>NZ_JBEAAJ010000009.1:0-552042 GCF_040446465.1 Streptomyces sp. RG80 | reverse complement strand
ACGACTGGGTTGATAGGCCGGATCTGGAAGCCCAGTAATGGGTGGAGGTGACCGGTACTAATAGGCCGAGGGCTTGTCCATATTTGCTCGCGTCCACTGTGTTAGTTCTGAGGCAACGACCGTTGCCGGTTTTTTGAGCAGAACGCATAACTACAGAGTGTGCTTGTTCGCTCGAAACCATTAGGGTTTCGGTGGTCATAGCGTGAGGGAAACGCCCGGTTACATTTCGAACCCGGAAGCTAAGCCTTACAGCGCCGATGGTACTGCAGGGGGGACCCTGTGGGAGAGTAGGACGCCGCCGAACAATCTTTGGAAGGACCCCTGGTCCCAGCGTTCAGCTGGGACCAGGGGTCCTTTTGTTTTTACAATGCTTGCAGTACCGAGACAGGAGTCACCCATGTCCACCAACTCTCCCGACGACCGACCGGAGCGCGACCAGCGGCGACGGGACAGTGGTGACCGCAATGACCGCGGTGACCGGGGCGGATACCGCGGCGACCGTGGTGACCGCGGTGGCTTCCGGCGCGACAACGACCGAGGCAACGACCGTGGCGGCGACCGCGGTGGTTACGGCCGGCGTGACGACAACCGCGGCGGTGGCTACGGTCGACGTGATGACCGTCGGGGCGACGACCGCGGTGGCTTCCGACGTGACGACAACCGCAGTGGCGACAACCGCAGTGGCGACAACCGCGGCGGCGACAGCCGAGGCGGTTACGGCCGCCGCGACGACCGGCGTGATGACCGGCGTGAAGGGGACCGTGGTCCTCGTCCGGCGTTCCGTCGGGACGATCGTCCCAGTGGGCCGCGTCGGGACGACCGTGACCGCGGTTTCCGCAGGGACGGTGACCGGCCGGCCTTCCGTCGCGATGACCGTCCCAGCGGGCCGCGTCGGGATGACGACCGTGGTCCTCGCCCGGCCTTCCGGCGTGACGACAACCGGGGCGGCGGCTACGGCCAGCGTGACGACCGCCGGAGCGACGACCGCGGCGGCTTCCGACGCGACGACAACCGAGGCGGCGGATACGAACGCCGCGATGACCGGCGTGACAACGACCGTGGCGGCTTCCGTCGCGATGACAACCGCGGCGGTGGATACGAGCGCCGTGACGACCGACGGGACGATCGCCCGAGTGGGCCGCGTCGGGACGACCGTGACCGCGGGTTCCGCAGGGACGGTGACCGGCCGGCCTTCCGTCGCGATGACCGTCCCAGCGGGCCGCGTCGGGATGACGACCGTGGTCCTCGCCCGGCCTTCCGGCGTGACGACAACCGGGGCGGCGGCTACGGCCAGCGTGACGACCGCCGGAGCGACGACCGCGGCGGCTTCCGACGCGACGACAACCGAGGCGGCGGATACGAACGCCGCGACGACCGACGCGATGACCGCCGTGACAACGACCGCGGTGGCTTCCGCCGCGATGACAACCGCGGTGGCGACAACCGCAGCGGCGACCGTGGTGGATTCCGTGGCCGGGACGACCGGGGTGCCCGTGGGCCCCGTCGCGACGACCGTGGTGGCCGTCCCGGAGGGTTCCGCGGTCGCGACGACCAGCGTGGCGACAGCCGCGGCGGTTACGACCGTCGGGACGACCGGCGTGGTGGCGGCCGGTTCCGTGACGAGCGGGACCGGGACCGGGAGCCGATCAAGCGGCTGCCGATCCCCGAGGACGTCACGGGCGACGAGATCGACAAGGACGTGAAGCAGGAGCTGCAGAGCCTGCCGAAGGGGCTCGCGGAGGACGTCGCCAAGAACCTGGTGATGGTCGCCCGCCTGATCGACGAGGACCCCGAGGGCGCGTACGGCTACTCCAAGGTGGCCCTGCGGCTGGCCTCGCGTGTCGCGGCGGTGCGTGAGGCGGCCGGGTTCGCCGCCTACGCGAACCAGAAGTACAGCGAGGCGCTCGCCGAGTTCCGGGCCGCACGGCGGATGACCGGTGGCGTGGAGCTGTGGCCCCTCATGGCTGACTGCGAGCGTGGGCTCGGGCGACCCGAGAAGACGCTGGACATGGCCGGGGCGCCCGAGGTGAGCAAGCTCGACAAGGCCGGTCAGGTCGAGATGCGGCTGGTCGCGGCCGGTGCGCGGCGTGATCTGGGGCAGTTGGACGCGGCCATCGTGACGCTCCAGAGCCCGGAGCTGGCCTCCAACTCCGTACAGCCGTGGACCGCGCGACTGCGCTACGCCTACGCCGACGCGCTGCTTGCCGCCGGGCGTGAGGGTGAGGCTCGGGAGTGGTTCGCGAAGGCCGTGGAGTCCGACAAGGACGGCAGCACGGACGCGTCGGACCGGCTCGCCGAGATGGACGGTGTCGAGTTCGTCGACGCCATCGACGAGAGCGAGAGCGAGGACGTCTCCGAGGCCGAGGCCGAGGGCGTGAACGCGTCGGCTGAGGAAGGCGACGAGGGCGTCGACGAGTTCGACGAGCTCGACGAAGACGACAAGGACTGACGTACCTACGTAAAAGGGCGGGACCCCGGTCATGGGGTCCCGCCCTTTTGCGTACCTCGATTCAGAGTTCCAGCGCCCGCAGTACCAGGCCCGAGGCCGGCTTCGGGCCGAACGATGTCGACTTGCGGGGCATCGTGACGCCCTGGCGGGCCAGGTCGCGGACGACCTCCTCGCGGACCGGGTGCATGAGGACGGCCGTACCGCCGTCGCGTTCCGCCTTGCGGACCGTGGCGGCCGTGTCGTGGATGTAGGCGATGCGGGTGGGGTCGTTCTCGGGGACGTGCCAGACGTGGTCGAGGAGGGTGGCGTGCAGGACCGTCGCGTCCAGGGTGCGCCAGGCGGCCGGGCGGTCGGTGGGGATCGTACGGGCGAGGAGGTCCGGGGCCGGGCGGTCCAGGAGGTGGAAGGCGCCGTCGCCGGCGAGGAGGAAGGCGTTGCCCGCGCAGGCCGCGTCGGCGAGCGCGTCCAGGGCCTCGGCCAACGGGACGTCCAGGCGCTGTATGCGGAACAGGCCCTCCAGGGGGGCCAGGGCCTCCGCCACCGGCAGGCCGTGCAGGAGGCGGTGGATGGCGCGGACGCGGAGGGGGTAGCGGGCCGTGTCGACGAGGAGGACGAGGCCGTGGTCCCAGGGGCTGGGGGAGGGATGCTCGGCGCGGAGGCGGCGGTAGGTCGCCCAGCGGTGGTGGCCGTCGGCGATCAGAGCCTGGTGGCGGGCCAGGTCGGACTGGATCGCGGTCAGGTCGGCGGGGTCGGTGATCGACCAGAGGCGGTGGCTGTAGCCGTCCTCGGTGGTGGTGGAGAGGAGCGGCTCCTGCTCGGCCGTACGTTCGACGACGCCTGTGGTGTCGGACGCAGAGCCGTCGCCGCGGTAGGTGAGGAGCAGGGGCTCCAGGTTCGCGGAGGTGGCGCGCATCAGGGCCGCGCGGTCGGCGATGACGTGCGGCATGACGTCCTCGTGCGGCAGGACCACGCCCTCGGAGGGATCCGACAGGCGCAGGGTGCCGATGACGCCGCGCTGGAGCATGCCGTCGTCGGCGCGCTGCTCGTAGACATAGAGGCAGGGTTCGGGGTCGGCGGCCAGGACGCCTTCGGCGAGCCAGCGGCGCAGGGTGTCGGCCGCCTGTTCGTTGCGGGCGGCCGGGGTGGTCGCCTGGGGCAGGATCAGCCGGACGATGTTGTGCGGGTCCGCGGACTGGAGGTGGACGACACCGTCGGGGCGTACGACGACGTCGTACGGCGGGGATGTGACGGCCGCCAGGCTGCCGACCCGTTCGGGGTCGTAGCGAAGGCCGCGGAACGGGGTGAGTTCCAGGCCTCGGGGCGCCGTTGCTTCCGAGTGACCTGCGGTGTTCATCCCGGCATCGTACGTGTGTCAGTGGCGTGAGGGATGATCGGGGGAAAGCCGTCCAGTGAGGAGCGATGCGGAATGAGCCAGAGCGTCAGGACGAGGCCCGAGGGCAGTGGCCGGGTACTGAGCGAGGCGTACGACACCGCGCTGCTCGACCTCGACGGTGTCGTGTACGCGGGTGGGAACGCGATCGTGCACGCCGTCGAGTCGCTGGCCACCGCCCGCGCGGGTGGCATGCATCTCGCGTATGTCACCAACAACGCGTTGCGGACGCCGGACACCGTCGCCGAGCATCTGACCGAGCTCGGGATACCGACCGGGGCCGATGACGTCATCACCTCGGCTCAGGCGGTGGCGCGGCTCATCAGCGAGCAGGTGCCGGCGGGGGCGCGGGTGCTGGTGATCGGTGGTGAGGGGCTGCGGGTCGCGTTGCGGGAGCGGGGGCTGGAGCCGGTGGAGTCCGCCGATGACGATCCGGCTGCCGTGGTGCAGGGGTTCGGTGGTCCCGATCTGCCGTGGGGGCGGTTCGCGGAGGCTTCGTACGCCGTCGCGCGCGGGGTGCCGTGGTTCGCGTCCAACACCGATCTGACGATTCCGAGCGGGCGGGGGATCGCGCCGGGCAACGGGGCGGCGGTGGAGGTCGTGCGGATCGCGACCGGTGCCGAGCCGCAGGTCGCGGGGAAGCCGTTGCCTCCGATGCACCGGGAGACGATCCTGCGGACCGGCGCCGAGCGGCCGTTGGTGGTCGGGGACCGGCTGGACACGGACATCGAGGGCGCGTTCAACGGCGAGGTGGACTCGCTGCTGGTGCTGACCGGAGTGACCGACGGCGCCCAGCTGCTGGCCGCGCCGCCGCAGCACCGGCCGACCTATGTCGACGCCGATCTGCGGGGCATGCTCACCGGGCAGCCCGAGGTCGTCGAGGCGAACGGCGGCTTTCGGTGCGGAGGTTGGACGGCGACGGCCGGCAGCGACCGGCTGGAACTGGACGGCGACGGGGAGGCGCTGGACGGACTGCGGGCGCTGTGCGCGGCGGCGTGGACGGCGGCCGGTGCGGGAACGTGCGAGCTGGACGGGGGGAAGGCGCTCGCCCGACTGGGGCTGTGAGGCCTGGCGGGCGGGGCACTTGGCGGTCTTCCTGTGAACCCGTGCAGCGGAATCGTGGCTGGTTCCGAGGGTAGGCTAACCTAACTGCGTGTTGGTCGACAGTCCCCCTGAACAGCGCGCGGAGACCGCCCCCGCGCCCCCGACCCGACAGGCGATACGGGCCCTTGGGCTGCTCGTTTCCGTCGCGATCCTGGTGCTCGTCGCCTTGGCGAGCATCGCGATCGGGGCGAAAGAGCTGTCGATGGGGCAGGTGTGGCACGGCCTGTTCGAGGACTCGGGCACGTACGCGGACGTCGTCGTCGACGAGCGGGTGTGGCGCACGCTGCTCGGCCTGCTGGCCGGTGCCGCACTCGGGCTGTCCGGGGCCGTCCTCCAGGCGCTCACCCGTAATCCGCTGGCCGACCCCGGGTTGCTCGGCATCAACGCGGGGGCGTCCGCGGCGGTCGTCACCGCCATGACGTACTTCGGTGTCACGAGCCTGACCGGCTACGTCTGGTTCGCCTTCCTCGGCGCGGCCGCGGTCGGGGCGCTGGTGTGGTTCCTCGGCGGCAGCCGGGGGGCGACTCCGGTACGGCTCGCGCTCGCCGGTACCGCGATCAGCGCCGCGCTCTACGGCTATCTCCAGGCCGTGATGATCACGAACGAGGCCGCGCTCGGCAAGATGCGCTTCTGGACGGTGGGTTCACTGTCCTCGGCGAGCGAGTCGACCATCCTCCAGGTCCTGCCGTTCCTCGCGGCCGGCACGCTCCTCGCCCTCGCCCTCGCCCGGCCGCTCAACGCCATGGAGATGGGCGACGACACCGCCAAGGCCCTCGGCGCCAACCTCAACCGCACCCGGGCGCTGTCGATGCTCGCGGCCACCGTGCTGTGCGGGGCCGCGACCGCCGCGTGCGGACCGATCGTGTTCGTCGGTCTGATGGTGCCGCACGTCGTGCGCTCCTTCACGGGGCCCGACCTGCGCTGGATCATGCCGTACGCGGCCGTCCTGTCGCCCGTGCTGCTGCTCGGCGCCGATGTCATCGGCCGGATCGTCGCCCGGCCCTCCGAACTTCAGGTCGGTATCGTCACCGCGATCCTCGGTGGCCCGGTCTTCATCTTTCTCGTACGACGGCGGAGGACGGCGCAGCTGTGAAGACCAACCGTGCCATCAGGACGCCGGGCGGCCTCTCGGTCCGTCTCGACGTCCGTGCCCTCACCGTCGTACTCCTGCTGCTGGCCGCCGCGCTCGCCGCGAGTGTCGTGCTGATCGGCACCGGCGACTTCCCCATCTCCGCGGGCGATGTGCTCAAGACGCTGCTCGGGAACGGCAACGCGGGGCAGGAGTTCATCGTCAACGAACTGCGGCTGCCGCGGGTCCTCGTCGGGCTGCTGGTCGGGGCCTCGCTCGGGCTCGGCGGGGCGCTGTTCCAGGCGGTGTCCCGCAATCCGCTGGGCAGTCCGGACATCCTCGGCCTCGGGCAGGGGGCGACGGCCGGGGCGCTCGTGATGATCGTGCTGTTCTCCGGGAGCGCGGCCGAGGTCACCGTCGGGGCGCTGGTGGGCGGTCTGGTGGCCGGGCTCTCCATCTATCTGCTCGCCTGGAAGCAGGGCGTGCACGGATACCGGCTGGTCCTGGTCGGCATCGGTGTGTCCGCGATCCTCACCGCGGTCAACGGCTATCTGCTCACCGTCTCCGACATTGTCGACGCGGCCCGGGCGATGGTCTGGATGACCGGGTCCCTCAGCGGCCGTGACTGGGAGCAGGTGTGGCCGCTGCTCTGGCTGTGCGCCGTCCTCGTACCCCTCGTCCTCGCCAACGCGCGCGGGCTGCGGCTGATGGAGATGGGCGACGACGTGTCGAACGCCCTCGGGGTGCGCGTCGAGCGGGTGCGGGGGCTGCTGATGGTCGCCGCCGTCCTGCTCACCGCGACCGCGACGGCCGCCGCCGGTCCGGTCAGCTTCGTGGCGCTCACCGCGCCGCAGCTCGCCCGGCGGCTGACCCGCGCGCCCGGCCCCAACCTGCTGCCGTCGCTGTGTATGGGCGCAGCCCTGCTGGTCGGCGCCGACTGGATCTCGCAGAAGGTCTTCGGCGCCGACCAGATGCCGGTGGGCGTGGTCACCGGTGTGCTCGGCGGGGTCTATCTGCTGTGGCTGCTGGTCACCGAACGGAAGGCGGGCCGGATATGAGCGCCCGCACCCCTCAGGACCCGCGCGGTTCGGAGAACGAGAACATCCCAAGGAGTACCGTGAACCGCCTCTCCGCCGAGAACGTCACCCTCGCCTACGACCAGCGCGTCATCGCCGAGCAGCTGTCGGTGGAGATCCCCGACAACTCCTTCACGGTGATCGTCGGCCCGAACGCGTGCGGCAAGTCCACGCTGCTGCGGGCGCTGTCGCGGATGCTGAAGCCGAACCAGGGCCGGGTGCTGCTCGACGGGCAGGTCATCCAGTCGATGCCCGCGAAGAAGGTCGCGCGGACCCTGGGTCTGCTGCCGCAGTCGTCCATCGCGCCCGACGGGATCACCGTCGCCGACCTGGTGGGCCGCGGCCGGTACCCGCACCAGGGCATCCTGCGCCAGTGGTCGACCGAGGACGAGCGGGTCGTCCAGGAGTCGATGACCCAGACCGGGGTCGCCGAACTCGCGGACCGGTACGTCGACGAGCTCTCCGGCGGTCAGCGGCAGCGCGTGTGGATCGCGATGGCGCTCGCCCAGCAGACCCCGCTGCTGCTGCTCGACGAGCCCACGACTTACCTGGACATCCAGCACCAGATCGACGTCCTGGACCTGTGCGCCGAGCTGCACGAGGAGCAGGGGCGCACGCTGGTCGCCGTGCTGCACGACCTCAACCACGCCGCCCGGTACGCCACCCACCTGATCGCCCTCAAGGGCGGCAGCGTGATCGCCGAGGGGGCGCCGAACGACATCGTCACGGCCGAGCTGGTGGAGGAGGTCTTCGGGCTGCGCTGCCAGGTCATCGACGACCCCGAGACGGGCACGCCGCTGGTGGTGCCGGCGGCGCGGAAGGCGCGCACGAGCGGCGAGCGGGCACGCGCGCGTGAAGAGGCGCGGGTCGGGGCTAAAGAAGCTTCCTGAGCTGGAACAGGTCGCGCAGGCCGGCTTCGAGCTTGATCCGGCCCGAGCCCCAGGCCTTCGCGAAGTTCAGCTCGCCGTCGACCAGGGCCACCAGGTCGTCGCCCTTCATGGTCAGCCTGATCTGGGCCTTCTCCTTCGGAGCGCCCTGGACGGTGTCCTGGACGACGATCCGGCCGCCGGTCATCCGGCCCACGAAGGTGATGTCGAGGTCGGTGATGCGGCAGCTGACGGACCGGTCCAGGGCCGCCGCCGTGCGGGCGTCCCCCTCGGCGTGCTGCATGGAGTCGGAGAGCTTCTCGAGTGCGGCGCGGCACTCCTCGATCGTGGCCATCGCGATCGACGGTACACCCGCCCTTCGCGGTAGCGTCGGGGCATGAGCGACGCAAGTCCGCAGACGGAGAGCCTCGCGGAGGCCGTGGAGCCGGAGTACGACCCGGCCGCCCCCGCTCCGCTGAACGTGCCCCGCACCCCCACCGGCAACGCCGAGGTCGACGAGCGGATAGAGCGGCTCACCGACGCCGACCACCTCGCCACCGACGGACACGTCGAGGTGTACGAGGATGTACACCGAGGGCTGCGTGACGCGCTCACCGCGCTCGACGCCCGCCCGGGACCTCCGGCGCCCTCACCGCCGTACGGACAACACAGGAGCTGAACCGAACGTGGCAGGAGTCGCACGTCGTCGTCTGGACGCCGAGCTGGTCCGTCGGAAGCTGGCGCGCTCGCGCGAGCACGCCAGCCAGCTGATCGCCGCCGGGCGGGTCAGCGTCGGCAAGACCGTCGCGACCAAGCCCGCCACACAGGTGGAGACCGCGGCGGCGATCGTCGTCACGGACGACGACGGCGATCCCGACTACGTGTCCCGGGGCGGCCACAAGCTCGCCGGCGCGCTGGCCGCGTTCGTGCCGCGGGGGCTCGCCGTCGAGGGGCGACGGGCGCTGGACGCCGGGGCGTCCACCGGTGGGTTCACGGATGTGCTGCTGCGGTCGGGCGCCGCGCACGTCGTCGCCGTGGACGTCGGATACGGCCAACTCGCGTGGACTCTCCAGAGCGATGAACGCGTCACCGTCAAGGACCGTACGAACGTACGCGAGTTGACGCTTGAAGCGATCGATGGGGAACCTGTGGATCTTGTCGTGGGGGATCTGTCCTTCATCCCGCTCGGGCTGGTGCTGCCCGCCCTGGTGCGGTGCGTGAAGCCGGACGCCGACCTGGTGATGATGGTCAAGCCGCAGTTCGAGGTGGGGAAGGAACGGCTGGGCAGCGGGGGAGTCGTACGGAGTCCGCAGCTGCGGGCGGAGACCGTGCGCTCAGTGGCCGAGAAGGCATGGGAACTCGGGCTCGGGGTGAAGGGCGTCACGGCAAGTCCGTTGCCCGGACCCTCGGGGAATGTCGAATACTTTCTGTGGCTGCGTGCCGGGGCGCCCGCCCTGGACTCGGCCGACGTTGACCGTGCGGTGGCGGAGGGGCCTCGTTGACACAGAACCGAGCTCGTACTGTTTTCCTGCTCGCCCACACCGGTCGGCCTGCGGCGATCCGCAGCGCCGAGCTGGTCGTGAAGGGGCTGCTGCGTGAGGGCATCGGCGTGCGGGTCCTGGAGTACGAGGCCGCTGATCTGCCCCTGCCGGAGGAAGTGGAGCTCGTCAAGGAGGCGACTCCGCAGTGCCTGGACGGGTGCGAGCTGCTGATCGTGCTGGGCGGGGACGGGACGCTGCTGCGGGGCGCCGAGTTCGCCCGGGCGTCCGGGGTGCCCATGCTGGGCGTCAACCTGGGGCGCGTCGGGTTCCTCGCCGAGGCCGAGCGGGACGATCTCGACAAGGTCGTCGACCGGGTGGTGACCAAGGCGTACGAGGTCGAGGAGCGGATGACCGTTGATGTGGTGGTCCACAGCAACGGGGACATCGTGCACACCGACTGGGCGCTGAACGAGGCGGCGGTGCAGAAGGCCGGCGCGGAGAAGTTGCTCGAGGTCGTACTGGAGATCGACGGGCGGCCGGTCACCGGGTTCGGGTGTGACGGCATCGTGCTGTCGACGCCTACTGGATCTACCGCCTACGCCTTCTCCGCGGGTGGGCCTGTGGTGTGGCCCGAGGTCGAGGCGTTGCTGATGGTGCCGATCTCCGCGCACGCGCTGTTCGCCAAGCCGTTGGTGACGTCGCCGGATTCCGTGTTGGCTGTGGAGGTTCTGCCGCACATTCCGCCGGGGGTGCTGTGGTGTGACGGGCGGCGGACCGTGGAGTTGCCGCCGGGGGCGCGGGTCGAGGTGCGGCGGGGGGCTGTGCCGGTGCGGCTGGCTCGGTTGCACCATGCGTCCTTCACCGACCGGCTTGTGGCGAAGTTCGCGTTGCCTGTTTCCGGGTGGCGTGGGGCTCCGCATTAGAGCTCGGGTGTTCGAGGAGCGTTGGCGGGTGCGGGTGGTTTGTGGTTGCTCGCGCAGTTCCCCGCGCCCCTTCGGGGCGCTTCCCTCGGCCGGGTGACAAGGGCACCTCGCACTCTCCCAGCCCGACCTCGTAAGGTCTTCACCGTGCTGGAAGAGATGCGGATACGGTCGCTCGGAGTCATCGACGACGCGGTCGTCGAGCTGTCGCCCGGGTTCACCGCTGTCACGGGTGAGACGGGTGCGGGCAAGACCATGGTGGTCACCAGCCTGGGGCTGCTGCTCGGTGGGCGGGCGGACCCGGCGCTCGTGCGGATCGGGGCCGAGAAGGCGGTCGTGGAGGGGCGGATCAGCGTTCCCGCGGGCGCGGCGGTGGCCGTGCGGGCGGAGGAGGCCGGGGCCGAGCTCGACGACGGGGCGTTGCTGATCAGCCGTACCGTTTCCGCCGAGGGGCGGTCGCGGGCGCATGTGGGCGGGCGGAGTGTGCCCGTGGGTGTGCTGGCCGAGCTCGCCGACGAGCTGGTCGCCGTGCACGGGCAGACCGACCAGCAGGGGCTGCTGAAGCTGTCCCGGCAGCGGCAGGCGCTCGACCGGTACGCCGGGGACGCCGTCGCCGTGCCGCTCGCCAAGTACACCGAGGCGTATCGGCGGCTGCGGGCGGTCTCCGTCGAGCTCGACGAGATCACCACGCGCGCGCGTGAGCGGGCCCAGGAAGCCGACATGCTGCGCTACGGCCTCGACGAGATCGCCGGCGTCGAGCCGCGCGCGGGCGAGGACGTGGAGCTGGCGGAGGAGGCGGAGCGGCTCGGACACGCCGAGGCGCTGTCGTCCGCCGCCACGGCCGCCCACGCGGCTCTCGCGGGCAATCCCGAGGACCCCGAGGGCATCGACGCCGCCACGTTCGTCGCGGGCGCCCAGCGGGCCCTGGACGCCGTACGGTCGCACGACCCGGCCCTGGCCGCGCTCGCCGACCGGATCGGGGAGATCGGGATCCTGCTGGGCGATGTGGCGGGGGAGCTGGCGGGGTACGCCGACGATCTCGACGCGGATCCGTTGCGGCTGGCGGCCGTCGAGGAGCGGCGGGCGGCTCTGACCGCGCTCACGCGGAAGTACGGCGAGGATGTCGCCGCAGTGCTGGCCTGGGCCGAGCAGGGGGCCGCGCGCCTGACCGAACTCGACGGCGACGACGAGCGGATCGACGAGCTGACCGCCGAGCGGGACGCGCTGCGGACCGAACTGGGCGGGTTGGCGCAGGCGTTGACCGACGCCCGGGCGGAGGCGGCCTCGCGGTTCGCCGCCGCCGTCACCGCGGAGTTGGCCTCGCTCGCGATGCCGCACGCGCGCGTGTCCTTCGACATCCGGCAGACCGAGGATCCCGAGGGCGTCGAGGTCGACGGACGTACGGTCGCGTACGGGCCGTCCGGCGCCGACGAGGTCGAGCTGCTGCTCGCGCCGCACCCCGGTGCTCCGCCGCGGCCCATCGCCAAGGGCGCCTCCGGTGGTGAGCTGTCCCGCGTGATGCTGGCCGTGGAGGTGGTGTTCGCGGGGACCGACCCCGTGCCGACCTACCTCTTCGACGAGGTCGACGCCGGTGTCGGTGGCAAGGCGGCGGTCGAGATCGGGCGGCGCCTCGCGAAGCTGGCGAAGTCCGCGCAGGTCGTGGTCGTCACCCACCTGCCCCAGGTGGCCGCCTTCGCCGACCGGCAGTTGCTGGTCGAGAAGACCAACGACGGGTCCGTCACCCGCTCCGGTGTGAAGGTGCTCGAAGGTGAGGAGCGGGTACGGGAGTTGTCCCGGATGCTGGCCGGCCAGGAGGACTCGGAGACGGCCCGGGCACACGCGGAGGAGTTGCTGGAGGCGGCTCGGGCGGACGCGTAGGGCTTCGCGAGGTGTTGTGGCTCGGGGCGGGTCGGGATGGCCGGTCTGCGGGAGGTGCGGCTCAGGGTGACCGGATGATCAGCCGCCCCGCCGCCGTGGCTCTCGCCGCTGCCTCCAACCGCCCCGCCGCCCTCGCTCTCGCCGCCGCCCTCACCCGTACCGCCGTCGGCGCCCTCCGGGCCAAGGCGCCCGGTGGCCGTGGCCGTTGGGAGCGGGAGAACTACGCCGGGCGCACTGTCGGGCTGTACGCCGGGCCGGCCACCGCGACCGTCGCCGCGCTTGCCGCCGCCCGCGTCCACCCCGCCGCCGGGCTCGCCGTGGCGGCTGCGGGTGCCTGTGGGGCGTACGACGATGTCGCCGGCGCCCACGACCCCCGCAGGGGCTTCCGCGCGCATCTCTCCGCCCTCCGCGGCGGCGAAGTCACCAGCGGGGCCGTCAAGTTGTTCGGTATCTCGGCCGCCGGGCTTGTCGCCGGGGCGTTCCTCGAGAAGCGGGTCGTCGACAAGGTGCTGGCCGGGGTCGTGATCGCCGGGGCGGCGCACTTCGTCAACCTGGTGGATGTGCGGCCGGGGCGGGCGGCCGGTTCGGTTGTCGCGTTCGGGGTGCCGGGGATGCTGCGCGCGGGGCCCGGCGGCGAGTTGGCGGCCGCGACCGTGGGCGCCGCCGCTGCCGTGCTGCCGGCGGATCTCGGGGAGCGCGGGATGCTCGGCGACACCGGGGCGCACGCCCTGGGCGCGGCTCTGGGAGTCGCCGTCGTCGCGGGCAACGGGCGGGCGGGGCTGCTCGCCCATGCCGTAGCTGTCGTCGCCGCGGCCGGGTACGGGGACCGGGTGAGCGGCATCGCGCGGTCGCTGCCGCGCCGCCGCTCGGGCGCCCCCTGTGACCCTGGTCGCTTCCGGCACGCTCCCGGTGACCCCACCCGTTCCGAATGACCCCGTTCGCTACGAACACGCCCCGTTTCTCACCCGTGTGAGTGACCTGCCGCCTCTCCTCCCAGAACCCCCACACCCCCGGCGTTCCCGGAACACCCGTACGTGCTGGCATCCTTGGCCCATAACGCAGTACGCGTAGGAAGCGCGCGGTCCACCCCTCCGCTCGATACCTTCTGTACGTTTCCTCGTGACCGCCCGACGCCGAACCAGGAGCCCCGGCCACGTGACCCCCGTGAGCAGCCACGCACCGCACGGCCAGCCGGCTCTGCGCACCGTTCAGGTGCTCGGCGGCGGCAACGCCCGCAGCGGTGCTCATGTGCGGTCCCTGGCCTCCGGGCTCGTCGCGAGGGGCGTGAAGGTCACCGTGTGCGCCCCGGTCGAGGCCGATCGTGCCTACGACTTCAGCGGGGCCGGTGCCGAGCATGTGCATGTGCCGCGCAGCAGCGACCCCGGATCCGTCGCCGCGCTGCGGGCGGCCTGCGCGGACGCCGACCTCGTCCACGCGCACGGGCTGCACGCCTCGTTCCGCGCGGTGCTCGCGCTCAGCGGCCGGCGGACACCGCTCGTCGTCACCTGGCACGACCGGGCGCACGCCGAGGGTGCCCGCGCCCATCTGGTGCGTCTGTTGGAGCGGCGGGTCGTGAAGGCCGCCTCCGTGGTGCTCGGCGCCAGTTCGGCCCTCGTCGACCGGGCGCGGACCACGGGGGCACGGGACGCGCGGCTCGCCGCCGTCGCCCTGCCCGGGGTCCGCAAGACCGTCCGGCTGGAGGACCCCGACCGGCTGCGGCCCAAGGTGCGGGCCGAACTCGGGGCGACCGGGCGGCCGTTGCTGATGGCCGTCGGCTCCCTCGACGGCAACCGGGGATACGACACGTTGCTGGACGCCTCGCGCGCCTGGCGGGACCTCGACCCGGTGCCGCTCGTCGTGATCGCGGGGGAGGGGCCGCTGCGTACGGAGTTGCAGCGCCGGATCGAGGAGGAGGAACTGCCGATGCGGCTCATCGGACGGCGCGACGACGTCACCGAGCTGCTCGCCGCCGCCGATCTCGCGCTGCTGCCGAGCAGGTGGGAGTCCCGTTCCGTCCTCGCCCAGGAAGCCCTCCACGCGCGCGTGCCGCTCGTCGCGACCGCCGTCGGCAGCATGCCGGAACTGGTGGGCGACGCCGCCGAACTCGTGCCGTACGGCGACGCGGCGGCCCTCGCCGACACCGTCGTACGCCTGCTCGGCGATCCCTCGCGCTGCGAGGAGCTGCGGGACAAGGGCGTACGACAGGCGGCGACCTGGCCGACGGAGGACGAGACCGTCGCCCAAGTGCTCAGCGTCTACGACGAGTTGACCCAGCCGCGGCCGCTCATCTGAGAGCCTGGGAGGCCTAGGGGACGTGTCGGCGGGCCCGCAGCGCCAGGCTCAACGCCAGTACCGTCTGCGGGTCGTCGAGGTCGGTGCCGAGCAACTCGCCGATCCGGGCGAGACGGTTGTAGAGCGTCTGGCGGTTGAGGTGCAGTTCGCGTGCCGTCTCCGCCTTGCGGCCGGCGTGTGCCAGATACGTCTCCAGGGTGGGCAGCAGCGGCGGCTTGGAGCGGTTGTCGTGGTCACGGACCGGGCCGATCGCGCGGTCCACGAAGGCCGCCAGGTCGGGATGGTCGCGCAGCCGCCACAGCAGCAGGTCGATGTCGAGGCGCCGGGCGTCGTACCAGGGGCGGTCCGACAGGCCCTGCGCGGCGGTCGCCGTCTCGGCCGCGTGCCGCAGCCCCGCGGAGGCGGCCGCCCAGCCGCCCGCGACGCCGACGACCACCACCGGTGGCTGGGCCCCCGCCCGCTGCATCCCGGCCCGCTCCACACCGGCCCGCAGCGCCGCCGCGACCCGGTCCGCGACCGCGGCGCGCTCCGACTCCGAGCGCAGGCCGAGCAGGACCAGGACGCGGCCCTCGACCGGTCGTACCCCGAGGAGCACCGGGACCCCCACCGAGGCGAGCTCCTCGGAGACCGCCCGCGCCAGTACCGCCCAGCCGCCGCCGGGTGACAGGGCGTCGCCGAGCCGCATCACCACGGGCAGCAGCGGGCTGTGGCCCGGCTTGAAGCCCAGGACGCGCGCCTGCGCGGGCGCGTCCTCCGCGGCGATGCGGCCCTCGGCGAGGTCGGTCAGGAAGTCGCCGCGCCCCCGCGCCGCCAGCTCCTCCTCCTGCCGGGCCTGCATCAGCACCACAGCGAGGATGCCCGCGGCCCGCTCGGCCGCCATCCGATGGACCGGGACGAGCGGGGAGCGCACCGGGAGCAGGACCAGGCGGGCCCGTACCGAGCCGGTGCCCGGCCCGCCCCCGGGCACGTCCACCAGGACCGAGCCGGCCGGCGGGGTGTCCTTGTGCAGGCCGCGCAGCCCCTCCCAGACCTGGAGCGGGTCCGCGCCCTCGGGACCCGCGCCGGCGGCGTACAGCAGCTGGCCGTCGGTCGTCTCCAGGAACACCGGGTTGCCGCTGAAGTCGGCCAGGATGCCCAGCACCTGCGGCACCCCGCCGCCGCCCAACAGGGCCTCGGTACAGCGCCGGTGCACCTCCTCGGCCCGCTGGAGCAGGGCGTAGTGCCCGTTGACGATCTCGGTGTGGATCTCCTCCGTCACCGTCACGAACGGCACCTCGCGGTGCAGCTGGACCAGCGGCAGCCCGGTCGTCCGGGCCGTGTCGACGAGGGCCGCGGGCAGCCGGGTGAAGCGCGGGCCCAGCTCGATGACCAGGGCCGCGATACCGCGCTCGGCGAGGGTGCGGACGAACGCCCGCTGTTCGGCCGGGCGGGTGCCGAGCCCGTAGCCCGTGGTCAGCAGCAGCTCGCCGCCCTTGAGCAGGGAGGCGATGTTGGGCACCTCGCCCGCGTGCACCCAGCGCACGGGCCGTTGCAGCCGGTCGGCGCCCGCGAGGATCTCCGGGAGGCCGCTGCGCAGGCCGGGCAGCTCCAGCGCCCGTTGAACCGTGATGCCGGCGCCCTGGCTGTCGAATCCGCTGTCCATGAGCCGGACGCTACCCGCGCGCATGCGTCGGGGACATCTCCGAGCGGTTACGGGGACGATCACCGGGCCCGCGGGCCCGACAATCCGTCGCGCCCGCGGTCGAATTGCATGACCGCGTGTCGCTTGTGGCATGTGTCACCTCACCGACACACTGACGCATCCGGAACCGAAGAGCTGTTTGATGTTCGGAATTCGTTGTCATTAACCATGGATGGGGGCGGGAATGACAGACAAGCCCACGCGAGAGGTGCACCGGCTCAAAGCGAATTCCGTCGGCCTGGTCGGCGTCGTGTTCATGGCGGTCGCCACCGCCGCGCCGATCACCGCGATGACCGGCAACCTGCCCATCGCCGTCGGCTTCGGCAACGGCACGGGCGCGCCCGCGGGCTATCTCTTCGCGACGCTCGTCCTGACGGTGTTCTCCGTCGGCTACGTCGCCATGGCCCGGCGGATCACCGCCGCGGGCGCCTTCTACGGCTACATCTCGCACGGCCTGGGCCGGATCGCCGGGATGGCCTCGGGGATGCTCGCCGTGCTGGCGTACATCGTCTTCGAGGCGTCCATCGTCGGCGTCTTCTCCTACTTCGCGAAGACCACCGTCCACGACCAGCTCGGCGTCGACCTGCCCTGGATCGTCTACGCCGTCGCCATGCTGCTGGTCACCGCGGTGCTGGCGTTCTTCGACATCAACCTGACCGCGAAGGCCCTCGGCGTGATGCTGATCGCCGAGATCGCGGTCCTCTTCGTGGTCGCCACCGCCGTACTCCTGAAGGGCGGCGGCCCCGACGGCATCCCGCTGGAGCCGATCAACCCGAAGAACGCCTTCACCGGCACCTCCGCCGGACTCGGCCTCTTCTTCGCGTTCTGGTCGTGGGTCGGCTTCGAGTCGACCGCCATGTACGGCGAGGAGTCCCGCGACCCGAAGCGGGTGATCCCGCGCGCGACCCTGATCTCGGTGATCGGCGTCGGCATCTTCTACATCTACGTCTCCTGGATGACCATCGCCGGCAACGGCCTCGCCGAATCGGTCGAGGTCTCCTCCTCCGCGAGCCCCCTCGACCTGTTCTTCGACCCCACGCAGTCCTTCATCGGCGCCTGGGCCGTCGACACCTTCCAGTGGCTGCTGATCACCGGCTCGTTCGCCTGCGGCATGGCCTTCCACCAGTGCGCGGCCCGCTACTTGTACGCCATCGGCCGCGAGGGCTTCCTGCACCCGGCCCTGGGCCGTACACACGCCAAGCACGGCTCCCCGCACATCGCGTCCTTCGTCCAGTCGGTCATCGCGGTCGCGCTCGTGGCGGCCTTCTGGCTCACCGGCCAGGACCCCTTCCTGCACCTCTACACCCTGCTCGCGATCCTCGGCACGATGGCGATCCTCATCGTGCAGACCCTGTGCTCCTTCGCCGTCATCGGGTACTTCCGCAAGAACCACCCCGAGGACCGCCACTGGTTCCGCACCTTCACCGCCCCGCTCCTCGGCGGCCTCGGCATGATCGCGGTGGTCGGCCTGCTGGTGACCAACCTCGACACCGCGGCCGGCACGGCGGCCGACTCGCTCTTCTTCAAGGCCATCCCGTGGATCGTCGGCCTGGTCTTCTTCGGCGGCCTCGGCCTCGGCTTCTACCTCAAGGCGAGGCAGCCCGAGCGCTACGCCGTCATCGGCCGGATCGTCCTGGAGGACGCGTCCGAACGCACCGAGGAAGCCCCCGTCAACGTGTGAGGAGCGGACGCCGAGGGCGCTCAGGCCGGCCTGATGTTGTGGTTGTAGCGGAACACGTTGTCCGGGTCGTACTCCCGTTTGAGATCCGCCAGTCGCCGGGCGTTCTCGGCCCCCAGCCCGGCGACCACCCGGTCCGCGCCCTCGTCGCCGATGAAGTTGAGGTAGACCGCGCCCGTGCTCCACGGCTGGGCGTCGGCGCGCACGTCCCGGACCCACTGGACGCATCGCTCGTCGTCCGCCGGGTCCTCCCACAGTCCGAAGGGGTGCACGCCCCACGGCGCGTCCCGGTACGGCACGGGGAACTCGTGCGGGCCGCTGCTGATGGCGCCGCCCTGCGGGAACAGGGCGTGCATGGTGCCCGTCGGCACGGGCAGGGCCTCGCCACGGGCGCAGTAGACGTCCACGAAGTCGTCGGGCGCGCCCGTCAGATACTCCGCCGACCAGTAGTTCCGCATCCCCGGCGGATCGTCGATCATGCACTGCACGTCGGCATACGGCATCGCCCCCACGATCTCGGCCTCGTGCGGCAGTGCCAGCAGCGGCTCGGCCACCTTGCGCATGTCCGCCTCGGAACCGGCGTACGTCAGCAGCACACCGCACAGCAGCGTGCCGACCAGGTGCGGCGGTATGAACTCCTCGGGCGGGCCGGTGAGATAGAGGACGGCGCCGCTCGCCTCGTCCGGGCCGGCCGTGATGACGTCGCGGTAGGTGCGGGTGACCTCACGCCCGAACTCCGGGAGGTAGAACACCATCGCGATGGCGAACGCGGGCAGCTCGTGCAGCTTCAGCGTGAGCGCGGTGGCGATGCCGAAGTTGCCGCCGCCGCCGTGCAGGCCCCAGAACAGCTCGGGGTTGTCGTCGGCGCTCGCATGGACCCGTTCGCCGGCGGCGGTGACCAGTTCGACGCCGAGCAGGTTGTCGACGGCGAGCCCGCACCAGCGGTCCAGCCAGCCGGTGCCGCCGCCCAGCACGAAGCCGCCGACCCCGGTGGTCGAGGCCCGTCCACCGGTGGTGGCGAGACCGTGCGGCTCGCAGGCCCGGTCCAGGTCGCTCATGGTGGCGCCGCCCGCGACCCGTACCGCCTCGGCGGCCGGATCGACGGTGACCGCGCGCAGATGCCGCAGATCGACGACCAGGCCGCCGTCGTTCAGCGCCATGCCCGACACGCTGTGGCCGCCGCCGCGCACCGCGATCGGCAGATCCAGGTCACGGGCGAACCGCACGGCCCGTACGACGTCGTCCTCGGACACGCACTGCGCGATCGCCGCCGGACGGCGGTCGATCATCGCGTTGAAGACGGTCCGGTTCTCGTCATAGCCCGGATCGCCCGGGGCGAACACGTCGCCGACCAGATCCTCGCGCAGCGCGGTGAGGGCCGCGCCCGCCTTCGACGGGGATGCCATGGGGCGCCCCCTTTCGTGCAGGGGCTGTGGTCGATCCCAGCCTAGGCGCGCGCGGCCCAAGTGGCGCGCTCAGCCGCCGTACGCGCCCGACGCGGTCAGTCGCAGCGCGGTGTCGATGAGCGGAACGTGGCTGAACGCCTGCGGGAAGTTGCCGACCTGGCGCTTGAGGTGCGGGTCCCACTCCTCGGCGAGCAGTCCGAGGTCGTTGCGCAGGGCCAGCAGCTTCTCGAAGAGCTTGCGGGCCTCGTCCACCCGGCCGATCATCGCCAGGTCGTCCGCCATCCAGAACGAGCAGGCCAGGAAGGCGCCCTCGTCACCGGGCAGACCGTCGACGCCCTCGCTCTCGCCCTCGGTCGGGTAGCGCAGGATGAACCCGTCCGGCGTGGACAGCTCGCGCTGGATCGCCTCGATGGTGCCGATGACGCGCTTGTCGTCCGGCGGCAGGAAGCCCATCTGTGGGATCAGCAGCAGGGAGGCGTCCAGCTCCTTCGAGCCGTACGACTGCGTGAAGGTGTTGCGCTCCTTGTCGTACCCCTTCTCGCACACGTCCCGGTGGATGTCGTCGCGCAGCTCGCGCCAGCGCTCCAGCGGGCCGTCCGCGTCCCCGGACTCGATGAGCTTGATGGTGCGGTCGACGGCGACCCAGGCCATCACCTTGGAGTGCACGAAGTGGCGGCGCGGGCCGCGCACCTCCCAGATGCCCTCGTCCGGCTCGTCCCAGTGGTCCTCGAGGTAGCGGATGAGCTTGAGCTGGAGCAGGGACGCGTAGTCGTTGCGGGCCAGGCCCGTCATGTGCGCCAGGTGCAGGGCCTCGGTGACCTCGCCGTACACGTCCAGCTGGAGCTGGTGGGCGGCGCCGTTGCCGACCCGGACCGGGGCGGAGTTCTCGTAGCCGGGCAGCCAGTCCAGCTCGGCCTCGCCCAGCTCGCGCTCGCCCGCGATGCCGTACATGATCTGGAGGTTCTCGGGGTCCCCGGCGACCGCGCGCAGCAGCCACTCGCGCCAGGCGCGGGCCTCCTCGCGGTAGCCGGTGCGCAGCAGCGAGGAGAGGGTGATCGCGGCGTCTCGCAGCCAGGTGTAGCGGTAGTCCCAGTTGCGGACGCCGCCGATGTCCTCGGGCAGGGAGGTCGTCGGGGCGGCGACGATCCCGCCCGTCGGGGCGTACGTGAGGGCCTTGAGCGTGATCAGGGAGCGGACGACGGCCTCGCGGTACGGGCCGTGGTACGTACAGTGCTCCACCCAGTCGCGCCAGAACTCCTCGGTGAGCTCCAGCGACTGCTCCGGCTCGGGCAGCGGCGGCGGCTCCTTGTGCGAGGGCTGCCACGAGATGGTGAAGGCGATCCGGTCACCCGGGGCGACCGTGAAGTCGGAGTACGTGGTCAGCGACTTGCCGTAGGTCTCGCACTCGGTGTCGTACCAGACCGAGTCGGGGCCCGCGACGGCCACCGTACGACCGTCGTGCTTGTGCACCCAGGGCACGACCCGGCCGTACGAGAAACGCATCCGCAGGGCGGACCGCATCGGGACGCGACCCGTGACGCCCTCGACGATCCGGATCAGCTGCGGGGCGCCGTCACGCGGGGGCATGAAGTCGGTGACCCGGACCGTGCCGCGCGGGGTGTCCCACTCGGACTCCAGGATCAGAGAGTCGCCGCGGTAGGTGCGCCGGGCCGCGGTGGGCGGCTGGGCGTCGGCCGCGTGCGCGGGGCCCAGTCTCCAGAAGCCGTGTTCCTCGGTGCCCAGCAGACCGGCGAAGATGGCGTGCGAGTCGAAGCGCGGCAGGCACAGCCAGTCCACCGTGCCGTCCCGGCAGACCAAGGCGGCGGTCTGCATGTCTCCGATGAGTGCGTAGTCTTCGATGCGCCCGGCCACGTGCAACTCCAGTCGAACGGCCACGTCACCCCCCGAGGAAAAGGGGGCTGTCGCTAGTGCGGTCAAGGGGTCGTTGTAATGCGTCGTTGAGCGGTGAAGCAAAGCAGCCGATGGGCTGCGAGGCAAAACGCCGATCAATACTCAACGAACTGACGAGCTCTCGTTGTTCCGGTGCTTACGGGCGGGGGTGGTGCCGTGTTGCCGGCCGGGCTCGGCAGCGAATGTCCGAGCAGGATACGACGCACGTAGATGATCTGTGTGCCGCTCCGGGCAACGCGGATGGGCCGATCGGGTGAGCAACGGGTGAGAAACGTGAGACGCGTGCACGACGGTGTCGGCGCGTGCGCGGAGCGTGGCCGGAAGCCATCCCGCCGAGGCGCTGATACCCTGGTAGCCCGTGGACCGGTGGTGGATAAAACCCCCGACCGCAGCGACGGCGACGCCGGAGATCTCCGGTCGTAGCGCCGCCCCGCACCCCAGATCGCGACCACGGGAGCCCCGTCTTGGCCATGCCACCCAAATCCACGACGACCAAGCACATCTTCGTCACCGGGGGTGTCGCCTCCTCTCTCGGCAAGGGCCTGACGGCCTCCAGCCTCGGCATGCTGCTCAAGGCGCGCGGCCTGCGCGTCGTGATGCAGAAGCTCGACCCGTATCTGAACGTGGACCCGGGCACGATGAACCCCTTCCAGCACGGTGAGGTGTTCGTCACCAACGACGGCGCCGAGACCGACCTGGACATCGGACACTACGAGCGTTTCCTGGACCGTGACTTGGACGGCAGCGCCAATGTCACTACAGGCCAGGTCTACTCGACGGTGATCGCCAAGGAGCGGCGGGGCGAGTACCTGGGCGACACCGTGCAGGTCATCCCGCACATCACCAACGAGATCAAGCACCGCATCCGGCGTATGGCGACCGACGAGGTCGACGTGGTCATCACCGAGGTCGGCGGCACGGTCGGCGACATCGAGTCGCTGCCGTTCCTGGAGACGGTCCGCCAGGTCCGGCACGAGGTCGGCCGTGACAACGTCTTCGTGGTCCACATTTCCCTCCTGCCCTACATCGGCCCGTCGGGGGAGCTGAAGACGAAGCCGACCCAGCACTCGGTTGCGGCGCTTCGGAACATCGGTATCCAGCCGGACGCGATCGTGCTGCGCTGCGACCGCGAGGTGCCCACCGCGATCAAGCGCAAGATCTCGCTGATGTGCGACGTCGACGAGTCCGCCGTGGTCGCCTGCCCCGACGCCAAGTCGATCTACGACATCCCCAAGACCGTGCACGGCGAGGGTCTGGACGCCTATGTCGTCCGCAAGCTGGACCTGCCGTTCCGCGACGTGGACTGGACGACCTGGGACGACCTGCTCGACCGCGTCCACAACCCCGACCACGAGATCACCCTCGCCCTGGTCGGCAAGTACATCGACCTGCCCGACGCCTATCTCTCGGTCACCGAGGCGCTGCGCGCGGGCGGCTTCGCCAACAAGGCCCGCGTCAAGATCAAGTGGGTCACCTCCGACGACTGCAAGACCCCGGCCGGCGCCGCCGCGCAGCTCGGTGACGTCGACGGCATCTGCATCCCCGGCGGCTTCGGCGACCGCGGTGTGCTCGGCAAGGTCGGCGCGATCAAGTACGCCCGCGAGAACAAGATCCCGCTGCTCGGCCTCTGCCTGGGCCTGCAGTGCATCGTGATCGAGGCCGCGCGCAACCTGGCCGACATCCCGGACGCCAACTCCACCGAGTTCGACTCCGCCACCTCGCACCCGGTCATCTCCACGATGGCCGAGCAGCTCGACATCGTCGCCGGCGAGGGCGACATGGGCGGCACCATGCGGCTCGGCATGTACCCGGCCAAGCTGGCCGAGGGCTCGATCGTGCGCGAGGTGTACGACGACAAGGAGTACGTCGAGGAGCGGCACCGCCACCGTTACGAGGTGAACAACGCCTACCGCGCGGAACTGGAGAAGAACGCCGGCATCCTGTTCTCCGGCACCTCCCCGGACGGCAAGCTCGTCGAGTACGTCGAGTACCCGCGGGACGTCCACCCCTACCTGGTGGCGACCCAGGCGCACCCCGAGCTGCGCTCGCGTCCGACCAGGCCGCATCCGCTGTTCGCGGGCCTGGTGAAGGCGGCTGTCGAGCGGAAGACGTCCAAGTAGCACAACAGTTGTACGGTGGCCGGGGCGCGCGCATTCAAAAGGCGGGTGCCCCGGCTTCTTTTGCGACGTCGGGAAGGACGGGCATGACGATCAAGGACACCCCCGAGGAGTGGGAGATCCGCGCGACGGAGACCCCCTTCGTGGGCAACAAGACCTCCGTCCGCACGGACGACGTGGTCATGCCCGACGGCACGGTCGTCCGCCGCGACTACCAGGTCCACCCCGGCTCGGTGGGCGTCCTCGCCCTCGACGACGACGGCCGCGTCCTGCTCATCCGGCAGTACCGACACCCCGTACGTCAGAAGCTGTGGGAGATCCCGGCCGGCCTGCTCGACGTGCCCGGCGAGAACCCGCTGCACGCCGCCCAGCGCGAGCTGTACGAGGAGGCGCACGTCAAGGCCGAGGACTGGCGGGTGCTGACCGACGTCTACACCACGGCGGGCGGCTGCGACGAGGCCGTACGGATCTTCCTCGCCCGGAACCTGTCGGAGGCCGAGGGCGAGCGCTTCGAGGTCGAGCACGAGGAGATCGACCTGGAGTACGCGCGCGTGCCCCTCGACGAGCTCGTACGGGGTGTGCTCGCCGGTGAGCTGCACAACAACTGCCTGGTCGTGGGCGTGCTGGCGCTGGTAGCGGCCCGGGCCGGGGACGGCCTGGACGCGCTGCGGCCCGCGGACGCGCCCTGGCCGGCGCGTCCGTTCGAGGCCTGAACGCCGATGGTGTGACCATCGGTTGATCCGATCGGGCGACGTGCCCGCCGTGCTCCTCCCGGAACGTTGCAGAGCGTGAACTAGGCTCTGAAATGCCCGAACCGGAGTCCCGGCGGGCTTTGCGCGTGCGGTGGGACGGGAGTGTGGCCCGTGACGGACCAGGCGGTGGACACAGGCGGCCCTCAGCTGTCTGCCGAGGGTCATTTCCTGGGCCGGACACGGGAGTTGAAGGAGCTGCTCGCCGACATCGAGCGAGCGGGCCTCGACACCCTCTCCGGCAGGAAGGCCCCGCGCGCGCGGGTGCTCCTGATCGCGGGCAGACCCGGCTCCGGCCGCACCGCACTCGCCGAGGAATTTGTACGCCAGGTCGCGGAGCGTTACGACGACGGAGTGCTGCGCGCCCGGCTGGGGGAGCCCGACGGCACCCCCGTCCCCGTCGAACGCATCGCCCGCGAACTGCTCACCGCCCTGGACCTGCCGACCCCGGCCGGCGCCTGTGAGGACGACCTGACGGCAGCCCTGCGCGAAGCCCTCGCCGACCGGCGCGCCCTGCTGCTGCTCGACGACGCGGTGAGCGCGGACCAGGTCGACGCGCTGCTGCCGGAGAGCCCGGACTGCCTGGTCGTAGCCGTGTCCGGCGGCCCGCTCACCGGAATCTCCGACGTCCGCCCCTGCACCCTGGGCGGCCTCGACACCAAGTCCGCCCTGGAGCTGCTGACCCGGTACACCGGCTCGGTCCGCATCACCGTCGACCCACGGGCCGCCGAGGGCCTCGTCGAGGAGTGCCAGGCCCACCCCGCCGCCCTGATGCTGGCCGGCGGCTGGCTCGCCGCCCGCCCCAAGGCCGCCGTCGCCGACCTCGCCAAGCAGCTGCGCACGGAGAGTGACGAGGGAACCCCGCTCAGCCGGATGTTCCGTCTCGCCTACGCCGCCCTGCCCAGCGCCGCCGCCCGGATACTGCGACTGCTCTCCCTCGCCCCGGCCGGTCTGATCGACCCGCACACCGCCTCCGCCCTCGCCGGCTGCTCGGTGGGCGGCGCCCGCACCACCCTGGACGACTTCGTCGCCCTCGGGCTGCTGCACGCGGTGGAGTCGCCGCTGCCGCAGTACGAGGTGCCGGGCTGTCTGCACCCCCTCCTCAAGGCCCTCGCCGACACCCAGGACCGCCCGGGCGAGCTCCAGCTGGCCCGCGCCCGGATGCTGGAGCGGACGGTCCGGCTGCTCCAGTCGTGCCGCGCGATCACCGAGACGGACAGCCCCGAGGCCCGCGAGAAGCTCCAGGGCATGCCCCGCTCCCTGCGGTTCCCGCACCCCCGGGCCGCCGAGGACTGGTTGCGCGTCCGCAAGGCCGCCCTGCTGGCCTCGGCCCGTCTCGCCGTCGCCGACGGGGAGCTCGACACCCTCGCCCGCCGGCTGATGTCCCAGCTGGTCCGGGCGATGGTCGCGCACTTCGGCACCCAGGCCGCCGCACCCGACCTGTACGGCATCCACCGGCTGGTGCTCGATGTGGCCGAGCGCCGGGAGCTGCCCCGCGAGAAGGCGGCGGCGCTGCTGAACCTCGGCGACCTGGACGCGCAGACCGGTCGGACGCGGGAGGCGCTGACCCGCTACCGGGCCGCGCTGGACGCCGGACGCGAGGCGAACGACCCGTATGCGACCGGTCGCGCGATGGAATCCGTAGGCGGTGCGCATCTGGAGCTCGGGGACTACGACCGGGCCGCCGACTGGTTCGGCCGCGCCCTCGCCCAGCGGCTGGCCCGGGACGAGCGCCCGGACGCCGCGCGCCTGTACGGCCGGATTGCTGCGGCGCACACCTACGCGGGCCGCTACGGCGAGGCGCTGCGCGGATGGCGGGCCGCGGTCGCCGGGCACCGCAAGAACGGCGATGTCGCCGCCCACGCACGGGCGTTGAGCGAACTGGCACGCGTCCAGGAGTACGCCGGCCGGCCCGAGGAGTCGTTGCGCACCTGCCAGGAGGCCGTCGAGTGGGCGCGGCGCGCCGAGGACGTACGGCTGCAGGCCGCGCTCCAGCTGAGGCTCGCCGACACCCTGGAACACCTCGGCGATCCGGCCGCCGCCGGGCTGCACCGGGGGGCCGCCGAGCGGCTGCTGGGGGAGGAGTTTTCCGAGGCGGAAGCGGAACCGGAACAGCCCGATCCTCCGAAACAAGACTCTGATGCCTGCGAAATCCGTAGTACACCTGCTGAAGATTGATGCAATGAAAGGCTAGACAGCAGGAACACCTTCATTAGACTGGCTCTGCCGCACCTTCTCCTGCGGTGCATCCTGGTGTGCTCATGCATGGCCGGGTACGTGTTGTATTGCCCCACATCCCCTGAGCCAAGGACCGTGATCGACGTGAAGGTCGGCATCCCCCGCGAGGTCAAGAACAACGAGTTCCGGGTGGCCATCACCCCCGCCGGCGTGCACGAGCTGGTGCGCCACGGCCACCAGGTCGTCATCGAGCAGAACGCGGGCCTCGGCTCGTCGATCCCGGACGAGGAGTACGTCGCCGCGGGCGCGCAGATCCTGGCCACGGCCGACGAGGTGTGGGCCACCGCCGACCTGCTGCTCAAGGTCAAGGAGCCGATCGCGGAGGAGTACCACCGCCTCCGCAAGGACCAGACGCTCTTCACCTACCTGCACCTGGCCGCCTCCAAGGAGTGCACCGACGCGCTCATCGAGTCCGGCACCACCGCGATCGCCTACGAGACGGTCGAGCTGCCCTCGCGCGCGCTGCCGCTCCTGGCCCCGATGTCCGAGGTCGCGGGCCGGCTCGCCCCGCAGGTCGGCGCCTACCACCTGATGCGCTCGGTCGGCGGCCGCGGCGTGCTGCCCGGCGGTGTCCCCGGCACCCAGCCCGCGCGCGCCGTCGTCATCGGCGGCGGTGTCTCCGGCTGGAACGCGACCCAGATCGCCGTCGGCATGGGCTTCCACGTCACGCTGCTCGACCGCGACATCAACAAGCTCCGCGAGGCGGACAAGGTCTTCGGCACCAAGGTCCGGGCGATCATGTCCAACGCCTTCGAGCTGGAGAAGGCCGTCCTGGACGCCGACCTCGTCATCGGCGCGGTCCTCATCCCGGGCGCCAAGGCCCCGAAGCTGGTCACCAACGAGCTCGTGGCCCGGATGAAGCCCGGAAGTGTCCTTGTCGACATCGCGATCGACCAGGGCGGCTGCTTCGAGGACTCCCGTCCGACCACGCACGCCGAACCGACCTTCAAGATCCACGACTCGGTCTTCTACTGCGTCGCCAACATGCCCGGCGCGGTCCCCAACACCTCCACCTACGCGCTCACCAACGCGACGCTGCCGTACATCGTCGAACTGGCCGACCACGGCTGGGCCGAGGCGCTGCGGCGCGACCCGGCGCTCGCCAAGGGTCTCAACACCCATGACGGCAAGGTCGTTTACAAGGAGGTCGCGGAGGCGCACGGCCTGGAGCACATCGAGCTGGAGACGCTCCTCGGCTGACCCCACGGAGTCGCCGGAGGACTAAGTCACCTTTTCGTAAAGGCGATACGTCAACAAGGCGGGTCAATCACTCACCTGCGGCCGGACCTTGCCCGACAAGGTCCGGCCGGATGTGTGTATGGTCACTTTGCGACGCTCGGTCAACTCGCCTCGAACGTAACCCTTTGGTCGATTCGTACACCGGTGAAACCTGCCGTGCGACGGCCGTACGCCCTTGACAGCGCGATGTTTGATTGCCGACACATCCTGCCGGGTCCGGCGGATTGTGTTGCTGTGAACACCCGACACGCCATAGAGTCGCCAACCGTCGGCATGGTGCCACGCTGACCTTGTCTAGAAGTTTCCTGGTCACCAAGGAGGTAAGACGACTTGTGAATGAGTCGACATTTACTCCCGGGGGTGGTCAACCAGGAATGCCTGCACGGGCCGAGGGCCCCGCGGGGTTCGAGGCTGTCGGCTCCGTCGCGGTGCGCACCTTCGCAGCCCACCAGGGTCACCTGAACTCCCGAGTGACTCTGTCAGCACACCAGAGCATGGATGGCCATCACGTGAACGCCATGGCCGGCGACGGAAGTGGCGCGCCCCACAACCAGTTCGCCGACTACGACGAACTGCCCGAGGGGCACTTCTACGACCCCGACGCCGAGTACGAGCCCGATCCCGAGTACGCGGCCACGCTCGCTCCCGACGCTGCCCGGCAGCGCCGCGAGCGCATCGGCCCGACCGGTCGCCCGCTGCCGTACTTCCCGATCCCGGGTCCGCTGACCGATCACGGTCCCGCGAAGATCATCGCGATGTGCAACCAGAAGGGCGGCGTCGGCAAGACGACGTCGACCATCAACCTGGGTGCCGCGCTCGCGGAGTACGGACGCCGGGTGCTGCTCGTGGACTTCGACCCGCAGGGCGCGCTGTCGGTGGGTCTCGGTGTCAACCCGATGGAGCTCGACCTCACCGTCTACAACCTGCTCATGGAGCGGGGCATGGCGGCCGACGAGGTCCTGCTGAAGACCGCGGTCCCCAACATGGACCTGCTGCCGAGCAACATCGACCTGTCGGCGGCGGAGGTCCAGCTGGTCTCCGAGGTCGCGCGCGAGTCGACGCTCCAGCGGGCCCTGAAGCCGCTCATGGCCGACTACGACTACATCGTGATCGACTGTCAGCCTTCGCTGGGTCTGCTCACCGTCAACGCCCTGACGGCCGCGCACAAGGTGATAGTGCCTCTGGAGTGTGAGTTCTTCGCGCTGCGTGGTGTCGCACTGCTGACGGAGACCATCGAGAAGGTCCAGGAGCGGCTCAACCCGGAGCTGGAGCTCGACGGGATCCTGGCCACCATGTACGACTCGCGCACCGTGCACAGCCGTGAGGTGCTCGCGCGGGTCGTCGAGGCGTTCGACGACCACGTCTACCACACGGTCATCGGGCGCACGGTCCGCTTCCCGGAGACCACGGTCGCCGGTGAGCCGATCACCACGTACGCCTCCAACTCCGTCGGCGCCGCCGCCTACCGTCAGCTCGCCAGGGAGGTGCTCGCCCGGTGTCACGCCGAGTGAGTCTGCCGGGGGCCGACGAACTCTTCCGTACGACAGGGGGAATGGCGCTCCAGCCGTCCACTCCGCGGCGGGGGGCCAACGGCGACGCCCGGGTGCCCGCGCCCGCGGGGGAGAGCGACGGGGCCGCGTCCGAGGACGCGCCGCAGTCGGTGCCCGCGCAGGGCGGCGACGGCGACGGGGCGGAGCACGTCGCCACGGAGCCGGCCGCGGCCGGCGAGTCCCGCAGCCGAGACGCGGCCGCGGAGCGCTCCGGGCGACGTCAGGACGCGCAGGAAGGTTCTGCCGCATCCGACGCGCCGCGCAAGCAGCGCGGTGGCGGCCGGGCGGCCGCGCGCCGGCCCAGCGGCCGGGAGCGGCACGACGAGAAGATCACCGTGTACGTCTCCGCCGAGGAGCTCATGGATCTGGAGCACGCGCGTCTGGTGCTCCGGGGCGAGCACGGGCTGGCCGTCGACCGTGGCCGCATCGTCCGCGAGGCGGTCGCCGTGGTGCTGGCCGATCTGGAGTCCCGGGGAGACGCGAGCATTCTCGTACGACGACTGCGCGGGCGGTAGCGGTAGCCTGCGGGGGCCATGACCTCGAACGACGCTCCCACCCCCGGCGCCCCCGCCGGCCGTCGGCGTGTGCTGGGGCGGGGCCCCGGGGCTCCGGTGGCCGCCTCGGTACCGGTGGCGGCGGAACCGGAGCCCGAGGTCACGGAAACCCCGGTCGCGGAGCCCGAGGTCGTCGTACCCGGGGCGGAGCCCGAGGCGCCGGTTCGTGAACCCGACGAGCCCCAGGAGCCCGGCGACGGTGTCTTCAAGGTGCGGCTCGCGAACTTCGAGGGGCCCTTCGATCTGCTCCTCCAGTTGATCTCCAAGCACAAGCTGGACGTCACCGAGGTCGCGCTGTCCAGGGTCACCGACGAGTTCATGGCGCACATCAGGGCGATGGGGTCGGACTGGGACCTCGACCAGACGACCGAGTTCCTCGTCGTCGCCGCCACGCTGCTCGACCTGAAGGCCGCCCGGCTGCTGCCCGCCGCCGAGGTCGAGGACGAGGCCGATCTCGCGCTCCTCGAAGCCAGGGACCTGCTGTTCGCACGGCTCCTGCAGTACCGCGCGTACAAACAGATCGCCGACATCTTCAACCGGCGCCTCGACGAGGAGGCCCGGCGCTACCCCCGTACCGTCGGCCTCGAACCGCACCACGCCGAGCTGCTGCCCGAGGTCGTCATCAGCATCGGCGCGGAAGGGTTCGCGAAGCTCGCCGTGAAGGCGATGCAGCCCCGGCCCAAGCCGCAGGTGTACGTCGACCACATCCACGCCCCGCTGGTCAGCGTGCAGGAGCAGGCCGGGATCGTGGTCGCCCGGCTGAAGGAGCTCGGCGAGGCCAGCTTCCGGTCGCTGATCGAGGACACCGACGACACCCTCACCGTCGTGGCGCGGTTCCTGGCGCTGCTGGAGCTCTACCGGGAGAAGGCCGTCGAGCTCGACCAGGAGACCGCCCTCGGTGATCTCATCGTGCGGTGGACCGGCGGGGAGGGCGACGCCGAGCCGACGGTGACCGACGAGTTCGACCGACCGCCCGAGCCGCCCAAGGAGGACAAGGCGTGAGCGAGGAGACCACCGACGTCCCGACCGGGCCGCACACCGTCGCCGACCTCGACCTGAAGCCCGCCCTGGAGGCCGTCCTGATGGTCGTGGACGAGCCCGCGACCGAGGAGCATCTGTCCAAGATCCTTCAGCGGCCCAAGCGGCGGATCGCGGACGCGCTCAGGGAACTGGCCGACGAGTACACCGCCCAGGGCCGCGGTTTCGAGCTGCGGCTGATCGCCGGTGGCTGGCGTTTCTACAGCCGCCCCGAGTTCGCGGCGGCCGTCGAGGGCTTCGTGCTGGACGGCCAGCAGGCCCGGCTCACCCAGGCGGCCCTGGAGACCCTCGCGGTCGTCGCCTACCGCCAGCCGGTGAGCCGCAGCCGGGTCTCGGCCGTCCGCGGAGTCAACTGTGACGGGGTCATGCGGACCCTCCTTCAGCGCGGTCTGGTCCAGGAGGCGGGCACGGAACCCGAAACAGGTGCGATCCTGTACACGACGACGAACTATTTCCTGGAGCGGATGGGCCTGCGCGGTCTGGACGAGCTCCCGGAGCTCGCGCCCTTCCTCCCGGAGGCGGAGGCGATCGAGGCCGAGACCCAGGAAGGGGTTCCGTCGTTCGATCCGGACGCTCCTGACGCGCCGGATGAACACGACGCAGACGACTAGACGGAACTTTGATGCGAAGCAGCAGCGGCAGGAACAGCAGCGGAAACAACGGCGGGAGCCGTGGTGGCAACAGCGGCGGCCGCGGCGGGAGCAGCGGTGGCCGCGGTAACTACCGCGGTGCCGGGAACTCCCGGGACGACAACCAGGGCGGCCGGCCGAAGAAGCCCCGCCCCGAGGAGCGCCGCTACGACGTGGGCCCCGGCGCCTCCCCGGAGGGTCCGAAGTCGGGGCGCGGTGCCTCGGCGCGCGGCGGTGCCAAGGGCGGGCCGAAGCAGGGCCAGGGCACCGGGCGCGGCCGTTGGGTGCCGGCGACCTCCCGTGAGTACGAGGCGCGGGCCGAGGAGCGCAACCGCGAGCGGTACGCGAACAAGAAGGACGTCAAGCTCCCCAAGACCTTCCCGGGCGCCGAGCAGGAGGGCGAGCGGCTCCAGAAGATCCTCGCGCGCGCGGGCTACGGCTCCCGGCGGGCCTGCGAGGAGCTCATCGAGCAGGCGCGCGTCGAGGTCAACGGCGAGATCGTCCTCGAGCAGGGCAAGCGGGTCGACCCGGAGAAGGACGAGGTCAAGGTCGACGGCCTGACGGTCGCGACGCAGTCGTACCAGTTCTTCTCGCTGAACAAGCCCGCCGGTGTCGTCTCCACCATGGAGGACAACGAGGGCCGGCAGTGCCTCGGCGACTACGTCACCAACCGGGAGACCCGGCTCTTCCACGTCGGACGGCTCGACACCGAGACCGAGGGCGTCATCCTGCTCACCAACCACGGCGAGCTGGCGCACCGACTGACCCACCCCAAGTACGGCGTGAAGAAGGTCTACCTCGCGCACATCGTGGGCCCGATCCCGCGCGACCTGGGCAAGCGGCTGAAGGACGGCATCCAGCTGGACGACGGCTACGCCAAGGCGGACCACTTCCGGGTCGTCGAGCAGACCGGCAAGAACTACCTCGTCGAGGTCACCCTGCACGAGGGCCGCAAGCACATCGTGCGCCGCATGCTGGCGGAGGCCGGCTTCCCGGTCGACAAGCTGGTGCGGGTCGCCTTCGGCCCGATCACCCTGGGTGACCAGAAGTCGGGCTGGCTGCGGCGGCTGTCCAACACGGAGGTCGGCATGCTGATGCAGGAGGTCGACCTGTAGGTCCCCGCGGGTCTCGCTCGCACGACGGCCGGTTCCGGATTCTCTTCCGGGGCCGGCCGATGCGTTTTGACGCTCCCGACGGTCTGTGTTCCAAACGGGCGAAGGGAGCGGGGATGACTACTACGCCGACCGACCGCGAGGAGTACGGAACGTGCCTGACGGCCCTGGAGGGCCGTGCGCGACGGTCATGGCCCTCGGGGGCCCGCCGGTCGCCGGAGGCGCCTGAGTGGCCGCTGAGGACCCTTGTGGCGGACGGTCGGGTGCGGTCGTGAACCCCGGGGAGCTGTTGGAGCGTTCGCTCGCCTACGCGCTGGGGAGCGTCGCCGTGGTGGGGAGCGCGGGTCCGGGCCGGGCCACGCCCTGTGCCGAGTGGGATCTGGGGGAGCTGCTCGGGCATCTCGACGACTCCCTGGACGCGTTGCACGAGGGGCTGACCGGCGGGCGGATCGGGCTGGTGCCGCAGACCGACCGCGTCTGCGGCTTCCGTACGCGCGCGTGCGCCGTGCTCGGCGCGTGGGCGGCCGGTCCGCCGGGCGGGGTCGTGGTGGGCGAACGGCCGCTGGACGTCCGGGTGATGGGCGCGGTCGGCGCCGTCGAGATCGCCGTGCACGGCTGGGACGTGGCCCAGGCCTGCGGGCGGCCCCGGCCTCTCCCGGACGCCCTCGCGGCCGAGTTGCTGTCCGTCGCGCGGTGCGTGGTCGGGGAGGAGGACCGGGGGGTGCGGTTCGGGGAACCGGTCGCCGTGCCGGCCTGTGCGCCGCCGGACGTGCGGCTCCTGGCCTTCTTGGGGCGGAGCGAGCCCCTCGCGCAGTGAGGGCGGCGTGAGCAGGGGTGAGACGTGCGGTGGCTACGGCTCCCGCGACGCCCTCCCTGACGGCTGCCGTTCCGCGCTCCGGACGGTGGCGGGATCGTCCCGTCCCGTGGGCCGGTCCGGGCGTGCGAGCAGGTGCCGCATCGTCTCCGCGGCGCGGACGGCCGCCGTGCCGCAGCAGTTGTTGAACAGGACGTGCAGCTGCTCGACCCGCCCGGCCAGGGAGCGCAGACGGGGCAGCCACTCCGCGAGTTCGTGCTCGCCGTACTCGTACCGGAAGCGGTCCTCCTTGCTGCCCGTCCCCCAGGCGGCGCTGCGGCCGTGGAAGCGGACCACGGACAGCCGAGGGGAAGTGACGGGGGCGACGGGCGGGATCGAGGTGGGGAGTGTCTGGGTCATGTCGACGGCCACGGCGGTCATGCCGTACCGGGCGAGCAGCGCGCAGGTCACGTCCGCCCACTCCCTGCGCCACCAGCCGGGGTGCCGGAACTCCACCGCGACCGGCCACCCGGCGGTCCGCTCGGCGCACTCGCGCAGGAACGCCCCGGCGCGCTGTCCGGGCCGGAACCAGGGCGGGAACTGGAACAGCACGCTGCCGAGCCGACCGGCCGCCCGAAGCGGCTCGACGCCCTCGGCGAACCGCGCCCACACCTCGTCGAGGACCGCCGGGTTCCCTGGCTCGGCGGGCAGGCCGCCCGGCATCACCGAACTCCGGGTCGGATGCCCCGTGAGCAGCGAGAACGCCTTGACGTCGAAGAGGAAGCCCGGCGGCGTCCGCTCGGCCCACAACCGGGCGGTGCGGGCGCCGGGCAGCGCGTAGTACGCCGAGTCGACCTCGACGACCGGGAACCGCTCGGCGTAGTGCCGCAGCCGCCCCTCGGCGTCGCGTCGGCCCGGCGGATACCAGCCGCTTCCCGTCAACGCCCGGTCCGTCCATGAACACGTGCCCACCAGGATCTCGCCCATCCGGTGCGGTTACCCGGGTTGTGCGATCCCATCCGGCGCTTTTATAGTCGCAGTGACTATTAAGAGCGGGGAGGGGTGGGGGCACGTGGACGGTTACGACAAGTACGCCCACGAACCCTTCGCCGTCACCGTCGATCTCGCCGTCCTCACCGTCACCGAGGGCGCCCTGCACGTCCTGCTCGTGGAGCGCGGACAGGAGCCGTACGCCGGACAGTGGGCGCTGCCCGGCGGCTTCGTGCAGCCGGACGAGTCCGCCGAAACGGCCGCCCGACGCGAACTCGCCGAGGAGACCGGGCTGGCGGACCTCTCCGGGCTCCATCTGGAACAGCTGCGCACCTACAGCGAGCCGGACCGCGACCCCCGGATGCGGGTGGTCTCCGTCGCGTTCGCCGCACTGCTGCCCGACCCGCCCGAACCGCACGGCGGCAGCGACGCGGCGGACGCCCGCTGGATGCCGTACGACAAGGCCGGGCCGCTCGCCTTCGACCACGACCGGATCCTGGCCGACGCCCGGGACCGGGTCGGCGCCAAGTTCGAGTACACCTGCCTGGCCACCGCCTTCTGTCCGCCCGAGTTCACCCTCGGCGAGCTCCAGCAGATCTACGAGACCGTGTGGGGCACCGCCCTCGACCGGCCCAACTTCCGCCGCAAGGTGCTCGCCACGCCGGGCTTCGTCGAACCCGTCCCGGGCGCCGCGCGGTTGACCGGCGGCCGCGGCAAGCCGGCCGCGCTGTACCGCGCGGGCACGGCCACGACCCTGCACCCGCCCCTGCTCCGAACGCCTCGGGAAGGACGTCCCGCATGACCGCCACGACCGTCAGGAAGCGCGCCGCCACGGGGGCCCTGCTGGGCCTCGCCCTGGGGGACGCGCTGGGCTTCCCGACCGAGTTCAACGACGTGCCGTCGATCCTCGCCAAGTGCGGGCCGTGGCGGGAGATGGAGCTGCCGAAGCCGGCGATCGTCACCGACGACACCCAGATGACGCTGGCCCTGGGGCGGGGGCTGCGGACGGCCATGGACCGCGGACTGCTCGCGCCCAAGCGGATGGAGCGTCCGGTGCGCGAGGAGTTCGTGGACTGGTACCAGTCACCGGAGAACAACCGCGCGCCGGGCCGCACCTGCCTCGTCGCCTGCAACTTGCTCAAGAGCGAGAGCCGCCTCTGGCAGGACGCCAGCCAGATCGGTTCCAAGGGCTGCGGCGCCAACATGCGGGTCGCCCCCGTCGGCCTCGTCCCCGGCCTCAGCGACGAACAGCGCGCCGGCGCCGCCCAGTTGCAGTCCGCGCTCACCCACGGCCACCCGACGGCGCTGGCCGCGTCCGACCTCACCGCGCATGCCGTACGGCTGCTCGCGCAGGGCGCCGAGCCGACCGGACTGGTCGGGCTGCTGCGGTCGTACGCCGTGGAGAACCGCACCCGCTACCACGAGCGCTGGCTCGGCGACCTGTGGACGCGCAGCCAGGATCCGACGCCCGAGCACTTCATCGCGCGCGGCTGGGACGAGTGCCTGGAGATCCTGAACCGCCTCCAGGAAGCGGTCCGCACGGTCTCGCCGGAGACCGACCCGTGTCTGGCCACCGGCGAGGGCTGGATCGCCGAGGAGGCCCTGGCGACCGGGCTGCTGTGCTTCCTGCTGTTCGTCGACGAGCCGGTGACGGCCCTGCGGCGGGCCGCCTGCACGGCCGGGGACTCCGACTCGATCGCCTGTCTGACGGGGGCCTTCGCGGGGGCGTACCACGGGGCCGACGTATGGCCCACCGCGTGGGCGGACCGGATCGAGTACCAGAGCGAGCTGGTGACGCTCGGGGCCCTGTGGGACGCCTGATCAGGCCAGTCGGATCGAGTCGCCCTGCACGGTGATCTTCTTCTCGGCCAGCGGCTGGGTCGCCGGCGGGTGGGCGACCGAGCCGTCCGTGATGCTGAACTTGCTGCCGTGGCAGGTGCAGTTGATGGTGCCGCCGTCGACGTTGGCCACCGGGCACTGCTGGTGGGTGCAGATGTTGGTGAAGGCCTTGAACTCGCCTTCCTTCGGCTGGGTGACGACGATCTTCTCGTCCTTGAAGATCGTGCCGCCGCCGACCGGGATGTCGCCGGTCTTCGCCAGCTCCTGACCGGACGAGGCCTCGACCGTGTCGGAGCCGGAGTCGCCTTCGTCGCCGTACTCGCCGCAGCCGACGGTGAACGCCGCGGCGCCCGTCGCGAGGAGGATCGTGCGTCGCGTCGGGCCGTGAGTCGTCATGTAGTCACTCCGAAGGTGCGGAAGAACCAGAGGGCGGAGGTCAGCCAGACGATCGTGAGCGCGGTGAAGACGAGCCCGCCGACGATCGGCAGCAGCCAGTTGGGGAGTCGCTCCGAGCGGAGCAGCAGCATCTTGGCACTGAACACACCGAAGAAGAAGCAACCCAGGAGCGAGTGCCAGAAAACGCGCGTCTCGTACGTCTGATAGCCGAGCGCGTACAGACAGTGCACCGCGACCGGCACCGCCACCAGGAAGGCCGTACGGCCCGACCAGCGGTGCAGCACCCCCGACCAGCTCGGGCCCGGGAGCTTGCCGTACAGCATCAGTGCCGAGACGAACTGGACCACCGCGAAGAAGATCGCGACCGTGGCCAGCCACGACTTGACCGCGCCCGTGCTGCTGAAGCCGGCGAGGTTGAACGCGGTCCCCGCCGGGTCGTGGGCCTTGCCGTACACGCCGAGGGCGACCGCGACCGCGGCGGCGACCAGCGCGGGGACCAGATAGCGGGCCGGGCCCGGCTGCCGGTGAGCGGGCGGCGGAGGCGGGAAGGCCTGGGTGGCGGCGTTCGGATCGACGGTCATGTCGGCTCCCTCGTACGGACTGGAGTTCAGGGGGTGACGGGGCGGGCCGTGAGCTGCTGTCCGTCGACCGTCACCACACCGGTCGCCGGGTCGATCTCGGGTGCGGGGGAGGGCTTGCCGTCCTTGTTGAGGATGCCGACCTGGCTGCCGTCCTTCAGCACGATCCAGCCGCCGTCGAACTTCGCGTCCCGCACGGTGGCCGTCGCCCGGTACAGCCCGGACGGCTTGATCGCCTTGTCGGCGGTGAAGGTGTAGTGCCCGCCGCCGATGTCGACGGTGCCGCTGATCCGCTTGCCCTCCTTGAGGGTGCCGTTCAGCTCGGAGCCGCCCTTGCCGGTGAGCTTCATCGTGCCGTCGTCCTCGACGTCGCCCTTGAGCCAGGACTCCTTGTCCCGGCCGTCGCAGAAGTACGCGATCGCCCGGCCGTTGCGCAGGGACACCGCGATCGCGGAGGAGTCGTCGTCGGTACGGCCCGCGTAGTCGGCGTCGGGCTGCGGGGACTTCGACGGGGTCGGCGAGGGCGCCGACGTGGTGGGCGCGGGGCTCGGTGACGCCTTCGTGCTGGGCGACTGGGCCACCGACGACGACGTGGTCTTCTCGCCGGTCGTCGCGTTGAGCGACAACATGAACAGGCCTACCAGCAGGCCGGCGAGAAGGGTGAGCAGCGGTCCGGAGCGCTTCATGAAGGGGCCTCCCCCGAGGCGAGCTTGCTGCCCATGAGAGCGGACCGGGGGGCCCGAGTCCAGGGGCGCACCGGTGTGTTTCCTCCCCAAGTAGCGGAGCTGTGGCGTTCGGGTGACATTGTCAGGGTTCGGCCGGCAGTCCCCGCAGGTGTCTCAGCGGGCGGGCGGCGCGCACCCGCCCGACACGGGCTGACTAGGCTGGATGGACACAAGAGCCGTACATCAGCGAGGAGCATCACCGTGGCGGTACGAGCGGTCCGGGGCGCCGTCCAGCTCGAACGGGACGAGGCCGGTCACATGGACGAGCAGGTCGGAGCCCTGCTCACCGCCGTCCTGGAGCGGAACGACCTCACGGCGGACGACCTGATCAGCATCTGGTTCACGGCCACGCCGGACCTGCACAGCGACTTCCCTGCGGCCGCCGCCCGCAAGCTCGGCATCGTGGACGTCCCGCTGATCTGTGCCCAAGAGCTCGACATAGAGGGCGCCATGCCCCGCGTCGTGCGGATCCTGGCGCACATAGAGTCCGACCGGTCCCGCACCGAGATCAACCACGTCTACCTGGGTGCCGCCGGCGCTCTGCGCAAGGACATCGCCCAGTGAGAACCGCACTCGTCGTCGGCACCGGCCTCATCGGCACCTCCGCCGCCCTCGCCCTGGTCAGCCGGGGCGTCCAGGTCCACCTCGCCGACCACGACCCCGAGCAGGCCCGGACCGCCGCCGCGCTCGGCGCCGGCACCGACGAGGCGCCCGAGGGGCCCGTCGACCTCGCGATCGTCGCCGCCCCGCCCGCCCATGTCGCCGGAGTGCTCGCCGACGCCATGCGCCGGGGCGTGGCCCGCGGCTACATCGACGTGGCCAGCGTCAAGGGCGGCCCGCGCCGCGAGCTGGAGGCGCTCGGCCTCGACCTCGCCTCGTACATCGGCACGCACCCCATGTCGGGACGCGAGAAGTCCGGCCCGCTGGCCGCGACCGGCGACCTCTTCGAGGGGCGCCCCTGGGTGCTGACGCCGACCCGCGACACCGACACCGAGGTGCTCAACCTCGCCCTGGAACTGGTCTCGCACTGCCGTGCCGTACCGGTCGTGATGGACGCCGACGCCCACGACCGCGCCGTCGCGCTGGTCTCCCACATGCCCCACCTGGTGTCCAGCATGGTCGCCGCCCGTCTGGAGAACGCCGAGGAGGCCGCCGTACGGCTGTGCGGCCAGGGCATCCGTGACGTGACCCGGATCGCCGCCTCCGACCCCCGGATGTGGATCGACATCCTCTCCGCGAACCCCGGGCCGGTCGCCGACCTGCTCACCGACGTCGCCGCCGACCTGGAGGAGACGGTCCAGGCACTGCGGGCCCTGCAGTCCTCCGACGAGGCCAAGCGCGGTGCGGGAGCCGTGGGCATCGAGGACGTGCTGCGGCGCGGGAACGCCGGCCAGGTGCGGGTACCCGGCAAGCACGGCTCGGCGCCGCGGACGTACGAGATCGTGGCCGTCCTCATCGACGACCAGCCCGGGCAGCTGGCCCGTATCTTCGCCGACGCGGGCCGGGCCGGGGTCAACATCGAGGACGTGCGCATCGAGCACGCGACCGGGCAGCAGGCGGGTCTGGTGCAGCTGATGGTGGAGCCGCAGACGGCGCCGGTACTCACGGCGGCACTGCGGGAGCGGGGCTGGGCCATCCGTCAGTGACGGGCACGGCCCTCCGCCAGTAAGGAGGCCTCCGGCGAGCCAGTACCCTTGTGCGGGGCCCCATCGCGCCCCGCACCCCACCACACCGCACCAGGAAGGTGTCCCCCCGTGGAAAACGGCGCCGCCCAGCCCGTGATCGTCGCCATCGACGGTCCCTCCGGCACCGGCAAGTCGAGCACGTCGAAGGCCGTCGCGGCGCAGCTCGGTCTGAGCTACCTGGACACCGGCGCCCAGTACCGGGCGATCACGTGGTGGATGGTGACCAACGGGATCGACATCGAGGACCCGACCGCGATCGCGGCCGTGGCCGGCAAGGCCGAGATCCTCTCCGGCACCGACCCGGCCGACCCGACGATCACCGTCGACGGCACCGACGTCGCCGCCGCGATCCGCACCCAGGAGGTCACCTCCAAGGTCAGCGCCGTGAGCGCGGTGCCCGAGGTGCGGGCGCGGATCACCGAGCTCCAGCGCTCGATCGCCGCCTCCGCCGTGGTGGGCATCGTCGTCGAGGGCCGCGACATCGGTACGACCGTGCTGCCCGACGCCGACCTCAAGATCTTCCTCACCGCCTCCCCGGAGGCCCGCGCCGCCCGCCGCAGCGGTGAGCTCAAGGGCGCGGACGTCAACGCCACCCGCGAGGCCCTGATCAAGCGGGACGCGGCCGACTCCAGCCGGAAGACCTCTCCGCTCGCCAAGGCGGACGACGCGGTCGAGGTGGACACCACCGAGCTCACGCTGACGCAGGTCATCGAGTGTGTCGTCACCCTCGTCGAGGAGAAGCGGGCCGGGAAGTGACAGCCGCCTCCGAGAAGGCCGTTCCCTCCGAGAAGGGCGCCGAGGTCGGGCGGCGCATCGGCGTCGGCCTGATGTACGGGCTGTGGAAGCCGCGCGTGCTCGGCTCCTGGAGGGTCCCCGCGACCGGTCCGGTGATCCTCGCCGTCAACCACTCCCACATGGTCGACGGCCCGATGGTCATGGGTGTCGCGCCCCGGCCGACGCACTTCCTGATCAAGAAGGAAGCGTTCGTCGGGCCGCTCGACCCGTTCCTGCTCGGCATCGGGCAGGTCAAGGTCGACCGGTCGGGCACCGACCGCACGGCCATCACCCAGGCCCTGGACGTCCTCTCGGCCGGTGGGGTCCTCGGCATCTTCCCGGAGGGCACCCGCGGCGAGGGCGACTTCGCCGCGCTGCGCGCCGGCCTCGCGTACTTCGCCGTCCGCAGCGGTGCCCCGATTGTCCCGGTCGCCGTGCTGGGAAGTTCCGACCGGCCCGGACGGTTGATAAAGGCGCTGCCTCCGTTGCGCAGCCGCGTCGACGTGGTCTTCGGCGACCCGTTCGAGGCGGGCGACGGCAGCGGACGGCGTACCCGCAAGGCGCTCGACGAGGCGACCGAGCGCATCCAGAAGCAGCTCACCGCGCACCTGGAAAACGCCAGGCGGCTGACCGGCCGCTAGGCGACACTGAGTAGTGGATCAGACCATCAGGAAGCGGTCGGTCCACCGATCACCACGATGAACGACGAGGTACGGACTTCATGAACGACCACATCCACTCCGGCGGCTCGGGCGAGCAGCACGACCACGGAGCGCTTGGCGATGCCGAGTACGCGGAGTTCATGGAGCTCGCCGCGGAAGAGGGCTTCGACGTCGAGGACGTCGAGGGCGCGATCGAGGAGGCCGGTCACGGGCCGCTCCCCGTGCTGGCCGTTGTCGGTCGCCCGAACGTCGGCAAGTCGACGCTGGTGAACCGCATCATCGGCCGCCGTGAGGCCGTCGTGGAGGACAAGCCGGGCGTCACCCGCGACCGCGTCACCTACGAGGCCGAGTGGGCGGGCCGCCGCTTCAAGGTCGTCGACACCGGCGGCTGGGAGCAGGACGTCCTCGGCATCGACGCCTCCGTGGCCGCCCAGGCCGAGTACGCGATCGAGGCCGCCGACGCCGTCGTGTTCGTCGTCGACGCCAAGGTCGGCGCGACCGACACCGACGAGGCGGTCGTACGACTGCTCCGCAAGGCCGGCAAGCCCGTGGTCCTCGCCGCCAACAAGGTCGACGGCCAGAGCGGTGAGTCCGACGCGGCCTACCTGTGGGCCCTCGGCCTCGGCGAGCCGCACCCCATCTCCGCGCTGCACGGCCGCGGCACCGGCGACATGCTGGACGCCGTCCTGGAGGCGCTGCCGGAGGCTCCCGCGCAGACCTTCGGCACCGCGATCGGCGGTCCGCGCCGGATCGCCCTGATCGGCCGCCCGAACGTCGGCAAGTCCTCGCTGCTGAACAAGGTCGCCAACGAGGAGCGGGTCGTCGTCAACGAGATGGCGGGCACCACCCGTGACCCGGTCGACGAGCTCATCGAACTCGGTGGCGTCACCTGGAAGTTCGTCGACACCGCCGGTATCCGCAAGCGCGTCCACCTCCAGCAGGGCGCCGACTACTACGCCTCGCTGCGCACCGCGGCCGCCGTCGAGAAGGCCGAGGTGGCGGTCATCCTGATCGACTCCTCCGAGTCCATCTCGGTGCAGGACCAGCGGATCGTGACGATGGCCGTCGAGGCCGGGCGCGCGATCGTGGTCGCCTACAACAAGTGGGACACCCTCGACGAGGAGCGCCGCTACTACCTGGAGCGGGAGATCGAGACCGAGCTCGGCCAGGTCGCCTGGGCGCCCCGGGTCAACGTCTCGGCGCGCACCGGCCGGCACATGGAGAAGCTGGTCCCGGCGATCGAGACCGCGCTGGCCGGCTGGGAGACCCGGGTTCCGACGGGCCGCCTGAACGCCTTCCTCGGCGAGCTGGTCGCCGCCCACCCGCACCCGATCCGGGGCGGCAAGCAGCCCCGCATCCTCTTCGGCACCCAGGCCGGCACCAAGCCGCCGCGGTTCGTGCTCTTCGCCTCCGGCTTCATCGAGGCGGGCTACCGCCGCTTCATCGAGCGCCGGCTGCGTGAGGAGTTCGGCTTCGAGGGCACCCCGATCCATATCTCGGTGCGGGTGCGCGAGAAGCGCGGCGCCAAGAAGAAGTAAGCGCTGGAACAGCAGAAGGGCGGCCCCTGTCGGGGCCGCCCTTCTCGCTTCGTCAGAAGCCGCGGCGCTGGCCGGGCGGCAGTGCCGGCACATGCTGCACCATCGTGCCGTGCTGCCCGATCTGTCCCACGCGCTGCCACTGCGACTGCTGCTGCCCGACGCGGGCGCTGTGCGCACCCGCGCTGTAGGCGCTGTACGAGCTGCTGAACGACCCCGGCCGGTGGCCCCCGTACGAGTCGAGACCCTGGGGGAGGCTTCCGAAGGCGGTGAACCCCAGCTCCTCCTCGCCACTGCGGTCACCCGGCAGCGAGCGGAACGACTTGACGTACTCGGCGTAGAGCGCGTCGTAGATCGGCGTGGCCGATGGGCCGCACAGTGGGTCCGGAGTCGGTCGCGCGGACGGGATCGACTGGTAGGACTGGCGGCGGGGAACGTCGTAGGTGTGCACGTATGTCCAAACGACACCGGGCAGCATGAGATGCGGCCGCGGAAGCGCCCGTTGGGGGCGCGGGCCGCGGCCTCAGGTGCTCAGGTCCCCGCGAGCGGCATCGCCACGGCGACCAGCTTGCCGTTCGCCGCGGCCTTGTCGATCGCGTCGCGCAGCAGGTCCTCACGCGGCTGACGCCCGATCGATCCCACCGGCGCCGCGAACATCAGCACCTGCTGGTGCTTGTTCGCCGCGGCCCGCCAGCTCTCGGTGACCTGGAGCGGCTGGTGCGCCTGCCACCACGCGACCGGCTGCCCGCCGTTCGAGCTCGGCTGAAGGACCGCGTGCAGCTGGCCCATCGCCAGCAGGACCGACCAGCCGTGCAGCACCGGCGGCACCTCGGACAGCTCGGTGACCGGCATGAACCCCTGCTCGATGAGCAGCGGCAGGAAGTCGTCGCCGGCGCCGGTCGTGCCGGGGCGCACGATGGGTCCCGTCGGCTCGACCACGAGCGCCGGGTGCAACTCCCCGGCGATCAGCACGAGTCCGCTGGTGACACCGAGCACCGCCTGCTCGGGCACGACCTTCTCGGGGTCCGGTTCGACGCGGTCGCCGCTGATGGAGCGGACGGCGCCCTGGAGCTGCTCCTCGGTGACCTGGACGACCTGTGAGGGCAGACAGGTGGCGTGGGCGAAGGCGAGGACGGCGGTCTCGTCGCCGATGAACAGGACGGTGCTGGTGCGCTCCGCTTCGGAGTCGCCCGGGGTGCGGCAGGACGTGCAGTCGTAACTGCCGGGGGCGTTCTCTCCGGCGAGCAGCCGGTCGGCCTCATCGTCGCCGATCTCGGCGCGAACCTCGTCGCTGACGTCGAGCATGCGCGGCACGGGTGACTCCCTCGGGAAGCGGTGCCCGGGTGAGTCCCGGGCTCATGAAGAAGACAACGGCCGATCTGTGGCGGGAGTCACGCTCCAGAGCGAACGGAATCGAACCATCCGGCGCACAGGGTCACGCCGGGCGCGGAATCGGGCACTCACCGTCAATTGCTAGGAAATCCAAGGAAGTTGGTTGCGTGAAGTGGGTCACAGATCGTCTGGGTGACTGGTCGACAAATCAGGAAATCCGCGAATGAAGTGGGTGGCCGAAAGAAGTCGCTACCGACGGTAACGGCGAAGTGGCCTGGAACGACAAGGAGTTGGTTGATACCGGGCGGTCGCCCTCCCTAGATTCCTCGGCCGTGTGCAACGAGCACCGCTCGGGTTCGTCCGCCGGCCGTACCGAAAGCCAGCTCGCAGCACCTGCCTCCGGCGGACGGGGCGGAGCGCGACGAGCCCGCCCCTGTGCGGGGAACGTGCCCCGCCTTGGGGGACCCGGGTCCTTCGAGAGGGATTCACATGTCCGAATGTGCCGATACCAACCGCGACCACACACGTAAGGCGCGAACGACGGCGGCGCTCGCCGGGGCGGCCCTGCTCGCCCCGCTCGGGCTGCTGGCCGCGACCGGCGACGCCGCGGCGGCCGACAGCGGGGTGTGGGACCGCATCGCCCGGTGCGAGAGCGGCGGCGACTGGCACATCAGCACCGGAAACGGCTACTACGGCGGCCTCCAGTTCTCCGCCTCCACCTGGCGCGCGTACGGCGGCACCGCCTACGCGGCGACGGCGGACAAGGCGAGCAAGGGCCAGCAGATCGCCGTGGCCACCAAGGTCCAGCGCGCCCAGGGATGGAACGCCTGGCCGACCTGTTCCGCCCGGGCCGGGGCGTACGGCAGCGCCCCCGCGGTCTCCGTCGGCTCGGCCACGACGAAGGCCGCCCCGGCCAAGCCGTCGAAGGCGCCGGCGCGTTCCGAGAGCCACTCGGACCGCGGCGCGTCCCGCGGCGACCACACCGTCCGCGCCGGCGAAACCCTCAGTGGCATCGCCGCCCGGCACGGGACCACCTGGCAGCGCCTCTACGCCGCCAACAAGGCCGTCATCGGCGGTGATCCCGACATGATCGTGCCCGGGCAGCGACTCGAACTCTGAGCTGCTCCCCCCTTCCCGGGCACAGGGTCCCGCCCGCTCGGTCCGCCGACCGGGTGGGGCCCCCGGGACCCTGCGCCGCGTATCGACGGCCCCGCGCGAGGCCCTGCTTAGCGTGGGCCGATGTACCGCAAGCCGATCGAACTGCTCCTCGCCGTCTGTCTGCTCGCCGGAGCCCCCGCCCCGGCCTTCGCGGCCCCACCGCCCCCCGCCCCCGGGCCACAGCCCACGCCCGTGCCGTACGACTGCGCCCGGGACGGGTGGCCCTGGTCCTGCGTCGCGCTGTGCGAGAGCAGCGGGCGCTGGGACGCCGACACCGGCAACGGCTTCTACGGCGGACTCCAGTTCTGGCAGCCCACCTGGGAGGAGTTCGGCGGTCTGACGTACGCCCCGCGCGCGGACCTCGCCACCCGCGAGCAGCAGATCGCCGTTGCTCAGGAAGTGCTGGCAGTGCAGGGGTGGGAGGCCTGGCCGGTGTGTGCCGAGAGGTACGGGCTCAAGGGCCGGATGCACACCGTGAAACCCGGCGACACGCTCTCGGCGATCGCCCGCGAGTACGGCGTCCCGGGCGGCTGGCAGGCGCTCTACCTGGCCAACAAGGACATGATCGGCCGCGATCCGGGCCGGTTGAACGTGGGCACGATGCTGGCCCTCCCGAAGGACACCGAGAGCGCTATCCGGAGTTCGGCCGTGTTCGGGCCGCCCTTGTCGGCGGGTCCAGTTCGGCCGCCTCTCCGCTGAACACGACCGTGCCGCGGCGCAGTTCGTAGACCAGCGTCGCCCGGCCGTGCGGGACCGGCGGCAGCCGCTGCTCGGCGACGACCACGCACGCGTCGAGGCCGCTCAGCAGGTCGTAGGTGCGGGCCGCGACCGCCGGTGACATGCCCTGCGCGGGTTCGTCGACGAGCACCACGCGCGCGCGTGCCAGCAGCGCGCGGGAGAGCGCGAGCATGCGCTGCTCACCGCCGGACAGGGTGCCGGCGCGGCGCGGCAGCAGGGCCGCGAGCTGCGGATAGGCGTCGAGGGCACGGTCGTACGAGGGGGCGGCCAGCGTCAGGTTCTCGCGCACCGTCAGGGAGCCGAACACCGCCTGCCGTTCGGGGACCAGGCACACACCGCGCCGGGCGCGTTCGTGGGCGGGCATCCGGGTCACGTCGGTGCCGTCCCACACCACGGCGCCGCCGGAGAGCGGCACGGTGCCGGCGAGGGCGCGCAGCGCGGTCGTACGGCCGCTGCCGTTGCGGCCCAGGAGGACGGTGAGGCCGGGGCCGGGGGCGGCGAGGGTGATGCCGTGCAGGGCCTCCAGGGGGCCGTAGCGCACGCGCGCGTGGCGGAGCGAGAGGGTGGTCGGCGTCATGGGGTGGCCGTCCGCAGGGTGTCCAGGACGTGTTCCGGGGGGCCCGAGGCGATGATGCGGCCCGCCGTCATGACGTGGACGACGTCGGCGAGGTCGGCGACCAGGTCGAGGTCGTGCTCCACCACCAGCAGGGCCGTGCCGTCGGCGGCCAGCGCCTTCAGGACGCGGGCCAGCGCGGTGACTTCGGCGGTGTCCAGACCGGCGGCGGGTTCGTCGAGGAGGAGTACGCGCGGGGCGCCGGCGAGGGCCCGGGCGAGCTCCGTGCGGCGCAGGGTGCCGGTGGGGAGGCCGGCGGCGGGGAGTTCGCGGACCGGGCCGTCCAGGGCGAGGAGCCGCAGGGTGCGCCCGACGGCGGCCGGATCGGGGACACGGCCCTGCTCGGCGCCCACACGGACGTTTTCGGCCACGGTCAACGACGGGAAGATCGCGAGCTGCTGGAAGGTGCGGGCGACCCCGAGGCGGGTGCGGGCATGGGCGGGCAGGGAGGTGATGTCCCGGGTGCCGAGGAGGATCAGGCCGCCGGTCGGCGTGAGCGTTCCGGCCAGGCAGTGGAACAGGGTGCTCTTGCCCGCGCCGTTGGGCCCGATGACCGCGGTGACCCGGCCGGGCGGGATGTCCAGGTCGACGCCGTCCAGGGCGGTGAAGCCGCCGTAACGGGCCCGGAGGCCGCGGGCCTCGAGCGTGCGTGCGGGTGACTCCGCCGGACGTGCGGCGACGGTCGCCGGCGGCGCCGGGATCCGCGGCGACCGCGGCTCCACCGGCCGCAGCCTCGCCCGAACCCCCTCCCCGAGCGGCGTCAGCACCACCGCCCGGCGCAGCCGCAGCCGCCCCGCCGCCGTCCGCAGCGCCTCGTACGGGCCGCCCGGGAACCGGCCCACCAGCACCGCCAGTACGCCGATCAGGGCCGCCGCCATGCCGCCCCGCGCCCCCGCGTCCAGTCCGACCAGCAGGGCCGCCGCCAGGAGCGCGCCCAGCGTGCTGTCGGCGCCCAGGACCACCACCGCGGCGAACCACAGCAGCCCGCGCACGGGGTCGAAGGCGCCGGGGTCGAAGGCGCGCAGGCCCATGCCGAGCATGCCGCCGCCGAGGGCGGCCAGGGCCGCGCCCGCGACGAACGCCAGGAGTTTCAGGGACGGCACCCGGACGCCCGCCGCCTGAGCGCCCGCCTCGTGGTCGCGCATCGCCGCCAGCGCCCGGCCCGTGCGGCCCGTACGGAGCAGGCGGGTCGCCAGCAGGGCCGCCGCCAGCAGCGCCAACTCCAGGGCGTAGTACGCGCGGTCGCCGTCGAAGCCCGACGGGCGCCCCAGTGACAGCCCCGAGGTGGCGTAGGGCTGGGCGAAGACGAAGCGGCTCACGCCGACGCCCACCGCGAAGGTGGCCAGCGCCAGCGCCAGGCCCCGGCGGCTGATCGCCGGCCAGCCCGTCAGAAGGCCGAGGGGCGCCACCAGCACGACCGCCAGCGCCAGTGCGGCCAACTCGGGCAGTCGGGGCAGTCCCGGGAAGCGGCCGGCCGCCAGGAGCGCGGTGAACAGGGCGCCCAGTCCGGCGTAGGCCGCCTGCCCCAGCGAGATCTGGCCGCCCCGGCCCGTGACCACCACCAGCGACAGCAGCACCACACCCAGCGCCGGCACCTGTACCGACGTCGTCAGATCCGGGCCCGCGAAGCCGAGCGGGAGCAGGAACAGGACCACCGCCACGATCCACGCGCCCGGCGGCGTCGGCACGCGCGCGGTGGCCGTGCGCGGCAGGGCGTCGCGGCCGCCGACACGGGGGAGTGCGAGCGCCGCGACCAGCAGCGCCACCACGAACAGGTTCGCCCCCACCGCCTGGAGCAACGGCTCGCCCCAGCCCGACGGATGCAGCCGGGTCAGCTGGCTCTGCGCCACCCCGATGCCCAGCGCGACCACCACGGCGACCGGCAGGCTCCGCATCCGGGCCGCCACCGCGACCGCCACCACCTCCATCACCAGCAGCGGCAGACCGTACGGGTCCAGGCGCACATATGGCGCCAGGAGTACGCCCGTCAGGCCCGCCGTGAACGAGCCGAACGCCCAGCCCGCCGCGGCCACCCGGTCCGCGTCGATCCCGCCCAGGACCGCCAGTTGCCGGTCGTCGACCACCGCCCGCAGCTCCCGGCCGAAGCGCGTCCAGCGGATCAGTGTCCCGACGGCCACGGACAGGACCAGGACGACGGCCAGCTGTCCCCACGGATCCGCCGACACCAGCTCCGGCGCGTCGTCCCGCGCCCCCTGCCCCCACACCAGCGCCGCCCCGCCCACCAGCAGCACGAACACGCCGATCGACGCGACCAGGGTCTGCGCCGGGTCGCCGCCCAGGACCGCGAGCGGCCGGAAGACGAACCGTTCCAGCGCCAACCCGATCCCGGGCGCGAGGACCAGCAGCGTCACCGTCGCGCCCGCCCACAGCGGCCAGCCCCACTCCACGACGCAACTCCGCAGCGCGTACGCGCACACCATGGCGATCGCCCCGTGCGCGAAGTTCAGGACGCCGGTCGCCCGGTACGTCACGATCAGGCCGATCCCGGTGAGCGCGGCGGCGCTGCCGACCGAGAGTCCGGCGAGTGTGAGGTCGTAGGTGAGCGAGGACATCAGTCGGTTTCCTCGACCGGCTCGCAGATGGGGCAGGGACCCAGCTCGCCGCTCGCCACCAGCTTGGCGTCCACCGGCACGGCCTCCACCTTCCCGGAGACCAGCGGACAGTCCGCGCGGTGCCACAGGGTGCCGCCCGGCACCATCAGCAGGTCGCCGCTGACGGCCAGGGGAGCGGTGGCCGGACGCGCGGGATCGTCCTCGGGCTCGGTGGCCACCAGCAGGCCGTACAGCTCCTCCACGCGCAGCGCGGCGATCGTGTTGCGGCCGTGCGCCAGCAGTACGGCCCCCGCGATGATCAGCGCTGCGCCGGGAACGGTGCAGGAGGCCAGGTAGGGCAGCTGCCGTTCGGCGTAACGCTCGCCCGAGATGCCGTACCAGCCGATGACGCACAGCACCGCGCCCGTGGCGAGCGCGGCCCAGCCGGCCCACAGGACGGGGTGCACGGTCCGTAGTCGGGCTGTCCGCATCTCTGGCTCCCACATGTCGTGTGCCTGTCCATGGCGGCCAATCTTTTGCACTATGCCTTCTGGAAGCTGACCCTGAAAGCACCGGGCGCACATGGCCCGGACCGACACCCGGTGGTGAGCCAGATGGTTCTCGGGAGCGACCGCAAGTGGGGGAACGGCAGCCGAGGGCTGGTGGCGACGGTGTTCGTCCTCGCCGCGGCCCTCACGGCGTGCAGCGACGACAGCGGCGGGAACGAGAGCCCGTCCGTGACTCCGACCCCGGAGACGACGACCAGCGCGCCGCCGACGAGCGCGCCGGCCAGTGGGCCCGCCGACCAGGCGGCGGCCGAGAAGGAGGTCAAGGAGAACTGGGAGAAGTTCTTCGACCCGAAGACCTCCACCAAGGAGAAACAGGCCGTCCTGGAGAACGGTGACAAGATGGGGCCGGTCCTGGCGGCCTTCAGCGGTGACAAGCGCGGCGGACAGGTCGATACCCAGGTCACCGACGTGGAGTTCGGCTCACCGACCCAGGCGACCGTCACGTACACGCTGCTCCTGAACGGTGCCACCGCCCTGCCCGACACCAAGGGGACGGCCGTCGAGCAGGACGGCACCTGGAAGGTGTCCGTCAACACGCTGTGCGCGCTGGTCCAGCTGAGCGGCAATGCGTCGGCGTCGGCCCTGCCGGGCTGCTGAGGCCGTCGCCGCGGTGCTGCTGCTCGCCCTGAGCGCGGCCTGCGGCAGCCGGCTGCCGGAGAGCGACTTCGGGCACGGGGAGCGCTCCGGCCCCGCACCGGACAGCGCGCCGATCCGCGTCGGCATCGTCACCAGCGCCACCAGCCCGGTCGGCGGCGACACCTTCGTCGACCCGCGCGACGGGGCCAAGGCCTGGTTCGACCGGCTCAACGCGCGCGGGGGCATCGACGGGCGCCGGGTGGAGGTCCGCGAGTGCGACGACGGGGGCAGCGGCGTCGGCAACAACACCTGTGTGCACCGGCTGATCGACGAGGACGAGGTGGTGGCCCTGGTCGCCACCACCGCCCTCGACTACGCGGGCGCCTCCCGGGTCTCCCACGCGCGCGTGCCCGACATCGGCGGCCAGCCCATCGGCGCCGCCTACGACACCTACCCCCACCTGTACGGCGTCTACGGCAGCCTCGCGCCCCGCGACGGCACCAAGGGCTGGGACGGCAAGCAGTACGGCGGCACCGAGGTCTACCGGTACTTCAAGCGCGAGCACGGGGCGCGTACGGCTGCCGTCGTCTCCTACAACCAGGCCGCCTCGGCCGCCTACGCCCGGCTCGTCGAGCGGGGTCTCGAAGCCGAGGGCTACAAGGTGGTGAGCGAGCAGGTCGACTTCGCGCTGCCCAACTTCCGCGCGGTCGCCGCCGACCTCAAGGAGCAGGGGGCGGACCTGGTCTTCGACGCCATAGACGCGCACGGCAACGCCCGGCTGTGCGAGGCGATGGACGACGTCGGCGTCCGGGTCACCGCCAAGGTCACCAACGTGCAGAACTGGAGCTCCGCCGTCCCCGACGCCTACAAGGACTCCCCGAACTGCCGCAACGCCCTGTGGGCCACCGGGTCCAGCCGCAACTACGAGGACACCGGCCACGAGGCGGTACGGGAGTTCCGGGACGCGACCAAGGGGCTGAAGACCCATTCCCAGTGGCAGTTGGAGGGGTGGGCCGCCGCGATGTGGTTCACGGAGGCCGCCGAGGCCTGCGCCAAGGCGGAGGGCGGCGTCACGCGCGCGTGCGTGGACGCGTACATGGACCGCAGCGAGGACTGGACCGCCGACGGGCTGCTGGTGCCCGTCCGGTTCGACCGGCTGGCCGAGCCACCGACGACCCGCAGGACGTGTCTGTCGGTGGCCCGGTGGCGGGACGGCACGGGATGGGAGTCACAGGGCGACATGGACGACACCTGCTTCGACGTGCCGCAACTGCCCTACTGACCCGCCCGGTTCGTCGCGTCACCTCAGTGAGGCGAAGAACTCCCTGACGTCGGCGGCGAGCAGCTCCGGGACCTCCAGGGCGGCGAAGTGGCCGCCGCGGTCGAACTCCGTCCAACGGGCCAGGGTGTTGGCCTGCTCGGCCCAGCGGCGGATCGCCACGTCCTCGCCGAAGTTGGCCACCGCGGTCGGAACTCCGGAGTTCGACACCGGGAACCAGTCGCCGACGTGGCTGTTCTCGTAGTACATGCGGGCCGCCGAACCGGCCGTCCCCGTCAGCCAGTACAGCATCACGTTGGTGAGCAGCGTGTCCCGGTCGATCGCGTCCTCGGGCAGCGCGGCCGAGGAATGGGTCCACGCCTGGAACTTCTCCATGATCCAGGCGAGCTGGCCGACGGGGGAGTCGGTGAGGGCGTAGGAGAGGGTCTGTGGGCGGGTGGACTGGAGGGCGTTGTAGCCGAAGCCGTCCGTGGTGAACTCGGCGATGCTCGCGAGGCTCCGCAGCTCACGGTCGGTCAGCCCCTGCCTGGCCTCCTCGTCGACCGGGCCGAGCGGGATGAAGCCGACCGACGCGGCGTTCACATGGACGCCGAGCACCGCCTCGGGGGCGACCCGGGCGAGTGCCGGCGAGACCAGCGCGCCGACGTCGCCGCCCTGGGCGCCGTAGCGCTCGTAGCCGAGCCTGCGCATCAACTCGGCCCACGCGCGGGCGACCCGGTTGACGTTCCAGCCCTTCTCGCGGGTGGGCCCGGAGAACCCGAAGCCCGGGAGGGACGGGATCACCAGGTGGAAGGTGTCGCCGAGCCGGTCGATCAGGCCGAGGAACTCCACCACCGAGCCCGGCCAGCCGTGCGTCAGGATCAGCGGCAGCGCGTCCGGCGCCGTGGAGCGGATGTGCAGGAAGTGCACCTGGGCGCCGTCGATCTCCGTGACGAACTGCGGGATCTCGTTGAGGGCCGCCTCGTGCTTGCGCCAGTCGTAGCCACTGCGCCAGTAGGTCGCGAGGTCGCGGAGATACGGCAGTGAGGCGCCGTACTCCCAGCCCGCGTCCGGCAGTTCGTCCGGCCAGCGGGTCAGGTCCAGGCGGGTGTGGAGGTCGTCCAGCCGGCCCTGGGGGATGTCGATCCGGTAGCTGTGCACGCTGTTGTCTGCCATGAGTCCAAGGTAGGAACCCTTGCGGACAGCGACTGTCCGCAATCCCTGCCAGACTCGCTTTCATGTTGGAGACCTCGGCACGACTTCTGCGCCTGCTCTCGCTTCTCCAGGCCCACCGCGACTGGTCCGGCGCCGACCTCGCCGACCGGCTCGGCGTCACCCCGCGCACCGTGCGCCGGGACGTGGACCGGCTGCGCGAGCTGGGTTACCCGGTCAACGCCAGCCCCGGCACCGGTGGCGGCTACCAGCTGGGCGCGGGTGCCGAGCTGCCGCCGCTGCTCCTGGACGACGACGAGGCGGTCGCCGTGGCCGTCGGGCTGCGCACGGCCGCCGGACAGGGCATCGAGGGCATCGGTGAGACCTCGGTGCGCGCCCTCGCCAAGCTGGAGCAGGTGCTGCCGAGCCGGCTGCGCCGCCGGGTGGGCGCCCTGAACGCCTTCACCGTGCCGATGCTGAGGGGACCGCAGCCCTCCACCGTCGACCCGGCCGTGCTGACCGAGCTCGCCCACCTCTGCCGGGACGCCGAGCGCCTGCGCTTCGAGTACCGCAGTCACCACGGGGAGCCCAGCCGCCGTACCGTCGAACCCCACCGCCTGGTCTGCACCGAGCGCCGCTGGTACCTGGTCGCCTGGGACCTCGACCGCGACGACTGGCGGACCTTCCGCGTCGACCGCATCACCCCGAAGCCGCCGCACGGGCCCCGCTTCACCCCGCGCACACCGCCGGCCGAGGACCTCGCCGCGTTCGTCTCCCGGGGCGTCTCCACGCGCGCGTACGCCGCGCACGCCGTCATCCGGCTGCTGGTGCCGATCGAGGAGGCGGCCGAGCGGGTCTCACCGAGCGCCGGGCAACTGGAGGCCGACGGCCCGGACGCCTGCGTCCTGCGCACCGGGGCCGCGAGCCTGGACGTGATGGTGATCCACGTGATGCTGATGGGCTTCGAGTTCGAGGTGCTGGAGCCCGCCGAGCTGACCGAGGCGATCAGGACGGCTCACGACCGGCTTGCTCGCTCTTTGGCTCGGGCTGAGGGGTCAGCGCCGCGTACTCGGGATGGTGCAGGTCGAACGCCGGTGACTCGGAGCGGATCCGGGGCAGCGTCGTGAAGTTGTGCCGCGGCGGCGGACAGGAGGTCGCCCACTCCAGGGAGCGGCCGTAGCCCCAGGGGTCGTCGACCTCGACCTTCTCGCCGTACTTGGCGGTCTTCCAGACGTTGTAGAGGAACGGCAGCGTGGAGATGCCCAGCAGGAAGGCGCCGATCGTCGAGATCGTGTTGAGCGCGGTGAACCCGTCGGCGGCGAGATAGTCGGCGTACCGGCGCGGCATGCCCTCCGCGCCCAGCCAGTGCTGCACCAGGAACGTGGTGTGGAAGCCGACGAACAGCGTCCAGAACTGGATCTTGCCGAGGCGTTCGTCGAGCATCTTGCCGGTGAACTTGGGCCACCAGAAGTAGCAGCCGCCGAAGATCGCGAAGACGACCGTGCCGAAGACGACGTAGTGGAAGTGGGCGACCACGAAGTACGAGTCGGAGACATGGAAGTCCAGCGGCGGTGCCGCCAGGATCACCCCGGTCAGACCGCCGAACAGGAACGTCACCAGGAAGCCCGTCGCCCACAGCATCGGCGTCTCGAAGGACAGCGAGCCCCTGATCATGGTGCCGATCCAGTTGAAGAACTTCACCCCGGTCGGGACGGCGATGAGGAACGTCATGAAGGCGAAGAACGGCAGCAGCACCGCGCCCGTGACGAACATGTGGTGCGCCCACACCACCACCGACAGGCCGGTGATCGCCATCGTCGCGCCGACCAGCGTCAGATAGCCGAAGAGCGGCTTGCGGCTGAAGACCGGGAGGATCTCCGTGATGATGCCGAAGAACGGCAGCGCGATGATGTACACCTCGGGATGGCCGAAGAACCAGAACAGGTGCTGCCACAGCAGCGCCCCGCCGTTGGCGGCCTCGAACACCTGGGAGCCGAAGCGCCGGTCCGCCTCCAGCACCAGCAGCGCGGCCGCCAGCACCGGGAACGCCATCAGGATCAGGATCGACGTGAACAGCGTGTTCCAGGTGAAGATCGGCATCCGGAACATCGTCATGCCGGGCGCGCGCATCCCGATGATGGTGGTGATGAAGTTGACCGCGCCGAGGATCGTGCCGAAGCCGGCCAGCGCCAGGCCCATGATCCACAGATCGGCGCCGACGCCGGGCGAGCGCTCCAGGCTGTTGAGCGGCGCGTAGGCGAACCAGCCGAAGGCCGCGGGCCCCGAGGGCACCAGCAGCGAGCCCAGCACGATCAGCCCGCCGAAGAGGAACAGCCAGTACGACAGCATGTTCAGCCGTGGGAAGGCCACGTCGGGCGCGCCGATCTGGAGCGGCATCAGCTCGTTGGCGAAGCCCGCGAAGCTCGGGGTCGCGAAGAGCAGCAGCATGATCGTGCCGTGCATCGTGAACAGCTGGTTGAACTGCTGGTTGTCGATGATCTGGAGCCCGGGGCGGGCGAGTTCGGCGCGCATCAGCAGCGCCATCAGCCCGCCGATCAGGAAGAACACGAACGACGTGATCAGGTAGAGATGGCCGATCTTCTTGTGGTCCGTGGTGGTCAGCCAGTCGACGATCACCCGGCCGTGGTGCTTGGTCGGTACGGGTCGCACCGTCGTCTGCACGGTCTCGGTCCCCATCGCTCGCTCGCCCCTTCGCTCGTCGCGTCCCGGGTCCGCCGTCATGATGCTCGCGTCGTCGCGTACGGCGACAGGGGGCGTACGGGGGTTCTGTGTCGGATCCGTGTTTTTCCTACGCGGTGTCAGCTCCCGCGATCCCACACCGAATCGGAATGGAAAGGCTCCGACGGCACGTCTTCCGGCACTTTCCGTCCGGTTATTCGCGGAGCGGCTCCGACACGCGGGAATTACGTTCGATTGCGCGCGGAAGGCCTACGGAACCGCCCGTACGTGTGACACCCGCCGCGGTAGCGGCTGATGTATCTCCGGCGGAAACGGCTGTCGGCATCCTGTGACAGAAGCGTGACCGGAGAGGGATCAGTGACCCACAGTGTCCTGATTCCTGGCCCCGTGCCGTGGACAGGGCCTAGCGTGGCCGTATGGCACCGATACCGACACCACCCGCCGAACCCCACGACAGCCCGGACGCCTACGTCGGCCTGGACTCCGACAGTGCCGAGCGGCTCGCCCGAGGCAAGGGCTGGTCGACCGTGCGCTCGCTGCCCCCGGGGGCGATCATCACGATGGAGTACCGCGCCGGCCGGCTGAACTTCGAGGTGAAGGACGGCCGCGTGGCCCGCGCCTGGAAGGGCTGACGCACCTCGTGGCGGACGACGACGGCCCCGGTTCCTGGAGCGGAACCGGGGCCGTCGGTGCGGGGTGGGTGTGTGCGTACCGTCCCCGCCGTCCGCCGACTAGCCGCCTGTCAGGGGGCGGGCCGCCGAGGTCGTGCCGCGTGCGACGCGGTCCGGCTGGGGCGGCCGGCGAGGGCCGACCGGGGTGATCGGGGTGCGCTCCGAGCGGGCCGTGTGGGGGCCCGGTGCCAGATGGACGGGCGTCCGGGCCGAGCGGGCCGCGGGCTCGCTCTGGGTGGCGGGGGTGCGCGGCTTGAGCGGCATCGGGACCTCGACGGGATGGACGGTCGCGGGAGCCGTACGGCCGGCCCGCCAGCGGTCGCGCAGGTCGAAGATGGCGTTCTCGGTGCGGGCGATGAGCGGCTCGCACCACGGCAGCGCCAGCAGGATCAGCAGCCCCGCGACCCAGCCGAGCAGCACGTCGCTCAGCCAGTGCGTGCCGAGGTAGACGGTGGCGAGGCCGACGCCGAGCGAGGTCACCGCGGAGACGGCGGACAGCCATCTGCGGGCTCTCGGGGTGGAGGCCAGATAGGCCAGGATGCCCCAGGTCACCACGGCGTTCGCGGTGTGGCCGCTGGGAAATATATCGCCGCCCAGGCCCATCTCGTTCGCGCCGATGGTGGTCGCGTAGTGCGGGCCGAGCCGGCCCATGCCCAGCTTGGCGGCGCCGACGGTGATGTTCAGCAGCAGCAGCGAGGCGCCCAGGGTGAGCAGCGGCCGCAGGGTGTGCTGCCGCCAGGAGCGCCAGCCCAGCCAGGCCGCGACCATCACCGCGGTCGGGCCGCGCTGGCCGAGCACCACGTAGTAGTCCACGAACCAGTGGATCTCCGCCCACTGCTGGTACGGCCGGAAGAACATGACCTGCCAGTCCAGGCGGACCAGCCACGATGTGTCGACCACGAGCCACACGATCGCCAGGTAGAAGGCGAGGCCTCCGGCGATCAGCGCGACCCGGTGCCGGGACATTTTCGGCATGTCGATGTGGGCCGGTCGTTCCGGCTCACGGTCCAGCCTGGCGAACACCCGGTCCAGACGGGTGAGGTTTCGTTCGGTACGCACCCAATCGACGTTACAGCGAGTGAGGTCGGATGCCCGTCGAATCCACGGCTTTGTGATGACGATGTGATGTGGGATTCCTCTCAGGAAGAGGTTTATTTCCGAGGAATCCACTATCCGGTCCGGTTACCTCCTTCAATTCCTTTGATCATTCCGGGTTCCGGTTTATGGGCGCTTATGAATTCGTTCACCGAATGATGGGGCGGAATTATCCGGCCGCTCATCGGACCCCGCGAGTCGATCATGGCGGACCCGAGCCGTTCAGCCAGAACGCCCCGTACACGGCCGACGCGAGCGCGATACCGCCCACCACCAGCACCGACCGGGAGGTGCGCAGCCTCGCCAGCGCGAGGGCGAGCGGGAACAGAAGGGGGAAGGCGGGAAGCAACAGGCGCGGTTTCGAGCCGAAGTAGCTCGACGCGCACAGGGCGAGCGCGGTGACGACCCCGGCGTACACCAGGAGCGGCAGCGGCTGACGCTGCCGTACGCAGATGACGTACAGCCACACCACCAGGCCGACCCCGATGATCAGCCCCACCCCGGCGAGGGCCGACGGGAAGGAGGCGAACTTCTCGCCGACGAAGCGGGCGAAGGCGTAGCCCCCGTCGAACCCGTTGCGCCAACCCGCCTGGACGTCGAGATAGCCGAGCGGGCCCTTCCCGGTGCGGTGACCGACCCAGAGGACGTAACCGGCGGCGCCGAGGGGGGCGAGGAGCATGCCGAGGGCTCGGGGCAGGACGGGGGCGGGGGTCAGGGCGGGGGTGCTGTCCGCCCGCGCCGCATTTCGGTCCCGTACGAACGAGGCGATCGCCGTCACCCACACCGCGGCGACCACCGCGAGCCCCACCGGACGGGTCAGGCCCGCCAGGGACGCCAGGGCGCCCGCGAGCACCCAGCGGCCCGTCAGCACCGCGTACAGCGACCACGCGGCGAGGGCGGTGAACAGCGACTCGCTGTACGCCATCGACTGCACGATCCCCACCGGCAGCAGCGCCCAGACCAGCACGGCGCAGACCCCGGCCCTACGGCCGTACACATGGTCCGCGACCGCGAAGATCCCCCAGGCCGCGGCGAGCGAGGCGAGCAGGCTGACGACGAAGCCGGCGTCGGCGTAGGACAAGGGGGAGATCGCGGCGAGGCCCCGCTCCAGCCAGGGCAGCAGCGGGAAGAAGGCCAGGTTGGAGTGGACGTCGCCGTTGGGCAGGCGCACCTCGTAGCCGTATCCCAGCTCGGCGACCCTCGTGTACCAGAGGGAGTCCCAGCGGGCCGTCAGCAGTGTGTACGCGCTCTTGTCGCGCGCCGCGCTCCACAGGGTCAGGGTGAGCAGGCCCAGGGCACGGACGGCCGCGTACCCGAGGAGGGCCGGGGCGGCGCGGCGCAGGGCGCTCGGCGTCGGCGCCGGGCGCGTCTCAAGATCGGTCACGGATCCGATTATCGAGGGCCGCCCGAACCGCGGGGCCCGCCTGGGGCGTATCAGCAGGGGAAGGGTAGTGGCGTACGCCACACGGGTTCGGCGCGGAGTGTGAGAGGTCCACCACTTGGCCGACGCGTGAACTCGCGTACGCTGACGTGTCACTCGCCTTCGTTGCGCGGGCCGGAGATCACCGCTCCTCTCCGGCCGAGATCACGGGGAGTCCCCACCCCGTGTGCCCGCCGATCGCGAGGGAACATCTGGGAGGTACGTGCATGTCCGGGACGACCACGGCCGCCGCTGCGCTGCGCCGTCGGGCGGCCGGCGCCGGTGCCAACCGCTGGGTCGTCCTCGTCGTCCTCTGTGTGAGCCTGCTGCTGGTCGCGGTCGACGCGACCGTGCTGCACGTGGCGGTCCCCGCCGTCACCGAGGACCTCAAGCCCGGCGCGATAGAGCTGCTCTGGATCGTCGACGTCTACCCCCTCGTCTGCGCCTCGCTGCTGATCCTCTTCGGCACCCTCGGCGACCGTGTCGGCCGCAGACGGATCCTCCTGCTCGGCTACGCCCTGTTCGGCGTCGCCTCCGGTCTGGCAGCCCTCGCCGACAACGCGCAGGTGCTGATCCTGGCCCGGGCCCTGCTCGGCGTCGGCGGCGCGATGATCATGCCCGCCACGCTCTCGATCCTGCGCCAGGTCTTCCCCGACCGGCGTGAGCGCGCCCTCGCCATCGGCATCTGGAGCGCGGTCGCCGCGGTCGGCGCGGCCGTCGGCCCGCTGCTCGGCGGCTTCCTCCTCGAGCACTTCTGGTGGGGCTCGGTCTTCCTCGTCAACATCCCGCTGATGCTGGTCAGCCTGCCGGTGGGCCGGCTTCTGCTGCCCGAGTCGAAGGGGTCGGGCCAGGGTCCCTGGGACGTGGTCGGCGCCCTGACGGCCGCGGCGGGCCTGTTCGCCCTGGTCCTCGGCGTGAAGCGGCTCGGCAGCGGAGAGCTCGACGAGATCACGGCGCTGCCGCTGCTCGTGGGCGCCGCGCTGCTGGTCCTCTTCGTACGACGGCAGCGCAGCCGCAGCCATCCGCTGGTGGACCTGGGGATGTTCTCCCGGCCGGCCTTCAGCACCTCCGTCGGCTGCATCGTGCTGGCGATGCTCGCGCTGGTGGGCCTGGAACTGATCGCGGCCCAGTACCTCCAGCTCGTGCTGGGACTGTCCCCGCTCGAGACGGGGCTGCGGCTGCTGCCGCTGACCGTCGCGGCGATGGCGTCCGGACTGGCCGGCGCGCGGATGCTGCGGCGGTTCGGCCCGCGCCGCATGGTCTGCTTCGGTTTCGTCCTGACGGCGCTGGCCGTGCTGACCCTGCTGGCCATGGGCGGCGAGGACAACGCGCCTCTGCTGCTCTTCGGTTTCGTCCTGCTGGGCTTCGGCCTGGAGACCACGCTCTTCGGGGCGTACGAGTCGATGCTGAGCGAGGCTCCGCCGGAGCAGGCGGGCGGGGCCGCGGCGATCGGCGAGACCTCGTACCAACTGGGCGCCGGCATCGGCATCGCGCTCCTCGGCAGCGTGATGAACGCGGCGTACGCGCCCGGACTCTCCTCGGTGCAGGGCGTCCCGGCCGCCGACTCGGCTCGGGCGGGGCACTCGCTCGGCGAGGCCTACGAGATCGCCGGGCGGCTCGGCGGTTCGGCGGGAGAGACCCTGCGCCGCACCGCGCGGGACTGTTTCGTGCACGGACTGCATGTCACGCTGCTGGTCAGCGCGGGCCTGCTGCTGCTCGGCGCGGTGATGGCGCTGCGGCTGCCGCGGACCATGCAGTGCGAGCCGACGGTCGCCGTCGAGGTTCCCGCGCCCCGGGAAGTCGCCGAGTCCCGCGTCTCCGCCTGAGGTACTGGACGTGCGCGACACTGCACCCGTAACGTCGGCCGCAGAGTCGTAACTAGCGCTGCTAGTTTTTAGTCGCCGGAGGGTGCCCCATGTCCGCGTCCGCGAAGCTGCCCCCGTTCGATCCCGCCGATCCGCTCGGCATCGACGACCTGCTGGACCCGGAGGACCTGGCGATCCGGGACACCGTGCGGTCCTGGGCGGCCGACCGCGTGCTGCCGTATGTCGCCGAGTGGTACGAGAGCGGCGAGCTGCCCGGCATCCGTGAACTCGCCCGTGAGCTCGGCGGGATCGGGGCGCTCGGGATGTCGCTCACCGGCTACGGGTGCGCCGGGGCGAGCGCCGTGCAGTACGGGCTCGCCTGTCTGGAGCTGGAGGCCGCCGACTCCGGGATCCGCTCCCTCGTCTCCGTGCAGGGTTCCCTCGCCATGTACGCCATCCACCGCTTCGGCTCCGAGGAGCAGAAGCAGGCCTGGCTGCCGGGCATGGCCGCCGGCGAGATCATCGGCTGCTTCGGGCTGACCGAGCCCGACCACGGATCCGACCCCGCCTCCATGCGGACGTACGCGAAGAAGGACGGCACGGACTGGGTCCTCAACGGGCGCAAGATGTGGATCACCAACGGGTCCGTCGCCGGGGTCGCCGTGGTGTGGGCGCAGACCGACGAGGGGATCCGCGGATTCGTCGTACCGACCGACGCGGCCGGGTTCTCGGCGCCCGAGATCAAGCACAAGTGGTCGCTGCGGGCCTCCGTCACCAGCGAACTCGTCCTCGACGACGTACGGTTGCCCGCCGACGCGGTGCTGCCGGAGGTCGTCGGGCTCAAGGGCCCGCTGAGCTGTCTGTCGCACGCCCGGTACGGGATCGTCTGGGGGGCGATGGGGGCGGCGCGGTCCTGTCTGGAGTCGGCCGTCGACTACGCGAAGTCGCGGGAGCAGTTCGGGCGGCCCATCGGTGGCTTCCAGCTTACCCAGGCCAAGCTCGCCGACATGGCGGTCGAACTGCACAAGGGGATTCTGCTCGCCCACCACCTGGGGCGGCGCATGGACGCCGGCCGGCTGCGTCCGGAGCAGGTCAGCTTCGGCAAGCTGAACAACGTGCGGGAGGCGATCGAGATCTGCCGGACGTCGCGCACCATCCTCGGTGCCAACGGGATCTCCCTCGAATACCCCGTCATGCGGCACGCGACCAACCTGGAGTCGGTGCTCACCTACGAGGGCACCGTCGAGATGCATCAGCTGGTACTGGGCAAGGCGCTCACCGGGCTCGACGCGTTCCGGTAAGCCTCTCCGTCGAAGCCTTTCGGTGAACCCTGCGCGGGGGCAGGGCCGGTGAGCGGCCCTGCCTCAGCTCTGGTTGAAGAAGCCGTCCGTGCGGTGCGCGGCCGGGGCGCCGTTCACGATCTCCGTGTTGGCGGGGGTCAGCAGGAAGACGCGTGTGGACACGCGCTCGATGGAACCGCGGAGCCCGAAGATCAGGCCGGCGGCGAAGTCGACGACACGCTTGGCGTCGGTCGCCTCCATCGCGGTCAGGTTCATGATGACGGGGACCCCGTCCCGGAAGAGCTCGCCGATGGCGCGCGCGTCCCGGAAGCTGTCGGGGGTGACCGTGCCGATGCGACGGCCCTTCTCCTCGGCGACGTCCGAGGCCACCTTGACCCGCGGGTCGGTGACCCAGGCATCCCCGGGCTCGGTTCCTTCGGAGTAGCCGTCGTCGTCGTAGTAACGCTCGTCATCGTTGTCGTCAACGAGGCCCAGCCAGGCACTCGCCTTGCGCACCGATCCCATGGACGCCTCCTCTCACAGCGGTCTTTCTCTCTTTACGTATCCCTATCGTCATCCATGATGCGGATGACGCGCCATGTGGATAGACGCCGCGCGGGGGGTTTGTGACGGTACTGGTGCACAGCGCATCCGTCGAGAGCCCGCGTTTCACAAGGGCCGTTTCCCATACGGCTGCTGACTGTGAGTGAAATATGATTCTTCACGGCGTATGGGTGACGGGCGGAGCGTACGGGTGAACGAGGGCCGATACGATGCCGCCGCTCAACGTCGTACCAACCACGGGGGATCGTCATGTTCGGAATCGTCAGGCCCTGCCGTCATCGGCTCGGGGAAAATCTCAAGACGCAGTGGATGGCGCATTTGTGCGGGCTGTGTCTCGCGCTGCGCAAGGACCACGGGCAGTTCGCTCGGATCGTCACCAACTACGACGGCCTGCTCATCTCGGTTCTGACGGAGGCTCAGGCCGACCGCGTCTCCTCGGGCCGGCGTACGGCGGGACCGTGCCCGTTGCGCGGAATGCGGACCGCGTCCGTCGCCGCCGGAGAGGGCGCGCGGCTCTCGGCCGCCGTCTCGCTGGTGCTCGCCTCGGCCAAGGTCCGCGACCATGTCGCCGACGGGGACGGGCTGCTGGCCCGCAGGCCGGTGGCGCTCGCGGCGCGCCGGGTCGCGTCGAGCTGGGGAGCGGCGGGCGCCCGCAGCGGCTCCGCGGTCGGGTTCGACACCGCGGTGCTCGTCGACGCCGTGGACCGGCAGCTCGGCATCGAGAGCCTTGCTGGGCTCGGCACGCCGATCCTGACCGTCACCGAACCGACCGAGACGGCCACCGCGGCAGCCTTCGCGCACACCGCGATCCTCGCCGGACGGCCGGGCAACACCGAGCCGCTCGCCGAGGCGGGGCGCCTCTTCGGCCGGCTCGCGCATCTCCTGGACGCCGTGGAGGACCGGGAGACCGACGCCGCGGCCGGTGCGTGGAATCCGCTCACGGCCACCGGCACCTCCCTGGCGGAGGCCCGGCGGCTCGCCGACGACGCCGTGCACGGGATTCGGCTCGCACTGCGGGAGGCAGAGTTCAGCGACCCGAAGCTGGCGCACGTGCTGCTGGTGCACGAGCTGCGGACGTCCGTGGACCGGGCCTTCGGCAGCTCCTCCTGCGGACACGCGGCCGAGCTGTCCCACCCCTACGCGCCTCCCGGGCCCGGCGGTCCGGGCTTCCCGCCCCCGGAGCCGCCCCGCCGGGACCGGCGCGGGCTGCTCGCGGGGTGTGCGGTGTGGCTGGGGCTCGCCTGTACGTGCCAGATGTGCTGCGGCGAGTTCGAGGACCCGTGGACCGGGCAGCGCCGCGAAGGGCTGTGCAGCCAGTGCGACTGCGGCAGCTGCTGCGACTGCTGTGACTGTTGCAGCTGCTGCGGGGACGGTTGTTGCTGCGATGGGTGCGGGTGCGACTGCTGATTCGACGTGGAGACGTAGGGGTGCGGGTTGTTCGGCGGCCGCGGGTGCGTGGTGGCCTGTCGCGCAGTTCCCCGCGCCCCTAGGTGTCTTTATGCTCCGGTGGTGAGATCTCGGACTTCTGGATCGCCGAGCCCGTCGTGCCCCACTTCTTCAGGATGTCGGTGTACGTGCCGTCCGCGAGCAGTTTGTTCACGGCGGCCTGGAAGGCGGGCGCCAGTGCGGTGCCCTTCTTGAAGGCGAAGCCGACGTCCAGGCGGTGGAACTCGTTGAGGAACTTCACGCCTTCCTGGTGGGCGACCGCGTAGCGAAGCCCGTTGATCGTCGACATCACGACATCGCTGCGGCCCTGCTGGAGCGAGGACCAGATGGCGCCCTGCTCGCTGTACGTCTGCACCTGGTACGCCTTCTCGCCGGCGTCGGTGCAGACGTGCTTGTTCTCCTCCAGGGTGGCCTCGAAGGTGGTGCCCGCGCCGGTCGCGACGTTCAGACCGCACAGCTGCTTGAGGTCGGTGACCTTGTTCAGCTTGCTGTCCTCGCGAGTGGCGAAGCCCTGGCCGTCGTTGATGTAGGTGACGAAGTCGATCGTCTTGCGGCGCTCGTCGGTGACGCCGAAGTTGCCGACGCCGAGGTCGTACTTGCCGCTGTCGAGGGCCGGGAGGATCGCCTCGAAGCCGGCCTGCTGGGTCTTGAGGGTGATGCCGAGGACCTTGGCGACCGCGTTCGCGAAGTCGACGTCCTGGCCGGCCAGGGTCTTGCCGTCGTCCAGGATCGAGGTGCCGGGCGGCTGGCCGGAGATGCTGACGGCGAGCGTGAGGGTCCGGGTTCCGGAGGGCAGCAGTTTCGCGGCCGCCGGGTCCTTCTGGATCGCGGAGACGACATCGGTGGTGGGGATCTCATCGGACTTGGCCGCGGCGTTCACGGCGTCGTCCGTGCCGGAGCCGCATGCCGTGAGGAACAGAGTCCCCGCGGTGATGAGGGCGAAGGGGGCTAGGAGGGCATTTCGGGCACGCGTGGGTGTGCGCATGGCAGGAGGTTCTCCTGGGAGCGAGAAGCGCTGAATGAGGGGAGGGCGCGCGTGTGAAGGCGAAGAAGAAAGAAGAAGAAAAAGCGCAGTCAGCGGGGTCGGCTCAACAGGAAGAGGACCACACTCGACCGAAGTCGATGTGGGAGCGCGTGACCAGCCACTGCTGCGGATGCATGGGGTAAGTGGAACAGGCATCCGGTTGTGCGTCAACCGACTTGAGACGTACGGCTCACAGTGCGGACAACCTTGACAGCGAGGGGAAACAGACCCGTAGTCTCACAAGGCGGCCCTGCTGAGGGGCTCGGCCGCATCCGTGTGAAGGCATCCACCCGAGTTCGTTGCCGTCCCCACGCTCGACCTCGCTCGAGCGGGAGGGGACCCACTCGCCACGGAGCCTTCATGTCCTCCGACACCCTCGCCAAAGCAGCCGCCGCACCGGACATCCCGGAACACGCCGCCGACCTGCGGATCGTCCCGCAGCGCCGGGTCGGACAGTGGACGGCCGCCGTCGCCGTCCTCGTCCTGCTCGCCCTCGCCGTCAACTCCGTCCTGCGCAACGACGCGTTCCAGTGGGATGTCGTCGCCGAGTACTTCACCACCGCGGCCGTGCTGCGCGGACTGTGGCTCACCCTGTGGCTGACCGCGGTCGTGATGGCGCTCGGCTTTGTGCTGGGCGCACTGCTCGCGGCGGCCAGACTGTCGTCCAACCCCGTTCTCAGAAGCGTCAGTTGGGGCTATGTCTGGCTGTTCCGGTCGATCCCGATCCTGGTGCAGCTGCTGCTGTGGTTCAACATCGGCGCGCTGTATCCGCAGATCCTCGGGGTGCGCACGGTCGATCTGCTCGGGCCGGTCACCGTCGCGGTCATCGGACTCACCCTGCACGAGGCCGCGTACGCCGCCGAGGTGGTGCGCGGGGGCATCCTCTCCGTCGACCGCGGCCAGATCGAGGCCGCGCAGGCGCTCGGGCTGAGCCGGTGGCGGCGCTGGTGGCGGATCGTGCTGCCGCAGGCGATGCGCTCGATCGTGCCGCCCGCCGGGAACATGCTGATCGGCACCCTCAAGGGCACCTCCATCGTCAGCGTCATCGCCGTGCAGGACCTGCTCTACTCGGTGCAGCTCGTCTACCACCGCACCTACGAGGTCATCCCGCTGCTGATGGTGGCCACCGTCTGGTACACGCTCGTCACCTCGGTGCTCGGCGTCGGCCAGTACTACCTGGAGCGGCACTACGCGCGCGGTTCGGAGCGGTCGCGATGAGGGCATCACTCGTCATCGTCGGGGCCGGCCCCCGGGGCACCGGCCTGATCGAGCGGATCGCCGCCAACGCGCCTGACCTGTACGGCGGTTCGGGGACGGACATCGAGGGCCTGGACATCCATCTGGTCGACCCCCATCCGCCGGGCGCCGGACGGATCTGGCGCGAGGCCCAGTCGCCGCTGCTGTGGATGAACTCGCACGCCGAGGACGTCACCATGTTCACCGACGAGACCGTGGACATGGCCGGACCGGTGCGTCCCGGGCCCACGCTGCACGAGTGGGCCGGCATCGAGGGCGCCACCTTCGCCGACCGGCAGCTCCAGGGCGGGTATCTGCGCTGGGTGCACGAGCAGGCGGTCGCCGCGCTGCCTCCCTCGATACGGGTGCACCACCACCCCCGGCGCGCCCTGCGGGTCAGCGGTCCGCGCGAGGGACGTCAGCAGGTGTGGCTGGAGGGCCGCCCGCGCCCGCTCCTCGCCGACCTCGTCGTCCTCGCCCTCGGCCACCTCGACGCCGAACTCGACGACGAGCAACGGTCGTTGGCCGCCCACGCCGTCGAGCACGACCTCGTCCACCTCCCTCCCGACTTCACCGCCGACAGCGACCTGTCCGCCCTCGCCCCCGGCGAGCCGGTCATCGTCCGCGGCTTCGGGCTCGCCTTCGTCGACCTGATGGTGCTGCTGACGGAGGGCCGGGGCGGACGGTACGAGGGAGACACCTATGTGCCGTCCGGGCGGGAGCCCGTGCTGTACGTCGGCTCGCGGCGCGGAGTGCCGTACCACTCGAAGATCGGTTACGACTGGACGGGGGAGCGGCCCCCGCTGCCCCGGTTCTTCGGGCCCGCCGAGGTCGACGCACTGCTCGCCAGGCCCGGCGGGTTCGACTTCCGGCGGGACGTGTGGCCGCTGGTGGCCAAGGAGTTGGGGTTCGCGCACTACCACCGGCTGTTCACGGTGCACGCGGAGCGGACCACGATGTCCTGGGGCGACTTCGAGGAGAAGTACGCGGCCTCGGACGAGGCCGAGCGCGCGGTGCTGGTGGCGTCCGCCGTGCCGGATCCCGCCGACCGGCTGGACCTGGAGGCGCTCGACCGTCCGCTGGAGGGGGTGCGGTACGGGTCGTTCGAGGAGCTTCAGGAAGGGCTGCGGGGATATGTGGAGCGGGATCTGACTCGACGTCATGATCCGGCATACAGCCCGGACTTGGCGGTCTTCCTCGGGCTGCTGTCGGTCTACGGTCAGTTGATCCGGCTCGGCGGCACCGGCTCCTGGTGGCACGGCTTCTTCAGCTATCTGGCTTCCGGGCCGCCCGGACCCCGGCTGCGGCAGCTCATGGCTCTCTCGAGGGCGGGTGTCGTCAGGTTCCTCGGCGCGGATGTCTCGGTGACCGCCGAGGACGGGCTGTTCCGGGCCACGAGCGCGAGTCTGCCGGGGTACTCCGTCGAGACGCGGGCGCTGGTCGAGGCGCGGCTGCCCGAACCCACGGTCGGCCGGGCCCGGGACGCCCTGCTGCGCGCGCTGCGGGAGGACGGGGCCGTCGAGACCCCGGAGGGACTGCTGAGGGTGGACCCCGGTGACGGGCGGATCCTCGACCGGTCCGGCCGGCCGCACCCCCGGCGCTTCGCGCTCGGTCCCTTCACCGAAGGCCGTACCTCCGGCGCCTTCACCCGGCCGCGCACCGGCGGTCCCGCGTTCCGGCAGAACGACGCGACGGCACGGGCGGCGCTGACGTTCCTGAGTGCCCTCGCCGACCGCGCGGCCGCCTGAAACCCCCACTACGGCAAGGAAGTTCACCGCTATGAGCGTGATGGTCGACATCAGGTCCGTCCACAAGAGCTTCGGCTCGCTGGAAGTGCTGAAGGGCATCGACCTCGCCGTGCGCACCGGCGAGGTCACGGTGGTCCTCGGCCCGTCCGGCTCCGGCAAGTCGACGTTGCTGCGCACCATCAACCACCTGGAGAAGGTGGACGCCGGCGCGATCAGCGTCGACGGCGCGCTGATCGGCTACCGGCGCTCCGGCGACAAGCTGTACGAGCTGCCCGAGCGCGAAGTGCTCAGACAGCGCACCCGGATCGGTTTCGTCTTCCAGAACTTCAACCTCTTCCCGCACCTCACCGTCCTGGACAACATCGTCGAGGCGCCCGTCTCCGCGCTGAAACGGCCGCGCAAGGAGGCCGTCGAGGACGCGCGCGGGCTGCTCGACCGGGTGGGGCTCGCCGACAAGGCCGACGCCTACCCCCGGCAGCTCTCCGGCGGACAGCAGCAGCGGGTCGCCATCGCCCGGGCGCTCGCGCTCAAACCCCGGCTGCTCCTGTTCGACGAACCCACCTCCGCGCTCGACCCCGAGCTGGTCGGCGAGGTCCTCGACGTCATCAAGGACCTGGCCCATCAGGGCACCACGATGATCGTCGTCACCCATGAGATCGGGTTCGCCCGCGAGGTCGCCGACACGGTGGTCTTCATGGACGACGGGCGGATCGTCGAGCAGGGCCCGCCCGGCGACGTACTCGACTCGCCGCGGCACGACCGGACCCGGGCGTTCCTCTCGAAGGTGCTGTGATGCTGCATCTGTCCGCCGCGATCGACCAGCCGACCGTGTACGACGCCGACTCCTACGTCGACCTGGTCCGCCTCGCCGAACACGGCGTCCTCGACTTCGTCACCCTGGACGACGGCTTCGCCCGCCCCGGCCCCGACGCGCTCGCCGTGCTGTCCCGGGTGGCGCCGAGGACGAACCGGATCGGCCTGGTGCCCACGGTGACGACCACGCACACCGAGCCCTTCCATGTCCAGGCGGCCGTCGCCACCCTCGACTGGGTCAGCCGCGGCCGGGCCGGCTGGCGGCTGGAGGTGTCGGCCACCGAGGGCGAGGCCCGCCTCTTCGGTCGCCGGCACGCCGCCCCCGTCGACGCGCTGTGGCAGGAGGCCGGCGAAGTCGCCGACGTGGCCGCGAGGTTGTGGGACAGCTGGGAGGACGACGCCGAGATCCGGGACGTGCCGACCGGCCGCTTCGTCGACCGGGACCGGCTGCACCACGTCGACTTCGAGGGCACGGGGTTCAGTGTCAGGGGCCCGTCGATCGTGCCCCGGCCCCCGCAGGGGCATCCGGTACGGGTCATCGACGTCACGCAGGGGCATGCCCGGCGGACGGCCGCGCGGTACGCCGATGTGGCGCTCGTGCGGGTCGCGAGTGCCGCGCAGGCCGCCGCCGTGCGCGCCGAACTCCGGGCCGACGCCGGACGGTTCGGCCGTGACCCCGGCGAGCTGCGGGTTCTCGCGAGCCTCCTCGTCGACCTCGGGGGCGGCGAGCACGCGGCCGAGCCGGGCCACGGCGGAGGCGGCCCCCGGCGCACGGCCGAGGGCCCGCTGTACCGGGGCGGGCCCGTCGACCTCGCCGAGCTGATCGCCGCCTGGCACGGTCAGGGCGCCGTCGACGGCTTCCATCTCACGCCCGCCGAACCACACCGTGACCTGGAGCGGCTCGTCAACGGCACGGTGCCGCTGCTCCAGCACCGGGGCCTGTTCCGCACGTTCTATCCGGGCAGCACGCTCCGGGACCACCTGGGCCTGACCCGGCCCGCCAACCAGTACGCGGGGGAGCGGTCATGAGGAAGCGGATCCATCTCGCCGCGCACTTCCCCGGCGTCAACAACACCACCGTATGGGCCGATCCGCGGTCCAGGTCGCAGATCGAGTTCTCCTCCTTCGAGCACCTCGCCCGCACCGCCGAACGCGGGCTGTTCGACTTCTTCTTCCTCGCCGAGGGGCTGCGGCTGCGCGAGCACAAGGGCCGTGTCCACGACCTGGACGTGGTCGGACGTCCCGAGTCGATCACCGTGCTGGGCGCGCTCGCCGCGGTCACCGAGCGCCTCGGACTCGCCGCCACGGTCAACACGACCTTCAACGAGCCGTACGAACTGGCCCGCAGGTTCGCCACGTTGGACCACCTCAGCGGCGGCCGCGCCGCCTGGAACGTGGTGACCTCCTCCGACGCCTTCACCGGGGAGAACTTCCGGCGCGGCGGCTTCCTCGACCGGGCCGACCGGTACACCAGGGCCGCCGAATTCCTCGCCACCGCGCGGGAGTTGTGGGACTCCTGGACACCGGACGGGGTGCCCCGGCCGTTCGCCCACCGGGGAGAGCACTTCGACATCGCGGGCGAGTTCGGCGTGCCGCGCTCACCGCAGGGGCATCCGGTCGTCATCCAGGCCGGGGACTCCGACGAGGGACGGGAGTTCGCCGCGTCCACGGCCGACGTGATCTTCACGCGGCAGGGGTCCCTGGCGGAGGGGCGGGCCTTCTACGCCGACGTGAAGAGGCGCCTCGCCAAGTATGGCCGCGGCCCTGACGAGTTGAAGATCATGCCCGGTGTCTCCGTCGTCCTCGGCGACACCGCCGCCGAAGCGCAGGAGAAGGCTGCCGGGATCCGCCGGCAGCAGGTCTCCCCGCAGACCGCGCTCCTCACGCTGGAGCAGATCTGGGGCGTAGACCTCTCCTCGTACGACCCGGACGGCCCGCTCCCCGACATCGACCCGGTGGCCGAGCCGGAGCTCACCCAGGGCCGGACCCGGCGCGGGAACACGCTCGCGATCGCCGAGAAGTGGAGGGCACTGGCGAACGAGAAGGGGCTGTCGATCCGGGAGACCGTGATCGAGGCGGGCGGTCGGCAGTCCCTCATCGGCACCCCGCAGGCGGTCGCCGCCGAACTGACGGAGTTCGTGAGGCTCGACGCCGCCGACGGCTTCATCCTCGTCCCGCATCTCACCCCCGGCGGACTCGACGAGTTCGTGGACCGGGTGGTGCCGCTGCTCCAGGAGCGAGGGGTGTTCCGCACGGAATACGAGGGAACCACCCTGCGCTCACATCTCGGTCTCAACGAGCCGGTAGAGAAAGGCTGATCACATGACTTCGGAAGCGTCGGACACCTCGGACGCGTGGAAGCAGTGGCACGAGCACCGCGTCGAGACGGTGTCCGCGCCCTACGGGCCGCTCGCGCTCACGGGCACCCACTGGCTGGAGGACCATCCCGACGGACGCCTTCCCGGCATACCCGGGACCTGGGCCGCCGACGGCGACGCCGTGCTGCTCAAGGCCGTGGCGGCGGACGGGCTGACCGTCGACGGCGACCCCTTCAGCGGTGAGGCGAGGCTCGGCGCCGACCCGGGAGCGGTGGACGCGGCCCGCGTCGGGCACGGCGAGCGGCGGCTGGTCGTGCTGGTCCGCGAAGGGGTCTGGGGCGTACGGGACTTCGACCCCGCGTCCGAGGCGCGCCGCGCGTTCCGGGGCATCGACGCCACACCCCACGATCCGCGCTGGTCGGTGCCGGGGCGCTTCACGCCGTACGGCGACCGTCGCACCGTGCGCGTGGAGAACGCGGACGGGCGGCGGCGTGGACTGGGGCTCGGCGGGGAGCTGGCGTTCGTCCTCCACGGGCGGGAGCTGACGCTTCAGGTGACCGTCGAGGCGGACGGTTCGCTGTGGGCGGTTTTCGGCGATGTCACGAGCGGGTCGAGCAGTTACCGCTTCCGCTTCCTGAGGCCCGCCGCGCCGGACGCCGAGGGGCGCGTGACGGTCGACTTCAACCGTGCGGTGCTTCCGCCGTGCGCCTTCGCCGACCATTTCATCTGCCCCTTCCCGCCGCCGGGCAATACGCTGGACATCGCTGTCGAAGCGGGGGAGCGCACCCTGCTCTGAGGCATGGTCACTTCTTTAGGAGTTCATGGGTGGTTCAACGGTTGACGGCCGAAAGGCGCCCTTGCGGCTACCGGTCGTTCGGCCGAATACTCCCCCACAGCGCTTGTCAGGGGCACGGCGTGTTCGGAATCCGGACATTCTTCCCCCTGGCTGCGCCTCACGGGCCCCGACCCCACGCGGGCCCCCAACCTCCCTGGGAGGGAACGAAAAGTGAGGATCAAGCGCACCACCCCCCGCAGCGGCATTACGAGACGGACCCGGCTGATCGCCGTCACCTCCGGACTCGTGGCCGCCGCCGCGATCGCGATCCCCAACGCGAACGCCGCCCCGGACGCGACCCCCTTCAGCGCGAACGAGCTGAAGAGCGCCAACAGTTCGGTGCTCAAGGCCGATGTCCCGGGCACCGCCTGGGCCGTCGACAGCAAGAACAACCGTGTCGTCGTCACCGTCGACAGCACGGTCTCCAAGGCCGAGATCGCCAAGATCAAGCGGCAGGCCGGCGCCAACGCCGACGCGCTGACGATCAAGCGGACCAACGGCACGTTCAGCAAGTTCATCCAAGGCGGCGACGCCATCTATGCGAGTAGCTGGCGCTGCTCGCTCGGCTTCAACGTCCAGGACAGCAGCGGCAACCAGTACTTCCTGACCGCCGGTCACTGCACCGACGGCGCGGGCACCTGGTACTCCAACTCCGGGCGCACCACGGTCATCGGTTCGACCGCCGGCTCCAGCTTCCCGGGCAACGACTACGGCATCGTGCGCTACTCCGGGTCCGTCAGCCGGCCCGGCACCGCGAACGGGGTGGACATCACCCGCGCGGCCACGCCGGCCGTGGGGACCACCGTCATCCGTGACGGCTCCACCACCGGTACGCACAGCGGCCGGGTCACCGCCCTCAACGTGAGCGTCAACTACGGCGGCGGTGACGTCGTCGGCGGTCTGATCCAGACCACCGTCTGCGCCGAGCCCGGCGACTCCGGCGGCTCGCTCTACGGCAGCAACGGCACCGCGTACGGTCTCACCTCCGGCGGCAGCGGCAACTGCACCTCCGGTGGCACGACCTTCTTCCAGCCGGTCACCGAGGCCCTGAGCGCCTACGGCGTCAGCGTCTACTAGGCCCCGGCAGGACATCGGCACCTGTACGGCCTGAATCGCAGCCGGCACCTGGTGAGCCCCCGCACGCGTCTGGCGTGCGGGGGCTCGCTATCGTCGATCACCAACACGGGGGAGAGGACCGCAGGTTGGAGTTCGACGACCGGCAACGGCGGGTGGCACGCAGCGCGTTGCTGTTCGTGGCACCGCTGGTGCTGCTGATCCTGCTGACGTTGGTGCTGCTGTGGGAGATCGTGCGGTCCAACATCACCGGCGACCTGGCCGGGCAGTGGCCCTGGCGACTGCGCCTGATGGACATGAACCCGCTGGGCGCCCTGCTGGCGGTGGCGCTCGCGGCGGTGTTCGGGCGGGCCCAGTACGGGCGGACGGTACGGCCCGCGATGGGCTGGAGCTCCGCCTGGACCGTCGGCGACCTCGGCCCGGACGAGCCCGGCTGGCGCGTCGAGATCGTGAACGGCGGCTCGCAGCACGCGGTGGTGGAACAGGTGGACTACTGCCTCGTGCCGCGCGGCGAGGAGCCCACCGTGTGGACCGACCACGCCGGGATACTGGCGGAGCTCGCCGACCGGGGGCTCGTCCAGGGCAAGGACTACTACCTTCGGCTGACCGGCGCCGGATTCCCCCTGGGCAACGGGGGAATGCGGGCGGGGACGTACGGCCGGCGGTTCATCGACGAGATCGACCAGCTGCGCGTGCGACTGCGGGTCGCCGACGCCGTGGGCGACAGCCACGAACGGATCATGGACCTGATGCGCGGCGCCCGCATGGAGCGCCCCGGTTCATGACGCCGGGCACAGCCACTCCAGTACGGCGGGCAGGGCCTCGATCGCCCCGAAGTGCCCGGCGTCCGGGTCCAGCACGGGCCGGGCGCGGGGGACGCGGTCCAGGAGCCACCGGAAGTGGCCCAGGGGGGAGAACCTGTCGTGGGCGCCGTGCCACAGCAGGACCGGCCGGGTGATGTCCGCCGGGTCGAAGCCCCAGTTGCTCAGCAGGGCGAGGGAGTCGTCGAGCCAGCCGTACGCCGAAGTGCGCAGCGCCTCGCGGTAGTTGCGCAGCAGCATCTCGCCGACGGCCGGGTCGGAGACGATCCGCCGGTCGGCCTCGGTGAGCCCGTCGCGGATGGTCACCAGCAGCTGGGCGGGGTCCCGGCGGACGTCGGCGGCCCGGGCGGAGAGCCGTTCGGCGTAGGCGAGCGTGTCGGTCAGCGCCAGGGTGTAGTCCTCGACGTTGGACTCCGCCATGCCCTCGAACCAGTGCAGCCCGGCCGCGTCCGGCGGCGCGGGGGACACCAGGGCCGCCGCCCGCCGCACCCGCCCCGGCAGCAGCGCGGCGCAGGCCAGGGCGTGCGGGGCGCCGCCGGAGCGGCCGAGGACGGTGAACCGGTCGAGGCCGAGGGCGTCGGCCAGATCCGACACGTCCCGGGCGGCGTCGGCGACCCGGCGTCCGGGGTGCCGGTCGGAGTCCGCGTAGCCGGGACGGTCGTAGGCGATGAACCGCACCCAGGGGTGTGCCTTCACCACGTCCTCGGGGACCACTCCGGCACGGCAGCCCGGGGTGCCGTGCAGCAGCACCACCGGTGTGCCGTCCCGTTCGCCGTACTCCTCGACCGTCAGCCACCGGCCGTCCCTCGTCTGTATGCCGTCGAGCACCTGTGTCCTCCGTCTCCCCTTTGTGTACATCGCGGAGTTACCGTCGAAGTACACACCTTGAGCGCCTGATTCGGACCCTGGGGGCCGTCATGGTCGAGGAGCTGGTGGCAGCGGGAGTGACCCTCGCGTCCGCCGGAGCGGTGTACGCGATGGCGGCGGCCCGGGTCGTCAAACAGTACGAACGGGGCGTGGTCTTCCGGCTGGGCAAGCTCCGGTCGGAGGTGCGCGGACCGGGGTTCACGATGATCGTGCCGGGCATCGACAAGCTCCGGAAGGTCAACATGCAGATCGTGACGATGCCGGTCCCGGCCCAGGAGGGCATCACCCGGGACAACGTCACCGTGCGGGTGGACGCCGTCGTCTACTTCAAGGTGACCGCGCCGGCCGAGGCGATCGTGCGGGTGGAGGACTACCGGTTCGCGGTCTCGCAGATGGCGCAGACCTCGCTGCGTTCGATCATCGGCAAGAGCGAGCTGGACGATCTGCTGTCCGACCGCGAGAAGCTCAACCAGGGCCTGGAGCTGATGATCGACAGCCCTGCCGTGGAGTGGGGCGTCACCATCGACCGGGTCGAGATCAAGGATGTCTCCCTGCCCGAGACCATGAAGCGCTCGATGGCCCGGCAGGCCGAGGCCGACCGCGAGCGGCGGGCCCGGGTCATCAACGCCGACGCCGAACTCCAGGCGTCCAAGAAGCTCGCCGAGGCCGCCAAGGAGATGTCCGAGCAGCCGGCCGCGCTGCAACTGCGGCTGCTCCAGACGGTGGTGGCGGTCGCCGCCGAGAAGAACTCCACGCTGGTGCTGCCCTTCCCGGTGGAGCTGCTGAGGTTCCTGGAGAAGGCACAGCAGGGGCCTGCGGTCGGACCGGCGGTCGCTCCTCAGCAACCGGTGCAGGAGCAACTTCCGCCACCTCAGCCCCGACTGGAACCCGGCTCCGAGGGATCGAATTCAAGCCAGGACTAGACCTCACGGCCTGCTCATTGGTTACTCGCTCGTAGTGTTTGCGCTGCGAACCTGCCTGGTGTGACTGTGCACGGTCAAGTTCAAGGAGGCGTGCAACCGCGTTCTACGCGCGTCCGGAACTCAACCTTGTGCGCCCCCCATGGGGTTCGGAAGAGTAGGCGCTCGTCAACCAGCCTTCCGGCCCGCGAGGTCCCCACAACCGACCGGGCCGACCCCCCACAGGAGGACACGAGTTGAAGCACCGACGCATACCCAAGCGGCGGGCAGCCCTGGCAGGTGCGGGAATCGCCGCACTGGTCGCCGCGGGCATCACCTTCCAGACTGCGAACGCGAGCGAGCCCGCGAAGAGCCCCGAGTTCAAGGTTCTGTCGGCCCTGGCGGCCGGAAACCTCGCCTCGACGCTCGACAAGGAACTCGGCGCCGACGCGGCGGGAACGTACTACGACGCGAAGAGCAAGGCACTTGTCGTCAACGTCCTCGACGAGACCGCGGCCTCGGTCGTCGAGAAGGCCGGCGCCAAGGCCCAGGTGGTGGAGAACTCCCTCGCCGAGCTCAGAGGCGCCCGTACGACGCTCAAGGACGACGCGACCATCCCGGGTACGTCCTGGGTGACCGACCCGACCACCAACAAGGTCGTCGTCACCGCCGACCGCACCGTCTCCGACGCCGAGTGGAGCAAGCTCACCGAGGTCGTCGACGGGCTCGGTACGACGGCGGAACTCCAGCGCACGAAGGGGGAGTTCAAGCCCTTCGTGGCCGGCGGCGACGCGATCACCGGCGGCAGCGGGCGGTGCTCCCTCGGCTTCAACGTGGTCAAGGGCGGGGAGCCGTACTTCCTCACCGCCGGGCACTGCACCGAGTCGATCTCCACCTGGTCGGACTCCAGCGGGACCGAAATCGGCACGAACGAGGTCTCCAGCTTCCCGGACAACGACTACGGGCTGGTGAAGTACACCGCCGAGGTCAACCACCCGAGCGAGGTGAACCTCTACAACGGGTCCTCGCAGGCCATCTCGGGGGCGGCGGACGCCACCGTCGGCATGTCCGTCACCCGCAGCGGGTCCACCACGCAGGTGCACTCCGGGAAGGTCACCGGCCTCGACGCCACGGTGAACTACGGCAACGGCGACATCGTCAACGGCCTGATCCAGACCGACGTGTGCGCCGAGCCCGGTGACAGCGGCGGCTCGCTGTTCTCCGGCAGCAGCGCGGTCGGGCTCACCTCGGGCGGCAGCGGTGACTGCACCTCCGGCGGGGAGACGTTCTTCCAGCCGGTGACCGAGGCGCTGTCGGCGACGGGTACGTCGATCGGCTGACCGGCACGGATCGCGAAAGGTCCCGCCCCCTTCGGGAGGGGGCGGGACCTTTCGTTCCCCGCAGGTCCCGCAGTCCCACAGTCCCGCGGGTCCCGCAGGTCCTTCAGGTCGCCTCGGCCGGCACCGGCTCGCCCTCGTGCTTCGCGCGCAGCACCGACGCCCCGAGCGTGACCGCGATCCCGACCGCCGCCCAGGCCGACAGCACCAGCAGGGCGCCGGTGGTGTCGTTGCCCTTGAAGTAGGCGATCGAGCGGGCCACCCAGGTGCCCGCGCCCGGTGGCAGCACCGGGCCGATCGCCTCCCAGAACGGCGGCAGCATCGGCAGTGGGAAGGCGCCGCCCGCGCTCGGGTTGCCCGCGATGACGACGAGCAGGATCGCCAGACCGATACCGACGGTCCCGAAGAGGGCCTGGAGGGCGAGGGTCGCCGCCCCGACGGCGAAGGTGATCAGGGCGCCGAGCCCCCAGAAGGCCATCACGCTGCCCGGCAGCGCGTCCAGGATCGGCCCCACGATCACCGCGCCGCCGAGCCCGCCGACGATCGACACCAGGGCCATCACCACCAGCCGGATCACCGCGCGGCGCGGGTTGGCGGGCCGGGCGCCGCTGCTGATCGCGAGGATCGAGGCGGTCAGATAGCCGCCGACGCACCAGCCCACGACGACATAGAAGGACGACAGCCCGTCGAAGTCCGTCGCGGAGGCCGGGGCCACGTCCACCGTCCGGACGGTCCGCCGCTGGGAGGCCTCCAGGGTGGTCAGGTACTTCTCCAGGGTGGTCGCGAGAACCGTGCCGCCGCCGCTGGCGACCAGCAGCCGGTCGGTCGTCCCGGCCACGTCGATGATCAGCGCGCCGTCGATGTCCCGGTTCATGATCTGCCTGCGGGCCGTCGCCTCGTCGGACAGCGCCCGGGGGTCCAGCGGCGAGCCGGGCAGCTTCTCCAGCCGGGCCACCGCCTGCTCGGCCGCGGCTCGCGGCGCCACCACCGCGAAGGGCACGTCCCTGGGCTTGGGACTGTGCAGTGCCCCCACATAGGAGGCGATGAACAGCAGCTGGAGGGCGACCACGCCGAGGACGAGCAGCGTGGCGCGGGGGGTGACCGCGTCCTTGACCTCGGCGAGAAGGCCGTTCTGGGTGCCGTTCTGTGTCATGTCCCCACAGTCCGAGGTGGTGGACGTTTCCGCAGGTGGGAGGCGGCCGAACGGTTGTCGTACAGACGTTCGGGTTTTGGTCTATGGTGGGGGTGAGGCAGTTGGGAACACACGTTCGAAATCGGGAGGCGCGGATGCCAGGGTTCACGCATCTGCACACCGTCTCCGGGTTCTCCCTGCGCTACGGCGCCTCCCACCCGGAGCGGCTGGCCGAGCGCGCCTCCGTGCGGGGCATGGACGCCCTCGCCCTCACCGACCGCGACACCCTCGCGGGCACGGTCCGCTTCGCCAAGGCCTGCGCGAAGGCGGGGGTGCGGCCGGTGTTCGGCACCGAGCTCGCGGTGGAGGAGCGCGCCCCCGGTTCCGTACGACCCGCCGAGTCCCTACGGCAGGAGAAGCGCCGCGCCCCCGTCCGCGGAGGCGCCTTCCTCGACGAGTCGACCCCCCGCGTCACCTTCCTCGCCCGGGACGGCGCCCGCGGCTGGGCCGACCTGTGCCGGCTCGTCACGGCGGCCCACACGAGCGAGGGGACCCCGCTGCTGCGGTGGGCGGACAACGCGGGCGACGGGCTGACCGTCCTGCTCGGCCCCGCCTCCGACGTCGGCCGCGCCCTCGCCGCCGGCCGCCCCGACCGGGCGGCCCGGCTCCTCGCCCCCTGGCGCGAGACCTACGGCGACGCCCTCCGACTGGAGGCCGTCTGGCACGGCCGCGAGGGCACCGGCCCCGGCTCCCTGCGCCTGGCCGCCCGCACCGTCGGCTTCGCCGCCGAGCAGCGCGTACGCCCCGTGCTCAGCAACGCCGTCCGGTACGCCGACCCCGGCCAGGGCCCGGTCGCCGACGTCCTGGACGCCGCCCGCCGGCTGGTCCCGATCGACCCGACGAAGGAACTGGACTCCGGAGAGGCCTGGCTCAAGGACGCGTCCGCCATGCTGGCGGCGGCCGAGCGGATCGTGGAGGCCGCGGGCTTCCGGCGCGACACCGCCCACCGCCTGCTGGAGCAGACCCGGGCGACGGCCGCCGAGTGCCTGGTCGACCCCGAGGACGACCTCGGCATCGGCAGCGTCCACTTCCCCGAACCGCACCTCGTCGGCGCGAGCCGCCGCACCGCCCAGCGCGCACTCGCCTCCCGGGCGGCGGCGGGGATGGTGCTCAAGGGGTACGCCGATCAGCGCGCCTACTGGGAGCGGATGCACCGGGAGCTGGACATCATCGCCCACCACGGCTACGCCTCCTACTTCCTGACGGTCACTCAAGTGGTGGACGACGTACGGGACATGGGCATCCGGGTGGCCGCCCGCGGCTCCGGCGCCGGCTCCCTCGTCAACCACCTCCTCGGCATCGCCCACGCCGACCCGGTCGAGCACGGGCTGCTGATGGAACGCTTCCTGTCCAAACGCCGGCTCGTACTGCCCGACATCGACATCGACGTGGAGTCCGCGCGCCGGCTGGAGGTCTACCGCGCGATCATCGGCCGGTTCGGCACCGAGCGGGTGGCGACGGTCGCGATGCCGGAGACCTACCGGGTGCGGCACGCGATCCGGGACGTGGGCGCGGCCCTGTCCATGGACCCCGCCGACATCGACCGCATCGCCAAGTCCTTCCCGCACATCCGCGCCCGCGACGCCCGCGCGGCACTGGAGGAGCTGCCCGAACTGCGGGCGCTCGCAGGGGAGAAGGACCGGTACGGAAAGCTGTGGGAGCTCACCGAGGCCCTCGACGCCCTCCCGCGCGGAGTCGCCATGCACCCCTGCGGGGTCCTCCTCTCCGACGCCTCCCTCCTGTCCCGTACGCCGGTCATGCCGACCAGTGGCGAGGGGTTCCCCATGTCGCAGTTCGACAAGGACGACGTCGAGGACCTCGGGCTGCTCAAGCTGGACGTGCTGGGTGTGCGGATGCAGTCGGCGATGGCGCACGCGGTCGCGGAGGTGGAGCGGGCGACGGGGGAGCGGGTCGACCTGGACGCGGTACCGCCGGGCGATCCGGCGACGTATCAACTCATCCGTTCCACCGAGACGTTGGGCTGTTTCCAGATCGAGTCGCCGGGACAGCGGGACCTGGTCGGGCGGCTTCAGCCGGCCACCTTCCACGACCTGGTCGTCGACATCTCGCTCTTCCGGCCGGGGCCGGTCGCCGCCGACATGGTGCGGCCGTTCATCGAGGCCCGGCACGGACGGGCACCCGTCAGGTATCCGCATCCGGATCTGGCGGAGCCGCTGAAGGGGACGTACGGGGTCGTCGTCTTCCACGAGCAGATCATCGACATCGTCGACATCATGACCGGCTGCGGACGCGACGAGGCGGACCGGGTGCGGCGCGGGCTGTCCGACCCGGAGTCGCAGGGGCGGATCCGGTTCTGGTTCGCCCAGCACGCGGCGGCTCGCGGTTATGACGCGGAAACGATTCAGCGGACCTGGGAGATCGTCGAGGCCTTCGGCAGTTACGGCTTCTGCAAGGCGCACGCGGTCGCCTTCGCCGTACCGACGTACCAGTCCGCGTGGCTGAAGGCGCACCACCCGGCCGCCTTCTACGCCGGGCTGCTCACCCACGACCCCGGGATGTACCCGAAGCGGCTGCTGCTGGCGGACGCGCGGCGGCGTGGGGTGCCGATCCTGCCGTTGGACGTGAACCGGTCGGCGGTCGCCCATCGTATCGAACTGGTGTCTGAATCCCCTGTGGTGTGGGGGCTCCGGCTCGCCCTCTCCGACGTGTACGGCATCAGCGAGGCCGAGGCGGCGCGGATCGCGGACGGACAGCCGTACGCCTCGCTGCTGGACTTCTGGGAGCGGGCCCGGCCGAGCCGACCGCTCTCCCAACGGCTGGCCCAGGTGGGAGCGTTGGACTCCTTCGGCGCCAACCGGCGTGATCTGCAACTGCACCTGACCGAACTGCACCGGGGAGCGCGGGGTGCCGGTGGCGGCCAACTCCCGCTGGCGGGCGGCCGGAAGACCGCGCCCGCCGGACTCCCGGACCTGTCCTCCGCCGAGCGGCTCAGCGCCGAACTGGGTGTGCTGTCGATGGACGCCTCGCGCAACCTGATGGACGACCACCGGGAGTTCCTGCGGGAGTTGGGCGTGTTCGACGCGCGCCGGCTGCGGGAGACGCGGCACGGCGAGACGGTCCTGGTCGCGGGCGCCAAGGCGGCCACCCAGACACCGCCGATCCGGTCCGGCAAGCGGGTCATCTTCACCACCCTCGACGACGGCACCGGCCTGGTCGACCTCGCCTTCTTCGACGACTCCCACGACGCCTGCGCCCACACCGTCTTCCACTCCTGGCTGCTGCTGGTGCGCGGGGTGGTGCAGCGGCGCGGCCCGCGCAGCCTCAGCGTGGTGGGCGCCGCCGCCTGGAACCTCGCCGAACTGGTCGAACTGCGCGCCGAGAGCGGCCTCGACGCGGTGTCGGCACGGCTGGCCGAGCCCGTCGAGGAAGGGGCCGGCGATCCGACCGGCGGCCGGCGAATCCAAATGCCGACGGGATACGAACTGCATCCGTGGGCCGATCTGCGACCTGCGGGTCAAGAGCCTTCACAGGTACGGAAGTTGTGGCACCAGAGTCCGGGGAGTGCGGGATGACCATCCTCTGCGTACGTTTCCAGCTGCCGCCGACGGGCGAGGCGGCCCTGCCGGGCCTGCTCGAGTTGCTGGAGGAGTTCACGCCGGTCGTCGAGGCGCTGCCACCGGACGGCGCGCTGGCCGATCTGCGGGGCGCCGAACGGTACTTCGGGCGCGACGCCGTCGAACTGGCCTCGGTGATCCGGGTCCGCGCCCTCGCCCTGTACGGGGTCGACTGTGTGATCGGCGCGGGCCCGGGCCGGATGCTGGCCCGGATGGCGATGCGGGACGCGCGGCCCGGAGTGACCCGCGCGGTGTCCGAGGAGTCGGCCGTGGACTTCCTCGCCGAGAAGCCCGTCGCCGCCCTCCCCGGCGTCGGCACGGCCACCGCCCGCACCCTGTGCGAGTACGGCCTCGACACCCTCGGCCGGGTCGCCGCCGCCCCCCTGTCCACACTCCAGCGCCTGGTGGGCGCGCGGGTCGGCCGAGAACTGCACGAGAAGGCGAACGGCGTCGACCGCGGCCGGGTCGTCCCGAACGCCGTGTCGAGGTCGCTGGCCGCCGAACGCCCCTTCACCCGCGACGAGTTGGACCCCGACCGGCACCGCCGCGCCCTGCTCTCCGCCGCCGACGAACTCGGCGCCCGACTGCGCGCCCTCGACAAGGTCTGCGGCGCCCTCACCCTCACCGTCCGCTACGCCGACCGCTCCTCGACCACCCGCACCCGCACCCTGAAGGAACCCACCGCCCACTCGGCGGCGCTGACCAGGACGGCCTACGAGATGTACGAGACCCTCGGCCTCCAGCGGGCCAGGGTCCGCGCGACGACCCTGCGCGCCGAGGCCCTCGGCCCCGCCGAACAGGCCTCCCACCAGCTCACCTTCGACCCCGCCGACGACAAGCTCCGCCGGATCGAGGAGGTCGCGGACCGCGCGCGAGCGAAGTTCGGGCCGCACGCGGTGATGCCGGGGGCGCTGGCGGCGTGAGCAGGAGGAAGGGGCATCGGTCGGCGCCGGGGTGTGACGTAGGGTGCCCGCATGGAATGGCGGGGTCCGACGTATCGGATGGTGGACGGGGAGCGGGTCGACGGGGTCTGGTGCCATGTGTGGCGTCAGGACCCGCTGATCGCCACGCATGTGCACGACCTCGTCGTGTACGCGGACGGCGCGATCGAGTGGGAGCGATCCGAGCTGACCGACCTGGCCGGGCTGGAGCGCCGGCTGGCCAAGGGGGTCATCGCGGTGCGGAATCCGGAGGACCCGCCGCTTCCCGAGCAGTCGTCCGATTGGCTCAGCCGCTCCTCCGAGCCGCGCACACCGGAGAGCTTCCTCCTCGAAGTCGCCGATCGCATCGAGGAGTTGAACGGGCGTCCCACGACCGTGCAGCGCTGCCGCGAGGCCATCCGGCGGTACCGGCAGCAGCCGACAGAGCTCAGCCGGGAAGCGCTTCGGGAGGCGTACCTGGCGATTCCGGCGCACCGTCGCATCTACGCCCTGGGCGACATGGACCGCCAGGACCGCCCGCTGCGGATCCTGCTCACCGACGTGGGCGAGGCCGTCGACGGAAACGGCCCGGTGGTGACCGAGGAGATGCACCGGAGCGTTCTGGAGTACCTCGCGGAGTTCGACCGCGGAGTCACACAGCGGCCGGAACCGGTGTACGCGGACGACCCGACCGGGGCCGTCCCAGCGCCCGTCGTCCTGCCCGGCACCGTCTACCCCCGCGGCTGGCCCGAGAAGCCCGGCCTCTTCATGCTGCGCAACAACTACCCGGCCGAGATCCGCTTCGCCGGCCGCGTTCATCCCTCCGTGCACGACGGCTACCTCGCCCTGGCCGAGACCTACCAGGGCGACGACTGGCCCGACGTGCGCCTCGCCGTCATGGCCGGGCTGCTGCGCGCCAAGTTCACCCAGCACCCCGACCTCGCCGAGATCCTCCTCGCCACCGGCGGTGCCATGATCAGCTACGCCGGCCACGAGGAGTCCCCCTACTGGCGGGACGCCGGCTCCCGCGGCGGCCGCAACTGGGTCGGCCGGCTGCTGGAGTTGGTCCGCTCCGAGCTCAGTTGGCCCACGGCGGGGTGATGACCGTGCCGTCGGCCAGGGTCGCCTCCAGGCCGATGGACGTGGTCACCCAGGAGATCGCCGTCCGGTCGGTCGGGTTCTCGACGCTGAAGGTCGCACCGGGGTTGATGATCACGGTGTCGCCGGCCGTGATCCGGTGCGCCTGATCGTCCAGGGTGATCAGGAGTTCCCCGTCGAGGAGATGGAAGATCTCCTCACGGTTCACCGTGTGGGCAGGGGCCTTGGTGCCCGCCGGGATCTCGCCTCGCCACGCGCACAGCTCCTTGCTGCCGCTGAGGGGAGTGGCGTACGAGACGAAGCGGGCGCCGTGGATCTCGTGTGTGACGGCTTCGGACGCGTGGATGACTGGCATGGGCGGCCTCCGTATCGGTAAGTGGTCAAGTCGAAGTGGGTCAAGCGGAAGTGGTCAAGCGGCTTGACTATATGCCTCTATGGTCAAGCAGCTTGACCAATTCGTCAAGGGTGTTTCAATGCATCCGTGCAGAACTCCGAAGCCCTCGCCCTGTCCGCCGTCCTGCTCGCCGCCGCGGGGGACCTGACCCAGCGCATCAACGACGGTGTCGTCGCGCGCGGGTTTCTCGAGGTGCGGCCCATGCACGGGTTCGCGTTCGCCCGGCTCGCCCCGGCCGGGGCCACGGCCACCGAGCTCGCCGCCCATCTCGGGGTGACCAAGCAGGCCGCCAGTCAGCTCGTCGACGAGCTGGTGCGCAAGGGGTACGTCGAGCGCCGGCCGCATCCCGATGACGCGCGGGCCCGGCTCGTGGTGCTGACCGAGCGGGGGTGGGCCTGTACCCGTGCCGCGGAGGAGGCGGCCGCGGAGGCGGTTCAGGCGTGGGTCGGGCTGATCGGTGAGGGTGAAGTGCGGGCGTTGCGTGATCGATTGGCGCGCATCGCACCCTATGGTCCCATCAGGCCCGCCTGGTGATGGTTCATCAGTGAATGCGCTTGAGTCGCACTCGTCCCCGGTTAGCACTGGAAGTTTTTACTGACGCGTAACTTCACAAGTGCACTACTCGTTCGTAACTTGACGAGTGAACAGCATCCTCGTGATCCGGATCACAGGGCGTAACGCCGTCGCAACTCCCTTGAGCCGCAAGGAGATCACACGATGCTGCCCTGGAAACGAGTGCTCAGACCCCTGGCCGCGCTGCTGCTGACCGCCACGGTCGCCGTCGTCCCCGCCGCCACCACCGCTCACGCCGCCGACGCCTCCGCCGCTTCGAGCAGCGGCTGGAACGACTTCTCGTGCAAGCCGTCCGCCGCCCACCCCCACCCCGTCGTCCTCGTGCACGGCACGTTCGCCAACTCCGTCGACAACTGGCTCGGTCTCGCGCCGTACCTGAAGAACCGCGGTTACTGCGTCTACTCCTTCGACTACGGCCAACTCCCCGGCGTCCCCGTCTTCTACGGACTCGGCCCCATCGAGAAGTCGGCGGAGCAGCTGTCCGCCTTCGTCGACAAGGTGCTCGGCTCGACCGGCGCCGCCGAGACCGACCTCGTCGGCCACTCGCAGGGCGGCATGATGCCCCGCTACTACCTCCGGTTCCTCGGCGGAGCCGCGAAGGTGAACGCCCTCGTCGGCATCGCGCCCAGCAACCACGGCACCACGCTCAACGGCCTCACCCAGCTGCTCGCCTACTTCCCGGGCGCCGGTGACCTGCTCTCGCAGAACACCCCGGCGCTCGCCGACCAGGTCGCCGGATCCGCCTTCCTCGCCAAGCTCAACGAGGGCGGCGACACCGTTCCCGGCGTCAAGTACACGGTCCTCGCCACCAAGTACGACGAGGTGGTCACGCCGTACCGGAGCCAGTTCCTCACCGGAGCCGGCGTCCGCAATGTCGTCGTCCAGGACCTGTGCCCGCTCGACCTCTCCGAGCACGCGGCGATCGGACTGTTCGACCTGATCGCCTTCCACGAGGTGACCAACGCGCTCGACCCCGCGCACGCCACCCCGACCACCTGCGCGTCGGTGCTCGGCTGACGCACGAACGGGGCTGCCCGGCCTGAGCCGCCGGACAGCCCCCGCCCCCCGTGGCGGTCCTAGTGGCTGTGCCGCCCACCGCCCACCGCGCGTCGGCGGACCGACGCGAAGAGGATCGCCGCCCCCGTCGCGAGAACGGCCGCACCGCCCATGGCGAGGTACGCCGTGTCGCTGTCGCCACCGGTCTCGGCGAGGTCCTGCGTGGCACCGGCCGCCTTCACGTCGTTCACGGGAGCGGCGGCGGTCGTCTCCGGTTCCGTGCCGGCCGGCTCCGCCGAGGTGTCGGCGTCCTGGTCGCCGTGGCCGTGGTGCTCGACCGTCGACTTCTCCTCGCCCTCCTCGATCTGCTCCTCGGAAGGCGCGGAGGCGCTCGGCGCCGGGGCCGGGGCCGAGCCGCCCGCCGAACCGCCACCGCTCCCACCGCTGCCGCCGAAGGTGACGTCGGAGCAGGAGTAGAACGCCTCCGGGCTGTCCGAGCGCTGCCAGATCCCGTACAGCAACTGCGCGCCCGAACGCTCCGGGAGCGTGCCGGAGAACGTGTAGTAGCCGCCCGTCGCGACCGGGTCGGTGGCCGTCGCCACCGGGTGGTCCAGGTCCAGGTCGTCCCAGGCCAGCGGCTGCGCCGGGTCGTAACCCGCCTTGGTCACGTATACCTTGAAGGTGCCCTTGTGCGGGGCGGTCACGCGGTACTTGAAGGTGTACGACCCGCTGCTCACGCTGGTCGTCGGCCAGTCCGCGCGGGCCAGGTCCAGGCCCTTGAACTCGTCGTTGCCCGCGCTGCACAGCTCGCCGTCCGGGATCAGCGACTGGTGCCGCCCGTTCGCGTCACCGATCCGGATGCCGTTCCAGTCGTAGAGCGCCTGCGTACCGCCGGCCGCGACCGCCGCCCTGCACGCCTCGGACTTCGGGCTCTCGGGGCCCTCCGCGTAGCACTGCGCGACCCGGCTGACCGGATCGCCCATCGTGCCGTGCGCCGACGCGGGCGCGGCGCCCAGCGCGGTGAGGGCCAGCGGGGTCAGGCCGAGGGCGGCGACGACGGCGGCCTTACGACGTGCAGGCATGGAAAAGCTCCTCGCAGAGGTTCTTGGGGCCCGTGGGGACGATCAGAAAGCTAGCCCCAAGAAACCGGGAAATCGCCTGCTGGGAGCAGCTGATGGAGATCCTTATGGTGCCTTTAAGGAAGTGCTCAGGCTGGGATCAGGTAGGTACCGTCGCGGCATGGACGACGAGGAGATCAGGACCGCCGGCGCCGCCGACGTGGCGGCCGTCAAGAGTGTGACCGACGCGGCGTACCGCCACTACATCGAGCGCATCGGGAAGGTGCCGCAGCCCATGGAGCGGGACCACGCGGCGAATGTGGCGGCGGGGCAGGTGTTCGTCACGGGGAGGCCCGTGCGCGGTCTGGTGGTCGTCGAGGAGCGCGTCGACCATCTGTACGTCGACAACATCGCCGTCCACCCCGACGCCCAGGGCACGGGCGTGGGGCGACGGCTGCTGCACTTCGTGGACGCACACGCGCGTGCGCTCAGCCTGCCCGAGGTCAGGCTCTACACGAACGCGCTGATGTGGGAGAACCAGAAGATCTACCCGAAGTACGGCTACGAGGTCGTGGAACGGCGAGTGGACGGGCCCTACGACCGCGTCCACTACCGCAAGCGACTGGACTGACGTCTCTCATGCGCCGGTCCGACCGGCATCAGCCGTCCGGCCACCAGGTGCGCGCGATGTCCTTTCGCACCTCCTGGCGCCCGGCGGGGCGCTCGTCGGCCTCCTCGCGGATCCGGCGGGCGTCGGACTTCTTCAGGGGCTTCTGCACGGTTACGCGGCGCATGGCTGCCTCCTTCAGTGCCTACCGAGTTCCGCGTTCTCGCGGAGGTAGACCCTTTTGGGGAGAGTTACTCATCGGAGCGGATCTGTCAGTGGTGACCATCACGATTTCGACTGGCTTTCGAGCGCTCTTCCAGCGCCGTCTGATTGTCAGTGCCGGATGTCACGCTGTGGACCATGGCGAAACACAGGGAATTCGACGCCGACGCGGACCTGGATTGGGATGCGGAGGCCGCCTCTTTCGACGACGAGCCGGATCACGGCCTGCGCGACCCCCGGGTGCGCGCCGCCTGGGCCGACCGGCTGCGCTCCTGGCTGCCCGGCCGGGCCTGCGACATCCTCGACCTGGGCTGCGGCACCGGCAGCCTGTCGCTCCTCGCGTCCGAGCAGGGACACCGGGTCACCGGAGTGGACGCCTCGCCCGCGATGGTGGACCTCGCCCGCGCCAAGCTCGCCGGCCGTGACGCGGCGTTCCTCGTCGGTGACGCGGCGACGCCGCCGGTGGGGGAGCAGCGCTTCGACGTCGTCCTCGTACGGCATGTGCTGTGGGCGCTCCCCGACCCCGGCCGCGCCCTGCGGCACTGGCGGGAGCTGCTCAGGCCCGGTGGGCGGCTGGTACTGGTGGAGGGGGTCTGGGGCACGGTCAGCCCCGTCGGCATACCCGCCGAGCGCCTCGCCGCCCTCCTGGAGCCGCTCGCCGGACAGGTGCGGGTGGAGCCACTGTCCGGCGACGCGGCGCTGTGGGGGAGGGCGGTGGACGACGAGCGGTACGCGATGGTGGCGACCGTCTAGGTCATGGCCAGGCCATGTCCCGGCCACGTCTAGGCGAGCAGCGACTCCAGACCGCCCTCGACGGAGGCGAGCGCCTCCAGCTCGTCGAGCGCGGTGACGGCGGCGGTCGCCGCCTCGGGATCCGACTCCGCCAGACCGCTCTCGGCGAACTCGTCCTCGTCCAGGCGCAGTACGTCCGTCCCGTCCGCGGAGCGCCACAGGTCCAGGTCGAGATCCTCCACGACGAGTTCGCCAGCGGAGCGCACGGAGGGCCGGGTGATGTCGCAGTACCAGCCCTTCAGGGTGCCGTCGGCGGCGCGGACCTCCTTCACCGCGTACCAGCGGTCCCGCCAGTAGTGCTCCGTGAAGACGTCCCCGGGCTCGAAGCGGACGAAGCCGAAGTCGCGGACGCCCTCGCCGGCCCAGGCGGCGCGGACGGTGACGTGGTTGCCGTCGTCGCCGATCAGCTCGGCCGGGTAACGGATCTTCGTCCGGCCCGCCTTGACCAGCACCACGTCCAACCGCTCTGCCGTCTCAGCCGAGTTCACGGACATACCGAACCTCCGTCGCGCAGATCTCGTACCCGAACCACTTGTTGATCGCGATCATCGGGCCGTTCCCGGTGTCGTTGCCGGTGAACGCCTCCCGGAACCCGGCGGCGCGGGCGCGGTGCAGGGAGTCGTTCTTGGCGAGCTTGGCCAGGCCCCTGCCGCGGTGGGCGCGGGCCGTGCCGGTCATGGCGGTGCCGTAGCGGGTGCCGCCGTCGGTGCGGGCCAGGCTGAAGGCGGCGGGCCGGCCGTCGACCACGGCGACCGTGGTGAGCTCGGGGCTCATCAGCGGCTGCCGCCAGGTCTCCTTGAGCCAGGCCTCGTAGTCCGTGAACTCGTAGTCGACATCGCTCGGTTCGTCGGCCAGCGTCGCCGAGTCCAGCTCGAACAGCGGGCGGGGATCGTCCGCGAAATCGGCGCCCGTACGCAGCTCGACACCGGGCGGCGGCGTCCGGAGCGGGGGCAGGGTGCCGTTCACGAGGTCCAGCCGGAAGAAGTGCGCGGAGCGGCTCGCCCGGTAACCGCGGCGCTCGGCGAATGCGCGGTTGCCCGGCTCGTCCAGGGCCCAGGCGAACAGCTTCGTCGCGCCGAGCCCGGCGAGGTACTCCTCGGCGGTGCGCACCAGCAGCGTGCCGGCGCCGTGGCGGACGTGCTCCGGGTGCACGTACACGTTGACGTAGCCCTGTCCCGGCTCCGGGCTGTCGTGCACGAGGCCGACCTGGGCCGTGCCGATCACCTCGCCGTCGCGCTCCGCGAGGAGCGGGCGGTAATGGGCGTCGGGGTGCATCTGGGCGACGTCGTAGGCGAGCGAGTCCGGGGTGTACATCACGAAGGGCAGGGCGGCGTCGCGGACGCGGACGAAGGCCTCGAAGTCGCTCCGGACCTCGGGGCACAGGGCACGCACGGTCACTGTCATGTGATCGGACGCTACGGGGGAGACAGGTGCGGTCGCCTCTCAATTTTCCGAGGTGTGCGGGACAATCGGCCCGTGACCTTGAAGATCGACATCGACGACAGCGCACCGTCGTACGAGCAGGTGCGGGCGCAGATCTCCGAGCAGGCGCGGACGGGGGTGCTGCCGGTCGGTTACCGGCTGCCGACCGTGCGCGGGCTGGCCGAGTCGCTGGGCCTCGCGCCGAACACGGTGGCGAAGGCCTACCGGGCGCTGGAGACCGACGGGGTGATCGAGACGCGGGGCCGCAACGGCACGTTCGTCGCCGCGGCGGGCGCGGCGGCGGAGCGGGAGTTGGCCTCGGCGGCGCAGGCCTATGTGGAGCGGGCCCAGCGGTTGGGAGTGGCCGAGGACGCGGCACTGGCCGCCGTGCGCGACGCGGTGCGGGCGGTCTACGGGACGGGCTGAGCGGGGTCCGGAACCGCCGTAGGGAGAATCAGCCGCCGAGGAGCTCCGTGAACGCCGTCGCGTCCCGCACGGCCGCCCCGTTCGGGTCGTTGTTGAAGTACGCGTACACGTCCTCGTCCACGGACCAGGTGTCCGCGATCCGGCCCGCCCAGGTCTGAAGCGACCGCCCGCCGTACCGCGGCCACTCCCGTGCCCGCCCCTCGTGGAACCGGACGTAGCCCCAGTCGGTCGTGCGCCACAGCGGGGTCACCGGGCGGGCGCGGACGTCCGCCCAGCACAGGGCGGCGCCGCGGGACTCCAGCACCTCGCGCACCCGAGGCGTCCACCACGACTCGTGCCGTGGCTCGACCGCGACCCGCACGCCGGACGGGAAGCAGGACAGACACGCGTCCAGCAGTTCCGCGTCGGCCTTCAGGGTGGGCGGGAGCTGGAGGAGGACCGGACCCAGCCGCGGGCCCAGGCCCTCCGCGTGCGCCAGCAGCCGGCCGACCGGCTCCCGGGGTTCCTTCAGCCGCTTGATGTGGGTCAGATAGCGGCTCGCCTTGACCGCGACCACGAAGTCCCCCGGGACCCGCTCCCGCCAGGCCGCGAAGTTCTCCCGCGACGGCAACCGGTAGAAGGCGTTGTTGATCTCGACCGTCGGGAAGCGCGTCGCGTACTCCTCCAGCCAGAGCCGCATCGGACAGCCGGCCGGATAGAGCACGCCCCGCCAGTCCTTGTACTGCCATCCGGACGTGCCGACGAACCGGGTCATACATCCATCAAAGCACCGGCTCCATCACGGCACCGGCTCGATCAACGCACCGGCTAGAGATACAGACCCGCGTCCGCCCCCTCGCGCGGCTCCGGCACCGCCGTCGGGGACGTGCCCCGGCGCAGCGCGTACAGCTCCGCCAGGGTGGCCCCCTCGCGGCCCACGCCCTCCTCCGAGCCCAGCCAGTCCACGGCCTCCCGACGGGTCAGCCGACCCACCTCGATACGGGCCAGACAGCGGCCGGGACGGACGACGGCCGGGTGGAGACGCTCCAGATCCTCGTTGGTCGTCACACCGACCAGGACGTTGCGTCCCTGGCCGAGCAGACCGTCGGTGAGGTTCAGCAGCCGGGAGAGCGCCTGGCCTGCCGTGTGCTTGGCCTCGCCGCGGATCAGCTCGTCGCAGTCCTCCAGGAGCAGCAGCCGCCAGCGGCCCTTGCCCGTGGAGTCGTCCTCGCCGATGGCGATGTCCATCAGATACCCGACGTCGGAGAAGAGCCGCTCGGGGTCCAGGACACAGTCCACCTGGCACCAGTCCCGCCAGGAACGGGCCAGCGTGCGCAGCGCCGAGGTCTTGCCGGTGCCCGGCGGGCCGTGCAGCAGCAGGAGCCGGCCCGCGATGTTCTCGGGGGTCGTCCGCATCAGACCGGTCATCGCCTCGGCCACCGGCGCGGTGTAGTTGTCCCGCACCTCGTCCCAGGTGCCCGCCGCGATCTGCCGGGTGGTGCGGTGCGGGCCGCGGCGCGGGGAGTAGTACCAGAACCCCATGGTCACGTTCTCCGGCTGCGGCTCGGGCTCGTCGGTGGCGCCCTCCGTGGCCTGGTCGAGGACCTTCTGCGCCAGCTCGGCGCTGGTCGCGGTGACCGTGACGTCCGCGCCGCGGTTCCAGCGGGAGACCAGCAGGGTCCAGCCGTCGCCCTCCGCCAGGGTGGCGCTGCGGTCGTCGTCGCGGGCGATCCGCAGGACGCGGGCGCTGTCCGGGAGCAGGGTCGCACCGGACCGTACGCGGTCGATGTTCGCCGCGTGCGCGTACGGCTGCTCGCCCGTCGCGAAGCGGCCGAGGAACAGCGCGTCGACGACGTCGGACGGGGAGTCGCTGTCGTCGACGTTGAGCCGGATCGGCAGAGCGTCGTGTGGGTTCGCAGACATGCCCGCCATGATCCGGCACGGGCGCGTCACATGCATCCGGTTTCCGTAGTGCGTCCCGTGTGTCGGATGAGACCGTTTACAGAGCCTCCGTCCTGTTACAAGGCTGTACATATCAAACCCCTGCCGCAGCAGTCGATCCCGCGATTACTGTTGTCCTCGATGGGACGTCATGGGTGGAATTCGGGGGCACGGCGGTGGCGGCTCACCGCACTGCTCGGTGTGGGCGCGGCCGCTCTGGCACTGGTCGTGACCCTCCTCAACACGCTTCCTGGGAACGGCGCGAGCACCGACGGCACCTCACGCGACGGCGACAAGGTGCACGGCACCCCCACCAGCACACCGGACGCGGAGACCCCGGAGGTGGGCTGGGGTTTCACACACACGCAGTTCAGCGCCGACGAGGGCGGCGCGGCCGCCGTCGAGCGGGTCGAGGGACGCCTCGCGGACGTCGGCGGACTGCCGCAGAACCAGCACATCATGGGCTGGGGGGCCGACAACCCGGAGCCGGTCAAGGGGCGTTACGACTTCGAGGACCTGGACCGCCGGATCGACTTCGTCCGCGCCTCCGGCTCCACGCCGGTCGTGACCCTGTGCTGCGCCCCGGACTGGATGAAGGGCGGCGAGGCCGGCGTCGGCAACACCGACTGGAGTCAGGCCTCGCTGGAGACCGCGCCGGAGCCCGCGCACTTCAAGGACTACGCCGCGCTCGCCGCGACGGTCGCCAAACGCTACCCGGACGTCCGGCACTTCATCGTCTGGAACGAGTTCAAGGGCTTCTGGAACGACGCCGAGGCCCGCTGGGACTACGAGGGCTACACACGGCTCTACAACCTCGTCTACAAGGCGCTGAAGAAGGTCAACCCCGAGATCATGGTCGGCGGACCGTATCTCGTGATGGACAGTCTCGACCCGCGCTCCTCGGACGCCTCCGCCACCTTCAAGGGCCCCTGGGGCGCGATGGACCAGCGGATCCTCGACGCCTTCGACTACTGGAACAAGAACAAGGCCGGCGCCGACTTCGTGGTCGTGGACGGCTCCAGCTACACCAACGACGACGAACTCCTGCCGAACGAGTTCGCGGCGACCGAGAAGTTCACCGCGGTCAGCCGATGGGTGCGCGAGCAGACCGGCGACCTGCCGCTGTGGTGGGCCGAGTACTACGTCGAACCCGCCGACAGCAGGGACGAACGCGAGGGCTGGTCCGAGAGCCGCCGGGTCGCCGTGCAGGCCGCCGGGATGATCGCCCTCGCCAAGGGCGGCACCACCTCCGCCTTCTACTGGAACCCGGAGAACGAGAAGGGCACCGCCTGCCCGGGCTGCCTCTGGACGCCGACCAGCGGGAAGGACGGCGGGCAGGAGCTGCCGATGTTCGACCTGGTGAGCCGGTTCAGCAAGGCGTTCGCGCCGGGCACCGCGTACAGGACGGTGTCCGTCGCCGCCGACGACGTGCCCAATGTGTGGGTCCTCGCCACCGACAAGATGGTCCTGGTGGTCAACACCCTCGACCGGCAGATCAGCGCGAAGGTGGATGGTCAGACGTTCGACATGGCGGCCTACGAGGTCAAGTGGCTCAGCCGCTGAGCCGCTTGACCTCGTAGGAACCGCACGGCGCTACTTCATGGTCAGGAACCGCTGCACCAGCGAGGCCAGCAGCACCGCCAGCAGCGGCAGTGAGAACCAGAAGCTGCTCTGGAGCCACCGCAGTTGCCGCACGCTCGGCCGGACCGCGACCCGGATCACCTCGCGTGCCGTCAGCAGCACGATCAGGGCGAGGGCCGCGAGACCGCCCACCACCGACCAGGGCGTCCACGTCACCTGCGGCCCGATCGGGCCCGGATCCGCCTGCGGCACCTTGCCCGCGGGCTGCTTGGCCAGCGCGTACATGGTGACGTCCGTGTTGACGAAGACCTTCTTCAGCTCCGCCCGCTTGTCCAGGTTCTGGATCAGCCGCGGCTCCCAGGACTTCGAGTAGCCGACGTCCAGTTCGAGATAGGTCACCTGGCTGCGGTTGATCATCAGATACGAGTTCGGCCCCGCGTCCCTGAGCGCCTTGACCAGGCTCGACACCAGCACCGGGTCGGTCGGTGCCAGCGTCGGCACGTACTCGACCTTCTCCATGTCCCGGGCGCCCCACGGCATCGCAGGCGTCACGTTGTCGACCGTGTCGTTGCTCAGCCACAGCAACCGGACCGTCGGGTCGTCGTGGGCGTACACGTACTCCATCGCGGCGACCTCGCCAGGCCGGATCCGCTCGAACGGCTCGTTGCCCCAACGGGCGATCAGGAAGCCGCCCATGAGGAGCAGACCCGCCATGAGCGCGGCCAGCGGGGCCAGGCTCACCCGGTCCTTGTCGCGTTCCTTCGCCGTGATCCCGGTGCGCGGGAACAGCGCGAGGCCCATCAGCAGGGCCGCGCCGGGCAGGGCGAACATGAAGACCCGCAGCGCCATCTCGCCGCCGTAGGACTGCATGCCGAAGCCCAGGAACGGCACGAAGGTCAGCACGAGCAGCGAGCGCTCCCGGTAGTGGTGGTCGCGGCGGCGCCACCAGCCCCAGCAGGCGAACGCCATCACGCCGCCGGCCAGCAGTACGCGGGTGTAGAGGACGAGCTTGTGCGTCGAACTGCCGCCCTCGATACGACCGCCCACCGACGACTGCACATTGCCGCCGACGCCGCCGACCCCGCCGAAGAGCTCGTCGAAGTGCCCGGACCAGTACGGCTCGGCCATGAAGCCCACCCACACGGCCACCATGACGGCGAACAGGATGGGCAGACCGCGCAGTTCGGACTTGCCGATCATCACCAGCGCCGCCAGCACGCCCAGCATCACGAACGGGGTGAGCTGGTGGGCCGGGACGCTCGCCGCGAACAGCCCTATGAGGACCATCAGCAGGACCGCGCGCTGCCGTCGGTTCGCCGGCTCGACCTCCGCCTCGCCGGGTCGCTTCGTCGTCCAGATCACCCGCGGGGCGCGGAAGTAGACCAGCAGGAGCGCCGCGAACACCAGATAGAGGAGATACGTGAAGCCCTGCGGGGAGAAGTAGTCCTGGCCGACCCAGCCGGACAGCACGAACACCCACAGGCCGGTCCACTTGGCCCGCCAGCTCGCCCGCATCGAGCGGACCAGCAGGAACATCGGTGCCAGATAGAGGAGTTGGATGGCCAGCGGCCACCAGCGGATCACTTCGGTGAAGTCCGTGACCCCGCAGGCCTCGGCGACGAACGCGGCCGCCGCGAAGAAGCCCGGCCAGCTCCAGCGCGCGTCCAGGTCGGGCACGGCCGAGCCGGTCCGGTCGATGTAGTCGAGGAAGCCCAGATGCTGCCAGGCGGTCGCGAACCGGGGTTCCGTCTCGATCACCGCGGGCAGCGCGTGCAGCGACACGACCGTCGCCAGCAGCGTCACCAGCAGCAGCGCCTTGTGCTCACGGCCCAGCCAGAGCAGCGAGGCGAAGGCCACGGCCAGCAGCGCGGCACCGACCAGGGTGGGCAGCGGCAGCACGGAGATCAGCCCGAGCCCGCCCATCTCGTCCAGGTCGGCCTCGCCGAGGCGCAGCGCGGGCACCCAGTACAGCAGCAGCGCGGCGGTCAGCAGACACCCGAGCACGACCCCGACCCGGCTGGGCTGGAGCCGCTCCCGCCACGACAGGAGCGGCGGCTCCTCTGACACCAAAACCTCTTCCCGTACGGGCGGCTCCTCCCGTACGACCGCGCGGGCGGGCTCGAAGGGCGCGTCCACCTCCGGCTCGGCCGGGCCTTCGGGCACCTCCACCGGTCCCAGCGAGGCCTCGGACCCCGGCTCCCGCTCCTCCACCGGCAGCCCCACCTCGGGCAGCTTCGCCCAGGTCGGGCGGTGCGGCTCCGGGTGCGGCTCGGGACGCACCACGGGCGTACCCGTGGGCGGTGTGCCCGGACCGGGCCGGACGTCGGGGCGGCGCTCCAGGTGGTCGAAGTCGACGTGGATGCCGAGACCGAGCGTGTCCTGGTCCAGCGCCCAGGCGGGCCCGCGCCTGCGGACGCCCAGCGGGACGGTGGCCTCGCGCGCCCCCAGGTCGGCGAGGTCCCCGTCGGGCGCCGCGTCCTCGGGGACGGCCCCCGCGGGCGAAGCCTTGAGGATCTTGTACAGCTTGGGCGCCGCGATCGCCACGATCACCGCGAGCGAGGAGATCTCCGCGACACCGGCGCCGGTCAGCCCCATCCGGGGGAGCAGCAGCAGCGTCAGCCCGAGCACCAGAGCGCACAACAGGCCCTGGAGCCACGCCAGTCCGGCCGTACGGCTCTGCGCGCGCAGCACCGCGAAGTACGTCTCCATGACGACCCGCAGCACCGCGCCGACCGCGAACCAGCGCAGCAGCGGGGTCGCCGCGTCCGCGTAGCCCGTGCCGAAGACGCCGAGGATCCAGGGCGCGCCGAAGAACAGGACCGCGCACACCGGCAGCATGATCCGCGCCATGCGCCTGAGCGCGGCCCGGGTGTTGGCGGCCAGCCGGCCCGGGTCGTGGGAGCCCTCGACCGTGAGGGAGGCGCCCATGTTGATGGCGAGCAGGTTGACCGTGCCGCCGATGGTCGTCGTGATGTAGAAGTACGCGTTGTCCTCGGAGCTGACCTGCGCGGCGACGATCACCGGGACCAGGTAGACCACGGCGAGCGAGAAGAGGGAGCCGGTGTAGTCGCCCGCGAGGAAGCGCCCGATCTCCTTCATCGACGGCGGCCGCGCATGGTCCTCGGTCGCCTTCACATGCCGGGCCACCAGCCGCCGGAACACCAGCCAGCCCAGCGGCAGCACCGACACCGCGATGGCCGCGACCCACGACACGAAGACGCCCATGGTGGGGATCGCGGTGGCGAAGGCGACCAGCAGCACCAGCTTCACCGCGGAGAACACGGTGTTGCCGACCGGCACCCACAGCGCGCTGCGCAGCCCGGTCAGCACCCCGTCCTGAAGGGTCAGCACCGACCAGGCGACGACCGCGAGCACGAAGAACAGCGCGTGCGAGGGGTCGTTGAGGAAGCCGTACGACGGCCCCCACAGGCCCAGCGTGAGCAGGAAGACGCCCGCGGCCAGCGCCACGATCACCGAACTGCCCGCGTACGTACGGAAGATGAGTCGTCCGGTGGCCCGGCCCGCGACCGGTATGAAGCGGGCCAGGGCGCCGGTCAGGGTCACCGCGGTCAGCCCCGCGAGGAGCTTCATCGCGGCGATCGCGGCGGAGCCCTGCCCGACCGCGGACTCGGAGTAGTGGCGGGCCGCGGCCAGCCAGAAGCCCAGCCCGAGCACGGCGGAGATGCCCGTGTTCAGCATCAGGGCGTAGGCGTTGCGGAACAGCTGGCTGCCGCCCGGCGACCGGCCTATCCCGGGTAGCCGGAAGCGGCGCCCCGACTGCTCGGGCGCCTCGGTGACGGGCTCGGTGGCCTCGGGGGTGGTCGTCGTGTCAGACACGGGAACGGATGGCCTTCCGGCGGACCTGTCGTGCTCTTCGGACCATGGCGTACCCCTTGGTGAACGCGCGGTCCCGGGCGAAGTTCCGGGCGATGGCCCGGCCTTCGATCAGCCGACGGAACTCCTCGGCGTCCGTACCGCGCCGCACGGTGACCCGTAGCAGCGCGTACGGCCCCTGGCGGCGACGGGCGAGGCCGTTGCCGACGGCGAGCGCCTGGGCGTACCCCGTCTCACGGACCTTCTCCCGCACCCGGCGGCTGGAGTAGCCGTACGGGTAGGCGAACGAGGCCGGGACGGTGCCGAGTTGGTCGGCCACGATCTCCTTGCAGAGGATCAGCTCGCGGCGCAGGGAGTCGTCGTCGAGCTGGTCGAGCTGCGGGTGGGTGTGGCTGTGCCCGCCGATCTCGACGCCCTCCGCGGCGAGTTCGCGCACCTGCGGCCAGTCCAGCATGGTGTCCAGGGCCCGGCCGTTGTCGTGCGGGCCGCGCAGCCACCCGGTGGACACGAACAGCGTGGCCGGGAAGCCGTGCTTGGCGAGCACGGGCAGGGCGTGCCGGTGCACCCCCTCGTAGCCGTCGTCGAAGGTGACCAGCACCGGGTGCTCGGGCAGCGGACGGCCCGAGCGCCAGTGCGCCGCCAACTCGGCCGTGGTGACGGGCGTGTGGCCCGAGTCGCCGATGATCTCCATCTGCTCGGCGAAGGCCTCCGGGGTGACGGACAGCTCGCGGGTGGCCTCGTTCGGGTCGGCCGCCACCGCGTGGTACATGAGCACCGGCACGCGCGTGTCAGCCATCGGAGCCCCCCTCGATCCGCGCCACCTGGAACGTGGCGCCGCCCTTCCGGGCCCGGACACTGCCCACCACGTACCCACCGGCGGCCGTCAGCACCCCCGCGACGATCGCGCCCGCCCGCCCGGCGCCGCCCGGCCGGGCCAGCGCGGCGTCGCGCAGTCCGCGCACCACCCCGGCGGGCAGCACCCGGGTGGTGTACCGGCGTTCGGACTCGAGTCCCTTGTCCGCGCCGACACTTCGCGCCACCAGCGCCTTCGACAGGCCCTCGGCGTAGGCGCGGGTGCGGAAGTACCCGAAGTGCTCACGTGCCTCGGGCACCCGGTGATGGATCACCGCCCGGTCGTCGATCAGCAGGACCGCGTCGGGCCGCGCCCGGGTGAGCCGGATGCACAGCTCCGTCTCCTCGCAGCCCAGCGGCCGCTTGTCGCCGTCCCGCCCGATACCGGTGGCGAAACCGCCGGCCGCGTCGAACGCCGTACGCCGGAACGAGGCGTTGCCCCCGAGCACGTTGCGCACCCGCACCAGACCGGGCGGCAGCCCCTTGTACGTGCAGCCCACCACCCAGTCGAACTCCTCGGGGAACCAGGCCGGACGACGTCCCGACGCCCAGATCGGCACCGTACGACCGCCCACGGCCATCACCCGCGGGTCGGCGTACCCGGCGGCGAAGTGGCGCAGCCAGTCCCGTTCGGCGACGGCGTCGTCGTCGAGGAAGGCGACCACCTCGCCGCGCGAGGCGGCGATCCCGGTGTTGCGCCCCGCGGACAGGCCACGGGGGCCCGCGTTGGCGAGCACCCGCACCTCACCGGAGTCCGAGAAGTCCTTGTACTCCTTGGCCAGCCGGTCCAGGAGCGCCGTGTTGTGGTCGACGACCAGCAGCGTCTCCCGCGCCGGGTACGACTGCGCACCGACCGAGGAGACCGCCGCGAGGATGTCCTCCCAGCGGTCCTCGGTGTACACGCAGATCACGACGGAGATGTCGGGACCGCTCAAGACACCTCTCCCCGGACCGAGTCGAGCATCGGGGAGTGATGGGCCTGGCGGCGCAGCTCACGCCGGTTGGAGCGCTCGCCGAGGATCACCTTGAGCACCCGGAACCCGTCCCGCACGGCGCGCAGGTTGCTGGCGCCGTGGATGCGGAGGTACTCGTAGCTGGGTATCTCCTGCACCTTCAGGCCCGCCTTGACCACCCTGATGTTGATCAGGGTCTCGATCTCGAAGCCCGTGCAGTCGAGGTCGATCTTGTCCAGGCAGTGCCGCCAGAACGCGTTGTATCCGTAGCAGAGATCCGTGTAGCGGGCGCCGAACTTGCGGTTGACGATGGTGCACAGCGCCCAGTTGCCGAGCTTGCGGATGAAGGTCATGTCGTCCGTGCCGCCGCCGTTGGCGAACCGGGACCCCTTGGCGAAGTCCGCGCCCGAGACCAGGGCGGAGACATAGCTGAGGATCTCGTTGCCGTCGGCCGAGCCGTCCGCGTCGACCATCACGATGATGTCGCCGGTGCACGCCTCGAACCCGGTGATCAGCGCGTCGCCCTTGCCCTTGCCGGACTGCCGGACGACCTTCACCTCCGGCCACAGATCGCGGGCCACTTGGACGGTGTCGTCCGTGGAGTTCCCGTCCACCAGGACCACTTCGTGGATCCAGTCGGGCAGGGTCTTGAAGACGTACGGAAGGTTCTCCGCCTCGTTCATGGCGGGGATCACGACACTCACCGGTGGCGCTATGGCCAGGTGAGTGGAGACAGGCCGGTACTTCCCGGCCGTGGACAGATCCTGGCCCGTGGTCGCCGAGCGCAGCACTGAGCTCATGAGTCTGGTTCCCTCTCGTCCGGCTGGACCGCCCGCCCCTGGGCGGCCCGGCTGTTGTCCGGTTCGAAAGGGGGGTTTGTTCACCTACGGCATGCCGAAAGGGATCTCCGAGCACGCCCGGGTGAGCTGGCAAAGCCGGCCGACGACCAAAACGGCCGCCGGTCGCGCGGCACGACTCGGTCACAAGTGCGGTCACCGAGCACGGCACCCCCCTACCGCGCCCCGCCCCGGTCCGTCGCGGTCCTTGAGCCCTCCCCTAGTACCGCTGGGTGACGTTCCGACACGGGTGAGATGTATGACGGTATTGACGATTGAACCCGTATGGCAAGACCTGGAACCAGGCCTCACGTTTTTGTTGGTTTGACCGTTACGGAACCTATTCGTTCCTTGAACGGAGCTGCCCCATCCGCTTCAGCATCCGGTCCGCCGGCTCGAACAGCTCCGGCCGCGACTGGACGGTGTTGCGCAGCGCCCGGACCGGGGCGCGGCGCGCCCTGTGTCCGAGTGCGACCGGGTGACGCCGGGTCACCCACCCCTCCGACACGGAGATCTCCCGTGTCCGCAGGGAGTCCTTGTACTCCTTCTGCCCCCGCCCCAGATCGAGGTACGCGATGCCGTCGGCGGCGGCCGCCTCGGCCATCCGCAGATGCAGGACCAGCCCCGGTGAGTACTTCGAGAACGCCGGGTCGTACGCCGGGAACCAGCAGGCCAGCACCCGTTCGCTGCGGAGTCCGAAGTGCGCCGCGATCGGCTTGCCGCCCGCGTACAGCACCGACAGGATCCCCGCGAACGGCTCGGACCGGGTGTGGAACAGGTGCTCCACGAGCTGGGTGATCCAGGCGTGGGCGAAACGGTCGCTGCGCCCGGTCCTGCGGTACTGGGCGGACTTCCAGCCCATCAGGGTGCGCAGCGCCACGGGGTCGCGCTCGTCGTGGACGTAGCGCAGCTCGCCGGCGTCCCGGCCGAGCTTGCGCTCCTTGGCGAGCGTGGTCCTGGTGAACTTCGGCGCGTGGGCGCGCAGATGGGCCAGATAGGCGTCGTAGCCCTGGTCGACGTCCATGACCGGGGACGGGAAGCTGCCGGTGGCCCCGGTCGCGAACGGCTCCTGGCCCTCCACCAGGTGGTCGAACTCCCAGAGCGCGAGCCCGCAGGCGCGCAGCAGTTCCTGCGCGTCCCAGGTGAACCCGGGCCGGTGCACCAGCCCCTGCGCGTCCGAGATGCCGAGCCCCACGGCCCGCCCCACTCCGGTGACGCTCCTTTGGTACGGGAAGAACGCGGCGGGCTCCCCGCCCTCGCGCACCACCGCGATCCGTACACCCCGCCGGTACCGGCCCACCGCGAGCGCGAACTCGGGGGACAGGAACGGGTTCGCCAGTTCCGGCGACCCCTGGAGGTGGGCCTTGGACTGCAACGACGTCCACGCCGCCCGGTCGGCCGCGCTGAGCTCGCCGGGGCGGTACACGCTGATGTCCACGTCAGGGAGTCCGTCCCGTCGCCGTACGGCCGGGTCGCCGTCGCACCCAGACCAGCAGGAGGAGAAGGGCGCTGATCGCGGTCACCGCCACGATCCCGCCCCGCCACGACCATCGGTGCGTGGCCAGCATGCCCTGCGCGACCAGCATGTTGACGACGACCGAGCCCGCGAGCGCGGTGAGCACCCGGCCGAGCGGTGCCAGCCCGCCGAGCGCGGCGGCGATGGCCACGGCCGGTGCCGTCAGCAGGAAGAACAGGGTGAACGGGCCGCGCAACGGTGAGTCCGAGTCGACCAGCGCGAGGATCGCGCCGAGCCCCCCGACGGCCGTCGCGGCGCCCGCGAGCAATGGCGACAGGTCCCTGGCCGGACCCGGTCGGGCGCGCTCGGCGCCGTCCGTTGATGATGTCCTGATACGTATGGTCTGCATTGGCGACTTTGCCCCCTGAAGCGCCGGATGCGAGGCTTCAATGTCGCGCAGGGGCGCCGGGGCCGTCAAGAGCGTAAAAGCCCGCGCATCACGGTTGGTACGGACAATGAGACAAGTGTTCCCCGGAGGCGGAAGTCGCCTCCGGGGAAACGGTCGTTCAGGTGGTGCGCCGCGTGAGGGCTACGGGACGAGCCTCAGAAGCCGGTTCGGCGAACCGCTGCCCGGGCTGGTGACCACGCTGGTGGTGGCACCGGCGGTCAGGGCCGAGGCGACCTGGGCCGGGGTCGCCGAGGTGTGGCCGGCCAGGTAGACGGCGGCCGCGCCCGCGACGTGCGGCGTGGCCATCGACGTGCCGGAGATGGTGTTCGTCGCGGTGTCGCTGGTGTACCAGCCCGCCGTGATCGAGGAGCCCGGCGCGAAGATGTCCAGGACCGAGCCGTAGTTCGAGTAGCTGGCCCGGGCGTCGGTGCTGGTCGTGGCGCCGACGGTGATGGCCTCGGTGACCCGGGCCGGGGAGTACGAGGAGGCGTTGGCGCTGCTGTTGCCGGCCGCCACCGCGTAGGTCACGCCGCTGGCGATGGAGTTGCGGACCGCGGTGTCCAGGGTGGTGGACGCGCTGCCGCCGAGCGAGAGGTTGGCGACCGAGGGGCCGGAGTGGTTGTCGGTCACCCAGTCGATGCCCGCGATGACGCCCGCCGTGGTGCCGGAGCCGGCGTTGTCGAGCACCCGGACCGCCACGATCTTCGCCTGCTTGGCGACGCCGTAGGTGGATCCCGCGATCGTCGTGGCCACGTGGGTGCCGTGGCCGTTGCCGTCGGAGGCGGTGGTGTCGCCGTCGACCGCGTCGTAGCCGTACGAGGCACGGCCGCTGATCTGCGAGTGGGTGATCCGTACGCCGGTGTCGATGACGTAGGCCGTCACGCCGGCGCCCGCGGTGTCCGGGTAGGTGTAGGTGCCCGAGAGCGGCAGCGCGGCCTGGTCGATGCGGTCCAGGCCCCAGGGGGCGCTGGTCTGGGTGGCGTCCACGTGGACGCGCTGGTTCTGCTCGACGGAGGCGACGGCCGGGTCGGCGGCGAGTCTCTTCGCCTCGGCGGCGGAGAGGGTGGCGGAGTAGCCGTTCAGCGCGGCGCCGAACGTCTTCCTGACCGTGCCGCCGTACTCCTTGACCAGGTTCTTGCCGTCGGCCGACGACGACTTGAGGCCGGCGGCACCCTTCTTGAGCGTGACGATGTAGCTGTCCTTGATCGCCGTGGGGGAGCCGGCGGCAAGGACCTTGCCCTCGGCCGGGGCGGCCTCGGCGGGAAGGGCGGTCAGCCCGCCCACGAGGGCGGCGGTCGCCAGGCTGGTTATCGCGGCGAACCGGTACTTACGCAGTGGTGCCATACGAGGGAGTCCTCCTCTTAGGCGACGCGCGTCGGTGTGGGGTGCGCGTCCGTGGGGGGCGTGCGCGTGCTCGCGCACACGACCCGGAACGTCGCGTTCCCGTCCCGGGCTGAGTAAAGAGTCGGCCATCTACGGGCGTAGGCCAAGGGAGTTGAGGAGCTGTCAACAAATCTGTCATGTACGCGCAATCAAACACGCCATGAACATATGCGGGGCGATGGGTAAGGACGGAAAAGTCTTGGCATGGACACTTCCCGTCAACACGCGTAGTTGCTACGACGGTTGTGGCAGAGATCCTGCTAAAGGGAGGTTCCATGAGACGTTCCCGATTTGCCGCTTACGTCACCTCGCTCCTCCTCGCCGCCGGCGCCGCACTCGCGGGGGCAACCCCCGCGCAGGCCGCACCCGGCCCGTACGTGGCCCTCGGCGACTCCTACTCCTCCGGAGTGGGCGCCGGCAGCTACATCTCCTCCAGCGGCGACTGCAAGCGCAGCACCAAGGCGCACCCCTACCTCTGGGCCGCCGCCCACTCACCGTCGTCGTTCAACTTCACGGCCTGCTCCGGCGCTCGAACGGGTGATGTTCTGGCGAACCAGCTGGCCCCGCTGAACAGTGCCACCGCCCTGGTCTCCATCAGCATCGGCGGCAACGACGCCGGCTTCTCCGACGTCATGACCACCTGTGTGCTCCAGTCCGACAGCTCCTGCCTGTCCCGCATCAACACCGCGAAGGCGTACGTCGACTCGACGCTGCCCGGCCAACTCGACAACGTCTACTCGGCGATCAGCGCCAAGGCCCCCAACGCCCATGTCGTGGTGCTCGGTTACCCGCGCTTCTACAAGCTCGGCGCCACCTGTCTCGGCCTGTCCGAGACCAAGCGCAAGGCGATCAACGACGCCGCCGACTATCTCGACAACGCCATCGCCAAGCGCGCCGCGAACCACGGCTTCAGCTGGGGCGACGTCCGCTCCACCTTCACCGGCCACGAGATCTGCTCCGGCAGCTCCTGGCTGCACAGCGTCAACTGGTTCAACATCGGCGAGTCGTACCACCCCACCGCGGCCGGCCAGTCCGGCGGCTATCTGCCCGTTCTGAACAGCGCCGCCTGATCCGTCACTCGGTAGGAGTGGGAGAAGGGGAGGCCCCGCCCGTCGGGGTCTCCGCCTCACAGGTCACCGAGAACGGCACCGAGTTGGATGTCACGTGCTCCGGATCCTGGACCTCGACACTGATGTCGCTCTCGAACGTCCCGCTGTCGTTGCTCGTCGTCGCGACCACCTTGTCCTGCTTGGACGTGCCGCCGCCCGCCGGGAACGACAGCGTCTTCCAGCCGCTGTCCATGACATCACCGTCAGACGACACCCAGCGGTAGCGCACCTCGGCCGGCACCCGGCTCACCGTGATCGTCGCCGTGAAGGAGGGGGCCTCGGCGTTCGGCGGCGGACAGGTCCCCGAGTACTCGGTGTTCGCCCCCGCGAGCGTGGCCTGGACGGTCACCGGCGGTGGCGCGCTGGTCGTGGTCTTGTCCGGAGTGGAAGGCGGCGGCGGCTCCTCGCTCTCCTCGTCCGTCTCGCTCGGCGTGGTCGTCGCCGACCGGCTCGTCTCGCCGCCGCTCTCCTTCCCGCCGTTGTCGTCGCCGTTCAGCAGGGCGTACGTCAGTCCCGCGATCGCCAGCGCCAGGGCGGCGAGGCCCGCGATCAGGACCACGGCGGCCTTGCGGTTGCGCTCGGGGGGCTCGGGCGACGTCCTGGTGGTCGCGGCGGGCGGCGTGGGGGTCGTGGGCGCCGTCGGGAAGGGGGCCGTCGACGGTTCCGCCGGGAAGGCGGCCATCGTCGGCGGGTACGGCGTCGGCGGCGGCGCGTCGGCGCGCAGGGTGCCGCCGGCACCGATGATCCGCAGGTCCTGCTCGGCGCGGTCGGCGGACAGCCGCTCCGCCGGGTCCTTGCGCAGCAGGCCCTCGATGACGGGGGTGAGCGGGCCGGCCCGGTGCGGTGGCGGCAACTCGTCGTCGACGATCGCGCGCAGGGTGTTCAGCGGGGTGTTCTGGCGGAACGGTGAGTTTCCCTCGACCGCGGCGTACAGCAGCACGCCCAGCGACCACAGGTCGGACTCGGGGCCAGGGGTGCGGCCGAGCGCCCGCTCCGGGGCCAGGAACTCGGGCGAGCCGATGACCTCGCCGGTCATCGTGAGTGCCGAACTGCCCTCGACCATGGCGATCCCGAAGTCGGTCAGCACGACCCGGCCGTCGTTCGACAGCAGCACGTTGGCCGGCTTCACGTCCCGGTGCAGCACACCCGCCTCGTGCGCGGCGCGCAGCGCTGCGAGAACCTCGGCGCCGATGTGCGCCGCGCGCTGCGGGGAGACCGGGCCCTCCGCGTCCAGGGCGTCGGCCAGGGAGACACCGCGGATCAGCTCCATCACGATCCACGGGCGGCCGTCCTGGGTGGCCACGTCGTACACCGTCACCACATTGCGGTTGGAGACCCGGGCCGCGGCCCATGCCTCGCGTTCCAGCCGGGCGTACATCCGCTCGACGTCCGACCCCGCCAGTCCCGAGGGCGCGCGCACCTCCTTCACCGCGACCTCGCGGTGCAGCACCTCGTCGCGGGCCCGCCACACGGTTCCCATACCGCCCTCGCCGAGCGGGGACAGGAGGCGGTAGCGGCCCGCGATCAGACGTTCACTGCCCGGCTCTTCGGACACGGGCGTCCCCCATTCGCAACTCCGCACGACTTCGCGTCATTTCTCCCCAAAAGTAGCTCAGCCAAGTGCGGATGCCGCCCCCTTGAGCACCAAACCCGCTCCGAGCGCCACGACGAGGAACGCCGACATCAGCGGCGCGGACCTGCGGACGAGCGCGGTGACCGGGTGCGTGGTCCAGCGGGGGCGCCGGTCCAGCAGCCGGTTCATTCCGTTACCCAGCTTCACGACGGCGAACCCCGCGGCGGTGAGAGTCAGCGCGAGACCGACGCCGTAGGCGACGACGAGCAGGAAGCCGAACCAGGCCTGGCCCAGCGCCATGGCACCGACCAGGACGACGACGGCCGAGGGGCTCGGCACGAGACCGCCGGCGAAGCCGAGCAGGATCGTGCCGCGGACGGTGGGAGCGGTGGAGTGGGTGTGCGTGAAGCCGCCGTGGGTGTGTTCGACGGCGTGGTCGTGCGGGTGGGGGTGGTCGTGGGTGTGGTCGTGGTCGTGACTGTGCGGGGTGTGGGTGGGGGCGTGGCTCTCCGACGCCGCGTGGGAGTGCGCGGACACCAGGGCCAGCTCGCGTGCGGGTGCCTCGGCGGGCGCGTGCTCGTGGGAGTGCCCGGGCCCGCGGTCGTCGTGCCCGTGGTCGTGCGGGTGTCCGTGGTCGTGGTCGTGGTCATGAGCGTGTCCGTGCCCGTGGCCCTGCCCGTGCGTGTGCCCGTCGCCCCGTGCGTGCTGCCGGTGGTGCCAGGCCCGGCGTACGAGCGTCAGGCCCGCCCCGAACACCAGTACCCCGCTCGCGATGCCCAGCCAGGTGATCACCGAGGGCGCCGCGCCCGAGCCGGCCGTGACCAGCAGGCCCAGGGCGACCACGCCCAGGGTGTGGGTGACCGTGACCGACGCGGCCATGGGCATGACGTCCCGGAGGCGGGCCTTGCCGCCGCGGGCCGCCGCGACCGCGGCCATCAGGGTCTTGCCGTGCCCCGGGCCGAGCGCGTGCAGCGCGCCGAGCGCCACGGCGATGAACACGGCCAGCGCGGCGAAACCGAAGGTCAGGTCGTGGCGGGCCACCAGGGAGTCCAGCGCCCGGGTCCAGCGGTCGGCCCCGCGAGGGAGCACGGAGGCCGCCGGGGCGTCCGTCCGCTCCTCGGCCAGGGCGGGGCCGCCGGGACGCGCCCGCAGCTCCGCCGTCGTGGTGTCGGCGGGGGAGGAGAGCAACTCCTGCGGATAGTCGGTCAGTTCACCGGACACGGACTTCTTCGGTACGTCCGACGCGGTGAGCGTCATCCGGTCACCGCGCGCGGTGATCTCCCGCCAGCCCGGCCCGGAGTCCGCGCCCGCGCTGCGGAAGCCCAGGGCGACCGTGGAGCTCTCGGGAAGAGGCGCAGTCAGCTCGCACTCCACGCGCAGGGTGTCGAGCCCCGCCTGCCCGGGCCGCACCCGCGCCTCACTGCTCCGCACGCTCAGATGGACGGTACGGCCGTCGACGGTGACCTCGCTGCCCCGGGCGGCCGTCGCGCACCGGTCGGCGGCCCACTCGGTCATGCCCTGCCGCTCGATGTCCGGCTTCGCCTGGGTCGCCGGGATCTCGGCGAGATCCTCGACATGGTCGACGCGGAGCTGTCCGGGGGCGGCGACAAGACCGTCGTAACGGTTCACGGTGAAGTTGCCGAGGGGATGCGCGCTCGCCGCTTGGGAGGGGAGGAGCACGAGCGCGCACGCGGCCGTGACGGCGGCCGCACCGGAGGCGAACAGACGACGGGACCTCACTTGGCCGCCTCCAGTTGCTTGAGCGCCGCGCGGGCCTTGTCCGCGCCCAGGGGTGAGAAGCCGGGGTTGAGCTTCAGTGCCGCCGTCAGATGGGTGCGGGCGTCCTTGTCGTGGCCGGTGGCGCGTTCGATGACGCCGCGGTGGTAGAGGAACGCGGCGTTGCGGTAGCCGGTCGCGGTGGCCCGGCGCGCGTACAGGAGGGCCTCCTCGTCCTTGCCGTTGACGTGCAGGGCCCAGGCCAGCGCGTCCGCCGTGTGCACGGTGTGCCGGCGGTCCCACTCGGCGCGGGCCGCGCGCAGCGCCGCCTTCTTGTCCCCGTGGTCGGCGGCGGCGAGCGCGGTGTCCAGGTCGGCGTTGACGCCGTTGGCGCGGGCGAGCGCCGTCCAGGCGTCGACGAGGGCGTACTGGTCGTCGGCCTCGGCGCGGTCGCCCCGCTTCTCGTACAGCTCACCGAGCTCGACGAGCGGGCCGGGCAGCGGGAAGCGGGCGACGACGTTCTCCAGACCGCGGACCGCTTCCTTCTCGTCGCCGCTCGCGGCCTGCGCACGGGCCCTGCCCTCGAGGGCGGGCAGATACTCGTCGTCGGCGGCCAGGGCCCGCGCGTAGTAGGTGAGCGCGTCCTTGTACTCCCCCTGGTTCCAGGCGAGTTGACCCAGCTGGGTGGCGACGTACGCCTTGTCGCCGGGGGTCGAGGCCGACCCGAGAGCCTGCTTCAGGACCCGCTTGGCCGTCGTCACGTCACCGCGCAGCTCGTGGACGTAGGCGTACCGCGTGAAGACCGGGATGCCCGGCCTGCGGGAGTCGGCCGTGTCGGCGGCCTTCGCGGCCTGCGGGTAGCGGCCGAGTTCGACGAGGGCGTCGATACGGGAGGACAGGGCGCGTTCGTTGTAGGGGTTCTGCTTCAGGGTCCGGTCCGCGTACTTCAGGGCGTCGTCGAAGTCGTGCCGGGCGGCGGCCAGGGCGGCCCGGCCGGCGAGGGCCTGCTCGTTGTCGCCCTTGAGCTCCAGCGACCGGTTCAGCGCCTTCTCGGCCTGCGGATAGCGGGACGGGTCGCCCTTGGTGCGGGCCTGCTCGACGTAGGCGAGTCCGAGGGTGGCCCAGCCGCCGAAGTCCTTGGGCTGGGACCGCAGATGGGCCTGTATGGAGGCGATGGTCCCGTCGAGGTCCCCGCTGGAGATCATCGCCGGCGACACGGCGCTCTGCGCGGCCGCCACGGTACTGCCGCCGTCGTCGCGCAGGGCGCCGACCGCGAGGGAACCGGTGGTGAGGGCAATGGCCAACAGAACGGCGGACCCGCCGAGTTGCACGGCACGCAGCCGCCGTCCGGTGGCCGCCGTCTCGTCGTCGTTCGTACCCGGGACCATTGCCCTCTCCTGGAAGATCGGTTGGCTGGATGTGCAGGCGCGGCCCGCGCCGTGGGGGATGAGTACGTGCGGGCCGCGCCAGTCGGGGTGGCGGTGGCGGCCTAGTAGGGCCGGGTCCGCATCCGACGCCACCACATGAGCCCGGCGCCGATCAGTGCGATACCGGCCGCGCCCGCCCCCGCGGAGGCGGCGATCAGCGTGGTGTCGTCCATGCCGGTCGAGGAGCCGGCCGGCTGAAGGGCGTCGCCCAGCTGGTTGCGGACGTCGTTGCCGCCGCTGACCCCCTTGGCCAGCTTCCCGCGGGAGCCCGCGGTCGGGTTGGCCAGGTACGGGAAGGACTTGCCGAACTTCTTGTCGTTCTTGTCGACCGCGTCGCCCAAGTCGTTCTTGGCGCCGACCAGTTCACCCTCGACGACCTGGAGCGCGGCGTCGAGCACGTCGTCGGAGAGCCGACGCCCGTTCGGGAAGCCCGCGTTGTCGCCGTCCAGCACACCGAGCCGCTTGGGGTCGTGGGTGGGCTTGATCGAGGTGTTGAGCCGCAGCTCCTCCGCCGGCCGTACGTTCGGCGGCTGGTTGAGGCCCTTGACGCCCTTGAGGAACACGTCGACCAGGTCGTTGCGGGGCTCGGCGGGCGCCTTGATCTTGTAGATCGCCTCGATGAGCTTCGGCAGCTCCGGGTTGGTCACGTTCTTGAGGAACTGGGCGTCCTCCCAGGGCGCGGACGCGTTGAACTTGTCCTTGTCCTTGATGGGGTTGACGACCTCGTTGACCAGCGGCATGCCCAGCCGCGAGACCTGGCTGTAGTAGCCCTGCGCGTTCTTGCGCTGGGTCGTCGACCAGATGCCCACGATCGGCTGCTCGTGCGACTCGGCGATCATGTCCGTCGGCACCTGGAGGGCGATGGAGTTGACGTTGTAGCCCTTGAGGGTGTCCCGGCCGACCTCGGAGAGGTTCCCGCCGTACAGCAGGTCGAAGACCCGCAGGTCAAGGAAGAACGGGTCGTCGGCCTGGCCGGCGAAGGTCGTCGAGCCGCCCGGCAGCTTGTAGACCGCTTCCTTGCGCAGCTTGTTGTAGTCCGGCATCGACGCCTTGCCGACGTTCGAGGGCGCCACCGGCACGTCGTCGGCGACCTTCGTCTTCGACACCACGCGCTGGTTCTTCAGCTTGACGAGGTCGACGTCGTAGGTCTGCGTGATGTTCAGGTCCGGGTCGTCGAGGCTCTCCACGGGACCCGTGTTGTACAGGAAGGTCTTGTCGTTCTTGACGTGCGTCTTGAACGTGTAGCGGTAGAGCAGCTCGCCCTGCGCGTCACCGTTGTTGTCGATGTGGATGTCGTACTGGGCGTCCTCGGCGAACGTGAAGAAGTTCGGTCCGCCGGCCGGCTCCTCGAACGGGATCCAGTTCGCGATGATCGTCGTCGTGTCCGGCTTGTCCGGGCTGACGAACGCGTACACGTCGGTGTTGTCGTACTGCGGGTCCCCGGAGATGAGCGGGGCCTCCCGGTGACTGGAGGCGTTGGCCGCCCCCGGTTCCAGCGCGGCCACACTGGCGGCTGCGAGGCCTCCGGCGGCCAGCGAAGCGCATATGAGGGTCGCGACGCTCCTGCGCCCCGCACCGCTCCTGGAGATAGGTGTCATGCCGTCCGTCCTCAGTCCCAACTTGCCTGACGAACGCTGATTCGGAGCGGTCGGCAGGGTGGATTGGTCGAATCCCAAACGTTCTTACGGCGGATCGGGAATCTTGTTTCATCGAACGGCGACCCGCGTTTTGCGGTCGCTGATCCGTAACCCCATCCGGAGGTGTGTTCGTTGCGAATACCTCGTGGGGTCGGACGGCCCAGATGCGGTTTTGCGGGAGGGGGAGACGAGTTGGAGGCGGACGAGCTTCTGGTGCTCGTGGCGGGCGGTGACCAGAAGGCATTCGAGGAGCTGTACACACTGGTCTCCGGGCCGGTGTTCGGGCTGGTGCGCCGGGTGGTGCGGGACCCGGCACAGTCCGAGGAGGTGGCCCAGGAGGTGCTCCTCGAACTCTGGCGGTCCGCCGCGCGGTTCGACCCCGGCCGGGGCAGCGCCCTGTCGTGGGTCCTCACCCTCGCCCACCGCCGGGCAGTGGACCGGGTGCGCAGCGCCCGCGCGGCCGGCGAGCGCGAGCTGCGGGTGGCCCGGCGGTCCAACGGCCCCGCCTTCGACCAGGTCACCGAGGAGGTCGAGGCCGGCCTCGAACGCGAGTGGGTGCGCCGGTGTCTGCAACGGCTCACCGAGCTCCAGCGCCAGTCGGTGACCCTCGCCTACTACGACGGCTACACGTACCGTGAAGTGGCCGAGCGGCTCTCGCTGCCGCTGGGCACCGTCAAGACCCGGATGCGTGACGGACTGACCCGGATGCGCGAGTGCATGGGAGGTGTGGCGTGAGCGTCCTCGACCGGCTGCTCGGCCGCGACGACCCGCACTCGCTGGCCGCGCCCTACGCGCTCGACGCCCTGGAGCCCGCCGAGCGGGCCCGCTTCGAGAAACACCTGAAGAACTGTCAGGTCTGTGCCGCCGAGGTCCGCGCCCTGGCCGAGGACGCCGCGCGCCTCGCCTGGTCGACGGTCGCCCCGGCGCCCCCCGCCATGCGCGACCGGGTGCTCGCCGCCGTACGCACCACCGCGCAGGAGCCGGTGCGCGCGCACGAGCCGCAGCTGCCGCCGCACGTCTGGGGCACCCAGGCGCCGCCGGCACGCTCCCGTGCGCCCCGCGAGCGCCGACCCCTGTTCGTGCCGTTCGCCACCGCCACGGCCGCCGCGGCTCTCGTGGTCGCCTCCCTGTTCGCCGTACAGGCGAATGACACCCGGGACCAACTCAACGCCGAGCGGGCCCAGGCACGTGAGATCGCCCACGTTCTCGCAGCTCCGGACGCCCGGGCGAGCACCGGCAAGGACGCGCGCGGTCGCAGTATCGGCGTGGTCGCCTCGGCGTCGGAGGGGAGCGCGGTCGTCACCCTCAGCGGATACGACGACATTCCGGGGGACCGCGTGAACCAGTTGTGGCTCATGCGCCCCGGCGCGCAACCACGCTCCCTCGGGCTCTTCGCCACCGACACGCCCTTGGTCACGTCCGGTCTCGACAAGTCCGCGACGTCACTGGCAGTAACCGTCGAGCCCGACGGAGGTTCCGCGCAGCCCACTACACAGCCGGTTGTCCAACTCGCCCTGAAATCGGTTGGATTCGGAGAGTAATCGCGGAGGGGTCGTCAACACCCTTACGGGGAAGGTGAATCCTGTGACCGCGATACACGAGTGCCCCCTGAGGGCGATAGGGTTAACCTGCCCGGGCCGGGTGGACTCGTACGGGTGGGGAGTGACATGGAACAGATAACAGTGCGCAGCAGGGCGCGAGTCCCTGCGATCATCTGCGGGAGCAGCGCGACCAGTTCGCGCCTCGACCGCCATCTCTCGGTGCTGGGCGGCCCTGTCGTCCCGCAGCGTGAGGCGGCCGAGGCCACTTCGCTGATGCGTGAGCTGACCGCCCGTGAACCCGCGCAGAACCGCAGCGACAGGGGTGCGCGCGTCCGTCGCGTCTCGCTCTTCGCTCCGCTGCGTCGACTGCGCCGGTCGCTGTTCGGCGGGCGCTAGCCCGCACGCTCAGGCGTTTTGACCCGCGCCCGGCCGGCCGTACCGCCCCGGCGCCCTGCCGCGACTCCGTCGTCCGTCATCCCCACGGCATGCGGCAGCGCCAGGTACGTCCACCGGGCGCGGGTACACCACCCCCCACCCCCGCTCGAAGTCACCGGCAGGGCCCAGTAGTTGGGCCATGGGCGTCCCGAAGTCACATCCGGCGAACAGCAGTTCAGTGCTCGGCTCAGCGCTCCCCGTGCGCGTACCGACGTACCGCCAGCGGCGCGCACACCCCGATCAGCACCGCGCACCACATCAACGACCCGGCGACCGGGTGCGCCACCGGCCAGGCGGCACCCTCCGGGATCGCGGCGTTGCCGCAGAGATCCCGTACGGCCGTGGTGACCGCGCTGATCGGGTTCCACTCGGCGAGGGTGCGCAGCCAGCCCGGCATGCCGTCGACGGGGATGTAGGCGTTGGACAGCAGGGGCAGCATGAAGGTCGCCCCGCCCAGCTGCCCGGCCGCCTCCTCGCTGCGTGAGGCGAGCCCCAGCAGGATGCCCACCCAGGTCGCGGCGAGCCGGAAGAGCAGCAGCAGACCGAAGGCGCCCAGCGCCGCGAGCCACCCGTCCTCGACGCGCCAGCCCATCGCCAGCCCCACCAGCAGCAGCGGGACCAGCCCCACGGCCGTCGTCAGCAGATCGGCCGCCGCCTGACCCACCGGGATCGCCGAGCGGCTGATCGGCAGTGTGCGGAAGCGGTCCATCACCCCGCGATGGGAGTCCGCCGCGGCGGTGAACATCCCGGTCATGATCCCGTTGGATACGGTCGCCACCAGCATCCCCGGTACCAGGAACGCGCGGTACTCCTCGCCCGGCATCGCGAGCGCGCTGCCGAAGACATAGCCGAAGAACAGCAGGAAGACGATGGGCATCGTCTGGGTCATGACCGTGATCGCCGGCGCGTGCCGGACCTTCTGCAAGTGACGGCCCAGGACCGCCGTACCGTCGTGGATCACCGCGTTCACGCTCATACGGCGACCTCCTCTCGTGCGGTGAGGCGCAGGAAGGCCTCGTCGAGGGTGGGGGGACGCAGGCTCGCGTCGACGACCGGCACCCGGCCGGCGTCGAGTTCGCGGACGATACGCGGGAGTGTGAGGCCCGGGTCGAGGACGACCGCTCCGGCGGTGCGCCGCTCGGCGTCGAGCACCGGCCGCGCGCCGGTCAGCTGGTCGAGGACCACGGCGGCCGCGTGCAGCGCGGGGGTGCCGCCGTCCTCGGCGACGACCACCTCGGCGTACCGCCCGATCTGCGCCTTCAGCTCGTCCGGAGTGCCCTGGTGCGCGGCCCGGCCCTCGTCGATCAGCACGACCCGGTCGGCCAGCCGGTCGGCCTCCTCCAGATACTGCGTGGTCAGCAGCACGGTGGTGCCCTCGCCCACCAACTCCCGTACGGCGTCCCAGATCTCGTTCCTGCTGTGCGGATCGAGCCCGGTCGTCGGCTCGTCCAGGAACAGCACGGCGGGCCGGGCGACGAGGCTCGCGGCGAGATCGAGACGGCGGCGCATGCCTCCCGAGTAGGTGCGCACGGGCCGGTCGGCGGCGCCGGTCAGACCGAAGCGCTCCAGCAGTTCGTCGGCGCGGGTCCGCGGGGCGCGCAGCAGTCGTGCGAACAGCCGCAGGTTCTCGGCGCCGGTGAGGTCGCCGTCCACCGAGGCGTACTGCCCGGTGACCGCGATCCGGCGGCGGACCTTCGCCGCCTCCCGCACCACGTCGTACCCGGCGACCCGGGCCGTCCCGGCGTCCGGCCGCAGCAGCGTGGTCAGCACCCGGACCGCGGTCGTCTTCCCCGCGCCGTTCGGCCCGAGCAGCCCGCAGACCGCGCCCTCCTCGACCGCGAGATCGAGCCCGCGCAGCGCGTGGACGTCACGGAACCGGCGCTCCAGACCTTCACTAAGTACAGCGTACGTAGAAGTCATGCGACCACGGTACCCCACTACGTACGCTGTACGTAACTACGATGGTGGGGAGGTGATGATCAATGGCGGGCCGAGCGGCCGAACCCGAGGTGATCTGGGCGCGCCCCGAGCGCACGGGCCGAGGCCCGAAACCGGCGTACAGCCGTGCGGACATCGCCGCGGCGGCGGTCCGTATCGCCGACGCGGACGGGCTGGACGCGGTGTCGATGCGGCGGGTGGCGGCCGAGATCGGCTGCGGCACGATGTCGCTGTACAACTACGTGCCGCGCAAGGAGGACCTGTACGAGCTGATGGTCGACCTGATCAGCGGGGAGTACGAGCTCTCCGCCGAGGGCCGTGGGGACTGGCGGGCGGACATGACCGACTTCGCCCGGCAGGCGCTCGGCATCATGCGGCGCCATCCGTGGGTGGTGCGGGTGATGTCGACGGTCTACGCCGTCAGCCCGAACGCGCTGCGCGTGCTCGACCGGGTGCTCGCCGGCCTGGAGGGCCTCGATGTGCCGGCCGGCACCAAGCTGGAGCTGTTCGGGATGGTCAACGGCTCGGTGATGACGTTCGTCGCCAACGAGCAGGCCATCGCCGAGCGGACGAGGTCGGTGCCGTGGTCGGCGGAGCGTGAGCAGGCGGTGCGGGCGGAGTACATGATGGGGCGGATCGGGACGGGGGAGTATCCGCACCTGGCTGCGTTGTTCGCGCAGGGGGTGGCGCCGCCGGATGATCCGGAGGGGGCGTTCGATCGGATGATCGGGCGGTTGTTGGACTCGTTCGCGCCGCGGAGGTGATGGTCGCATTCGGGCCGCGGGTCCGTTGCGGCTGGTCGCGCCCGCGCGGCGGAGCCGCCTATCGATACAGCCTCGCGCCCCTAGGTTGGTTACAGGAAGCCCAACTGGCCTTCTGGGCCCTCTTCGTGGTGGTCCAACACCGACGCCGGTCTGCGTGCCGCCTCCGGGACCGGGAGCACGCCCGCCTTGCGCAGGTCCGCCGCCGTGAGCCGGGTCGTCACCGTCAACTCGGCCTGTTGCTGCGTGACTTCCGCGGTCAGTGCCAGGATCGTGATGAGTTCCAGCAGTTCCGACGTCCAGGTCTGGGGCCAGGTCGCCGGGCGGATGGCCGACAGGGTGCCCGGCTCGGGCTCGGCCGTCCTCGCCGTGAACCACCCCTCCAGGACCCGCACACCGCTCACCTCGAAGTCCCAGGCCTCCGGCGGTACGGGGGAGATGCGGCCCTCGTCGAGGTGGAGGGTCTCCTCGTCGCGGTCGTAGTGCAGGCCGAGGGGGCGGGTGGGGAGCGGGGCGCGGACGTAGGGGCGACGGCCGCCCGGGAGTTTGGGGCGGTCGCCGTCGCGGCGCATCAGCCACAGCAGGCGGTGGCCGAGTTCGGTGCCGCGGTCCCAGAGTCCGGGGTCGTCGGTGAGGGGGACCGTGAGGTCCGGACGTACGGCTGTCAGGATCCACGCGAGGACGTCCGACGGGCCCACCGGCCGGTCCAGTCGCTCGGCCAGGTACTCCGGCAGGCCCGGCGCCAGGTTCGGTTCCTCGCCGTCCGGCCGTCGGTACAGCGGGCGGATCCGGCCGGGGCGCAGCAGCGGGAGCAGCGACGTGGCGATCAGCACCGGGCCGGGTCCGCCCGCGGTCTCCGTCACGAAGACCTGGCGCTCGTCCGCCACCCGCCACAACTCCGGCCGGGCCGTGTCGATCAGCCGGTGGTCGGGGATCAGCCAGTGCTCGTCGAAGGGGGCGTGCAGGACGCGTACGGGCTCGGGGCACGGGCCGGTGGCGCGCCCGAGTCTCTCCGTGCCGCCCGACTGCCCCGGCAGCTGCCCGACCGCCGAACCCAGGGTGCGCGAGCGCGTCGGCTCGAACAGGGTCTCGCGGTCGGGGCCCTCGGCCTTCAGCAGGGCGTCCCAGCGGGCCTTCAGGGCTGCCGAGTCGGGACCCGTCGGCCACCCCCGGCCGAGCCGCGGCGGTGCGACGGACCACGGCATGAGGTCCGCGAGCAGCGGAGCGTCGTCGTGCGTCACGCTGGGCATCGTACGACCTGGCGACGACATGGGGGTCAGTTGGCCTCCAAGGTCACCGTGAACGAGAAACGGTCGCCCCGGTAGTGGATGACCGCCACGTCCAGCACCCGGCCGTCGGTGCCGTAGGTGACGCCCGTGTAGTGCAGGATCGGGCTGAGCAGCGGGACTTGGAGCAGCCGGGCCGTCTCCGGGTCCGCGAGGCGCGCCTCGACCGTGTCCGTGATGCGGCTGATGTCCGCGCCGAGGACGTCCCGCAGCACCTTGGTCATGGGCCGGCGGACCAGGTCGTCCAGGTCGATGCGGGCGGCGAGTTCGGGGCGGACCCAGTTGCGGGCATGGTTGGTGGGCTCGCCGGTCTTCTCGTCGCCGCGCAGCCGGTGGTACGTCGCCACGTCGTCGAGGTCCGGGAAGTACTCGGCGAGTTCGGCCGGGACCGGGCCCGTCCCGTGGTCGAGCATCTCCGTGGCCATGCCCGACTGCTGGGCCACGATCGCGTCCACCGAGCCGAGCAGCCGGACCGGCGCGGTCCTGAGCGCGTTCGGCTCGATGAACGTGCCGCGCCTGCGGTGGCGGGTGATCAGCCCCTCGTCCTCCAGCTCCTTCAGCGCCTGCCGCATGGTCAGCACGCTCACCCCGTAGTGGCCCGCCAACTGCTCCTCGGTGGGCAGCCGCAGCGGGTCCTGGGGCGAGCGGCCGAGTATCGAGGCGCGCAGCGACTGCGAGACCTGGTACCAGAGCGGCAGCTTGCGGTTCAGGACGATCGAGTCCGGGGCGAATGAGGTCACGGGCTATCCGTATCGGTCGCCGACGATCAGTGCAACGGAGAGGGGCACCGGCTTTGGCGCCCCGGAGGCGAACGGGGTCATGAAGACGCGCGGAAGTGGCGCTCGAGGCCCTTCCACACGTCGTCGTAGTGCCGTTGCAGATGGTCCGCCTGGGCCGCGTGCGCCGTGAGCGTCACCGGCCAGCGGGTCTCGAACATGAACGCCAGTCCGTCGTCCACCTTCTGTGGCCTGAGCTCGGCCGCGCTCGCCCGGTCGAAGGTCTCCCGGTCCGGCCCGTGCGCCGACATCATGTTGTGCAGCGAGCCGCCCCCGGGCACGAAGCCCTCGGCCTTCGCGTCGTAGGCGCCTTCGATCAGGCCCATGTACTCGCTCATCACGTTCCGGTGGAAGTACGGCGGCCGGAAGGTGTCCTCGCCCACCAGCCAGCGCGGCGCGAAGACGACGAAGTCCACGCCGGCCAGGCCCGGGGTGTCCGACGGGGACGTCAGCACCGTGAAGATCGACGGGTCGGGATGGTCGTAGGAGATCGTCCCGATGACGTTGAAGCGGCGCAGGTCGTAGACGTACGGCACGAGGTTGCCGTGCCAGGCGACGACGTCGAGGGGGGAGTGGTCGTAGGTGGCCGTCCAGAGGTTGCCGCAGAACTTGTTGACCACCTCGACGGGGCCGTCGACGTCCTCGTACGCGGCCACCGGGGCCTTGAAGTCGCGGGCGTTGGCGAGGCCGTTGGCGCCGATCGGGCCGAGGTCGGGGAGTTGGAAGGGGGTGCCGTAGTTCTCGCAGACGTATCCGCGCGCGGAGGCGTCCAGGAGTTCCACGCGGAAGCGGACGCCGCGCGGGATCAGGGCGATGTGGCCGGGCTCGGCGTGCAGCAGACCGAACTCGGTGCGCAGCAGCAGGCCGCCCTGTTCCGGGACGATCAGCAGCTCGCCGTCCGCGTCGCTGAAGACGCGGTCCATGGAGTCGGTGGCGTGGTACAGGTGCACGGCCATGCCGGTGCGCTGGGTGACGTCGCCGTTGCCGCCCAGGGTCCACAGGCCCGCCAGGAAGTCGGTGCCCTGGATCGGCTCCGGCTGGGGGTTCCAGCGCAGCCGGTTCGGGTCGGGCACGGACTCGGTGAACGGGGCCGAGCGGATCCAGCCATTGTGGGTGTGCGTGAACGCCGGATGCGCGGCCGAGGGGCGGATCCGGTACAGCCAGGACCGGCGGTTGTGCGCGCGGGGCTCGGTGAAGGCGGTCCCGCTGAGCTGTTCCGCGTAGAGGCCGAGAGGGGCGCGTTGCGGTGTGTTGCGGCCCTCGGGCAGTGCGCCGGGGACGGCCTCCGAGCTGTGCTCGTTGCCGAAACCGGAGAGGTAGGTCAGCCCTTCCGCGGTCTTCCGCGTGTCCCCGCTCATGATCGCTCCCTTGCGACGCTGATTCCTATGTATCACCGTAGGATTGCGGTTTCCCGGGCGCAAGGGGGGTTCGGGGGGCGCTTTCGGCCGACGGGCCTCCTCATCAGGGAGGAGGAGAACCAGACTCCAGGTGGATTCGGGTTTCGGAACATTGTTCTAGTCTCCCGGGCATGTCGTGGATGCGGACACTTCCGGCCGCGCTCGTGGTCTGTGTCCTTGTGCTGACCGGAATCGCGAGCTGCGGATCCGATGATGCGCGGAAACAGGAGAACAACGCGGTGTCGCCGTCGCCCGTGGGCAAGGTGCTCGACGACACCGACGAGGACGGGCGGCACTATCGCGAGGTGGACGGCGAGGACGCCCCCGAGGTCGACATAGAGGTGCAACCCGACACCGACGACAGCTGGGACGTACGCCTGACCGTGCAGAACTTCCGCTTCTCCCCGGACGGTACGAAGCCGAAGGCGGTCGAGGGCCGCGGCCTGGTGTACCTCTTCGTGGACGGCACCCTCGTCTCCCGGCTGCGCACCCCCGACTGCCGCATCCCGGGCGAGCTCGTCCCGCGCGGCACCCACACCGTCACCGCACGGCTCTACGCCGACGACGGCACCGTGTGGGCCGTCGACGGCGACCCGATCCAGAGCGCGGCCGACATCACCGCCTCGGGCGCGGAGGCCTCGCCGCAGACCAGCTCCACGCCGTCGGCGTCGAAGTCCCCGTCCGATCTGAGTGCACCGGCCACCCTTGTGCGTACCGGGGGGCGAGCTTCACCGGACCGCGGCGGAAAGGCATCATGAAGCCCGTGCCCCACGCGACATCGCTACGCCGAGCGCCCGTGCAGCGGCGCAGCGCCGAACGGCTGACCAGGATCCTCGACGCCTGCGCCGACCTCCTCGACGAGGTCGGCTACGACGACCTGAGCACCCGGGCGGTCGCCCAGCGCGCGGGCGTCCCCATCGGCTCCGTGTACCGCTTCTTCGGCAACAAGCGGCAGATGGCCGACGCCCTCGCCCAGCGCAACCTCGAACGGTTCACGGCCCGCGTCACCGAGCGCCTCAAGGAGACGGCGGGCGGCGACTGGCGGACCGCGATGGACGCCGTCCTCGACGAGTACCTCGCCATGAAACGCACCGCCCCCGGCTTCTCCCTCGTCGACTTCGGCAACCAGATCCCGGTCGGCTCCCGCCACGCCGAACCCAACCACCGCGTCGCCGACCGCCTCACCGACCTCCTCTCCGGCTACCTCGACCGCGAACCCGACGACGACCTGCGCCGCACCTTCCTGATCGCCGTGGAAACCGCCGACACCCTGGTGCACCTCGCCTTCCGGGTGGCCCCGGAGGGGGACGAGCGGATCATCGAGGAGGCGCGGGAGATGTTGCGGGCGTATTTGGCGCGGGTGCTGGACTGAACTCCCGCGGGGAGCCCCTCCGTTGCTAGGGTGATCGCACCCTTGGGTCGGGCATGGGGGGGCGCTATGGCTCGGGTCGTCTGTATCCACGGGATCGGCCAACAGCACGCGGGGGAGAGCCAGTTGGCCTCCGCCTGGCACACCGCCCTGGCCGACGGCCTGCTGCGCGCGGACTCCCCGCTCACGCTGAAACCCGACGACCTGCGCTGTGTCTTCTACGGCGACCTGTTCCGCCCGCCCGGCCGCACCCTCGCCGTCGGCGACCCGCCCCTCGACGCCTCCGACATCGAAGAGGGCTTCGAGACCGAACTGCTCCTCGCCTGGTGGCAGGAGGCGGCCCGCACCGATCCCGCCGGGCTGCCGGCAACGGCCCGATCCTGTTCGACCGGCTCGACTGACCGCCGCCGGACGACCCCTCGCGGTTTCCCGACCTCACCCCCCACACCCCCTCCCCTCCATGCCTACCGGTCGGTATCCTCCTCGGAACAGGCACCGTCGCCCCGGGAGGACCCGTGTCCCGCACCGCCCTACGCATCTGCCCGCTCTGCGAGGCCACCTGCGGCCTGACCCTCACCATCGAGGGGACGCGGGTCACCGGTGCCCGTGGTGATCGGGACGATGTGTTCAGCAAGGGGTTCATCTGTCCCAAGGGCGCCTCCTTCGGGGCCGTCGACAGTGACCCCGACCGGCTGCGCACCCCGCTCGTACGCAGGGACGGTGAGCTGCGCGAGGCCACCTGGGAGGAGGCCTTCGACGCGGTGGCCGCCGGGATCCGGCCGGTCGTCGAGCGGTACGGGGCGAACTCGGTCGCGACCGTCCTCGGCAACCCCAACGTGCACACCATGGCCGGCGCGCTCTACCCGCCGGTGCTGCTCGCCGGCCTCGGCACCCGCAGCATCTTCACCGCCTCCACGATCGACCAGATGCCCAAGCACGTCTCCAGCGGGCTCCTCTTCGGCGACGCCAACGCGATCCCCGTACCGGACCTGGACCACACCGACCATCTGCTGCTGATCGGCGCCAACCCCCTGGAGTCCAACGGCAGTCTGTGCACCGCCCCCGACTTCCCCGGCAAGCTCAAGGCGCTCAAGGCCCGCGGCGGCACCCTCACCGTCATCGACCCCCGCCGCACCCGCACCGCCAAGCTCGCCGACCGCCACCTCGCGATCCGTCCCGGTACCGACGCGCTGCTCCTCGCGGCGATGGCGCATGTGCTCTTCGAGGAAGACCTGGTGGACACCGGGGAGTTGGCCCCGCATCTGATCGGGCTCGACGAACTTCCCGCCGAACTCCGGGACTTCACCCCAGAAGCCGTCGCCGGCGCCTGTGACATCGACGCCGCCACCATCCGTACCCTCGCCCGCGAACTCGCCGCCGCCCCCACCGCCGCCGTCTACGCCCGCATCGGCAGCTGCACCGTCCCGCACGGCACCCTCGCCAGCTGGCTGGTCGACGTACTGAACATCCTCACCGGCAACCTCGACCGGCCCGGCGGCGCCCTCTTCCCGCAGGCCGCCACCGACCGGACGCCCCGGCCCGCCGGGCCCAGCCACGGGTTCGCGCTCGGCCGCTGGCACTCCCGGGTGAGCCGGCACCCCGAGGCCAAGGGCGAGTTGCCGATCTCCGCGCTCGCCGAGGAGATCGACACCGCGACCCCCGAGGGCGAGCCGATCCGCGCGCTCATCTCCGTCGCCGCCAACCCCGTGCTGTCCGTGCCCGACGGCGACCGCCTCGACAAGGCGCTCGACTCGCTCGACTTCATGGTCAGCGTCGACCCGTACCTGAACGAGACCTCGCGCCACGCCGACGTCGTGCTGCCCCCGCCGCCGCCCTCGCAGAGCCCGCACCACGACTTCGCGTTCAACACGCTCGCCGTCCGCAACCAGGTCCGCTACACCCGCCCGGCCGTCCCGCTGGAGCCCGGCCGGATGGCCGAGACCGAGATCCTGGCCCGGCTGATCCTCGCCGCGACCGGCATGCACGGCGCCGACCCGTCGGCCGTCGACGACCTGGTCATCGGGCAGACCCTCGGCAAGGCCGTCAAGGAGCCCCACTCGCCGGTGCACGGCCGCGACCCGCAGGAACTCGCCGCGCGGCTCACCGGCGTCAGCGGTCCCGAGCGCCGGCTCGACATGATGCTGCGCCTCGGTCCCTACGGCGACGGGTTCGGCGTACGACCGGACGGGCTGACCCTGGAACGACTGCTGGCTCATCCGCACGGCATCGACCTCGGGCCGCTCGGGCCGCGGCTGCCGCAGCCGCTGAAGACCCGCAGCGGCAAGGTGGAGCTGCTGGCCCAGCCGATCGTCGACGATCTGCCGCGGCTGCGGCAGGCCCTCGCCGAGCGGCCCGAGGGACTCGTCCTCGTCGGCCGGCGTCATCTGCGCTCCAACAACAGCTGGATGCACAACGTCCCCGCCCTCACCGGCGGCACCAACCGCTGCACCCTGCACATCCACCCCGAGGACGCCGAACGGCTCGGGATCCCCGACAAGGGCCTGGTGCGGGTGAAGGGGGCCGGGGGAGAGGTGACCGCTCCCGCCGAGGTCACCACCGACGTGCGCCCCGGCGTGGTCAGCCTCCCGCACGGCTGGGGTCACAACCGGCCCGGCACCCGCCTCAACCACGCCCTGAAGGACCCCGGCGTCAACGTCAACCAACTCCTCGACGGCAGCCTGCTCGACCCCCTGTCGGGCAACGCGGTCCTCAACGGCGTACCCGTAAAGGTGGCCACTGCAGCGGCCCTGTGAGCAGCGCAAAGCCGTGACCTGGGGTTTTGCGCTTATTGCTCGCATGTCAACGTCTTGTTAACGCTGCTTGAGCGGACCTAACGTCATCGCACTGCCGACTCCGGTGGGAGTTCAAGGGCGAACGTTAGGTATCCACTCATGCTGACCATCCTCGGCTTCGCCATGATCGCGACCTTCCTGGTCCTGATCATGCTGAAGAAGATGTCACCGATCGCGGCGCTCGTGCTGATCCCGGCACTGTTCTGCGTCTTCGTAGGGAAGGGCGCCCATCTCGGTGACTACGTCATCGAAGGCGTCACCAGCCTCGCCCCCACCGCGGCGATGCTCATGTTCGCGATCGTCTACTTCGGTGTGATGATCGATGTCGGCCTCTTCGACCCGATCGTGCGCGGGATCCTGAAGTTCGCCAAGGCGGACCCGATGCGGATCGTCGTCGGTACCGCGATCCTCGCCGCGATCGTCTCGCTCGACGGCGACGGCTCGACCACCTTCATGATCACGGTCTCGGCGATGTACCCGCTGTACAAGCGCCTCAAGATGAGCCTGGTCGTGATGACCGGTGTGGCCGCCATGGCCAACGGCGTGATGAACACCCTGCCGTGGGGCGGCCCGACCGCCCGTGCCGCCACCGCGCTCAAGCTCGACGCCAGCGACATCTTCGTCCCGATGATCCCGGCCCTGCTGGTCGGTCTGCTGGGTGTCTTCGTCCTCTCGTACTTCCTCGGTCTGCGCGAGCGCAAGCGCCTCGGTGTGCTGACGCTGGGCGAGGTCCTGGAGGAGGAGAAGGTCGAGGAGAAGGAGTCCGAGACGGTCCTCGTGGGCGCCGGTTCCGGCTCCGCGGGCACCTCGGGCACGTCCGGCACGTCCGGCACGGACAAGAAGGTCACCGGCGGCGCGGGCTCCGGCACCGACGCCGAGGACGACGAGGAAGAGGAGCGCTTCACGGTCCTCGACCCCAACCGCGCCACCCTGCGTCCCAAGCTCTACTGGTTCAACGCCGGCGTCACGATCGCCCTCCTCACCTCCATGATCATGGAGTGGCTGCCGATCCCGGTGCTCTTCCTGCTCGGCGCCGCGCTCGTCCTCACGGTCAACTTCCCCCACATCCCCGACCAGAAGGCCCGGCTCGCCGCCCACGCCGACAACGTCCTGAACGTCTCCGGCATGGTCTTCGCCGCCGCCGTCTTCACCGGCGTCCTCCAGGGCACCGGCATGGTGGACCACATGGCCCGCTGGATGGTCGACGTCATCCCCGAGGGCATGGGCCCGCACATGGCCCTGGTCACCGGTCTGCTCAGCCTCCCGCTGACCTACTTCATGTCCAACGACGGCTTCTACTTCGGCGTCCTCCCGGTCCTCGCCGAGGCCGGCGCCGCCCACGGCGTCACCCCGCTGGAGATGGCCCGCGCCTCCCTCGTCGGCCAGCCGCTGCACATGTCGAGCCCGCTCGTCCCGGCCGTCTACGTCCTGGTCGGCATGGCCAAGGTCGAGTTCGGCGACCACACCAGGTTCGTGGTGAAGTGGGCCGCGCTGACCTGCCTGATCATCCTGGCGGCGGGAATGCTGTTCGGCATCATCTGACCCACGTCACACGGGACTTGAAAGTCACAGGGGACTTGAAAGTCACAGGGGACTTGAAGGTCACAAGAGACTTGAAAGGAAGGGCTCGCACATGACGCCCGGTGGGAACCGCGGCTGGCTGCTCCGCCTCGTCATCGCCTTCAGCTTCGCGCAGGGGGCGGTGTCGATGGCCCGGCCCGCCGTCTCCTACCGGGCCCTGGCGTTGGGCGCGGACGAGCGGGCGATCGGTGTGATCGCGGGGGTGTACGCCCTGCTCCCGCTGTTCGCCGCGGTACCGCTGGGCCGCCGTACCGACCACGGCCGTTGCGCACCGCTCCTGCCGGTCGGCGTGGTCCTGATATCCGGCGGCTGCGCGCTGAGCGGCCTCGCCGACTCCCTCTGGACGATGGCGATCTGGAGCGGGGTGATGGGCCTCGGCCACCTCTGCTTCGTGATCGGTGCCCAGTCCCTGGTGGCCCGCCAGTCCGCCCCGCACGAACAGGACCGCAACTTCGGCCACTTCACCATCGGCGCCTCCCTCGGCCAACTGGTCGGCCCCATCGCCGCGGGCGCGCTGATCGGCGGCCCGGACATGGCGGGCACGAGCGCCCTCGCACTCATCGTGGCGGGGGCGGGCGGCGCGGTCGCACTGACCTCGCTGTGGCGCATAGAGCATCGCGCTACGGCGGCCAAGTCCCGTGAGGAGAACGGCAAACCGGTCCCCATGGGGCGCATCCTCCGCGCCCGGGGCGTACCCGCCGGCATCTTCGTCAGCCTCGCCGTGCTCTCCGCGACCGACATCCTCACCGCCTACCTCCCGGTGGTCGGCGAGCACCGCGGCATCGCCCCCTCCGTCATCGGCCTGCTGCTCAGCCTCCGCGCGGCGGCCACCATCGCCTGCCGTCTGGTGCTGACACCGCTGCTGCGCCTGCTGGGCCGCAGCCTGCTCCTGACGGTCACCTGCCTCATGGCCGCCCTGCTGTGCGCGGGCATCGCCCTGTTGGTGCCGGTGTGGGCACTCGCCCTGATGCTCGCCGCGCTCGGCTTCTGCCTCGGTGTCGGACAGCCGCTCTCCATGACGACGGTCGTCCAGGCGGCCCCCGACGGCGCCCGCTCCACGGCCCTGGCCCTCCGCCTGACCGGCAACCGCCTCGGCCAGGTCGCCGCCCCCGCCACGGCGGGCCTGATCGCCGGCGTCGCGGGCGTGGCCGCGCCCTTCGTGATGCTGGGCGCGCTGTTGCTGCTGTCGGCGGGGGTGGCCCTGCGCTCACCGGCTAAGCCCGCCGAGGGGGCCGCCGACCCCGTCGTGGCCCGCCGGTCCCGGATGGCGTTGGGCCGGAAGAGGGATGACTGACGGCTCGTAGGGCGGGTCTCCCCCAGTCTGCGAGCGTATGTGACAGAGAGTCAGACGAAGCAGGATTTGTACGACAATCGTCTGACTCGGAGGCTTCGCATGCCCACCATGTCTCTTCCACGCCGAGCCGGAGCGCGCGCCACCGCGCTCGCGGCACTCACCGTCACGGTCGGCTCCCTCACCGGGATGCCCGCGGCGGGCGCCGCACCGCTGGCGCCCGGGGACAACGGCACCGTCAAGATCCACAAGGCGCCGGTCGGCAATCTGCCGCGCACGCCGTACGGCGACCCGCGCGACGAGCCGAAGGTCTGCAAGTTCTACATCGACGCCGCCAACTTCGACAAGGGTCAGGCGATCACCTGGAGCATCGAGACGCAGCCGTCGGTCCCCAACGGTGCCACGCTGTCCGGTGACATCTCGCTTCCCGACGGCACCGGCCACACCCAGGACTACACGCTGCCCGACGGGCAGTACAAGCTCACGTGGAACATCACCGGCGGCATGGGCGCGGGCAAGCACAAGGTGTTCAAGGTCGACTGCGTCACCCCGCCCGGTGGCGGCCCCGGTGGCCCCAACGGCGGTCCGCCCGCCGGCGGTGGCGGGATCGCGCGCGACGCGGCGTTCGGCCCGGTCGCCGGTGCCGCGGCCGTAGGCATGGCCGCGGTCGGCGGGGCGGTGTGGCTCCGGCTCCGTCGCCGCCCGCATGGCGCGTAGACGCCGAGGCAGGCCCTGGTACCGGACGCGCGCCTACCGCCTGGCGAGAACGGTCGTCGTGACCGTCTCGCTGGTGGTGGGCGGCGTCTGGTGGGCCCAGGGAGAGGAGTCCGGCGGGGCGGTCGAGGCCGCCCGGCCCGGTTCCCCGGCGGCCGCCTCCGCCAGGGACCGGACCGACGCGCGCGGCGCGGCGCAACAGCGCCCACCCGCCGCACCGCACCAGCCTCCGAAGGCCACCCCGCCTCCCGAGGTCACCGTGCCCCCGAGGGCCACCATGCCCCCGAAGGCACCCCCGCCCGGGAAGGCCACCGCACCCCGGAAGGCCGTCCCGCCGCTCCGACCCCTGCCCCGGTCCCGCGCGACCCGCCTGGTCATCCCCTACCTCGACATCGACGCCCCGGTCATGAGCCTCCGGCTCGATCGCGAACGGCGGCTGACCGCCCCGCCCGACGACGACGCGAACCTGGTCGGCTGGTACGAGGGCGGCCCGTCCCCCGGCGAGCAGGGCACCGCCGTCGCCGTCGGCCACCTCGACACCGACACCGGTCCGGCCGTCTTCGCCGGCCTCGGCGAGCTGCGGCGCGGCCGCCTGGTCGAAGTCGCCCGCGCCGACGGACGCACGGCCGTCTACGCGGTCGACGCCATCAGGTCGTACGAGAAGGACCGGTTCCCCAACAAAGAGGTGTACGGCGCCCGGGGCCGCCCCGAACTGCGGCTGATCACCTGCGGCGGCGACTACAACCGCAGGACCGGATACTCCGGCAACGTCGTGGTCTTCGCCCACCTCGTGGAGACCCGCGAACCGCGCGCGCCCGCCGCCCGGCGCTGAATCTGGCCGTCCGTTTTCTCACCTGCTGGACGGCACCGTCCGATCCTGCCCGTTCTCTTCCCCCGGCTGCGCGCATTCCGTTAACTTCCGTGACCCACAGGCCCCGTTCGACCCGTGCGGGGTATTCGGCCACGGAGCATCAGCGCTCAGTCAGCCCCCGGGGGCACCTGCCATGACACGCGCCATCTCTCTGCACCACGTGAGCAAGAGCTACACCCGGGGCAGCCTCGTGGTGGACCGGCTCTCGCTGGACATCGAGCCCGGCGAATTCCTCGTCCTGCTCGGTCCCTCCGGCTGCGGCAAGTCCACCGTGCTCCGGATGATCGCCGGGCTTGAGGAGATCGACGAGGGCGAGCTGCGGCTCGACGGCGAGTACGCCAACGACCTCTCGCCGTCCGCCCGGGACATGGCGATGGTCTTCCAGAACTTCGCCCTCTATCCGAGCATGACCAGCCGCGACAACATCGGCTTCCCGCTGCGCATCGAGGCCCCCGGCGCCGACCCACGCCCCCGCGTGGACGCCACCGCCCGCATGCTCGGCATCGAGGAGCTCCTGGACCGCTTCCCCGGCCAGCTCTCCGGCGGTGAACGCCAGCGCGTCGCGATGGGCCGGGCCATCGCCCGCCACCCCTCCGCGTTCCTGATGGACGAGCCGCTGTCCAACCTCGACGCCAAGCTCCGCAACCACCTGCGCGCCGAGATATCCGCCCTCACCCGCGAGCTGGGCGTCACCACGGTCTACGTCACCCACGACCAGTCCGAGGCGATGTCCCTCGGCGACCGGGTCGCCGTGCTGCGCGGGGGAGTCCTGCAACAGGTCGGCACCCCGCGCTCGGTGTACGCGCTGCCCCGCAACGTCTTCGTCGCCGCCTTCATCGGCACCCCGCGGATCAACCTGCTGCGCGGTCTGGTCCGGGCCCCGCTCGACGGCGCGATGACCATCAGTCTCGGCAAGCAGTACCTCCGGTTGCCCGAACCGCTCTCCCTGGACCACCAGTTGCTCCGCGTCCAGCAGGGCCGGGAGGTCATCGTGGGCCTGCGCTCGGAGGCGGTGCGTATCGCCAAGCCGTCCGCCGCGCGCCCGGGTGAGATGGCGCTCACCGGTCTCGTGGAGCACGTGGAGTTCCAGGGCCACGAGGTCCTCGTCCACTTCAACACCGGCTCCAGCCCCGCCGTCGTACCCGACCTGGAGGCCCCGCGCCCGGCGGCCCGCCCCACCCGGCGCCGGCGCCGGGACGGCGGCCCCGGTGTCCTGGACCGCTTCAGGGAGCGCGCGAGCGCCCTGCGCGCCGGCCCCGTCGTGGTCCTCGAGCACCCCATGGACGCGGCTCCCGCCCCGACGCCCCCCGAGGGCCGCCTCCCCGGCGACCTGATCGTCCGCACCACCCCCGACATCCACCTCCGGCACGGCATGCAGGTCCCGCTTCTCGTCGACCTCGCCCACCTGTTCGTCTTCGACCAGCACGGCGAGCGAATCTGCCCGGCCCCGGCGCGGCTGCCCGATCTGGAGGAGTAGGTCCCGCTAGGCATGGGCGCATGAACATCCAGCTCACCCGGACCCGGGCGATCCTCGCCACCGCTGCCCTCCTCCTCGCCGTCGGCGCCCCCACGGCGTACGCCGGCCTCGACGGCGCGGACACCGCCGTGCCGCAGCGCGGCGAGCCGTACGTCGAGACCTCGCTGTTCTTCGGCACCGAGCGCCCTGACGGCGGCCCCGCCGTCACCGACAGGCAGTTCATGACCTTCGTCGACGAGGAGGTCACCCCGGACTTCCCGGACGGGCTGACCGTGCAGAACGGGCGCGGGCAGTGGAGGGACGCCGCGGGGCGGATCGAGAAGGAGCGGTCGTACGAGCTGATCCTGCTGTACCCGGTCGCGCGGGCGGGGGCGAGCGACCGGAAGATCGAGGAGATCCGGCGGGCGTACGAGAAGGCTTTCGGTCAGGAGGCCGTGGGGAGGGTGGACGACAGGGTCCGGGTCGACTTCTGATGGCATGAGTCACGTACCGGGACGTCTGGCGCGCGAAAACTATCGTCGCTAGTTTAAGACCCGGACCGAGCCGGACGACGAGACGGCCCCGCCGGGAGGAAGCACGATGAAGGCACACGACGGCATGTACATCGACGGCGAGTGGCGGCCCGCCGCCGGCCGGGACGCGATCGAGGTCGTCAACCCGGTCGACGAGCAGGTGATCGGCCGGGTCCCGGCCGGCACCGCCGAGGACGTCGACACCGCCGTACGGGCCGCCCGTGCCGCCCTCCCGGCCTGGGCCGCGACGGCACCGGCCGAGCGCGCGGCAAGGCTTGCCGCCCTGCGGGACGTCCTCGTCGCCCGCGCGGACGAGATCGCCGAGACGGTCACCGCCGAGCTGGGCTCACCGCTGAAGTTCTCGCAGGCCGTCCACGCGGCCGTGCCCATCGCGGTCGCCGGCTCCTACGCCGAGCTGGCGGCGACGTACGCCTTCGAGGAGCAGGTCGGCAACTCGATCGTCCGCCAGGAGCCGATCGGCGTGGTCGGCGCGATCACGCCCTGGAACTACCCGCTGCACCAGATCGTCGCCAAGGTCGCCCCGGCCCTCGCGGCGGGCTGCACGGTCGTCCTGAAGCCCGCCGAGGACACCCCGCTGGTCGCCCAGCTCTTCGCCGAGGCGGTCCACGAGGCCGGCGTCCCGGCGGGCGTCTTCAACCTCGTCACGGGCCTCGGCACGGTCGCCGGGCAGGCGCTCGCCGAGCACGAGGGTGTCGACCTGGTCTCCTTCACCGGCTCCACCGCGGTCGGCCGGCAGATCGGTGCCACGGCGGGCGCCGCGATCAAGAAGGTCGCCCTGGAGCTCGGCGGCAAGTCCGCCAACGTCATCCTGCCCAGCGCCGACCTCGCCAAGGCGGTCAACGTCGGCGTCGCCAACGTGATGTCCAACTCCGGCCAGACGTGCAGCGCCTGGACCCGGATGCTGGTGCACACCGCGCAGTACGACGAGGCGGTGGCGCTCGCCACGGCCGCCGCCGCCAAGTACGGCGACCGCATCGGCCCCGTCGTCAGCGCCAAGCAGCAGGCACGGGTGCGGGGTTACATCGAGAAGGGCGTCGCCGAGGGTGCCCGGCTGGTCGCCGGTGGCCCCGAATCCCCGCGCGAGCAGGGCTGGTTCGTGGCGCCGACGGTCTTCGCCGACGTCACCCCCGAGATGACCATCGCCCAGGAGGAGATCTTCGGCCCGGTCCTGTCCATCCTCCGCTACGAGGACGAGGAGGACGCCCTGCGCATCGCCAACGGCACGGTCTACGGCCTTGCCGGTGCCGTCTGGGCCGGCGAGGAGGCGGAGGCAGTGGCCTTCGCGCGCCGGATGGACACCGGCCAGGTCGACATCAACGGCGGCCGCTTCAACCCCCTTGCCCCGTTCGGCGGTTACAAGCAGTCGGGCGTCGGCCGCGAGCTCGGCTCGCACGGGCTCGCCGAGTACCTCCAGTCCAAGTCCCTCCAGTTCTAGGAGCCTTCACGTGGTTCGCGCAGCAGTCCTTCCCGCCGTGGGCGCTCCCCTGGAGGTCACCGACATCGAACTCCCGGACCCCGGCCCCGGCCAGGTCCGCGTCCGCCTCGCCGCCGCCGGCGTCTGCCACTCCGACCTCTCCCTGTCCAACGGCACCATGCGGGTACCGGTCCCGGCGGTCCTCGGCCACGAGGGCGCGGGCACGGTCGTAGCGGTCGGCGAAGGCGTCACCCAGGTCGCACCCGGCGACGACGTCGTCCTCAACTGGGCCCCCTCCTGCGGCAGTTGCCACGCCTGCACGCTCGGCGAGGTCTGGCTGTGCGCCAACGCCCTCAACGGCGCCGCCGACGTCCACGCCCGCACCGCAGACGGCACCGACCTCCACCCCGGCCTGAACGTCGCCGCGTTCGCCGAGGAGACGGTCGTGTCGGCGTCCTGCCTCCTGCCGCTCCCCGAGGGCATCCCGCTCACCGACGCGGCTCTCCTGGGCTGCGCGGTCCTCACCGGCTACGGCGCCGTCCACCACTCGGCGAAGGTCCGCGAGGGCGAGACGGTCGCGGTCTACGGCGTCGGGGGAGTGGGCCTCGCGGCCCTCCAGGCGGCCCGGATCGCGGGCGCCGCGAAGATCGTCGCGGTCGACGTCTCCCCGGAGAAGGAGGAGTTGGCCCGCGAGGCCGGCGCCACCGACTACGTCGTCGCCTCCGAGAACACCGCCCGCGAGATCCGCGGCCTGACCGGCAGGCAGGGGGTCGACGTCGCCGTCGAGTGCGTGGGCCGCGCGACGACGATCCGCACCGCCTGGGACTCCACCCGCCGCGGCGGCCGTACGACGGTCGTCGGCATCGGCGGCAAGGACCAGCAGGTCGCCTTCAACGCCCTCGAGATCTTCCACTGGGGCCGCACCCTCTCCGGCTGCGTGTACGGCAACTCCAACCCGGCCGAGGACCTGCCGGTGCTCGCCGACCACGTCCGCGCGGGCCGTCTGGACCTCGCCATGCTGGTGACGGAACGGATCGCCCTGGACGGCATCCCGGCGGCCTTCGAGAACATGCTCGCGGGCAAGGGTGGCAGGGCGCTGGTCGTCTTCTAGCTCGTCGCGCGGTGTCCCCGGCCTGAGGCGAGGCCGGGGCCACCGGCATGCCCACCCGCCCCTTGAGTGCTCAGGGCAACCTTCCCGCGCAACCGTTGCCTCCATACCGTCCGGTTAGTATGTTCGCCGCCAACGTCCCCACGCACCCATCGGAGTGTGCACCGCATGGACATGGCCCCCTCCGCTCAGACCCTCCCCCCGACCGCCCTCCCCACGGTCAACCGCCGCCGCGTAGCCACCGCGGCCGCCCTCGCCTCGGCCGTCGAGTGGTACGACTACTTCGTCTTCGGCATAGCCGCCGCCCTCGTCCTCGGCGACCTGTACTTCCCGGCGGGCAGCTCCACCGCCGGCGTCCTCGCCTCCTTCGCGACCTTCGCCGTGGGCTTCCTGGCCCGCCCGATCGGCGGCATCGTCGCCGGCCAGCTCGGTGACAAGCGCGGCCGTAAGCCGATGCTGGTCCTCGCGCTCACCCTCATGGGCGTGGCGACGACGGGCATCGGCCTGCTGCCGACGTACGAGACGATCGGTGTCGCCGCGCCCATCCTCCTCGTGACCCTCCGCGTCCTCCAGGGCATCGCGGTCGGCGCGCAGTGGGGCGGCGCGATGCTGCTGGCCACCGAGTACGCCCCCGAGGGCAAGCGCGGCATCTACGGCAGCGTCGTCCAACTCGGCGTCCCCATCGGCGTGGTGACCGCCAACACGGTCTTCCTGCTGGCCGGCGCCTTCACCACCGACGCCCAGTTCGCGGCCTGGGGCTGGCGAGTGCCCTTCCTCATCGGCCTGTTCGTCCTCGCCCTCGCCTGGTACATCCACACCAAGGTCGAGGAGACCCCCGAATTCCGCGACGCGGAGAAGGCGTTGGCCGAGAAGGAGAAGACGGAGCAGAACTCCCCGCTGCGCACGATCCTGCGCGGCCACCTCGGCACGGTCCTGCTCGCCGGCGGCTCCTTCGCCGTGAACACCGCGACCTTCTACATCCTCATCACCGGCGTCCTCGACTACACGACCCGCGAACTGGACATGAAGAAGAGCGCGGTCCTCACCGTCTCCCTCTGCGTCAGCCTCACCCAGCTCGTCCTGATCCCGGCCGCCGCCGCCCTCTCCGACCGCTACGGCCGCATCCGGATCTACACCATCGGAGCGATCGGCATCGCCCTGTGGGCCATCCCGCTCTTCCTCCTGATCGACACCGGCTCACTGCTGTGGCTGGCGGTCGGCACCTTCGTCGCCAGCTGCTTCCTCAGCATCATGTACGGCCCTCAAGCCGCCCTGTTCGCCGAGCTGTTCACGCCCGAGATGCGCTACACCGGCGCCTCCCTCGGCTACCAGATCGCGGCGGTCGCGGGCGGCGGCCTGGCACCCTTCCTCATGGTCCTGCTGCTGGAGACCACCGGGACGTCGATGTCGGTGTCGGCCTACATCATCGCCCTCTCCGTGATCGCCCTGATCTCCATCAAGGTCCTGTCGGACCGGGCGCGTTCACGCTGAGTCGGTGACCTTCGCGGGCCGCGGCCCAGCCGCCGCGGCCCGCGAACGGGACACCGCGACACCCGCGAGGCACAGCCCACCGCCCGCCAGCGTGAGCAGTCCCGGCACCTCGCCGAGCACCAGCCAGGACATCAGCACCACCAGCGCCGGCACGGCGTACGTGGTCGCCCCCATACGTCCGGCGGTCGTACGGGCCAGGGCGTACGCCCAGGTGGTGAAGGCCAGAGCGGTCGGGAAGACGCCCAGATAGACCATGTTGAGCGTCGCCGAGACGGGCGCGTCGGCCGCCTCGTGCACAAGCTGACCGGCGAACGGCAGACACACCACGGCACCGACCAGACAGCCGTACGTGGTGACCTGGAGCGCGCTCGCCGACGCCAGGGCCGGCTTCTGCGCGACGACCCCACCGGCGTACGCGACGGCCGCGAGCAGACACAGCACGACCCCGAGTACGGACGACCCGCCCTCACCCGACATCGACAGCCCCACGGCGACGGCCCCCGCGAACGACACGGCCATCCCCGCGAGCAGCCTCGGCGGCAGGGCGTCGCCGAGCAGCCGCGCGCCGAGCAGGGCGATGAGGATGGGGCCGACATTCACCACGAGCGCCGCGGTCCCGGCGTCGACCTGCTGCTCGCCCCAGTTGAGGGCGACCATGTAGAAGCCGAACCAGAGGATGCCGGAGACGAGGATGCCGGGCCAGGCGGCCTTCGGGGGCAGCCCTTCTCGGCGTACGGCACAGATGGCACCCAGCGTCAGGACTCCCGCCAGCAGTCGCCCGAGGGCGAGGGCGCCCGGCGAGTACTCGGCGCCGGCGCTTCGGATGGAGACGAAGGCGGAGGCCCACAGGGCGACGGTGACGGTCGCTGCGCCGGCTGCGAGGAGGTCGGGGCGGCGGGGGTTCATCATGCTCCTGAGGGTAGGAATGGCGAGGGAGTAGAGCTCGCGGCTTTCGGACGTTGTTTGTCTGCGGGTGTGTGGGGGCTGGTCGCGCAGTTCCCCGCGCCCCTTCAGGGCGCTCACCGCAATGTCCTCGACTCGATGCCCAGCAACTCGCCCAGGGCCCTCTCACCCGCCCCCGTCACCTTCACCGCCCTCTCGGAGCCGATCCGGACACACCAGCCCGAGTCCAACGCGTGGCGGCAGAGCGCCGCGCCCGCGACCCCCGCCAAGTGAGGCCGTCGCTCGGTCCAGTCGAGGCACGCTCGGGCCAACGGCCTGCGCCCCTTGCGGTCGAGGGCGATACCGGCCCCCTCGAACCACGCGAGCCCCGCCTCCGTCAGCGCGAACCCGGTGTCCTGGCGCAACAGTTGACGCGCCGTCATCGCATCCGTGACCGCGATGCCGAGACGCCCCGCCAGATGGTCGTAGCAGGTACGCCCCCGTGCCATCGCCGACCCGGCGCTCGACTCGCGCAGGTTCCGCGGGCGTACGGCCGGACCCGGGGTCACATGAGAGGCGAGTTCCTCCACCAGCTGGGCGACTCGCGCGTCGGCGAGCCGCACGTACCGGTGTCGCCCTTGGCGTTCCTCGGTCAGCAGGCCACCGGCCACGAGCTTGCCCAGGTGCTCGCTCAAGGTCGACGCGGCGACCCCGGCGTGCCGGGCCAGCTCACTCGCGGTCCACGCCCGCCCGTCGAGCAGCGCCAGCAGACACGAGGCACGGGTCTCGTCGGCGATGAGTCCGGCGAGGCGGGCCAGCTCCGCCGCCCGAGGGTTCCTGGAGGTCATGTCCTCCAGCATGGGCCCCGGACACTTCGGCGCCCACCGAAGCGTGCTAGGGGGTCCGCCGGACCTGCTCGTACTGCTGCGCCAGGCCGTCCAGCAGGGCGGCGAGGCCCGTCTCGAAGGCCCGCTCGTCGATCTTCTCCTGCTGCTCGGCCAGCAGATGGGCCTGTCCGAGGTGCGGATAGTCGGCGGGGTCGTAGGCGCTCTGGTCGTCGACGAAACCGCCGGCGAACGAGCCGAGCGCGGAGCCCATGACGAAGTACCGCATCAGCGCACCGATCGAGGTGGCCTGGGCGGGCGGCCAGCCCGCGGCGACCATCGCGCCGTAGACCGCGTCCGCGAGCCGCAGCCCGGCGGGCCGGCGCCCGGGGCCCTGGGCGAGTACGGGGACGATGTTCGGATGGTCCCTGAGGGCGGCCCGATAGGAGACCGCCCAGTCGTGCAGTGCGGTCCGCCACTCCCGGCCGTCCTCGAACATCGACAGGTCGACCTGCACGCTGACCGAGTCGGCGACCGCCTCCAGGATCTCGTCCTTGGTGCGGAAGTGGTTGTAGAGCGAGGGCCCGCTGACCCCCAGTTCCGCGGCGAGCCGGCGCGTGGAGACGGCCGCGAGGCCCTCCGCGTCCACGAGCGCGCGTGCCGTCTCGACGATCCGGTCGGTGCTGAGGAGGGGCTTGCGCGGTCGGGCCATGGCGCACATAGTAGGGCTGCGCTCAGAAACTAGCAGTGCTAATTTAAGTGTGTAGCTTTCAGAGGGGTGATCTCGTGGTGAACCTGGGGCTCAGCGACGAGCAGGAGGCCGTACGGCAGCTCGCCCGGGACTTCGTGGCCCGCGAGATCTCCCCGCACGTGATCGCCTGGGACCGCGCCGAGGAGGTGGACCGGGCCATCGTGAAGAAGCTCGGCGAGGTCGGCTTCCTGGGCCTGACGATCGACGAGGAGTACGGCGGCTCGGGCGGCGACCACCTCTCGTACTGCCTGGTCACGGAGGAGCTGGGCCGCGGCGACTCGTCGGTGCGCGGCATCGTCTCCGTCTCCCTGGGCCTGGTCGCGAAGACGATCGCGGCATGGGGGAGCGAGGACCAGAAGCGCCACTGGCTCCCCGGCCTCACCTCCGGTGAGCTGCTCGGCTGCTTCGGCCTCACCGAACCGGGCACCGGCTCCGACGCGGGCAACCTCGCCACCCGCGCCGTACGCGACGGCGACGACTACGTCATCAACGGCACGAAGATGTTCATCACCAACGGCACCTGGGCGGACGTCGTCCTCCTCTTCGCCCGCTCCACGGACGCCCCCGGCCACAAGGGCGTCTCCGCCTTCCTCGTCCCCACCGACACCCCCGGCCTGACCCGCCGCACCATCCACGGCAAGCTCGGCCTGCGAGGCCAGGCAACGGCGGAACTGCACCTTGAGGACGTGCGCGTCCCGGCGTCCGCGATGCTGGCCCCCGAGGGCAAGGGCTTCTCGGTGGCGATGTCGGCCCTGGCCAAGGGGCGGATGTCGGTCGCGGCGGGCTGCGTGGGCATAGCGCAGGCAGCCCTCGACGTGGCGGTGAAGTACGCGGGTGAGCGCGAGCAGTTCGGCAAGTCGATCGCCCACCACCAGCTGGTCCAGGAGCTGATCAGCGACATAGCCGTCGACGTGGACGCGGCCCGCCTCCTCACCTGGCGGGTCGCCGACCTGATCGACCGCGGCGAGCCCTTCACCACGGAGTCCTCCAAGGCCAAGCTGTTCGCCTCGGAGGCCGCGGTCCGAGCCGCCAACAACGCCCTCCAGGTCTTCGGCGGCTACGGCTACATAGACGAGTACCCGGCGGGCAAACTCCTGCGCGACGCCCGCGTGATGACCCTCTACGAGGGCACCAGCCAGATCCAGAAGCTGGTCATCGGCCGCGCCCTCACCGGAGTCTCGGCCTTCTGAGTACGGCACCTGAGTACCTCGGCGGATGTGGCCCGGGCCACGCCCGCCGAGACTCGACCCCATGAGTGACACCACGGGCAAGCCCCAGAACACCGCCGCCTTCTACGGCCAGTCGGTCGCCTCCTTCGCCGTCGCCATGGCCGCGACCGCGATCGGCATCTTCAAGCTGCACGCCGACGCCTGGGTGCGGGCCTTCCTGGCGATCGCCGTCCTCTACCTGGTCACCTCCGCCTTCACCCTCGCCAAGGTCATCCGCGACCGGCAGGACGCGCAGACCCGCGCGTACAGCCCGTTCGAAAAGCTCTGAGCGGCAGGACTAAGCGCTCGCTCACCTTCGGCGGTATGGTGGTGCCTCTGTCAGTGGAGAGGGGCAAGCGATGGGTACGGCGGAGGAGACGGCCGGCGGCGAGACGTCGGCGTGGGGCGAGGTCACGCCCGACGCGGCGCGGAGGCTGCTGATCGCCGCGGTGGAGGCCTTCGCCGAGCGCGGCTACCACGCCACCACGACCCGCGACATCGCGGGCCGCGCCGGCATGAGCCCGGCGGCCCTCTACATCCACTACAAGACCAAAGAGGAGCTCCTGCACCGCATCAGCAGGATCGGCCACCAGAAGGCCCTCGACATCCTCCGGACGGCGTCCCGCCGCGAGGGCACCGCGACCGAACGCCTCGCGGACGCGGTCAGCTCCTTCGTCGGCTGGCACGCGGGCGGCCGCACCACCGCACGCGTCGTCCAGTACGAACTGGACTCCCTCGGCCCCGACGCCCGCGCCGAGATCCTCGCCCTGCGCCGCCAGTGCGACGCCGAGGTGCGCGCCATCATCGAGGACGGCGTGGCCGCCGCCGAGTTCGACGTCCTGGACGTCAAGGGCACCACCCTCGCCGTCCTCTCCCTCTGCATCGACGTCGCCCGCTGGTTCAGCGTCGACGGCCCCTGGACGCCCGACGAGGTCGGCTCGCTCTACGCCGACCTCGTACTGCGCATGGTGGGCGTCGGCAAATAGCTACAGGTAATACCGGGACACCGACTCCGCGACACACACGGGCTTGTCGCCGCCCTCACGCTCCACACTGAAGCCGACGGTGACCTGCACGCCCCCCGCCACGTCGTCGACCCCGCTGATCACCGCGGTGGCCCGCAGCCGTGAGCCGACCGGCACGGGGGCGGGGAACCGCACCTTGTTGGTGCCGTAGTTGACCCCCATCTTCACGCCCTCGACCTTGATCAGCTGCGGCCCGAACAGGGGCAGCAGCGACAGGGTCAGATACCCGTGCGCGATCGTGGTCCCGAACGGCCCGGCGGCGGCCTTCTCGGGGTCGACATGGATCCACTGGTGATCACCGGTGGCCTCGGCGAAGAGATCGATCCGCTTCTGGTCGACCTCCAGCCAGTCGGTGTACCCCAGCTGCTCACCCACCGCGGCCTTCAGTTCGTCGGCCCCCGCAAACACCCTCGGTTCCGCCATTGTCCCGGCCTCCCGCATAGCGACGTAACGTCTAAGCAACTGCTTAGCATGGTCGCCGAAGACCCCCCTGTCAACGGACCGTCCGGGTAGGGTCCGAGGGGTGCCCCAGATTTCAGAGAAGATCCACGAGCTCACAGTCGGCCAGCTCGCCGCCCGCAGCGGCGCGGCCGTCTCCGCCCTGCACTTCTACGAGTCCAAGGGCTTGATCACCAGCCGCCGCACCACCGGCAACCAGCGCCGCTACCACCGCGACGCCCTCCGCCGCGTGGCCTTCGTCCGAGCCGCCCAACGCGTGGGCATCCCCCTGGCCACCATCCGCGAGGCCCTGGCCGAACTCCCCGAGGAACGCACCCCCACCCGAGAGGACTGGGCCCGCCTCTCGGAGGCCTGGCGCTCCGAGCTGGACGAACGCATCAAACAACTCAACCGCCTCCGCGACCACTTGACCGACTGCATCGGCTGCGGCTGCCTCTCCCTGGACACCTGCGTCCTCTCCAACCCCGACGACGCCTTCGGCCAACGCCAGGCAGGCTCCCGCCTGCTGGTGGAACGCGCCCCCCGGAAGCCAGGGCGCCAGGAGGACGCCCAGCACTGCGGCTGACGACAAGTAGGAACGCACCCGCACCGGCGCAACGGCGAGCAGGGGACGTACCGGGGGGTGTCCGCCCGCAGCGTCGGGCGTCGATCACCGCGCACCCCTAAACCAGACAGCACCGCCCGACCGAGGACGGACACCCCCCGGGGCGGCACCGACTCACAACGCACCGTAGTGCGCGACGCGAACCCCCACGCACAGGCCACGGGCCGCCGCAGGCATCCACCCACGAGGCGAACGAAGCAGACGAACCGCCCGCGACTACGACGACCGCCGGGCCCACCCGTACTGAACCAGCCCAGCCGCGACCAACTGCGCATTGGACGAGGCAGGTTCACCGGACGGCAACAACAACGTGTCCTCCAGCCCCACCCGAGTGGAAAGCCCCAACCGCCCGGCCAGCCGCAGCACCGCCCACGCCCCACCGTCCTCCCCATGCAGCAGCACCGGACGACCATGGGCGCCCCCGATCCCGGCGAGCAGCTCACGAGCCGTGGACTGGGCGGTCTCCGCGGAAGGATCGGTCACCTCGGCCAGCACCCGCAACACCCGAGGCCCGAGCGGCGACGACGCGAACCGGGACACCCCGTCCGTCCCGGACCAGACACCGGCCTCCACCCCCACCCCCCGGTCGAGCAGAACCGCGGCCAACTCCTCCGCGCCCTCCTCATGCCAGTTGACCGAAGCGTGATCGGGCAGCACGGTCCAGGCTCGCACCCGCTCCACCCGCCGCACGGGATCCGGTTCCGCCCAGGCCCCCGTGGTCACACCGACGGGCACGGACACCCGAGCCCGTATCGCCTCCAGGGTCGCCGCCAGCACTCGAGGGGACAACGTGTCATCGCCACAAGGCGACTTGGGATGCACATGAACATCCGTGGCACCGGCCGCCACGGCCGCAGCAGCCGCGTCGGCCATGTCCTCCGGCGACAACGGCACCCCCGCCCCGTCGCCGGCCCCGCGGGCCCCGTTGAGACACACTTGCATCATGACCCGATGGTGCCAGCCACCTCGAACAAAGGCGCCTTGAAGTAAGAACCCTCGTAGACAGAGCCCATGAAGCCAGGCCCCTTAAAGAGCTCAAAGAGGGGGTGCGGCATCCCCGGCGCACCCCCGGTCGCACCACTCAGGCGGACACCAGCAGCCGTCCCCGTCGGGACGCCGCCAGAGCCTCGGGCGTCAGCACCGGACGCGGCACCACGATCCCGCAGTCCGTGCAGACGGGGCCCGAGGACGGTTCGTGGGCCAGGTCGTACTTCCAGGTCAACCGGTCCCCGCGGCACACCGGGCAGATCGAACCCGGTTCGCGTTCCAACGCGGAGATCAGCTTGCGCAGCACCTCGGCCAGCGGTTCACGGGGGTGGAGCCGCGGGTCGTCGCACCAGGCGACCCCGAAGCCGCCCCAGGTCAGCCGGTGCCAGTCGTCGAAACTGCCCGGCCTGCGCAGTCCGTCGTGCTTCTCCTTCTTGCGTCGCTCGGCGAACTCGACCTCATAGGCCAGCCAGACCGAACGCGCCTCTTCCAGCTCGTCCAACGCGGCCACGAGCCGCGCAGGATCGGGGGACCGGTCCTCGGGACCGAACCCGGCCCGGGAGCACAGATGGTCCCAGGTCGCCCTGTGCCCGTAGGGAGCGAATCGCTCGAGGCACTTACGCAGCGAGTAGCGTCGCAGCGCCAGATCGCATCGCGGATCTCGCACCTGTCTCGCCAGACTCCGGAAACCGGCCATCGCCCTGCACCTCCGTCACACCTGCACCTGTACTTCGGTCACTTCGGCGTCGTCGCTTCGGACGTCGCCGAATAGACGTATCGACACGCGATTCGGCTCCATCCGATTTCCGATGCCTCCCATCAGCCTCCGGACCGACTACCAAAACTTGACGCATGTTCACCTTCGAACCCGGGGATACCGGCGGTAACGTCCGACTCAACTCCCGTCGGTAGGAGCTGCCATGCCACGGCGCACCTCACGCACCGCACTCGACAGACTGAGAACTCCCGGCAGACTCACCGGGTTCCTGAAGAGCGCATCCGTATGCGTCCTGATTGCCGGTCTTTTGTCCCCCCTTGGCCAAGCGGCCACGGCCACCGAAGCGGTCGCCGCCGAAGCGGCGGCCGCCAACGACTACTGCGGCAGCCAGTGCTCCGACATCCTGCCGCCGGGTCAGAACGGCAACGCCACCCTCGCCCAGATCCTCCTCAACCAGGCCTTCGGCTCCCAGCCCGAGCACGCCGAGGACCAGCTCGGCCCCTACGCCAACCTGGCCAAGGGCTACCCGTCGCTCACCAACGCCACGATCAACAACTTCTTCAACGACGCCTCCTTCGGCGTCCCGTCCGATCAAGTCGCCTCCACGCTCAATCCCGGTGGCCGCACCGATGTGACGATCGTCCGCGACAAGAAGACGGGCGTACCGCACATCACCGGTACCACCAGATACGGCACTGAGTACGGAGCGGGCTATGCGGCGGCTCAGGACCGGCTGTGGCTGATGGACGTCTTCCGCCACGTCGGCCGCGGCCAGCTCACCACCTTCGCGGGCGGCGCCCCTTCCAACCAGGGCCTCGAGCAGCAGTTCTGGCGCAACGCCCCCTACACCGAGGCCGATCTACAGGCCCAGATCGACAGCGCCGCCGCGGGCGCCGGGGCGCGCGGCCAGCAGGCCCTCGCCGACGTCAACGCGTACGTCGCCGGCATCAACGCCTACATCGACGCCTCCGACAGCGGCCGTTACTTCCCCGGCGAGTACGTCCTGACCGGCCACAAGGACTCCGTCACCAACGCCGGCACGATCGAGCACTTCAAGCCCACCGACCTGGTCGCGCTGGCGTCCGTGATCGGCGCCCTGTTCGGCTCCGGCGGCGGCGGCGAGGTCAACAACGCGCTCTCGCTGCTGGCCGCACAGCAGAAGTACGGCGTCACGGAGGGCACCAAGGTCTGGGAGTCCTTCCGTGAGCGCAACGACCCCGAAGCGGTCGTCACCGTCCACGACAAGAGCTTCCCGTACGCCACCAAGCCCGCCGACCCGCAGGGCGGGGCGCTGCCCGACGCCGGCTCGGTGACCACCGAGCCGCTGGTCTACGACCCCACGGGCACCGGCGCGGGCCAGAGCGCCACCGCGGCCGCCACCGCGGCGACGGCGACCGCCCTCAGCTCGGCCAGGCGAGGCATGTCCAACGCCCTCGTCGTCAGCGGCGACCACACCGCCAGCGGCCACCCGGTCGCCGTCTTCGGCCCGCAGACCGGCTACTTCGCACCGCAGCTGCTCATGCTCCAGGAGATCCAGGGCCCCGGCATCAGCGCGCGCGGCGCCTCCTTCGCGGGTCTGAGCATGTACGTCGAACTCGGCCGCGGCCAGGACTACGCGTGGTCCGCCACGACCTCCGGCCAGGACATCATCGACACCTACGCCGTCGAACTGTGCCAGGACGACTACCACTACCTGTACCACGGCACCTGTACGGCGATGGAGAAGATCGAGCAGAAGAACTCCTGGGCCCCGACCACCGCCGACGGCACCGCGGCAGGCTCGTACACGATGCGGGTCTGGCGCACGAAGTACGGCCCCGTCGAGTACCGGGCGACGGTCGGCGGCAAGAAGGTCGCCTACACCAGCCTGCGCTCGTCGTACATGCGCGAGGCGGACTCGATCATCGGCTTCCAGATGCTCAACGACCCGGACTACGTGAAGAGCCCGGAGACCTTCCAGAGCGCGGTGCAGCACATCAACTACACCTTCAACTGGTTCTACGCCGACTCCGAGCACACCGCGTACTACAACAGCGGCGACAACCCGGTGCGCGCCACCGGCGTCGACGCCGACTTCCCGGTGTGGGCGCGGTCGGCGTACGAGTGGCAGGGCTGGAACCCGACCACGAACGCGGCGACCTACACGCCCGCCTCGGCCCACCCCAACTCCATCGACCAGGACTACTACATCTCCTGGAACAACAAGCAGGCCGCCGACTACTCGACCGCGCCCTGGGGCGACGGTTCCGTGCACCGCGGCAACCTGCTGGAGGACCGGGTGAAGAAGCTCGTCGCGGCGGGCGGCGTGACCCGGGCCTCGCTGGTGAAGGCCATGGCCGACGCGGCACTGGCCGACCTGCGCGCCGAGGACGTGCTGCCGGACCTGCTGAAGGTGGTCAACAGCAGTACGGTCACCGACTCCACGGCCGCGGCCGCGGTGAGCAAGCTCCAGACCTGGCTCACGGCGGGCGGCAAGCGCACCGAGACGTCGGCCGGTTCGAAGGTGTACGCCAACGCCGACGCGATCCGGATCCTCGACGCGTGGTGGCCGCTGCTGGTGAAGGCCGAGTTCGAACCCGGGCTCGGCACCGACCTCTACACGGCGATGACCGCGAACCTGCCCATCGACGAGGCGCCGTCCGCCGCGCACGGCCCGACCGGCGCGCACGCGGGCAGCTCCTTCCAGTACGGCTGGTGGTCCTACGTCGACAAGGACATCCGGGCGGTGCTCGGCGAGACGGTCAAGGGTCCGCTGGCGCAGAAGTACTGCGGCGGCGGCAGCCTGAGCGCCTGCCGGGACATCCTGATCAGCACCCTGAAGACGGCGGCCGGCAAGACCGCGGCCCAGGTCTACCCCGGTGACGACCTGTGCGCCGCGGGCAACCAGTGGTGCGCCGACTCGATCGTCCAGCGCACGCTGGGCGGCATCAAGCACTACAACATCAGCTGGCAGAACCGGCCGACCTACCAGCAGGTCGTGGAGTTCACGTCACACAGGTGACGGTCAGCGGGCGGCGGCGGGTCACTTGATGCGGCCCGCCGCCAGCACCACCCGCGCCAGCTCCCGGTGCACGATGTCGCTGTGCGCCCCGGCCGGCGCCCCACCACGCCTGACCACCTCGGCCGCGTCGATGTTCACGCACCCCGAGGTGGGCAGCGTCGTCCGCAGCGCGTCGGCGAGCTTCCACGCGCGCGTGCCCGGCACCGCCTGCACCCCGTCGAAGCCCATCGCACCCCACTTGGCGCCCAGCAGCCGACCGGCGTCCGCCCCGGCGACCCCCTGCGCGTCCCCCGCCATGCGCGAGGCCAGCGGGTACATCGTGCTCAGCGCGGAGTCATGACGGGAGTGACAGCACACCAGAGGACCGTCGATCCGGTTCTGCTGGCCCTGCAACACCCCGCCCGCGCGCGTGTCGTGCGGCAGCCGGGACGCGAACGCGTAGTGCGAGAAGGCTCCTTGGAGCAACGTCACGGACTTCACCGTGCGCACCCCCTCGGGCAGCCCGCGCAGCGCGAACGACACCAGCCGCCCGCCGAAGCTGTGCCCGACCAGATGCACCCGGACACCGGGCGCCTTGGCGGCGAGCTGCCCGACGACCCGCCCGAGTCCCCGCTCACCGACGGTCCCCGCACGCCGCTTCATCGCGTAGTACGTCGCCTGCCGCAGCAGTTCGTGGGCGCCGTCCCACGGGTTGGGGATCGCGAACCCCTGGACCCCGTCCGGCGATTCGAGACGGGCCAGCGCCTGTGCGAAGTCCTCGCACACCGGTGTCACCGGCCCGGAGAACATGTCCGGCTCGCTCTGCGGCACGCCCTCCGCCAGCGTGTCCGCCCCGAACAGCGCCTGCGGCCCCGGCGGCACCAGCTCGACCAGCATCCGCACCAGCCGGCCGAACTCCTCCAACTCGGCGTCCTCGCGCGGCTGCTGGTCCAGCAGCCGCGCGATCTGCTCCACCACGGTGGCCCGACCGGGGAACGTCTCCAGCAGGGCGTGCCGGGTGTCCTTGTCGAGCGCCGGACGCCGCGCCGACTCGGCCGCCACCGACCGCGGGAAGTCCGGGATCGGCTCGTCGGAGAACCGCATCGACGGCCACACCACGCCGACATAGCCGAGGTGGGCGTGGGGCGCGAGCTCCGGGATCGGCTCGAAGAACCGGCTGTAGAGCCGGGTCGCGCCGGAGCGGTCGCTGTTCCAGCCGTGCGCGAAGACGATCAGATCCTTCACACCACGCTCCACGACACCCGCCAGCAGCCGATCCCGCCGCCTGCCGTCCGGGTCGCCGTCCGCGTCGAAGGTCAGCTCCCAGTACGGACTCACGCTCATCGCCGGATCCGACATGACAGGCCCCCTTGTCCCCCGTAGTGGTGCGATGCGGTCGCATCGTCCTGCTAAGGGGCGTGGTTGGCCATACGTAACGGCTCAACTACTTCGGGTTCACCGGTAGACGAGGTATTTCCGCCGGATCGCCCGGAACACGGCCAGTTCCTCCTGCCAGCCGGCGACCACCTCGTCGGGGTCGGCCCCCGCGTCGATCGCGGTGCGCACCTGGGTGGAACCCGTCAGCTTGTCGATCCAGTTGTCGGGCCGCCAGGCGAAGCCGCTCCACACCCGTTTCGCGGTCACCAGCAGGGCGATCCCGGTCCGCACGGGGTCGTAGGCCGCCCGGTCGTGCACATGGATCTGCACACCGCCGACCGTCTTGCCCTGGAACTTGGAGAACGTCGGCGCGAAGTACGCCTCCCTGAAGTGCACGCCCGGCAGGGCGAGTTCGTTCGCGGCCGCGGCCCAGCGCCCGTCGACGCCCTCCGCGCCGAGCAGTTCGAAGGGCCGGGTGGTCCCACGGCCCTCCGACAGGTTCGTGCCCTCGAAGAGACACGTACCCGAGTACACCAACGCGGTGTCCGCAGTGGGCATGTTGGGGCTCGGCGGCACCCACGGCAGCCCGGACGCGTCGTAGAACTCCGACCGCCGCCACCCGCTCATCCGCACAGTCTCGAGCGGGACCGGCGCGGTGAGGAACTCCCCGTTGAACAGCCGCGCCAGCTCCACGACGGTCATCCCGTGCGCCTGCGAGATCGGCTGCCGCCCCACGAAGGTGGCGAACTCCTTGTGCAGGACCGGCCCCAGGGCGGCGCGGCCGGTGACCGGGTTCGGCCGGTCCAGCACCACGAACCGCTTGCCCGCGAGCTGGGCCGCCTCCATGCAGTCGTAGAGCGTCCAGATGTACGTGTAGAAGCGCGCGCCCACGTCCTGGATGTCGAAGACGACGGTGTCGACGCCGGACGCGGTGAAGATGTCCGCGAGGGGCCGACCGCTCTTTAGATACGTGTCGTAGACCGGCAGGCCCGTGGCGGGGTCGTCGTAGCGGCCCTCGGAGCCGCCGGCCTGGGCGGTGCCGCGGAAGCCGTGCTCCGGGCCGAAGACGGCGGTGAGGTTCACCCGGTCGTCGGCGTGCATGACGTCGACGATGTGACGGGCGTCGCGGGTGATGCCGGTGGGATTGGTGACGATACCGACGCTCCGGCCGTCGAGGAGGGCGTAGCCGTCGGCGGCGAGGCGTTCGAAGCCGGTGCGCAGACGGTGTGGGGCCGCGGAGGCGGGGGGTGCGGCGGATAGTGCGGTTGCTGCCGTTGTCGCTGCGAGGAGAGCTCGTCTGGATAGGCGCATGAGGGGCACGGTATTGCTCCGGCGGGTCCGGGGGAACGACCTCGCCCCTTCCTTGATACATACCGACTGGTTAGTCTGGTCATCGCCGCAGAGCCGCAGTCGAAGGAGACCGATGGTGGAAGCCGTTCAGGGTGCTGGTGTCGTCGTCACGGGGGCCGGAGGAGGCATCGGGGCCGCTCTCGCCCGGCGGTTCGCCGCCGAGGGGGCCCGGGTGGTCGTGAACGACCTGGACGGTGATCGCGCCAAGGCCGTCGCCGAGGAGATCGGCGGGATCGCGTTGCCCGGCGACGCGTCCGCCGTCGTCGGCGAGGCCCGCACCGCCCTCGGCGGCACCGTCGATGTCTACTGCGCCAACGCCGGCGTCGCCTTCGGCGGGGAGCTCCACGAGCAGCTCGACGAGACGGGCTGGACGGCGTCCTGGGACGTCAACGTGATGGCACACGTGCGTGCCGCCCACGCGCTGCTGCCGGACTGGCTGGAGCGGGGCAGCGGACGGTTCGTGTCCACCGTCTCCGCGGCCGGGCTGCTCACCATGATCGGCGCCGCGCCCTACAGCGTCACCAAGCACGGGGCGTACGCCTTCGCCGAGTATCTGTCGCTGACGTACCGGCACCGCGGGATCAAGGTCCACGCGATCTGCCCGCAGGGGGTGCGCACCGACATGCTGAACGCCACCGGCAGCGCGGGCGACCTGGTGCTCAAGCCGACGGCCGTGGAACCGGACGACGTCGCGGAGGCTCTCTTCCAGGGGATCGCCGAGGACCGGTTCCTGATCCTGCCGCACCCCGAGGTCGCCGAGTACTACCGGACCCGGGCCGCCGAGCCCGACCGCTGGCTCGGCAACATGAACCACATCCAGCAGAAGTGGGAGGAGATGCGGTGACCGGGTCCCGGTACGCGGCCAAGCCCTGGGTGGCGCTGCTGAACGACGCCCAGCGCGCCCCGATCGACCCCGCCGACTCCCTGGTGCACGCCCTGCGCCGTTCTGTCGCCGAGGCCCCGGACCGCCCCTTCCTCGCCTACTTCGACGGCCGCCTCAGCTACCGCGAGGTCGACGAGCTGAGCGACTCGGTCGCCGGGCACCTGGCCGCGCGCGGCCTGGAGCGCGGCGACCGGGTGGCGATCCTGCTCCAGAACTCCCCGCACTTCGTGCTCGCCCTGCTCGGCGCCTGGAAGGCGGGCGCGACCGTCGTGCCGGTCAACCCGATGTACAAGTCGGGGGAGGTCACCCATGTCCTGCGGGACGGCGAGGTGGCCGCGCTGATCTGCTCCGACCGGGCCTGGGAGTCGTACCTGCGCGACACGGCGGCCGACTCGCCGGTGCGGATCGTGCTCACCGGCTGCGAGCTGGACTTCCAGACCCGCGACGACGCGCGCGTGCTGACCTTCGAGCGGCTGCCCGAGGCCGCCGACGCCGACGACCTGGCCGCGGTGGCCCGCGCGGGTCACCGGGCGCCGGAGGGCCGTGATCCGGCCCCGTCCGACATCGCGCTCATCAGCTACACGTCGGGCACCAGCGGCACCCCCAAGGGCGCCACCAACACGCACGCCAACATCATGTACAACGCCGAGCGGCAGCGGACGGGGCTGGCCCTGCCCGAGGGGCCCGTCTACTACGCGCTGGCGCCGCTGTTCCACATCACCGGGATGGTCTGCCAGCTCGGCGCCTGTCTCAACAGCGCGGGCACGCTGGTGCTGACGTACCGCTTCGAGACGAGTGTCGTGCTGGAGGCGTTCGCCGAGCACCGGCCGCACTACACCGTCGGCCCCTCCACCGCCTTCATGGCGCTGGGCGCCCACCCGGACGCCACCCCGGACCACTTCGCGTCCTTCGTGAACATCTCCTCCGGCGGCGCCCCCGTGCCGCCCGCCCTGGTGGAGAAGTTCCGGGCGGGCTTCGGGCCGTACATCCGCAACGGCTACGGCCTCACCGAGTGCAGCGCCCCCTGCGCCTCCGTGCCGCCCGGCCTGGAGGCGCCGGTCGACCCGGCCTCCGGGACGCTGGCCGTGGGCGTGCCGGGCCCGGAGACGGTCGTACGGATCGTCGACGACCAGGGCGCCGAGGTGCCCTTCGGCGAGCAGGGCGAGATCCTCGTCCGCGGCCCGCAGGTCGTCCCCGGCTACTGGCGGCGCCCCGAGGCCACCGCCGAGACCTTCCCGGACGGCGAGCTGCGCACCGGCGACATCGGCTTCATGGACGAGCAGGGCTGGCTGTACGTCGTCGACCGCAAGAAGGACATGATCAACGCGTCCGGCTTCAAGGTGTGGCCGCGCGAGGTCGAGGACGTGCTGTACACCCACCCGGCGGTACGCGAGGCGGCCGTCGTCGGGGTGCCGGACGGGTACCGCGGGGAGACCGTGAAGGCGTACATCAGCCTGCGTCCGGGCGCCGACACGGACCCGGATGAACTCGCGGTGTACTGCAAGGAGAGACTGGCCGCCTACAAATACCCGCGACAGGTGGAGATCCTGCCCGACCTGCCGAAGACGGCGAGTGGGAAGATCCTCCGGCGGGAACTGCGTTCCCGCAGGCACAACGAGCAGTAGCGATCGGAAAAGCAGGAGGCGGCACAGTGCCCAGGACGACCGACGGAGACGGTACGCCCGTCCCGCAGCGGCTGCTGGCCGCCGCCACCCGGCTCTTCGCGGAGCAGGGCTACGACCGCACGTCCGTGCAGGAGATCGTCGAGGCGGCCGGCGTCACCAAGGGGGCGCTGTACCACTACTTCGGCTCCAAGGACGACCTCCTGCACGAGGTGTACGCGCGCGTGCTGCGCGTCCAGCAGGAGCGCCTCGACGCGTTCGCCGACGCGGACGAGCCGATCGAGAAGCGCCTTCGGGGCGCCGCCGCGGACGTCGTCGTCACGACGATCGAGAACCTCGACGACGCCTCGATCTTCTTCCGCTCGATGCACCAGCTGAGCCCGGAGAAGAACAAGCAGGTGCGCGCCGCCCGCCGGCACTACCACGAGCGCTTCCGCGCGCTGGTCGAGGAGGGCCAGGAGGCGGGCGTCTTCTCCAAGGCCACGCCCGCCGACCTGGTGGTGGACTACCACTTCGGTTCGGTCCACCACCTGTCCACCTGGTACCGCCCCGACGGCCCGATGGGCCCGCAGGAGGTCGCCGACCACCTGGCCGACCTGCTGCTGAGGGCGCTGCGCCCGTAAGCGCACGAGGACATGGGTAAGGGGCGGTCGCCATGGGCGACCGCCCCTTACCCCTCACCTCACAGGTACTTCTTCAGCTCCCGTCGCGCCAGCGACCGCTGGTGCACCTCGTCCGGACCGTCCGCGATCATCAGCGTCCGGGCCCCGGCGTACAGCTCGGCCAGCGGGAAGTCCTGGCTGACCCCGCCCGCGCCGTGCAGCTGGATCGCCCGGTCGATGATGTCCACGACCGCGCGCGGCGTCGCGATCTTGATGGACTGGATCTCGGTGTGGGCGTCCCGGTTGCCGACCGTGTCCATCAGCCAGGCCGTCTTCAGCACCAGCAGCCGCAGCTGCTCGACCGTCACGCGCGCGTCGGCGATCCAGTTGTGCACCACACCCTGCTGGGCCAGCGCCTTGCCGAACGCCGAACGGGACACCGCGCGGCGGCACATCAGCTCGATGGCCCGCTCCGCCATGCCGATCAGCCGCATGCAGTGGTGGATCCGGCCCGGACCCAGGCGGGCCTGGGCGATGGCGAAGCCGCCGCCCTCCTCGCCGATCAGGTTCGACACCGGCACGCGCGCGTGGTCGAAGATCACCTCGGCGTGGCCGCCGTGGGAGTGGTCCTCGTACCCGAAGACCTGCATCGCGCGCTTGACCGTGACGCCGGGGGTGTCACGGGGGACCAGCACCATGGACTGCTGACGGCGGATGTCGGCCCCGTCCGGGTCCGTCTTGCCCATCACGATGAAGATCTTGCAGTCCGGGTTCATCGCCCCGGAGATGTACCACTTGCGGCCGGTGACCACGTAGTCGTCGCCGTCGCGCTCGATGTACGTCGTGATGTTGGTGGCGTCCGAGGAGGCCACCTCCGGCTCGGTCATCGCGAACGCCGAGCGGATCTCACCGGCGAGGAGCGGCTGAAGCCACTGCTTCTTCTGCTGCTCGTCGCCGAACTGGGTCAGCACCTCCATGTTCCCGGTGTCCGGCGCCGCGCAGTTCAGCGCGGTGGGCGCCAACTGCGGGGAGCGGCCGGTGATCTCGGCGAGCGGCGCGTACTGGAGGTTGGTCAGTCCGGCACCGTACTCGGAGTCGGGCAGGAAGAGGTTCCACAGCCCCTGCCTGCGCGCCTCGGCCTTGAGCTCCTCCACCACGGCCGGGGTGTCCCACGGCGAGGCCAGCGCGGCCCGCTGCTCCTCCGCCACCGCCTCGGCGGGGTAGACGTACTCGTCCATGAAGGCGAGCAGCTTGGCGCGGAGTTCCTCGGTGCGCGCGTCGAACGCGAAGTCCATGGCGGGTCAGCCTTCCTGAAGGGTGGTCAGGCCGTGCGAGATGAAGACGGGGACGAGGTCGCCGATGCGGTCGAAGCCGGCGCCGACCGTCTGGCCCAGGGTGTAGCGGTAGTGGATGCCCTCCAGGATCACGGCGAGCTTGAACCACGCGAACGCCGTGTACCAGGAGACCGTGGCGACATCGCGCCCCGACCGGGCCGCGTACCGCTCGATCAACTCGGCCGGATCCGGATGTCCCGGCGCCGCGGCGGTCGTGGAGACGGGGGAGTCGGGCATCTGGAGCGGGATGCTGTACATCACCAGCAGGCCCAGGTCGGTGAGCGGATCGCCGAGGGTCGACATCTCCCAGTCGAGGATCGCCTTGATCCGGTCGTCGTCCCCGATCAGCACGTTGTCGAGCCGGTAGTCGCCGTGCACCACCGTCGCCGCGGGGGAGGTGGGCAACTGCCGTCCCAGCGCCGCGTGCAGCTCGTCGATGCCGGCCAGCTCACGGTTGCGGGAGGCGTCCAGCTGCTTGCCCCAGCGCCGCAGCTGCCGGTCCAGGAACCCCTCGGGGCGCCCGAAGTCCGCTAGCCCCACCTCCGCCGGATCCACCGCGTGCAGCTCGACCAGCGTGTCCACGAGGGACAGCACGGCCTGCCGGGTGCGCTCCGCGCCCAGCGGCACGAGCTGGTCGGCGGTGCGGTACGGGGTGCCCTCGACGAACTCCATGACGTAGAACGGCGACCCGAGCACGTCCTCGTCCTCGCACAGCAGCACCGGACGCGGCACCGGCACGTTCGTCGGGTGCAGGGCGCTGATCACCCGGTGCTCGCGCTTCATGTCGTGCGCGGTGGCCAGGACATGGCCGAGCGGGGGACGCCGTACGACCCATTTGGAGGTGCCGTCGGAGAGCGCGTAGGTGAGGTTGGAGCGTCCGCCCTCGATCAGCCGGCCGGTCAGGGGGCCGTGGACCAGTCCGGGCCGCTCGCGCTCCAGCAGGCCGCGCAGCCGGTCGAGATCGAGTCCGGGCGGATGGTCGGGGCTCATGCATCGCTCCTACGGGCAGGTGAACGGTTCCCGAATCATGATGCCGACCGGTCGGTATGCCGTCCAGTGCGTAGCGCGAACGTGATCTGAGCCACCCTCGGAGCCGCCCTCTGGAACACCTTGGTTCGCCACCCTCGCCACCATAGGCCGACAGCTCCCCGCACGGTGCGTCGGGGAGCTGTCGGGTGCTGCTTCTCGGCCGGGCGGCCTGAGGTCGGTGCCCGGTGTCAGTGGTCGTCCCAGTGGCCGTCGTGCTTGGCGTGCCGGTGACCGTCGTGCAGATAGTCCACGTGGTCACCGTGCAGCACGCTCTCGTGTCCGCAGGAGTCGCCGTGGGTGTGCTCGTGGGCGTCGTGGGTGACGTGCCCGCCCGGCTCGCACTCGTCCCAGTGGCCGCTGTGCTCGCGGTGCAGATGCCCGCCGTGCGCGTAGTCGACGTGGTCCCCGTGCGGGACCGCGGTGTGACCGCAGTCGGGGCCGTGGGTGTGGGAGTGGGAGGCGTGTTCCTGGTGCAGGGTGGTCATGGTGCTCGCCTTCGGAGATGGTGCCGATGCCGTCGGACAGGCTGCCACGCGAACGCCGCATATCCGGGCATCCCGCTTGCGTGGCGTACGCGAACCCCGGAGGGTCGGAGCCATGAAGGGCATCAGCTACTCACGCTACGGCGGACCCGAGGTCCTCGCATACGGGGACGTGCGCGACCCCACGGTCGGGGTCGACGCGGTGCTGGTCAAGGTCCGGGCGGCGGCGGTCAACCCGGTCGACTGGCACGCCCGCGAGGGCCATCTCGAACGCATCCTCGACCCCGTCTTCCCGGTGGTCCCCGGCTGGGACGTCTCCGGGGTCGTGGTCGGACTCGGGGTGTCCGCCACGGAGTTCGCGATCGGCGACGAGGTCATCGGGTACGTCCGCGAGGACTTCCTCTCCCGTGGCACCTTCGCCGAGTACGTCGCCGCCCCCGTCCGCACGCTCGCCCGCAAGCCCCGCAACCTCTCCTTCGAGGAGGCGGCCGGTCTGCCGCTGGTGGGGCTCACCGCCTACCAGGTGCTGGTGAAGGCGCTCCAGATCAAGCGCGGCGAGACGGTCCTGGTGCACGCCGCGGCGGGCGGCGTGGGCTCCCTGGCCGTACAGCTGGCCCGGCACTTCGGCGCCCGCGTCATCGGTACGGCGAGCCCGGGCAACCACGACTTCGTACGGGGCCTGGGCGGCGAGCCGGTCGAGTACGGCGAGGGACTGGCCGAACGGGTGCGCGGGCTGGCTCCCGAGGGCGTCGACGCTGCCTTCGACACGATCGGCGGCGAGACCCTGACGACCTCGGCGAACCTCCTGGCCCCCGAGGGCCGCCTGGTGTCCATCGCGGACGGGGACGTCGTTTCCTACGGAGGCCGCTACTACTGGGTGCGCCCGGACGCGGAGGACCTCCAGCGCCTGTCCGAACTGGCGGAACAGGGCGTGGTGTCGGTGCACGTGTCGAAGTCGTTCCCGCTGGAACGGGCGGCGGAGGCGCAGCGGCTGAGCCAGGAGGGACGGACCAGGGGAAAGATCGTGGTCACGGTGGACTGGGAGGCGGAGGAACCGGCGGAGTCGGGGGAGCCGGAGGCGGGCTGAGCGCTCCGCCGGAAGCGCCGCGATGGGCCGTCGGTCGACTGCGGCGCCGTCGTGGCTGGTCGCGCAGTTCCCCGCGCCCCTTGGGGGGTCGCCGAACCGCAGTCGGCTTCGCCCGGCCCGCTCAGAGCACCAGGGCGGCTCCGCAGACGGCCAGGGCGACGGTGCACAGGGCCGCCGCCGTGGCGTGGCGCGGGGTGATCGCGGAGGGGCTCGCGAGAGCCGCGAGGGCACGGATGCGCCGGTGAGCGAGGAGCAGGAAGCCCAGCCAGAGGCCGCACACCAGGGCGCAGACGACGACCCCGGCGGTGGACGGACCGCCGTGCAGTGCGGCCTTCACGGCGAGCACGGCGGAGACGGTGCCGGCGAGGGTCGTACGACGCCACGCGAGGCGGGTGCGCTCCGGCTGGAGCCCGGGGTCCCGTTCCTCGGCGGGACCGGCGGGGCCGGTCGCGCTCACCCCTCCCACCCGACGAGCACGACGACGACCATGGCGACGGCGACGACCGCCACGACCACACTCAGCAGCGCCGGGAACCGCGACACCGGCAGATCCTCGCCCCGCCGCATCGCCCGCTCGCACCGCATCCAGTGATTGACCGCCCGCAACGAACACAGCACCCCGGCCACGAGCAACGCGAGCGCCAGCCCGACCCGCCAGGCCCAGCGCAGATCCGGCAGGAACTGATCGACGGCGAAACCCCCGCCGATGAGCGCCAGGGCGGTCCGCAGCCACGCCAGGAAGGTGCGCTCGTTGGCCAGCGAGAACCGGTAGTCGGGCGTACTCCCCTCCTCCCGAACCACCTCGGGCGCGAACCACAGCCGGACGTTCCGCACAAAACCAGTCACGGGCCGACCCTACCGGGGCCCTGACGAGGGGCGTTGTCAGTGCCGCCCGTTACGGTTCGGGGCATGGATCTTCCCCCGTCGCTGACCGGATACGCGGTGCCCGGGCACGGCATCGCGCCGGCCGAGCACCTCGTCGAGGCGCCCGGGTTCTGGCCCGCGTACTACCTCCCGGTCTTCGACGAGTTCGTGGCGGAGCCCGAGCTGTTCGGCGCCGACTCGGCGGACGTCGACGAGGCCATGTCCGACCTGCACTGCGCGGAGGAGACATGGCCGGCGTTCCGCATACCCCTGGCCGGCGGGCATGTGCTGTGGATCGTCCACCGCAACTTCCCGGGCGAGGCCGGCACGGACTATCTGGTCACGCACCCCGACTGGGACCGGCACATGGATCTGGCCTCGCTCGACGGCCATTTCAGCGGACCCGGACTGTCCTGGCCGGAGCTGCTCGCCGTGGCGGAGTCGGCCCCGGCGGAGGCGGAGGGCGTACGCGACCCGGATCTGCGGCTGCTTCTGCTGCTCCCCGCGTTCGGCGACGCGGACACGCCCGAGGCGGAGGCGGTGGAGCGGATCGCCGGCGCGCTGCGGGCGGTCGGGGTGGCCGGGGAGGCGGCGTCCGAAGTCGCGGAGAAACTCCTGGACCACCAGTTCTGGGACCCGCCCACCTGGACGGTGCCGGGTGCCGGCCCGCTCAGCGGCGGTACGTCCGGGCCCGGTGTGCTGCCCGTGTGCGACGGGGCGTGGAGCCCGCGTACGGTGCAGCTCGGCCGGGGGATCAGCGCGGCGCAGGCACGTGCCCTGGCCGCCGCGCTCACGGGTCAGCCGGTCGCCCGGTAGGCGCGGAGCCGCTCGTACGCGTCCAGCCCGTCCGGCACCCACTCCCACTCGCCGAGCCGCCGCTCGACCTCCTCCTCCGGCAGGAAGTCGTACCAGGCGACCTCCTCGACCTGGGGGTTCACCGGCAGCTCGCACCGGACCTCGTAGACCGAGGACCACCAGGTCCTGCCGGCCCCGTCGTCGTACAGGAACTTGAAGAGGAACTCGGGGGCGGGGAGCCCGGAGACCCCGAGCTCCTCCTCGGCCTCCCGCAGGGCCGCGTCGTCGTAGGCCTCGCCCGCGCCGACGACTCCGCCGACCCACATGTCGTACAAGGAGGGGAAGACCAGCTTGTCCGGCGTACGGCGGTGGACGAAGAGGCGTCCCTCGGAGTCGCGGGCCTGGATGAACACGCACCGATGCCGTAGTCCCTCGGTGTACGCCGCACCGCGCGGCGACTGTCCGACGACCCGGTCGTCCTCGTCGACGATGTCGAGAATCTCGTCAGCAGAACTCATGGACCCATCCAAGCAGCCCCTCGTCCCGGGGCCGCGGGCCAGGTCGCGGGGTCCGGCCCGCTCAGCTCGGCTGGAGGTTCCGTGACCGTGCCGGTCGCTCCGGCGTCCCGCAGGGCATCGCCGGGTGCAGGCCCAGCAGCACGATGCCCACCACGACCGCCGCGAGGCCCGCCGCCTCCCAGACCAGGGCGCCCGTGTCGGTGCGCAGGCGGTCGCCGAGGAAGCCCACGCCGCAGATGATGCCGGCGAGGGGCTGGGCGGCGGTGAGGGCCGGCAGGGACATCCGCAGGGACGCCGTCTCGAAGGCGCTCTGGACCAGGACGAGCCCGGTGACGCCGAGGGCCAGCACGGCGTAGGGCTGCCAGCCGGTCAGCAGTTCCACCAGGCCGCCGGAGGAGAAGCGCTGGCCGCTCACCCGGGTCAGGGCGTCCTGGACGCCGTAGAGCAGGCCGGCGGCGACCGCCAGCAGGGCCGGGCCCGCGACCAGGCGGGAGCGCTTCGCGTACGTCGTCAGGAGCAGCGCGAGGCCGATCATCGCGCCGATGATCAGCCAGTGCCGGAAGGGGTCGGCGACCGCCGTGCCGCCGCGCGGCTCGCCCGCGACGATGAACGCCGTCACCCCGCCCGCGAGGAGCAGCAGGCCCGCCCAGCCCTGGCGGCCCAGCGACTGCTTGGTCTGGTGGCGGGAGAGGGCCATCGCGAACAGCAGGTTCGTCGCCAGCAGTGGCTCCACCAGGGAGATCTCGCCCTGTCCCAGCGCGATCGCGCCGAGCACCATGCCGGCCACCATCAGCGCGATACCGCCGAGCCAGCGCGGCACCCGCATCAGGTCCAGGAGCAGCCGGGGCGAGAGGAAGTCGTTCAGGGGTGCCCGCTGAGCGGCGTTCTGCTGGAGGACGAAACCGAAGCCCAGGCAGGAGGCGGCGCTCACGGCGAGAACCAGAACAAGAACCGACACGCTGCGTACCTCGATCACTGGGCCGGGCTGCGGGGCGGGTTAGGGGCCGACTGTAGCGCCCCCGGGCCCGGCTTGCTCCCCGGAGTACCCGGAACCGGGTGGTTGACTCGGTCACCCCGTACGACCGTCCCGCCATGTTCCGACGGCGGGCCCCGCAGCGCCATGGCGTACGCCACACGCACGCCCCGATCCCCGCCGTCGGTGATCACAACTGCCCCATCCGTAACGGAAGTTGAACCGTGTAACACCCGCTCCAGCCTTGACGGGAACCATTGGCTGCCGGTTTGCTGTCCGTGACCAGTTGCCCACACAACCGAACTACGACGTCGAGCAACGTCGCGTGAGGAAGTCTCCGCGGTGTCTCCACCCCCGCCACCACTGGGCCGCAGCCGCAGACGCGCGGCCCAGGCCTTCGACGCCGCCCTCGACGACGCCGAACTCGCCTCTGCCCGCGCCGCGTTGGCCCAGGGCCGCTGGCAGGCCGCCCGTTCCCTGCTCGCCCACTCCGGCGACGACTGGGACCTGCGCGGCCACCGCGTGACCGTCCTCGCCCTGGAGCCCTACAGCGCCGCCTGGACCCGCGACTGGCTGCTCGCCGAACCCGAGTCCGCCGACGCCGCCGTCCTGCTCGCCCTCGCCCAGGTCCAGCGTGCCCTGCGCGGCAAGGAGAAGCCGGACCGCGCCCGCGAGGCCTGCCGTACCGCGGCCGAGCGGGCCCCCGCCGACCCCACCCCCTGGCTCGGCATGCTCATGCTGGAGAAGGGCACGGTCGGCGCCGGGAACGCCGTCCGGATCTTCGACGAGGTCCGCAGCCGCTACGCCGACCACCACCACGCCCACCACCTGATGGTCGCCCGGCTCGCCGAGCACCGCGCCGACACCGGCCCGGACCCCCTCCACGAGGTCTACGACTTCGCGAACTGGGCCGCCGAGCAGGCCCCGGCCGACTCCCCGCTCGCGATCCTCCCGGTCATCGCGCACGCCGAGCGCTACCGCGTCCTCGCCACCGCGGGCCACGAGCCCCCCGACCCGGTCGCCTCGGGGCACTGGGTGGGGCGCCGGGCCCGCCAGGTGATGAAGGCCGCCTTCGACTGGTGGCTGGAGTGGGAGCACGAGGGCCACCCCCGCCGCCTGGTCGACCTCAACTTCCTCGCCCACGCCAAGGTCTGCGAGGGCCGGGGCGCCGAGGCCGCCGCCCTGTTCCACCGCATCGGCGAGCACGCCACCCCGAGCCCCTGGTCGTACCCCGACCGGGACCCCTCAGCCGCCTTCCGCGCCGCCCGCGACAGCGCGCTCGGCACGACGTGAGGCCCCCGACACCGCCCGACGCCCCCGACACCACCCCCCAGCCTCCGACGCCCCCTTCCCCGAAAAGGACGGTCCCCCCGTGACAACCGACAGTTCGAGCCCGAGCAGAACCGACGGCATCAGTACCTTCAAGGGTCAGGAACGGGCCCTGCGCGCCGACCGCCTCGGCACCGGGGGCCTGCTGCTCTCGGTGCTCGCGGCGACCGCCCCCCTCATGGTGGTCGCGGGTGTCATGCCCACTACATTCGCGGTGATGGGCATCGTCGGACAGCCCCTACTCTTCGTCCTCCTCGGCGTGATCCTCGTCCTCTTCGGCATCGGCTACGCCGAGATGAGCCGGCACGTCCACAACGCCGGCGCCTTCTACGCGTACATCTCCCGCGGCCTCGGCGGCACCGCCGGCGCGGGCGCCGCCATGGTCGCCCTCGTCGCCTACAACGCCCTCCAGGTCGGCATCTACGGCATCTTCGGCTTCGAGGTCTCCGGCCTCTTCGCCACCTACGCCGAGATGGACGTCGCCTGGTGGATACCGGCCCTGGTGGCCGCGCTCGTCGTCGGCGCGCTGGGCTGGCTGAAGATCGACGTCAACGCGAAGGTGCTCGGCGTCCTGCTGGTCATCGAGGTGGTCCTGGTGGTCATCTTCGACATCGCCGCCGTCGCCGACCCCGGCAAGGAGGGCCTGTCCCTGCACGCCTTCAACCCGGACACCCTCACCGGCGCGGGCGTCGGCACCGCCCTGTGCTTCTGCATCGCCGCCTTCCTCGGCTTCGAGCAGGCCCCCGTGTACGCCGAGGAGACCAGCCGCCCGCATGTGCTGGTGCCCCGCGTGATGTTCCTGGCCGTCGGCGGGGTCGCCGTCTTCTTCGCGCTCAGCAGCTGGGCCCTCACCGTCGCCACCGGCCCCTCGGCGATCGTCGGCGAGTCGCAGAAGCAGAGCGCCGGGCTGCTCTTCGGCCTCACCGAGTCCCGGCTCGGCGGCACCTTCACCGACGTCCTGCACATCCTCTTCGTGACCGGCATGTTCGCCGCGATGCTCAGCTTCCACAACGTCGTGGCCCGCTACGCCTTCGCCATGGGCCGCGAGGGACTCCTCCCCGGCGCCTTCGGCCGTACCACCGGCACCAGCGGCGCCCCCGGCACCGGGTCCCTGCTCCAGACGGTCGTCTCGGTGGTGGTCGTGGTCGCCTTCGCGGTCGCCGACGACAAGCCGACCGGCGACCCGACCGTCCCCGTCCTGCACCTGTTCACCTGGTTCGGCAACATCGGCGCCCTCGGGGTGATCGTGCTGATGGCGGCGGCCTCCTTCTCCGTGGTCGTCTTCTTCGCCCGGCGCGGTGCCGTCGGCGCCCAGGCCTGGCGCCTGGTCACCTCCGCCCTCGCCGGCCTCGCCCTGCTCGTGATCGCCGGCTACACGGTGAAGGACTTCGACGTCCTGGTCGGCTCCGGCCCCGGCTCGTCCCTGAGCTGGGTCCTGCCCGGCATCATCGGCCTGGCGCTGCTCGTCGGCGTGGTCCAGGGCCTGCTTCTGCGCGCCCGCTCACCCGAGGCGCACGCCCGGATCGGCCTGGGCAACGAGGCGTTCCAGCTGGACAAGGCGGCCTCCTCCTAGGGGCTCGGAAGGCGGCGTCCCCTTAAGAGGGCGTGAGAAGTGGTTACGGAAGTCTGACGGGCACCCGCGAATCCTGGTCCACCGAGGGTCGCGGGTGTTCGAATGAGAAGGTGAACTCCGGACAACCCGAGGAGCAGGGCAGGCCCATCGGCCGCCGTGTCCTCCTCGGCACCCTCGGCCTGGGCGCGCTGGGCGTGGTCGCCGCGCCCACCCTGCAACGCGGCCTGGAGGCCTTCCTCGGCAGCGCGGCCGACAAGGACCCCACCGGCCTCACCGGCCTGCTCCCCAACGGCGGCGGCTTCCGCTACTACTCGGTCGCCTCCTCCGTACCCCACAAGAACGCCTCGGACTACCGCCTCAAGATCGACGGCCTCGTCGACCGCCCGGCCACCTACACCCTCCGCGACCTGCGGGCCATGCCTCAGACCCGGATGGTCAAGGACGTCCAGTGCGTCACCGGCTGGCGCGTCCCGGACACCCCGTTCGAGGGCGTCCGCCTGTCCCGGCTGCTCGACGCCGCCGGAGTCCAGGCCAAGGGCACGGCTATCCGGTTCGACTGTTTCGACGGCACGTACACCGAGAGCCTCACCCTCGACCAGGCCCGCCGCGCCGACGTCCTGGTCGCCCTGCGCATGCAGGACAAGGACATCGGCCACAGCCACGGCGGCCCGGTCCGCCTCTATGTGGCGCCGATGTACTTCTACAAGTCCGCCAAGTGGCTCTCCGGCATCACCGTCACCGAGGACGTGGAACCGGGCTACTGGGAGCGGCGCGGCTACGACGTCGACGCCTGGGTCGGCAAGTCGAACGGGCGGGACGATGAGCCTACGAGCTGAAGCCCCCGCACCCGAGTCGTCCCGCGTCCGGCGCTTCGGCCGCAGCCAGCGCTGGGTGCACCGCACGACGGCCGCCCTGATGGGCGTCTGCGTCCTCACCGCGGCCTGTCTCTACCTCCCCCAGCTCGCCGAACTCGTCGGCCGCCGCGAGCTGGTGGTCCGCCTCCACGAGTGGTCCGGCCTCGCCCTGCCGCTTCCCGTCCTGGCCGGTCTCGTCTCCCGGCACTTCCGCGCCGACCTGCGCTTCCTGAACCGCTTCGGCCCGCACGACCGGACCTGGCTGCGCGCCGCCCTGCACCGCGACAAGCGGCCCTCGGCCCGCCCGGCGGGGAAGTTCAACGCCGGGCAGAAGGTCTACGCGGCGTGGATCGCCGGCGCGACCCTGGTGATGCTCGGCACCGGACTGCTGATGTGGTTCACCCACCTCACCCCGATCCAGTGGCGTACCAGCGCGACCTTCGTCCACGACTGGCTGGCCCTGACGATCGGCATCGTCCTCGCCGGCCACATCGGCATGGCACTAGGGGACCCGGAGGCCCGGCGCGGCCTCAGGACGGGCACGGTGAGCCGGGAGTGGGCCGAGCGGGAGCACTCCCTGTGGCGCCACTGACCCGCTCGGCGCGCCCGGCCCGGACACGACGGGAGCGGGCGCCACGACGCTGAGGGCGTCCTTCGCCCGCACCTCCACGCCCCCGAACCGGACGGCCACGTCGACGACCTTCGGCAGCCCCTCCACCACCGGCACCACCACGTTCAGCAGCAGTCGGTCACCCGCCCGGGAGCCGAGGACCGGCGGCCCGTCCAGCTCCCGGCCGTCGACGAACACCCGCCCGTCCCGCAGCAGTTCGCCATGGTCGAAGTAGGTCCCGGCCAGCTCGACGCCGACCGTCTCCCCGGCCCGCGCCTGACCGTCGTCGCCCGCGTCCACCCGGGCGATCCGGTACGCGCACGCGGGCGGGGCTCCGGAAGCGGCCCTCAGCCGTACGGTCGCGCCGGGGTGCCGCCGATGGAAGTCGAGCAGCCCGCCCAGCACGGTGTACGCGGCACGCCCCTTGCAGGTGTCGGACCTCCCGGCGAGCACGGCGAAGTCCCGCGCCGCGGTCTCCCAGCTGCCGCCCTTGCCCTGTACGGCAAGACAGGCGGAGGCGAGCCCCCGCAGCAGCCGCCACTCGTCGTCCGCCGGTGTCCCGGGGATCACCGTGAGGGCGGTCCGGCACTCGGCGGGGGCGCGCAACCGGTCGTAGAGGCCGGACGGGTCCGGCACACCGTCCGTGTCCGGCGCGTCCGGGCCGGGCGGGAGCCAGGCGGGGACCTCGAGCGGGCGCTTGCTCGGCGAGGGCGTGGGCGTGGGAGCGGGCGTCGGCGTGGGGGAGACGTCGGGGCTGCGCAGCGGCCCGGGAACGGCGCTGGGGCTGATCACATGCCCGTCGGGCTTGGGCCGTGCCGAGACGCCGGGCGGGACGGGTGAGCCGGAACGGCCCGCCGGCACACTGCCCGACGGGGCGGCCGTGACGATCGTGCCCCCGCTGTCGCCCCTGCCCTGCGTGTCCCTCCCGTCACCGGTGAAGGCCGCGGCGGCCACCGCCACCGCTCCGACCACGAGCAGCCCCGAGATACGCACCCCGAGGGAAACCGCCATGACGCCCCCCGACACGGTCACCCCTGGGACGCCGTCCCCAGGGGTCTCCCATCATCGGGCCGACCGCGTCCACAGGGAAGCCGTATCGGCCCCGAAGTCGGTGCGCGGCCTCGGCCGCCCGCAGGGACCGGGACTCAGCCCTCGAAGTCCAGCAGCACCTTGCAGGACACACTCCGGTCCGCGGCCAGCGCGAACGCCGACGCCGCCTCCCGGACCGGCACCACCGCACTGACCAGCCCGTCGAACGACGGCTCGGCCGCGAGCAGTTCCAGCGCCGCGTCGAACTCCCCGTCGAAACGGAACGCCCCCCGCAGCTCGATCTCCCGGCTCACCACCAGGTTCCCGGCGAACGGCGACTGCCCCGGCGGCAACATCCCCAGCTGCACCACCACACCACCCCGCCGCACCAGCCGCAGACACGTGTCCAGCCCGGCCGCGACCCCGGAGGCCTCGACCGCCACGTCCACCTCACCCGGCCACCCGGCATCCGCAGGATCATCGGCCCGTACGAGGGTGTCGGCGCCGGCGACACCGGCGTACCGCAGCGCCTCCGGCAGCAGGTCCGTCACCGTGACCTTCGCCGCTCCGGCCGCCTTCGCCGCCGCGACCACCAGACACCCGATGGGCCCGGCACCGGTGACGAGGACGTGCTTGCCGGCGATGTCCCCGGCCCGCCGCACCGCGTGCAGCGCGACGGACAGGGGTTCGGCGAGGGCCGCCCGGCGCAGTTCCAGGCCCTTGGGGAGGGCCCTCAACTGTGCGGCGGGCACGACCACTTGGGCCGCGAACCCGCCCTGGACGTGCGGGAAGCGCGCCGCGCTGCCGAGGTAGCGGGTGTCCCGGCACACGTTCCGCCGCCCGTCGACGCACTCCGGACACACCCCGCAGGGCGTGGCGGGGTGCACCGCGACAGCCGTACCCGGCACCGGACCCGACGCCCCGTCGCCGTACGACACGACCGTGCCGACCACCTCGTGCCCGAGCACCATCGGCTCCCGGAGCCGGAAGTCGCCGACTCCGCCGTGCCGCCAGTAGTGCAGGTCGGAGCCGCAGACCCCGCCGTAACGGACGGCGACCAGCGCCTGCCCGGGGCCGGGTTCGGGGACCACCAACTCCTCGACCCGCAGGTCGTTCCGACCATGGATCACACAACCGAGGCTCATCACAGCACGCTCGTCATTCCGCCGTCGACGTACAGGATCTGTCCGCTGACGAAGTCCGCGGCGGGCGAGGCGAGGAAGAGCACGCCGCCCACCAGGTCCTCCGTGCGGCCCCAGCGGCCTGCCGGGGTCCGGCGGCGCACCCAGGCGCTGAACTCCTCGTCCTGGACCAGGGGTTGGGTCAGCTCGGTCTCGATGTAGCCCGGGCCGAGCCCGTTGACCTGGACGCCCTGCGGGCCCCAGTCGGCGCACATGCCCTTGGTGAGCATCTTCAGCGCGCCCTTGGTGGCCGCGTAGGGCGCGATGCCGGGGCGGACCACCTCGCTCTGCAACGAGCAGATGTTCACGATCTTGCCGTGGCCGCGTTCCGTCATCCGGCGGGCCGCTTCCCGGCCGACCAGGAAGGCGCTGGTCAGGTTGGTGTCGAGGATGCGGTGCCAGTCGGAGTCGGTGAACTCGAGGAGCGGGGCGCGCAGTTGCATGCCCGCGTTGTTGACCAGGATGTCGAGCGGGCCGACCCGGTCCTCGACGTCCGCGATCCCGGCGGCCACCGAGGCGCCGTCGGTGACGTCGAAGACGGCCGTGTGGACGTCCCCGGGGAGTTCGGCGGTGGCCTTGGTGAGCCGCTCGCGGTCGCGTCCGTTGAGGACGACCGTGCAGCCGGCCTCCGCGAGGCCCCGGGCCAGCGCGAGGCCGATGCCCCGGCTGGAGCCCGTGACCAGAGCGGTCCGACCGCTGATGTCGAACAGAGGGTGACTCATCCCCGTACCCCTAGATGATCAGCGAGAGGAGCAGGACGATGCCGCCCGCGACCACCGAGATGATCGTCTCCATGACGGACCAGGTCTTGATGGTCTGGCCGACGTTCAGGCCGAAGTACTCCTTGACCAGCCAGAACCCGGCGTCGTTGACATGGCTGAAGAAGAGTGAGCCGGCGCCGATGGCGAGGACCAGCAGGGCCGCGTGGGTCGTCGACATGTCGGCGGCCAGCGGGGCGACCAGTCCGGCCGCGGAGACCGTGGCCACCGTCGCGGAACCGGTCGCGAGGCGGATGGCCACCGCGATCAGCCAGGCGAGCAGCAGGGCCGGGATCGACCAGTCCTTGGAGATGTCCAGGATCATCGCGCCCACGCCGGTGTCGATCAGCGTCTGCTTGAAGCCGCCGCCCGCGCCGACGATGAGCAGGATGCCCGCGATGGGCGCGAGACCCTTCTCCACCAGGCCGGAGAGCCGGTCCTTGCCGAAGCCCGCGGGCCGCAGCAGCGTGAAGATGCCGAGCAGCACGGAGGCGAGCAGGGCGATCAGCGGCGAACCGATGACGTCGAAGACCCGCTGCGTGGTGTTCTCGGGGTCGTCGATGACGATGTCGACGAGCGCCTTGGAGAGCATCAGGATCACCGGCAGCATGATGGTGATCAGCGTGGCGCCGAAGCCGGGACGCTTCTCCAGGTCCTCCGAGGCGCGCTGGGGGATCATCTTGTCCGGGGCGGGGACATCGACCCAGCGGGCCGCGTACCGCGAGAACAGCGGACCGGCGATGATCACCGTCGGGATCGCGACGAGCACACCGAGAGCCAGGGTGACGCCCAGGTCGGCCTTGACCGCGTCGATCGCGACCAGCGGGCCGGGGTGCGGCGGGACCAGGCCGTGCATGACGGACAGACCGGCGAGGGCCGGGATGCCGATGCGCATCAGCGAGTAGTTGCCGCGCTTGGCGACCATCAGCACGACCGGGATCAGCAGGACGACGCCGACCTCGAAGAACAGCGGCAGACCGATCACCGAGGCGATCAGGACCATCGCCCACGGCATCGAACGGCCGCCCGCCCTGGCGAGGATCGTGTCGACGATCTGGTCGGCCCCTCCGGAGTCGGCGAGCATCTTGCCGAGGATCGCGCCGAGGGCGATGAGCACGCCCACGCCGGCGACCGTGGTGCCGAGCCCCGTGGTGAAGCTGGCGATGGCCTTGTCGAGCGGCGCTCCGGCGAACGCGCCCAGCGCCAGCGACCCGATGGTCAGCGACAGGAACGCGTGGAGCTTGAACTGGGTGATGAGCAAAACGATGACGGCGATGCCCGCCAGGACGGCGATGCCCAGCTGAGCGTGACCGGCCGAGGTGATCGGCTCGACCGGATCCGCTGCCAGCATCTCGACGCTGAGTCTGGTCACGGGGGTTTCCCTTGCAGGTACGGGGACGGGGAGGGGTGCTGCGGGGGTGCTACCGGAGCTCGGTCAGGGCCTTCGCGGCCCGGCCGGTGATCTCCTCGGGGCTGCCGGAGACATCCACCACGACTCCCGCCTCGTCCTCCTGAAGGGGCTGGAGGGTGGCGAACTGGGAGTCGAGCAGCGCCGTCGGCATGAAGTGCCCCTGCCGATGGGACATCCGGTCCTCGATGAGGGCACGATCACCCGCGAGGTGCACGAAGACGAGCCCGGGAGCGGCGGTCCGGAGCCGGTCGCGGTACGACCGCTTCAGCGCCGAGCAGCTGACCACCCCGCCGAGTCCCGCCCGGCCGTGCGCCCAGTCACCGATGGCATCGAGCCACGGCCACCGGTCGTCGTCGGTGAGCGGGGTACCGGCCGACATCTTGGCGATATTGGCCGGCGGGTGGAAGTCGTCGCCCTCGGCGTACGGGACGCCGAGCCGGGCGGCGAGCAGGGGACCGATGGTGGTCTTGCCGGTGCCCGCTACGCCCATCACCACGACGACATGAGGGGTGTTCATCGCTTCCTCGCTGTCTTCTTCGACGGATGTCGACTGATGTCGACGCCACTGAAACCCATTAGGTACGACGAATTCAAGAGCCTGTGACAAATAAGTCTGACTTTTTGAGTCCGTGACCTGCCGCGTACGCTGAGTGCATGAGCACATCGGGCCGGGGCCTGCACGGACAAGTACTGGAGACCCTCGGTCCCGCGATCACCGCGGGCGAGTACCCGCCGGGCAGCGTTCTGCGCACCGACGAACTGGCCCAGCAGTTCGACGTCTCCCGTTCGGTGATGCGCGAGGCGGTCCGGGTCCTGGAGTCCATGCACCTGGTCGAGTCCCGCCGCCGCGTGGGCGTGACGGTCCGCCCCGAGGCCGAGTGGAACGTCTACGACCCGCAGGTCATCCGCTGGCGCCTGGCCGGCGCGGACCGCCCCCGGCAGCTGCGCTCGCTGACGGTCCTGCGCTCGGCGATCGAGCCGGTCGCGGCGGGCCTGGCGGCCAAGTACGCCACGGCGGAGCAGTGCGCCCAGCTCACCGAGTGCGCGCTGGGCATGGTCGCCCACTCACGCGGCCACCAGCTGGAGGGCTATCTCGTCCACGACATGGCCTTCCACCGCGTCATCCTCACGGCCTCCGGCAACGAGATGTTCGCCCGCCTCGGAGACGTCGTCGCCGAGGTCCTCGCCGGCCGCACCCATCACGAGGTCATGTTCGAGGACCCCGACCCCGCGGCGGTCACCCTGCACGTCCAGGTCGCCGAGGCGGTCCGCGCGGGCGACGCGGTCCGCGCCGAGACCCTGACCCGCGAGATCACCGTGGGCGCGCTCCAGGAACTGGACATCCTGGCGCCCTGACTCACCCCTCGAGGAACTCCCCGTCCACGTACACCCAGGCCCCGTCCACCCGCTCGAACCGGCTCCGCTCGTGCAGCGAGCCGCCGCGGAAGGACGCCCGGAAGGTCACCGTCCCCACCGAGTGGAACGCCGAGCCGTCGCTCGTGCCGAGGATCTCCAGCCCGGTCCAGCGCGTACCGGAGTCCAGATCGAGCCGCGCGGGCCGGGTCCGGGGGTGCCAGGTGCGCAGCAGATAGGCACCGTCCTGCCGCACGAACGCGCAGTACCGGGACCGCATCAGCGCCTCGGCGGTCGGCGCGGCCGCTGAACCGGAGTGGAACCGGCCGCAGCACTTGTCGTAGGGCTCGGGCAGGCCGCAGGGGCAGGAACGCGTACTCATGGGAGGCATTCTCCCGGCCCTAGCCGGCCGCCCGCGTCACCGGCACCGGCAGCGGCGGCAGCGCCGTCCCGTGCACCCACGCCTGGAACACCTCGTCCAGCGGCTCGGTCGAGAAGCGGGAGGCGTGCGCGGTGAACGTCGTCGTGGTCACCGCGCCGTTGCGGTGCAGGCTCGCCCAGCCGCGCAGCATCCGGAAGAAGGCCACGTCGCCCATCGCGCAGCGCACCGCGTGCACGGTCAGTCCGCCCCGCTCGTAGAGCCGGTCGTCGAACATCGACTTGCGCCCCGGATCGGCCAGCTTGAGGTCCTGCGGCAGGGACGACAGCAACCGGTGCGCGGCGCCCGCGAGTTGCTGCGCCGTCCGCCCGCCCGACCGCTCCGACCACAGCCATTCGGCGTACTTCGCGAACCCCTCGTTCAGCCAGATGTGCCGCCAGTCCGCGATCGACACGCTGTTGCCGAACCACTGGTGCGCCAGCTCGTGCGCGACCAGCCGCTCCGAACCCCGCGCCCCGTCCACGTGGTTGGCGCCGAACAGCGACAACCCCTGTGCCTCGACGGGCACATCGAGCTCCTCCTCCGTCACCACGACCGCGTACTCGTCGAACGGATACGAGCCGAACAGCTCCTGGAAGAGGTCCATCATCTGCGGCTGGCGCGCGAAGTCCCGCGAGAACTGGGGGAGCAGGTGCGCCGGGATGTGCCCGTGCTGCGGCACCCCGCCGAGCCCCGGGTCGCCCAGCAGCACCGTCTGGTACTTGCCGATCGACAGCCCCACCAGATAACTGGACGTCGGTGCCGACTGCTCGTACACCCACGTCGTCGTCGACGCCTTCGTGGTCCGGGTCAGCAGCCGGCCACCCGCCACCACCGCGTACGCGGACGGCGTGGTGATCGAGATCTGGTACGAGGCCTTGTCCGCGGGCCGGTCGTTGCACGGGTACCAGGACGGCGCCCCGATCGGCTGGCTCGCCACCAGCGCCCCGTCCTCCAGCTCCTCCCAACCGAGCCCGCCCCACGGGCTGTTCACCGGCTTGGGGTTGCCCGCCCAGTGCACCTCGACCGTGAACGCGGCCCCGGGCCGCACCGGCTTCGCGGGGCGGATCCGCAGCTTGCCACCGCGGTGCGTGTAGTGCGGCTGACGGCCGTCCACCCGCACCCGCCCGACCCTGAAGTCGGCGAGGTTCAGGAAGAACTCGCTCAGCGGCGACCGTCCCGCTATGGCGTTGATCCGGGCCGTGCCCGACAGCCGGTTCGGGCCCGGGCGGTAGTCCAGCGCGAGCTCGTACCGGTGCACCCGGTACCGCGCGTCACCGTTCTCCGGGAAATACGGGTCCGAACCCGCCGACTGCTGAACCGCCACCGCTGTGTCTACTCCCTGCGCCATATCGCCACTCCGCTCCGGTGCACCGCCCTCCCGTACCGAGTGGCCCGCGCTCAGGGACGCCATGCCTCGATCGGGTTGCCGAGCCAACGGGTGTCGTCCGGAACGGACTCCGCGGCCATGACGAGCGACGCGGGACCCAGGGTCGTCCGGGCCCCGATCATGCTGCCGGGCAGCACGATCCCGCCAGGACCCAGCGTCGCGCCCTCACGGAGGACCACAGTATCCGTCCGCAAGATCCGGTCGTGGAAGAGGTGCGTCTGGAGCACACAGCCCCGGTTCACGGTGGCCGCGTCCTCCAGGGTCACCAGATCGGTCTCCGGCAGCCAGTAGCTCTCCACCCAGACGCCCTTGCCGACCCGCGCCCCGAGCCCCCGCAGCCACGCCGTCATCAGCGGCGTACCGGGCACCGAACCGGCCAGCCACGGCACCGCAACGACCTCGACGAACGTGTCCGCGAGCTCGTTGCGCCACACGAAGGAGCTCCACAGCGGATGCTCCCCGCTGCGGTGCCGCCCGACGAGCAGCCACTTCGCCACGACGGAGACCAGTCCGGCCACGGCGCCCGCCACGAGCAGCACCAGGCCCGACAGCGCCCACGCCCAGACCCCCAGCGCACACAGCGCGGCCACCGTCAGCACCCCGATCGCCGCCGAGCAGAACACCGGCACGATCCGGCACAGCTCCACCAGACCGCGCGCCCACAGCAGCCGCGCCGGCGGGTCGTACGTCCGGCTCTGGTCGCCGTCGGCGGCCGCCCGGGGCAGCTTCACCGGCGGCAGCCCCAGATACGAGCTGCCCTTCTTCGCCTTCTTCGGCGTCGCCGACAGCACCCCGACCAGCCCGCCGTCCGGCACGGACCGCCCCGGCGCGGTCATCCCCGAGTTCCCGAGGAACGCCCGCCGCCCGATCTCGGCCCGCCCGATCCGCATCCAGCCACCACCGAGCTCGTACGGCGCGGTGAGCGTGTCGTCGGCCAGGAACGCGCCCTCGCCGACCGTCGTCAGGCTCGGCAGCGCGAGCACCGTCGACACCTCGGCGCCCCGCCCGATCCGCATCCCGAGCAGCCGCAGCCACACCGGCGTGACCAGCCCGGCGTACAGCGGGAACAGGGTCTCGCGCGAGCGGTCCATCAGCTGGGTGACGGTCCAGGCCTGCCAGCCGACCCGGCTGTGGGTCGGGTACGTGCCCTCACCGAGCCCCAGGCTCAGCAGCCGTACGGAGATCAGCAGCAGCACTGCGTAGGCCAGTCCGAACGCCAGCGTCGCCGGTACGAGCGCGAGCAGGGCGCCCTGGAGCGGCCGGCCCGGCGTGAAGAACTCCCGGCCGACCAGGAACGCGGCCACCCCGGCGAGCACCGGCAGCGCGGAGAGCGCGAAGCCCGTCACGCCGTACATCACCCGCCAGTACGTGCCCTTGCGCGGCCGCTCCTTGGGCCAGTTCCGCTTGGCCTTGCCCAGCTTGACCGCGGGCGCGCCCGCCCAGCGCTGACCGGTGGGGATCTGCCCGGTGACCGCCGAGCCCGGCGCCACCTCGGCCCGCTTGCCGACCCGCGCGCCCGGGAAGAGCATGCTGCGCGTGCCGACGACCGCGTGCGCACCGACCTTGACCTGCCCGACCTCAAGCCGGTCGCCGTCCAGCCACCAGCCGGAGAGGTCCACCTCGGACTCCACGGCCGCGCCCCGGCCCAGCTTGAGCATGCCGGTCACCGGCGGCAGCGAGTGCAGGTCCACGTCCGGACCGACCTTGGCGCCCAGCGCCCGCGCGTACCGCTCCAGCCACGACCCGGTCAGCGAGGTCGCCCCGCTGAACTCCGCCAGCCGCTCGGCCGCCCACAGCCGCAGATGCACGCTCCCACCGCGCGGATAGCGACCGGGCTGCACCCCCTTGAGCAGCAGCCGCGCCCCGCCCGCCGCGATCGCGAGCCGCCCGGGCGGACTGAACAGCACCAGCGCCGCCGCGCCGACGAGCCACCAGGAGGCGCTCGGCAGCCAGGCGTACGGCAGGACGTTGCCCAGCGCGGCCAGCACCACCGTCCAGCGCAGCCCGAGCAGCGTGAACAGGGGGATCATGGCGAGGAGTTGGATCACCTGGGCACGCACCGGCACCGGAGCGACGACCCGCGCGGAACCGTCGCCCTGCGCGGACTCCTCAAGCCGCCGGGCCAACTTCCGCAGCACGGGCTGCTGGTAGATGTCGAGGACGGCCGCACTCGGGTAGCGGGCGCGCAGCCGCGTGGTCAGCTGGGCGGCGGCGAGACTGCTGCCGCCGATGGCGAAGAAGTCGTCGCGCGCGCTCGACACGGGGATGCCGAGCACCTCGCTCCACTGCTCGGCGAGCCAGGCCTCGGTGCCGTACAACTGCTCGGCGGGACCGGCGGTTTCGAGACCCTCCAGCGGCCAGGGCAGGGCGTTGCGGTCCACCTTGCCGCTGGTCCGGGTGGGCAGTTCGTCGACCGGCGCGAGCAACGGCACCAGGGCGGCGGGCAGTTCGGCACGCAGCTTCTCGACAGCGGTCGCGTGGTCCCAGCCGTCCTGCGTCACGACGTATCCGACGAGCAGCTGGTTGCCGCTGCGGGCGGTGCGCACGGCGGCGGCCGCTCCGGCGACACCGGGCAGCGCCTGGAGCGCGGCATCGACCTCACCCAGCTCGATCCGCCGCCCGCCGAGCTTGATCTGCTCGTCGGCCCGCCCGAGGAAGACCAGCCCCTCCGGCTCCGCCTTGACGAGGTCACCGCTGCGGTACGCCCGCTCCCAGCCCAGCGACTCGAGCGGCGCGTACTTCTCCGCGTCCTTCTCGGCGTCCAGATACCGCGCAAGGCCGACCCCGCCGATCACCAGCTGCCCGCTGCCGCCCATGGGCACCGGCTCCCCGGCCTCGTCGACGACGGCCAGCTCCCAGCCGTCCAGCGGCAGCCCGATCCGGATCGGCTCCTCACCGGACATGAGCGAGGCACAGGCCACCACGGTCGCCTCGGTCGGCCCGTACGTGTTCCAGACCTCCCGCCCCTCGGTCACCAGCCGCTGCGCCAGCTCCGGCGGACAGGCCTCACCACCGAAGATCAGCAGCCGAACGTCATTGAGGGTCTCCGGCTCCCAGAGCGCGGCGAGCGTCGGCACCGTGGAGACGACGGTGATCTCCTGCTCCACCAGCCAGGGCCCCAGATCGGCCCCGCTGCGGACCTGCGACCGGGGCACCGGCACCAGACAGGCCCCGTAGCGCCACGCCAGCCACATCTCCTCGCAGGACGCGTCGAAGGCGACCGACAGCCCCGCCATGACCCTGTCACCCGGACCTATGGGCTCGTCCGTGAGGAACAGCGCGGCCTCGGCGTCCACGAACGCGGCGGCGCTGCGATGGCTCACGGCGACGCCCTTGGGCTTGCCGGTGGAACCGGAGGTGAAGATGATCCAGGCGTCGTGCTCGACACCGGGCCGGGCGGCGGGAACCTCGCTGCGCCCGGTCACCGTCAGCTCGTGCCCGGCCCCGACGACGGCCCGTACCTCCGCCTCCCCGAACACCAGCTCGGCCCGCTCGTCCGGGTCCTCGGCGTCCACCGGAACATAGGCGGCACCTGCGGCGAGCACGGCGAGGATCGCGACGTAGAGGTCATTGGTGCCGGAGGGGACACGGACCCCCACCCGGTCGCCCAGGCCGACTCCGGCCCCGGCGAGCCGCTGCCGCAGCCGCTCCACCTCGACGGCCAGCGCGCGGTAGGTCAAGGACGTCGTTCCGTCGTCGAGAGCCGGCTCGTCCGGGTGCGACCGTACGGACGCGTCGAAGATGTCGACGAGCGTGCGCGGAGAGGCCGCGGACCCCCCGGAGAAACGTGCCGTATCACCGAACCGCTCGCGGATCTCGTCCTCGAGCAGGCCGAGAGCGCTGCCCTCGTGTATGGCTGCCATCGGTCCTCGCGTCTCGATCCCGGAGGCCTCCGGGGCGCTGGCGGGCCCGCAGGTCTGCCTGGGGTTGTCCGGCTACAGCTCGTAACAAGCCGGAAATTTTAGTACGACGCTAGGTTCGGGCTCCTTGAACGGCCACCGGGCAGGCCCGTTCGGGTGGCTCCCCGAACGGGCCTCGTGCCGTCTGACCTGCTGATCTTCACTGAGAGCGAGACATGTCCCACATTGGGCAAGAACCCTGTGAGTGACCGGCGTTCGACGCTTTGTTCACTGGGCGTATGTCTCGAGTTCGGCTATTTGCGGTGTGCCGTTCGCACCGGTGATCGAGAAAGTGAGCTTCTTCAGCGAGGTCTGCGGGAAGGTGATCGTGCCCGCTCCGCTGCCGGACTTCAGGACCGCGCCGGTGTCGCCGTTGAGGACCTGCCAGGAGCCGATGCGGCCGGCGGCGGACGAGGTCTCCTTGACGACGATCCTCGAGACGCCGGTGGCGGAGCCCCACTTGATCGAGACATGGCCGGTGGAGCCGCTCGGCGACCAGTACGTGCTCGCGTCACCGTCCCGGACATTGCCGTAACTCGTGCCGTCGGCCTTGCTGGAGCCGTCGGATCCGGCGCCGATGCTGAGGTTGGTGCCGGCGGGCGCGGTGGGGGTCGCCGTAGGCGTTGTGGTCGCGGTCGGCGTCGCGGTCGGCGTGGGTGTCGTCGCCGTGCAGTTGCCGTCCGACACCGCGAGGCCCGTGCCCGCGCCCGCCGTCCTCGCCACGATGGCGGGGACGCAGGAGGCCTGGTCGAGCGGGTACGCGTACGGGATGCTCACCGAGGTGTTGGAGACCGGGTTCGGACCGGCGGGGTGGTTCTCCTCGCCCTCGCTCGACCAGGTCACATTGTCGAAGACGTTGCCGCCGACCTGCCAGGAGCCCAACTCGTCGGTGTAGAAGGTGCCGAGGACGTCCTTGGAGTCCTCGAAGTAGTTGTTGTCCACTCTCGCTCTGGCGCCCGCCCGGGAGTTGATGCCGGACTCGTTCAGGCTCACGTAGTGGTTGTTGTACATGTGGGCCGTCCCGCCGCGCAGCAGGGGAGCGCGGGAGTCGATGTTCTCGTACCGGTTGTGGTGGAAGGTGACGTACCCGTTCGTCAGGTCGCTCTCGCTGGAACCGATGAGACCGCCGCGCCCCGAGTTGCGCAGCACGCTGTACGACAGGGTCACGTACTGCGTGTTGTCCTTCATGTCGAACAGGCCGTCGTAGCCCTCCGATTCGCCGCCCGAGGCGATCAGGGTGGCGTGGTCGACCCAGACGTTGCGCACATCGCTCTCCATGCCGATGGCGTCACCGCCGTTGGAGGTGGGCGAGCCCGACTTCTTGACGTTCTGGACCTTCACGTTCTGGATGACGATGTTGCTCGACTGGCGGATGTGGATGCCGAGTTGGTCGAAGACGGCACCGCTGCCCACACCGACGAGCGTGACGTTGCTGATCTGCTTGAGCTCGATCACACCGGCGGCCGTGTTGCAGCTGTCGCCCGAGACCTTCGCGGTGTTGCCGTGGTTGATCGTCCCCTCGACCTCGATGACGATCGGCGTGCTGCTGCTGGCCCGGCCGCACAGGGCCTGGTGAATCTGTGTGCCGGTGGTGGCCCGTACGGTCGTCCCGCCCGCGCCGCCGGTGGTCCCGCCGTTCTGGGTCGCGTAACCGGTGGCGGCCGCCGTGGCCGCCGAGGCCTCCGGCATCACCAGTACCGCGCCGGTCGCGACCGCCAGGCCCAGCCCGGCCATCGCGGCGTACAGCCTTGGTGCACGTGCTCGTCTCATCCGCTTCGTCCCTGTTCGTCCCTGAATAAGGGGTGCTGGATGGTGCAGTGTCAGGGAGTGGTGACCGCGGAGGGCCGCGAAGTGGCCGACTCGGCGGGGGAGATTTCGCAGAGGTGCGGGAAAAGCAAAAAACCCCTGATCAACAGGGGTTTCAGCTGGTGTCCGAGGGGGGACTTGAACCCCCACGCCCGATAAAGGGCACTAGCACCTCAAGCTAGCGCGTCTGCCATTCCGCCACCCGGACAAGGTGTCTGTCGTGCGGGGTTTCCCCCGCGGCGACAGAGGAAACATTACCAGGCTTTCGAGGTGCCCCGATCACCCCCTCGCCCCGGCGTGAACGCCGTGTGACGGGCCGGGTCCGGTCTTGGGCGCGGCCCGCCGGAGAGAGAGGATGAGGGGAACCACCAGCAGTGACAGCGGGAGGAACCACCGTGAGCGGGACGGACACGACCAGGCACGTCACCGGCGAGGACGAGGTCGTGGACCTCTGCCGCGAGCTCATCCAGATCGACACCAGCAACTACGGCGACCACTCCGGCCCTGGCGAGCGCAAGGCGGCCGAATACGTCGCCGAGAAGCTCGCCGAGGTGGGTCTCGAACCGCAGATCTTCGAATCGCACCAGGGCCGCGCCTCCACGGTCGCCCGTATCGAGGGCGAGGACCCCTCCAGGCCGGCCCTCCTCATCCACGGGCACACCGACGTCGTACCGGCCAACGCGGCGGACTGGACCCACCACCCCTTCTCCGGCGAGGTCGCCGACGGGTGCGTGTGGGGGCGGGGCGCGGTCGACATGAAGGACATGGACGCGATGACCCTCGCGGTCGTCCGCGACCGGCTGCGCAGCGGCCGCAAGCCCCCGCGCGACATCGTCCTCGCCTTCCTCGCCGACGAGGAGGCGGGAGGCACCTACGGCGCCCGGCACCTCGTGGACAAGCACCCCGGCCTCTTCGAGGGCGTCACCGAGGCGATCGGCGAGGTCGGCGGGTTCTCCTTCACCGTCAACGAGAACCTGCGGCTGTACCTGGTGGAGACCGCCCAGAAGGGCATGCACTGGATGCGGCTGACCGTGGACGGCACCGCGGGCCACGGTTCGATGACCAACAACGACAACGCCATCACCGAGCTCTGCGAGGCCGTCGGCAGGCTCGGGCGGCACAAGTGGCCGGTGCGGGTCACCAAGACGGTGCGGTCCTTCCTGGACGAGCTCTCCGACGCGCTCGGCACCGAACTGGACCCCGAGAACATGGACGAGACCCTCGCCAAGCTCGGCGGCATCGCCAAGATGGTCGGCGCGACGCTGCGGAACTCGGCGGCGCCCACCATGCTCGGCGCCGGCTACAAGGTCAACGTCATCCCCGGCCAGGCCACCGCCCACGTCGACGGGCGCTTCCTGCCCGGCTACGAGGAGGAGTTCCTCGCCGACCTCGACCGCATCCTCGGCCCGCGGGTGCGCCGCGAGGACGTGCACGGCGACAAGGCGCTGGAGACCGACTTCGACGGCAAGCTCGTCGACGCCATGCAGGTCGCCCTGAGCGCCGAGGACCCGATCGCCCGCGCCGTGCCCTACATGCTCTCCGGCGGCACCGACGCCAAGTCCTTCGACGACCTCGGCATCCGTTGCTTCGGCTTCGCGCCCCTGCAGCTGCCGCCGGAGCTCGACTTCGCCGGGATGTTCCACGGCATCGACGAGCGCGTGCCGGTGGAGGGGCTCAAGTTCGGTGTGCGGGTGCTCGACCGGTTCATCGACGCGTCCTGACAGCGGTAAGCCGGGAATTGACGCCGGTATTCGACAGCCCGTGCGGAAGCGAATGAGAAGGGTGAATGGACTCATAGGCTCGTAGCTTCATTACTCCCTCCTCGTTACAGGTGATGCGATCGGCAACACGAGATCGCTTTTGCCAACAAGGAGGAATAATGATCAAGAAGGTCGTCGCCGCTGCGGCTGCCACTGGTGGCCTCGTTCTCGCGGGTGCGGGCCTCGCCGTCGCCGACTCCGGCGCCCAGGGTGCCGCTGTGCACTCCCCGGGTGTCCTGTCCGGCAACGTCGTTCAGGTGCCGGTGCACATCCCGGTGAACGTCTGCGGCAACACGGTCTCCGTGATCGGGCTGCTGAACCCCGCCTTCGGCAACACCTGCATCAACAAGTGACGCCGACCCCCGGAGGGACATTCCTCTGAGGGGCGTTTACACGACCGTCGGCCTCGGAGCGCGCGCCATGCGCTCCGGGGCCGACCGGTCTTTTCACGAGGATTGCAGGTCGGAATCCAAAAGGCAGGGGGAATTCAGGAATGCGACAGGTGACCCGCAAGGGCCTGATGACGGTGGCCGCCGCGACCGGGGTGATCGCCGCCGCGGGAGGCGCCGCCCACGCGGACTCGGCCGCGAGCGGATCGAGCTCGAACTCGCCCGGCGTGCTGTCGGGCAACACGGTGCAGGCGCCGGTGCACGCGCCGGTGAACGTGTGCGGCAACACGGTCGACGTGGTCGGGGTGCTCAACCCGGCGATGGGCAACAAGTGCGCCAACCAGAGCGGATCGTCCGGCGGATACGGCGACGACGGCGGGTACGGGGGTGGCTCCGGCGGCAGCGGCTCGTCGTCCGGCGGGCACGCCAGTGACTCACCGGGCGTCGGCTCGGGCAACCACGTCGAGGCGCCGGTGCACGTCCCGGTGAACGTCTGCGGCAACAGCGTCGACATCATCGGCATCGGCAACCCCACCACGGGCAACGACTGCGGCTACGGCGGTGACGCGGGCGGCGGGAACCCCGGCACGCCTCCCGGCGGCGACCACCAGACGCCGCCCCCCGGCGGCCCCGACCAGCCGAACAACCCGGGCACCCCCGGCAACCCCGTGGAACCGGGCACCCCCGGGACCCCGGGCACGCCGCCCGCCACGGGCGGCGAGACGCCTGGCTCGCCCGGTGGCAACCACCCCGGTGGGCAGACGGTCACCCAGCCGCACGGCGACGCCCAGCTCGCCAGCACCGGCAGTGACCTGCCGCTCGGCCTCGCCCTACCGGCCGGAGCGGGCGCGCTGCTGGCGGGCGCGGTGCTGTACCGCAAGGCACGCGCCTCTGCGTAGCAGGGACCGCGTGAAACGGAGCGGGCCCCGCCGACGCGGGGCCCGCTCCGTTTCTCATGCCCTCATCTCACCAGGTGGCGCGTACCTGGCGGATGATCCTGCGGCGCAGCCGCACCTTGCGGCTTCCGTCACGCAGCAGGCTCAGGCGGTCCAATTCCCAGTGTCCGTACTCGGCATGGTCCGTCAGCAGACGTGTGGCGTCCTTGCGGGAGACCCCGCGCGGTACGTACACGTCGACAAATTCGTATTCCGGCATCGCATCTATTGTGCGGGCTGGGGCCCGGTACGGATAGCGTCTGCACTATGTCTGATGCTGTGCAGCCCACCGCTGCCGAGGTACGCGCCGCCGCCGAGGCGGTCAAGACCGCGCTCGACCGCCACCTGGCCGCGGTCGAGCGCCGGTCGGGGGAGGACGACCCGGCCGTCTACGAAGCGTTCAACGAACTCGCCGCGGCCGCCGAGGTGTACGACGAGCTGCTCTACGACCGCTACGACGAGGTCACGCCCTTCGAGATCCCCGGCACCGAGGAACTGCCTCCTTACGCGGGCCCCGAGGAGCCGCACGCCGTGAGTGTGCTGATCCGCCGTGACTACGCGGTGGCCGAGCCGCAGCGGCTGCTGGCCCAGGCCCAGCGGGTCGAGGCGGCGGACTACGAGGACGGCGCGGAGGCCTCCGGCACCGTGCACGGAGCGTTGGGCATCCTGTTCGGAGAGTTCGAGCCGGACGAGATCGCCTCCCGGCACAAGGAGTTCGGCCTGGAGGAGGGCGACTCCACGCTGTGGGTGACCGCGGCGGACGAGCAGACGGATCCCGGGGAATGGCTGGACGGGCCGTTCGAGCAGGTGGACCCGCAACGGGTGGTCTGCCGTTTCGACGTCAGCGCGGTGTTCGACGACGAACTCGACGGCACCGACGACCCTGACGACACCGAGGACGAGCTGGACGACATCGACACGGAACTGGACGAGGACGAGGATCTGGAGCCCTTGGACGCGGAACGCTAGCGCTGGGCCCGGACGGCGGCGGTCACGGAGGGATTCCGTGGCCGCCGCCGTCGGCGTGTGCGGGGCGTGTTCGGTGCGTCCGCGCTGTGGGTCTTGCGGCCGGTGGGCGACCGCGGGTGGTCGGGGGCTTGTCGCGCGGTTCCCCGCGCCCCTGGGTGGGTGACCCCGCCGCGGATTCCGAAGCGCCGGCGCGTCAGCCAGAGGTCGGCACCTGCGGGGCGAGCAGTACCGGGAGGCGAGTGGTGCGTGGCTTTGCCTGGATCTCGGCCACGGCCCTCGGCAGGGCCTGGTCCGCGCCGTGGACCACGGAGAGGTGGCGGGCCGCCCGGCCGAAGGCCGTGTAGACCCAGGGGCGGCTGAGGGCCTGGGCGGCGTCTCCCGGCAGCACCACGACCACCGCCGGCCAGCGACCGCCCGCCGCCTGGTGTGCCGTCAGCGCCCAGCCGTGGCGTACGGACTGCTCGACCCGCTCCTTCGGTACGACGACGTCCTCGCCGGCGCACGACAGGTGCAGGCCCTCCGCGTCGGCCTTCAGCACCTGGCCCGGCAGGGTACGGCCCGGCGTGGGGGAGTAGGCGACGCGATCGCCCGGGTCGAAACCGCCGAAGCGGCCGGGACCGGGGTTGAGACGCTCCTTGAGGGCCGCGTTGAGAGCTCGGGTGCCCGCCGCGCCGCCGTGCCCCGGCGTGATCACCTGGGTCTCCTCGGCCGGGATGCCGATCGCCCGGGGCACCGAGTCGGCGACCAGCTGCACGGTCCGGTGCACGGCCTCGCCCGCGTCCCGCACCGGCACGATCACGACCTCCTTGCCGGGAGCCTCGACCTGGTTCAGCTCGCCGATGCCGATCCCGGAGACCAGCTCACCGAGGGGTCCCGGGTCCGGGCGCCGGGAGGCGACCTGGGGACAGATCCGCGCCGCGAGCAGGTCGCCGAACACCCGTCCCGGCCCCGCCGACCACAGCACCCCCGGATCCCCGGCCAGCACCAGCCGGGCCCCGTCCGGCAACGACTCCGTCAGCAGCGCCGCCGTCTCCACGTCCAGCTGAGGTGCGTCGAGGACGACGAGAAGGTCCAGGTCGAGAGCCCCCTCGGCGTCCCGGCCGGGGCCCTCGACGCCGGAGAGGAGCCCGGCGACAGTGGTGACCGTGGCCGCGGAGGCCGACGCCGCGAACCGGTCCCGGCCCAGTGGACCGTGGGCCGCCGCCCAGGCCCGCAGCCCGAGCTCGCCGGCCGCGCCCAGCAGGGCCGCAGGTTCCGCCAGGGACGCCTCGCCACCGGTGTGCAGGACCAGGCCGTTGCCCGCCACCGCGCGGATCAGCTCACCGGCGGAACCCTGTGCGGCATCGGCGGCACGCTCCCAGTCCTCGGCCGAACCGTCCTGCTTCGGTACGGAGTTGATCAGCCGGGCCAGTCCGTCGGCGAGGCTCTCCTCGGCGAGCGCGTACCGCTCCAGACCGACCAGGACACGGACCGGGCGCTCCTCACCCTCCTCGGGCTCCGGGGCCCGAGGGTCGAGGGCGTCCTGGAAGACCAGCGCCTCGGCCTCCGCGAGGGTGCTCTGTACCGCCGTGTCGGCGTCCGGCACGCCCTGCTTGCCCAGCGCGGTGACGAGCGTGGGCAGTTCGAGAGCCGTGTGACCGGCCACGGCCGCCTGCTCCAGCAGCCAGACGGTCACCGCCCGGCCCCGCCGCTCGTCGTCCGGAGCGCACTCCGGGCCGAGCAGCGCCCGCGCGAACCCGTCGGCCTGCTCGGGCCGTACACCGGGGACCCGCAGCAACTGCCAGGGATCCTCGCGCAGTTGCTCGGCGGCGCCTTCTCCGAGGGCCGTGGCGATCTGCGGGACGAGGGAGTCCGGGGCACCGCCGTCGGACAGGACGCGGCGGACGGACTCGAGGGTCTGCGCCGCGGGCGCCGCGGGTGCGTCGGCCGCCATCGGCTGGGGGCGCCGGGCGGGCTCGGGCGCGGGGCGGCGCGGTGCCTCGGGCTCGGCGAAGACGTTCGCCACCGGCTTGGCCCCGCTCTCGACGGCCCGCACGGCGGCCAGCAGATCGGCGGCCGTCCCACTGAGCTTGGTGCCGGCCGCGACGGGCCCCTGCCGCTCGGCCTTCCGCCGGGCGATCCGCTCCCGCTCGAGCTTCTGCGCCGCGAGCTCGGCCTGCGCCTCGGACAGCTGGGCCGCGGCTTCACCGTCGCCCGTGGCCGGGGTGGTCTCCTCGCCGTCGGTCGCGGAAGTCCCGCCCTGGCCCGCGCTGTCGGCCTCGTCTTCGCTCGCGGCCTGGGCCTCGTCGGAGTCGGGCTCGGTGTCGGTGTCGTCGGCCGTCCCGTTCCCGTCGGCTTCGACCACCGTGCCACCGGCTCCGGCCTCCGCGACCGGCGTGCCCTCGGCCTTCTCGGTCGACGCCTCCGCGGTCGACGCCACCTCGGGCTCGGTCTCCTCCGTGGGCTCCGGCTCCGTGCTCACAGCGTGCTCCAGTCGTGATCGGGATAGCGGTGCACGGGCGCCGACACATCGTCGAGGGCCCGGCAGATCTCGTCAGGAAGACTAAGGGCCTCCACTGACAATGCCGCCGTGAGCTGGTGCGCGTTGCGCGCGCCGACGATGGGCGCGGCCACGCCGGGCCGGTCGCGGACCCAGGCGAGGGCCACCTGGAGCGGGGTCACGGCGAGTCCGTCGGCCGCCGTCTGGACGGCGTCCACGATGCGGCTCGCCGTGTCGTCGAGGTACGGCGCGACGAAGGGGGCGAGGTGTTCGGAGGCGCCGCGGGAGTCGGCCGGGGTGCCGCCCCGGTACTTGCCCGTCAGCACCCCGCGGCCCAGCGGGGAGGAGGGGAGCAGCCCGATGCCCAGGTCCAGCGCGGCGGGCAGCACCTCGCGCTCCACGCCACGCTGGAGCAGGGAGTACTCCAGCTGGGTCGCGGCCAGCCGGGTCCGGGTCCCCGGGGCCGCCTGCTGCCAGGTCGCGGCCTTGGCGAGCTGCCAGCCGCAGAAGTTGGAGACGGCGGCATAGCGCGCCCGCCCGCTGCTGACCGCGAGGTCGAGCGCCTGGAGGGTCTCCTCCAGCGGGGTCTCGGGGTCGTAGGCGTGGATGTGCCACACGTCGACGTAGTCCGTGCCGAGCCGGGCGAGTGAGGCGTCCAGCGCGGAGAGCAGATGGCCGCGCGAGCCGTCGAAGCGCCGGTCCGGGTCGGGCACGCTGCCGGCCTTGGTCGAGATGACCAGGTCGCGGCGCGGGATCAGGCCTTCTATGAGACGGCCGAGCAGATACTCGGACTCTCCGTCGCCGTACACGTCCGCGGTGTCGACGAGGGTCCCGCCCGCCTCCCAGAACGTCTTCAAGAGGTCCGCGGCGTCGAGCTCGTCGGTGTCCCTGCCCCAGGTGAGGGTGCCGAGTCCGATACGGGACACGCGCAGGCCGGTGCGGCCGAGATGCCTCTGCTCCATGAACGCCGACATTACTGGCCTGAACCAGCGGTGTGGGGGCCTGTGGACAACCAGTTTCCCGGACCGACACACGCGTTCATGTGGGCCGAAGAACACGACCGCGAGCTGCCCCGATCCGCATGCCCCGCGCTAAGGTCGGGAAACCAGGGACGTTACTGATGGGTAAGGGGAATCGGCCATGCAGCTCGGCATCAACCTCGGCTACTGGGGCGCCGGAATGGACGGCGACAATCTCGCCGTCGCCCAGGAGGCGGACCGACTCGGGTACGCCGTGTGCTGGGCCGCCGAGGCCTACGGGTCCGACGCGGCCACCGTGCTCAGCTGGGTGGCGGCGCAGACCGAACGCATCGACGTCGGCTCGGCCATCTTCCAGATCCCGGCCCGCCAGCCGGCCATGACCGCGATGACCGCCGCCACCCTCGACTCCCTCTCCGGCGGCCGCTTCCGCCTCGGCCTCGGCGTCTCCGGACCGCAGGTCTCCGAGGGCTGGTACGGCGTCAAGTTCGACAAGCCGCTGGCACGCACGCGTGAGTACGTCGAGATCGTCCGTAAGGCGATGACGCGCGAGCGCCTGTCGTACGAGGGGCAGCACTGGACGCTGCCGCTGCCCGGCGGCCCGGGCAAGCCGCTCAAGCTGACCGTGCACCCGGAGCGCGAGCACATCCCGCTCTACATCGCCGCGATCGGGCCGAAGAACCTCGAGCAGACCGGTGAGATCGCCGACGGCGCCCTCCTCATCTTCCCGTCCGCCGAGCACCTCGAGGAGACGACGCTCAAGCACCTGCGCGCCGGACGCGAGAAGGCCGGCAAGACCCTCGACGGGTTCGACGTCCACCCCACGCTCCCGCTCGCCCTCGGCGACGACAAGGACGTGGCCACGCTCGCCGACACCTTCCGCCCCTACACCGCGCTGTACGTCGGCGGCATGGGTAGCGCCAAGCAGAACTTCTACAACCAGCTGGCCCAGCGCATGGGTTACGAGGCGGCGGCCGCCGAGGTGCAGGAGAAGTACCTCTCCGGCGACAAGCAGGGCGCCGCGGCCGCCATCCCGCACGACCTGATCGACAAGACGACGCTGCTGGGCTCCGTGGACCGCATCGCGGACCGGATGAAGGAGTACGCGGCGGCCGGTGTCACCACGCTGAGCCTCGCGCCCGCGGGCTTCACGCTCGACGAGCGGATCGCCGCGCTGCGCGCCGGGTCCGAGTCCCTGGAGCGGGCCGGACTGGCGTAACGCGCGCGGGGAACCGGCGGAGATTTCCGCGGCCGTGGTGGGGGCTCGGGGGTCTTCCCCGCCACGGCCGTCACGCGGAACAACGCGCCCGCGCCCGTGCGGTTACGCCCCCGTCGTGATCCGAGGGGTCCTCCTTTTGGCGGAGTTGTCCGACACAGCTGTTGCAGCACCTCTCGCGCCGCATTTGACTCGTTCTTTGCGGAGTGCCGCGGAGTCCCGCAGAGAGGTGCCCACGATGCTTTCGGCCAAGAGTCTGTTCCAGGAGATCCTCGACAACGACGAGTCCTTCCGCCTGTTCTGCTCCATCGCGGCCGGCGGGGAGTCGCAGGGCGGCTGGGAGAACGCCCGCATCGCCGCGCTCGTCCCGGACAGCGAGCGCGCCCTCGCCCCCAAGATCACCCGGCATGGCGCGGACGAGGACAAGCACGGGCGGATCTTCAACGCCCTGATGAAGAAGCGTGGCCTCGAACCCGTCCCCGTACCGCCCGACACCGACTACACGATGCTCCTGGAGCGCGGCGGTATCGGGCTCTCCCACGACAAACTCAAGGCCGACCAGTCCCTGACCGTGCGGGACATCGTCACCTACCTCTCCCACAGCCGGGTCACCGAACAGCGCGCCTCCGAGCAGATGGAGCTGCTGCGCAGGCACTTCGCCGACCACCCCGACCTCGGCCGCGCGGTGAAGATGATCTCCCACGACGAGGACAACCACCTCGCCTACTGCCACGAGGAGTTGCTGCGGTTCGCGTACGCGGGCCATGGCCGGGACATCCAGCGGACGCTGCGGGAGTGCGCGCTCGCCGAGATCCGGGTCTACCGGGACGTCAGCCTCGCGGTCATGGCCCACATGGGCCGCATCCTGGGCTGGTCGACGGCGAAGTCGGCCGTCCTCGCGGCGGGCATCCACGGGGTGTACGCCTATGAACGCGCCGTGGGCTGGCGCCGGATGGTCTCCCTGAGGATGCCGGAGCGGCGCGACGCACTCGGCGGACCGGCCCCCTCGGCCCCCGAGTTCGCCTGAACCCCGCGACCGCGTCCTGAGCCGGGGCGCTACAGCCAGCCCCGGCTCTTGAACAGTCGGTACAGCAGGACCTCCAGGACGGCCATGAGCGCGACCACCGCCGGATACGACCACACCCAATGCAGCTCCGGCATGTGCTCGAAGTTCATCCCGTAGATCCCCGCGATCATCGTGGGGACCGCGGCCATGGCCGCCCACGCGGAGATCTTCCGCATGTCGTCGTTCTGCCGGACGCTCATCTGCGCCAGGTGCGCCGACAGGATGTCCGACACCAGCCGGTCCAGGCCCTCCACCGACTCGTTCACGCGCGTGAGGTGGTCGTTGACGTCCCGGAAGAACGGCCGCGCCTTCTCGTTCACGAACGGCACCCCCGAGCCGAACTGACCGACGGCGGCCAGCCGGGTCAGCGGCAGCGCCAGCGGGCCGGTGGCCCGGCGGAACTCCAGGATCTGCCGTTTGAAGGTGTAGATCCGGGACGCGGTGTGGCGCGAGCCGCCGCCGTCCGGTGAGAAGACCTCCGTCTCCAGCTCCTCCAGGTCCGTCTGGAGTTCCGTCGCCACGTCCAGGTAGTGGTCGACGACGGCGTCGGAGATGGCGTACAGCACCGCCGTGGGGCCCTTGCCGAGCAACTGCGGCTCCTGCTCCAGGCGCTGCCGCACGGCCTTCAGCGGGGAGCCCTCGCCGTGCCGGACGGTCACCACGAAGGAGTCGCCGAGGAAGAGCATGACCTCGCCGGTGGAGACCTGGTCGCTGTCCGGCTCGTAGACGACCGGCTTGAGGACCAGGAAGAGCGAGTCGTCGTAGACCTCCAGCTTGGGCCGCTGGTGGGCCTTCAGGGCGTCCTCGACCGCCAGCGGGTGCAGCCCGAACTCCCGGGTGACGAGGTCGAACTCCCTCTCCGACGGCTCGTGCAGCCCGATCCAGACGAACCCGCCCGCCGCCCGCGCCGCGTCCAGCGCGTCCGACAGGTCCTCGGGGCCGTCCGTGCGGTGCCCGTCGTGATAGATGGCACAGTCGACGATCACGGTGCGTATTCTCCCGCCACTCGCAAGCCACCGCACGCGTGCGTGCGCCTACCCTGGGCCGCATGCCCACGTTGATCCTCGTCCGGCACGGACGATCCACCGCCAACACCGAGGGACTGCTCGCCGGGTGGACGCCCGGTGTCGCCCTGGACGAGCGCGGGACCGCGCAGGCCGCCGGACTGCCCGGGCGCCTCGCCGAGGTGCCGATCTCCGAGGTGGTCAGCAGCCCGTTGCAGCGCTGCCAGGAAACGATTCAGCCGCTCCTCGACGCCCGCCCCGAGCTCACCCCGCACACCGACGAGCGGATCGGGGAGTGCCACTACGGCGACTGGTCCGGCCGCAAGCTCGCCGAGCTCATGGACGAGCCGCTGATGGAGGTCGTGCAGGCGCATCCCTCTGCGGCCGCCTTCCCCGGCGGCGAGTCGATGCGGGCGATGCAGACCCGCGCGGCCGAGGCCGTACGCGAGTGGAACGCGCGCGTGGAGCGCGACCACGGGGCCGACGCCGTCTATCTGATGTGCTCGCACGGCGACATCATCAAGTCGCTCGTCGCGGACGCGCTCGGACTTCATCTAGACCTCTTCCAGCGGATCTCCGTCGAACCGTGTTCCATCACCGCGATCCGTTACACCCGTCTGCGCCCGTTTCTCGTACGCCTCGGCGACACCGGTGATTTCACCTCGCTCGCCCCGCGCACGGAGCCGTCCGGCGGTGACGCCACGGTCGGTGGTGGTGCGGGCGCACCGTGATCGTCGGGCGCAGTAGGGTGAAGCGGTCGAAGCAGCGCCGTACCCACGATTCCAATGGAGACAGGACGTGTCCCGTCAGGTGTTCCTCTATGACCCACCGGAGCGTTTCGTGGCCGGCACGGTCGGACTGCCCGGGCGCCGTACGTTCTTCCTCCAGGCCTCCGCCGGCTCCCGGGTGACCAGCGTGGCCCTGGAGAAGACCCAGGTCGCCGCGCTCGCCGAGCGGATGGACGAGCTGCTGGACGAGGTGGTGCGGCGCAGCGGCGGCAGCGCCTCCGTCCCGGCCATGGCGCCCACCGAGATCTCCGACGCCGCCCCGCTGGACTCCCCCGTCGAGGAGGAGTTCCGCGTCGGCACCATGGCGCTCGCCTGGGACGGCGAGGAGCAGCGCATGATCGTCGAGGCCCAGGCCCTCGTCGAACTGGACGCCGACTCCGAGGAGGACCTCGCCGAGGCCGAGGAGCGGCTCCTGCAGGACGAGGAGAACGGCCCGCCGATGCTGCGGGTCCGGCTCACCGGCGCGCAGGCGAGAGCCTTCGCCAAGCGTGCCCTGGACGTCGTCAACGCCGGGCGGCCGCCGTGCCCGCTGTGCAGTCTCCCGCTCGACCCGGAAGGACACGTATGTCCGCGCCAGAACGGATACCGCCGCGGAGCGTGACCACGGCAGAGCTGCTCACCCACGGTGAGCTGACGGTACGCGGACAGATCCGGGACGCCTCCAACGCGGTGCTGCACTGCGCTGTCACCCACGAAGGCGAAGAGGCCCTGTGCGTCTACAAACCCGTACGCGGCGAGCGCCCGCTCTGGGACTTCCCCGACGGCACCCTCGCCCAGCGTGAGGTCGCCGCCTACGAGGTCTCCGAGGCGACCGGCTGGGGGCTCGTACCGCCCACCGTGCTGCGCGACGGACCGTACGGCGAGGGCATGGTCCAGCTGTGGATCGAGGCCGAGCCCGGCCCCGAGCTGCTGGCGCTCGTCGACGCCAAGGAGCCGGGACCGGGCTGGAAGGCCATCGGGTTCGCCGAGGTCGGCGACGGAAAGACCGCGCTGCTGGTGCACGCCGACGACGAGCGGCTGCGGCGCCTGTCCGTGCTCGACGCCGTGATCAACAACGCCGATCGCAAGGGCGGCCATCTGCTGCCCGCCGGGGACCGGCTGTACGGCATCGACCACGGCGTGACCTTCAACACCGAGAACAAGCTGCGCACCCTGCTGTGGGGCTGGGCGGGGGAGCCGCTGCCGGGGGACGCCGTCGACGTACTGAAGGGCCTCAAGGAGGCCCTGACGGGCGGGCTGGCCACCCGGCTGGCCGAACTGATCACCCCGGCCGAACTGGACGCCACGCGCGCGCGTGTGGAGTCCCTGCTGTCCACCGGCAAGCACCCGGAGCCGAGCGGCGAGTGGCCGGCCATTCCCTGGCCGCCGGTCTAGCGGCACAATGGCCGGTATCGCACAAGAAGGCCTTACCGGCCATCCCACCCGGTCCGGTTCGTATACGGAACATCAGTCCGGTTAGGCTCATGACATGCATGCCTGGCCCGCTTCCGAGGTCCCCGCCCTGCCTGGTCAGGGCCGCGACCTGAGGATCCACGACACCGCGACCGGCGGTCTGGTCCCCCTCGACCCCGGTCCCGTCGCCCGTCTCTACGTCTGCGGCATCACGCCGTACGACGCGACCCACATGGGACACGCGGCGACCTACAACGCGTTCGACCTCGTGCAGCGCGTGTGGCTCGACACCAAGCGCCAGGTTCACTACGTCCAGAACGTCACCGACATCGACGACCCGCTGCTGGAGCGCGCGCAGCGGGACAGCGTCGACTGGGCCGCCCTCGCCGAGAAGGAGACGACCCTCTTCCGCGAGGACATGACGGCCCTCAGGATGCTGCCCCCGCAGCACTACATCGGCGCGGTCGAGGCGATACCCGGCATCGTCCCGCTGGTCGAACGGCTGCGGGACGCGGGCGCCGCGTACGAGCTCGAAGGGGACGTCTACTTCTCCGTCGAGTCCGACCCCAACTTCGGCAAGGTGTCCAACCTGGACGCGGCCGCCATGCGGCTGCTGTCCGCCGAGCGCGGCGGCGACCCGGACCGTCCGGGCAAGAAGAACCCGCTCGACCCGATGCTGTGGATGGCCGCCCGCGAGGGCGAACCGAGCTGGGACGGCAGCTCGCTGGGCCGCGGCCGGCCCGGCTGGCACATCGAGTGCGTCGCCATCGCCCTCGACCACCTCGGCATGACGTTCGACGTCCAGGGCGGCGGCTCCGACCTCGCCTTCCCGCACCACGAGATGGGCGCCTCGCACGCCCAGGTGCTCACCGGCGAGTTCCCCATGGCCAAGGCGTATGTCCACGCCGGCATGGTCGCCCTGCACGGCGAGAAGATGTCCAAGTCCAAGGGCAACCTGGTCTTCGTCTCCAAGCTGCGCTACGACGGCGTCGACCCGGCCGCGATCCGGCTCGCCCTGCTCGCCCACCACTACCGGACCGACTGGGAGTGGACCGACCAGGTGCTTCAGGACGCCGTCGCACGGCTCGGCGCCTGGCGCGCGGCCGTCTCCCGGCCCGACGGGCCCTCCGCCGACGCCCTGGTCGAGGAGATCCGCGAGGCCCTCGCGAACGACCTCGACACCCCCACCGCGCTCGCCGCCGTGGACCGCTGGGCCGCCCTCCAGCAGGCACAGGGCGGCACGGACGAGGGCGCCCCCGGACTCGTGTCGCGAGCCGTGGACGCGTTGCTGGGCGTCGCCCTGTAGGCACCCGGTACCCGAAAGGGCGCTTCCTCCGCGCGGAGGAAGCGCCCTTCGTGCTGTCAGCTACCGGCTACCGGTCAGACGCGCTGGATCCGGACGCTGCGCAGGACGCTCGGCGACTGCGTGTCCCAGATGCCGATCACCTGGTGGCCGAAGGCGAAGGCCTGCTGGATCTGCTGGTGGATCTGCGGGTTGGGGTTGTTGAGGACCCGGAACTGGTTGTTGATGCGCAGGAAGATCTGGTGCGGCTGCCCCTGGAGCGGGTGGACGATGTCGATGAAGCCGTTCGCCACACCCGAGGCGAGAGCCTGCGCCTGCACCTGCTGGACGACCTGCTGCACCGCCGACAGCGCGACCTGCTGGAGCTGCTGCTGCATCTGCTGCTCCTGCTGCTGCGCCTGCTGGTCCTGCTGCTGGCCGTAGCCCTGCTGCTGGCCCAGCTGCTGCAACAGCTGCTGGTACGGCTGCTGCTGGCCGAGGTTCTGGAGCTGCTCCAGCGAGCCGCCGCCCATGCCGGAGCCCTGCTGACCGAACGGCTGCTGACCGAAGCCCTGCTGGCCCTGGCCGAAGCCCTGCTGACCGAACGGCTGCTGCTGTTGCTGCTGGTACGGCGAGGTGCTCGGGAACTGCTGTCCCTGCTGTCCCTGTTGTTGTCCCAGTTGGCTCATCTGCGGGGTGGTGCTCATGCGGGTGCCACCTTCCCTTGATGGTTGGGCCCTTGATGGTGGGGATGCGTCAGCCCGTGACGACCAGGCCGACTATCTCGTCGTCCGCGAACCACACGCGGACATCGGGCCGTCCCCCCGCGAACGCGGCGTGCACTGCCTGGCGGATCTCGGGGGACGGGTGGTTCAGGTTCCGCCAGCCGCCGGCCACGAACAGCCGGAGCCTCGGCGGGAGTTCACGCGGATACGGCAGGAGCTCGTCCCAGTACTTCTCGGCCGGGCCCGAGCCGACCGCGTGCGGCAGCAGATGGGTCACCGCCGCCTTGATGTCGGGCCGGCTGCCGATCCGCTGCGAGGCGGGCCGGCCCGGTGCGTCCGTCTGCGGGGACCCGGTCGCCCGCAACACCGCTCGGGCGCGCTCCGGGGACATCGGCGGCTGGGCGGCCGCCTTGAGCATCCCCTGCAACGCGGCCAGGGCGCCGACCACCATCGGGGACGCCGAGGAGGTCCCGGAGAACGTGTCCGTGTACCAGGCGATCTCCTCGGGACCGCCCTGGAGGTCGCCGGGCCTGTCCCAGAAACCGCCGGTGGTGGTGACCTCGCGGCCCCAGCCCTGGGCGTCCACGCGGGCGCCGTAGTTGGAGAACGCGAGCCGGGACCGGTCCGGGCCGTGATCGCGGCCGTGCGTGCCGGGCGGCGGGGCGCCCGCGCCGACCAGGACGGCACCGGAGGACGGGTTGGACGGGTTGAACGGGTTGCGCCACGCCTGGGGGAACTCGTCGGGGCGGCGCTCGTAGACCGCGTCGTCGAGGGACTCGCCGCCGTTGCCGGCGGCCGCCACGACGATCACGCCCTTGGCGGTGGCGTGGCGGACGGCCGCGAAGTCGTCCGGCCACCACTCGAGCGCGATGTAGCCGCGCTGGTCGTCGCGTTCGGCGAACTCCGTCCGCGGTCCCGGTCGGTGGAGTTCGATCAGGACGATGTCGCCGGGGCCGAGCCGGTCCGCCGCCGCGTGGATCGCGGCCGCGGTGCCGATGCCCTGGAAGGACGCGGCCGCGGTGACCGCCTCCGGCACGATGCCGGTGACGCCGTGCTCGCCCTGGTCGCCGCCGAGCACCCCGATCACGGCGGTGCCGTGGTTGCGCCAGGCGATGTCGGTCAGCGGGGTGCCGACCACGACCCCGGCCAGCTTGGCGGCCAGGTCCTCGTGGCCCAGCTGCCAGGAACCCTCGACGTCGATCACGGTCACGCCCCGACCGGTCCCGCCGGGCCGCTGCCAGGCCCAGTGGGCGTCGATCCCCTCGGGCGCCGGCCGCAGATAGCCCTGCCGGCCGCTGAAGTCCGGTGTGACCGGGGCGCCTTCCTTGAGCCGGGCGCTCTCCTCGCCGACCTGCCCGAGGGTGGCCGGTACGGCGGGCGGCTTCACGTACGCCGTGTCGATGCCCGGCAGCGCGGCGATCCGCGAGCGCAGTTCCTCGGCACGAGTGCGGTCGCCGCGCACCCGGTAGAACAGTGCGAGGTCGGGGACGTCACCGTCGCCCGCCGTCGCCGACTGCCGCACCCTCTCCTCGCTTCCGAACAGCGGCTCCAGAGCGAGCTGTTCGTCGCCGAGGAACATGTTCAGGGCCGAGACGTCGGCGCCCGCCGCCGAGCGCACACCGTCGGCCCGGGCGCGCAGCCCGGCCTCCGGACTCGCTACGACGATCAGCTCCTGTTCGGCCCCTCGATAGGTGAATCCCGCTCCGTCGGGCCCCGGCCCGGAAGCCCCCGGGCCCTGCGCCGGTTCTGCCTGGTCGGTCATCGGGTACCGCTCCCTTCGGTCCTTGCGGGTGCCTGGTTGCGGATGGCGCGGGACGCCTCCCGGTGGAACAACCAAGCACTCCCGGGCGCCCTCGTCCACCCCGTCTTCGCCAACTCGGTTTGAAAGAAGTTGAATTGGGTAACGGGTGCAATCCGTCCTGAAACAGATGTCACGCAGCAATCCGGCCAAAGGCTGCGGAGGCCACTGGCATGTGATGGGGTGGGAGCGTCTGTTGACCGATCGGCCGGCCAACTGCCGGCCCCCTGGCAGAAGGACGCACAGTGGCACCCACAGACCGTTCCTTCGCACGTCGAAGACTCCTCACCGCGACCGCGGCGCTGACGGGAGCAGCGCTGCTCGGCGGCACGGCCCACGCGGCCGAGACACAGAAGGCCGCCTGGCCCGACCAGTTCCCCCTGCCGGACGGCTTCCAGCCCGAGGGCATCACCATCGGCAACAAGCCCTTCGGCTACTTCGGTTCGCTCCTCAACGGCGACATCTACCGGGCGAGCCTCGCCACCGGCCGGGGCTCGGCGATCAGCAAGGGCCTCGGCGACGGGCACCAGACCGTGGGCCTGAAGATCGACTGCCACGGCCGGCGGCTCTTCCTCGCCGGCGGCGGCAGCGGCGAGATCCGCACGGTGGACGCCCGCTCCGGCGAGATCGAGAAGGTGTACGCCACCGGCGGCACCTTCGTGAACGACGTGATCCTCACCCCGGGCGCCGCCTGGTTCACCGACTCCTTCAAGCCGCAGCTCTACAAGCTGAACCTCGGCAGGCACGACGAGCCCAAGGGCGTCGAGACCGTGCCCCTGACCGGCGACTGGCTCCAGGGCGACGACTTCACCGCCAACGGCATCGAGCGCACCCCCGACGGCCGCGCCCTGCTCGTGGTGAACGCCTTCGCCGACGGCGGCGCCCTGGAACGCGTCGACCCGCGCACGGGAGCCGCCCGTGCCGTGGACCTCGGCGGAGCCAAGATCCCCAACGGGGACGGCCTGTTGCTGCTCGGCAGGACCCTGTACGTCGTCCAGCAGGCGCAGAACGCGATCGACGTGTTCCGGCTGAACGCCGCCGGCACCAAGGGCACGGCGATCACCCGCATCACCGACCCGCGCTTCCGCATCCCGACCACCGCGGCGGCCTGGGGCGAGCGGATCTATCTGCCCAACGCCCGCTTCGACGTGGACCCGACGCCCACCACCGAGTACGACGTGGTGGCGATCCCCCGGGTGTGACCGAGAGGAGGGCGGTGCGTGTCGTACGCGCCGCCCTCCTCGTCGCTCAGTCCTCCGACGGGTCCGCCGGACCCTCGTCGTCCGTGCCGCTCGGCTTCGGCGGCTTGGGCGGCCGGGTACGACCGCTGGGGTTGTCCCGCAGATACGACGTACCGTCGCCGCCCTCGGTCGCGTGCCCGCCCGGCGAGGGCGGACCGCCGCCGTCCCGTCTGCGCAGATACCGCTCGAACTCGCGGGCGATCGCCTCGCCCGACGCCTCCGGCAGCTCCGCGGTGTCCCGGGCCTCCTCCAGCGTCTGCACGTACTCGGCGACCTCGCTGTCCTCAGCGGCCAGCTGGTCCACGCCCACCTGCCAGGCGCGCGCGTCCTCGGGCAGCTCGCCCAGCGGGATGCGCACGTCGATGAGATCCTCGAGCCGGTTCAGCAGCGCCAGCGTCGCCTTCGGGTTGGGCGGCTGCGACACGTAGTGCGGTACGGCCGCCCAGAGGCTGACCGCCGGCACGCCCGCGTGCGTGCACGCCTCCTGGAGGACGCCGACGATGCCCGTGGGGCCCTCGTACTTGGTCTCCTCCAGGTCCATCCGCTGGGCCAGGTCCGGATCCGACGTGGTCCCGCTGATCGGGACCGGACGCGTGTGCGGGGTGTCGCCGAGCAGGGCGCCCAGGATCACGACCAGCTCCACGCCCAGTTCGTGGGCGAAGCCGAGAAGCTCGTTGCAGAACGAGCGCCAGCGCATGGACGGTTCGATACCTCGGACCAGTACGAGATCACGCGGCTTGTCGCCGCCGACGCGCACCACCGAGAGGCGGGTCGTCGGCCATGTGATCTTCCTGACTCCGGCGTCCATCCACACCGTGGGCCGGTTCACCTGGAAGTCGTAGTAGTCCTCGGCGTCCAGCGCCGCGAACACCTCGCCCTTCCACTCCCTGTCCAGATGCGCGACCGCGGTGGAGGCGGCGTCGCCGGCATCGTTCCAGCCCTCGAACGCGGCCACCATGACCGGGTCGATCAGCTCGGGTACCCCCTCGAGCTCGATCACCCAGTGCCTCCTTCCGACGTGCCCTCACGTACGCCCCAACCTTACGGCGTCGGGCGGGGGCGTCCGCAGCCCCCTTGCACGGGGGAGTGAACGCATCACTGCCCCATTAGCCACCCCGGAACACCCCCCATTCCTCGGATCTGTGCCGGATCACCCCGCACGCCAGGCAGCACAGCTCCCCAGTGACCCGGGTAGACGTCGGATGACCATGAGAGCTCCGATGACCAGCGAGGTCGTTCACTCACTCGTGTGGCGGTACGGCGATCAGGGCGCCCGGAGGCGGCCCGGTACGCAACTCTTCGTCGGGTGAGCGGAGTTGCCCCAGGGGCGCGGGTACGGCGGGTCGGGATCGTGTACCTGGTCCTGTTCGGCACGGGAACGCTGGGGGCGCTGGTCGCCGCGCTGTATGTCCAGGACCCGGGGGCGGTGGTCGCCGCGCTCCTGCCGACCGGGGCGGGGGCGTATCTGGCGTGGAGCGCGTACCGGGCGGACCGGGCGGAGGCCGCCGTGGCCGAGAGCCCCGAGGCCGCGTCCGACCGGCTCGCCGACGCCGTACGACGGCAGTGGGAGACCGAGGCGCAGGTACGGCGGCTGGAGGACCCGTATCCGCTGCCGGTCTCCTGGGAGGCGGCCGACGCGGACCTGGCGCCGGCGGGCGGTGCCGGAGACATCGGCGCCGTGTTCGAAGGGCTGCCCGGGCGGCGGCTGCTGGTGCTCGGGGATCCCGGCTCGGGCAAGACGGTGCTGCTCGTACGGCTGCTGCTCGCGCTGCTCGGACGGCGGCGGGAGGGGGAGCCGGTGCCGGTGCTCTTCCCGCTCGCCTCCTGGGATCCGCGAGCCGAGGACCTGCGCGGCTGGATGGAGCGGCGGCTGGTGCAGGACCACGCGGAGTTGGGCGTGGTGGACGGGGGCGTCACCCGTGCCGCGCTGCTGCTGGAGCGGCGGCTCGTCCTGCCGGTGCTCGACGGCTTCGACGAACTCCCCGCCGCCGTGGGCGCGTCGGCGCTGCACGGCATCAACGAGGCGCTGCCGTACGGCTGCGGCATGGTCCTGTCGAGCCGCCCCGCCGAGTACCGGTCGGCCCTGCGGCCCCGCGACGGGGTGCCGGCGCGGCTCGCGGGCATGGCCGGCATCCGGCTCCTGCCGCTGGGCACCGAGGACGTGGCCAGGTATCTGCTGCGGGACGCGGGCGGCGCCGGGACGCGGGCCGGGGCGCGCTGGCGGCCGGTGATCGAGGCGCTGAGCACCCGGGCGCCGGTGGCACGGGCCCTCACCAGTCCGCTGATGGTGTCGCTGGCCAGAGTCGTGTACAACCCGCGGCCGGGGGAGGGGGCTGGGCCTCCGCCGGGACCCGCGCATGGTGCGCGCTCGGACGAGAGCGCGGGGCAACTGCCGGACCCGGCCGACCTGTTGCGCTGCCCCACCCGGGACGCGGTCGCCGCACATCTCTTCGAGGCCTTCGTCGACGCCGCGTACCGGCCGCATCCGCGGCGCCCCTGCCGGTGGACGGCGGACCGGGCGCGGGCCGCTCTCGGGTTTCTGGCCCGGCACATGGAGCGCGGGTTCGACGGGGCGGCGGAGGTGGCGTGGTGGAAGCTGCACGGGGTCGCGTCCGGGTTGCTGCCGCGGGTACTGGCGGGCGTGCTGCTCGGCGGGCTGGCGTGGCTGGTCGAGGGGGCGACCATGGAGGTGATCTTCCACTTCACCCGCGACCCGCTCTACGCCCCGTCCTGGGACGACCGCGGCGGGCTCGGCGTGCTGGCCGGATGTCTGTGCGGAGGCCTGGTCGGCGGGCTGGCGGCCGCCGCGGTCGCCGCCGGGTTGGGTTCGGTCGCCGCGCTCGGACACCTCACGCCCGCACTGGTCCTGGAGCGGCTGGCGGACGACGGATCGCTGGTGCTGGCCGGACTGATCAGCTGCGGGCTCGCGGTCGGCCACCGGCCGGCGCTGCGCCCGCCGGCCGCCTGGGACCGGCGAGTGGTCCTCACGGGCGCGGCGACGGTCTCGCTGTACGTGGCGGCGTACGGGAACGCCTGCGGAGTCATCAGCACGGTCGTGCTCACGGCCGCGGCCGCCGCCGTGGGAGTCGATGGCGCTCCGGCGCCCCGCAGCCCCGTCGCCCGGGTCCGCTGGGTGTGGAGCCGCCGGGGCCTGGCCATGGGACTGCTGGCCGGTGCCCTCATGGGCGGTGTGTGTCTGGTCGAGGGCCTGCTCACGGGCGTGCTCGGCGGGGACGCCGACCACTACTACATCGCCCCGTCCGATCCGGTCGGGGCCCTGTGGCAGGCATGGCGGCAGGGCGCCCTGCTCGCGTTCGTCTGCCTGCTCGTCCAGGGGATCCGGGCCGTCCCCGTGGACGTCGCAGGACCGGCCGACGCGGCCGCGCTGCTCCGCAACGACCGCCGCACACTGGCCACCTGCACGGTGGCGGCGACGCTGCTCGGCGCCGCCGTGTTCGGCGCCCAGGACCTGACCATGATCACCGTAGCCCGGATCTGGTTCCCGGACGCGCTGTTCACCGACGGATACGGCTGGCTCTATCTGACCGGGCTGATCCCCGCGCTGCTCATGGGGCTGGCCGCGGGCCTGCGCCAGACCGCCTGGAGCCGCTACGCCGTGGCCCGCTGCCAGTTGACACTGCGCGCCGGACTGCCCCACGACCTGATGGCCTTCCTCGCCGACGCCCATGAACAGCGCGGCGTGCTGCGCCGGGCCGGGGCCGTCTACCAGTTCCGCCACATCGAGCTGCAACACCATCTCGCGGGCCCGGAACGCTAGTTCACAGCGAGGCCCGCAGCCACTGCTCCACGCTCGCGATGTGGACCGTCGCCCACGACCGAGCCGCCTCCGCGTCACGGTCCCGAAGCGCGGCGAGGATCATGCGGTGCTCGTGCAGGGTGCGGCTGACCGCGTCCTCCTGGGTCAGGCCACGCCAGACCCTCGCCCGGGTAGTGGGACCTGACAGGCCGTCAAGAAGTGAGCAGAGGACGGAGTTGCCGGAGCTCTGCACGATGCCCCGGTGGAAGTCGAGGTCGCAGGCGACGAGTTCCTCCACCGAGGGCGCCTCACCGAGCTTGTCCAACTGGGCGGAGAGCGCGTCCAGTTGCTGCTCGCTGATCCGCAGGGCCGCCATCGAGGTCGCGGCCGGCTCCAGGATGCGGCGGACGGCCAGGAACTCCAGGACGGTGTCGTCGCGGTGGAAGTCGACGACGAAACTCAGCGCCTCCAGCAAAAGCTGCGGGTCCAGGCTCGTCACATACGTGCCGTCGCCCTGCCGCACATCCAGGATCCGGATCAGCGACAGGGCGCGCACCGCCTCGCGCAGGGAGTTGCGGGACAGCCCCAGCTCGGAGGCGAGCTCGCTCTCCTTCGGGAGCCGGTCGCCGGGGCGCAGGGCACCCGAGACGATCATGCCCTTGATCTTCTCGATCGCCTCGTCGGTGACTGCCATGGCCGGCCTCCCTGTGGTTCACAATCGCCTGTGCGGGACATACGACGTGCCCGTAAAGACATCCGATGTCTTTCGCCATTATGGGGGCCCGTCGGCCGAACGGGGCACGAAATGCCCCGCTCAGACAAGTGCCTCCAGCTCGGCGATCACCGCCCGCTCGTCGAGCGTCGTCAGCACACGGTCCCGCATGAGCACCCTCCCGTCGACGACGGTGTCCCGCACGTCCGCCGAGTGCGCGGCGTACGCCAGCGTCGACCACGGGTCGTGCGACGGCCGCAGATGCGGCGCGTCCAGGTCGAGCACGATCACATCGGCCCGCTTCCCGGCCTCCAGCGACCCCAGGTGCTCCCCGAGCCCCAGCGCCCGCGCGCCCTCGATCGTCGCCATCCGTACGGCCTGCTCGGCACCGACCGCGGTCGGGTCACCGCCCGCCTTGTGCACCAGCGCCGCCTGCCGCACCGCCCCCAGCACGTCCAGCGTGTTGGAGCTGACGGCCCCGTCCGTACCCAGCCCGACGGTCACCCCGGCGCTCAGCAACCGCGGCACCGGAGCGATCCCGCAGCCCAACTTCAGGTTGGACACGGGACAGTGGGCGACCGACGTCCCGGTGCGGGCCAGCGCGGCGATCTCCGGTCCCGTGAGGTCCACGGCGTGCGCGAGCAGCACGTCCGGGCCGAGCAGCCCGAGCGAGTCGAGCAACTCCACCGGCCGCTTGCCGTACTTGACCTCGACGGTGGCGACCTCGGTCGCGTTCTCCGCGGCGTGGATGTGCACCAGGGCCCCGAACTCCCGGGCCAGTGCGAACACTTCGGTCAGCTGGTCGGGGTTCAGGGTGTACGTGGAGTGCGCGAAGACGACCGGCCGGGTCCCCGACTGTGCGGCGCCCCCGGCCTCCAGGTCGCGGCGCGCCCACTCCAGGCGGTCCTCGTGGGCGAGGCCGTCCGGCGGCTCCGGCACGTCCATGAAGGTCGGTCCGGTGTGCAGCCGCCAGCCCGTCTCGCGGGCCGCCCGCTCGGCCGCCTCGTGGAACCAGTACATGTCGAGCGCGGACGTCACCCCCGCCCGTACGCTCTCGGCGACCGCCAGCCGCACCGCCGCCGCCACGTTCCGCGGCGTCAGCAGCTCGGCCTCCCACTTCAGCACCCGCTCCAGGAACCCCTTGAGGGTGACGTCGTCGGCGCGGCCGCGCAGCAGGGTCATCGCGAGGTGGGTGTGCGTGTTGACCAGACCCGGCAGGACGAGACAGCCCGCGGCGTCGATGGACTCGGTGGCCGTGAAGCGCGTACCCAGCTCCTCGGCGCGGCCCACGGCGACGATCTCGCCCTCGTGGACGGCGACCGCCCCGTCCCGTACGACGGTTCCGTCCTCGTCGACGGTCAGGACGTCACCGCCGTGGATCAGCAGATCGACGCTCATACGGCGTCCCCCGGCCGGTACTCCTGCGCCAGCAGCCGCAGCGCCTCCAGCGACACCACCGCGCCCCGCTCGACGCCCGCCGCGACGACCTCCCGGTGCGGGTCGTACCCGCCGGTGGCCGCCTCGTCGACCAGCTCGTCGGCGTTCGCCCCGTCGATGACCAGCACACCGCCCGCGACGAGCCCGCGCAGTGACGCCGTCACCAGCAGCGCGGACAGCTCCATCTCGATGGCGGCGAGGCCGGCACCGTCGTAGGAGAAGAGCGGGAGGAGGCCGGGCTGGAAGGCCGCCCGGGTCCAGACGATGCCCCGGTGGTGCGGGGCGTTCGCCTCGCGGGCCGCGCGCTGGAGCGCGATGACCGCCTCGGGGGAGGAGACCGCCGGGTACTCCGGTGGCAGCAGCTGCTGGGTGACGCCGTCGTCGCGGACGGCCGCCTCGGCGATGACGAGGTCGCCGTCGCCGATGCCGGGCCTCATCGCGCCCGCCGTGCCGAACCGCAGGAAGGTGCGCACGCCCGCGTCCGCGAGTTCCTGGAACAGCAGGATCGCGCCCGGTCCGCCCACCCCGTGCGAGGCGACGACCACCGGCAGGCCCTTCCAACTGCCGCTGAACACACGGTATTCGCGGTGGTACGAGACCTCCTCGGCACCGTCGAGCAGCGCGGCGACGGCCGCGGCGCGCACCGGGTCGCCGACGACGACCGCGTGCGCCGGCAGGCCGGTGCGGGGTATGCGGGTGATGGGCAGCAGGTCCTGGGTCATGCGGCGGCTCCGGTGGACGGGCGGGTACGGCGACGGCGCGCCGTGGTGAGGAAGAGGGCGCCGAGCGTGACGACGTACGGCGCGGCGTCGGTCGCCTGCTGCGGCAGGCCGAGGCCCTGGAGGCGGAACCCGGCGGCTTCGGCGAGGCCGAAGAGCAGGGCGGCGAGCAGGACGCCGAGGGGCAGGGCGCGGCCGAGCATGACGGAGACCACGGCGATCCAGCCACGGCCCGCGGTCATGTTCTCGGTGAACAACGTGACGTTGCCGAGGGCGAGTTGGGCCCCGGCCAGACCGCACAGGACACCCGAGATCAGCACGGCCGCGTACCTGTACTTCGCCGGGTTCACCCCGAGCGTGGCCGCCGCGTCCGGCGCCTCGCCGACCCCGCGCAGCCTGAGCCCCCACACATGCCGGGACAGCATCACCGCGGCCACGGCGACCGCCGCCCACGCCAGATAGGCGAGCGGGCTGAAACCGCCGACGAGCGGCAGGCCGGCGAGGGTCGGGTCGTCGAAGGTGCCCTGCACACCGAAGACCGTACGCAACAGGAAGCTGGTCAGGCCGACGGCCAGCAGGTTCATCGCGATGCCCAGCACCACCGCGTCCCCGCGCAGAGTCACCGTTCCGACCGCGAGGATCAGCGAGTACGCGGCCGCGGCCAAGGCCGCCGCGAGTACTCCCAGCCAGGGGCTGCCGGTGAACCAGCTCGTCGCCACGGCCGTGAAGCAGCCCATCAGCATCATGCCCTCGAGGCCGATGTTGAAGACGCCCGCACGCTCGCACAGGGCTCCGCCGAGGGCGGCGAGAAGGATGGGGGTGAGCGCGCGCAGCGCCGACATCAACAGATCACCGTCGAAGAACATCACACGGCCGCCTTTCGCCTGAACCAGCCCCCGGGGAAGCTCAGTCGGGCCGCCAGGAACACGATCACGATTCCCTGCAACACCTGCGTCAGCTCGCGCGGCACCTCGGTCGTACGCTCCATCGCGAGCCCGCCGACCGAAAGGACGGCGAAGAAGAACGACGCGATCACCGTGCCCAGCGGCGCGGCGGCCGCCAGCAGCGCGGCCGTGAGTCCCGTCCAGGTGTAGCCCGGTGCGGTCAGCGAGCCGTCGACGAAGCGGTACGGGAAGCTCAACACCCCGATGGCGCCCACGAGTCCGGCGGTCGCTCCCGACACGGACATCAACTTCAGGGTCAGACCCCGGCGTTCGACACCCGCGTAGGCGGAGAAGCGCGCGTTGAGACCGGTCATCCGTATCTCGTACCCGAACGCGGTGCGCCGGTCCGTGAACCAGTACGCGGCCGCCGCGAGGACGACCAGAACCAGGCCCAGGGTGACCGTGGAGTCGCCGAACGCGGGCAGCGCCACCCCGTCGGGCAGAGCCCGGGTCTGCGGGAGGCTGGAGCCCGGCTCCTTGAGGGGGTAGCGCGCCAGGTAGGAGGCGAGCGAGACCGCCGGGTAGCTCAGCAGGAGGCTGCTGACCAGGAGCGGGACGCCGAAGTGGTTCTCGCACAGGGCGGCGAGGGTGGCGTAGGCGGCGCCCGCCGCCATGCCGGCCAGCAGGGCGAGTACGACGGTGAGGGGCGCGGGCAGCGGTGAGTACAGGCCGGTCACGGCCGCCGTGATGCCGCCGAGGACCATCTGGCCGTCGCCGCCGAGGTTGATGAGCCCGGCGCGCAGCGGGATCGCCAGGGCGAGGGCCATGCCGAGCACGCTGGTGACGGTGGTGAGCGTGGCCCCGATGCCGTCGGCGCCGAGGGAGCCGGTGAGGACCGCCTCGTAGGCCGCGACCGGGTCCGCGCCGGTGCCGAGCAGGAAGAGCGCGCCGATGAGGACGCCCGCGAGCACGGAGAAGGTGATGGGGGAGCGCAGGGCTCCGGTTATCCGGTCGTTCATGTCAGTCGACGGCCTCCACAGTGACCTGGGCGCCTGCCATGGCCAGCCCCAGCGTCCGTTCGTCCGCCTCGTCCTTGTCGTAGGTCGCGGTGATGCGGCCCTCGTACATGACCAGCACCCGGTCGGCGAGGCCGCGGATCTCGCTCAGTTCGGCGGAGACGAGGAGCACGGCGTGACCGGCGTCGCGGTAGGCGATCAGCTGGTCGTGGATGTTCTGGATCGCGCCGATATCGACGCCGCGCGTGGGCTGCTCGACGAGCAACAGTGGGGCGTCGTGGGCGAGTTCGCGGCCGATCAGCAGTTTCTGCAGATTGCCGCCGGAGAGCGCGGTCGCGGGGACCTCGGGGCTCGACGCCTTGATGCCGAACCGCTCGATCAGCCGCTGTGCGTGCGCCCGGACCGACGTCGGCGGCAGCAGTCCGCGGGAGGACAGGGACGTACGGTGATGGCCCATCGCCAGGTTGTCGGCGACGGACGCGGCAGGCGCCGTACCGACCGCGTGGCGGTCCTCCGGGACGTACGCCAGGCCCTTGAGGCGGCGCTCGGTGGCCGAGGCGTGGGTGATGTCGTCGCCGCCGAGCCCGACCCGCCCGGCGGTGGTGGGCCGTAGCCCGGCCAGTGCCTCGATCAGTTCGCTCTGCCCGTTGCCCGCGACGCCCGCGATGCCGACGATCTCGCCCGCTCGTACGGTGAGCGTGGCCTCGTGCACCGCGTCGGTGGCGAGGCCGGTCACGTCGAGCACCACGTCACCGGGGCTGCCGGGGGCGTGGACACGGTCCAGTTCGACCGCGCGGCCGGTCATCGCGGCCGCGATCTCGTCGGCGGAGGTCTCCGCGGTGACCAGCCGCGCGACCACCCGGCCGTCCCGCAGGACGGTCACGCGGTCGCTGCCTTCGAGGACCTCGCGTAGCTTGTGCGTGACAAGGATCACCGTACGGCCCTGCGCGGCCAGCGACTTGAGCACCGCGAACAGGGCGTCCGCCTCGGCGGGCGTGAGGACGGCGGTCGGCTCGTCGAGGATCAGCGTGCGGGCACCGCGGTGCAGCAGCTTCAGGATCTCCACGCGCTGGCGCAGACCGACCGGCAGCTCGCCCACCCGGGCGTCCGGATCCACGGCCAGCCCGTGCTCCGCGGCGAGCTCGCGCACCCGGCGGCGGGCCGCGGCGCGGTCCACCAGGCCGAAGCGGCGCGGCTCGGCGGCGTAGACGACGTTCTCGGCGACCGTGAGCGAGTCGAACAGCTTGAAGCTCTGGTGGACCATGCCGAGCCCGGCGGCCATGGCGTCGGCCGGGCTGGCGAAGCGCACGTCCTGGCCGTCGACGCGGATCGAGCCGGCGTCGGCGCGCTCCAGCCCGAAGAGGACCGACATGAGCGTGGACTTGCCCGCGCCGTTCTCGCCCATCAGGGCGTGGATCTCGCCGTGGCGGACGCCGAGGTCGACGGAGTCGTTGGCGAGCGTGCCGGGGAACCGCTTGGTGATTCCCCGGAGCTCGACGGCGAGGCTCTGGGCGTCAGCCGGCGGCCGGGTCATCGACCGTCAGCTTCCCGGACACGATCTGGTCGCGCAGCGCCTCGACCTTGGCGAGGACGTCCTTGTGGTCCGCGATCACGCACTTCGAGGAGTCCACGCCGGCCTCCAGACCGGTGAGGCTGATCCCGCCCTCCTTGAGGCCGTACGAGACGGTCGTGCCCGTCTTGCCGGCGAGGACCGACTCGATGCCCTTCTCCACGGCGACGTCCGTGCGCTTGATCACGTTGTCGACGACCGTGCCGGGTGCCGACGGGCACTGGTTGACGTCCACGCCGTACGCGAAGGCGCCCTTGGCCTTCGCGGCCTCGAAGACGCCGTAGTTGCCGGCCGCCGCGGCCGCCATGATCTGGTCGTAGCCCTTGGCGAGCAGGGTGTTCGCCTGCTCCTTGGCGCGGGCCGAGTCGTCGAAGGGGGACTGGCCGCCGACGAACCGGGTGTCGGTGGTGGTCTTCGCCGCGACCTTCTTGGCACCGGCCGCGAACGGGTCGCTGTAGCGGCGGAACTGGGGCGTGTCGAGCACGTCGACCGCGCCCACCTTGCCGGACCTGCTCAGCAGACCGGCCTCGGCGCCCGCGAGATAGACGCCCTCGTGCTCACGGAAGACCGCGCAGCTGACGTTCTTGAAGGTCTTGGTGGTGCAGGCGTCGATGATCAGGAACTGCTGCTTCGGGTTCTTCTGCGCCTGCTGCGCGACGAGGTCGGCGAACTCGAAGCCGACCAGCACGATGACGTCGGGCTTCGCGTCCACCGCGGCCTGGACGTTCTGCTGCTGGGAGGCGGTGTCCGTGGACTCGTAGACCTTCTGCGAGCCGTCGTGGCTCTTCGCCGCGTCCTTGATGCCGCTGACGGCGAGCTTCAGGAACTCGTTCTGGCCGACGGCGTCGGGGGTGACGAGGGTGAAGGACCTGCCGCCGGCGCCGGCGGCGGAGGAGTCGTCGTTCTTCGCGGCCGCGTTGCAGGCGGTGGCGGCGGTGAGCAGCACGGCGGTGGCGGCGGCCGTGCGCAGGGCACGACGGTTTCTGCGGAGCATCGGGGGACCTTCCGGATACGGCGGTGCACGCTCCGGCGGCAGCGCGCGGAGGGCGGAGAGGAGGGTGGAGAAGGGTGACGGGCAACGCTGGAACGGGGACGGGTCAGCGTCGACAGCCGTCACCGGCACACCGGCAGAAGTCGAGGAAACGGCGCTTGGTCAGCAGCACGGGCTTCCTCCTTCGTCTCGGTCTGCGGACTGATCGCTGGACAGTAGCATCCGTTTCCGGACACTTGCCCGACTGTCTCGAACTATGGTTCGCCCAGGTCATGTACGGTGGCGGAGACCACCGGAACATCAGGAGTGTCCCGATATGTCCCAGGAATTGCGCGCGGTCGACTGGACCGGAAACAGCCTCGCGCTCATAGACCAGACGCTGCTGCCGCATCGCACCGAGACGATGGATGTCCGCGATGTGGACACCCTCGTCGACGCCATCCAGCGCCTCGTGGTGCGCGGCGCGCCCGCGATAGGCGCGGCGGGCGCCTACGGCGTCGCCCTCGCGCTGGTGCAGGGCGAGCGCGAGGGCTGGTCGACGGACGAGGTGCGCGCCGCCGTCGCGCGTATCCGGGAGGCCCGGCCGACCGCCGTGAACCTGATGGTCTGCGTGGACCGCGTGATGACCCGCTTCGACGAGGGCCTCGACGCCGTCCTCGAGGAGGCCGTCGCCGTCCAGCGCGAGGACGTCCTGGCGAACCGGGCGATGGGCTCGTACGGCGCCGACTGGCTGCTCGAACGCGTCGGCGCCGAAAGGCCGTTGCGCATCCTGACCCACTGCAACACCGGCGCCCTCGCCACCGCCGGCTGGGGCACCGCGCTCGGCGTCATCCGCGAACTGCACAAGCGGGGACTGATCGAGGTCGTCTACGCCGACGAGACGCGCCCCCTGCTCCAGGGATCCCGCCTCACCGCCTGGGAGTTGGTCCAGGAGGGCATCCCGCACTACGTCCAGGCCGACGGGGCCGCCGCCGGCACCATCCTGCGCGGCGAGGTCGACGCGGCCGTCGTCGGCGCCGACCGCATCGCGGCCAACGGCGACACCGCGAACAAGGTCGGCACCGTGGGCGTCGCGCTGGCCTGCGCGGACGCCGGGATCCCGTTCCTGGTCGCGGCGCCCACGACGACGGTCGACCTCTCCACCAAGTCCGGCGACGACATCCACATCGAACTCCGTGGCGAGGCCGAGGTGTTGGAGTGGGGCGGCGTCCGCACGGCGCCCGCCGAGTCCCGCGGCCACAACCCCGCCTTCGACGTGACGCCGGGACGGCTGGTGACGGGGCTGGTGACCGAGCGGGGCGTGCTGGAGGTGTCGGCGGGCCAGGTGCCCGGCGAGTACCTGCGCTAGACCCCCGTACATCCTGATACGGCGAAGGCGGCCCGGTCGGTGTGACCGGGCCGCCTTTTGACGTGCCGTCAGCGCTGACTGAGCTCCAACTCCAGGAGCCACTCCACGACTTCGGTGTGATGCCGGGCCTGACGGGGATCCGAACCCCATACGTACAGTCCGTGCCCGGCGACCACCACGGCCGGCATCCGGGGGTCGCGAGCCGCCTCCAGACGGTCCCCGAGCACCTTCATGTCCTGGCTGTTGGCGATGACCGGCAGCGTCACCTCCACGTCGTGGGCGGGCTGCCCGACGCCCTTCAGCATCTCCAGGTCCCTGAAGACGATCCCGCCCGGCTCGCGCCGGCCCATGGCCACGGAGGCGACCGTGTGCACGTGCACCACCGCCCCGGCGCCGGTCAGCGCGGCCACGCGCGCGTGCAGCTCGGCCTCCGCGGACGGCTTGCCGCCCCGCACGGCGGCGCCCTGACCGTCGACCAACACCACGTCCGCGGGCGTCAGTTCACCCTTGTCGTGCCCGCTCGCGGTGACCGCGAGCCGCAGCGGCTCCCGGGTGAGCACCACGGACAGGTTGCCGGAGGTGCCCCGCATCCAGCCGAAGCCGGCGAAGCGCGCGGACTCGGCGGCGAGGACGGCCCCCGCCTCCTCCAGGTCCAGTTCGGTGATCTCGGCGGTCATACGGTGCTCCCGGTGGTGCTGATGGTGATCTCGTCGAACGCCCCCGCCTCGGCGTGGTCGCCGACGCCCTGCTCGTAGTACGGCTCCCCGGACCGCCGGATACCGACGGCGTGCCAGCCGGCAGCGCGGGCCGCGTCCAGCTCGCCGGGGCGGTCGGAGAGGAAGAGGAGCCTGGACGGCTCGACGCCGGCCGACTCCGCGATACGGCGGTACGACTCCGGCTCCTGCTTGGGTCCCGCGTTCTCGGTGTCGTACAGCCCGGAGACCAGCGAGGTCAGGTCGCCCTCCGGGCTGTTGGTGAACCACGCCCGCTGGGCCGCCACCGAGCCGGAGGAGTACACGTACAGCCCGGTCCCCGCCGCGTGCCAGGCGCGCAGCCTCGGTACGACGTCGTCGTAGAAGTGCGAGACGAGGTCGCCGCGGGCGAAGCCCTCGGACCAGATGACGCCCTGAAGGGTCTTCAGCGGCGTGGCCTTGCGGTCCTCGTCGAGCCAGGTGTTCAGGGCCTTCTCGATCGCGGCCGCGTCGGCCTGCGGGTCGCCGAGTTCCTCGCGGATCTGCGCGACCGCCCGTGCCACGTCCGGATCGTCGCCCCGCTCGGCCAGCAGCGTGGCGAACCGCGAGCGGGAGTACGGGTACAGGACGTCGACGACGAAGCCCGTGGCGCTCGTGGTGCCCTCGATGTCGAGCACCACAGCGTCCACGTCGTACGTCAGGTCCCGCAGGCTCACGCCGCGCCCTTGTCGGCCTCGTAGCCCGCCGCGATCGTGTCGTAGTCGGGGAAGCGGGAGGCGATGGTGGAGCCGGTGAAGTTGCCTATCCAGCCGTCCTCCTCGTGGAAGAAGCGGATCGCGGTGAACGACGGGTTGGTGCCCATGTCGAACCAGTGGGTGGTGCCGCGCGGCACGCCCAGCAGGTCGCCCTTCTCGCAGAAGACCGCGTTCACCTCGCCGTTCACGTGCAGGTAGAAGATGCCGGAGCCGGAGACGAAGAAGCGGACCTCGTCATCGTCGTCGTGCGTGTGCTCCTGGAGGAACTTCTCGCGCGCGGCCTTCGCCTTCGCCGGGAACTCCGGGTCGTCGCTCGGGTGCAGGCCGAGGACGTCGACGGTGGTGAAGCCCTCCTCGGCGTTCAGCTTCTCGATCTCCGGGCCGTACGCGGCGAACACCGTCTCGCTGTCGGCGTCGAACGGGACGTCCTCGCGGATCGGCCACTGCTCGTAGCGCACCCCCAGCGGCTTGAGGGCCGCGGCGATCTCGGCGGGGTCCGAGGTACGGCGGACCAGCGTCTCGGGGCCGGACTCGGACCAGGTGGTCAGCAGGGTCATGGGAGCAACTCCAGGAGTCTGGAAGGAAAGTCCGGATATCGAGACAAGCGCCGGACGGACGGGGGAGGAAGAGAGGCGACGGCGGGGACGGAGGGCGAGCAGCGGTCAGCCGCGACACAGCGCGCCGGGACAGCGCCGCATGCTGGGCATACGCGTCGCTTTCGCGCCAGGTGTCGTCATGAGGGCCTCGCTGTGCCGGGTCGGGTGCCGGTCCTGTGATGCTAACTCTTGCCTTGACCTGCACCGGGTGTGACGTAGTCGTTGTCTCACTTCCTGAGAAACCGCTTCCCATGCTTTGACGAATGGCTGAAATCGTTCTCATGATCTGCATATGAAGACGCTGCTGCTCGTACGGCGGCTGTACGTGGACCTGCTCCGGTCGACCACGGCCAGCTGTCGCTGACCCCTCCCGGAGCCCCGGTCTGCCCGCCCCCACATTCTGTGCGGTGGCGCATCCCCTTCGCCTGCTCCGGGCCGAGCAACCCCTCCCCTTTCCGTACCTGGAGCCCCTCATGTCCCGCACCCGTCTGTCCCTCGCCGCGCTCTCCCTCGCCTCGGTCTCCGCGCTCGTGCTGTCCGGCTGCTCGCAGTCCACGGACGCCTCGAAGGACACCGGCGACACGGCCGCCTCCGCCTCGGCCGCCACCGGCAAGAAGCCCGCCCCCTTCAGTGCGGGCGCGGTCAAGGTCGCCCTGGTCAGACAGAGCGGCGCCGGCGACTACTTCGAGCAGTGGGGCAACGGCGCCAAGGCGCAGGCCAAGGCCCTCGGCATCGACCTGACCGTGTACGACGCCCAGGCCGACAACGCCAAGCAGGCCACCGACCTGTCCTCCGCCATCAACTCCGGCGCGAAGGCGATCATCATCGACCACGGCTTCCCGGCGACCATCCAGCCGGAGATCGACAAGGCCGTGAAGAAGGGCATCAAGGTCGTCGTCTACGACGTCGAGACCGCCACGAAGGGCGTCGTCTCCACCAAGCAGGACGACGCGAGCATGGCGCAGGCCGTCCTCGACGTGATGGCCAAGGAGGTCGGCAAGAACGCCAAGGTCGGCTACGTCAACGTCGCCGGGTACGCCGCCCTCGACAAGCGGAACACCGTCTGGGCCAAGGAGGCCGCCGCCCATGGCTGGAAGCAGCAGTTCAAGGTCGGCAAGGTGACCGACTCCACGGCCACCGACAACGTTCCCCTCGTCTCCGCCGCGCTGACCCAGCACTCCGACGTGGCCGGTGTCTTCGCCCCCTACGACGAGCTCGCCAAGGGCACCGTCCTCGCCGTCCAGAACAAGAAGCTCCAGGACAAGGTGAAGGTCTTCGGCGCGGACGTCTCCAACGCCGACATCCAGCAGATGACCGCCGCCGACAGCCCGTGGGTGGCCACGGCGGGCACCGACCCGTCCGCGGTCGGCGCCGCCGTCGTCCGCACGACCGCGCTGGAGCTGGCCGGTCAGCTGAACAAGACCTCCGTCGAGTTCCCGGCCGTCGCCATCACCCAGGACTTCCTGCGCGAGAAGAAGATCGAGAACATGGACCAGCTGCGCACGGCGCTGCCCGCGCTGAACCTGTCCCAGGTCTCGACCGCGGACTGGATCTCGAATGTCGCCCACTGAGACGACCTTCGAGGCGACGGAGGGAGCCGTCCCGGCCGTCGGCCTGACCGACGTCAGCATGGCCTTCGGCGGCAAGACCGTCCTCGCCTCCGTCTCGCTCGACATCGCCCCGGGCAGCGTCGTCGCGCTGCTCGGCGCGAACGGCGCCGGCAAGTCCACGCTGATCAAGATCCTGTCGGGCGTCCACACGGACCACGGCGGCGAGGTACGGGTCGCGGGGGAGCCCGCCGCCCTCCAGTCGCCGCTCGCCGCACGGCAGTTGGGCATCCAGACCGTGCACCAGCGCATCGGCGAGGGCATCGTGCCCGGGCTCACGGTCGCCGAGAACCTCGTCTTCGAGGAACTGGCACAGACGCGGGGCAACCCGTTCCTGAACGGTGGCAGGCTGCTCGCCCGCGCCCGTGAGATCCAGGCGGGCCTCGGCCTGGACTGGAGCGACTCCCTCCTCAAGCGGGACGTCACCGAACTCGGCATCTCCGACCGCCAGTTGCTCATCCTCGCCCGGGCCCTGGCCACCCGCCCCCGACTGCTCATCCTCGACGAGCCGACCTCCGCGCTCTCCGCCACCGAGGCGGAGCGCCTGTTCGCGCTCGTCGAGAAGATGCGCGACGACGGCATCGCCGTGCTCTACGTCTCCCACCGCCTCGGCGAGATCGAGGCACTGGCCGACCGGCTGGTCGTCCTGCGAGACGGCCGTCTCACCGAGGACCAGGCCAAGCCCTTCGACTGGGACGCCGCCCTGCGCGCCATGCTCGCCCAGGCCCACGAGGCGACCACGGCCCGCCCCGTGCGCGAAGGCACCTCCGGCGACGTCGTGCTGTCCCTCCGGGGCGTCCGCCTCTTCGAGGGCCGCGCGCCCCTCGACCTCGACCTCCGCACCGGCGAAGTCACCGGCGTCGTGGGCCTGTTGGGCGCCGGCAAGACCGAGCTGGCCCGCGGCCTGTTCGGCGCCGAGCCCTTCGCCACGGGGACGGTCGAGCTGGACGGCAGGGCGTACGCGCCGCGCCGCCCCGCCGACGCCATCCGCGGCGGCATCCACCTGGTCCCCGAGGACCGGCACGCCGACGCGCTGGTCCCCGGCTGGTCGCTGGCCCAGAACATCTCGCTGCCGTTCCTGAAGTCGCTGTCCAGGGCGGGGCTCGTGCAGCGGGCCAGGGAGGACGCCCTGGGCCGCGACACCATCGAGGCGCTCGGCGTGGTCGCCCGTGACGAGCACAGCACCGTCGAGGAACTGTCCGGCGGAAACCAGCAGAAGGTCGTTGTCGGCCGCTGGCTCGCCGAGACACCCCGTGTCCTCATCCTGGACGAGCCGTTCCGAGGCGTGGACATCGGTGCCCGCCGGGACATCGGCCGCCGCGCCCGGGCACTGGCCGCCGAGGGCGCCGCCGTGCTCGTCCTGTCCGCCGACGTCGACGAGGTGCTGGAGGTCGCCGACCGGGTCGTCGTCCTCGCCGCCGGTGAGATCCACCTCGACGCGTACGGCGAAGACGCGGAACGCGACCGCGTGATCCAGACCATCTCGGCGTCGGTGTGACGCCCGCCGCTGAAGGAAGCACCCCATGACCACCACCAAGGGCACCAAGACGACCGAGGCCGCCGCCTCCGGCAAGGCGGCGACCCCGCCCGCCGCGGTCTCCGCCAGCACCGCTGCCCGCGTCCAGAACGCCGTCATCAAGTACGGCTTCATCTTCGTGACGGTCGCGCTGTTCCTGTACTTCGCGCTGAGCGAGGGCTCCTTCCGCGAGTCGGCGACCCTTCTCGACACCCTGCGCTATGTCTCCGTCGCCGCCATCCTCGGCCTCGGCGTCACGCTCACCATGGCCGTCGGCGGAATGGACATGTCCGTCGGCGCGGTCGCGGGCCTCGGTGTCTCGGTCGCCGCCCAGACGATGGTGGTCCACAACCAGGTCGGCACGGTCGCGATCCTCGCGGTGCTGGCAGCGGGCGCCCTGGTCGGTCTGCTCAACGCGCTCCTCATCGTCGTCCTGAAGATCCCCGACATGCTGGCCACGCTCGGCACGCTCTTCGTCATCCAGGGCCTCAAGCTCGTCCTGGTCGACGGCCAGTCCATCACCCCCGGCATGACGCTGGAGGACGGCACCACCGCCCCCGGCAAGTTCACCGACGGCTTCCTGAAGATCGACCGCGGCACGGTGCTCGGCATCCCGATCTCCGTGCTGATCTTCGGTGGTCTGACGATCGCCGCCTGGGTCTTCCTCGCCCGCACCCGCTGGGGCCGCGTCCTGTACGCCATCGGCGCCAACCCCGAGGCCTCCCGCCTGGCGGGCATCCGCGTCGGGGCGTACCGCTCCCTGGCGTACGTCCTGTCCGGCGTCCTCGCCTCGATCGGCGGCCTGATCCTGGCCTCCCGCATCGGACAGGGCGATGTGAGCGCCGGAACCTCCCAGCTCCTGGAGGCGGTCGCGGTCGCGCTGGTCGGCACCTCGGTGCTCGGCCGCGGGCGCCCGAACGTCTGGGGCACGGCCCTCGGCGCGGTGCTGATCGGCATCATCACCACCGGCCTCACCATCAAGGGCCTGCCCTACTACACGCAGGACGTCGTCGAGGGCGCGGTCCTCATCCTCGCCCTGGTCTTCAGCTTCACCCTGTCCAAGCGCCGCACCGCATAAGGAAGTTCACGACATGGGCTACCGCATCCTGGAGACCGACGACATCCCGGCGTACCTGCGCGAACGCGGCCACTGGGTCGGCACGGCCGATCCGGCGGTCCGCGAGGTCTCCGACGGCAACATGAACCGCGTCTTCCTCGCCTCCGCCACCGACGGCACCCGCAGCCTCGCGGTGAAGCAGGCCCTGCCCTGGGTGCGGGTCGCGGGCCCCTCCTGGCCGATGAACCCGGACCGCGCCGACGCGGAGGCCCGGGCCTACGAGCAGCTCGCCCGGGTCGCCCCGGACAAGATCCCGGCGGTCCACGGCTACGACCCCGAGAACTACGCCCTCGTCATGGAGGACATGTCCGACCTGGAGGTGCTGCGGACCCTGCTCAACGAAGGCGCCTCGTACGGCCCGGACACCTCGGCGCGGATCGGCGAGTTCGTCGCCCAGTTCTCCTTCGCGACCAGCGACTTCGGCATGCCGTCCGCCGACCGCAAGGCGCTGATCGCGGCCTCGGTGAGCCCGGAGCTCTGCAAGATCACGGAGGATGTCGTCCTGTCCGAGCCGTACCTCGAGCACGAGCACAACCACTGGCACGAGGGCCTGGACGACCTGGCGACCGAGTTCCGCGCGGACACCCGCCTGCGCACCGAGGTGGCCGACCTCCGCCACACCTTCATGACCAGCGCCCAGGCACTCCTCCACGGCGACCTGCACACCGGCAGCGTCATGGTCGGCGCACGCGAAGGCACGCCCGTGGTGCGGGTCTTCGACCCGGAGTTCTCCTTCGTCGGCCCGATCGGCTACGACCTCGGCCTGTACTGGGCCAACGTGCTGGTGTCGGAGGAGCGGGCACGCGCGCTCGGCACCCTGTCCGACCACGCCGGGCAACTCGGCCTGTCCTGGGAGGCGTTCGAGAGGGAGTTCCGCCGGCTGTGGCCGACCCGGGTGGACACCTTCTTCGACGACGCCTACCTGGACCGCTTCCTGCGCCGGATATGGACGGAGTCGGTGGGCTACGCCGGCACGGAGATCATCCGCCGCATCATCGGCTTCGCCCATCTGACCGACCTCACGACCCTGCCCGACCCGGTCCCGGCCTCCCGACGGGCACTGCTGCTCGGCCGCGAACTGATCGTGCGGCGCGAGGAGCTGCCCTCCCCGCACGCGGTACGCGAGGTCGTCGCCTCACTGCGCTGACTCGGCGTCGAACCACTCCTTGCCGGCGCCCCAGTGCGCGACCCAGCCGGCGAAGCCGGGCGCGGAGGTCGTATGACCGAACTCCGCGCCGAACGGCATGGCACCCACGTCGGTGACGTGCCATATGTGCCCTCGGTGCGGGCCGGTCACGACCAGGTGCCAGTTCATCGCGCACCCGTCCGTGCCGAGCACGATCGAACCGTGGCGCAGCACCTGGTCGACAACGGCCTCGGGGTCCTCGTAGGGGCTCTCGCCCTCTTCCCAGACCCAGGCCTCGGTCAGCGGGAACGGCTTGCTCAAGTCCCGGTCCGAACCGTCGCCGCCCCAGTCCGACGGCAGCTCGGCCAGCCCCACCAGCCCGAACTCCGGCGGCCCCTGGAACGATCCGTCGGTCAACTCCGCCACGAACGTCCGATACGGCTCCGGCAGCACCACGCCGTGCTCCGCCTCGAAGGCCCGCACCGCCTCCCAGCCGAGGGCCGACGCACCGTCGTCGTCCACGCCGAAAGCCTCCCGCAGGGCCGCCAGATCCTTCGGAGTGGCCTGATCAAGTTCCATGCGTTCATGAAAGCACCCGGCACTGACAAGCCCGCCGACCGCCAGCCAGGGCAGGTGAAAGGGGCGGCTCCATCGGCGTGGAGCCGCCCCTTTCACGTCGTGACAGACCCGTGAGGCCTACTTCTTGTCGAGCAGGTCCTGCACCTTCGCGCGGACGTCGTCCGTGGCCAGGCCGCGGATCGTCAGCGTCGTACGGCGGCGCAGCACGTCGTCCTGGGTCTCTGCCCACTCGTTGTCCCGGGCGTAGACGACCTGCGCCCAGATCTCCGGGGCGTCCGGGTGGACGCGCTCGCCCAGCTCCGGGTTCTCGTTCGCCAGACGCGCGATGTCGAAGGCGAGCGAACCGTAGTGCGTGGCAAGGTGCCTGGCCGTGTCGGCCGCCATCCGCGGACCCGGCGCCGGGTTGTCGACCAGCAACCGGTGCGCCACCGCGCGCGGGTTGGCGACACCCGGCAGCGGGAGCTTCTTCGGCAGGGACGAGATGGGCTCGAAGTCGTCGCCCAGCGGGTGGCCCGGCAGCGCCTCCAGCTTCTGCATGACCGTACGGCCGATGTGGCGGAACGTCGTCCACTTGCCGCCGGCCACCGACAGCATGCCGCCCCGGCCCTCCGTCACGACCGTCTCGCGCTTGGCCTTCGCCGTGTCGCCGGGGCCACCCGGCAGCACCCTGAGGCCCGCGAAGGCGTACGTGATGAGGTCACGGTCGAGCTGCTGGTCGCGGATGGAGAACGCGGCCTCGTCGAGTATCTGGGCCGTGTCCTTCTCGGTGACCGAGACATCCGCCGGGTCGCCCTCGAACTCCTCGTCCGTGGTGCCGAGCAGCAGCATGTCCTCCCAGGGCAGGGCGAACGTGATGCGGTACTTGTCGATCGGGGTCGCCAGCGCGGCCTTCCACGGCGCCGTCCGCTTCAGGACCAGGTGCGCGCCCTTGGAGAGCCGGATGGACGGGGCCGCGTTCGGGTCCTCCATCTTGCGCAGGTGGTCGACCCACGGCCCGGTCGCGTTGAGCACGAGACGGGCGTTCACCCCGAACTCGTCGCCGGACTGGCGGTCACGCAGCTCTGCACCCGTGACCCGGCCCTTGGTGAACCGCAGCCCGGTCACCTCGGCGTGGTTCAGGACCACCGCGCCCGCCTCGACGGCCGCCCGGACCGTCATCAGCGCCATACGCGCGTCGTTCATCTGGTCGTCGCCGTAGACGGCGACGGCCTTGAGGTTGTCGGTACGCAGCTCGGGCACGTCCTGCGCCGCCTTCGCGGGGGACAGGAGGTGACCGACACCGTCACCGAACGCGGAGAGCGCGGAGTAGGCGAAGACGCCCGCCCCGAGCTTCGCGGCGCCGTGCGGCCCGCCCTTGTACACGGGGAGGTAGAACGTGAGCGGGTTCGCCAGGTGGGGAGCCACCTGGCGGGAGACCGCACGGCGCTCGAAGTGGTTCTCCGCCACCAGCTTCACCGCGCCGGTCTGCAGATAGCGCAGACCGCCGTGGAGCAGCTTGGACGAGGCGGAGGAGGTGGCACCGGCGAAGTCGCCGGAGTCGACCAGAGCCACCCTGAGGCCGGACTGCGCGGCGTGCCAGGCGGTGGAGATGCCCAGGATGCCGCCGCCGATCACGAGAAGGTCGTACGACGCCTTGGAGAGCTGCTCCCGGGTCTCGGCGCGGCTCGGGTTGGAGGCGGAGGCCGGGCGCGTACCGAGGGCAGGCACGGACTGCAGGGTGGACTGACTGGTCATGCGGTTTCTTACTCCTCGTCCTCGAGCCAGCCCATGGTCCGCTCGACGGCCTTGAGCCAGCTCTTGTACTCACGGTCGCGGGTGTCCGCGTCCATGCGGGGGGTCCACTCGGCGGCCCGGCGCCAGTTGGCACGCAGGTCGTCGGTGCTGGTCCAGAAGCCGACGGCGAGACCGGCGGCGTAGGCGGCGCCGAGGCAGGTCGTCTCGGCGACCATCGGGCGCACCACGGGCGCGTCGACGAAGTCGGAGAGGGTCTGCATCAGCAGGTTGTTGGAGGTCATGCCACCGTCGACCTTGAGGGCCGCGAGCTCGACGCCCGAGTCCTTGGTCATGGCGTCCGTGATCTCACGGGTCTGCCAGGCGGTGGCCTCCAGGACGGCACGCGCCAGGTGCGCCTTGGTGACGTACCGGGTCAGACCGGCGATCACACCGCGGGCGTCGGAGCGCCAGTACGGGGCGAACAGACCGGAGAAGGCCGGCACGAAGTAGGCGCCGCCGTTGTCCTCGACCGAGAGCGCGAGCGTCTCGATCTCGGCGGCGGTGGAGATCAGGCCCATCTGGTCGCGCATCCACTGCACCAGCGAACCGGTGACCGCGATCGAACCCTCGAGGGCGTAGACCGGGGCCTCGTCGCCGATGCGGTAGCCGACGGTGGTGAGCAGACCGGAGTACGAGTTGATGATCTTCTCGCCGGTGTTCATCAGCATGAACGTGCCGGTGCCGTACGTCGACTTCGCCTCGCCCTCGGCGAAACAGGTCTGGCCGAACAGGGCCGCCTGCTGGTCACCGAGCGCCGAGGCGACCGGGATGCCGCCGAGCAGCTCGCCCAGCTTGCCGCCCGTGACCTCGCCGTAGACCTCGGCGGAGGAGCGGATCTCCGGGAGCATCGACAGCGGCACGCCGATGGACTCGGCGATCTTCTCGTCCCACTCCAGCGTGTGGAGGTTCATCAGCATGGTGCGGGAGGCGTTGGTGACGTCGGTGTAGTGCTTGCCGCCGTTGACGCCACCGGTCAGGTTCCAGATGACCCAGGTGTCCATGGTGCCGAAGAGGATGTCGCCGGCCTCGGCGCGCTCGCGCAGGCCATCGACGTTGTCCAGCAGCCAGCGGGCCTTGGGACCGGCGAAGTACGACGCGAGCGGCAGGCCGGTCTCGCGGCGGAAGCGGTCCTGGCCGACGTTGCGGCCGAGCTCCTTGCAGAGCGCGTCGGTGCGGGTGTCCTGCCAGACGATGGCGTTGTGGACGGGCTCACCGGTGTTCTTGTCCCACAGCAGCGTGGTCTCACGCTGGTTGGTGATGCCGATGGCCTTGATGTCGTCGCGGGTGATGCCGGCCTTCTGGATGGCTCCGGCGACGACTTCCTGGACGTTGGTCCAGATCTCGTTGGCGTTGTGCTCGACCCAGCCCGGCTTCGGGAAGATCTGCTCGTGCTCCTTCTGGTCGACGGAGACGATACGCCCGTCGCGGTCGAAGACGATGCAGCGGCTCGAGGTGGTGCCCTGATCGATGGCGGCGATGAAGGGGCCGGCGGTGTGCGCGTCGGTCACTGTGTGCTCCTGGTTCCGTAAGTAAGGGGACTGTCTACGACTGCTTGCTACGGCTGCTTCTAAGCGAAAGCGACGTTGTAGATGCCCGCAGCGATCGCGGCGCCGATCAGGGGACCGACGACCGGGACCCAGGCGTAGCTCCAGTCGGAGCCACCCTTGTTGGGCAGGGGCAGGAGGGCGTGCACGATACGCGGACCGAGGTCACGGGCCGGGTTGATGGCGTAACCGGTCGGGCCACCGAGGGACAGACCGATCGAGACGACGACCAGGGCGGTGATCAGGGCGCCCAGGGTGCCCAGGCCGTTGCCACCGTCGTTGAGACCCTGCGTGAGAACCGCGAGCACCAGCACGATGGTGCCGATGACCTCCGTGGCGACGTTCTGCCAGGCGACCCGGATCTCGGGGCCGGTGGAGAAGATGCCCAGGACCGGGCCCGCGCCCTTCTCCTGCGCCTCGACGGCCTTGGCCGTGGTGGCCTGTGCGCCGGGCGCGCCGACGATCTCCTTGTCGGTCAGGTGCGCGAGGAACTGGCCGTAGTAGGCGATCCAGACCAGGGCCGCGCCGATCATGGCGCCGAGCAGCTGCCCGCCCCAGTAGATCGGGACGTCACTCCAGGAGATGCCGTCCTTCTTGAGCGCGAGCGCGAGGGTGACGGCCGGGTTCAGGTGCGCGCCGGAGAGCGGCGCGGAGGTGTAGACGGCCGTCAGTACGGCGAAACCCCACCCGAAGGTGATGGCCAGCCAGCCGGCGTTGCGGGCCTTGGAGGCCTTCAGCGTGACGGCCGCGCAGACGCCGCCGCCGAGCAGGATGAGTATGGCGGTACCGATGGTCTCGCCGATGAAGATGTCGGAGCTGGACACCCGCGACTCCTTTGTCCTTCGTCCAGGGGACCGAACCCCGGGTCCCTCCGGAGGTTCGAGCTGCTCTCGGATGAGAGCGATACCGGCCCTTGGCGTTGTCACACTCTAGCGCGTATTGCCGGTAGGTGTTCGACAATGTCGACCGATGGACGGGAGTCTCGCTCCGGCGTTACACGTGCGTCAAGGGTTCTGTTGTCGAAAACACGATCGTTATTGACTGCTGTGAGTTGTCGATCTTCGGGTGGGGCGCCAGTGGGGACTCGCCCGATATGTCCACATCAGGGTATGGCGAAGACCGGAACGCCGTCGCAGCGTCCCGGCCTGCTCTTACCCAGTTCTAGAACCGCCCGGCGCCCAGATCCCGCGACACCGCGCGGGCACAGTCCCGTACTGCCGCGATCAGCTCGGGACGCAGCGCACCCTCTTCGTCGGGCCGGCACAGCCGCTCCACGGCCCCGGTGATGCACACCGCGCCCACCGGCATCCGCCGCCGGTCGTGGATGGGCGCGGCCACCCCGGCGACGCCCTCCCAGGTCTCCTCCACGTCCGCGGCGTAACCACGCGCGCGGGTGATGTCGAGGATGTTCTCGAAGGCGTCCAGCTCACACACCGTGCGGTCGGTGAAAGCCTTGCGGTCCGCCTCGATCGCCTCACTGTGGGCCACCGGGTCGTACGCCGACAGCACCTTGCCCAGAGCGGTGGAGTGCAGCGGCTGCATGGCCCCGATCTCCAGCACCTGCCGGCTGTCGTCCGGCCTGAAGACGTGGTGCACGATCAGCACGCCCTGCTGGTGCAGGACCCCCAGATAGACGCTCTCGCCGCTGGAACGGGCCAGATCGTCGGTCCACACCAGCGCGCGTGCCCGCAGCTCGTGCACGTCCAGATAGGTCGTGCCCAGGCGCAGCAACTCGGCGCCCAGCTGGTAGCGCCCGGAGGCCTCGTCCTGCTCGACGAACCCCTCCAGCTGGAGGGTGCGCAGGATGCCGTGCGCGGTGCCCTTGGCGAGGCCCAGGGCCGAGGCGATGTCCGACAGGCCGAGCCGACGCTCGCCGCCCGCGAGCAGCCGCAGCATCGCGGCCGCCCGTTCGAGCGACTGGATGTTCCGTGCCATCGCCGTCCTGCCTCCGTCCCCTTCGACCGTCGACCCGCGACGTCGCTGCCGCTGTTCGGCAATGTCGAACACTACTAGCCCATGCCGACCGACCGCCAATGGTCGTACGACACCTTTGCGTCACTCGTGATCCGCACGCGCGTCACTCGTATCCCGCAAGCGACCCGCCCGTCATCCTCGTCCGTCCCGTGGACGCCCTGACCGTCCGGGGCTGGTCCCGGCTACCCTGACGGCGTGCGCCCGCTGTGGGAAGTCCCACGGCAGGAAGCAAAGCCGACAGCCGTCGCACCCAAAGGGAGCCCTTTCATGGCCTCGTTGCCACCGACCCCTTCCGCCGACAGCCGGACCCGTGCGTCCGCGCTCCGTGAGGCCCTCGCCACCCGGGTGGTGGTCGCCGACGGGGCGATGGGCACCATGCTCCAGGCGCAGGACCCCACCTTGGAGGACTTCCAGCAGCTCGAGGGCTGCAACGAGATCCTCAACGTGACCCGCCCCGACATCGTGCGCTCGGTGCACGCCGAGTACTTCGACGCGGGCGTCGACTGCGTCGAGACCAACACCTTCGGCGCCAACCTCACCGCCCTCGGCGAGTACGACATCCCCGAACGCATCGTCGAGCTGTCCGAGGCCGGCGCCCGTATCGCCCGCGAGACGGCCGACGAGTACGCCGCCCGCGACGGCCGGCAGCGCTGGGTCCTCGGTTCCGTGGGCCCCGGCACCAAACTGCCCACGCTCGGACACACCACCTTCGGCGCCATCCGTGACGCCTACCAGCAGAACGCCGAGGGCCTCCTCGCCGGCGGCGCCGACGCGCTCCTGGTGGAGACCACCCAGGACCTGCTCCAGACCAAGGCCTCCGTCATCGCCGCCCGCCGGGCCATGGAAACGGCCGGCTACGACGTCCCCCTGATCGTCTCCGTGACGGTGGAGACGACCGGCACGATGCTCCTCGGTTCCGAGATCGGCGCCGCGCTCACCGCGCTGGAGCCGCTCGGCATCGACATGATCGGCCTGAACTGCGCGACCGGTCCGGCCGAGATGAGCGAGCACCTGCGCTACCTGGCCCGCCACTCCCGCATCCAGCTGTCCTGCATGCCCAACGCAGGCCTCCCGGTCCTCACCAAGGACGGCGCCCACTACCCCCTGACCGCGCCGGAGCTCGCCGACGCGCAGGAGAACTTCGTCCGCGACTACGGCCTCTCCCTCATCGGCGGCTGCTGCGGCACCACCCCCGAACACCTCCGCCAGGTCGTCGAGCGCGTCCGCGACCTCGCGCCCACCGAGCGCGACCCGCGCCCCGAGCCGGGCGCCGCCTCCCTCTACCAGACCGTGCCCTTCCGGCAGGACACGTCGTACATGGCGATCGGTGAGCGGACGAACGCCAACGGGTCGAAGAAGTTCCGTGAGGCCATGCTGGAGGCCCGCTGGGACGACTGTGTGGAGATGGCCCGGGACCAGATCCGCGAGGGCGCGCACATGCTCGACCTGTGCGTGGACTACGTCGGCCGCGACGGCGTCGCCGACATGGAGGAACTGGCCGGCCGCTTCGCCACCGCCTCCACCCTGCCGATCGTGCTGGACTCCACCGAGGTCGACGTCATCAAGGCCGGCCTGGAGAAGCTCGGCGGCCGTGCGGTCATCAACTCGGTCAACTACGAGGACGGCGACGGCCCCGAGTCCCGCTTCGCGAAGGTCACCCGGCTCGCCCAGGAACACGGCGCCGCGCTGATCGCGCTGACCATCGACGAGGAGGGCCAGGCCCGGACCCCGGAGCACAAGGTCGCCATCGCCGAGCGGCTCATCGACGACCTGACCGGCAACTGGGGCATCCACGAGTCGGACATCCTCATCGACACCCTGACCTTCACCATCTGCACCGGTCAGGAGGAGTCGCGCAAGGACGGCATCGCCACCATCGAGGCGATCCGTGAGCTCAAGCGCCGCCACCCGGACGTGCAGACCACCCTCGGCCTGTCGAACATCTCCTTCGGACTGAACCCGGCCGCCCGGATCCTGCTGAACTCGGTCTTCCTGGACGAGTGCGTGAAGGCGGGCCTGGACTCGGCGATCGTGCACGCCTCGAAGATCCTGCCCATCGCCCGGTTCAGCGAGGAAGAGGTGCAGACGGCCCTCGACCTCGTCTACGACCGGCGTGCCGAGGGCTACGACCCGTTGCAGAAGCTGATGGCGCTGTTCGAGGGCGCCACGACGAAGTCGCTGAAGGCCGGCAAGGCCGAGGAGCTCGCCGCCCTCCCGCTGGAGGAGCGCCTCAAGCGCCGCATCATCGACGGCGAGAAGAACGGCCTGGAGGCCGACCTCGACGAGGCCCTCCAGACCACGCCCGCCCTGGACATCGTCAACGACACGCTGCTGGACGGCATGAAGGTCGTCGGTGAGCTGTTCGGCTCCGGGCAGATGCAGCTGCCGTTCGTCCTCCAGTCCGCCGAGGTCATGAAGACCGCGGTGGCCCATCTCGAGCCGCACATGGAGAAGTCGGACGCCGAGGGCAAGGGCACGATCGTGCTCGCGACCGTGCGTGGGGACGTGCACGACATCGGCAAGAACCTCGTCGACATCATCCTGTCCAACAACGGCTACAACGTGGTCAACCTGGGCATCAAGCAGCCCGTCTCCGCGATCCTGGAAGCCGCCGCGGAGCACCGCGCCGACGTCATCGGGATGTCCGGGCTGCTGGTGAAGTCCACGGTGATCATGAAGGAGAACCTCGAGGAGCTCAACCAGCGCGGGCTGGCGGCCGACTTCCCGGTGATCCTCGGCGGAGCCGCCCTCACCCGGGCGTACGTCGAACAGGACCTGCACGAGATCTACGAGGGAGAAGTCCGCTACGCCCGCGACGCCTTCGAGGGCCTGCGCCTCATGGACGCCCTGATCGGCGTCAAGCGCGGCGTGCCCGGGGTGAAGCTCCCCGAGCTGAAGCAGCGAAGGGTGCGTGCGACCGCCGCCGTCGAGGTCGAGGAACGCCCGGAGGAGGGCCACGTCCGTTCCGACGTCGCCGTCGACAACCCCCTGCCCACGCCGCCGTTCTGGGACACCCGCGTCATCAAGGGCATCCAGCTCAAGGAGTACGCGACCTGGCTCGACGAGGGCGCCCTCTTCAAGGGGCAGTGGGGCCTCAAGCAGGCCCGCACCGGTGAGGGCCCCACGTACGAGGAGCTCGTCGAGACCGAGGGGCGGCCCCGGCTGCGCGGTCTGCTGGACAAGCTCCAGACGGAGAACCTGCTGGAAGCGGCCGTCGTCTACGGCTACTTCCCGTGTGTGTCCAAGGACGACGACCTGATCATCCTCGACGACCAGGGCAACGAGCGCACCCGCTTCACCTTCCCGCGCCAGCGCCGCGGCCGCCGACTGTGCCTCGCGGACTACTTCCGCCCGGAGGAGTCGGGGGAGACGGACGTCGTCGGCCTCCAGGTCGTCACCGTGGGCTCCCGGATCGGGGAGGAGACCGCGAAGCTGTTCGAGGCGAACGCCTACCGCGACTACCTCGAACTGCACGGACTGTCCGTGCAGTTGGCCGAAGCCCTCGCCGAGTACTGGCACGCGCGCGTGCGTTCGGAGCTGGGCTTCGCGGGCGAGGACCCGAGCGACATCGAGGACATGTTCGCCCTGAAGTACCGGGGCGCCCGCTTCTCCCTCGGCTACGGCGCCTGCCCGAACCTGGAGGACCGCGCCAAGATCGCCGACCTGCTCCAGCCGGAGCGCATCGGCGTCCACCTGTCCGAGGAGTTCCAGCTGCACCCCGAGCAGTCCACGGACGCGATCGTGATCCACCACCCCGAGGCGAAGTACTTCAACGCACGCTGAAGCGCCCCTCGACCGTGACTCCGGTGTGCCCCGGGGCACATGGGTTAAACAAGGCATGTCGTCGTACCGCGACGTACACTGGTCGGTCCACCGCAGGCCGGTTCCCACGTGGGAACCGGCCTGATCGTCCCTCAAGGAGGTGCGCCAGGATGACCAGCACGGTCCCCGCGCCAGCAACCCGTACGGCCGAAGGCTCAGCCCTTCAGGCGGTGCTCCTCGACATGGACGGCACCCTCGTGGACACCGAGGGTTTCTGGTGGGACGTCGAGGTCGAGATCTTCGCCGCCCTCGGGCACACCCTGGACGAGTCCTGGCGCCATGTCGTGGTCGGCGGCCCCATGACCCGCAGCGCGGGCTTCCTCATCGAGGCCACCGGCGCCGACATCACCTTCGCCGAGCTGTCGGTCCTGCTCAACCAGGGGTTCGAGGACCGTATCGGCCGCGCCCTGCCGATGATGCCGGGCGCCGCCCGGCTGCTGGCCGAGCTCTCCGAGTACGAGATCCCGACGGCCCTGGTCTCCGCCTCGCACCGGCGCATCATCGACCGGGTGCTCACTTCGCTCGGCCCCCAGCACTTCGCGCTCACGGTGGCGGGCGACGAGGTGGCCCGGACCAAGCCGTACCCCGACCCGTATCTCTTCGCCGCCGCGGGTCTCGGCGTGGATCCGGCCAGATGCGCGGTCGTCGAGGACACCGCGACCGGTGTCGCGGCCGCGGAGGCCGCCGGCTGCCATGTCGTGGCCGTGCCCTCGGTGGCCCCCATCGCCCCGGCCGACCGGCGCACCGTCGTGACCTCGCTCGAGGAGGTCGACCTGGCTTTTCTGCGCGGCCTGATGACGGAAATGCGCTGACCGTTCACCCAGCGTGCGACGCCGATAGCGGCCGCATTTCCCGGGCCCGTACGCAAAGGAATTCGAACCCTGCTGGATGGCCGAATTCCGGTACGGGTGCATAGCGTTGACGGTGTGACGTTCCCCACGCGGCAGGGGATCGACAGTCGATGAGGTGTGTGCTTCGACGTCCGGTTCGGGGGACTTGGGCGTGCCCTTGTGTCCCGATTGATGGGACCCTGCACGAATCCTTCCCCTGTCGGGTTTTCAATGCGTCCGCACCCGGTTTCGCTGCGTGATGGCGGCCCAACTCCGGTGGCCGTCAACGGGCCTGCAGGTGCGGACTAATCTCGACGCGAGAACATCGCCGTACCCCCCGTGATCCGCCGCACCACCCATGCATGCCGGGTACACGGACCAACAGCTCTGGAGAAACTCGAGCATGAACCGCAAGACTTTGGTGCTGTCGGCCGTCATCGGTCTGCTCGCGCCGGTACTCGCCGCGTGCGGCGGGACCGACAGCGGCAGTGGCGGAGACGCGATCGTCGTCGGCACCACGGACCGGTTCACCGCCTCGAAGGAGGCTCCGGCGCCCCTCGACCCGGCGTACGCCTACGACGTCGGCACCTGGAACATCCTGCGCCAGACCGTGCAGACCCTGATGATCCAGCCGCGCGGCGAGGGCGAACCCGTGCCCGAGGCCGCCGAGAGCTGCCGCTTCACCGACACCGGCAACGAGCGCTACGCCTGCACCCTGCGCAAGGACATGAAGTTCGCCAACGGCGACGCCGTCACCGCCGAGGACGTCAAGTACTCCATCGACCGCGCCCGTTCCCTCAAGGCCGACAGCGGTGTCTTCGCCCTGCTGTCCACCATCGACACCGTCGAGACCAAGGGCGACCGCGAGGTGATCTTCCACCTCAAGACGGCCGACGCCACGTTCCCGTACAAGCTGTCGACCCCGGTCGCCGGCATCGTCAACCCCGACGACTACCAGCGCAACAGCCTGCGCGACGGCTTCGACGTCGACGGCTCCGGCCCGTACACCATGTCGGCCGAGGTCAAGGACAACGAGCTGGTCGACGCCGTGTTCACCAAGAACCCCAACTACAAGGGGACGCTGAAGGTGAACAACGACAAGGTCGAGCTGCGCTCCTTCGAGGACGCCGACGCCATGGGCACCGCCATCAACGACGGTGACATCGACGTCATGTCCCGCACCATGTCGCCGGAGCAGATCGAGAAGCTCTCCGTCTCCTCGGGCGGCGAGGTCGACCTCGTCGAGATGCCCGGCCTGGAGATCCGCTACCTCGCCTTCAACACCGACGCCGCGACCGTGAAGACCAAGGCCGTGCGCCAGGCGATGGCCCAGCTCATCAACCGCAGCGAACTGGTCTCCAAGGTCTACGGCTCCGAGGCCGAGCCGCTGTTCTCGCTGGTCCCGGCGAGCATCACCGGCCACTCCAACGCGTTCTTCAACAAGTACGGCGACCCCAGCGTCGCCAAGGCGAAGGCCCTGCTGGCGAAGGCGAGCATCACCGCCCCGGTCAAGCTGACCCTGCACTACACGACCGACCACTACGGCGCGGCCACCAAGCAGGAGTTCGAGCAGCTCCAGAAGCAGCTCAACGACAGCGGCCTCTTCGACGTCGACATCAAGGGCACGCCCTGGTCGACCTTCCGGCCCGCCGAGCAGAAGGGCGAGTACGACGTCTACGGCATGGGCTGGTTCCCCGACTTCCCGGACGCCGACAACTACCTCGCGCCCTTCCTCGACAAGGACAACTTCCTCGGCTCGCCGTACGTCAACAGCGAGATCCGCAACACCCTGATCCCGGAGTCCCGCCGCGAGGCCGACCGGCTGTCCGCCTCCACCAGCCTGACGGACATCCAGGACATCGTCGCCGACGACGTCCCGGTGCTGCCGCTGTGGCAGGGCAAGCAGTACGTCGCCGCCCGCGACGACGTCACCGGCACCGCCTACGCCCTCAACTCCTCCTCCACCCTTCAGCTGTGGGAGCTCAGCCGTGGCGTGAGCGGCTGATCCGTCCCCTGCCCGGGGCCTGGGACGAGGGCCCCGGGAACTCACCACCGACGACAAGGCACTCGCACGTGAATATGCGTAACCAGTGGCCAGTCCTGCCCCTCGTGGCGGGGCTGGCCTCCGGCCTGCTGACCGGCTGCGGTACCGAGGGCGGCGATTCCGGGGGCAGCGGCTCCAGCGTGGTCATGGGGATGTCCGACGACGTCCTGGCCACCGACCCCGCCTCCGGCTACGACCCCGGGTCCTGGCTGTTGTTCAACAACGTGTTCCAGTCGCTGCTGAGCTTCCCCAAGGGCGGCACGGAGCCGGAGCCCGAGGCCGCCGAGAGCTGCGAGTTCAGCGACACCGCGACCAAGGTCTACAAGTGCACGCTCAAGGACGGCCTGAAGTTCAGCAACGGTGACTCGCTCACCTCGGAGGACGTCAAGTTCTCCTTCGACCGCATGCTGAAGATCAACGACGACGCCGGCCCCGCGATCATGTTCCCCATGCTCGACAAGGTCGAGACGCCGGACGAGAAGACGGTCGTCTTCCGGCTGAACACGCCCGACGCCACCTTCCCCAGCAAGATCGCCTCCGGCGCCGGCTCCATCGTGGACCACCGGCAGTACGACGCGAAGGGGCTGCGCGAGGATGGCGAGGCGGTCGGCTCCGGCCCCTACAAGCTCGACTCGTTCAGCGAGGACGAGGCCGTCTTCTCCGTCAACGAGAACTACGAGGGCACCGCCGACGTAAAGAACTCCGGCGTCACCCTGAAGTTCTTCCACGGTGACCAGGACGAGCTGAAGCGGTCGCTGACCGACAACGAGATCGACATCGCCTACCGAGGGCTCAGCGCCGGCGACATCGCCGACATCGAGGCCGCCGGCACCGACGCCGGCGTCGAGCTCGTCGAGGGCACCAGCGCCGAGGTCCAGCACCTGGTCTTCAACATGAACGACCCGGTCGCCGGACAGCTCGGGGTACGCAAGGCCATCGCCTACCTGCTCGACCGCGACGCCCTCATCAAGGACGTCTACCAGGGCACGGCCACCTCGCTGTACTCGATCGTCCCGGCCGGCATCACCGCCCACAACACGGCCTTCTTCGACACCTACGGCGCCCGCCCGTCCAAGGCCAAGGCCGCCGCGGCCCTGGACGCCGACGGCATCACCGGCAAGGTGAAGCTGACCCTGTGGTCGACGCCCACCCGCTACGGCCCGGCCACCGACCAGGAGCTCCAGGCGATCGCCGGACAGCTCAACAAGAGCGGTCTGTTCGACGCCGACGTCAAGTCCGTCGACTTCAAGCAGTACGAGAAGGACATAGCCGCCGGCAAGTACGGCGTCTACGTGAAGGGCTGGGTGCCCGACTACCCGGACCCCGACAACTTCACCGCCCCGTTCTTCGGCAAGGGCAACGTGCTGAACAACAACTACGACAACAGCACGATCACCGGCACCCTCATCCCGCGCACGGCCGCCCAGAGCGACCGCTCCGCGACCGACGACGACTACGGCCGCCTCCAGGACACCGTCGCCGCCGAGGTCCCGGTCATCCCGGTCTGGCAGGCCAAGCAGTACGCGGTCGTCCACGAGGACGTCTACGGCCTGGAGTACTGCCTCGACGCCTCGACCGTCTTCCGCTTCTGGGAGATCAGCAAGGGCTGAGGTCGGCGAGCTGAGGTCTGACGCTTGCAGCATGGCGCCTGAGGCCTGGCGTCTGGCGACGCGACCGAGGGCGCCCCTTCCCGAGAAGGGGCGCCCTCGTCGTCGTACTCCCGCCGCCGCGTCACTGCGCGCCGGGGCGCACCAGACCGCTCTCGTACGCGTACACCGCGGCCTGCACCCGGTCGCGCAGCCCCAGCTTCGTCAGGACGTGACCCACGTGCGTCTTCACGGTGGTCTCGCTGACGAACAGGTCCGCGGCGATCTCGGCGTTGGACAGCCCGCGCGCCACGAGCTTCAGCACCTCGACCTCACGGTCGGTGAGCGTGTGCAGGGTGTCCGGCACGGGGTCGTCGCCGGACGGCAGATGCGTGGCGTACTTGTCGAGCAGCCGACGGGTGATGCTCGGCGCGAGCATCGCCTCACCGGCGGCCACCACCCGGATGGCCTGGACGAGCTCGTTGGCCGGGGCGTCCTTCAGCAGGAAGCCGCTGGCCCCCGCCCGCAGCGCCTCCACCACGTACTCGTCGAGGTCGAAGGTGGTCAGCACCAGGACCTTCGCCGGGCCGTCCCGCCCGGGACCGGTGATCTGCCGGGTCGCCTCCACTCCGTCCATCCGCGGCATGCGGATGTCCATCAGGACCACGTCGGGCTGCAACGCCCGCACCTGATCGAGCGCCTGGAGCCCGTCGCCGGCCTCGCCGACGACAGCGATGTCCTGCTCCGCCTCCAGAATCATCCGGAAGCCGGTGCGCAGCAGCGGCTGGTCGTCGACCAGTAGGACGCGGATGGCCACGTAAGTCTCCTTCGCTAGTCCGGCCCCATTCTGCCCTGCGACGCCTCGCCGGACTCGGCCGCCCTCACCGGCAGCGGATACGGCGGGGGAGTGCCGCCGAACTCCGGGCAGTGGGCCTGGTGGTCGCACCAGCCGCACAGCTTGGTGGGACGGGGGCGCCACTCGCCCGTCTCCGTCGCCAGCCGGATCGCCTCCCACAGTGCGAGGAGCTTGCGCTCGACGCGCTCCAGATCGGCGAGGACCGGGTCGTACGTCAGGACGTCGCCACTGCCGAGGTAGACCAGCTGGAGACGGCGCGGGATCACGTTCTTCAGCCGCCACACCACCAGGGCGTAGAACTTCATCTGGAACAGGGCGCCCTCGGCGTACTCCGGCCGGGGGGCCTTGCCCGTCTTGTAGTCGACGATACGGACCTCACCCGTCGGCGCCACGTCCACCCGGTCGATGATCCCGCGCAGCTTCAGCCCCGAGTCCAGCTCGGCCTCCACGAACAGCTCGCGCTCGGCGGGCTCCAGCCGGGTCGGGTCCTCCAGACCGAACCACCGCTCGACGAGCCGCTCGGCCTCACCCAGCCAGCGCGTCAGCCGCTCGCCCTCCGGGTCGTCCGCGAACAGCTCCACGACCTCCGGCCGGGTCTCCCGCAACCGGTCCCACTGACCGGGGACCAGCGACTTGGCCCGCGGCGGCGTCCGCTCGGCCGCCGGGGCGTCGAACAGCCGCTCGAGCACCGCGTGCACCAGGGTCCCCCGGGTCGCCGCCTCACTCGGCTTCTCCGGCAACCGGTCGATCACCCGGAACCGGTAGAGCAAAGGGCACTGCATGAAGTCACTGGCACGCGAGGGCGACAGCGAGGCGGGCGCCGTGGCGACGGGCGCGACGGGGACAGGGGCTACGGGGACAGAGGCTGCGGGGACAGGAGCTATGGCTGCGGGCGCCTCCGCGACGGTCGCCGGGTCCGGTGTCGTCGCCTGCTCGTCCGTGACCGGCGGATCCACTTCCGCGATCCCGCCGCCGGGTGCCTCGGCCGCGCCCTCTGTGCTCGTCTCCATGACCCCAGACCTTACGGCCCACCACTGACAGTGACCCAGTCGCGGCCAAGACCCCTGCGACAACAGAGAAAACAGAGGGGGTGCCGGGGCGGAACGCGTGACGACCGCCGCATACCATCGTCCCGAGACCCTTCCGCCGGCAGGCGCGGAAGACGCTTCGAACGAGGGGACACCGTGGACGAGAGCGGCGGGAGCGGGCAGCCGCGGTCCGGCAACGACGAGCCGGCCCAGCACCACGCGGACCCGGCGGCTCCGACTCCCGACCCCGCACCCTCCGACGGGGACATCCCTACGTCCGCCCGCTCCGAGTCCGAGTCCAAGTCCGTGTCCGCGTCCGAGGAAGTCCCCGCGGAAACGAACGCGCAGGACACCGACGCCCCGGCGACCCCCCGTCCCGAGAGCGACGCCACGCAGGCCCCGCAAGCCGACACCGCTCCCGAGACCACGGACACCACCCCCGCAGCGGACGCCACCACCGAGCAGGCGGCCGACACAGACCCGCCCGCGCAGAAACCCGGCCCGGTCCAAACTCCGGCCCCCGCAGACGCCCAGGACGCCCAGCACCCCGCAGACGCCCGGACCGCCCCGCCCTTCGCCGACCCCCAGGACGACCGCACCCCCGACGACCGCACCCTCGCCCACGCCGGCACGACCAAGGGCCGCCCCCCGCGGCGCCCCAAGGACCCCGGCGGCGGGCTGCTCATGGGGCGCCCCTTCGGCGTGCCCGTGTACGTCGCGCCCAGCTGGTTCCTCGTCGCGGCGCTGATCACCTGGGTGTTCGGCGGCCAGCTCGACCGGGTGCTCCCCGAACTCGGAGCCGCCCGATACCTCGTGTCGCTCTTCTTCGCGGTCGCCTTCTACGCCTCCGTACTCGTGCACGAGCTGGCCCACACCGTCGCCGCCCTGCGCTTCAAACTGCCCGTGCGCCGCATCCAGCTCCAGTTCTTCGGCGGCGTCTCCGAGATCGAGAAGGAGGCGGAGACCCCGGGCCGCGAGTTCTGGCTGGCCTTCGTCGGCCCCCTCCTCTCCCTCGTCCTCGCCGGCCTCTTCTACGTCGCCATGCAGCCCGTCGAACCCGGCACCGTCCCCGGCGTCCTGCTGGCCGGCCTGATGATCTCCAACCTCATCGTGGCCGCCTTCAACCTCCTGCCCGGCCTCCCCCTCGACGGCGGCCGGATGCTCCGCGCGGTCGTCTGGAAGATCACCGGCAAGCCCATGAGCGGCACCATCGCCGCCGCCTGGGTCGGCCGCGCCCTCGCCGTCTCCGTCCTGATCGGGCTCCCGCTGCTCACCCAGTCCGGCGCCCTCGGCTCCAACGCCGAGGACAACGTCGGCATGGACACCGTCATGGACGCCCTGCTCGCCGCGATCCTCGCCGCGATCATCTGGACCGGCGCCGGCAACAGCCTCCGCATGGCCCGCCTGCGCGAACACCTCCCCGAACTGCGCGCCCGCAACCTCACCCGCCGCGCCGTCCCCGTCGAGACCGACACCCCGCTCTCCGAGGCCCTGCGCCGCGCCAACGAGGCCGGCGCCCGCGCCCTGGTCGTCGTCGACGCCGACGGCGAACCCCTCTCCCTCGTCCGCGAGGCCGCCATCGTCGGCGTACCCGAACACCGCCGCCCCTGGGTCGCCGTCAGCGGCCTCGCCCAGGACCTCACCGACGGCATGCGCATCTCCGCCGAACTCGCCGGCGAGGACCTCCTGGACACCCTGCGCGCCACCCCCGCCACCGAGTACCTGGTCGTCGAGGACAGCGGCGAGATCTACGGCGTCCTGTCCGCCGCAGACGTGGAACGAGCCTTCGTGAAGGCCATGGCCCGCCCCAACTGAAAGCACCGCTCTCCCAAAGAGGTGCTCCACCCTTCCCCGTGGTCGGAGGGCTCCACAAACCCCGGTAGTCTGTTCACATGTCCGAACCGACCGGTGCCGCCCGCAGGCGCGGGCCCTTCAAGGTCGGGGACCAGGTTCAGCTGACCGACCCCAAGGGCCGCCACTACACGTTCACGCTCGAGGCCGGGAAGAACTTCCACACCCACAAGGGTTCCTTCCCCCACGACGAACTGATCGGTGCTCCCGAGGGCAGCGTTGTCCGCACCACCGGGAACGTCGCCTACCTCGCGCTGCGCCCCCTGCTCCCCGACTACGTCCTGTCCATGCCCCGCGGCGCCGCCGTGGTCTACCCCAAGGACGCGGGGCAGATCCTGGCCTTCGCCGACATCTTCCCCGGCGCACGCGTCGTCGAAGCGGGCGTCGGCTCCGGCTCGCTCAGCAGCTTCCTGCTGCGCGCCATCGGCGACCAGGGCATGCTGCACAGCTACGAGCGCCGCGAGGACTTCGCGGAGATCGCCCAGCAGAACGTCGAGCGCTACTTCGGCGGCCCGCACCCCGCCTGGCAGCTCACCGTCGGCGACCTCCAGGACAACCTGTCCGACGCCGACGTCGACCGCGTCATCCTCGACATGCTCGCCCCCTGGGAATGTTTGGAGGCCGTCTCCAAGGCCCTCGTCCCCGGCGGCATCCTCTGCTGCTACGTCGCCACCACCACCCAGCTCGCCCGGACCGTCGAGTCCATCCGCGAGATCGGCTGCTTCAACGAGCCGACCGCCTGGGAATCGATGATCCGCAACTGGCACATCGAGGGCCTCGCCGTCCGCCCCGACCACCGGATGATCGGCCACACCGGCTTCCTCCTCACCGCCCGCCGCCTCGCGGACGGCGTCGAGCCGCCCATGCGCCGCCGCCGCCCCGCCAAGGGCGCCTACGGCGAGGACTACGCCGGCCCCAACGCCGACGGAGGCTCCGGCCGCTGAGGCGGCCCCGTGCCGCGTACAACGCAACCACGCCGTGGCCGAGTTCCCGACACCGATCCGGAACTCGGCCACGGCGCCTTTTCATTGACACGACACCAGAAAACGCAAGGCCGGGAGCCGACAACCACCGACCCCGCCGTTCCGTCCCACTGTGACGTGTGGCACCATGCTGGCCACCCCCACCGCCACAGCCCTCTCGGGAGTCACCCCTAGTGCAGCAATCCGCGGTCCCGGAACTCGCTCACACCCACACCCGCCCCATCCACTGGGTCGCCACCGCCACAGCCGTCGCCGGCGTCGTGGCGCTCTCCTCGGTCCTCCAGCCCAACCCGGCCACCGCAGCCCAGGCCGCGGGACCCCAGTCGCACAGCGCCCCCACGGCCGCCACCGCACCGGACCCCGCCCACGTCGACTTCCCGATCGAGTGCGGCCCAGTCAAGGCGCTCGTGGTGAAAAAAACCTCCGGAGACCTCGACGGCGACGACCGACCGGAGACCGTGGTGGCCGTCCACTGCGACGCCCCCATGGGCACCCCGCCCGACGGCGTCTACGTCCTCACGCAGGCCGCCGACGCCACAACGCCCCGCGTCGTGGCGACCCTCGTCGACCCGAAGGACCGCATCACCGTCAAGACCCTCACGGTCACCGACGGGACCGTGAACGCCGACATGCTCGGCTACTCCTCGGACTCCGTGCCCAGTTGCTGCCCCGACGTCACGACGAGCGCCAAGTGGCAGTGGAAGAACGGCGCGTTCGTCCGTTCCACGCCCGCGGGCGCCCACAGCGTCTGAAGATACGCACGCGGGCGCCCGGCGACTCAGTCCGCGTCGGGCCCGTAGACCTCGACCAGGTCCGACACCCGGCGCACATGGATGCAGTCGCCCGGACACTCCTTCGCCGAGTCCACCACATCCGTCAGCAGCGTCAGCGGGACCGGCGTCGTGGCGCCCTTGTCCTGCAGCAGTTCGTCGTCCGAGCCCTTCACATACGCCAGCCCGTCGATGTCCAGCTCGAACACCTCAGGCGCGTACTGCACACAGATCCCGTCGCCGGTACAGAGATCCTGATCGATCCAGACCTCCAGCGCCTCACCGTCGGCCACGGCCTCCTGCTGCACGCTCATCTCTCCTGCCGTCTCGGGTCCCGAACTCAACCCGACCCTACCTCCGGGCCCCCGCGACCGACGGCCCGCCGAGAGCACCGCGACCGTGACGCGATCCGCCCGTTCGTACACGCTCCGTCAACGAACTGGAGCCGTGATCGACGCGCGCTGGAGCCCGACTGGAGCGGGCCGGACCAGGCCGACGCGCCCTTTCGCGGGCCCCCGACCGGCGACGCTGTGGGCAACTCGGCCCCGCCGTGGAAGATTTCGAGCACTCCGACCTTGGAACAGTCCGCTTCTGAAGCACGTTCACTGGGTATCCACACGGCGTAGAGGGATGGCGCAGGGTGACCGACGACACACCTTGACACTCATAGTGATCTAGGGGTTTCAATCGACACCCACCCAGGTAGGGTCTGGAAGCGTCCAGCTCCCCTTGGAGGAGGTGAGGACCGTGGCAGCCCACGACGACGACATGAACCGCGGCATCCGCCCGGGACGAGGGTCCGACGACCCGGCCGGGCAGATTGCCTACCTTGAGCAGGAGATCGCCGTCCTGCGACGCAAGCTCGCCGACTCTCCGCGGCACACGAGGATTCTCGAAGAGCGGATCGTCGAACTGCAGACCAACCTGGCCGGCGTGTCCGCCCAGAACGAGCGACTCGCCAACACACTCCGCGAGGCCCGCGACCAGATCGTGGCCCTCAAGGAGGAAGTCGACCGGCTCGCACAGCCCCCGGCCGGCTTCGGTGTCTTCCTGCAGGCCAACGAGGACGGCACCGCCGACATCTTCACCGGAGGACGCAAACTCCGGGTGAACGTCAGCCCCAGCGTCGAGCTCGAAGAGCTCCGACGCGGCCAGGAACTGATGCTCAACGAAGCGCTCAACGTGGTCGAGGCCATGGAGTTCGAGAGCGTCGGTGACATCGTCACCCTCAAGGAGATCCTCGAGGACGGCGAACGCGCACTGGTGCAGGGCCACACCGACGAGGAAAGGGTGGTGCGGCTCGCCGAGCCGCTGCTGGACATCACCATCCGCCCCGGCGACGCCCTCCTGCTCGAACCCCGCTCCGGCTATGTCTACGAAGTCGTTCCCAAGAGCGAGGTCGAAGAACTCGTCCTCGAAGAAGTCCCCGACATCGGCTACGAACAGATCGGCGGTCTCGGCGGCCAGATCGAGGCCATCCGCGACGCGGTCGAGCTTCCCTATCTCTACCCCGACCTCTTCAAGGAGCACGAACTCAGGCCGCCCAAGGGCGTCCTGCTGTACGGGCCCCCCGGATGCGGCAAGACGCTCATCGCCAAGGCCGTCGCCAACTCGCTGGCCAAAAAGGTCGCCGAAGTCACCGGCCAGGCCCAGGGCAAGAGCTTCTTCCTCAACATCAAGGGCCCCGAGCTCCTCAACAAGTACGTCGGCGAGACCGAGCGGCAGATCCGCCTCGTCTTCCAGCGTGCACGCGAGAAGGCCTCCGAGGGCACACCCGTCATCGTCTTCTTCGACGAGATGGAATCCCTCTTCCGCACCCGCGGCTCCGGAGTCAGCTCGGACGTGGAGAACACCATCGTCCCGCAGCTCCTCGCCGAGATCGACGGTGTGGAAGGCCTGCAGAACGTGGTCGTGATCGGCGCCTCCAACCGCGAGGACATGATCGACCCCGCCATCCTGCGCCCCGGCCGCCTGGACGTGAAGATCAAGATCGAGCGTCCCGACGCCGAGGCCGCCAAGGACATCTTCGGTAAATACCTCACCGAACGCCTCCCGCTGCACTCCGACGACGTCGGCGAGCACGGCGGCAGCAAGACCACCACGGTCCAGAGCATGATCCAGACCGCCGTGGAACACATGTACGCGGAATCCGAGGAAAACCGCTTCCTGGAGGTCACCTACGCCAACGGTGACAAGGAAGTCCTCTACTTCAAGGACTTCAACTCCGGCGCCATGATCGAAAACATCGTCGGCCGCGCCAAGAAGATGGCGATCAAGGACTTCCTCGACCACAACGCCAAGGGCCTTCGCGTCTCCCACCTCCTCCAGGCATGCGTGGACGAGTTCAAGGAGAACGAGGACCTGCCGAACACCACCAACCCGGACGACTGGGCCCGCATCTCCGGAAAGAAGGGCGAACGGATCGTCTACATCCGTACCCTCATCACCGGAAAGCAGGGCGCCGACACCGGACGCTCCATCGACACGGTGGCGAACACCGGTCAGTACCTGTAAAAACAGGGCGGCTGCGGGTGCCCTCACCGGGTACCCGCAGCCGACTGTTTTTCAGGCAACCAACCGGAACCAGAGGCGTGCAAGGCAATGACGCAAATGATCTCCCCACCAGCGCAAAGCCGTTCTAGGCTCTTCGGTACCGCCGAGTCGCGCAGTGCGGGGACGGGCACCGCACACGCACCGGAGCGCCAGCGGTACTTGAGCGCCGCCCCCGACCGAGGGCGCCGCCGGGCAAGGAGGGCCGCATGACCGTACGGCGAGTAATGGGCATCGAGACGGAGTACGGGATCTCCGTCCCCGGACACCCCAACGCCAATGCCATGCTCACCTCGTCCCAGATCGTCAACGCCTACGCGGCGGCGATGCACCGGGCCCGCCGGGCCCGCTGGGACTTCGAGGAGGAGAACCCGCTGCGGGACGCGCGGGGCTTCGACCTCGCCCGCGAGGTCGCCGACTCCAGCCAGCTCACCGACGAGGACATCGGCCTGGCCAACGTCATCCTCACCAACGGCGCACGCCTCTACGTCGACCACGCACACCCCGAATACAGCGCCCCCGAGGTCACCAACCCCCGCGATGCCGTCCTCTGGGACAAGGCCGGCGAACGCATCATGGCAGAGGCCGCCGAACGCGCCGCCCAGCTCCCCGGCGCCCAGCCGATCCACCTCTACAAGAACAACACCGACAACAAGGGCGCCTCCTACGGCACGCACGAGAACTACCTGATGAAGCGGGAAACCCCCTTCTCGGACATCGTGCGCCACCTCACGCCCTTCTTCATCTCCCGCCAGGTCTTCGCCGGAGCCGGCCGCGTCGGCATCGGCCAGGACGGCCACGAACACGGCTTCCAGATCAGCCAGCGCGCCGACTACTTCGAGGTCGAGGTCGGCCTGGAGACCACCCTCAAGCGCCCCATCATCAACACCCGCGACGAACCGCACGCGGACGCCGAGAAGTACCGCCGACTGCACGTCATCATCGGCGACGCCAACCTCTCGGAGATCTCCACCTACCTCAAGCTCGGCACCACGGCCCTGGTGCTGTCCATGATCGAGGACGGCTTCATCGCCGTCGACCTGGCGGTGGACCAGCCCGTACGCACCCTCCACCAGGTCTCCCACGACCCGACCCTCCAGCGCCTGGTCACGCTCCGCAGCGGCCGGACACTCACCGCGGTCCAGTTGCAGATGGAGTACTTCGAGCTCTCCCGCAAGTACGTCGAGGAGCGGTTCGGCGCCGACGTCGACGAACAGACCAAGGACGTCCTGTCCCGCTGGGAAGACACCCTCAACCGGCTCGAGAACGACCCCATGAGCCTCGCGGGCGAACTGGACTGGGTCGCCAAGCGCGAACTCATGGAGGGCTACCGGCGCCGCGACGGCCTCGACTGGGACGCCGCCAAGCTCCACCTCCTCGACCTCCAGTACGCCGACGTACGGGCCGAGAAGGGCCTCTACAACCGCCTCGCGGCCCGGGGCCGCATGAAGCGCCTGCTGGACGAGGCCGACGTCCAGCGGGCCCGTACGAAGCCGCCGGAGGACACCCGCGCGTACTTCCGGGGCCGCTGCCTGGAGCAGTACGCCGACGACGTCGCCGCGGCCTCCTGGGACTCGGTCATCTTCGACCTGCCGGGCCGCGACTCCCTCCAGCGCGTTCCAACCCTGGAACCACTTCGCGGAACGCGTAATCACGTCAAGGAGCTCCTGGACCGCTGCCGAACCGCGGAAGACCTGGTCAAGGTCCTGTCCGGCGGCTGAGCGGGTACTCGGACCAAGAGCGCCGGGCGGGGTGGAAACGCCGGTGTCCGGGAATCATCGAGGTGGCCCCCGTACGTTGAGGAAACTGCGGGGCCGATGTCAGACCTGGCTTGTAGGGTCTGATCATCACCGATCGGCGGATAAGCCGACCTGGCGACCATGTCGGGCGAAACGAGCGGGGTGAGGGTTATGGCAACCAAGGACACCGGCGGCGGCCAGCAGAAGGCCACGCGTTCCACCGAGGAAGTCGAGGAAACGGCACCGGAAGCGGCAGCCACCGAGGACCTCAAGGAGCGCCAGGAGAAGCTGAGCGACGACGTGGACTCGGTTCTGGACGAGATCGACGATGTCCTAGAGGAGAACGCCGAGGACTTCGTGCGGTCCTTCGTTCAGAAGGGTGGACAGTAGGTTTACCTTCGAATCGAAGGTTTCGGGGGAGTTGAGATTGGAAAGCGCAGAAGGTGTGAGGCGTTGCTCGCGGTGTAAGGAGTACAAGCCGCGAGCAGCGTTCGCGCGAAACAAGGCGATGCGTGACGGGTTGCAGGCCTATTGCCGTGAGTGCGCGGCGGCCTACCACCAGCAGCGGCAGGTGGCGAAGGGGCGCAACGTTCGACCGAGGGTAGATGTGCCTGCCGGGCACAAGCTCTGCCGGACCTGTGGCGAGGTCAAGCCGCACAGTGAATGGCATCGCAACGCGACTGCTTCGGACGGTTTGGTGACACGCTGCAAAGCGTGCCGGGCTGAGCGCGGGCGAGAAGATCACCTAAAGCGTCAGTACGGCATGACGGAGGCCGAGCGCGACGAGTTGATCGCCTCTCAAGGGGGCGTCTGCTGCATATGTTTGGCGGCTGTGCCCGAGCATGTGGATCACTGCCACAAGACGGGTAGGGTCCGAGGCGTACTGTGCTTCAGCTGCAATGCCGCACTGGGGCAGTTCAAGGATCGGCCCGATGCCATAAGGCGGGCTGCTGCTTACGTGGAAGGAATCGCGTGGAAGCCAACACTCGTAGCACCGGGCGTCTACCAGCTGCCTTCCTGACGCCTGGGTCGTCCTCGTTCATGGACTTTCTCTCCGAGCACCAGCCGGAGATCCTGCCGGGCAACCGTCAACTGCCGCCGACCCAGGGCGTGATCGAGGCGCCGCACGGCACCACGATCGTCGCCGTGACCTTCCCGGGCGGGGTGGTGCTCGCCGGTGACCGGCGGGCGACGATGGGGAATGTCATCGCGCAGCGGGACATCGAGAAGGTGTTTCCGGCGGACGAGTACTCGGCCGTCGGTATCGCCGGCACGGCCGGTCTGGCAGTGGAGATGGTGAAGCTGTTCCAGCTGGAGCTGGAGCACTTCGAGAAGGTCGAGGGTGCTCAGCTGTCCCTGGAGGGCAAGGCGAACCGTCTGTCGACCATGATCCGGTCGAACCTCGGGATGGCCATGCAGGGTCTGGCCGTGGTTCCGCTCTTCGCGGGCTTCGACGTGGACCGGGAGAGGGGTCGCATCTTCTCCTACGACGTCACGGGCGGTCGTTCGGAGGAGCACAACTACGCGGCCACCGGCTCCGGCTCGCTCTTCGCGCGCGGTGCCATGAAGAAGCTCTTCCGTGACGACCTGACCGAGGAGCAGGCCACCACGCTGGTGGTGCAGGCCCTCTATGACGCGGCTGACGACGACTCGGCGACCGGTGGTCCCGATGTCGCCCGCCGGATCTACCCGATCGTCACCGTGATCACCGAGGACGGCTTCCGTCGGCTCACGGACGCGGAGTCGTCCGAGATCGCCCGCTCGATCCTGGAGCGGCGTCTGGAGCAGCCGGACGGTCCGCGGGCCGCGCTGCTGTAGCGGCGTGCCGGTTCTTGCAAGGTGATCGCAGTGACTTCGACAGAAAGGGACGGATAACCGGTGTCGACGCCGTTCTATGTCTCCCCCCAGCAGGCCATGGCCGACCGGGCGGAGTACGCCCGTAAGGGCATCGCTCGCGGTCGCAGCCTGGTTGTGCTGCAGTATGCCGACGGCATTGTGTTCGTCGGTGAGAACCCGTCCCGTGCGCTGCACAAGTTCAGCGAGATCTATGACCGGATCGGTTTCGCGGCCGCCGGTAAGTACAACGAGTACGAGAACCTGCGGATCGGCGGTGTGCGGTACGCCGATCTTCGTGGGTACACGTACGACCGTGATGATGTGACCGCCCGTGGTCTGGCGAATGTGTACGCCCAGACGCTGGGCACGATCTTCTCCTCGGCGGCTGAGAAGCCGTACGAGGTGGAGTTGGTCGTGGCCGAGGTCGGGGAGACGCCCGACGGGGATCAGATCTACCGGTTGCCGCATGACGGTTCGATCGTGGACGAGCACGGCTCGGTCGCGGTGGGTGGTAATGCCGAGCAGATCAGTGGCTATCTGGATCAGCGTCATCAGGACGGTATGAGTCTCGCGGAGGCTCTGAAGCTGGCTGTCCAGGCCTTGTCCCGGGACACCAACGGCACGGAGCGGGAGATTCCCGCGGAGCGGCTGGAGGTCGCGGTGCTGGACCGTACGCGTCCGCAGCAGCGCAAGTTCAAGCGGATCGTGGGCCGTCAGCTCGACCGGCTGCTGGAGGCCGGTGGCGCGTCGACCGAGGCGGAGAGCTCCGAGGAGGAGTAGTTTCGCGCCTCACCCCCGTCCCACTGTGTGCCCCGGCCGACGATTCGGCCGGGGCACAGTGCGTTCAGGGGGCGGCGGGCGGGGCGGTGGAGCCTCGTAGGACGAGTTCGACGGGGATGTCCCCGGCGTCGGGTGTCCGGCCGTCCAGGACGGCCAGGAGGGCTCTCATGCCGTGTTCGCCGAAGAGCTCGGCGTCCAGTCGTACGGTGGTCAGTTCTGGGTCGAGGGCGGCGGCGAGGGCGATGTCGTCGACGCCCGTGACGGAGACGTCGTCGGGGATGCGCAGTCCTCGGCGGCGCAGGGCTTTGTAGACGCCTGCCGCGAGTTTGTCGTCGTCGCAGACCACGGCGGTGGGTGTCGGGCCGGGTGTGTCCAGGGCCGCTTCCATGGCGGCCAGGGCGCCTTCGATGGACAGAGCGGTGGGTGCTGTCCGCAGTGAGGCTCCGGGTGTCGCGTCGATGCGGGCGGCGAGTTCGCGTGCGCGTACCTCGAAGGTCCAGGAGGGGATGTCGGCGGCCAGGTGCAGGAAGTGTCGGTGGCCGAGGTTCAGCAGGTGGTCGGCGATCTGGCGGGTGCCGTCGGCGATGTCGAGGTTGACGGTGGCGGCGCCCAGGCTGCCGTCGGGGTCGCTGTCGAGCATCACGAGGGGGAGTTGGTCGCCGCGGATGGCGGTGAGGGCGTCGGCGGCCATGGAGGAGGCGATGACGCCGTCGAGGGCGGCCTGGGCGGAGGCGAAGGGGTTCCGGGCGGGGCCGACGCCTTCGGGGGAGGGGTAGAGGACCACGCCGAAGCCGTGTGCGGCGGCGACGCGTGCGGCGCCGGTGTAGACGCCGGCGAAGAATTCCGTGGTCAGGGCGGGGACGACGAGGAGGACGGTGCGGGTGCGGCCCAGGCGGAGGTTGCGGGCGGCGAGGTTGGGTCGGTAGCCGAGTTCGCGGGCGGCCTGGCGTACGCGTTCCGCGGTGGTTTCGGAGACCCGGCCGCGCCATTTGTCACCGAGGACGAGGGAGACCGCGGCCTGGGAGACGCCTGCGGCCTGGGCGACGTCCCGGCTGGTGGGGCGGGTGCTGCCTCGTGCCACCGGCTGCCTGCTCTTTCGTCTGGACTCCTCAACAGCGCACATGGTACGTATGACGGACGACGTTATACGTAAAACCTCATGCGTCGCAGGCACACGTCACGGCAGGGGAAGGGTGGAAGATGGCCGCGGGATACCTGGAGATCCTCCGGGCGAGGCATGCGACCAGGCTGCTCGTCGGCACGCTGGTGGGCCGGCTGCCGAACGCCACCGCGGCGATCGCGATCGTGCTGTTCGTGCGCGCCGAGGGCGGCTCCTACAGCCTCGCCGGGGCGCTGGCGGCGGTCTACGGCGTCGCCAACGCCGTCGGTCAGCCGGTGCTGGGCCGGCTGGTGGACCTGCACGGCCAGCCGCGGGTCCAGCTGCCCGCGGCGATCGCCTCCGCCCTGGCGATGGCGGCCTTCGCCTTCACCGGCCCGGACCTGCTCGCCCTCGCCTATGTCTCGGTGGCCGCCGCCGGACTCTTCACGCCGCCGCTGGAGGGTGGTCTGCGGGCGCTGTGGCCGAACGTGCTGCGCGGGGAGGGGCAGGTGCACTCGGCGTACGCCATGGACGCCGTGGCGCAGGAAGTCATGTTCACCCTCGGGCCTTTGCTGGTGACGCTGTGCACGGCGGTGTGGTCGGCCCAGGCGGCCCTGCTGGTGCTGAACGTGATCGGGGTGCTCGGCGCGCTCTCCGTGGTCGTCTCGCCGCCCTCGCGCGCGTGGCGCTCGGCGCCGCGCGAGGCGCACTGGCTCGGCGCGCTGCGTTCGCCCGGGCTGCTGGCGTTGCTCGGCGCGTTCCTGTTCGTGGGTATGGCGCTCGGTTCCATCACGGTGGCCTCGGTGCCGTACGCCGACGACCACGGGGGCGACGCGGTGTACGGGTGGCTGATGGCGGCGATCGGGCTGGGCGCGCTCGTGGGTGGCACGGTGTACGGGGCGCCGCGGTGGACCGGGGAGCCCGGGCGTCGACTCCAGGTGCTGGTGGCCTTGCTGGCGGTGTGTTACCTGCCGTTGATGCTGATGCCCGGTGTGGTTGCGATGGTGTTGCTCACCGTGGTGGCCGGGGTGTTCCTCGCGCCCGCCATCGCCTGTGCCTTCGTGCTGGTCGACCAGCACGCGCCGCGCGGGACGGTCACCGAGGCTTTCTCGTGGCTTGTGACGACGTTCACCGTCGGCGCGTCGGTCGGAACGGGCGTCGCGGGGCCGGTCGTAGAGGCCGGGGGAGCGCTGTGGGGGTTCGCTGTGCCGGGTGTCGCCGGGGGTGTGTCGCTGCTGGTTCTGCTGGCCACCGGGCGGGTCCTCGCAGCTCCCGGTGGGCGGGGGGTGGTTGCGGCTTCATCGGAAAATGATCCAAACCGTGCTGTCGAACCCCGTTTCAGCACAGGGGATCGGGCGTAATGTTCAGTCATGGACCGCCGCATTTTCGGGCTGGAGAACGAGTACGGCGTCACATGTACGTTCAGGGGACAGCGCCGCCTGTCTCCCGACGAGGTGGCGCGGTACCTCTTCCGCCGTGTCGTGTCATGGGGCCGCAGCAGCAATGTCTTTCTGCGAAACGGCGCCCGCCTCTATCTCGACGTCGGGTCACATCCGGAATACGCGACACCCGAATGTGACAACGTGACGGAACTGGTCACGCACGACAAAGCAGGCGAGCGCATTCTCGAAGGACTCCTGGTGGACGCCGAACGACGCCTGCACGAGGAAGGAATCGCGGGCGACGTCTACCTTTTCAAGAACAACACGGACTCGGCCGGTAACTCCTACGGCTGCCACGAGAACTATCTCGTCGCGCGCCACGGGGAGTTCTCCCGGCTCGCGGACATCCTCATTCCCTTCCTTGTCACCCGTCAGCTGCTGTGCGGCGCGGGCAAGGTTCTGCAGACCCCGCGGGGCGCCGTGTACTGCGTCAGTCAGCGGGCCGAGCACATCTGGGAGGGCGTCTCCTCGGCGACGACCCGATCGAGGCCGATCATCAACACCCGCGACGAACCGCACGCGGACGCCGAGCGTTACCGTCGTCTCCACGTCATCGTGGGCGACTCGAACATGTCCGAGACGACCATGCTCCTCAAGGTCGGCGCCACCGACCTGGTGCTGCGCATGATCGAGGCGGGCACCGTGATGCGCGACCTCACCCTGGAGAACCCGATCCGGGCGATCCGCGAGGTCAGCCATGACATCACCGGTCGGCGCAAGGTGCGTCTGGCCAGCGGCCGGGAGGCCTCCGCGCTGGAGGTGCAGCGCGAGTACTACGAGAAGGCCGTGGACTTCGTCGAGCGCCGGGGTATCCGTACCGGCACCGTGGAGCAGGTCCTGGAGCTGTGGGGCCGGGTGCTGGACTCGATCGAGGCCGAGGACCTCGACCGGATCGGTACCGAGATCGACTGGGTCATGAAGTACAAGCTCATCGAGCGGTACCGGGCCAAGCACAACATGACCATGTCCCACCCGCGGGTGGCGCAGATAGACCTCGCGTATCACGACATCCACCGTCGTCGTGGTCTCTACTACCTGCTGGAGAGGAAGGGCCAGGCCGCCCGTATCTGCAACGACTTGAAGATCTTCGAGGGCAAGTCGGTGCCCCCGCAGACCACTCGGGCCCGTCTTCGCGGTGACTTCATCCGCCGGGCCCAGGAGCAGCGGCGGGACTTCACCGTCGACTGGGTCCACCTCAAGCTCAACGACCAGGCGCAGCGCACGGTGTTGTGCAAGGACCCGTTCCGTTCGGTGGACGACCGGGTGGAGAAGCTGATCGCCGGTATGTGAGTCCTCGCGGTTCGCATCCGTGGTGAACGTCGCCCGGGCCGGATTCCGGCCCGGGCGACGGCGTGTCTTGCGGTGATCGGTCTCGGCGGCGCCTTCGTCGTAGAGTGGCGGCCACTGCCTTCGCCCCCGAGCCCAGTTGGACTGATGAACTACAACACGAAACGAAGCGTCGCGGCGCTGCTGGCCGTTCCCGCTCTGTTGTTCACCGCCGCGTGCGGATCGGACGACGGGGACGACGGTGCTGCGGCGGAAGCCGTCGCCCAGGTCAAGGGGAAGGTCGGGGCGAAGCCCGAGATCTCCGTACCCAAGGACGCCGAGCCGTCCGAGAAGACCGTGACCAAGACGCTCTCGGAGGGCAGTGGGAGCGCGATCAAGGCCTCCGACTTCGTGCGGCTGGACTGGATCGTCGAGAAGTGGGGCGACGACAAGGAGCTGAGCGGGACCTGGACCGCCGCGACGGCGGGCGACAAGACGCCTCGTCGGCAGTCCGTCGAGCAGATCGGCAAGCCGAGCCAGCAGCTGCCCGAGAAGGTGCTCGACGCGGTGAAGGGCAAGAAGCCGGGCAGCCGGATCCTGGTGCAGGGCACCGCGGGTGATCTGCTGGGCCAGAACCTGAACACCGATTCCGGCATCACCGCGAAGGACGTGCTGATCTGGGTGATCGACCCTGTGGGCGCGGCCACCGTCGACGCCAAGGCCGAGGCCGAGGGCGAGCAGGCGGCCCCCGCGGCGGGCATGCCGGAGGTGAAGGCGCCGTCGCAGAAGGCGGCGACCATCACCATCCCCAAGGGCGAGAAGGCCCCCAAGGAGCTTGAGCAGCAGGTGCTGATCAAGGGCAGTGGCAAGAAGGTCGAGGCCGGTCAGGGACTCGTCGCCCAGTACACCGGGGTGAAGTGGGAGGACGGGGAGAAGTTCGACTCGTCCTGGGACCACGGTGGCGCCACCGCCTTCCAGATCGGCAACGGCTCGGTGGTGGAAGGCTGGGACAAGGGGCTCGTCGGCAAGAACGTCGGCGACCGGGTGCTGCTGGTGATCCCGCCCTCCCTCGGCTACGGCGCGAGCCCGAGCAGTGAGCTGGCGAAGAACACGCTGGTCTTCGTGGTGGACATCCTTGGCACCGTCTGACCGCACCGGTCTGTGAGACTGTTCCCGACGTACGTCATGGAACAAGGAGTGATGAAGTGAGCATCGACAAGCCCGAGATCGACTTCCCGGGCGGCGAGCCCCCGGCGGACCTCGAGATCAAGGACATCTGGGAGGGCGACGGCGAGGTGGCCCGGGCGGGCCAGAACGTCACCGTGCACTACGTGGGCGTGGCCTTCAGCACGGGCGAGGAGTTCGACGCCAGCTGGAACCGCGGTACGCCCTTCAAGTTCCCGCTCGGTGGCGGCCGCGTCATCAAGGGCTGGGACCAGGGCGTGCAGGGCATGAAGGTCGGCGGCCGTCGCCAGCTGACCATCCCCGCGCACCTCGCCTACGGCAACCAGAGCCCGACCCCGGCCATCAAGCCGGGCGAGACGCTGATCTTCGTCGTCGACCTGGTCGCCGTCTGATCGTCGTACGATCACTGTCGATCACCTGGGGTCCATGCCTGTCCGGGCATGGGCCCTCGGCTTTTGCCGCGCCACCGCGGGGCGGTACGGTCAACGTCGTCAAGCACCATAGGGAGGCGAAGGGCGTCGATGGCCATTGCCAAGGCCGAGCGGCTGATGAACCTGGCGCTGTGTCTGCTGGGGACGCGCAGGCCGCTGAGCAAGCGTGAGCTGCGTGAGTCCATCGAGGCCTATCTGGAAGCGAATTCGGACGACAGCTTCAACCGTATGTTCGAGCGCGACAAGGACGATCTGCGCGAACTCGGGCTCGTCATCGAGACCGTGGAGAACCTCGACGGCGAGGTCGGCTATCTCGCCCGCCGCGACAGCAACCGGCTGCCGCCCATCACTCTGGACGCCGAGGAGGCCGCCGCCCTCGGGCTCGCCGCCAAGGTGTGGCAGCAGGCCCGCCTCGCCGGCGCGGCCAGTGGCGCCCTGCAGAAGCTGCGCGCGGCCGGGCTGCCCGAGGACGTGGACCCCTACGAGGCCCATGGCGCGCTGGAACCGCGGATCCCCGTGCACGAGGCCGCGTTCGAGCCGCTGATGCTCGCCTGCCGGGACCGCCGTCCGGTGGTCTTCGAGTACCGCAAGGCCACCGCCGCCCACCCCGAGACCCGGCATGTGGAGCCGTGGGCGCTGGAGTGCTGGCGCGGCCACTGGTACCTGGCGGGCTGGGACCGCGACCGGGGTGCCGAGCGGGTGTTCCGGCTGTCCCGGATCACCGGCAAGGTGCGCTCGCGCGGCGCCCGCTTCACCGCCGAGGTGCCCGATGTCGTCACCGTCCGCGAGACGGTGGCGAGCTGGGCGGGGGAGACCGCCGACCGCAGCGCGCTGATCCGGCTGCGCGCGGACGCGGGCTACCCGCTGCGGGCGAAGGCCACGGCGGTGCGGGAACTGGGCGACGGCTGGGACGAGTTGGAGATCCCGTACGGCCATGGCCTGGACGCCTGGCTGGTGGAGTTCGGGCCCGACGTGGTGGTCCTGGAGCCCGCGGAGCTGCGGGCCGACGTGGTGGACCGGCTGCGTGCCGTGGCCAAGGGCTGAGGGGGAGCGGAAGAGAACTGTGGCAGGCAAACCGGTCAGGCCCGTCAACGCCATCGACCAGACCCGGCGGATGCTCTCCCTGGTGACGTATCTGAAGGAGCGGCCCGGCGCCCGGGTCGAGGACGTCGCCCGTGCCTTCGGGATCACCGAGGACGAGCTGGTCTCCGACCTCGATGTGCTGCCCATGTGCGGCACCAGCTTTCGCGGTGGCGACCTCCTCGACATCGACACCGACGGTGAGCGCATCTGGTGGCACAACCCGGCCGCGCTCGGTGAGGAGACGGCCGAGCCGCTGCGGCTGGCCGCCGACGAGGCCACCGCGCTGCTCGTCGCCGCCCGGGCCGTCTCGACGCTGCCCGGCCTGCGCGAGGGCGACCGGCAGGCGCTGCTGCGGGCCACGGCCAAGGTGGAGGCCGCGGCCGGGGAGCAGGCGGGTGCCAGCTCCCGGCTGTCGGTGACCTTCGAGTCCGAGGGCGGGGTCTTCGCGGACGTCGACCGCGCGATCTCCGAGCGGCGCCGACTGTGGATCCGCTACTACTCGCCCGCGCGCGACGAGGTCACCGAGCGCGAGATCGACCCGATCCGGCTGGTCAGCGTCGGTCACACCTACGTGGAGGCCTGGTGCCGGCGCTCCGAGGCGCGCCGCACGTTCCGGCTCGACCGGGTCGCCGAGATCAAGATCCTCGACGAGCCGTCCGCGCCGCCCGAGATCGAGCTGCGGGACCTGTCGGAGGCGTTGGTGCAGCCGGCCGCCGAGGACCCGGAGGTCGTGGTCGAGGTGGGTCCGGGCGGGCGCTGGGTCGCCGAGTACTACCCGCACGACAGTGCGGATGAGCTGGTCGACGGTGGGCTGCGTATTACCCTGCGGACCCCCGACCCGACGTCCCTGCGGCGCCTGGCGCTGCGGCTCGGCCGCGACGGCCGTATCGTCTCGCCGCGCGAGCTGGCCGACAGCGCCCGGCAGGCGGCCCGTGAGGCGCTGGCGGCGTACGACGGGGTCGAGGCGCAGGGTTCACACCGAACTCATACGAACGACGACGGGCAGTACGACAGGCAGGAGCAGGAGCTTTGAGCGAGTCGGCGGCGCCTGAGGTGCGGGAGATGTCGGTGGCGGCCGCGTTCGCCGGGATGCGGAGCGTGGCGCCGATGGTGTTCCGGGCGGGCTGCCCGGACTGCCGGGGCCGGTTCGAGCTCGCGGCGAGCGCCCTGCGGCTGGCCATCGGGGCCACCAGCAAGACCACGTTCTACTCCTTCACCTGCCCCGACTGCGGTGCCTCCGTCCGCAAGCCGGCCGGGGAGCGGATCGTGGAGCTGCTGACCGGCGGCGGGGTCAGGACCCTGCGGCTGCACTCCACCCTCTAGGCTCGGCACCATGTTCTGGCCGATGTTCGCGATCGCTGTGGGTTTCCTGGGTCTCACCGTCCTCGGTGTGCTCGCCGTGCGGGTGTTCGTGGAGGCGCAGCGGCTCGGACGCCAGGTCTCGGACTCCGCGCAGCGCATCGGCAGGGCCGCCGAGGACCTGGAACGGGCCGCGGTGAGCACCGCCCGCTCTGTGGACGCGCTGTGAGTCCCGCTGTGCACCGCATGTGAGTCCCGCGCCGGAAGCGTTTTGGGTCACTTCGGCCTGTCACCCCGGGGGCCCGGCCAGGTACGCTGCTGGTCGCGGACCGGAGAACGAGGCCCGGGCCGCGGACCGGGAGTACGCACGGGGATTGCCTCACGTTCACCCCTGAGCGTTACGATCGCTGTCAACACGATCGTTCGGACACCTGTCCGACCGGTCGGACAGCACCCCACCCCAGCCGCCTCGGTGAGAAGGTAAAGACTTATGTTCGGAAGGCTCGGCGCCCCCGAGATCATTCTCATCCTCGTCGTCATCATCCTGCTGTTCGGCGCGAAGAAGCTTCCCGACATGGCGCGCTCGCTCGGCAAGTCCGCCCGCATCCTCAAGAGCGAGGCGAAGGCGATGAAGTCGGAGGGCCAGGACAACGCGTCCGCCCCGTCCGCTCCGCCGCAGGACGACCAGCAGCCCCAGGTCCAGCGCACCATCCAGGCCGCCCCCGGCGACGTGACCAGCTCCCGCCCGGTCACCGAGCCGACGGACACGACCAAGCGCTGACGCAGGGCCGGTGACCTCCGGCCCGCTGCACGAGATGGGAACGTGGGTTGCTGAAGTCTGCCCGCAATGAGGAGAAGGATCCCGAGGGGCGGATGCCCCTTGCGGATCACCTTCGTGAGCTCCGCAACCGGCTCGCCAAGGCGCTGCTGGCCATCGTCATCGTGACGGTCGTCGCGGCCTTCTTCTACAACGACATCATCAACTTCTTGACGAAGCCGATCCTGGATTCGATCGGCTGCGACAAGAGCTTCGCGGAACTCGCCAAGTCGTCCGAGACCACTGACAAGTGCGCCCGGATCACGATCAACGGTCTGCTCGCGCCCTTCACACTGGCTCTGCAGGTCTCGCTGACCGCCGGCATCGTGCTGGCCTCGCCGATCTGGCTCTACCAGCTCTGGGCGTTCGTCGCCCCGGGCCTGCACCGGCACGAGAAGAAGTACGCCTACGCCTTCGTCTTCACCGGCGCCCCGCTGTTCATGGGCGGTGCCTACTTCGCGTACTCGGTGCTCCCCACCACCGCCAAGGTGCTGATCGACTTCACACCGAGCGGCAGCATCGACAACCTGCTGCCCCTCGACGATCTGCTCCAGCTCGTCACGCGCATGGTGATCGTCTTCGGCCTCTCCTTCGAGCTGCCGTTGCTGCTGGTCATGCTGAACCTCACCGGGATGATCACCGGTAAGCGGATGCTCGGCTGGTGGCGCGGGATGATCATGGGCATCACGGTGTTCGCCGCCGTGGCGACGCCGAGCACGGACCCGCTGAGCATGCTCGCGCTGGCCGGCCCCATCTGGGTGCTGTACTTCGTCGCGACGCTCTTCTCCCTGGTCAACGACAGGCGCCGGCGCCGTAAGGACGCCGAGGGCCCTGACGACGACGAGGCCTCCGACCTGGACCTCACCCCCGAGGACATCGGCGAGGTCGAGACCGTCTCCGCCTCCCGGGCGCTGCCCGAGCAGTCGTCGACGGACCGGGTCAACGGTTATGACGACGTGACCTGAAGATCGGGAAGCGACTCGTAGGGTCAGTGACGTGACCAGCGAGATCACCCTCTTCGTCAACCCCACCGCGGGTCGCGGCCGGGGCGCCCACGCGGCGCAGCCGGCCGCTTCCGCGTTGCGGGCGGCCGGTTTCTCCGTGCGCACGGTCCTCGGCGAGAACGCCGAGGACGCCCTCACGCGCGCGCGGGCCGCCGTCGCGGACGGCACCGGCGCCCTGGTCGCCGTCGGCGGCGACGGCATGGCGCACCTGGCCCTCCAGGCCGTCGCCGGCACCCGCACCCCGCTCGGCCTGGTCGCCGCCGGCACCGGCAACGACCTCGCCCGCGCCCTGGGCCTGCCGGTGCGCGACCCGGCCGCCGCGGGCCGCCGTATCGCCGAGTCCCTCAAGGACGGCACCCCGCGCGACATCGACCTCGGGCAGGCGGGCGACCGCTGGTTCGGCACCGTCCTCGCCTCCGGCTTCGACTCCCGCGTCAACGACCGCGGCAACCGCATGAGATGGCCCACCGGACGCTTCAAGTACGACCTGGCGATGATCGCCGAACTCGCCGCCTTCAAGCCCTTCCCGTACCGCATCAGGCTCGACGACGGCGAGGTCCGGGAGATCGAGGCGACCCTCGTCGCGGTCGGCAACGGATCGTCGTACGGCGGCGGCATGCGGATCTGTCCCGGCGCCGACCTCACCGACGGGCTGTTCGACATCACCGTGGTCGGCGACTGCAGCCGGGCCACGTTGCTCAGGGTGTTCCCGAGCGTCTACCGGGGCACCCACGTCGACCACGCCAAGGTCACCGTGCACCGGGCGGCGAAGGTCGAGATCAGCGCTTGGGGGATCACCGGGTACGCCGACGGGGAGCAGCTCGGGCCGCTGCCGCTGACCGCGCGTTGTGTACCGGGGGCGATCCGCGTCCTGGGGCTCTGAAGTGCACGGACCCGGGGTTTGACAAGTCGGGATCCGGATAATGATCGTCCTGTTGTCAGTGGGGCCCGGTACGCTCGAAAGCACGATGACAGACGATCTCTCACCGGCCGAGCGGTACGCTGCCGCGCGCAGGCGCGCTGCCGAGCAGGCCACCGCGCTCGCCGACTTCCGCGAGATGTACGACTTCGGCCTCGACCCCTTCCAGATCGAGGCCTGTCAGGCGCTCGAGTCCGGGAAGGGCGTGCTGGTGGCCGCCCCCACCGGCTCGGGCAAGACGATCGTGGGCGAGTTCGCCGTCCACCTCGCCCTCCAGCAGGGCAAGAAGTGCTTCTACACGACACCCATCAAGGCGCTGTCGAACCAGAAGTACGCCGACCTGTCGCGTCGTTACGGCGCGGACAAGGTCGGTCTGCTCACCGGCGACAACAGCGTCAACTCCGAGGCGCCGGTGGTCGTAATGACCACCGAGGTGCTGCGGAACATGCTGTACGCGGGCTCGCAGACCCTGCTCGGCCTCGGATACGTGGTCATGGACGAGGTGCACTACCTCTCCGACCGCTTCCGGGGTGCCGTCTGGGAAGAGGTGATCATCCACCTCCCGGAGTCGGTCACCCTGGTCTCCCTCTCCGCGACCGTGTCCAACGCCGAGGAGTTCGGCGACTGGCTCGACACCGTCCGCGGCGACACCGACGTGATCGTCTCCGAGCACCGGCCCGTGCCGCTGTTCCAGCACGTGCTCGCCGGGCGGCGGATGTACGACCTGTTCGAGGAGGGCGAGGGCAACAAGAAGGCCGTCAACCCCGACCTCACGCGGCTGGCCCGGATGGAGGCCCAGCGGCCCTCGTACCAGGACCGCAGACGCGGTCGCGCGATGCGCGAGGCCGACCGGGAGCGGGAGCGCCGGCAGCGGTCGCGGGTGTGGACGCCGAGCCGGCCCGAGGTCATCGAGCGCCTCGACGCCGAGGGGCTGCTGCCCGCCATCACCTTCATCTTCAGCCGCGCCGCCTGCGAGGCCGCCGTACAGCAGTGTCTGTACGCCGGTCTGCGGCTCAACGACGACGAGGCGCGGGCCAAGGTGCGGGCCCTCGTCGAGGAGCGCACCGCCTCCATCCCCACCGAGGACCTGCACGTCCTGGGGTACTACGAGTGGCTGGAGGGCCTGGAGCGCGGTATCGCGGCCCACCACGCGGGCATGCTGCCGACGTTCAAGGAGGTCGTCGAGGAGCTGTTCGTGCGCGGCCTGGTGAAGGCCGTGTTCGCGACCGAGACGCTCGCCCTGGGTATCAACATGCCCGCCCGGTCGGTGGTGTTGGAGAAGCTCGTCAAGTGGAACGGCGAGCAGCACGCCGACATCACCCCGGGCGAGTACACGCAGTTGACGGGCCGGGCCGGGCGTCGGGGTATCGACGTCGAGGGCCATGCCGTGGTGCTGTGGCAGCGGGGGAGCAGTCCCGAGCATCTGGCCGGGTTGGCCGGTACGCGCACGTATCCGCTGCGGTCCAGCTTCAAGCCGTCGTACAACATGGCGGTCAACCTCGTCGAGCAGTTCGGGCGGCATCGCTCACGCGAGCTGTTGGAGACGTCCTTCGCGCAGTTCCAGGCCGACAAGTCGGTCGTCGGGATCTCGCGGCAGGTGCAGCGCAACGAGGAAGGGCTCGAGGGCTACAAGGAGTCCATGACCTGCCACCTCGGCGACTTCGAGGAGTACGCGCGGCTGCGGCGGGACCTCAAGGACCGGGAGACCGAGCTGGCCCGGCAGGGCGCCACCGAGCGGCGGGCCGAAGCGGCCGTCGCGCTGGAGAAGCTCAAGCCGGGTGACGTCATCCACGTGCCGACGGGCAAGTACGCCGGTCTGGCACTGGTACTGGATCCGGGGCTGCCTGCCGGGCGGTCCAACGGCCACCGCGGCTTCGAGCACCACGACGGGCCACGACCGCTGGTGCTGACCGCCGAGCGGCAGGTCAAGCGGCTCGCGTCGATGGACTTCCCGGTGCCCGTCGAGCCGCTGGAACGAATGCGGATCCCCAAGTCCTTCAACCCGCGCTCCCCGCAGTCCCGTCGGGACCTCGCCTCCGCGTTGCGCACCAAGGCCGGGCACATCCCGCCGGAGCGGGCCCGCAAGAAGCGCTCGCAGGCCGCGGACGACCGTGAGATCGCCCGCTTGCGGACGGCTCTTCGGGCCCATCCGTGCCATGGGTGCGACGAGCGCGAGGACCACGCGCGCTGGGCCGAGCGCTACCACCGGCTGCTGCGGGACACCTCGCAGCTGGAGCGGCGCATCGAGGGCCGCACCAACACCATCGCGCGGACCTTCGACCGGATCGTCGCGCTGCTCACCGAGCTGGACTACCTGCGCGGCGACGAGGTCACCGAGCACGGCAAGCGGCTCGCGCGGCTGTACGGCGAGCTCGACCTGCTGGCGAGCGAATGCCTGCGGGCCGGGGTCTGGGAGGGGCTTTCCCCCGCCGAACTGGCTGCCTGTGTCTCCGCGTTGGTCTACGAGGCGCGGGTCGGCGACGACGCGATGGCGCCCAAGCTGCCCTCGGGCAAGGCGAAGGCCGCGCTCGGGGAGATGGTCCGGATCTGGGGGCGGCTGGATGCGCTCGAGGAGGACTTCCGGATCAACCAGACCGAGGGTGTGGGACAGCGGGAGCCGGATCTCGGGTTCGCCTGGGCCGCGTACATGTGGGCCTCCGACAAGGGGCTCGACGAGGTGCTGCGCGAGGCGGAGATGCCGGCGGGGGACTTCGTACGGTGGTGCAAGCAGGTGATCGATGTGCTGGGGCAGATCTCGGCGGCGGCGCCTGTCTCTGGTGGGCAGGGGTCTACGGTCGCGAAGAACGCGCGTAAGGCGGTTGATCTGTTGCTGCGGGGGGTTGTGGCCTATTCGTCGGTGGGGTGACCTGTTGGGGCGCGGGTGCGGGTGCGTTGTGGCTTGTCGCGCTCACGCGGCGGAGCCGCACATCGATGCAGGCCCGCGCCCCTAGGTTGCTTCCCCTACTCGGCGTTCACATAGGGCCGCCAGCCTCCGTATGAGGTGATGTCTTCGGCATCTGTCAGGGCATCTGGTTCGCAGAGGAAGCCTGGGACTTGGGATCCGTCTGCCAGTTCGATGCTGCCCAGCGTCATCGGCCGGGGGAGCGCGGTCAGCAGGCGGCCCAGGGCCTCAGCCGGTAGTCGCCAGACCTCCGTCTCGATCGCTGCGCCTCCCTCGCCGACGTGGACCAGGCCCGGCTTCGGGGGGTTCGTTCGCAGGGCGTGCAGGCGGTATGCCGGGGCCGTGGTCGTCGTGCGGTCCAAGCGGGCGCCCAGTGCCAGGAGTTGGGGGTTCAGGGGCTGGCCCGTCAGGTGGGCGCCGACCACCGCCACCCTTGTCTCCGGCTGGAGCAGTCCGGCGATCCTGGTCAGGCGTTCGTCCGTGTGGGCCGGGCCGATCAGCATCACGCCGAACGGCAGGCCGTTGACCTCGCCCGCCGGGACTGCGACCGCCGCCTGGTCGAAGAGGTTCGTGGAGTTGGTGAAGCGGCCCAGGCGGGCGTTGGCGCCGAGGGGGTCGGCGGCGACCTCGGTGAGGGTGGGGTGGCCCGGTGTGGTGGGGAGCAGCAGGGCGTCCGCGTCGGCGAGTTCGGCCTCGGCGCGGGTGCGCAGGGCGGCCAGGCGGTCCTGGTCGGCGTAGAGCCGGTGGGCCGGGATGTCGCGGGCGCGGGTGATGATGCCGGCGACGGTGGGGTCCAGGGTCTCCACACCGTCCGCGATCGCCTTGTCGACAAAGCTGCCCACTGCGGTGTAGCGCTCGGCCACGAACGCGCCCTCGTAGAGCATCGCGGCGGCTTCGGTGAAGGGGGTGAGGTCGATCTCCCGTACCCGTGCGCCCGAGGCTCTCAGTTGTGCCACCGCCGCCTCGTACGCCTGCGCCCAGCCTTCGTCCAGCTCCCCGAGTTGTTCCAGTGGCGGGACCGCGATCCGCCAGGGGCCCTGGGGGCGGCCCGGAAGGGCGGGCCGGGTGCCCGTCGCCATGTGGGAGAGGGCCTGCTCGGCCTCCGGGAGGGTGCGGGCGAAGACCGTCACGCAGTCGAGGGAGGCGCAGGCCGGGACGACACCGGCCGTCGGGACCAGACCGCGGGTGGGCTTGAGGCCGACGACGCCGTTGAAGGCGGCCGGGACCCGCCCCGAGCCCGCGGTGTCGGTGCCCAGGGCGAGGTCCACGATGCCGAGGGCCACCGCGACGGCCGAGCCGGAACTGGAGCCGCCGCTGATGTACGCCGGGTCGTGGGCGTTGCGTACCGCGCCGTGCGGTGAGCGCGTGCCGACCAGGCCGGTCGCGAACTGGTCCAGGTTCGTGGTGCCCAGCACGATCGCGCCCGCCGCGCGCAGACCCGCCACAGCCGGTGCGTCGGCCTCGGGCCGGTAGGCGTACGCCGGACAGCCCGCGGTCGTCGGCAGGCCCGCGACGTCGATGTTGCCCTTGACGGCCAGCAGGCGCCCGGCGAGGGGGAGTCGCTCGCCGGCGGTGACGCGCTCGTCCAGGGCCCGTGCCTCGGCCTCGACCTCGGCCCGCGGACGCAGATCGATCCAGATCTCGGGACGATCCACGGCCTCGACGCGCTCGTAGGCGGCACGGACACGCTGTACAGCGGACATCTCTAACTCCTCGGGGCCGGGGCCAGGACGACCAGTGCCGTCCCCGCCTCCACCTGGTCGCCCGGTCTGGCCAGGATCTCCGCCACCACGCCGTCGACCGGCGCGTGCACCCTGGACTCCATCTTCATCGCCTCCAGCGCGAGGAGCGGCTGTCCGGCCGTGACCTCGTCGCCCGGCGACACGTTCAACTGCCATACGGACGCGGCGAACTCGGCCTCGATCAGCCGGCCGCCCGCCGGGACCGTCACCTCGGCGGGCGTGGCGGCCGGTGCCGTGACGGTCTCGGCCCGCGCGAACTCGCCCGCCTCCTCCCAGGCGTCCCGCTCGGCGGCGAAGGCGGCCTGCTGCCGGGCCTCGAACTCCCGTATGGACTCGGCGTTCTCGTCGAGGAACGCCCCGTACTCGGCGAGCGAGAAGGTCCCCTCCTCGATGCGCGGCACGAACCGTCCGGACGTGATGTCGGCCCGTAGCTCCAGAAGTTCGTCGGCGTCGACCGGATACCACTTGATCCGGTCGAAGAACCGCAGCAGCCACGGCGACCCCGGCTCGAACGCGCCGCGTTGCTGCCATCCCGACCAGACCTGGGTCGTACGCCCCACGAACTGGTAGCCGCCCGGTCCCTCCATGCCGTAGACGCAGAGATAGGCGCCGCCGATGCCGACGGAGTTCTCCGCGGTCCAGGTGCGGGCCGGGTTGTACTTGGTGGTGACCAGGCGGTGCCGTGGGTCGAGGGGGGTGGCCACGGGGGCGCCCAGGTAGACGTCGCCGAGGCCCAGGACGAGGTACTCGGCGTCGAAGACCGTGCGGTGGACGTCGTGCACCGACTCCAGGCCGTTGACGCGGCGGATGAACTCGATGTTCCAGGGGCACCAGGGGGCGTCGTCCCGCACGCCCGCCATGTAGCGGGCGATCGCCTCGCGGGTCGCCGGGTCGTCCCAGGACAGGGGGAGGTGGACCGTGCGGGAGGGGACGACCAGTTCGTCGGTCGGGGGGAGTGCCTCGACCATCTCGCGGACCGAGGCCAGGAGTTCGGACTGGGGCAGCCGTCGTGGGTCCGTCTGGATCTGTAGGGAGCGGATGCCGGGGGTGAGGTCGGTGACCCCGTCCAGACAGGATTCGGCCACCGCCTCCATCAGCGCGTGGACGCGCATCCGCAGCGCGAGGTCCAGCTGCATGGGGCCGAACTCGACCAGCAGGTTGTCGTCGCCGCTGCGGCGGTACGTCACGTCGCCGTCCCGGGCCAGGATGCCGCCGTCCACGAGGGCCGGGCGCGGCTCGCCGGACGTGTCCACCGGAACGAAGCGCACCGTGTCGCCCGGCCGCAGCTGGCCCAGCTTCCAGCGCTCGGCGCTGAGCACGGTCGCCGGGCACACGAACCCGCCGAGCGAGGGGCCGTCCGGGCCCAGCAGCACCGGCATGTCGCCCGTGTAGTCGACGGCGCCGACGGAGTAGGGGGTGTCGTGGATGTTGGAGGGGTGCAGCCCCGCCGCTCCGCCGTCGGTGCGCGCCCAGCGCGGCTTGGGGCCGACCAGGCGGACCCCGGTGCGGGCCGAGTTGAAGTGGACCTTCCAGTCGGCGGCGTAGAAGTCGCGGATGTCGTCCTCGGTGAAGAACTCCGGGGCCGCGTGCGGGCCTTCGACGGCGCCGATGTGCCAGGTCGCGGTGAAGGCGGGCCGGTCCGCGACCGGCGTGCCCTCGGCCTCGCCCCCGCCGTGCAGCACGTCCCCGGTCCGCAGCGCCCGTCCGCCGTGCCCGCCGAACCGGCCCAGGGTGAAGGTGCTGGCGCTGCCGAGGAAGGCGGGGACGTCGAGGCCGCCGGCGAACAGGACGTAGGTCCGCAGACCGTGCTCCGCGGGTGCTCCCACGGCGAGCAAGGCACCCGCGGGGACGGTCACCGGCTCCCACTGGGCGACCGGGGCGCCGTCGACGCTGACCGGCGCGGGCGCTCCCGTCACACACACCGTGGTGGTGTGGCTGAACCTCAACGACGGGCCCTGGAGGGTGCATTCGAGCCCCGGAGCGCCCTCGTGGTTGCCGAGGGCACGGTTGCCGATCCGGAAGGACAGGTCGTCCATCGGCCCGGACGGGGGCACGCCGACCTGCCAGTAGCCGGTGCGGCCCGGCCAGTCCTGCACGGTGGTGAGGGTGCCGCCGGCGACGACCTCGATACGGGGGGTCGGGTCGTGGACCTCGGCCAGGGTGCCCGTCGAGTGGGTCGCCGCCGCGAAACGCGGGTTCGCGAGCGCCGCCCTGAGCAGTCCCAGGTTCGTCTCGACCCCGTCCACACGGGTGCGGGCCAGCGCCTCGTCGAGCCTGCGCAGCGCGTGCGCCCGGTCCGAGCCGTACGCGACGATCTTCGCGAGCATCGGGTCGTACGCCGTCGTCACCTCGGTACCGGTCTCCACCCAGCCGTCGACCCGCACCCCCGTCGGATACTCCACCCGGGTCAACAGGCCCGCGCTGGGCCGGTGTTCGCGCGAGGGGTCCTCGGCGTAGATACGGGCCTCGACGGCGTGACCGCGGGGGGCGCCGGGCTCGCGCACGACGTCCGGCTCGCCGAGGGCCAGCCGCAGCATCCAGGCGACCAGGTCGACGCCGTAGATCTCCTCGGTGACCGGATGTTCCACCTGGAGGCGGGTGTTGACCTCCAGGAAGTACGCCTCCTCGCGGGCGGCGTCGTAGACGAACTCGACGGTTCCGGCGGAGCGGTAGCCGACCGAGGCGCACAAGTCCCGGGCGCTCGCGGTGAGTCGGGACCGCACATGCTCGGGCAGGCCCGGTGCCGGGGCCTCCTCCAGCACCTTCTGGTGGCGGCGCTGGAGCGAGCAGTCGCGGTCGCCGAACGTGACGACCCCGCCCCGACCGTCGCCGAAGACCTGCACCTCGACATGGCGGGCGTGCTCGACGAGCCGCTCCAGGAAGACCCCCGCGGAGGAGAAGGAGGCGGCGGCGACGCGCTGCACGCGCTCCCAGGCGTCCGTCAGTTCGTCGTCGGAACGACATGCCGACATGCCGATACCGCCGCCACCGCCGGTGGCCTTGAGCATCACGGGGTAGCCGATCGCCCGGGCGGCCGCCAGCGCGTCCGTCACCGACGCGAGCAACGCCGTCCCCGGGGCCAGTGGCACCCCCGCCGCCTCGGCGGCGGCGCGCGCCGTGTGCTTGGCGCCGAACAGCTCCAGCTGCTCCGGCGTCGGGCCCACGAACACGATGTCGGCCTCCTCGCAGCGCCGCGCGAAGGACGCGTCCTCCGACAGGAAGCCGTACCCGGGGTGAATGGCCCCCGCCCCCGTGTCCTTGGCCGCCTTCAGCACCAGATCGGCGTCCAGGTACGACTCCTTCGCGGGCGCCGGACCCAGCCGTACCGCCTCGTCCGCGAGCCGCACATGGGGTGCCGAGCGGTCCGGGTCGGAGTACACGGCGACCGTGCGCAGGCCCAGTTCGCGTGCCGTGCGGATGATCCGTACCGCGATCTCGCCCCGGTTGGCGACGAGCAGCGTGTCGAAGGTCATGCGCCCGCCCCGGTGATCGTCATCTCCACCGCCGTCGGATCGAAGCCGTTGCAGGGGTTGTTGATCTGGGGGCAGTTGGAGACGAGGACCAGGACATCGCACTCGGCGCGCAGGGTCAGCTTCAGGCCGGGGGCCGAGATGCCGTCGACGATGCCGAGGGTGCCGTCCTTCTCGACCGGGACGTTCATGTACCAGTTGATGTTGGAGACCAGGTCGCGCTTGCCCAGACCGTGCCGCGCGCCCTCCGCCAGGAAGTTGTCCACGCAGGCGTGCTGCGACCAGGTGTGGTGGCCGTAGCGCAGGGTGTTGGACTCCTTGGAGCAGGCGCCGCCGACCGTGTCGTGGCGGCCCACCTCGTCGTCGAGCACGGTCATCAGCGGGGTGTGCTCGTTCGACATCAGCACACTGCCCGTGGTCAGGAAGAGGTTGCCCTGGGCGTGGATGGTGTCGGGCGCGCTGTAGCGGACGGAGGTGTCGTGGGCGTCGTAGACGAGGAAGTCGACGGCCTGGTTGCCGTGCAGGTCGGTCAGGGTCAGCGTCTGGCCGGCGCGGACGACGGACGACCAGGCGGCACGGGCGGGAACGACGGTCGTGCTCATGCGAGCCCCCTCGCGGCAAGGAGTTCGGCGGTGTTGAGGAAGGCGCGGCGGCCCTCGGGGGTGGCGTCCCACAGCGGGTCGCCGGGCGCGGTCGGCGACCCACGCCAGGCCAGGACCTCCAGCGGGGTGCTGACGTAGTCGGGGCGCGGGTCGGCCGGATGCGGCACGTTGGCGATCAGTACGGTGACGTCCTGCTCGGCGCGCAGGGTGACGGCGGCGCCGGGCCCGGCCGAGCCGGTGAAGTCGAGGGCGCCGTCCTCGAGGACGCGCACGCCCTGGAAGAAGGAGAGCGAGGGCGGCAGGTCGCGCGGCTCCAGGCCGTTCTTCGCGGCCGCCAGCTTGAACAGCTCCCGTCCGGCGGGGGAGTCCGACTGCGGGGTGCCGTCGCCGTACCGCTCGGTGTTGCGTACGAGCGTGGAGGTGCCGCACAGCGCGTCGTGGCGGCCGGAGGTGTCGGCGACCAGCGAGGCGAGGACCCGGCCCTGGTCGGACAGGAGCAGCACGCCCTTACCCAGGTAGGCGTTCCACTGCACCTTGACCGTGTCGGCCACGTTCAGCCGCTCCCAGGGCCGGTCCGCGGCGTACAGCAGCAGATGCGCGCAGGCGTCGCCGTGCAGGTCGGTCAGGCGCAGCTCGGTGCCGCGGGCCAGCACCTGGTGCGTGTAGTTGCCGCCCGCCACGGTCTCGGCCCAGACCATGCGCCCCGCGTCGCCGGGTGGCTCCGGCCAGTCGGCCGCCGGGACGACGGGCATCGCCGCGACCCTCGCGCCCTCCTGGGCGCGGGCGTGATCGCGGGCTCCGTACGTGGTCTCTGTCGCCATCGCGGGACCTCCGGCTCCGGTGCGGTGGGTGTCGCGTGCCAATTCCGACGCGTGCTATTTCTGTCGTGCGACAGAAATTAGGAGTGGGGTGGGTCGGGAGGGTTGCCCCGGTGTTGCGGCCCGGTTACCGGCCTCTCACCCCTCCTGACCAGGCGCTCCTGAAGATCACCGGACGGGGTGCTGTGCGAGGATCGAAGGTATGGGAACGACGGGTGGACGGCGGGTCGGCAGGCCGCGCGCCGCGCAGCGGCCGGACAGCGGCCTCGAGCCGCGCGACGAACTGCTGGCGGCCGCCGCCGAGTTGTTCACCACGCGCGGCTACGCGGCCACCACCACCCGGGCGGTCGCCGAGCGCGCGGGCATGCGCCAGGCCTCCATGTACCACTACGTCTCCGGCAAGGAGGAACTGCTCGCCCGGCTCCTGGAGTCCACGGTCGCCCCGTCGCTCGGCTACGCCCGTGAACTCCTCGCCGACGACACGGCTCCGGCCGAGGGCCGGTTGTGGGAGCTGTGCCGCGCGGACGTGGAGCTGCTGTGCGGCGGCCCACACAACCTCGGAGGCCTCTACCTGCTGCCCGAGGTGCGCACAGAGCACTTCGCCGGCTTCCATGCCGTGCGCGCCGAACTCAAGGACGCCTACCGGCAGTTGCTCGCGGCCACCCGCGCCGGCGGCACGCTCGCCAAGAGCGAGCTCGACCTGCGTACGGACCTGGTGTTCGGGCTGATCGAGGGCGTCATCCTGGTGCGCCGCTCCGGCCCCGACCGACCGGTGTCGGCGTTTGCGGAAGCCACCGCGGACGCGGCGCTGCGGATCGCCGGGATCTGATCCGGAGCCGTTCAGGGGCTGTTCCGAGCTGACCTTCACCCGTCACGGTGAGTGGTTTTCGTACATCCATGCGCTGTGACGCAGCGTGTACGAATGGAACCCCTGCGTGTAAATGGAGCTGAGAGTACTCCTGTCGCGGCGGCCATTTCAGGTGCTTGCCGAATATGACACAGCGATGATCCGGTCGGACTAAGCTCGCCCGCAGCGCACCGAGTTGAGATGTATTCGTGCGCTTGTTCCCTATGTATGCGCATCCAAGCCGATTTGTTTCCGAGGGCCTTACATGGTGAGTGTTCAATCCCCACCCGTACGCCGTGAACTTCCCTACGCGCGCGTGCTGTTGCTCCCCGCGATAGTGATGGCCGCGGCCACCGGAGCCGCAGCCGCCGTGGTTCCCGAGCCGGGCCGGACGGCCGTCGCCTGGTGCGGCGCAGTCGCCACGCTCCTGGTGCTCGCGGTGGCCTCCGAAGTGGTGCGCCGCGGCCGGGCCCTGCGTGACCTGCGGGCCGAGCACGCCCGTCACAGTGCGTATCTGGAACGGCGTGTGGCCACCCACGAGGAGGGGATGCTCCGGCTCGCGCACGAGATCGCCCCCGCCGCCATCTACCGGTTGCGATCCGGAAATTCCCCCGCGGAGGTGATTCGCCAACTCGGCGCCATCGACCCCTCCTACGGCGACCTCCCCGAGTCGCAGCTGGTCATCATCCGGACGATGCTCGAGATCATCGACTCCGAGGAGATCCTGCGCGACTCCGCGCAGCGCTCCTTCGTCAGCATCGCCCGCCGCGTCCAGGCGATCGTCCACCAGCAGAACAAGGAACTGCGGGAGATGGAGGAGGACCACGGCCGCAACCCCGAGGTCTTCGACGACCTCCTGCGCATCGACCACGGCACCGCGCTGATCGGCCGGCTCGCCGACTCCATCTCCGTCCTCGGCGGCGGCCGTCCCGGCCGTCAGTGGCCGGACCCCGTCCCGCTGTACAGCGTGCTGCGCGGTGGCATGTCCCGCATCCTGGAGTACCGGCGCATCAAGCTGGACTCCATCGCCCAGGTCAACATCCGCGGCATCTCCGTCGAGCCGGTCATCCACGCCGTCGCCGAACTCCTCGACAACGCCACCCGCTACTCGCCGCCCCAGACCAAGGTCCATGTGACCGCGTCCGAGGTGCAGACCGGTGTCGCCATCGAGATCGAGGACGCAGGCGTCAGCTTCAGCGAGGAGGCCCGCGCCAAGGCCGAAGGCATGCTGGAGCGCGCCAAGGCCGGTGTCGACCTCCAGGACCTCGGCGAGTCCCCGCGCCTCGGTCTGGCCGTAGTCGGCCGCCTGTGCACGCAGTTCGACATGCAGGTCTCGCTGCGCTCCTCGGCGTACGGCGGTGTCCGCGCCGTGCTCGTGGTGCCGCGCGAGATGATGACCAGCGAGCCCGCCCCCGGTCTCGCGCACGGTATCGGCGCCGCAGCGGTGCCGAAGGCCGAAGGTGCGCTCGAAGGTCCCAAGCGCGCACCGAAGAGGCGCCGCCCCACCAGCCCGCGCATCCCCCTGTCCATGTCCATGGAGGACGACGTCCCCGAGGTCACCGAGTGGACCGCGGGCGGGCTGCCGCAGCGCCGTAGTCGGGTCAAGACCCCGCTCGCCCAGCGATACGCCGAACAGGCCGCCATCGACAAGGCCGAGCGGGAGGGCAGGCCGACCATCTGGTCGACGCCCGCGCCCGAGCCCGAGCCGGAAGAGAAGGAACCCGAACCCGGCCTGTGGGTCGAGGCGTTCTGGAACGGACTCAAGGGCGACCCGGACCCGACCGCGTTCACCCAGCCGACCACCGAGCCGGCCCGCATCGAGGCCGACGACGAGAGGGACCACAAGTGATCCAGCAGCGCGCCAACTTCGACTGGATGCTCAAGGATCTCGCCGACGGGGTACCGGGCATCGAGATGATCGTGGTGCTCTCCGCCGACGGCCTGCGCATCGCCCGCTACGGCGGCGACCCGGACGCCGCCGACCGCGTCGCCGCGGCCTGTGCGGGGCTCCAGAGCCTCGCCCACGCCGTCGCCCACGAGATCCCGGGCAGCGACGGCCGGATGAAGATGGTCCTCATCGAGATCAACGGCGGCTACTTCTATCTGATGGCCGCCGGCCCCAACGCCTACCTCGCGGTCCTCTCCGACGTGGTCGCCGAACCGGGCCTGATGAGCAACCGCATGCGCGACCTCGTGGTCAGAATCGGCGCCCATCTCACCAGTCCGCCCCGGCGCAACGGCCAGACCGTATGACTCCTCCGCAACGCCGGCGGCGATACCCCAGTCAGGCACCGGAAGAACCCGAACCGAAACCCGTCGGCGAGGGCAACGGAAAACGCCCCCCGGAGCGGCTCTACGTGGTCGCCGGACCGGACGGGGAGCGGGCCGACCTCGACCTGGTCGCGTTAATCGTGGCGCGCGCCGACCCCCCGCCCTCCGCCACACCCGAGCAGACGGCAATTCTCCGGCTCAGCGCGGCCCCGATCTCGGTCGCCGAGCTCTCGGCCTATCTGAGCCTGCCGTTCAGTGTGATGACCGTCCTGCTCACCGAGATGATGTCGGCCGAGCTGGTGCAGGCGCGCGCCCCGATCGTCCGTCAGGCGCTCCCCGACCGTTCCCTCCTCGAAGCGGTGATGCATGGACTTCAAAGGCTCTGACACCATCCCCGGCCCACGCTCCGAGGATCAACTGCCGCAGACGGCCCAGGCCGCGGTGAAGATCGTGATCGTGGGCGGCTTCGGAGTCGGCAAGACGACCATGGTCGGTGCCGTCAGCGAGATCAGGCCGCTGACCACCGAGGAGACCATGACCCAGGCCGGTATCGGGGTCGACGACAACTACGGCTCCGACACCAAGACCGCCACCACCGTGGCGATGGACTTCGGCCGCATCAGCATCACCGACCAACTGGTGCTCTACCTCTTCGGCACCCCCGGCCAGGAACGCTTCTGGTTCCTGTGGAACGGCCTGTTCGAGGGTGCGCTGGGCGCGGTGGTGCTGGTCGACACCCGCCGGCTGGAAGTCAGCTTCGACGTCATAGGGCGACTGGAGGAGCGCGGCGTGCCCTTCGTCGTCGCCGTCAACTCCTTCCCCGACGGGCCCCGTTACCCCATCGCGGACCTGCGTGCCGCACTCGACCTGAGCGAGGCGATCCCCATCGTGGAGTGCGACGTGCGCCGCCGCGCCTCCAGCCGGGACGTCCTGATGACCCTGATGCGCTTCCTGCACTCGCTCGCACTCACGGGCCAGCTCACCTGACCCCCACCACCCTGCAACCGGATCCACTTCGGAGCGACCACTGTGACGCCTGAACCCCACGCCCTGACCGGCGCCGACCCCACGGCCGGCCCACCCCCGGGCTGCCCCGCCCACGGCCGCGGTCCCGGAGGGCTGCACCGGCTGTACGGCCCCGAGGCGGAGGACCTCGAGAGCCTCTACGAGCAACTCCGCGAGGAACACGGCCCGGTGGCGCCGGTGCTGCTCCACGACGACGTACCCATGTGGATCGTCCTCGGCCACGCCGAGAACCTCCATCTGGTGGGCACGCCCTCGAACTTCTGCCGGGACAGCCGCGGCTGGACCCCCTTCGTCGAGGGCATGGTCAAGCCCGACCACCCGATGATGCCGCACATCGCCTGGGCGCCCATCTGCTCCTACGCCGAGGGCGACGAACACCTGCGGCTGCGCGGCGCCGTCACCGGCGCCATGTCGACGATCGACTACCGCTCCATCCGCCGCCACATCAACCGCCACACCCAGCGGCTGGTCAACGAGTTCTGCGAGCAGGGCGAGGCCGATCTCATCGCCCGCTTCGCCGAACACCTGCCGATGGCCATCATGTGCGAGATCTTCGGCATGCCGGAGGAGTACAGCGACCGGCTCGTACAGGCCACCCGCGACCTCCTCAAGGGCACCGAGACCGCCAACGCCAGCCAGGCGTACGTCATGGGCGTCCTCCAGGGCCTCGCCCAGCGTCGCCGCAAGCAGCCCGAGGAGGACTTCGCCGGCCACCTCGTCCTGCACCCGGCCAAGCTCACCGACGACGAGGTCACCATGCACCTCTGGCTCGTCCTGATGGCGGCCTACGAGGCCACGGTCAACCTCATCGGCAACGTCCTGCGCGCCGTACTGACCAACCCCGGCTTCCGCGCCCAGCTCAACGGCGGTCAGATGACCGTGCAGGAGGCCGTCGAGCAGTCCCTGTGGGACGAGCCGCCGTTCAGCACGGTCTTCGCGTACTACGCCAAGCAGGACACCGAGTTGGGCGGCCAGCGCATCCGCAAGGGCGACGGTCTGCTGTTCGGTATCGCGCCGGGCAACGTCGACCCGCGGGTCCGACCCGACCTCGACGCCAACATGCAGGGCAACCGCTCGCACCTCGCCTTCGGTGGCGGCCCGCACGAGTGCCCCGGTCAGGACATCGCCCGTGGCATCGCCGACACCGGTGTCGACGCGCTGCTGATGCGGCTGCCCGACGTCCAGCTCGACTGCGACGAGGACGAGTTGGAGTGGCGGCAGTCGATCTCCTCGCGCCACCTCGTGGAGCTGCCCGTCCGGTTCGAGCCGAAGCCGCAGCAGGACATCATGCAGAAGCCGGGCCATGCCCCGGTCCCCAAGCAGCGACCCACCTGGCAGGTCGGCACGGACAAGCCGCAGCAGTCGGCGCCGGCGGCGACGGAACCCCGGCCGCAGCCCGCCGCACCCCAGCCCGCCGCCGTACCGGAGCCCGCCCCGACGCCGGAACCGGCCCGACCGATGGGTGCCTGGCGGCGCTTGGTGCGCTGGTGGCGCGGTTACTGACCGGCCCCGTCGGCCCACTCGCCGTAGGAGGACCAGGCGCCGAGCGTCCGGGTGCTCCGGAACCGGTGTGCCGTCCCCGTGACCGGGTCGGTGAACTCCAGTGACCGCGCCAGCAGTTGGAGCGGCCGCCGGAAGTCACCGGCCGGTACGGGCGGGGCGACCACGGGATACAGCGGATCGCCGAGGATCGGCACTCCGAGCGCGTTCATGTGGACGCGCAGCTGATGAGTCTGCCCGGTCGTGGGGGTGAGCCGATATCTGCCCAACTCCTCGAGCCGCTCCACGAGTTCGACACGGCTGACGGCGTTGGGTTCACCCGCCACCTCGTAGGCGGCCAGCACGCCGCGCTCCTTGACGATCCGGCTCCGCACGGTCCGGGGCAGGGCGAGCGACGGGTCGTAGGGCGCGACGGCCTCGTACTCCTTGCGTACCCGCCGGTCCCGGAACAGCGTCTGGTAGGCGCCCCGTTCCTCGGGTCGTACCGTGAACAGCACCAGCCCCGCGGTGAGCCGGTCGAGCCGGTGCGCGGCGCCGAGCTCCGGGACACCGAGTTCCCGGCGCAGTCGCGCCACCGTGGTCTCGGTGACATGGCTGCCGCGCGGGGTGGTGGCGAGGAAGTGCGGCTTGTCCACGACGACGATGTGCTCGTCGCGGTGCACGACCTCCAGCGGGAACGGCACGGGTACTTCCGGGGGCGGATCCCGGTGGAACCACACGTACATGCCGGGCACATACGCGGCGTCGGCCGCCACGGACGCCCCGTCCGCCCCGACCACCAGCCCGCGGGCGAGCATGTCGTCCACGACGCCCGGGCCCGCACCGGTGAGCCGTGCCACCAGGTGCTCGCGCACGGTGGCCCAGTCCCCTTGGCCCGGCAGACGCACGCGCACGGGATCCACCCCGTCGCGCTGCGGCAGCGGGGAGGGCGGGGGAGTTGCACGGCGTCTCATCGGGATCAAGCCTACGGCGGCCCCACGGCGCTGACAGGATGGGGATCATGCCGCACCTCATCGGGCCCGTGGTGCCCGCCGGAACCCTGTCCGGCACCCCGCAGCCGGCCCTCCCCACCGGCGACGGGCTGGTCCTGCGCCCGTGGCGGCCCGAGGACGCGCCCGCCGTGCACACGGCCTTCCAGGACCCGCTCCTGCACCAGTGGCACGCCCGCAGGGCCGGCTCCGTCGAGGAGGCCGCCGAGTGGATCGAGGAGTGGCGCGAGGTCTGGCAGGGCGAGCGAGCCGCTCAGTGGGCCGTCGCCGACGCGGAGACCGACCGGCTGCTGGGGCGGGTGGGGCTGCGCGCCATCGAACTCGGCGAGGGCGTGGCCGAGCTCGCGTACTGGACCACCGCCGCGGCCCGCGGGCGGGGCGTCGCCGTCCGCGCCACGGCCGCCCTCACCCGCTGGGCCTTCGACGAGATCGGCTTCCACCGCCTGGAGCTGATGCACGCCACCGCCAACCAGGCCTCCTGCCGCGTAGCGCACAAGGCGGGCTTCGCCCTGGAGGGCACCAAACGCAGCGCGGTCCTCCACCCCGACGGCTGGCACGACATGCACCTCCACGCGCGCGTGCGCGGCGATTGAGCTACGCCGACCCGCTCACCGTCCGTTTCCGGTACAGCCGGTAGCCCGCGCCCACCACCAGCGTCACGCCCAGGAAGAGCACCGTGAACCACTGGAACCACCAGTGCCCGCCCGCCGGGTCGTACACCGCCGCCCGCGGCCAGGCCAGGTTGACCGTCATGAACAGGCCGTAGAGCAGAGCGAGGGCGTTGACCGGGATGCCCCAGCGGCCCAGGGAGAAGAGCGGGGCGCCTGTCTCGTCGGTGCCCTCGGAGCTGAAGCGGCCGCGGAGACGGGCGATCAGGAGGGGGCCGGTGACCATCGCGTACGCCAAATACAGCATCACGATGCAGGTGGTGCCGATGGCCAGGAACGCCTCCGGCGAGGCGAAGTTGAGCAGCAGCAGGGCCGCGGCGAGCACGCCCACCACCAGGGCGGGGCCGCGGGGCATACCGCTGCGCGGGTGCACGCGCGCGAGGCGCGTCGCGAAGGGGAGTTGGCCGTCGCGCGCCATGGAGAACAGCATCCGGCAGGCCGCCGTCTGGATGGCGAGGGTGGCCACCGCGATCGCCACCACCACGTCGACCAGCAGGGCGCGGCCCACCCCGTCGCCAAGACTGCTCGTGAGGACGTAACTGAGGCCTTCGACGCCGAGGCGCCCGTCGGTGAGGCTGGGGGCGGCGAGCAGGCCGCCCAGGATGATCAGCCCGCCGAGCAGGCCCGCCGAGGCGAGCGCGGTGAGGATCGTGCGGGGCGCGGTCCGCCGGGGATGACGTGTCTCCTCGCTCATCTCGCCCGCGCTGTCGAAGCCGATCATGACGTACGCCGCCGTGAACGACCCCACCAGCAGCGCCCCGAACAGGCCCGACTCCAGGGCCGTTCCGGTGTGGAAGGTGATGCCGGGAGTGCGCTCGGAGTGCGTCAGCAGCAGCACGATGATCAGGACCGCGCCGATGATCTCAGCGGTCACGCCGATCCGGTTGATCAGGGACATCACCCGGTTGTCGATCAGGTTCACGAAGGTCGTCAGGGCCAGCAGGAGCACGCCGAGGATCGCCGCGTTGGCCGCGCCGCTCGCCGAGGTCGGCGCCGGGTCGTCGCCGACCAGCTGGAACCCGGACCAGATCGCCGGCATGACCACCTGGAGCGCCAGGGCCGCCGCGGCGACCACCACGATCTGCCCGATCACCATGATCCAGCCCGCGAACCACCCGAAGGCGGGGTTCGACAGCCGTGACGACCACTGGTAGATCGCGCCCGAGAGCGGATAGCGCGCCGCCAGTTCCGCGAAGCAGGCCGCCACCAGCAACTGCCCGGCCAGCACCGCCGGCCAGGCCCAGAAGAAGACGGGGCCGCCGAACGCGTACCCGAAGGCGAAGAACTGGAAGACCGTCGTCAGGACGGAGATGAAGGAGAACCCGGCCGCGAACGACGCGTACCGGCCCAGGCTGCGGTGGAGCTCCTGGCGGTAGCCGAACTCCGCCAGGGAGCGATCGCCGGAGGGGTCCGGGGGATCGGGGCGTACGTCGGACGGGGTGGTGGTCGTCACGGAGGCACCTGCCTTCGACGTGGAATTCCTGTCGGGCGACAGAAATTAGGGAGGGCCTGTTTCGCCCGCGTGACGCGGTCATGTCCAAGGCGGGCCTAAGTCCTCACGCCCTTGCACGCTTCCCTCAAACGCGATACATCGTGTCTATTGACGGGTGGTCGTAGATCGCGATATGTTCGGCCACGGATATTCGGATGCGAGGTGAAATCGAATGCAGCGCCGCAAGCTCCGCAACCCCTTGGCGCTCGCCGTGCTGGCGACGCTGTGGCAGAAGCCGATGCATCCCTACGAGATCGCCCAGACCCTGCGCCGCCAGGGCAAGGACTCCAGCACGAAGATCAACTACGGCTCGCTCTACACGGTCGTGCAGAACCTGGAGAAACACGGCTTCGTCGAGGTCACCGACGTGGAGCGGCAGGGCAACCGGCCCGAGCGCACGGTCTACGGCATCACCGCGGCCGGCCGGCAGGAGACCACCGAGTGGATGTCGGACCTGGTCGCCACCCCGGCCAAGGAGTACCCGATCTTCGAGACCGCGCTCTCCCTGCTCGGCGCGCTGCACCCGGACGACGTGGTGCGGCTGCTGGAGGAACGGCTCAGTGCCCTGGAGGTCCAGGTGGCGAGCGGCCGAGGCGCCCTGGAGAAGCTGTCCGAGACGCTTCCCCGGCTCTTCCTGGTGGAGATGGAGTACCGGCTCCACATGGTCGAGGCGGAGGCGGACTGGGTCCGCGGCCTGCATGACGACATCAGGGAGGGCGCACTGCCCGGCATGGCCGAGTGGAAGGGGTTCCACGAACCCTGACCGAACGAAGAACAGGCCCCGGCACGGCTGTTGGAGCAGCCCGCCGGGGCCTCGAACCCCGAGCTGAATCCGCCGTGAGGCACATCCAGGCGATCGAGGTGCGGCACACCCAGGATAGCCCGGTGCTCCTCACGCGGATCAGCTGTCATCCGCTCACTCAGGAGAGCAGCTGTCATGAACACCCGTGCGCCCGCGGTCGAGGCGCGTCAACTGACCAAGACCTACCCGGGTGATGTCACCGCCCTCACCGGCATGGACGTCACCGTCGAACCCGGCACCGTCTTCGGGCTCCTCGGGCCCAACGGCGCCGGCAAGTCCACCACCGTCAAGATCCTCACCACCCTGGCCCGCCCCGACTCGGGCACGGCCACCGTCGCCGGCCACGACGTGCTGCGCCACCCGGACCGGGTGCGCCGGGCGATCGGCGTGGTCGCCCAGAACTCCGGCGCCGACCCCGGAGCCACCGGCCGCGAGAACCTCCGCCTCCAGGGCCGCCTCTACGGGGCGAGGGGCGCCGGCCTCGACGCGCGCGTCGCCGAGCTCCTGGACCGCTTCAGCCTCACCGAAGCCGCCGACCGGCCGGTCAAGGGCTACTCCGGCGGTATGCGGCGCCGCCTCGACGTCGCCCTCGGTCTGGTGCACCGCCCCGAGGTGCTCTTCCTCGACGAGCCCACCACCGGTCTGGACCCCCAGGCCCGCGGCGCGATGTGGGACGAGATCGCCCGGCTCGCCGGTGACGAGGGGCTGACCATCCTGCTCACCACGCACTACCTCGAAGAGGCCGACCGGCTCGCCGAACGCGTCGCCATCGTCGACCGCGGCCGGGTCGTCGTCGAGGGCACCCCGGACTCCCTCAAGGGCGAACTCCACGGCGACGCCGTCCACCTGCAGCTCCGCGCCACGGTCGGCGAAGCCGGTCGTACGCTGCTCAGGGGCGCCCTGGACGGTCTGCCGGGGGTGCACGAGGTGCTGGTCGACGGGCACCGCGTCAGCGTCCGAGCCGACGACGGAGCGGCCGCCGTCCCCGCCCTGCTCGGGGCCTTGGAGCGGGCCGGAGTAGGCGTCGCCGCCGCCACGGTCGCCCGCCCCTCGCTCGACGACGTGTATCTGCGCTACACCGGCCGCCGTTACTCGGAGGCGGAGTCGGCCGAGGCGACCGGGGGAGCCGGCCGGGCCACCGACCTCGCCGTCGCGGGAGGTGCGCGATGAGCACCGCCGTCACCCAGACCTGGTACATGACGCAGCGTCAACTCATGGTGTTCGTACGGCAGCCCGCGTACGCGATCATCACCCTGATCCAGCCGGTGATCTGGCTGTTCCTGTTCGGCAGCCTGTTCCGCGAGGTCGTCGAACTGGGCGGCTTCGGCACCACCTCGTACCTCGACTACCTGGTGCCCGGCGTGGTCGTGATGAGCGCGCTGAGCTCCAACATGTGGGCCGGGATGACCACGCTCGACGAGATCCAGCGCGGCACCCTGGACCGCTTCCTGACCACCCCGGTCAGCAGGGCCGCGCTGATGAACGGCAACGTCGTCAACAACGGCCTGGTCACCGCGGCCCAGTCGGTGATCATCGTGCTGCTCGGGCTGCTGGGCGGGGCGGACTACCCGGGCGGGATCGGCGGAATCGCCGTCCTGGTGCTCGCCTCGGTGCTGCTCGGCACGGTCTTCGGGGCGCTGTCCAACGCGCTGGGCATGCTGGTGCGGGAGCGGGAGTCGATCATCGGGATCAACACCTTCCTGCTGCTGCCACTGACGTTCCTGTCCTCCGCCTTCATGGCGCCCTCGCAGATGCCCGGGTGGATACGGCACGTCGCCGACTTCAACCCGCTCGACTGGGCGATGGTCGCGGGGCGTTCGGCGATGTCGGAGAACCCCGACTGGGACGCCGTGCTCGTCCGGGGCGGCGCGCTGCTGGCGCTGGCGGTCGGGGCGGTGTGGCTGTCGATCCGCACCTTCCGCTCGTATCAGCGATCGGTGTAGACGGCGGAGTCGGTACGGACAGGGGAGTCGGTACAGACAGCGAAGGAGGGCGGCGCGGTGCCGGCGCCCTCCTTGGCTGTACCCCTGGTCCGCGCTACACCGCGGGGGTGTTCTCCTGCTCGGCCTCGATACGGGCGTTCCACTCCCGCTTCGACTCCTGCCAGCCGTCCTCGTTGTGGCCCAGCCGCCAGTACCCGGAGATCGACAGGTCCTCGCGCGGGATCCCGCGCTCGACGCGCAGCAGATGCCGCAGCTGCTTCACGAAGTGCGCCTCGCCATGGACGAAGGCGTGCACCCGGCCCTCGGGGAACTCAAGTGCCCGCACGGCCTCGGTCAGCGCCGCGCCGAACGGCCGGTCCCCGCGGTGCAGCCAGACGACCTCCACATCGGAGTCGATCTTCTGCTCCTCCTCGGGCCCGGAGACCTCGATGAACGCGTACGCCCTGGCGCCGTCGGGCAGCACCTCCAGGGAGCGGGCGATCGCGGGCAGCGCGCTCTCGTCGCCGACCAGCAGATGCCAGTCGGCGGCCGGGTCGGGGGTGTAGGCGCCGCCCGGACCCATGAACCGGACGGTCTCGCCCGGCTGCACGCGCATCGCCCATGGGCCGGCGAGGCCCTCGTCGCCGTGGATCACGAAGTCCAGGGTCAGCTCGCGGTGTGCGGCGTCCCAGTGGCGGACCGTGTAGGTCCGGGTCACCGGCCACTGCTCCCGTGGGAACTCCTCGCGGATGCGCTCCATGTCGAAGGGTTCCGGGTAGGTCGCGCCCCCGGCCGGGAACAGCAGCTTCACATAGTGGTCTGAGCAGGTGTCCGCCGCGAAGTCGGCGAGCCCCTCTCCTCCGAGCACCACGCGCTGCATGTGCGGGGTCAGCCGCTCGGTGCGGACGACCTGAGCGGAATGCGGCTTCCGCGGCTTGCGTCCCGGTCGTTCTGCCATGGCGGCCTCCCTGCGTCTTCGCTTAGGCTTACCTAAGTTAGCATCTCCCCCCTGCTCAACACCCCTTGCCCCAGGTCAAGTTTAGGCCATTCTGAAGAACGGGACATTCCTCTGAAGAGAGTCTCGTTTTCTCACCCGAGAACCTGATTTACGCACCCAGGGTGGTCAGTAGCCGCTGGAGCGAGCCGCCCAGCCCCCAGCGCGCCGCCAGCTTCTCCACCGCCGCCGGATCGCGCGGCCCGCGCGGCAGCACCGTGTCGACCTCCGGCAGCGGCACGTCGTCCGCGACCTTCACGACCTTGGGCGCCACCGCGACATAGGGCCGGGACTCGTCCAGACGCTTGCGCTGCGAGGGCGTGAGCTTGGCCTTCGGGTCGTCGACCGCCGCCATGATCCCGGCCAGGTCGCCGAACTCGGCCAGCAGCTTGGCCGCCGTCTTCTCCCCGATGCCGGGCACCCCCGGCAGACCGTCGCTCGGGTCCCCGCGCAGCAGCGCCAGATCCGCGTACCCCGGCCCGTCGACCCCATACTTCTCGCGCAGCCACGCCTCGTCGGTGAGCTGGAGCGTGCCGACGCCCTTGAGGGGGTACAGCACCCGCACCCCGCGCCCGTCGTCCACCAGCTGGTACAGGTCGCGGTCGCCGGTGACGATGTCGACCGGCCCCTTCGCCCGCGCGGTGAACGTGCCGATCACGTCGTCCGCCTCGTACCCCGCGACTCCCACGCGCGCGATGCCCAGCGCGTCGAGGACCTCCTCGATGACCGGGACCTGCGGCGACAGGGTGTCCGGCACCTCCTCCTCGTCCGGCCCGGTCTCGCGCTCCTCGGCGACCCGGTGCGCCTTGTAGGAGGGGATGAGGTCGACCCGCCACTGGGGGCGCCAGTCGGCGTCCATGCAGGCCACCAGCTCGTCGGGGCGGTGGTCCTTCACCAGGCGGTCGATGAATTCCAGCAGCCCGCGCACGGCGTTCACCGGTGTGCCGTCCGGGGCCTTCACGGACTCCGGGACGCCGAAGTAGGCGCGGAAGTAGAGGGAGGCGGTGTCGAGGAGCATCAGTCGTCCGGTCACGCCTCGCATCATGCCGTACGGCGCCGACAGCCACCCGTCCTCACGGATGTGAAGCCTCCACGGCGATTCCACGGCGATCCCGCGGACTGGTTGTGAACTGAACCACTTCGGCGTTTGCCCTGGTCGGTCGAGGGCAGGCGCCGCCACTGACCCCGCCCCCGAGCCAAGAGGTACGCGTGTCAGCCAGCCTGGAAGCCGAACATCTCTACAAGGTGTTCGGCAGACGACCGAGAGAGGCAGTCGAGAGACTGCGCGATGGAGCCGACCGGGAGGAGCTGCGCGCCGACGGCACCACAGCCGCGGTCGTCGACGCATCCTTCACCGTGGAGGCGGGCCAGATCTTCGTCGTCATGGGCCTGTCCGGATCCGGCAAGTCCACCTTGCTGCGCATGCTCAACGGCCTTCTGGAGCCCACGGCCGGACACGTCCGCTTCGACGGCCAGGACCTGACCGCCCTCGGCGACCGCGCCCTGCGCGAGGTCCGGGCGAAGAAGATCAGCATGGTCTTCCAGCACTTCGCGCTCTTCCCGCACCGCAGCGTCCTGGAGAACGCCGCCTACGGCCTCGCCGTGCAGGGCGTCCCCAAGGCCGAGCGCCTCGCACGCGCCACCGAGGCCCTGGAGCTGTGCGGCCTCAAGGGCTGGGAGAAGTCCTGGCCCGACGAGCTGTCCGGCGGCATGCAGCAGCGTGTGGGCCTGGCCCGCGCCCTCGCCACCGACGCCGACCTGCTCCTGATGGACGAGTCCTTCAGCGCCCTGGACCCGCTGATCCGCCGCGACATGCAGGATCAGCTCCTGGAGCTCCAGAAGACCCTGAAGAAGACCATCGTCTTCATCACCCACGACCTCAACGAGGCCATGCGCCTGGGCGACCGCATCGCCGTCATGCGGGACGGCCGTATCGTCCAGATCGGCACCGCGGAGGACATCCTCGTCCGGCCCGCCGACGACTACGTGGCCTCCTTCACCCAGGACGTCGACCGCTCCCGTGTCCTGACCGCGGGCGCCGTCATGGACACCGACGTCCTCGGCGACGAGATCTCCTGCCGCTGCGAGACCGCGACACCGGACACCCCGTTCACCGAGCTGTGCGCGATCAGTGCCCGGCTGAGCCACCCCGTGGCCGTCGTCGACGGCGCGGGCGAGCTCGTCGGCCGCGTGCCCAGGCAGCGCCTGGTCGGCTTCCTCGGCGACGAACAGGGCGATCCGGAGCCCTGCGACTCCCCGCGGGACAAGGGCGGCGACAAGGTGGTGGCCCGTGCCTAGGATCCCGCTCGGCGACTGGGTCAACGACGCGGTCGATTGGCTGCTCGGCCACATGTCCTGGCTCTTCGACTTCCTGAAGACCGTCTTCACCGGCGCCTACGACGGCATCGACGCCGTCCTCCAGGCGCCCGAACCCCTGCTCCTCGCCGGCATCTTCGCCGTCGTCGCCTTCTGGCTGCGCGGCACCACCGCCGGACTCCTCACCTTCGTGGGCTTCGCCTTCATCGACTCCCTCGAACTGTGGGACGACGCGATGGTGACCCTCTCGCTGGTCCTCGTCGCCACGATCATCGCGCTGGTGATCGCCGTGCCCGTGGGCATCTGGGCGGCCCGCTCCGACCGGGTCAGCGGCCTGGTCCGGCCGGTCCTGGACTTCATGCAGACGCTGCCCGCGATGATCTACCTCATCCCGGCGATCCTCTTCTTCGGCACCGGCGCCTCCGCGGGCATGGTCGCCACCCTGATCTTCGCGCTCGCCCCCGGCGTACGCATGACCGAGCTCGGCATCCGCCAGGTCGACAAGGAACTGGTCGAGGCGGCCGAGGCGTTCGGCACGACTCCCAGGGACACCCTCCTGCGGGTCCAGCTGCCGCTCGCCCTGCCCACCGTGATGGCCGGCGTCAACCAGGTCATCATGCTCGGCCTGTCCATGGCCGCGATCGCCGGCATGGTCGGCACCGGTGGCCTCGGCGGCCGGGTCAACGAGGCCATCGGCCAGCTCGACGTCGGTCTCGGCTCCGAGGCGGGCGTCGCCATCGTGATCCTCGCGATCTACCTCGACCGGATGACGAGCGCCCTCGGCGCCCACGTCTCCCCGCTGGGCCGCCGCGCCGCCGCCAAGGCCCGTGCCGCGCAGGGCCTGAAGATCTGGTCCTACCGCCCCCGTCCCCAGGTCGCCGTCATCGGCGTGGTGATCCTCGCGCTCGTCGCGGGCGGCATGGGGATGTTCGGCGGCAAGGACGAGAGCGCCCCCGCGGCCGGCAAGGACGTCGGCCAGGGCAAGAAGGTCAGCATCGGCTACATCCCCTGGGACGAGGGCGTCGCCTCCACCTTCCTCTGGAAGGAGATCCTGGAGGAGCGCGGTTACGAGGTCGAGGCCAAGCAGCTCGACGCCGGCCCCCTCTACACCTCCCTCGCCTCCGGCAACGTCGACTTCCAGACCGACGCCTGGCTGCCGACCACGCACGCCGAGTACTGGAAGAAGTACGGCGACCAGCTGGACGACCTGGGCTCCTGGTACGGCCCGACCTCCCTGGAGCTGAGCGTCCCGTCGTACATGAAGGACGTCGACTCGCTGGCGGACCTCAAGGGCAGGGCGGCCGAGTTCGGCGGGAAGATCACCGGCATCGAGTCCAGCGCCGGAATGATGGGCCTGCTGAAGAGCAAGGTCCTCAAGGAGTACGGCCTGGACAAGGAGTACAAGGTCGTCGACAGCTCCACGCCGGCGATGCTCGCCGAGCTCAAGCGGGCGTACAGCAAGAAGGAGCCGATCGCCGTCACGCTCTGGTCGCCGCACTGGGCGTACAGCGACTACGACCTGAAGAAGCTCAAGGACCCCAAGGGTGCCTGGGGCAAGGGCGACGGTGTGCACACGGTGGCCCGCAAGGGCTTCGCCGAGGACAACCCGGTCGTGGCGAAGTGGCTCAAGGACTTCCGGATGAGCGAGAAGCAGCTCACCGGTCTGGAAGCCGAGATCAACAAGGCGGGCAAGGGCAAGCAGCAGGACGCCGTCCGCGCCTGGCTGAAGGCCAACCCGGGCGTCGCCGACAAGATGGCCCCCGTCCAGGACACCTCGGCCCCCGCCGAGGCCAAGAACCCGGTCGACGTGGCCTGGTTCCCCTGGGACGAGGACATCGCCGTCACCTACCTCTGGAAGAACGTCCTGGAGCGGCGCGGTTACCGGCTGAACCTCAAGCAGATGGACGTCGGCCCGGTCTACACGGGCCTCGCCTCCGGGGACCTCGACCTCAACTTCGACGCCTGGCTGCCGTACGCGCAGGCGAACTACTGGGACAAGAACAAGGACAGACTCGCCGACCTCGGCACCTGGTACGAACCGACCTCCCTGGAGATCGCCGTCCCGTCCTACGTCAAGGGCGTGAAGTCCTACGAGGACCTCAAGGGCAAGGCCGACCTCTTCGACGGGCGGATCATCGGCATCGAACCGGGCACCGGCGAGATGAACCTCCTCAAGAAGAAGGTCCTGCCCGGCTACGGCCTGGACAAGGAGTACGAGGTCGTCGACGGCTCCACGCCCGCGATGCTCGCCGAGCTCAAGCGGGCGTACGCCAAGAAGGAGCCCGTCGCCGTCGTGCTCTGGTCGCCGCACTGGGCGTACAGCCAGTACGACCTCACCAAGCTGAAGGACGACAAGAAGCTCTTCGGCGAGGGCAACACGATCCGGACCATCGCCAACGAGAAGTTCCCCGAGCAGTATCCGCAGCTCACCAAGTGGATCAAGAACTTCCGGATGAGCGAGGACGAGCTCGGCACCCTGGAGGCCGAGATCAACGAGCGGGGTCAGGGGCACGAGGAAGAGGCCGTCGCCGCCTGGCTGAAGGAGCACCCGGACATGGTGGAGCGGATGACTCCGCAGTAGCCGTCGTCCACCGAAGCCGCCCGAGGGGCGGGCCCGCCACGCGACCTGACGGCGTGTGCTGCGGCCCGCCCCTCGGGTCGTGTCCGGGGCCCGCGCATCCGTACGCGGTCCATGAAAAGGATCCGGACAACCACATAGAGCTATGCCGCCCCCTGAGCCTCGTCCGACGGTCGTGGTCAGCTGGTTCGTCCTGACGGCGCAAACCCCGCACGGAGGGCGCGGAGAGCTGATCTACTGGCCGGAGTTGGCGAGATGGACCTCGCGGGGTTTACGGCAATGTGACGGGCGCATGAAACGGTTTGCCGAACATGCGTAGGGTGCAGACAACTCATCAGAGAGTGCGCACGCGACCGACGAGCGAAGGAGGGAGCCGGAGCCATGGGCGACCACAAAGAACAGCCCCTGCGGGTGGGCGCGGCCGTCAGGCGGCGACGCCGCGCGCTGGACCTCACCCTCGCCGTCGTGGCCGAACGCAGCGGCCTGTCGGTGCCCTTCCTGAGCCAGATCGAGAACGAACGGGCGCGGCCCAGCCAGAGCTCCCTGGAGAAGGTCGCCGACGCCCTGCGCACCACCGCCGTGGAACTCCTCGCCGCCGCCGACCCGGCGTGCAGCGTCGACGTCGTCCGCGCCGACGACTCCGATCCGGAATGCCGGCCCCGGGTGCGTTCCCTGGTGCGCGGTCACCATCAGATGCACGCCCAGGAGTTCACCGGCGACCATGACGCCGGCCGCGAATTCCAGTTCCGCAACGACCAGTTGATGTACGTCGCCGACGGCGCGGTGGAGATCGAGGCGGAGGGCCGGGCGTACCGGCTCGGCCGTGGCGACACGCTCTACCTCACCGGCGGGGTACGGCACCGGTGGCGGGCGACCGTGCCCGAGACCCGGGTCGTGGTGGTGGCGGTGGCCGAGCACATCGAGGCGGTCCGGGACCGACCGCGCGCGTGAGGGTCGTCTCCCTGGTCCCGTCCCTCACGGAGGCGGTGGCCGTTTCGGTTCCCGGCGTCCTGGTGGGCGCCACCGACTGGTGCACGCACCCGGCGGACCTCGACGCCGCGCGCGTCGGCGGCACCAAGAACCCCGGGATCGACCGTGTCCTCGCCCTCGCGCCCGACCTGGTGATCGCCAACGAGGAGGAGAACCGGGAGCCCGACCTCGCCGCTCTGCGTGAGGCGGGCGTCGAGGTCCTGGTGACCGAGGTGCGGGACGTGCCGCAGGCCTTCCGGGAACTGGCGCGGGTGCTGGCGGCCTGCGGTGCGCGGGGCCGGCCGCGCTGGCTGGACGAGGCGGAGTCGGCGTGGCAGGCGGTGCCGGAACCGTCGTACCGGACGACGGCCGTGGCGCCGATCTGGCGCCGGCCCTGGATGGTCCTGGGCCGGGACACCTTCGCCGGAGACGTGCTGGCCCGCCTGGGCGTCGACCACGTGTACGCGAAGCACACCGAGCGCTACCCGCGGATCCCGATCGACGAACTCAACGCCGCCGCGCCAGATGTCGTCGTCCTCCCGGACGAGCCCTACCGCTTCACGGTGGACGACGGCCCGGAGGCCTTCCCCGGCCTGCCCTGCGCCCTGGTGAGCGGCAGACACCTCACCTGGTACGGCCCGTCCCTCACCGAGGCGCCCCGGCTGCTGACCGAGGCCCTGCGAGCAGCTCACCGCTGAGCAGCCCGCGCGCGGTGTTCAGCGCGGCGGTGACGGCGCCGCCGCCGACGGCCAGGAGGGCCATGGCGAGGCAGCCGTAGAAGGGGGCCATGGCCGGGTCGAGGAGATGGGCGCGGGCCTGGTCCCGGTGGTGGCTCCAGTGCAGGGCGCGGGCGCAGAGCAGGGCGAGGAGAAGGACGGCGGAGAGCGCCCAGACGCCGGTGAGGACGGTGCGCAGACCCGGGACGGACAGGGGCAGTCCGGCTCCGGCGGTGGCGACGATGGCGGTGCCCATGACGGTGGCGTACCAGTTGGGCCCGAGGTGACGGACCCGGCCGGCGCGCGGGGTTCGTGCGGTGGCACGGGTGGGAAGGGGCTGGACTGCGGTGACCATGCTTCGACGATCTCGCGGCGGCCTGGCCGCCACCAGGGACGATGCCTCTATGAGGGCATAAACTGAGCTTATGAGCAGTGCGCGGGACGACTCACTTCCGACCTTCGGCGGCACGCTGGCACACCGGGTGCCGGACCTCGGGGCGCTGGAACTGCTGCTGGCGGTGGCCCGGCTCGGCAGTCTCGGCGCGGCGGCCCGGGAGACCGGCATCACCCAGCCGGCGGCCAGCAGCCGTATCCGCTCCATGGAACGCCAGTTGGGCGTCGCCCTGGTGGACCGCTCACCACGGGGCTCCCGGCTCACGGACGCGGGCGCGCTGGTGACGGACTGGGCGCGGCGGATCGTGGAGGCGGCGGAGGCCTTCGACGCGGGGGCGCAGGCGCTGCGGGACCGTCGCGACTCCCGGCTGCGGGTGGCGGCGAGCATGACCATCGCGGAGTACCTGCTGCCGGGCTGGCTGCTGGCCCTGCGCGCCCAGCGCCCCGACACGGCGGTGTCCCTGCTCGCCGGCAACTCGGCGGCGGTGGCCGCGCGTCTGCTGTCGGGCGAGGCGGACCTGGGCTTCGTGGAGGGGCTGACGGTTCCGACGGGCCTCGACTCCGTGGTGATCGCCCACGACCATCTGATCGTCGTCGCGGCCCCCGCCCACCCCTGGGCCCGCCGCCGACGCCCCCTGGCGGCCGACGAGTTGGCCGCGACACCCCTGATCCTGCGCGAGAAGGGCTCGGGAACCCGCCAGGTCCTGGACGCGGCCCTCGGCGGCCTGGCCCGCCCCCTGATCGAGCTCTCCTCGACGACAGCGGTCAAGGCGGCGGCGGTGAGCGCCGCGGGCCCGGCGGTCCTGAGCGAACTGGCCGTCGGGGAGGAGTTGGCGATGCGCCGGCTGGTACGGGTACCGGTGGACGGGGTGTCCCTGGCCCGGGACCTGCGGGCGGTGTGGCCCACGGGGCATCGGCCAGTGGGGCCGGCGCGGGAACTGCTGTCGCTGACCCGGGGTTAGGACTTGTCGCGGGGTCGCGGGGTCGCGGGGTCGCGGGGTCGCGGGGTCGCGGGGTCGCGGGGTCGCGGGGTCGCGGGGTCGCGGGGTCGCGGGGTCGCGGGGTCGCGGGGTCGCGGGGTCGCGGGACGGCGAGGTGCGAGGCGGCGAGGCGGAAAATCCCTGGCCTGCCGCCGCGGAGAGCCCGCACCATGCCGTACATGCCACCCACCGCCCCGTCCGCCACCGGCCGCCGCACCCCCTGGCAGGCCCTCCCACCGCACGTCCACGCCGCCGTGGCCGACATCCTCGGCGCCCCCGTCACCCACGCCACCACCCAACCGGGCGGCTTCTCCCCGGGCACCGCCGCCCGCGTCCGCACCGCGACAGGCGACCGCGCCTTCGTGAAGGCGGTCAGCGCGCTCACCAACGCCAAGAGCCCGGAGTTCCACCGCCGCGAGGCCCGCCACGCCGCCGCGCTTCCGTCCACCGTCCCCGCCCCCCGTCTCCTCGGCACCTACGACGACGGCACCTGGGTGGCCCTGGTCTTCGAGGACGTGCCGGGCCGCCAGCCCCACATCCCGTGGCGGCGACCGGAGTTGAGACGCGTCCTCGACGCGGTGACCGACCTCGCCCGCGCCCTCACGCCGTCCCCGCTCCCCGACGCCCCACTCGCCGAAGACCTCCTCGCCCCCGAGTTCAGCGGCTGGCAGCGGCTCCTGGAGCAGCAGGACCCGGACGGCCTCGACCCCTGGATCGCCGGCCGCCTCCCGCACCTCGCCGAACTCGCCGCCCCCTGGCCGGACGCCGTTCGCGGCGACACCCTCGCGCACGGCGACCTCCGTGCCGACAACATGTTGCTCACCGACGACGACCGCGTCGTGTTCGTCGACTGGCCGCACGTCCTGCGCGGCGCGCACTGGCTCGACCTGCTGATCATGCTGCCCTGCGTCAGGGCCCAGAGCGGTCCCGACCCGGAGGAGCTCTTCACCACGCACCCGCTGGGCCGGGAGGCGGACCCGGCCGCCGTGACCGCGGCTCTGGCGGGCCTGGCCGGCTACTTCGTGCACGCCTCGCTCCAGCCCCCGCCCCCGGGCATCCCCACCGTCCGGGCCTTCCAACGTGCCCAGGGGGAGGCGGCACTGGAGTGGCTGCGAGCCCGGACCCCGGCCCTGAACGGGTGAGCCCCACCCCGGAGCTCAGGCGCTCGCCGCCTCCACCAACGCCCTGATGACCCGGAGATCCTCGCCCATCTCCGGATGCCACTGCACCCCCAACACCCAGTCGGCGCCGGATAGTTCGATCGCCTCGACGGTGCCGTCCGCCGCGTGGGCCGTCGCGGTGAGGCCGGTGCCGAGACGGTCGACGGACTGGTGGTGGTAGGTGGGGACCGAGGTCTCCTCGGGGACGACACCGGCGTACAACGACCCCGGCACCGGCTTCACGGTGTGCCATCCGAAGACGCCGACCACCTCCGCGTGCCCGTCGATGTGCTGGACGAGGGTGCCGCCGACGGCGACGTTCAGGAGCTGCATGCCCCGGCAGATGCCGAGGAGGGGGATGCCGGCGGCGAGGGCGGCGTCGATGAGGGCGAGCTCCCAGGCGTCCCGCGCCGGTGCGGGCGGGCCGGTGCGGGGGGAGCGCTCGGCGCCGTAGTGGACGGGGTCGACGTCCGGGCCGCCGGCGATCACCAGACCGTCGAGATGTGCCACCGCTTCGGCGGCGTGCTCGGGCCCGTCCGGCGGCAGCATCGCGGCCAGCCCGCCCGCCCGCTGCACGAGCCGCGGATACCCGGCGGGCAGCAGGGCCGCCTCCAGCTCCCACACGCCCCAGCGCGCCCCGGCCTCCAGATACGTGCTGATGCCGATCAGCGGCCTGCCCGCCATGCGCCCTCCCGGTCCCGCAAAGGATTGTTCCCATACCTTTGCCGAGAGGTGCCCGCGATGGCAAGGCCCGACCGCCCCACGGAAGGCGCCCTCACGCCAGGAACCCCCTGAGCAGCGCCGCCGTACCCCCGCAGTGCTCCCGCATCATCTCCCGGGCCCCGTCCGCGTCCCCGTCGAGGACCGACTCCACCAGCGCGGTGTGCTGCCGCTGGGAGTGCTCGAGGTTGCGGACCAGGAGCGGGATGCAGTCCAGCAGGTCGTTCACCGTGGCCCGTACCGCCGCGTACTGCGCCGTCAGCGTCGGTGAGCCGCACAGCTCGGCCAGTGTCAGGTGCAGCATCGTGTCCAGGCGCCGATAGTCCGTCAGCGGAGCGTCCTGGGTGTGGGCCAGCGCCTCGCGCAGCCGCTGTGCCTGCTCGTCCGCCAGTCCGTGCGCCGCGCACAGCCCCGCCGCCCCCACCTCCAGCACCTCGCGGAACCGCAGCACGTCCTCGATGTCGACCTCGGTGCTCCGCCGCCGCAGCTCGTCCTCGCCCCCCGCGTCCGGCTTCCGCAGCACGAACGTGCCGCCGTACCGCCCGCGCCGCGACTCGACCAGGCCCTGGTCCTGGAGCACCTTCAGCACCTCGCGCAGCGTCACCCGGCTGATCCCGAGCCGCTCCGAGAGCTCCCGCTCGGCCGGCAGCCGCTCGCCCCCCGGCACCAGGCCCAGCCGTACTACCTGGAGGATCTGTTCCAGCGCCTCCTCGAAGCCGTTGCCCGCCCGCACCGGTCGCAGCACCGGCGTCAACCGGTCCTCCGGTCCGCCGTCCGGATCCAGCGACATCCCGCCGTACCCCCTTCCCAAGCAATGGTTCTCCGCAATACCTTATGGCTTCCGGCCCGGCCGAAAAAAGCGCAGAAGCCCGAAGGAGCCCTCCCGTGGCAGACCGCACACCCCCGCTGAGCGTCGAGGAGCTGCACGCCCTCGTCGCGAGCGGCGAGATCGACACTGTCGTCCTGGCCTTCCCCGACATGCAAGGGCGGCTCCAGGGCAAGCGGTTCGCCGCCCGCTTCTTCCTCGACGAGGTCCTCCACCACGGCACCGAGGGCTGCAACTACCTCCTCGCCGTCGACACCGAGATGAACACCGTCGACGGGTACGCCATGTCGTCCTGGGACCGGGGCTACGGCGACTTCGCCATGCATCCCGACCTGAGCACCCTGCGCCGCGTCCCCTGGAACGCCGGTACCGCCATGCTCATCGCCGACCTCGCCTGGGACGACGGGTCCCCGGTCGTCGCCGCGCCCCGCCAGATCCTGCGCCGCCAGCTGGAGCGCCTGGCCGAGCACGGCTACACCGCCCAGGTCGGCACCGAGCTGGAGTTCATCGTCTTCAAGGACACCTACGAGCAGGCCTGGGACGCGGGCTACCGGGGGCTGACACCGGCCAACCAGTACAACATCGACTACTCGGTGCTGGGCACCGGGCGCATCGAGCCCCTGCTGCGCCGGATCCGCAACGAGATGGCGGCCGCCGGGCTCACCGTGGAGTCCGCCAAGGGCGAGTGCAACCCCGGCCAGCACGAGATCGCCTTCAAGTACGACCACGCCCTGGTCACCTGCGACCAGCACGCCATCTACAAGACCGGCACCAAGGAGATCGCCGCCCAGGAGGGCGTCTCGATCACCTTCATGGCCAAGTACAACGAGCGCGAGGGCAACTCCTGCCACATCCACCTCTCCCTCGCGGACGCGGCCGGCAACAACGCCATGGCCGCGAGCGACGGCATGTCCGAGGTCATGCGGCACTTCCTCGCCGGACAGCTGGCGGCCCTCAGGGACTTCTCGCTGCTCTACGCCCCCAACATCAACTCGTACAAGCGGTTCCAGCCCGGCTCCTTCGCCCCGACCGCCGTCGCCTGGGGCCACGACAACCGCACCTGTGCGCTCCGCGTCGTCGGCCACGGCCGCTCGATGCGCTTCGAGAACCGCCTCCCCGGCGGCGACGTCAACCCGCACCTCGCGGTGGCCGGACTGGTGGCGGCCGGTCTGTACGGCATCGAGAACAAGCTGGAGCTGCCCGAGGCCTGCGTCGGCAACGCCTACACCGCCGAGTACGAGCACGTCCCCACCACGCTGCGCGAGGCCGCCGAGCTCTGGGAGAACAGCCCCATCGCCAAGGCCGCCTTCGGCGACGAGGTCGTCGCGCACTACCGCAACATGGCGCGTGTCGAACTGGACGCCTTCGACGCCGCGGTGACCGACTGGGAGCTGCGCCGCTCCTTCGAACGCATGTGAGGCATCTCTTGTCGCAACTGTACGAACTGGACATCCTCAACCCCGCGACGGAAGAGGTGATCGCCACCGTCCCGGGCGCCGTCGAGCAGGACGTGAACGCCGCCGTCCACCGGGCCGGCCTGGCACAGCGCGCCTGGGCGGCCGTCGCACCCGCCGACCGGGCCCGGCTGCTGCGCCGCTTCGCGGTCGTCGTCGACGAACACCTCGAGGAACTGGCCCGGTTGGAGGTCCGGGAAGCCGGCCACACCATCGGCAACGCCCGCTGGGAAGCGGGCAACGTGCGGGACCTGCTCGACTACGCCGCCGGGGGAGTGGAGCGGCTCACGGGCCGGCAGATCCCCGTACCCGGCGGCCTCGACGTCACCCTCCTCGAACCCCTCGGCGTCATCGGGGTCATCGCGCCCTGGAACTTCCCCATGCCGATCGCGGCCTGGGCGACGGCACCGGCGCTCGCGGCGGGCAACGCCGTGGTCCTCAAGCCCGCCGAGACGACCCCGCTCACCGCGCTCCGGCTCGCCGAACTCGCCCTGGAGGCCGGGCTCCCGGAGAACCTCTTCCAGGTGGTACCGGGCCTCGGTCACATCGCGGGGGAGTCCCTCGTACAGCAGCCCGGCATCGCCAAGATCGTCTTCACCGGCTCCACCCGGACCGGCAAGCGCGTCATGGCCCTGTGCGCCGACCAGGTCAAGCCGGTCACCCTCGAACTCGGCGGCAAGAGCCCGAACATCGTCTTCGCGGACGCCGACCTCAAGACCGCCGTCGACCCCTTCTCCTTCCTCGACAACGCCGGCCAGGACTGCTGCGCCCGCACCCGGATCCTGGTCCAGGAGTCCGTCTACGACGAGGTCCGCGAGCTGCTCGCCGACGCGCTGGCCGCCGTCGTCGTGGGCGACCCGGCCGACGAGAAGACCCAGATGGGCCCGCTGATCTCCCGCCGGCAACTGGACCGCGTACGGTCGTTCGTGCCGGACGGCGCCCCCGCCCTGCGCGGCAGCGCCCCCGACGGGCCCGGCTTCTGGTTCCCGCCGACCGTCCTCACCGGGGAGGGGCCCGACTCCGAGGCGGCCCGGGAGGAGATCTTCGGCCCGGTCGCGGTGCTCCTGCCCTTCACCGACGAGGCCGACGCGATCCGCCTCGCCAACGACACCCCGTACGGCCTCTCCGGCTCCATCTGGACCCGGGACGTCGGCCGCGCGCTGCGGGTCTCGCAGGGGGTCCGGGCCGGGAACCTGTCCGTCAACTCCCACTCCAGCGTCCGCTACTGGACCCCCTTCGGCGGCTACAAGCAGTCCGGCGTCGGCCGCGAGCTCGGCCCGGACGCGCTGGCCGCCTTCACCGAAACCAAGAACGTCTTCATCAGCACGGAAGGCCCCGCACAGTGACCGAAGAGATTGTGTGCCGTCGGCTCGTCGGCCGTACCGCCGTCATCACCGGAGCCGGCAGCGGCATCGGCCTCGCCACCGCCCGCCGGCTCGCCTCCGAGGGCGCGCACGTGGTCTGCGGCGACGTCGACGAGGCCCGCGGCAAGGCGGCCGCCGAGGAGGTCGGCGGGATCTTCGTGAAGGTCGACGTCACCGACCCCGAGCAGGTCGACGCGCTGTTCAAGACGGCGTACGACACCTACGGCAGGGTCGACATCGCCTTCAACAACGCGGGCATCTCGCCGCCCGACGACGACTCCATCCTGGAGACCGGCCTGGAGGCCTGGAAGCGCGTCCAGGAGGTCAACCTGACCTCCGTGTACCTGTGTTGCAAGGCCGCCATCCCCTATATGCAGCGCCAGGGCAAGGGCTCGATCATCAACACCGCGTCCTTCGTGGCGAGGATGGGCGCGGCCACCTCCCAGATCTCCTACACGGCGTCCAAGGGCGGCGTCCTCGCCATGTCCCGTGAACTGGGCGTGCAGTTCGCCCGCGAGGGCATCCGCGTGAACGCGCTGTGCCCCGGCCCGGTCAACACCCCTCTGCTCCAGGAGCTGTTCGCCAAGGACCCCGAGCGCGCCGCCCGCCGCCTCGTCCACATCCCGCTCGGCCGCTTCGCCGAGGCCGAGGAGATCGCCGCCGCCGTCGCCTTCCTGGCCAGCGACGACTCCTCGTTCGTGAACGCCAGCGACTTCCTGGTCGACGGCGGCATCTCCGGGGCCTACGTCACACCGCTCTAGGCCTCCGCCCCCGGCACGGTCGCCTACAGTGCCGGGATGAGCATGACGCCGCCGCCCGGCTGGTACCGCGACCCCAGGCATCCGCATCTGGAGCGCTGGTGGGACGGCACGGCCTGGACCGAACACCGGCGCGAGCCCGCCCCCGTGGGCCCGCCGCCGGTGCCTCCGGCGCCGGGCCGGCCGCCGGGCGGCGAGGCCTCGGGGCGTGCGAAGGTCATCGCCCTCACCACGGCCGGGGTGGTGCTGGTCGCGGCGATCGTGACGGGAGCGCTCGTCCTGCGCGAGGACGACGGTGCCGAGGACAGCACCACCGTGACCGAGTCGATCACCCCGACCTTCGCGCCGACGAGCGAGACGCCGTCACCCGTGGAGTCCACCAGCGAACCGTCCGCCGACGACCCGGCCGTCGTGGAGGACCAGCTCAACGGCATCACCGTGCCCCTGCTCGACGGCTGGGTCCGACCGGAGTTCATCGTCGACGACGACGTCCTCATGGCCACCGACGGCACCTACGACTGCCCCGGCGACCCGGGCGTGTGCCGGCACGGCCTCGTCATCTCGCGCACGGTGACCGACAACGCCGAGACCTCCCCCGAGGCCCTCGCCAAGGCGGACATCACCGACGCGGCCGACGCCGCCTACGACCGCGACCTCGTCGGCAAACGGCCCTTCGGCGGCATCGAGTCCCACGAGCTGGTGAAGGCGGGGCCGGTCGCGGTGGCGGGCCGCGCGGGCTATTTCGTCCGCTGGCGCGTCAAGACGGCCAAGGGGCCCGGCGGTTACGTCCAGTCCCTCGCCTTCCAGTCCAGCGTCGGCACCGAGACCCCGGTCGTCGTGCGCTATGTCTTCGACGCCGGCGAGGACGGGCCGCCGCTCGCCGACATGGACCGGATCACCAAGGGCATCCGGTCCACGGGCGACACGAACGGCGGCGGGGTGGGCAGCAGCATCGGCCCGACGGACTGACGTCCAGGCCCACTGCCCTCAGGCCTGCTGGCCTGCTGGCCTACAGGAAGGTCTGCCCTTCGCCGCGATAGGTCGGGACGGTCGCCGTCACCGCGTCCCCCTCGACGAGTCGCAGCACGTCGAACCGCTCGCACAGCTCACCGGCCTTGGCGTGCCGGAACCACACCTTGTCGCCGATGAGGAGGTCGTCGGCGGGGGAGCCCAGCAGAGGGGTCTGCACCTCGCCGGGCCCCTCCTGGGGGTCGTACTTCAGGCCCTCCGGCAGGTACGGCACGGGCAGCCGGTCCCGGCCGGGAGCACCCGAGGCCGGATAGCCGCCCCCGAGCACGGTGACGACACCGACCCCCGGCCGCCGAACGACGGGCTGCGCGAAGAGCGCGGCCGGACGCCCGCTGAAGGACGTGTAGTTGTCGAACAGCCGCGGCACGTACAGCCCCGACCCGGCCCCGATCTCGGTGACCGCGTCCTCCGCCGCGGTGGTCTGCACACTGCCCGTGCCGCCGCCGTTGACGAACTCCAGGTCCGGCACCACGGCCCGCACCGCGCGCACCACCGCGGCGCGCCGCTCGGCGAGCTCCTTACGGGCGGTGGCCTGCATCAGCCGCACGGCGCGAGACCGCAGCGGATGCCCGGCGACGGAGTCGCCCACACCGGCGATATGACCCTCGTACGCCATGATCCCGACGACCTTGAACCCGGGGCGCCGGGCCACCGCGCGGGCGAGGTCGGCGACCTGGGCGGGGGAGTGCAGCGGGGAGCGCCGGGCACCGACCCGGACCCGGCCGCCGAGCAGCTTGAGCGAGGTGTCCAACTCCAGGCAGACCCGCACGACTTCACGTCCGCCGTCGCGGGAGCGGTCGATGAGATCGAGCTGCGCGACATCGTCGACCATGACGGCGACGGCGGCGGCAAGCTTGGGATCGGAGGTCAGCTCCGCGTACCCGGCGCTGTCCGCGGAGGGGTAGGCGAGCAGGATGTCGTCGAAGCCGGAGCGGGCCAGCCATAGCGACTCGGCGAGCGTGAAGGACATCAGGCCCGCGAAGCCGTCCCTGGCCAGGACGCGTTCGAGCAGCGCCCGGCACCGGACGGACTTGCTGGCCACGCGGATCGGCTTGCCGCCGGCCCGGCGGACGAGATCGTCCGCGTTGGCGTCGAAGGCGTCCAGATCCACGATCGCCACAGGGGCGGCGAGGTGGGCGGTGGCCCGGTCGTAACGGGCCCGGTCGGCGGCGCGCGCAGTCATGAACGAAGCCTGCCAGACAGGATTACCGCAGGGTAGGGGGACGTTCCGGGCTAAAGCCCCGGGCTCGTGGACTGGTTCCCGTCCGGCCGGGGACAACCCGTAGAGTGACGCGCACGCACGTGAGGACGGCAGGGGCCCTGTCAGGGGATGCCGGTCCGTCCGTGCGGGTAGGACGAAGGACCCGGGCACAAGGGAAACGGGGGGCGCATGAGCACCGAAGCGCGGCACGCCTCCATCCCTCCGCGCCCCACGACACCCCCGCGCCCCGCGGAGCCGCCGAGGACGGGCGCCGAGACGACACATCGCGAGGAACCCGACCGGACCCCGGCCGCCACGGACGACCGGACCCGGCCCGAGGCCCGCGTACCGGCGATGCCTACGGAGCGACCGACGAGCGGGCCCGCCGCACCGACGACCGCCGCGCCCCCGATGCCGACCGCACGCCCGACGACCGCCGTGCCCCCCAAGCCGACCGCGCGGCCGGCGACCGGGTCCGCCCGGACCGCCGGGGACGACGGTGGCGAGCGCCAGGGCTCACGGGTGCCGCCCACGCGGGAGACCACGGACGCACCCCGCCGCGGCGGCCCGGCCGAACCGGCGCGTGCCACATCCTCGGCCGCCCCTCCCCGCTTCCCCCGCCTGCGCGTCCCACCGCCCGGCGACCCCGCCCCCCTGACCCCGCCCCCGCCAAGGGCCTCGGCACGCTTCCCGGACGCACCCCCGGCCGCCGCCACCCCGCCCCGCCGCGAAGGCGCGCCCCCGGAGACGACCTCGGAGACCACTTTCCGCCTGCGCCCGTACGCACCCGAGGCGACCCCGGCCCGCGACCCCGACCGTTCCTCCGCCGCTCTCGGCCGCCCCATGCCCTCCGGTCGTCCGCCCCGGCCCACCGCCGCCTCCACCGACACCCACACGACCCGCGCGGGCGACCCCGCCTCGCCGCTCAGCCGCCCGCCCGCCACCCCGCCCGCGTCCCCCGAACCCTTCGGCCGTACCGCGGAGCCCGACCCCTCCCTCTCCTGGAACGCCCCCCTGGCACCCGGTGAACCGTCCGGATCCGGGCGGCCGGTCGTGTCGTTCGGGCAGCCCGAGGGGTACGACGAGCAGGCGCGGCCGCGGTTGATCGGCGGGCGGAATCGGTTGCGGGCGGCCGGTGTGGCCGTCTGTCTCGTGCTCGGACTCGGGCTCATCGGTGGTGCGGTGACCGGGAGTTGGCTCGTCGGGGACTCCGCTGCGGCCGGCACGCGGGACACCTTCGCCGCGGCCGCCGGGATGTGGCACAGCGTTCCCGTGGACCAGCTCTTCCCGCCCACCCTCCAGGGCCAGGGCGCCGGGCCCGGCGGCGCCGACCGCACCTGGACGCGGATCGCCGTCGCCCCGGACAGCGGCTGCGCCGACGCCTTCGACCCGCTGCTGCGCAAGGCCCTCGCCCCCGTGGGCTGCCAGCGGCTGCTCCGCGCCACCTACACCGACGCCACCCAGAGCTACGTCACCACCGTCGGGCTTCTCTTCACCAAGGCCGACGCCGACGGCATGACCGCCCTCGACACCCGGTTCGACAAGGAAGGCCTCGGCCGCCGCGCCGACCTCATGCCCCGGCCGTACGCCGCCAAGGACACCGCCGCCGCGGGCTTCGGCGCGAAACAGCGCGCCTCCTGGACGATCTCCGTCCTCACGGACGCCCCCGTCGTCGTCTACGCCGTCTCCGGCTGGGCCGACGGCCGTACCGTCGACGAGCCGCAGCCCGCCGAGGCGGCCATGGAGTCCGGCGCCACCACCGCCGTCGCCCAGGCCGGTCTCGGCCAGGAGTCCCAGGGCCTCGCCGACCGCGTCGAACGAGGCCTGCGCAAGACCGTCAGCTCCGCCACGGAACAGCCCTCGTGACCGCCCTGACCCGCCGGGCGGGCCTGCTGAGCGTCCTCCTCGCCGCCTCCCTCGCCCTGGTACCGCCCACCGCCGCGCACGCCGACGGCATCCGCGCCCAGCAGTGGGCCCTCGACGCCATGCACACCCAGGAGGCCTGGCAGACCACCAAGGGCAAGGGCATCACCGTCGCCGTCCTGGACACGGGCGTCGAGGACGACCACCCCGACCTCGTCGGCAACGTCCTCGAGGGCAAGGACATGGTCGGCTTCGGAGCCGGCCGCGGCGACCGCGCCTGGGCCCGGCACGGCACCGCGATGGCCGGCATCATCGCCGGGCACGGACACGGCTATGCCAACGGCGACGGCGTCATGGGGATCGCCCCCGAGGCCAAGATCCTCCCCGTCCGCGTGATCCTGGAGGACGGCGACTCCGCCCGCGGCAAGGCCCGCAACACCCGCGGCAACGCCCTCGCCGAGGGCATCCGTTGGGCCGCCGACCACGGCGCCGACGTCATCAACCTCTCCCTGGGCGACGACTCCAAGTCCGCCCACCCCGAACCCGCCGAGGACGAGGCCGTCCAGTACGCCCTGAAGAAGGGCTCCGTCGTCGTCGCCTCGGCCGGCAACGGCGGCGAGAAGGGCGACCACATCTCCTACCCGGCCGCCTACCCCGGTGTCATCGCCGCGACCGCCGTCGACAAGTACGGCACCCGTGCCTCCTTCTCCACCCGCCGCTGGTACGCCACGGTCAGCGCGCCCGGCGACAAGATCGTCATCGCCGACCCCGACCACAAGTACTACGAGGGCTGGGGCACCAGCGCCGCCGCCGCCTTCGTCTCCGGAGCCGTCGCCCTGGTGAAGGCCGCCCACCCGGGCCTGACCCCGGCCCAGATCAAGCAGCTCCTGGAGGACACGGCCCGCAACGCCCCCGTCGGCGGCCGCGACGACTCCCGCGGCTACGGCTTCATCGACCCGGCCGCCGCGATCAAGGCGGCCGCCAAGCTGAAGCCGGAGGGCCTGCGGTCGGCGGCCTACGGCGAGAAGTACTTCGGCCCCGGCCCGGACGCCGCCGAGGCGACCGACGACTCGGCCGGCTGGGCGGCCCCGGTGGCCGGCGGCGTCGGCGGCGTCCTGCTGATCGCGGCGGTACTGCTGTGGCGCGGCCGCCGGGAACGGTACGAGGAGCTCTAGGAGGTCACCGGGAGACGGTCGCGGAGGCCGAGGACGACGTGCTGTCGCCCGTGAACACCGACACCGCCACCCGCGCCGCCGACTCCACGAGTGAAATCCCCTTCTCCTTCGTCGCGTTGCCGTTCGACAGCGCCACCACGAGATAGTCGTCGCCGTCCGACGCTGTCACCCGACCGATGCTGTTGATGTCCCACAGCCCGGTCGTGGAACGCGGTAGCCAGCCGTTCTTCAGCGCCCACGCCGAGCCGTCCGCGGCGGCCGAGACCCCCCAGTGCTGATCGGCGGCTATCCGCCCCATCAGCTCCTGGAGATACGTCCGCGACGCCTCGCTCAGCTCCGAGTCGTCCCCGAACACCTGCCGCAGCAGCGTGAGCTGGTCCGCGGCCGTGGTCTGGGTCAGCCCCCACAGCATCCCGTCGCCGCCCTCGGTGCCCGTGAGCCCGAACCGCTCGTTCGCGGCGTCGAGACCGGCCGCCTCGCCGATGATCCGCCACAGCGCGGACGCGGAGTCGTTGTCGCTGTTCTCGATCATCGCGGTGGCGTACGCCTTCTCGCTCGCCGTGAGCCGGCGGTCCTCGTCCTGCGCCTGGAGCAGCAGGGCCGCGAGGATGTCGACCTTGACGATGCTCGCCGTGTCGAAGGCGCCCGTTCCGTACGTGGCGCTCTCCCCGGAGTCCAGGTCGAGCACGGCCACCGACACGTCCGCCGCGTCCGGCACGGTCACCGACTCCATGGCGTCGGCCAGCAGTCGCTCGTGGTCCACGGTCGGCTCCGTCACGGGTTCCACCGATGCCTCCTCGCCCGCCGTCCCCACGGTCGGCGACGCGGCCGAGGATACGGAGGCGGTACCGGAGTGCGCCTGCGCCTTCACGTACACGGTCCCCCCGGCCGTGGCGCCGACGACCGCGACGCAGGCGAGTGCGGTGTACATCAGCGTGCGACGCCGGCGGGGGCGGGCACGGCGGCTGCGACGGGCTCTGGAGGACTCCATGTCCGTGATGCTCGGGGTGCCGACTGTGTGCGCCGTTAGACGAAAGTTAGATGTGTGTCAGGGAAATCTGAGATTCCGGTGAGCGGCGTCACGGACAGGTTTCCGGGGCCGCACAAGCCCAGCAGCAACGCCCCTATAGGGTCGGTGACCGTGGCGAACAAGAACATTCCCGACCCCGGCTTCTCCGACGACGACGGCTCCGCCGACCCCCGGCTGAGCGCTGCGCTCGCCGCCTGGGCCGAGGACCGCACCGCCGTGGGCCCCGTTCTGGAGGCCCTGGAGGGCGCCCGGCTGCTCGTCCCCGTCGTGGCGGTGCTCGGCGAGGTCGAGGAGGACGAGAACGGACTGCGCCGCGAGAAGACCAGTGACATGGCCGTCCCCACCCTGAAGGCCGGCGGCCGTATCGCCCTGCCCGCCTTCACGTCCACGGACTCGCTGGCCCTGTGGGACCCGGAGGCCCGCCCCGTCGCCGTACCCCTGCACCAGGCGCTCCAGGCCGCCGCACACGAGAAGGCGGACACGGTCGTGCTGGACCTGGCCGGACCGGTGCCGTTCGAGCTCACCGGCCCCGCGCTGCGCGCCCTCGCCGAGGGGCGTACGACGGCGGACCCGCTGGCCGACCCGGCGGTGGTGGAGTCGGTACGCGCCGCGGTGGCCGCCGTGGGCGCGGTGGAGCGGGCCTATCTCGGCCCCGGTCGGGGTGACGGCACCCTCGCCCTGGTCCTCTACCCCGGCATGCCGAACGACGCGAGCGTCCACGCGGTGGCGCGGCGCCTGGCCGCCGAGGAGACACTGAGGGCCCGCCTGGTGCGCGGCCTCGACCTGGCGCTGCTGCCGGCCGGGGCGACGCCTCCGGGCGAGCCCTTGTACGTGCGGTGAGCGACTAGCCGTAGACCGGGCCCGTGTACTTCTCGCCCGGGCCCTGACCCGGCTCGTCCGGGACGATCGAGGCTTCGCGGAAGGCGAGCTGGAGGGACTTCAGGCCGTCGCGGAGCGGGGCGGCGTGGAAGGAGCTGATCTCGGTGGCGCTGCCGTCCAGCAGACCGGCCAGGGCGTGGATCAGCTTGCGGGCCTCGTCCAGGTCCTTGTACTTGTCGCCCTCCTCGGTCAGACCGAGCTTCACCGCGGCGGCGCTCATCAGGTTCACGGCGACCGTCACGATCACCTCGACGGCGGGGACCTCGGCGATGTCGCGGGTCATCTCGTCGAAGTCGGCGGGGGACTCAGGAGGGGTGTCACTCATGCCCCCAGCCTAGGACCCCGTGCACGCCGGTTCGCACCACCCCCGGGCAGCTGCTAACCTTGTGTGACGACCGGCCGCACGCTTATGTGTACGGCCCACAAGTGGAGGCTCCGATCTCCCACCTGACCGTCCTCCGGGGCGGCGGGTCACCCCGGTCAGGCGGCCACCATCGTTCCGTACGGACGATGGAGTCGCCCGAATGTGCGCCCCGCGATCATCGCGGCGGTGCTCCGGCAGTGCTTTGGAGCCCCGTCTTGTGATCGTCCGGGGCATTTTTTGTGCTTCGGCGCGGTTAGGTCTGTCGAACAGAGACAAACGCGGCCGTCCGCCAGACGGCTGTGTGGTGCTAACCGAGGAGGATCCATCAGCGCCGAGCCCCGCATCAACGACCGGATTCGCGTTCCCGAGGTGCGACTTGTCGGTCCCAGTGGCGAGCAGGTGGGCATTGTCCCGCTGGCCAAGGCACTGGAGCTTGCGCAGGAGTACGACCTGGACCTGGTCGAGGTCGCGGCGAACGCCCGTCCGCCCGTGTGCAAGCTCATGGACTACGGGAAGTTCAAGTACGAGTCGGCCATGAAGGCCCGTGAGGCGCGCAAGAACCAGGCGCACACGGTCATCAAGGAGATGAAGCTCCGGCCGAAGATCGACCCGCACGACTATGACACCAAGAAGGGTCACGTCGTCCGGTTCCTCAAGCAGGGCGACAAGGTCAAGATCACGATCATGTTCCGTGGTCGCGAGCAGTCCCGGCCGGAGCTCGGCTACCGACTGCTGCAGCGGCTCGCGACGGACGTCGAGGACCTCGGGTTCGTGGAGTCGAACCCGAAGCAGGACGGCCGAAACATGATCATGGTTCTCGGTCCGCACAAGAAGAAGACCGAGGCGATGGCCGAGGCCCGCCAGGCGCAGGAAGCCCGCAAGGCTGACGCGAAGGCCAACCCCGGCAAGTCGCAGAACGCCGCGGAGACCGAGGAAGCCACGGGCTCCGAGGACGTCGTGGAGACCGAGGCTCCGGCCGAGGCTTCCGCTGAGGCGTGATCCCGGGGGACGCGAGTCCCCAAGGACGTAACCGATACAAGAGCGACGCTCCACCGTGTGCCCGGTTTCACGACCGGGCACCGGAGCGCCACCCAGAGGAGAGAACGGCGCTATGCCGAAGAACAAGTCGCACAGCGGTGCCAGCAAGCGCTTCAAGATCACCGGCTCCGGCAAGGTGCTCCGCGAGCGCGCCGGCAAGCGCCACCTGCTCGAGCACAAGTCGTCCCGCGTGACGCGTCGCCTCACCGGCAACGCCGAGATGGCCCCGGGCGACGCCGCGAAGATCAAGAAGCTTCTCGGCAAGTGACGTACGCGGCGCCCTGACTGAGCGCCGTACGTCTGGACCGGGACCCAATCGATTCCGGGCCGTGTGAGTCCAACCACGGCCCCGCTACAAGGAGTAAAAAGTGGCACGCGTCAAGCGGGCAGTCAACGCCCACAAGAAGCGCCGGGCGATCCTCGAGGCGGCCTCCGGCTACCGCGGTCAGCGTTCGCGCCTGTACCGCAAGGCCAAGGAGCAGGTCACCCACTCGCTGGTCTACAACTACAACGACCGCAAGAAGCGCAAGGGCGACTTCCGTCAGCTGTGGATCCAGCGCATCAACGCTGCGGCCCGCCAGAACGGCATGACGTACAACCGCCTCATCCAGGGTCTGAAGGCCGCGAACATCGAGGTCGACCGCAAGATCCTCGCCGAGCTGGCCGTCAACGACGCCCCGGCGTTCGCCGCGCTGGTCGAGGTCGCGCAGAAGGCCCTGCCGGCCGACGTCAACGCCCCCAAGGCGGCCTGACGTTGCCGTAGGCCTCGCGCCGACGTGACATGAGGGACCCGCAGGCTTTCGGGCTTGCGGGTCCTGTTGTGTAGTTCTTCGAAAGTGAGCCGCATGTCCTCCGCCAGCCCCGAGTTGATCTCCCCCCGTTCCGCCCGAGTCTCGGCCGCCCGGCGGCTCGCCAAGCGGAACTTCCGGGGCAAGGAGCGGCTGTTTCTGGCCGAGGGGCCGCAGGCCGTGCGCGAGGCGGCCGGGCACAAGGACACACTCGTCGAGCTGTTCGCCACGGTCGAGGCCGCGGAGCGCTACGCCGACATCGTCGGTGAGGCCCGCACCGCCGGAGCGCGTGTCCATCTCGCCTCCGAGGACGTCATCGCCGACATCTCCACCACCGTCACCCCGCAGGGGCTCGTCGGTGTGTGCCGCTTCCTCGACACTCCCTTCGAGGAGATCCTCGCCGCCCGTCCCAAGCTCGTCGCCGTGCTCGCCAACGTCCGTGACCCCGGGAACGCAGGGACCGTCCTGCGGTGCGCCGACGCCGCCGGCGCCGAGGCCGTCGTGCTGACCGACGCGTCCGTGGACCTCTACAACCCCAAGGCCGTACGGGCCTCCGTGGGCTCCCTGTTCCATCTGCCGGTCGCCGTCGGAGTCCCCGTCGAGCAGGCCGTGGCCGGACTCAAGGACATCGGCGTGCGGATCCTCGCCGCCGACGGGGCCGGGACCGACGACCTCGACGACGAGCTCGACCAGGGGACCATGGGCGGGCCGACCGCCTGGGTGTTCGGGAACGAGGCCTGGGGGCTCCCGGAGGAGACCCGCGCGCTCGCGGACGCCGTCGTGCGCGTCCCGATCCACGGGAAGGCCGAGAGCCTGAACCTCGCGACCGCCGCCGCCGTATGTCTCTACGCGTCGGCCCGTGCACAGCGCGCCTCCGGAGGGTGCCGCTCCGTCACCCACAGCTAGTAGGGTGACCAGCTCGGGGGCCCCATAGCCGTCGTGAGAGGTGGGGTACGGGGATGAGTGTCGGCACGAGCAGCGGACCGGGAGCAGGGGACTTGCGGCAGGGGTCCGCGTCCGGCCCCGGTGAGCTCGCCGGGCTCGGTATCGACCCCGATCTCCTGCCCGACGGACTGGTCGTCGCCGACGAGCACGGCCGGGTCGTCTGCTTCAACGCCGCCGCCGAACGGATCACCGCCGTCCCCGCCGCCGAGGCCCTCGGACAGCGCCTCGACAAGGCGCTGCCGTTAGAGGACCTGGAAGGGCGGCGCTGGTGGCAGGTGACGGACCCGTACGGCGGACTGGCCATCCGGCGCAGGCAACCGGAGCGCAACCTGCTGCTGCCCGGCGGACGCGAGGTCCTCGTCTCCGCGCAGTACGTGCGCACCGAGCCCACCGGACCCGTCCACCGCGTCGTCGTCTCCCTGCGGGACACCGAGGCCAGGCGCCGCACCGAGCGCAGTCACGCCGAGCTGATCGCCACCGTCGCCCACGAGCTGCGCTCTCCGCTCACCTCCGTCAAGGGCTTCACCGCGACCCTGCTCGCCAAGTGGGAACGGTTCACCGACGATCAGAAGCGACTGATGCTGGAGACCGTCGACGCCGACGCCGACCGGGTCACCCGGCTCATCGCCGAGCTGCTCGACATCTCGCGCATCGACTCCGGACGCCTCGAGGTGCGGCGCCAGCCCGTCGACATCGGGGCGGCCGTGGGGCGGCACATCCAGGCGTACGTCGCCGCCGGGCAGACCGCCGACCGGTTCCTGCTCCGCATCGAACAACCGCTGCCCATGCTCTGGGCCGACCCCGACAAGATCGACCAGGTGCTCAGCAACCTGCTCGAAAATGCCGTGCGCCACGGCGAGGGAACGGTCACGATTGACGTCACGCCCTCGGCGTCCCCCCGCGAAGGGGAGGACATCGGCACGTCGGTCACGGTGAGCGACGAGGGGTCCGGCATCCCGGAGGAGTCCATGAACCGCGTCTTCACCCGCTTCTGGCGGGGCAGCAAGCGCGGCGGCACCGGCCTCGGGCTGTACATCGTCAAGGGCATCGTCGAAGCCCACGGCGGCACCATCACCGTCGGCCGCGCCCCCGAGGGCGGCGCGGAGTTCCGATTTACGTTGCCCGTGGCGGCGCCGGCGTATCTCGCCTAGCGGCCCACGGGCGCATTCGTACACCCCCACCCCGTTAGACTCGGCCTTTGGCACCTTTGTGTCCCGGAGACGGCCCGCAGCGAGTCGCAGAGTCGGTGACGGGGACCTTCAGCCAGCCAATCGGAAGCACGGGAAGAGATGTCGGCACCGAACAAGTCGTACGACCCTGTAGAGGTCGAGGCCCTGAAACCGGAAGAGATCGAGCGCATGCGGGACGAGGCGCTCGCCGCCTTCGCCGCCGCGAGCTCCCTCGACGCGCTTCAGGAGGCCAAGGTCGCCCACACCGGCGGCACCTCACCGCTCGCCCTCGCCAACCGCGAGATCGGCGCCCTGCCCCCGCAGGCCAAGGCCGCCGCCGGAAAGCTCGTCGGACAGGCCCGCGGCGCCGTGAACAAGGCGCTCGCCGCTCGTCAGACCGAGCTCGAGGCCGAGCGCGACGCGCGTGTCCTGGTCGAGGAGTCGGTGGACGTCACGCTGCCGTACGACCGTGTACCGGCCGGCGCCCGCCACCCGCTCACCACCCTGTCGGAGCGGATCGAGGACGTCTTCGTGGCCATGGGCTACGAGGTCGCCGAGGGCCCGCAGGTCGAGGCCGAGTGGTTCAACTTCGACGCCCTCAACATCGGCCCGGACCACCCGGCCCGCGGCGAGGCCGACACCTTCTTCGTGCAGGGCCCCGAGGGCGGCACCGAGTCCGGCGTCGTGCTGCGCACCCACACCTCGCCCGTGCAGATCCGCTCGCTGCTCGACCGTGAGCTGCCGGTGTACGTGATCTGCCCCGGTGTCGTGTACCGCACCGACGAGCTGGACGCCACGCACACCCCGGTGTTCCGCCAGGTCGAGCTGCTGGCCGTCGACGAGGGCCTCACCATGGCCGACCTCAAGGGCACCATGGACCACATGGTCCAGGCCCTGTTCGGCGAGGGCATGAAGACCCGGCTGCGGCCGAACTTCTTCCCGTTCACCGAGCCGTCCGCCGAGATGGACATGGTCTGCTACGTGTGCCGCGGCGAGTCCGTCGGCAACCCCGACCGCCCCTGCCGCACCTGCTCCAGCGAGGGCTGGATCGAGCTGGGCGGCTGCGGCATGGTCAACCCGAAGGTCCTGACGGCCTGCGGAGTGGACCCCGAGAAGTACAGCGGGTTCGCCTTCGGGTTCGGCATCGAGCGGATGCTGATGTTCCGCCACAACGTCGAAGACATGCGAGACATGGTCGAGGGTGACGTCCGGTTCACCCGGCCGTTCGGGATGGAGATCTGATGCGGGTCCCGCTTTCTTGGCTGCGGGAGTACGTCGACCTGCCGGCCACCGAGACCGGCCGTGACGTCCAGGCCAAGCTCATTTCGGCCGGCCTCGAGGTCGAGACGGTCGAGCACCTCGGCGCCGACCTCAAGGGCCCGCTGGTCGTCGGCCAGGTGCTGACCATCGAGGAGCTGACCGAGTTCAAGAAGCCGATCCGCTTCTGCACGGTCGACGTCGGCCAGGCCAACGGCACCGGCGAGCCCCAGGAGATCGTCTGCGGCGCCCGCAACTTCGCCGTCGGCGACAAGGTCGTCGTGGTCCTGCCCGGCGCCACCCTGCCGGGCGGCTTCTCGATCTCCGCGCGCAAGACCTACGGCAAGACGTCCCACGGCATGATCTGCTCCGGCGACGAGCTGGGCATGGGCGACGACGGCAGCCACGGCATCATCGTGCTGCCGCCGGAGACCGAGGTCGGCAAGGACGCCATCGAGCTCCTGGAACTGGTCGACGAGGTCCTGGACATCGCCGTCACCGCCAACCGCGGCGACTGCCTCTCCATCCGCGGCGTCGCCCGCGAGACCGCCATCGCCTACGGCCTGCCGCTGCGCGACCCGGCGCTCCTTGACGTCCCGGGTCCGAACGCGTACGGCTACCCGGTCCAGGTCTCCGAGCCGCTCGGCTGCGACCGCTTCACGGCCCGCACGGTGAGCGGCCTCAGCCCCGAGGCCCGCTCCCCGCTCTGGCTCCAGCGCCGGCTCCAGAAGGTCGGCATGCGCCCGATCTCGCTCGCCGTCGACGTCACCAACTACGTGATGATGGAGCTCGGCCAGCCGCTGCACGCCTACGACCGCAAGCTGGTCCAGGGCACCATCGGAGTCCGCCGGGCCGGCGAGGGCGAGGAGATCGTCACCCTCGACGGCGCCAAGCGGAAGCTGCACGCCGAGGACCTCGTCATCACCGACGACCGCGGCCCGATCGGCCTCGCCGGTGTCATGGGCGGCGCCAACACGGAGATCGCCGACCACGAGGAGGGCGAGGGCACGACCGACGTGGTCATCGAGGCCGCCCACTTCGACGCGGTCTCCATCGCCCGTACGGCCCGCCGTCACAAGCTGTCCTCCGAGGCGTCCCGGCGCTTCGAGCGCGGAGTCGACCCGGCGGCCGCCGCCGCGGCCGCCCAGCGCACCGTCGACCTGCTCGTACTGCTCGCGGGCGGCACCGCCGACGCCGGTGTCACCGAGGTCGCCACGCCGTCCGCGCCGCACACCATCGCCGTCCCGGCCGACCACCCGGACAAGGTCGCGGGCGTGGACTACGGCCGCGAGACGGTCGTACGCCGTCTCCAGCAGGTCGGCTGCGACGTGTACGGGCAGGACGAGCTGATCGTCACCGTGCCGTCCTGGCGTCCCGACCTCACCGAGGTCAACGACCTGGCCGAAGAGGTCATCCGGCTCGAGGGCTACGAGAACCTGCCCTCCACGCTGCCCAAGCCCCCGTCGGGCCGCGGTCTGACCCACCGGCAGCGGCTGCACCGCCGTGTCGGCCGGGCGCTGGCCGGTGCCGGGTACGTCGAGGCGCCGAACTACCCCTTCCTCGGCGAGCAGGTCTTCGACCAGCTCCTGCTGGAGGCCGACGACCCGGCCCGCCGTGTCGTCAAGCTGACCAACCCGCTCAACGACGAGGAGCCCGCGCTCCGTACGTCGCTGCTGCCCGGCCTCCTCGGTGCGCTGCGGCGCAACGACGGCCGCGGCTCGCACGACCTCGCCCTCTTCGAGACCGGCCTGGTCTTCAACCCGCGCGAGGAGCAGCGTGTCGCCGTCTCGCTGCCCGTCGACCGGCGTCCCACGGACGAGGAGCTCGCCTCGCTGAACGCCGCGCTGCCGGAGCAGCCGCGGCATGCGGCCGTCGTCCTCGCCGGTGCGCGGGAGCAGGCCGGCTGGTGGGGCAAGGGCCGTCCGGCGGACTGGGCCGACGCGATCGAGGCGGCACGGGTCGTCGCCCGTGAGGCCGGGGCCGAACTGGTCGTCCGCGGTGGGCAGTACGGGCCGTGGCACCCGGGCCGGTGCGCCGAGCTCGTGGTCGTCGCCGAGGGTGTGGAGAAGGTCGTCGGCCACGCCGGTGAGCTGCACCCGCGGGTGCTGAAGGCGTTCGGGCTGCCCGCGCGTACCTCCGCGATGGAGCTGGACCTGGACGCGCTGGAGGCCGTCGGCGACGACACGCCTCAGGCGCCGAGCATCTCGACGTTCCCGGTCGCCACGCAGGATGTCGCGCTGGTCGTGGACCGGTTCGTGCCGCACGCCGATGTCGAGGCCGCGCTGCGTGAGGGTGCGGGTTCGCTTCTCGAGGCGATTCGGCTGTTCGACGTGTACGAGAACGCGGAGCAGTTGGGTGATGGTAAGAAGTCGCTGGCGTACGCGTTGCGCTTCCGCGCGGGTGACCGGACGCTGACGGTGGATGAGGCTTCGGCTGCGCGGGATGCGGCGGTTGCGCTGGCGGGGGAGCGGACGGGAGCGGTGCTGCGCGGCTGAGGTCGTGTGCCGGGTGCGGGTGAGCTGTGGCTGGTCGCGCAGTTCCCCGCGCCCCTTGTGGGGGCGAGCCCCCACACCCCCATCCGTTACCTCACTCGTTTGAGTGAGAACTCCCAGTGATCTGGTCCTTCCGGGTCATGCTGTCGACAGAATCGGACCGGCCTTTCGGGGCCGGTCCGTCTGTGCTGTCTGGGCCTATTGGGGGGCCATCGGCATGATCCGTATCAGGGGTCGGGTTCCCCGCAGGGTGCTCGCGTTGGGGTTACCGACCGTGTGGGGTGCCGTGGCGGTCACGTACAAGCTGACCTGCCCGCTCGCCCAGCAGAACGGCTTCGAGGCACGGCTCGCGACCAGTGCCGTCTTCTTCGCGGTCGGCACCGGGCTGATACTCCACGTCCGGCAGGCGCTGCTGCGTGAGCTGCGGCAGATCCGGCAGGTCGCCGGTGCCGCGCAGAGCGCCCTGCTCAGGCCGCTTCCGCCGCGCGTCGACGGGCTGAACATCGCCGCCGCCCAGCTCTCCGCGGACCGGGGTGCCTCGGTCGGCGGCGACCTGTACGAGGTCATCGCCACCGAGCACGGGGTGCGGGTCGTGATGGGCGACGTCCGGGGACACGGGCTGTCCGCCCTGGGTACCGTCGCCGCCGTCCTCGGCAGCTTCCGGGAAGCCGTGCACGACGAGCCCGAACTGGGGTGTGTGCTGCGGCGACTGGAGCGTGCACTGAGCCGGCATCTACGGCAGCGGGACCGTGAGGAGGATCCGGTCGCCGAGGACTTCGTCACCGTACTGCTGCTGGAGATCCGGCACGACGGAGCCCTGTACGCGCTGAACTGCGGCCACCCCTGGCCGTACCTCCTGAGCGGTACTCGGGTGGACCCCCTCACCCGAGCGGACCCCCTCCCTCCGCTCGGGCCGTTCCCGCTGCCCCCCGAACTCCCGCCCATGCACTGCGGATCCCTGCTCCCCGATGAGACCCTGGTCCTCCACACGGACGGGGCCGAGGACGCGAGAGACGCTCATGGCCGGTTCTTCTCCCTGTCGGGGGCTTTGGCAAAGGCCGTGGGCGAGACTCCCCAGGCTGTACTCGGTTCGGTCTTCGCGGGTCTGCTGCGCCACGCGGCGGGAGCCCCGGCGGATGACATTGCGCTGCTCGTACTGCGCAACGACCGGCAACTCCAACGGACTTCAGGGGCGCGGGGAACTGCGCGACCAGCCACGTCACAGCCGCAGCCGACAACGCACCTGTAGGACACCGGCGTTCCGACGCCGTCCACCGCAACCACGGAGTGTCGGGCAGGCAGCCGCGGCGGACGGCGCGGAATCGGGCCGCCGCACTGTACGAGGGGGAGCCGGCGGCCCGGCCGGCCTCTTGCGAGGCATTTCAGTCAACCGGCTCGAAACTCTCCGCGACAGTGCGCGCACGCTACGGATTCGAGCACTCCGTTCACACCCCGTGTGAAGACACACCCATTACTCTGACGGCACGGTCGGCACCGAGCCACCCGGGGGGCATATATGCAGCCCAACACTCTGCTCGACGCGATCCTGGACGAGGCGGGGATCTCGCACGCGGGGTTGGCCGCACACGTGAACCAGGCAGGCCGGGCGCGCGGGCTCGCGCTCCGGTACGAACACACCGCCGTGGCACGGTGGTTGAAGGGCCAGCGGCCGCGCGGCCAGGTGCCCGACCTGATCTGCGAGGTGCTCGCCGCCCGGCTGCACCGCACGGTCAACCTCGACGACATCGGCCTCGGCGTCCCCGGTGAGCCCGCCGCCCCGCACGGCACCTCGCTGTCCGGCTTCGTGGAGCGGGCCACCGCCCTGTGGCGCTCCGACGAGCAGCAGCGGCCGCACATCCTGGGCGCCCCCGCGGTCACCGGTACGCCGGCCGTGATGCCGGTGTGGGAGTGGGAGAACCCGCCCGAGGACGTGGACGTCTCGCGCGGCGGGCGGCATCGGGTCACCGCCGGGGACCTGGAGATGCTGCGCGCCGCCCGTACCCACTACGAGCAGATGTACCGCAAGGCCGGCGGCATCGCGACCCGCACCCGGATCGTCGGCTTCCTCAACGCCGAGGCGGCGCCACTGCTGCGCGGCAGCTACACCGACGAGATCGGGCGCCAACTGCACCGGGCCACCGGCGGGTTGGTGGCGGTCGCCGGGATCTGTGCCTACGACTCCGACGCGCACGGCCTCGCCCAGCGCTACTTCCACCAGGCGCTGCGGCTGGCGAAGGCCAGTGGGGACCGGGGACTTGGCGCGTATGTGATAGCGCTCCTGGTCAACCAGTCGCTGTTCATGCGCGAGCACCGGCAGGCCGTCGCCTTCGCGGAGGCCGCGCTGCGGGCCGCCGGCAAGCACATCACGCCGGCCCTCGCCTCCGACCTGTACGCCATGCAGGCGAAGGCGTACGCGCACCTCGGCGACGGCACGAGCGCGCTGTCCTGCATCCGGCGTGCCGAGCAGGCCGCAGAACGCATCCGGCGCGGATACGAACCCGACGAAACGGGCTATGTCCAGCCGGGACTTGTCAACGTCCAGGTGGCGGAGGCGCTGCTCAGCCTCGGTGAGCTGGTGGCCGCGAGAGAGCATGCCGCGCAGGCCGTCGACAACCCCGCCCACGACCGGGGCCGGGTGCACCGGCTCGCGATGCTCAGCACGATCGAGCTGCGCCAGGGCAACGCCGACAAGGCGGTGGCCACGGCGGTGCAGATGGCGGAACAGGCCCGCGGAATGGAGTCCCAGCGCCTGCGCGACAGACTCCGCGCGGTACGCGAACACCTGGTCCGCAACGGCTGCGCGGGCACGGCCGAGGCAGCCGAACTGATCGACGGGGCGCTGCGCGTACCGCTGTAGACCACGCGCCCGAACTCAAGCACCGCATAGTCCCTGCTGCGATATTGCCACTTACTCGATGGAAGGTGGCAGAACCGTGCAGTGGACGAAACAGAACGAACAAACTGTGTATGAAAACCGCTGGTTCACCGTCAACCTCGCGGATGTCGAGCTGCCGGACGGTCGGCACCTCGATCACTTTTTGATACGGCTGCGGCCCGTCGCCGTGGCCACGGTGGTGAACGAGGCCAACGAGGTCCTCCTCCTGTGGCGCCACCGCTTCATCACCGACAGCTGGGGGTGGGAACTGGCCGCGGGTGTCGTCGAGGACGGCGAGGACATCGCGTACGCGGCCGCCAGGGAACTCGAGGAAGAGACCGGCTGGCGGCCGGGACCGCTGCGCCACCTGATGAGCGTGGAACCGTCCAACGGGCTCACCGACGCCCGGCACCACATCTACTGGGCCGACGAGGGCGAGTACATCGGGCACCCCGTGGACGACTTCGAGTCGGACCGTCGGGAATGGGTTCCCCTCAAACTCGTCCCCGACATGGTCGCCCGTGGGGAGGTCCCGGCCGCCAACATGGCGGCCGCGCTACTCCTGCTGCACCATCTCAGGCTCGGGCAGGACGCCATGCCCTGAATCCCCCACCGCGTCCCGCGCCCTAGTGCCCGACGGCCTGCCAGACCGTTGCGATCAGCGCGCCCACGGCCGTGACGGCCGCGACGGCGGGCAGGGGCCAACGGGCGTGCTCCAGTACGACGATGCGGGCGCTGAGGTCGTCCAGTTCCTTGTCCGTCTCCTCCGTGCGATGGCTGAGCAGAGCGAGCCCTCCCTCGACGCGTGCGTACGCGACATCGAGTCGGCGGCGTAACTCTGCGAGTTCTCCATGGACCACGGGATGCTCCGGGTCGGCGGTCACGAGTCCGCTCCTTTCCGTAGTCGTCACATCCCTTGCATGCGCATGAGGAGTCAACTCCCCTGGTGGACGCGTGGGGAGAGTGTGCGACGGGCATATGCGTGCCCGACGCGCACACGGTGTGTGAATACGGCGGGCCCGGCGCTCCGAAGAGTGCCGGGCCCGTGTTCGTCGCACTGTGTGACGGTCACCCTGAAACGGGCACTGTGCACAGAGCCGAGGAGTGTCAGCTGTAGGTGTAGAAGCCGGAACCGCTCTTGCGGCCGAGGCGACCGGCGTCCACCATGCGCTGGAGCAGCGGGGGAGCGGCGTACAGCGGTTCCTTGTACTCCTCGTACATCGAGTTGGCGATGGAGACGATCGTGTCCAGGCCGATCAGGTCCGACAGCTTCAGCGGGCCCATCGGGTGGGCGCAGCCCATCTCCATGCCGTTGTCGATGTCCTCGCGGCCGGCGATGCCCGACTCGAACATGCGGATCGCGGAGAGCAGATACGGCACGAGGAGGGCGTTCACCACGAACCCGGAGCGGTCCTGGGCGCGGATCGCGTGCTTGCCCAGGAGCTTCTCGGCGAAGGCCTGGGCGCGGCTGATCGTGCCCTCGGAGGTGGTGAGCGCCGGGATCAGCTCGACGAGCTTCTGCACCGGGGCGGGGTTGAAGAAGTGGATGCCGATGACGTGGTCGGGCCGCGAGGTGGCGACCGCCAGCTTCACCAGGGGGATGGAGGAGGTGTTGGACGCGAGGATCGCGTCCGGCCGGGTCATGACCTGGTCGAGCACCTGGAAGATCTCGGTCTTGACCTGTTCGTTCTCCACGACGGCCTCGATCACCAGATCACGGTCGGCGAACTCGCCGAGGTCGGTGGTGAAGGACAGCCGCGCCAGGGTCGCGTCCCGCTCCTCCTCGGTGATCTTGCCGCGCTCGGCGGCCTTGGTCAGGGAGTTCAACAGCCGGGTCCGGCCGATCTCCAGGGCCTCGCCGGTGGTCTCGGCGACCTTCACGTCCAGTCCGGAGCGGGCGCACACCTCGGCGATGCCCGCTCCCATCTGGCCGCAGCCCACCACTCCGATGCGCTCGATGTCGGTCACATCGTCCCTTTCGCTGGTCTACGGACATCGCAGGGTTCCGTTGTCACGGCGCCTGCTCCGTTCGTGCACGTTACTGGAAAGTATCGATGATCGATCGGCGGGGTCGGGCATGCTCGGCGGCGGCAGCGTCGGAGGGTGGGGGAATCCGTGGTTCGCGCGGATGTGCGAGGCGGCTCCGCGCCTGCCGGAAACCTGCACGTTCCCTTCGGCGATCGTTGATCGAATGTCCGGGTGCCGCATGGCAGGCTGACCCGCGGACAGACGGCGCACGGAGGTACGAGTGAGGATGCATCGGAAGTCACCGTTGTCGAGGCGGGCGTTCGCGGTGACCGCCCTGTCGGCGATCGTGGCAGGCGGGGGAGCGGTGGCGGCGGGTGCCGCGCTGGCGGACGGAACGGACCCCGGCCGCCGCCGGGCCGCCCGTGAGATGCGGGGAGTGTGGATCGCCAGTGTGGCCAACCGCGACTGGCCCTCCAGAACGGGGCTGACCGCCGCCCAGCAGCGCGCCGAGCTGATCGCACACCTCGACAAGGCGGTGGCGGACCGCCTCAACACGGTGATCCTCCAGGTGCGGCCCACCGCGGACGCGCTGTGGCCCTCGCCGTACGAGCCCTGGTCGCAGTACCTCACCGGCACCCAGGGCAAGGCCCCCGGCTGGGACCCGCTCGGCACGGCCGTGCGGGAGGCGCACAAGCGGGGCCTGGAGCTTCACGCCTGGTTCAACCCGTACCGCATCTCCAACCAGGCGGACCCGGCCAGGCTGGTCGCCTCGCACCCGGCCCGGCGGCACCCGGAGTGGGTCGTGCCGTACGGCGGGAAGCTCTACTACAACCCCGGGCTGCCCGAGGTCCGCGCCTTCGTTCAGGACGCGATCCTGGACGCGGTGGAGAAGTACCCGGTGGACGCGGTCCACTTCGACGACTACTTCTATCCGTACCCGGTGGCCGGCCAGACCTTCGACGACGACGCGGCCTACGACGAGTACGGCGGCGACTTCGACACCCGGGCCGACTGGCGGCGGGACAACATCGACCAGCTGGTGCTGGAGACCGCGGCCCGCATCAGGGAGGTCCGGCCGGGCACCCGGTTCGGCATCAGCCCCTTCGGGGTGTGGCGCAACGTGGCCACGGATCCGCTCGGCTCCGGCACGCGGGCGGGCGTGCAGTCGTACGACGACAACTTCGCCGACACCCGCAAGTGGGTGCGGGAGGGCTGGATCGACTACCTCGTGCCGCAGCTCTACTGGAACATCGGCTTCTCGGCCGCCGACTACGCGAAACTGGTGCCCTGGTGGGCCGAGGTGGCGCGCGGGAGCAGGACGAAGCTGTACGTGGGCGAGGCGCTGTACAAGGCCGGGGACCCGGCGCAGCCCGCCGCCTGGCAGGACCCCGCTGAACTGTCCCGGCACCTCACCCTGGCCAAGGAGCATCCGGAGGTGGCCGGACATGTGTACTTCGCCGCCAAGGAAGTGACCGCGGACCCCATCGGTGCCATGGCGCGGGTGGTCGCCGACCACTACCAGCAGCCGGCGAGGCCCGCGCGCTGACCTAGGTCGCGGTGTCCCGGTGACGGATCTCGGTGTCGGGGCCGGGGGAGCAGACACCCACGTGCCCGTCCTCGAAGCGGACGCGGTACGGGGGGTTGCCCTCCTGCCCCATCACTTCGACGATCTCGCCGATCTTGTCGTGCTGTCCGACCACCCTGCCGTGCTGCACAAGCTGGTCGCCCACGGTTGCGCGCATCTGTCGGTCCTCCTCACGAGGTGCGGGAGCGGTCCGTGGCCCTGAGTTTACGGCGCGGGGGCCCGGTTGGGACCGGCGCGTGCGCGGCGGTCAGCCGCGCGCCCGCTGGGTGACGGCGATGCAGACCAGCACCGCCGCGGCCGTCAGCGGGGCGGCCACTGTCAGGTGCTCGCTCAGCAGCAGCACCGACCACACCAGTGTGAGCAGGGGTTGGGCCAACTGCAACTGGCTGGCCTTGGGGATGCCGATCATCGCCATGCCCCGGTACCAGACGACCAGGCCGAGGAACTGCGAGCCCGCCGCGACCCAGAGCAGCCCGAGCATGCTGTGCGCGCTGAGCTGGACGGGCTCGTACGACAGCGCCACCGCGGCGGCGGGCACGGAGAAGGGCAGGCACAGTACAAGGGCCCAGCCGATGACCTGCCAGCCGGGCATGGCCCTGGCCAGCCGGCCGCCCTCGGTGTAGCCGGCCGCGCACACCAGCAGCGCGCCGAACAGATACAGGTCGGCCGAGGTCAGGGCGCCGCCGCTCTGCTGCACGGTGAACGCGAGGACCGCGGCCGCGCCCACGAGGGCGGCCGTCCAGAAGGTGCGGGACGGGCGGGTGCCCATGCGCAGGGCGGAGCACAGCGCGGTGGTGAGCGGGAGCAGCCCGACCACGACGGCGGCGTGCGAGGTGGTCGACGTCCGCAGCGCGAGGGTGGTGAGCAGCGGGAAGCCGACGACGACACCGGCGGCGACGACCGCGAGCCCGGCCCAGTGCCGCCGGGCGGGCACGGGGACGCGCAGCGCCAGCAGACAGGCCCCGGCGATCAGCGCGGCCAGTGCGCTCCGCACGGCGACCAGCGACCAGGGCCCGAAGCCCTCCAGGCCCCAGGCCGTCGCGGGGAAGGTGAGGGAGAAGGCGACCACGCCCAGTGCGGCCAGCAGGGTCCCGGACGCGGTCGCGCTCGCGGACGCCGTGCCGGGCTGGGTGTCGACCGCTATCGTCACCGGGGTAGTAGCGCTACTCTGTGCTCTCATGCAAGAGCGTAGCAGCGTCGATGAACTGGCGGAACGTCTGAGAAGCGAACTGGACCGCTACTCTCCTGGTGGAAAGCTGCCGTCCAGCCGGGCTCTTGTCGAGCAGTACCGGGTGAGCCCGGTGACCGTCTCGCGGGCGCTGGCGCAACTGGCCGCCGAGGGGCTCGTCGTCACCCGGCCCGGCGCCGGGGTGTTCCGCGCCCGGCCGCGCACGACGGTCACCCCGGCCGGGGACACCTCCTGGCAGGAGGTGGCGCTCAGCGCGGACGGCGCCGCCGACGTCGTACCGCGCTCGGTGGACGCGAGCGGTGTCCTGGTCTCGCTCGCCGAGCCGCCGCCCGGGGTGATCGAGTTCACCGGCGGCTATCTGCACCCCTCGCTCCAGCCCGAGCAGGCGCTGGCCGCCGCGCTCTCCCGCGCCGCCCGCCGTCCGGGCGCCTGGGGCCGGCCGCCCATGGAAGGGCTGACGGAACTGCGCTCGTGGTTCGCGCGGAGCATCGGCGGAACCGTCACGGCGGCCGAGGTGCTGATCGCCGCGGGCGGGCAGTCGGCGCTGACCATCGCGCTGCGGGCGCTGGCCTCCCCCGGGGCACCGGTGCTCGTGGAGTCGCCCACCTACCCCGGCATGCTGGCGATCGCCCGGGCGGCGGGGCTGCGGCCGGTGCCGGTCCCGGTCGACGCGGACGGGGTCCGGCCTGAACTGCTCGCCGACGCCTTCCGGGCCACCGGCGCCCGGGTGTTCGTGTGCCAGCCGCTGTTCCAGAACCCGACCGGCGCGGTGCTCGCCCCCGGACGCCGGGGCGAGGTGCTGCGCATCGCCCGCGAGGCCGGCGCGTTCGTGGTCGAGGACGACTTCGTACGACGGCTCGTGCACGCGGACGCGGGCGAGCTGCCGCGTCCGCTGGCGGCGGAGGACCCCGACGGCGTCGTCGTGCACGTCTGCTCGCTGACCAAGGCGACCTCGCCCAGCTTCCGGGTGTGCGCGCTCGCGGCGCGGGGGCCGGTGCTGGAGCGGCTCCGGGCCATCCAGGTCGTCGACACCTTCTTCGTGCCCCGCCCGCTCCAGGAGGCGGCGCTCGAACTCGTGGGTTCGGCGGCCTGGCCGCGCCATCTGCGCGCGATCTCCGCGGACTTGAAGACCCGCCGGGACACCATGACGACGGCACTGCGACTGGACCTCCCCGAACTCGCCCTTCCGCACGTCCCGTCGGGCGGCTACCACCTGTGGCTGCGGCTGCCGGACGGCGCCGACGAGTCCGCGCTCACCGCCGCCGCCCTCCGCGCGGGCGTGGCGATCACCCCGGGCCGCCCGTACTTCAGCGCGGAGCCGCCCGCTGGGCACGTCCGGTTGAGCTTCGCCGCCGTGGCGGGCGTGGGGGAGATCGCGGAGGGGGTACGACGGCTGCGGGCCGCGTGTGACGAGGCGCTCTGACCGCACGGCACCCGGGCGCCGAGGAAACCCCTCGCTCACACCTGCCCCACCCTGCGAGGATCCGGTCATGACCGACCTCGCCGACGGCTACGAGTTCTCCAGCGACCCCGACCGTATCGACGCCGCCCGCGTCCACCACTGGCTCTCCACCGACGCGTACTGGGCGCTCGGCCGAACCCGGGAGAAGCAGGACCGGGCGATCGCGGGGTCGCTCAACTTCGGGGTGTACGACACGGTTTCGGGGGAGCAGGTGGCGTATGCCCGGATCATCACCGACCTGGCCACCTTCGCCTGGCTGTGCGATGTCTACGTCGATCCGTCCGTACGGGGCAAGGGGATCGGGACGGCGCTGGTCGAGGCCGTGCGCGAGCACCTGCGGCCGTACGGGCTGCGGCGCGTCCTGCTCGCCACGCACGACGCGCACGGGGTCTACGAGAAGGCGGGCTTCGAGCCGCTGGCCAACCCCGACCAGTGGATGGCGCACCTCTACTAGACCCCCTCGTATGAGCCGACTTGTCCGCCACGTCCTGACCTCGGGGTAAGGTTCCGCCAACCCTGCGTAACTCCCGGGTAACGCCCCTTGACCTGCGCACTTTCTCCACTCACCATCGCCGCATGGCACTCCGGGTCACATTCGTCGCCGCCGCGCGCAGCTCCCCCCTCCTCGCGGAACGCTTCGAGGACGACCGGCCGCTGGACCAGGCCGGCTGGGACGAGGTGCAGCGCGCCGCGGGGGAGTTGCTGCCGCTGGCCGCGGCGGAACTGCGCTACTGCTCGCCGACCCCGCGCAGCCGCGCGACCGGGGATGCCCTCGGCTATGCCCCGCTGGTGCAACTCGCGCTGCGGGACTGCGACATGGGCCGCTGGCGGGGGCTGACGCTCGGCGAGGCGATGGCGCGCGAGCCGGAGGCGGTGGACGCCTGGCTCGCCGACCCGCGCGGCACCCCGCACGGCGGTGAGTCGCTGCTGGCCTTCATCGGCCGTGTCGGGAGCTGGCTCGACACCCGGCCGGTGGGTGACGGCGGCCGGATCGTCGCCGTCGCCGAACCCTCGGTGGTGCGCGCCGCGCTGGTGTACGCCCTGAAGGCGCCGCCGTCGACGTACTGGAACATCGATGTCCGCCCCCTGTCGACGACCACCGTCACCGGCCGCGCGGGGCGCTGGAACCTGCGCTTCGACGGGGTGCCGGCGCAGACCTCGCGGGCGTAGGGGTCAGTTCGCGCGCGCGTAGTCCGTGGTGAGCACCAGGTCCTTGGCGGGGCCGCCCACCCGCCACACCGTCCGCCAGTGGTCCGCGTCCAGGACGGTGAACTCGCCGCGGTAGAGGTCCGCCGCGCAGGGGTGGTCGGCGATGTGGTGGCCGGAGGTCAGGTCGAGGGCGTGGAAGAAGCGGCCGTCGGCGAACCGCACGTCGGCCTCGGCCGGCGAACTCCCGGGCAGGAAGCGCAGGGTGCGCTCGGCGGGGCGGGGTACGCCCTGCCAGACGAAGGTGCCGGATTCGTGATGAAGGAGCCCGCCGCCGTCCAGTGGGCTGAAAAGTGTCCTGCCGGAGAACTCCCCGACGTCCCCGCTCGCCAGATCCCGCACGGAACGCTCGACCCGCCAGGTCCCGGCCAGATACGTCAGTACGTCCGGTACCGGCCGGAACTCGCCCATGCGTGCCTCCCTTCCGACACTTTCGATGACGCACGCCCCGTTGACGCTCGTGAATTCCCCTCCCTATCTTGCCGTTCGAAGTGCTGATCAGCGTCTGATATATCGAACAGCTCCTCCCGATCGAGCCGCGGAGTATCCATGTCACGCACCCGCTGGAGATTCGGCCTGGCCGCCACCGCCTTCCTGGTGGCGGCCGGTGTCGTGCCGGCCCCCGCACATGCCGAGGACGCCACCGACTACGCCATCACCGTCGACCCCACCGCCAAGGGCGCGAAGATCGACGACACGATGTACGGCGTTTTCTTCGAGGACATCAACCGGGCCGCCGACGGAGGCCTGTACGCCGAGCTCGTGCAGAACCGGTCCTTCGAGTACTCCACCGACGACAACCGCTCGTACACCCCCCTCACCTCATGGGCGGTCGACGGCACCGGACAGGTCGTGAACGACGACGGCCGGCTCAACGCGCGCAACCGCAACTACCTCTCCCTGGGCGCCGGTTCGGCCGTGACGAACGCCGGATACAACACCGGCGTCCCGGTCGAGGAGGGCAAGAAGTACGACTTCTCCGTGTGGGTCCGCGCCGAGAGCGGCACCACCCTCACCGTCTCGCTCCAGGACGCCGACGGCTCCCTCGCCACGGCCCGCCGGGTCGCCGCGAAGGGCGGCTGGGCCAAGTACAAGGCGACCTTCACCGCCACCCGCACCAGCAGCAACGGCCGCCTCACCGTGGCCTCCTCGGCCGCGGCAGCCCTCGACATGGTGTCCCTCTTCCCGCGCGACACCTACAAGCACCAGGCGAACGGCCTGCGCAAGGACCTCGCCGAGAAGGTCGCCGCCCTGCACCCGGGTTTCGTGCGCTTTCCCGGCGGCTGCCTGGTCAACACCGGCTCGATGGAGGACTACAGCGAGGCCTCCGACTGGCAGCGCAAGCGCTCCTACCAGTGGAAGGACACCATCGGCCCGGTCGAGGAGCGCGCCACCAACTCCAACTTCTGGGGCTACAACCAGAGCTACGGCCTCGGCTACTACGAGTACTTCCGGCTCTCCGAGGACATCGGCGCCATGCCGCTGCCCGTCGTCCCCGCCCTGGTGACCGGCTGCGGCCAGAACCAGGCCGTCGACGACGAGGCGCTGCTCGAGCGGCACATCCAGGACACCCTGGACCTCATCGAGTTCGCCAACGGCCCGGCCACCTCGACCTGGGGCAAGAAGCGCGCCCGGATGGGCCACCCCAAGCCCTTCCACCTCACCCACATCGAGGTCGGCAACGAGGAGAACCTCCCGGTCGAGTTCTTCGCCCGGTTCAAGGAGTTCCGCGCCGCCATCGAGGCCGAGTACCCGGACATCACCGTGATCTCCAACTCCGGTCCGGACGACTCCGGTTCGACCTTCGACACGGCCTGGCAGCTCAACAAGGACGCCAAGGTCGACATGGTCGACGAGCACTACTACAACAGTCCACAGTGGTTCCTCCAGAACAACGACCGCTACGACTCCTACGACCGCGGCGGCCCGAAGGTCTTCCTCGGCGAGTACGCCTCCCAGGGCAACGCCTTCAAGAACGGCCTCGCCGAGGCGGCCTTCATGACCGGCCTGGAGCGCAACGCGGACGTCGTCAAACTCGCCTCGTACGCACCGCTGTTCGCCAACGAGGACTATGTGCAGTGGCGGCCGGACCTGGTCTGGTTCAACAACCACGCCTCCTGGAACTCCGCCAACTACGAGGTCCAGAAGCTGTTCATGACCAACGTCGGCGACCGCGTGGTGCCCTCCACGGCCACCGGGACGCCCTCGCTGACCGGTCCCATCACGGGCGCCGTCGGCCTGTCGACCTGGGCGACCACGGCGGCCTACGACGACGTCCAGGTCACCGACGCCGACGGCGACTCCCTGCTGAGCGACGACTTCTCCGGCGACGCCTCGAAGTGGACGCACACCGGTGGCGGCAGCTGGAGCGTCCAGGACGGACAGTACGTGCAGACGGACGTGGCCGCCGAGAACACCATGGTCTCCGCGGGCGACCCGAACTGGCACGACTACGACCTGAAGGTGAAGGCCACCAAGAAGTCCGGCAAGGAGGGCTTCCTCGTCGCGTTCGGCGTCAAGGACACCGGCAACTACTACTGGTGGAACCTCGGCGGCTGGAACAACACCCAGTCCGCCGTCGAGCAGGCGGTGGACGGCGGCAAGTCCACGCTGATCTCCAAGGCCGGTTCGATCGAGACGGGCCGCACCTACGACATCGACGTGAAGGTCCGGGGCCGCCAGGTCACCCTGTACCTCGACGGCCAGGAGTGGGGCAGCTTCACCGACGACAAGCCGGCCGAGCCGTTCCGCCAGGTGGTCACCAAGGACAGGAAGACCGGCGACCTGATCGTCAAGGTCGTCAACGCCCAGCCCACCGCGGCCCGTACCGCGATCGACCTCGGCGGCGCCAAGGTCGCCTCCAAGGCCCGGGTGACCACGCTGACGGCCGACCCGAACGCGGTGAACTCGGAGACCGAGACACCGGTCGCCCCGGTCAGCTCCACGTTCCAGGGGGTCGCCGACGAGTTCTCGTACACCTTCCCGGCGAACTCGGTCACGTTCCTGAGAATCAAGCAGAAGTAGTCGTAGAAGTAGTCGCAGAAGTGGTTTCCCGCTGCGCGCCGGTGAATCGAGTTCACCGGCGCGCAGTACGTCGTAAACAATTCGTTTCCCCGGCGTTCATCATTTCTTTCGGAAAGCCCCGCCGATATTCGGAACGCGCTTTCTCGTTTTCCTGGACGGCACAACCAACCGGAAACTCCGACCGTCTAAGTCGGCGAATCCAGGATGGTCGGGTCCGAACAGGAACGGGATGTGAAACGGATAACCTCTCCGGCACGGCCGAGGCGGGCTGCGGCCCTGCTCGCGGCCGCCGTCACGGTCGCCGTGTTCTGCGCCGCCGACGCCGTCGCCCGTAGCTTCCCGTTCGGCCCCCGCACCCGCAGCGTCAACGACCTCGGCAACCAGTACGTGCCGTTCCACGCACACCTGTGGGACCTGCTGCACGGACGGGCCGACAGCGGTCTCCTCGTCAACTGGCACTCCGGGTACGGGTCGAGCTTCCTGCCCGACCTCGGCACCTACGTCAGCAGCCCCTTCGCGCTGCTCGTCGCGGTGTTCCCGAGGGACGAGATCGACCTCGCGGTCTACGCGGTCACCGTCCTGAAGACAGCGTGCGCCGGCGCCGCCATGGCCGGGCTGCTGCTCACCCTGCGCCGCGGCCCCTGGTGGGCGGCGGGACTGCTGGGCGCCTCCTACGCCCTGTGCGGCTGGAGCGTGGCGGTCGCCTCGTACAACCCGATGTGGCTCGACGGGCTGATCGCCCTGCCGCTGCTGTGCCTGGTCGGGGAGTGGACCCTGCGCGGACGGCGGCCCCTGCTCGGCGTCCTCGTCGTGGCCCTCGCCTGGATCGCCAACTTCTACACCGCCTACATGGCCACCCTCGGCGCCGGACTGGTGCTGCTGCTCCGCCTGTGGCTGTCCGGCCTCCCGCCCCGGCGGCGGCTCGCGGCGGCGGGCCGGGCCGTCCTCACCGTCGCCCTCGGCATCGGGCTGGCGGCACCCCTGGTGGCCGTCGTGTTCTTCGGCACCCGGCACGCCTACCCCGGCCGAGTCGTCGACTTCTCTCCGGTGCCCGCCCAGGACATGCTCGCCCGTCTGCTGCCGACGACGTACACCTTCGGCACCCCCGCCCTGTACGTGGGGATCGCGGCGCTGCTGCTCGCCCTCGCACTGCCCTTCCACCGGGCGGTGCCCCGGCGGGAGCGCGCCGGGTGGACGCTGCTGGTCGTCGCCGTGGCGCTGTCGTTGCAGTGGGGCCCAACCCATCTGCTCTGGCACGCCTTCGCCACCCCGCAGGGCAGCCCGTACCGGCAGGCCTTCGTCCTGTGCGCCCTGCTGGTGATCGCCGCCTGGCACGCGCTCTCGTACGGCCTGCCCGACCTGCGCGCGCTCGGCGCGGCGGGCGCGCTGCTCGTCCTGGTCACGGCCGTCGCGAGCCGGAGTGCCGTGGCGCAGCACACCGTGGTCTGGATCGTCCTGCCCCTCGCCGTCGTCGGTGCGCTCGGCGGGCTCGTCCTGCTGGGCCGCTCCCCTGGCGGGCGGCGCACGGTGTGGGCCGGGCTGGGCGTGGCGCTGCTGTTCGGCGGGCAGTTCGGGGAGGCCCTGGCCACCTCCGCCGAGGCGACCCGGCTGCGGTACGGACACCTCGACGATTACGCGCCCTGGGGAGCGAGGCAGGAGCAACAGGCGGAGGCCATCGCGCGGGTCGACGACTGGCCCCGGTACCGCACCGACCCCGGCCGCGAGCAGACCGTCTCCAACGACCCGCTCCTGGTGGGCGGCGAGGGCGCCCAGTACTACAGCAGCCTCACCTCGGACGTCCTCAGCCGCACCCTCACCGCCCTCGGCGGCGGCTGGACCTCCCGGGGCCGCAGCCTCCAGAGCCTCGACAACGACGTCACGGACGCGGTCTTCTCGGTCGGCGCCCGGGTGCACTCCCCGCCGGACCCGCACCAGAACTGGTTCCCGGCCGACGGCGAGCGTCTCACCGTCACCCGGCAGGACGTGCCGCCGCTGGTGACCGTACGCCCGTCCGACGCACCCCGTGCCGCCTTCGGCCCCTCGCCCTACCGCAACCAGGAACTCCTCCTGGGCGCCCTCGTCTACACCGTGCCCCGCCTCACCGTGCGCACGAGCACCGGCAAGTCCCCGCGCGCCGGCGAGGCCGGGCTCCTGGTGGGCGTCCCCGCCCCTGGAACCGCGCGGAAACCGACGATCACGACCCGCTGTCCGGCCGGCAGCGAGGTCCATCTGTGGGCACCGCGCTTCTCCGGCACCGCACGGCTCGCCGACGGATCCACCGGCCGGTTCAGGTCGGACGCCGTCGGCGCCAAGATCGCCGCCATGCAGCGCCTGGGCACGGCCCCGGCCTCCGGACGCCTCACGATCGAGCTGGCCCCCGACCGGGCCGGCCGCGTCCCGGAGCGCGCGGTCGGCTGTCTGGACACCGGGCGGCTGCACACCGCCGTCGAGCGGCTCAGGGCCACCGGCGCCACCCGGGTGAGCGTCTCGGGCGCGACCCTCCGGGCCCAGCTGCCGGCGGGCAGCAGGGGAATCGCGGTCGTGGCGGCTCCCCGTATCGCGGGCTGGCGGTGCGCCACCGGCGACGCGGCCACCGCACCGGCGGGGGAGTACCACGGTCTGATCGCCGTCCCGCTCGACGGCTCCTCGACCAGCCTGACCTGCACGTTCCACCCGCCCGGGCTGCGCCTCGGCACGACGGTAGGGGCGGCCTCGCTGCTGACCCTGATCCTGCTCGGCGCCGTCACCGCACTCCGCCGCCGACGTGCCGACCGACCACCGGCACCTCGACCGACCACCGCACGACCGCGCGAGCGCGTGACCGGCGCTCGCTGACCGCGTCCCAGGGGGAAACCATGCTCATCTCGATCGTCGCACCCTGCTACAACGAGGAAGACGTCCTCGAACGCTTCCACGAGGAGATGTCCAAGGTCGCGGAGGAGCTGCTGCCGCTCGGCCACGACCTGGAGTTCGTCTACGTCGACGACGGCAGCCGCGACCGTACGCTCACCGTGCTGGAGGGGCTCGCCGAGTTCGACGCGCGCGTCCGGTATCTCTCCTTCAGCCGCAACTTCGGCAAGGAGGCGGCGCTGCTGGCCGGTCTGCGGTACGCCTCGGGGGACAACGTGGTCGTCATGGACGCGGACCTCCAGCACCCGCCGGAACTGATCAGACGGATGGTGGAGCTGCGTGCCCAGGGCTACGACCAGGTCATCGCCCGGCGCACCAGGACCGGCGACCGGATGACCCGCGCGCTCACCGCACGCCTCTACTACCGGCTGGTCAACCGCCTCGTCGACGTGGAGCTGGTGGACGGTGTCGGCGACTTCCGGCTGCTGTCCCGGCGGGTGGTGGACGCGGTCCTCGGCCTCACCGAGTACAACCGCTTCTCCAAGGGCCTGTTCGCCTGGGTCGGCTTCCCCGGTACGACCTTCGAGTACGCCAACGCCGTACGCACCCACGGGCGCAGCTCCTGGAGCCTGCGCAGCCTGCTCAACTACGGGCTCGACGGGCTGCTCTCCTTCAACAACCGGCCGCTGCGCGCGGCCCTCCACCTCGGCATGGGCCTGCTGCTGTGCGCCGGGCTCTACACGGCGTGGATCGTGGGCGCGGCGCTCGTCAACGGCGTGGAGACGCCCGGCTACGTCACGATCATCACGGTCGTCACGGCTCTCGCGGGTGTGCAGATGGTCATGCTCGGGGTGATCGGGGAGTACACCGGCCGGATCTACTACGAGGTAAAGGGCCGTCCGCATTTCCTGGTGAAGGCGACCAATATGGAGCGGGCGAAGGACCTCGTCCCATGATGTCGAGGCAGCTCTTCACATTCGCCGTCATCGGGGTCGTGAACACCGGCACCTACTACGGCCCGTATCTGCTGTTCCTCACCCGATTCCCCTATCTCGTCGCCCATCTTCTCGCGACCGCCCTCAGTCTGACCGGTTCCTTTTTCCTCAACGCGCGGTTCACTTATCGCACCCGCCCGACCTGGCGCAAATTCCTGCTGTTCCCCCTGACCAATGCGGCCAACTTCCTCGTCACCACGGCCGGCGTCTACGTCCTCGTCGACCTGCTGCACCTCGACAGCCGGTACGCCCCGCTGCTCGCCTCCCTGGCCGCGATCCCGGTGACCTTCCTGGTCTCCCGCCGGATCATGCTGCCGAAGGCGGGGAAGCCGCGCGGAAGAGCGCGAGGAGGGTCTGAGCCGGCGGAGTCTCCGCATTGAAGAACTGCGTGGCCAGCGAGGGCGGGACGGCTGTTCCGTGCATCCGGATCTCGTGGCAGCTAAAGCAGAACGCCGCCTCGAAGAGAGCCAGATCGAGGGAGTCCTCATAGGCGCGAATGCTCCAGCCCGGCGAGAAGCCGCAGCGGTGCTGTTCGCCCCTGGGCAGTGTCCCGATCAGGGCCAGGGCGTCGGCCGCCTCCTTCCCAGCCCAATGGGCGACCGCCTCGCCGGGGTAGGGGGCGCCCCGTTTGCTCGGTAGGGCGGAGATCCGTACGACCTCGATCAGCACGGTGGCGGCCACGGCTTCGACAGGGATCTCCATGCGGACAGTCTTCCTGAGAGCACGGTCGCCGAGACGGAGCGGACTGAGAAGGCTGGGATTGCATAAACGTGCAGCGAAACGTATAGTCATGCCATCCAAGAGGAGGATTCCATGGCGGTACGTGCGGCAGTGGCAGGAGCGAGCGGATACGCGGGCGGCGAAGTCCTGCGGCTGCTCCTGGCGCACCCCGAGGTCGAGATCGGCGCCCTGACCGGCAACTCCAACGCCGGCCAGAAGCTCGGCGCGCTCCAGCCGCACTTGCTGCCGCTGGCCGACCGGGTCCTCCAGGAGACCACGGCCGACGTCCTCGCCGGGCACGACGTCGTCTTCCTCGCCCTGCCGCACGGTCAGTCCGCCGCCGTCGCCGAGCAGCTCGGCCCGGACGTCCTCGTCGTCGACATGGGCGCCGACTTCCGGCTGAAGGACGCCGGCGACTGGGAGAAGTTCTACGGCTCCCCGCACGCCGGGACCTGGCCGTACGGCCTCCCCGAACTTCCGGGTGCCCGCGCCGCGCTGGAGGGGTCCAAGCGCATCGCGGTGCCCGGTTGCTACCCCACGGCCGTGTCGCTGGCGCTCTTCCCGGCGTACGCCGCCGGACTCGCCGAGACCGAGGCCGTGATCGTCGCCGCCTCCGGGACCTCCGGGGCCGGCAAGGCGCCCAAGCCCAACCTGCTGGGCAGCGAGGTCATGGGCTCCATGTCGCCGTACGGCGTCGGCGGTGTCCACCGGCACACGCCCGAGATGATCCAGAACCTCAGCGCGGCCGCCGGCGAGACGGTCTCCGTCTCCTTCACGCCCACCCTCGCCCCGATGCCCCGCGGCATCCTCGCCACCTGCTCCGCCAAGGCCAGGCCCGGCGTCACCGGCGAGGCCGTCCGCGCCGCTTATGAGAAGGCCCTCGCCGACGAGCCCTTCGTGCACCTGCTCCCCGAGGGCCAGTGGCCCGCCACGGCGTCCGTCTACGGTTCCAACGCCGTTCAGATCCAGGTCGCGTACGACGAGGCCGCGGGCCGCATCATCGCGATCAGCGCCATCGACAACCTGACCAAGGGCACCGCGGGCGGTGCCGTACAGAGCATGAACATCGCCCTCGGGCTCGACGAGTCCACCGGGCTTTCCACGATCGGAGTCGCACCGTGAGCGTCACGGCAGCCAAGGGATTCCAGGCGGCGGGCATCGCCGCCGGGATCAAGGAGAACGGCAACCCGGACCTGGCCCTCGTGGTCAACACCGGGCCGCGCCGCGCCGCCGCGGGCGTCTTCACCTCCAACCGTGTGAAGGCCGCGCCGGTCCTGTGGTCCGAGCAGGTCCTCAAGACCGGCCGGCTGATCGCCGTCGTCCTCAACTCCGGTGGCGCCAACGCCTGTACGGGACCCAAGGGCTTCCAGGACACCCACGCCACCGCCGAGAAGGTCGCCGAGGTGCTGGAGATCGGCGCCGGCGAGGTGGCCGTCGCCTCCACCGGTCTGATCGGCCTCCTGCTTCCGATGGACAAGCTGCTGCCGGGGGTCGAGACGGCCGCCGCCCAGCTCTCCGAGCACGGCGGTGAGAAGGCCGCCATCGCCATCAAGACGACCGACACGGTCCACAAGACGTCCGTCGTCACCAAGGACGGCTGGACCGTCGGCGGCATGGCCAAGGGCGCGGGCATGCTCGCCCCCGGCCTCGCCACCATGCTGGTCGTCCTCACCACCGACGCGGACCTGGAGAGCGCCGTCCTGGACAAGGCCCTGCGGGCCGCCACCCGGACCACCTTCGACCGTGTCGACTCCGACGGCTGCATGTCCACCAACGACACCGTGCTGCTGCTCGCCTCCGGCGCCGCCGAAGTCACCCCGGACCACGCGGAGTTCGCCGAGGCCGTACGGGCCGTCTGCGACGACCTCGGCCAGCAGCTCATCCGGGACGCCGAGGGCGCCAGCAAGGACATCAAGGTCGAGGTGATCAACGCCGCGACCGAGGACGACGCCGTCGAGGTGGGCCGCTCCATCGCCCGCAACAACCTCCTCAAGTGCGCCATCCACGGCGAGGACCCCAACTGGGGCCGGGTGCTCTCCGCGATCGGCACCACGCGGGCGGCCTTCGAGCCGGACCAGCTGAACGTCGCCATCAACGGCGTCTGGGTCTGCAAGAACGGCGGCGTCGGCGAGGACCGCGACAAGGTCGACATGCGCTACCGCGAGGTGCACATCGTCGCCGACCTCGCGGCCGGTGCCGAGACCGCCACCATCTGGACCAACGACCTGACCGCCGACTACGTCCACGAGAACAGCGCGTACTCGTCATGAGCACTACTCGCAAGCACACCGCCCTGCCGAAGGCCCAGATCCTCATCGAAGCGCTGCCCTGGCTGGTCCGGCACAACGGCAAGACCGTCGTCATCAAGTTCGGCGGCAACGCCATGATCGACGAGGACCTGAAGGCCGCGTTCGCCCAGGACGTCGTGTTCCTGCACCACGCAGGGCTCAAGCCCGTCGTCGTGCACGGCGGCGGCCCGCAGATCAGCGCCGCCCTCGACCAGGCCGGCATCGTCAGCGAGTTCAAGGCCGGCCTGAGGGTCACCACCGAGGACGCCATGGACGTCGTACGGATGGTGCTCGCCGGACAGGTCCAGCGCGAACTCGTCGGGCTCCTCAACCAACACGGGCCGCTGGCCGTCGGGTTGACCGGCGAGGACGCGCACACCATCACCGCCACCAAGCACCAGCCCGAGATCGACGGTGAGTTGGTCGACATCGGGCGGGTGGGCGAGATCACCGCGATCGACACGGGCGCGATCGAGGCACTCCTCGCCGACGGCCGGATCCCGGTCGTCTCGTCGATCGCCCGTAGCCAGGACGACGGACATGTCTACAACGTCAATGCTGATACGGCGGCTGCGGCACTCGCTGCTGCTCTGGGCGCCGAAACCCTCATGGTCCTCACGGACGTCGAGGGTCTCTACGAGGACTGGCCGAACAGCGACGAGGTGATCAGCCGCCTCACGGCTTCCCAACTGGAGAAGCTGCTGCCGGAGTTGAGCTCCGGCATGGTCCCGAAGATGGAGGGCTGCCTGCACGCCGTGCGCAACGGCGTCACCACGGCCCGGGTCATCGACGGGCGGGTCCAGCACTCGATCCTGCTGGAGATCTTCACCGACGAAGGCATCGGCACGATGGTCGTGCCGGACGCGCAAGAGGGGGATGGGGAATGACCGACAATCAGGAGCTCACCCAGCGGTGGCAGGGCTCGCTCATGAACAACTACGGCACCCCGCGCCTCCCCCTCGTCCGCGGTGAGGGCCTCAAGGTCTGGGACTCCGAGGGCAGGCAGTACCACGACTGGGTCGGCGGCATCGCCACCAACGCGCTCGGCCACGCCCACCCGGCGATCGTCGACGCCGTGAGCCGGCAGATCGCGTCCCTCGGCCACATCTCCAACTTCTTCATGGCGGAGCCCACCGTCGCCCTCGCCGAACGGCTCCTGGAGCTCTTCGGCCGGGACGGCAAGGTCTTCTTCTGCAACTCCGGTGCCGAGGCCAACGAGGCCGCGTTCAAGATCGGCCGGCTGACCGGGCGCGGCCACATGGTCGCCACCTCGGGCGGCTTCCACGGCCGGACCATGGGCGCCCTCGCCCTCACCGGCCAGCCCGGCAAGCGGGACCCGTTCCTGCCGCTGCCCGGCGACGTCACGCACGTGCCGTACGGCGACGCGCAGGCCCTGGCCGCCGCGGTCACCGAGGAGACCGCGCTCGTCGTCATCGAGCCCATCCAGGGCGAGAACGGCGTGATCGTGCCGCCCGCCGGCTATCTCAAGGCGGCCCGGGCGATCACGGCCGCCACCGGGACGCTGCTCGTCCTCGACGAGGTGCAGACCGGCATCGGCCGGACCGGACACTGGTTCGAGTACCAGGCCCACGAGGGCGTCCTGCCGGACGTCGTCACCCTCGCCAAGCAGCTCGGCGGCGGGCTGCCGCTCGGCGCGACCGTGGCCTTCGGCCGGGCCGCGGAGCTGCTCCAGCCCGGCCACCACGGCACGACCTTCGGCGGCAACCCCGTCGCGTGCGCCGCCGGACTCGCCGTACTCGACACCATCCAGAGCGAGGGACTGCTCGAGAACGTCAAGCGGCAGAGCGCCGCGCTGAGGGACGGAATCGAGTCCCTGGGCCACCCGCTGATCGCCCATGTCCGGGGCTCCGGCCACCTCCTGGGTATCGTGCTCACCGAGCCGCTCGCGCCCCAGGCGCAGCAGGCGGCTCAGGACGCCGGTTTCCTGGTGAACGCGCCCGCCCCCGATGTCGTACGGCTGATGCCGCCGCTGAACCTCGGCGACGACGAGGTGGCCGCGCTGCTCCAGGCGCTGCCCGGCATCCTCGACGTGGCCAACGGGGACGGATGATCCGGGAATGAGACGACGATGAGCCAGGCGCAGGAGCACGATCACAACGCGGGACCTGCCGTACCGCAGACCCGTACCGCACGGCACCGCCGGATCGTGGACATCCTCAACCGGCAACCGGTGCGCTCACAGAGCCAGTTGGCGAAGTTGCTGTCCGACGACGGGCTGAGCGTCACCCAGGCGACGCTCTCCCGGGACCTCGACGAGCTCAACGCGGTGAAGATCCGCAACACCGACGGCGACCTGATCTACGCGGTGCCCAGCGAGGGGGGTTTCCGGACCCCCCGGGCGCCGCTGGGGGAGTCGGCGAAGGAAGAGCGGATGCGGCGGCTGTCGCAGGAGCTGCTGATCTCCGCGGAGGCGTCCGCGAACCTGGTCGTGCTGCGGACGCCGCCCGGCGCCGCCCAGTTCCTCGCCTCGGCCATCGACCAGGCCGAACTGCACGACATCCTCGGGACGATCGCGGGCGACGACACGCTGATGCTGATCAGCAGGGACCCGGTGGGGGGACAGGCGCTCGCCGAGCATCTGTTGAGACTGGCTCAGAACGGCCACTGAATGGGGTGGTGATCGAGGTGTGCCGGGTGCGGGTGCGTTGTGGCTTGTCGCGCAGTTCCCCGCGCCCCTGAGGTCGGGACCCTCACCCGAGTCGCGATGCCAGGCCCCCCGTGCATCTGACCTCGTCGCCCGCCGTGATCAGCAGCGCCTCCACCTCCGGCAGCGACTCCAGCCAGCGCAGGCCCTCCCGTGAGCCCATCGCGAAGGCCGCCGTAGCCCAGCAGTCGGCCCACATGACGCTCGGGGCCACCACCGTCACGGCGACCAGGTCCGTCACCGCGGACCGGCCCGTGCGGGGGTCGACGATATGGGCGCCGCGTTCCGCCGTACCGGAGGTCGCGATGGCCAGCTCGGTCGTACCCGCCGCCGAGACGACCGCGGCCAGGCCCCCCGGACGCAGCGGGTCGGCGACCCCCACCCGCCACGGCCGCTGCGGTCCCGGCGCCCCCAGCAGCTGCACGTCCCCGCCGCCGTTGAGGCTGACCCCCGTCGCGCCGGCCGCCGACAGGGAGCGCGCCGCCCGTTCCACGGCCCAGCCCTTGACGATGCCCGTCGGGTCGAGTTGGCCCTCGTAGCGCAGGCTGAACCAGCCGTCGCTCAGGTCCTCCGCCTCGGCGCCCAGCTCCAGGACCTCGGCGACCTCCGGGGCGCAGTCGGCGACGGTCAGCTCGCCGCGGACCAGCCGGGAGATCTGGCTGTCCTCGCGATACGTGCTGAAGGCGGCGTCGACGCGGTGCAGGCCGGCCACCGCTTCCTCCAGGGCCGCCTTCACGGCCCTGGGATCCCCGCCGCGGACGTCGAAGGAGAAGACGGTCCCCATGACCTCCTCCGCATGACGTACCGCGGCGGGAGCTTCTGACGGTTCGGTCACCGTGTCAGCCACCGGCCTGGTCCAGCGCCGTCTGGAGGGACTTCTTGTAGCCGGCGCTGGTGTAGGTCGCGCCCGACACCGCGTCGATGTCGGCGTTCCCGGCCGCCACCGCCGCCTGGTTGAGCTTCGGGATGGCGTTGCCGTTGACCTGGTCGCTCTGGCCGCCCTTGGGCTGCTGGACCGCCTCGGCCTTGGTGATCTTGCCGTTGGCGACCGTGACCCGGACCTGGACGGGCCCGTACTGGGTCTGGGAGACGGCACCGGTGACGGTCTTGGCGGCGGCCTGGGCGTTGCCCGCGCTCTCGGAGGGGGCCGGGGTGGCCGCTCCCGCCGCGGCCGCCGCGTTGCCCTTGTCGATGGCCGACTGGAGGGACTTCTTGTAGCCCTCGCTGGTGTACGTCGCCCCGGACACCGCGTCGATCTGAGCGCTCTGTTTGGCGAGCGTCGACGCGTTGAGCTTCGGTACCGCGTTGCCGGTGATCTGGTCGCTCTGGCCGCCCTTGGGCTGCTGGACCGTCTCCGCCTTGGTGATCTTGTTGTTGACGAAGGTGATACGGACCTGGATGGCCCCGTATTGGGTCTGCACGGCGTCGCCGGTGGCCGAGCCGGTGGCCCCCTGGGCACCGCCCTGCGCGGACTCCTGGGCCGCCGCGGTCTGCTGGGGGACCGCGCCGCCCGCCGCGGACGCGGAGGTCGGGTCGGATCCCGGTTTCAGCGCCAGCAGCAGCACGATCCCGGAGACGGTGGCGGCGCCGGCCAGGACGACACGCCGGATCGGGTGACTCTTCCTCATGGCTTCCAAGCTCCTGAAGTCTTTGAAGGTCCCGTCAGACCTGAAGGTTCCCGTCGCTCACATCTCGAACGACTCGTGATGGATGCGGCGGGCGGGCACACCCGCACCGCGCAGTGCCTCGTACACGCCCTGTGCGAAGCCGGGCGGCCCGCACATGAAGACGTCGTGCTCGTCGATGTCCGGCAGCTTCTGCTGCAGCCGCTCCGCCGAGATGTCCGGCCGCTCGCCGTCCGGACTGTTGACGGCGTACATCAGCCGGGCGCCCCGCTCGTCGGCGATGGCGGCCAGCTCGTCCCAGAGCGCCAGGTCCTGGGTGCTGTTGGCCCGGTAGAGCAGGGTGATGTCACCGGACGCACCGGGCAGCGTCTCGAACAGTGCCCGCATCGGCGTGATGCCGACCCCGCCCGCCACCAGCAGCACCTTGCCGCGGCTGCGGCGCTGGGCGGTCATGGCGCCGTAGGGCCCCTCGGCCCACACCTTGGTGCCGGGCGTCAGCTCGCGCAGGCGCGCGGTGTGGTCGCCGATCGCCTTGACCGTGATCCGCAGCATGTCCGGGCGCGGGGCCGCCGACAGCGAGTACGGGTGGGAGCTGAACCGCATGCCCGGCGCCTTGAAGCGCCAGCGGAAGAACTGACCCGCCTCCGCGCCCATCCGGTGCAGCTTCTTCCCGCCGATGAGCACCGACACGATGCCCGGCGTCTCCTCGATGACCGCCGCGACATACATGCGGTGCCGCATGTTGAGGCGGATCGGCGTCAGCAGGCGGTACCAGATCACCAGCGCGGTGACCACGCCGTACAGCCCGTACCAGAAGGTCTTCGCGGCCGGTGCCACGGCGAACTCGTTGCCGGTGGTGATCTGGTGCCAGAACGTCAGGTACACCACCGCGTAGGTCAGCAGGTGCACGTGGTACCAGGTGTCGTACGGCAGCCGGCGCCGGACCCCGCCGATCGAGAGCAGCGCGATGACCAGCAGCAGCCCGGTGCCGATGGCAGCCTTGCCCATGTCCGGCAGGGTGGTGATCAGGTCGATGAACTGCGTCACGACATCGCCGAGCGTCTTGCCCGCCTGGAGCGCGTACCCCCAGGTGATGAGGAAGACGTGCGCGATGACCAGGCTCACCGTGTAGCGGCCGCTCATCGCGTGCCAGCGGGCGACCCGGTCCGAGCCCACCCGCCGCTCCAGCGCGGGCACCCGGGCCATCTGGAGCACCACGAGCGCCATCAGATAGCCGGCCAGCAGACCGGTGATCCGGCCCGCCGCGACGATCCGGGCGGTGTTGTCCGCGAGGGACGGGGTGTTGTCCCACCACAGCCACAGCACCGCGGCCGCGCCCGTCCATAGGGCGATCACCAGCGGGACGGCCGGGGAGCGGCGCGGGCGGATGCGGCGCATCGTCTGGCGGCGGGCGGCGCGGCCGCCTGCGAGCGTGGTGGTCACGATTCCTCCGGGAGCGGGGCAAGGGGGGTGGCGTGGTCCCTTGGCCCAGAGGTACGTGCCGCGACGCCCGTGTGTTCAGTTGTTTCTCGAGTCCGATGTGCAGTGGGGTGACTGGCGGTAACCCGTCAGTACCGGGTGATCGCCGTACGCCCGCTCGTGGTGCCGATCGCGATGTGCGGCGCCCGGTCCGGGTCGGCCCATCGCAGCACGCGGCGCATGGCGTCGGCGGAGACGGACACACAACCCGCCGTCGCCCCGCTGCCGTTGACATGGAGGAAGATCCCGGCGCCCCGACCGCGCACCGGCTCGGAGTAGTTGAAGCCGATCACCATGGCGTACGCGTACTGCTTCGGGTACGAGGCCAGACGCTCCGACTCGGCGGCCCGGCAGTCCTTCGCGCGCGGCTCGCTCCAACGGTTGTAGGAGCGCGAGTCGTTGTCCTGGCACCACCAGGACTTCGCGCGCACGGGCCGGTACTTGTACGAGGTCCCGCCCGGCGCCGCCTTCACCCCGAAGGCGTACGGCAGGTGATAGAGCCCCGTCGGTGTGGTGTTCGTGCCCTGCTTGCGCGAGGCGCCCTCGACGAGCCCCTTCGCACCGAACCGGGCCTTGGCCGAACCGGCCTTCACCCACTCTCCGTTGTCGAGGTCCCACCAGATGAGCGTCCCGGTGGTCGAGCCGTTCTTCGCGGCGACCGCGGTGATCAGCTGGGTGCCGCCCCCGGTGTCGGCCATGCGCGCGGGCAGGGGCGTACCGCCGCCGGGCGCGGCACCGAGCACGAGCAGGGACGCGGACACGAGAGCCGTGGCGACGGCGGGGGAGCCCATGGCTCAGACGGTAGAGGGCGGCAGCGGCAACGGCAGCCCGGGTAGGCCGTCCAGGCTCGTGGCGATGTGCTCCTTCTTGGCGAAGTACGCGCTGAGCGACTCGTCGTCCTCGCGCGCGAACCGCCTGGCGTGCAGGTCACGGTCCTCGTCGTACGTCATGAAGGGCACCGCGTAGCCGCAGGAGTCGCGGACGGTCTCGGCCGTCACCACGATGATGGCCCGCAGCCCGTGCAGGCTCGGATCGATGTCGGGGAAGTGGGTGAGCAGTTCCCCGAAGCGGGGGTCGTCCCGCAGGACGGCCTCGCCGCGGCCGTGCACCCGGACGATGTTGGGCGGTCCCTGGAACGCGCACCACATGAGGGTGATGCGGCCGTTCTCCCGCAGGTGCGCGACCGTCTCGGCGGTGGAGCCGGCGAAGTCCAGGTAGGCGACGGTGAGTTCGTCGAGTACCGCGAAGGAGCCCTTGAGGCCCTTGGGGGAGAGGTTGACCGTGCCGTCGCCGGACAGAGGGGCGGTCGCGGTGAAGAAAAGAGGCTGCGCCTCGATGAAGGTGCGCAGCCGGCCGTCTATGCGTTCATAGGTCTTTCCCATGTCTAACGATTATGGGTGGGACTCTTTCGCCTGTCTAATGAATCGCGGCATCCGTTTCGAGGAGTCCGGAGGCTCGGTACTCCCCGGACATCGCCGCGGCCGCCCCGGCCGGCGCTGAACTCGGGGCGGCCACAGCACCTGTCACGTCACTGGGTGAGCGTGCAGGTGGCCAGGGAGTCCAGGCCCTGGGGCTTCTCGGCGGTACGGCCGATGGAGATGGCGATGCGGTCGATGGTCGACTTCCGCTTGTCGGCCAGCGGGCCGAGGATGGCGTTCTGGACGAAGTTCGGTCCGCCCTGGCCGACCGTGTCGACGATGCGCTTGTTCGCCTCGGCGATCTGGGTGTTCAGCAGCGCCAGGTTGCGGTCCACCTCGGCCTGCGCGGTGGCCGGGATCGCGGGCAGCTGCGAGGCCACGTCCGGGCACGAGATGGCGCCCGCGGCGGCGGCCCCGCCCGCGTCCTGCGCGTTGCCGTTGCCCTGCGCGTTCCCGGCGTCCTCGGCGCCCGCCGCCTCGCTCGGAGTGGCCTCCGCCTCCGCGCTGGCTCCGGCCTCCGCGCCCGCTCCGGCGTCCTCGCCCGCCCCGGCCTGCTCGCCGGTGTCGGCGACGCCGCCCGCGTTGAGCGTGCAGGGCGCGAGCGCCTCCAGGCCCTGGGGCTTGTCGGCGGTGCGGCCGATGGCCGTGGCGATGCGGTTGACGACGGCGATCCGCTTGTCCTCCAGCGGGCCGAGGATGGCGTTCTGGACGAAGTTCGGTCCGCCCTGGCCGACCGTGTCCACGAGCCGCTTGTTGGCCTCGTCGATCTGGGTCTGGAGCAGGGTGAGGTTACGGTCGATCTCGGCCTGTGCGGTCGCCGGGATCGCGGGGAGCTGCGAGGCGACGTCCGGGCAGGTGATGGTGCCGGGGTCGGCGAGGGTCTGCGCGTTGGTGCCGTTGCTGCTCTTGGAGGTCTCCCCGGCGAGGGCGGAACCGGCGATCACGGCACCGGTCAGCACGAGGGCGGTGGCACCGCCGATGAACGCGACGCGGCGCTTGTTGTACTTCGGAAGAGCCCTGGACATGCTGATGCCTCACAAGGGTCGGGGGGTGTCGTCGTCTCTGTGGTTGTACAAACGCGGCGCCTGCGTTCGGGGAGGGGTACGAGTAAGCGGTTTCGATTGTTCAAAGGATCTTCAAATCCATCACGAGACCGGCCTGAATTGACGAATCATGCACTGCACTGCATACTCATGCATGACGGTGAGTCGATCGACCTCTCTAGGAGCAACGCAAGTGAGCAGCAACAGCGGTGATGTCCGGCTCTGGGGCGCCCGATTCGCCGACGGTCCCGCCGAGGCCCTGGCGAAGCTGTCCGCGTCAGTCCACTTCGACTGGCGCCTCGCGCCCTACGACATCGCCGGTTCGCGTGCCCACGCGCGCGTGCTGCACAAGGCGGGTCTGCTCACCGACGACGAGCTGACGCGGATGATCGCGGGCCTCGACCAGCTCGCGGCGGACGTCGCCGACGGTTCCTTCGTGGGCACGATCGCCGACGAGGACGTCCACACGGCCCTGGAGCGCGGTCTGCTGGAGCGCCTCGGCCCGGACCTCGGCGGCAAGCTGCGCGCCGGCCGGTCCCGCAACGACCAGGTCGCGACCCTCTTCCGGATGTACCTGCGGGACCACGCCCGGATCATCGGCGGCCTGATCGCCGAGCTCCAGGACGCGCTGATCGGCCTGGCGGAGGCCCACCCGGACGTGGCGATGCCCGGCCGCACCCACCTCCAGCACGCCCAGCCGGTGCTCTTCGCCCACCATGTCCTGGCGCACGCCCAGGCACTGTCCCGGGACGCGGAGCGGCTGCGCCAGTGGGACGAGCGCACGGCGGTCTCCCCGTACGGCTCGGGCGCCCTGGCCGGTTCGTCGCTGGGCCTGGACCCGGAGGCGGTCGCGAAGGACCTCGGCTTCGAGCACGGCAGCGTCGGCAACTCCATCGACGGCACGGCCTCCCGTGACTTCGTCGCCGAGTTCGCCTTCATCACCGCGATGATCGGCGTGAACCTCTCCCGGGTCGCCGAGGAAGTCATCATCTGGAACACGAAGGAGTTCTCCTTCGTGACCCTGCACGACGCGTTCTCCACGGGCTCGTCGATCATGCCGCAGAAGAAGAACCCGGACATCGCGGAGCTGGCGCGCGGCAAGAGCGGTCGCCTCATCGGCAACCTGACCGGCCTGATGGCCACGCTCAAGGCCCTGCCGCTGGCGTACAACCGCGACCTTCAGGAGGACAAGGAGCCGGTCTTCGACTCCTGCGACCAGCTGGAGGTCCTCCTCCCCGCCTTCACCGGCATGATGGCCACCCTCACCGTGAACCGGGAGCGCATGGAGGAACTGGCCCCGGCCGGCTTCTCCCTCGCCACCGACATCGCCGAGTGGCTGGTCAAGCAGGGCGTCCCGTTCCGGGTGGCGCACGAGGTGGCCGGCGAGTGCGTCAAGGTCGCCGAGTCCGAGAACAAGGAACTGAACGACCTGACGGACGAACAGTTCGCCAAGATCTCCGCCCACCTGACCCCCGAGGTCCGCTCGGTCCTCAACGTCCCGGGCGCGCTCGCTTCACGCAACGGCCGCGGCGGCACGGCGCCGAGCGCGGTGGCGGTCCAGTTGGCCGAGGTGAAGGCGGACGTGGCGGCACAGCACAAGTGGGCCGAGGCGAAGCGCCCTTAGGGGCGCGGGGAACTGCGCGACAAGCCACGAAGCACCCGTACCCGCCATGGAGCCGCACGCCCCGAGCTCGTAGGCGCCCTGCTTCACCGAAGGTCATCGCGGGTTACGTTGGTCGAAGCCGTAAGGAGCCGACCGATCGGAGCCCGCGATGCCCTTCGCCCGCCTGGCGACAGCAACAACCCCCACCTGCCACATCGGCCTCGGCCTCGCCGCAGTCGGCCGCCCCGGCTACATCAACCTCGGCCGCGACGAAGACCTCGGAGCCAACCGCAGCGTCGACGCCCTGCGCGCCCGCACCCATGAACTCCTGGACGCCGCCTACTTCCAGGGCGTCCGCTACTTCGACGCGGCCCGCTCCTACGGCCGTTCCGAGGAGTTCCTCGCCGACTGGCTCAACGCGCGCCCCGACATCGACGACATCGTCGTAGGCAGCAAATGGGGCTACACCTACACCGCCGCCTGGACCACCGACGCCGAGAAGCACGAGGTCAAGGACCACAGCGTCCAGACCTACGTCCGTCAGCGCGGCGAAACCGCCGAGCTCCTCGGTGACCGGCTGGACCTCTACCAGATCCACTCGGTGACCCCGGACAGTCCGGCTCTCACCGACAAGGAGCTGCACGCCAAGCTGGCGGAAGCGGCCGCCGAGGGGGTGAGCGTCGGCTTCTCCACCAGCGGCCCCGCCCAGGCCGACGCCATCCGCGCCGCCCTCGCCGTGACGGTCGACGGCGAGCCTCTCTTCCGCACGGTCCAGTCCACCTACAACGCCCTGGAGACCTCGGCCGCCCCCGCCCTCGCCGAGGCCCACGAGGCCGGGCTGACGGTGATCGTCAAGGAGGGCATGGCCAACGGCAGGCTCGCCGAGGTCCACGCGCCGGACGCCCTGAAGGCCGTGGCCGCGCAGACCTCCCTCGGCTGCGACGCGGTCGCCCTCGCCGTGATCCTCCGCCAGCCCTGGGCCGGCGTCGTCCTCTCCGGCGCCGCCACCACCAACCAGCTCGCCTCCAACCTGCATGCCGCGGTCGTCGACCTGGACGAGGAGCAGCTGGACCGCCTCGCCACGCTCGCGGAGGAACCGGGCGCTTACTGGGAGCGGCGCGGGCAGCTGCCCTGGCACTGACACACGAGGACCCACCCAGCGGTCGACGGTGAGACGGCCATGCCCGCGATGAGACATTCATGTCTCACATGGGCTATGGTTGTCTCATGGCTGTCGATCGTGACCACGTGCTGCGCAGTGCCGCCGCCCTGTTGACCCGTAAATCCACCGCGACCATGGACGAGGTCGCGAAGGCCGCCGGGATCAGCCGCGCCACCCTGCACCGTCACTTCGCCGGGCGCGACGCGCTCGTCCGGGCCCTGGAGGCACTCGGCATCGAGGAGTGCGAGGCCGCCCTCGACGCGGCCCGCCCGGACGACGGCCCCGCGAGCGACGCCGTACGGCGACTGGTGCGGGAGATCGAACCGGCCGCCGCCCTGCTCGCGTTCCTCTACACCGAGAACCAGCTGTTCGAGGGCGAGCAGCAGAACGCGGGCTGGACCCGCATCGACGACCGCATCGCCGCCCTGTTCCGACGCGGCCAGGCGACCGGCGAGTTCCGTATCGACCTCACGCCGACCTGGCTCACCGAGGCGCTGTACGGACTGCTGGCCTCGGGCGCCTGGGCGGTGTCGGAGGGCCGGGTGGCCCGCAAGGACTTCCAATTCATGATCGTCGAGCTGCTGCTCGGCGGCGCACTGAGGCACCACACAGAACCGAGAGAGGAATCATGACCAGCACTATGCAGCCGGCGTCGTCGAACGAGGCGGTGACCAAGCGCCCGGGCCGTTGGCTCGCGCTGTCCGTCCTCGTCCTGGCCGTGCTGCTGGTGGCCGTCGACGCGACCGTCCTCGGTCTCGCGACCCCCTACATCAGCGAGGACCTGAAGCCCTCCGGCACCCAGCTCCTCTGGATCGGCGACGTCTACTCCTTCGTCATCGCTGGCCTGCTCGTCTCGATGGGCAGCCTCGGCGACCGAATAGGCCGCAAGCGGATCCTTCTCATCGGCGCCACGGCGTTCGGCGCGATCTCGGTCCTCAACGCCTACGCCACGACACCGGAGTTGATGATCCTCGCCCGCGCCCTGCTGGGCGTGGCGGGCGCGACGCTGATGCCGGCGACCCTCGCCCTGATCCGCAACCTCTTCCACGACCCGCGCGAACGCAGCCTCGCCGTCGGCATCTGGGGCGCGACCGCCTCCGCCGGTACGGCGATCGGCCCGATCGCGGGCGGTTTCCTGCTCGAACACTTCTGGTGGGGCTCGGTCTTCCTGATCAACCTGCCCGTGATGGCGGTCCTGGTCGTCGTCGGCGTCAAGATGCTCCCGGAGTCCAAGAACCCGAACCCCGGCCCGTGGGACATGCTCAGCGTCGCCCTGTCACTGGTCGGCATGATCGCCCTGGTCTACGCCGTCAAGGAGGCCGCAGGCCACGGCATCACGGGCGAGAGCCTCGCGGTGGGCCTGCTCGGCGCGGCCGCCCTGTACTGGTTCGTGCGCCGTCAGTTGACCCTGCCGACCCCGCTGCTGGACATGCGGCTGTTCCGCAACCGCGGCTTCAGCGCGGCCGTCCTGGCCGACCTGCTGACCATCCTCGGTCTGTCGGGCCTGGTGTTCTTCCTCTCGCAGTATCTGCAACTGGTCCAGGGCAGGCGCCCGTTGGAGGCGGGTCTGGCCGAACTGCCCGCCGCGGTGGGCGCGGTGGCGGCCGGTCTGATCGCCGGTCGCGCGGCCCGGCGTTTCTCGGTGCGCTCGGTGGTCGCGGGCGGCCTGGCGGCGGTGGGCCTGGCGCTGGCGGCCCTGACGGTGATCGACCAGTCGACCGGCTACCCCCTGTTGGGCGCCGCCCTCCTGGTCGTCGGCATCGGCGCCGGCTTCTCCTTCACGGTGACGGCCGACGTGATCCTCTCCAGCGTCCCCAAGGAACAGGCGGGTTCGGCGTCGGCGGTCTCGGAGACGGCGTACGAACTGGGCGCGGCCCTCGGCATCGCCGTACTGGGCTCGATCGTGACCGGCGTCTACCGGGGCTTCACGGGCCCGGCGGGCACCCCGGAAGGAGCGCACGAGTCCTTGGGTGGTGCGGTGGAGGCGGCGGCGGGAATGCCGGCGCAGCAATCGGCAGCACTCCTGGACTCGGCGAGGCAGGCATTCGTGGACGGCCTGTCGCTGGCGGCGGGTGTGGGCGCGGTGGTACTCCTGGCAACGGCGGTGGCGGCATGGTTCATGCTGAAGGAACAGCGCCTGGAAAACGCCGGTTAAGGGGACGCACCTCAGGGGCGCGGGGCGGTATCGATCTGCGGCTCCGCCGCGTGGGCGCGACCAGCCCCCACAGCCCCGCACCCGGCGATGGACCTCTACGCGGCCTCTTTCGCCTTGGTCGCGTACATGTCCACATACTCCTGCCCCGACAGCCGCATGACCTCGGCCATCACAGAATCGGTCACCGCCCGCAGCACATAGCGGTCCCGGTCCATCCCCTCGTACCGGGAGAACTCCATCGCCTCGCCGAAGCGGACGGTGACGCGGCCGGGCCGCGGGATGCCGGCGCCGCCGGGCTGGACCTTGTCGGTGCCGATGATGGCGAACGGGACGACGGGCGCGCCGGTCATCATGGCGAGCCGGGCGATGCCGGTGCGGCCGCGGTAGAGGCGGCCGTCGGGGGAGCGGGTGCCCTCCGGGTAGATGCTGAAGACCTTGCCCTCCTCCAGCACCCGGCGCCCGGTCATCAGCGCCGCGACGCCGCCGCGGCCGCCGTCCCGGTCGACGGGGATCATGCCGCAGCCCGTGAAGAACCAGGCCATCAGCCGCCCCTTGAGGCCCTTGCCGGTGACGTACTCGTCCTTGCCGATGAAGAACACCTGACGGTCGCAGAACAGCGGCATGATCATCGAGTCGATGAACGTCAGGTGGTTGCCGGCGAGGATCACCGGACCGTCTCCCGGGATGTGCTCCGCGCCCTCCACCCGTGGGCGGAACATCAGGCGCATGATCGGTCCGAGCACTGCCTTGATGAGCGCGAAGCGGGACAACGGACCCTCCGGTGTCAAGTGAATCGGTATATGTCTGTGCAGGTGAGGACGATACTCGCGGTCACCGGGGTAGTGCACATCGGGTTCACCGGGTTCACCGAGGTCTTACGCAGTGTTGACGCTGGTTTACCTGCGGTGGCGCACGGTGTACCGCCCGTAACCCGTTGGCCATGATGTGACGGACATCGCCCTCCGCGCCTGACAGCCCGTCACACCGGCCTTCCCGTACGACATCCAGCGTCACCCGCGTGTTCTGCCTCAGGTCTCCCGTCCGTCATGTGCACGCACCTACGATCGGCGCGCAGTGAAGAGGCGACGCAGGGAGGGTCCTCATGGGAACGCAGAACTCGGACGAGCAGGTGGGCGGCACCGGACGGCGGGCCCTTCTCGGCGCCGCGGTGCTCGGCGCGAGCGGAGCGGTACTCGGTCTCTCGGGTACGGCGAGAGCCGGCGAGGCGCGGCACGGTGGAGGCGTGAAGAGCCTGCCCGTGCCGACGATCATCGGTCACCGGGGCGCCAGCGGCTACCGGCCGGAGCACACGTTCGGCTCGTACCAGCTCGCCCTGGACCTCGGCGCCCATGTCGTCGAGGCCGGTGACCTGGTGCCCACCAAGGACGGCCACCTCGTCTGCCGCCACGAGCCGGAGATCGGCGGTACGACGGACGTCGCGGACCACAAGGAGTTCGCCGACCGCAAGGCCACCAAGCTGCTCGACGGGGTCTCCGTCACCGGCTGGTTCACCGAGGACTTCACGCTCGCCGAACTGAAGACCCTGCGCGCGATCGAGCGCATCCCGGCCAACCGTCCGCACAACACCCTCTACAACGGGCGCTGGGAGATCCCCACCTTCGAAGAGGTCCTGAAGTGGCAGGACGAGCAGACCCGCAAGCGCGGCAAGCAGGTCTGGATCTACCCCGAGACCAAGCACCCCACGTACTTCCGCAAGCTGGGCCTCGGCCTGGAGGAGCGGGTCGCCAAGCTGCTGCACAAGCACGGCAAGGACAGGTGGAACTCGCCGGTCATCCTCCAGTCCTTCGAGCCGACCAGCATCCAGCGCCTGAACAAGCTGGTCGGCAACCCGCTGGTGGTCCTGCTCTCCTCGGCGAGCAGCCGCCCCTGGGACTTCGTCGAGACGGGCGACCCGCGCACGGTCGCCGACCTGATCACCCGCAAGGGGCTGAGGGAGATCGCCGGCTACGCCCAGGGCATCGGCCCGACCCTCGACCTGGTCATCCCGAAGGACGCGAACGGCGACCTCACGACGCCGACCACGCTCGTCGCGGACGCGCACAAGGTGGGGCTGATCCTGCACCCGTACACCATGCGGAACGAGAACCCCTTCCTGCCCACCAGCTTCCGCAGGGGCACCGACCCCGACGCGTACGGCGATGTCTTCGGCGCCTACCGGACGTACTTCGCCACGGGCATCGACGGGGTCTTCACCGACAACCCGGACACCGGCCTGCTGGCCCGCGAGGACTTCGTCAACGGCTGAGCGCACGCCCCCGGTTGGGGTGACAGACGGCCGCCCGGGCAACCCGTCGCCCGGGCGGCCGCGTCGTCAGGCATATGACGCACGACCTGGTCACCACCCTGCGCCCCCTGCTCACCGCCGAAGCCTCCGCGGAGGCACATGCCACCGGTGCGGAACCGGGCGATCTCGAACAGGCGGTCTGGCTCCGCCTCCTGGAACGCCTCGACACGGACGGCCCGCCGACGGATCCGCAGGGCTGGCTGCGCCGCGCGGTCCGCTCGGAGGCCCGCCGCACACGCCGTACGACGCGAATCGAACGGCCGTATGAGACCGAACCCGCGGACGACGCGGACCGCACCCCGGAACACCTCGCCCTCGCGGCGGCCCGCGGCCGGGCGCTGCGCGATGCCGTACGCCGTTTGCCGGGCCGCTGTCCGAGTCTGATGGAGGCGCTGCTCTCCCCGATGGACCTCACGTACCGGGAAATCGCGGGGGAGTTGGGTATCTCACAGGGCAGTCTCGGTCCGGAACGTTCCAGATGCCTGGGTTGTCTCCGTCGTTTGCTCACACCGGAGGTTGCGGCCGGGAGAGGGCGGGGATAGGAGTGAGGGACGACAGGCGATCAGGTGAGCGGGAGGCGTGCGCACATGGGCATGAGCGTGACCATCTCGGCGGCGAACGAGCGGGATGCGGAGCAGATCTTCAGGCTCCAGTACCTGTGCTTCCAGAGCGAGGCGGCGTTGTACGGCAACTACCGCATCGATCCGCTCGTCCAGACTCTGGACTCGGTCCGTGAGGAGGTCGCCGCGGACTGCGTCTTCGTGGCCCGCCTCGGCGAGGAGGTGGTGGGCTCGGTGCGAGGCCGCGTCACCGAGGACGGCTCGGCCGCCATCGGCAAGCTCTGCGTCCACCCCCGCCTCCAGGGCCACGGCATCGGAGCGCGGCTCCTGAAGGCGGCCGAGTCGGCCCTCGCCGAGGAGCGCGGTGCGACGGTGTTCCGGCTCTTCACGGGCCACCGCAGCGAGGGCAACCTCCGCCTCTACCGCAAGGTGGGCTACGAGGCGGTCGGCACGTCCAAGGGCGCGGACGGCGTACCGATGATCGTCCTGGAGAAGCCGGCCGGCACCTACGCGGCGACGGCCTGAGCCCCTACTGGACGGTCCGCGCCCTGCGCAGCCAGTAGATGGCCGACAGTGGCAGCAGTACGGGGATGAAGACGTACCCCATGCCGTAGTCGGACCAGACGGTCGCGTCGGGGAACGCCGAGTGGTCCAGCAGGGTCCAGGTGCCCACGGTCAGCACACCCACCAGCTCGGCGGCGCAGCACACCAGCGCCGCCTTGCGGGCGGTCTCGCCGCCGCGCACCAGGGTGTACGTGATGAAGCCGTACACCAGGCCCGCGAGGGCGGACAGCGAGTAGGCGAGCGGCGCCCGGTCGAACTCGGTCGCGATCTGGTAGACCGAGCGCGACACGGCGCCGACGACCATCACGCCGTACAGCCACACCAGCAGCGTGCCAGGCCCGCTGACCAGTCGGTTCCTCGCCGACTCGTCCTCCGCCACGGTCACCTCAGCCTCCCCAGATGTCATAGAGCCGCACCTCCAGCACGGCCAGCACCACACCGCCGGCCGCGACCGTCACCGAGCCCCACTTGGACCGCTCGGAGAGCGACAGCATGCCCGCCGCGGGGACGCACGCGAACGCGCCCAGCAGATACGCCACGAAGATCGTCGTCCCCTGGTCCGGCTTCTCGCCCCGCGCCAGCTGCACGATCCCGACCACCAGCTGCACCAGGGCCAGCAGCGACACCACACCCATCCCGATGAAGTGCCAGTCCTTGGTGGGCTCATCGCGATAGGCCGCCCAGCCGCACCACGCGGCCAGCAGTAGCGCGGCGACGCCGGTCACGAGCGTCAGGGCATCAAGCATGCGCCGACCCTATTACGCCCCGAATCCCCCGAGCCCCTCGCCCCCGACCGCCCCGCCGGGAACCGGCCCGGCCGCCACGGTCCGGCGCCGGACGCGCCCGTGCGCCCCGGCGCCGGGAGCGGGGCGTGCGGTGGGCACCGGGCCCGGGGCAGTCTCGATCAGGTGGGCCAGAGTCCAGGCGATGCCGTAGGAGTCGTCCGGCCCGAAGCAGTTCGCCAGAGCCGCCGCCTCCTCGAGGGGCACGGGCCGGGGAATCGCCTCCGGCTGCCCTGCCCGCCGGTCGATCTCGTCCTCGTCGGCCTCCTGGTCCGGCAGCGGGCCGGCGCTCACGAAAACTCCCACCTCGGGACCCATGCCGTGACGATCGGCGCCCACGGCCCCGTCCGCCAAGCCCCGGCAGCCCGCCCCGTAGGGTCTAGACCATGACGATCCATGCGCAAGCCCTGCTCTTCGACAACGACGGCACCCTGGTCTCCTCCCTCGCCTCCGTGGACCGCTGCTGGCGGCAGTGGGCCGGGGAGTACGGGATCACGGCCGAGGAGTTCGAGCGGGTCGAGCTGCACGGTCGTACCGCCGCCGCGATAGTCGCCGACCTGCTGCCGGCCGAGGTCGTGCCCGAGGCGGTCGCGCGGGTCGAGCAGCTGGAGGTGGAGGACGTGCCCAACGGGGGCGTGCGGCTGCTGCCCGGGACCAGGGACTTCCTCGACTCCCTGCCCGCCGACCGCTGGGCCGTCGTCACCTCCGCCACCCGACGCCTCGCCGAGGCCCGCCTCGACGCCGTCGGCATCCTGCCCAAGACCCTCGTCGCCGCCGAGGACGTCACCCGCGGCAAGCCCGACCCCGAGCCGTACCTCCTCGCCGCCCGCGCACTCGGCGTCGACCCCGCCCGCTGCGTCGTCTTCGAGGACGCCCCCGCGGGTCTCCGAGCCGGTCGGGCCGCCGGAATGACCACCGTGGCATTGGCCACAACCCACCAGGCCCACGAACTCGACGCGGACCTCGTCGTCACCGACCTGTCGGCCCTGTCCGCGCTGGTCACCGACGGGGGAGTGGAGATCTCCGTCCGCCCCTGAGCCCTGTCCGCCGCTGTCCACCATGCGGACAGCGGCGGTTGGTAAGGACCATACGTCTGCTTTACTGATTCCATGACCACGACGAGCTGCCGCACCCTTGCGACCGAGGCGACCATGACGCCCGGTGCTCGTTGTATGTGTCGAATGTGCGCCTTCTAGAGGGCCCCCGCACCACCCCTGAGCCTCGCGCCCCGAAGCGAGCAGCCGTGGCATGTCCGTACGTGCTCCGCCGTATGTGACCGTGCTGCCCCGCGCACACCTTTCCTCTCGTGCCAAGGCACATCCACGCCCGCGTACGAATCTCGACAGTGATGGAATCCCAGTGATCACCACAACGGGCCTCACCAAGGTCTACCGCTCACGAGGCCGCGAGGTCACCGCCCTCGACGGCGTCGATCTCCACGTCCGCGAAGGCGAGGTGTACGGCGTCATCGGCCAGTCCGGCGCCGGCAAGTCGTCGCTGATCCGCTGCGTCAACCTGCTGGAGAAGCCCACCGCCGGCACGGTCACCGTCGCCGGCCAGGACCTCACCGCCCTCGCGGGCCGCGGTCCCCGGGCCGGCCGGGAACTCCGCCGGGCCCGCAGCCGTATCGGCATGGTCTTCCAGCACTTCAACCTGCTGTCCACCCGTACCGTCCAGGACAACGTCGAACTGCCCCTCGAAATCCTCGGCACCTCGGGGAAGGAGCGGTCGCGCAAGGCCCTCGAACTCCTCGACCTGGTCGGGCTCGCCGACAAGGCCAGGGCCTACCCCGCCCAGCTCTCCGGCGGCCAGAAGCAGCGTGTCGGCATCGCCCGCGCCCTCGCCGGCGACCCCAAGGTCCTGCTCTCCGACGAGGCCACCAGCGCCCTCGACCCGGAGACCACCCGCTCCATCCTCCAGCTGCTGCGCGACCTCAACCGGCAGCTCGGCCTCACCGTCCTCCTCATCACCCACGAGATGGACGTCGTGAAGTCGATCTGCGACTCCGCGGCCCTCATGGAGAACGGTCGCATCGTCGAGTCCGGCACCGTCAGCGAGCTCCTCGCCACCCCCGGCTCCGAACTCGCCACCGCGCTCTTCCCGGTCGGCGGCGAGGCCACCGGCGCCGACCGCACCGTCATCGACGTCACCTTCCACGGCGAGGCCGCGACCCAGCCGGTCATCTCCCAGCTGTCGCGCACCTACAACATCGACATCTCCATCCTCGGTGCCGCCATCGACACCGTCGGCGGCCTCCAGGTCGGCCGGATGCGCATCGAACTGCCCGGCCGCTACGAGGACAACGTCGTGCCGATCGGCTTCCTGCGCGAACAGGGACTTCAGATCGACGTCGTGGGTCAGGAGCCCGCGTCCGTGCTGGTGAAGGAAGGTGCCAAGTGACCTGGTCCGAGATGCAGCCCCTGCTGGAGCAGGCGTGTTGGGACACCCTCTACATGGTCGGCTGGTCCACCGCCATCGCCGTGGTCGGCGGCCTCCCGCTCGGCATCCTGCTGGTTCTGACCGACCGCGGCGGACTGCTCCAGAACGTCGTCGCCAACAAGGTCATCGGCCAGGTCGTGAACGTCGCCCGCTCGATGCCGTTCATCATCCTGATGGTCGCGCTGATGGGCTTCACCCGCTCCATCACGGGGACGACCATCGGCCGCGAGGCCGCGATCGTGCCGCTCGCCATCGGCGCCATCCCGTTCTTCGCGCGCCTGGTCGAGACGGCGGTCCGCGAAGTGGACGGCGGGCTGGTGGAGGCCGTGCAGTCGATGGGCGGCAACACCTGGACGATCGTCCGCAAGGTGCTCGTCCCCGAGTCGCTGCCCTCGGTGATCGCCAGCACGACCACCACGATCGTCGCCCTCATCGGCTACTCCGCCATGGCCGGCACGGTCGGCGCCGGAGGCCTCGGCGACATCGCCATCCGCTACGGCTACCAGCGCTTCGAGACCGAACTCATGTGGATCACGGTGGCGATCCTCGCCGTCGTCATCTCGGTCATCCAGTTCGCCGGCGACTACGCGGCCCGCTCGCTGCACAGTCGCGGCGGACGCGGCGGCCCGGCACCGAAGCTGCGGCTGCTGAAGGCCGCGACGGCGGACACGAAGACCGTCTGACCCCCCTCCGAAAACTTCCCCGCACACCCACCGCGGGGATGCTCTGCCCAAAAGGAAAGGCACTTTTCGTGCGTAACACCGCAAAGCTCACCACCGCCGTTCTCGCCGCCGGAACCCTCACCTTCGGGCTCACCGCGTGCGGCTCGGAGGACGCCACCTCTGCCGGCTCCTCCGACACGAGCGGCCCGCTGGTCGTCGCCGCGAGCCCCGTCCCGCACGCCGAGATCCTCAACTACGTCAAGGACAACCTGGCGAAGAAGGCCGGACTCGACCTGGAGGTCAAGGAGTTCACGGACTACGTCACGCCGAACACGGCGACCGAGGACGGCTCCGTGGACGCCAACTACTTCCAGAACCAGCCGTACCTCGACGACTTCAACAAGAAGAACGGCACCCACATCGTGCCCGTCGTCACGGTCCACCTGGAGCCGCTCGGCCTCTACTCGCACAAGGTGAAGAGCGCCGACGCCCTCAAGAGCGGCGCGACGATCGCCGTCCCGAACGACAGCGTCAACGAGGCCCGCGCCCTCAAGCTCCTCGACGCCAACGGGATCATCACGCTCAAGGACGGCGTGGGCAACGACGCGACCCCGGCCGACATCGCCAAGAACCCCAAGAACCTCGAGTTCAAGGAGCTGGAGGCGGCCCAGACCCCGCGCTCCCTGGATGACGTCGACGCCGCGGTCATCAACGGCAACTACGCCATCGAGGCCGACCTGAAGCCCGCCGACGACGCCCTCGTCCTGGAGTCCGCCACGGACAACCCGTACGGCAACTTCCTCGCGGTGAAGGACGGCAACGAGGACGACCCGCGCGTGAAGAAGCTCGCCAAGCTCCTGACGTCCGCCGAGGTCAAGAAGTTCATCGAGGACAAGTACGCCGGTTCCGTCATCCCGTCCTTCTGACCCGGCCTTCCGACACGTACTTCTGACACGTACCGATACGTACAGGGTCCACTCGATCACCCCGGGTGGACCCTGTAGTGCAGTTGAGTGCTTTCATGCTGCATGCTGGGCAGTTCAGCAGGACTTGAAGGTCTTCCGAAGGTTACGGAGCGGCGCATGACTAGCACCTTCCCCAACATCTCCATCAGCACGGAGCGGTTGGTGCTGCGTGCCCTCGACGAGGACGACGTGCCCGCGCTGACAGAGATGATGAACGACGAGCAGATCGCCGCCTGGACCTCCGTCCCGCAGCCCTTCACCCAGGACGGCGCGCACGCCTGGATCACCGAGTACGCGCCAACCGAACGGGAGTCCGGCCGCGGACTCGACCTCGCCGTCACCGAGTTCCTCACCCAGCGCCTGGTGGGCGTCGTCCAACTCACCAAGACCAACTGGCACATCCGCTCCACCGAGCTGTCGTACATCATCGCCCCCTGGGCCCGCGGCGAGGGCTACGCCTCGGAGGCGGCGCTCGCCACCGCCCAATGGCTGTTCACGGACCAGAAGTTCGAACGCATAGAGCTGCGCACGGCCGCCGACAACACCGCCTCCCAGCAGGTCGCCCAGAAGATCGGCTGTATCAGCGAGGGCGTGCTGCGCAACGCCTGCATAGCGCGGGTCCGTACCGAGGACGACACCTGGGCCGACGTCCGCACCGACTTCATCGTCTGGAGCCTGCTGCCGGAGGACGTGGAGAGCGCCGGCGAGCAGTTGACCGACTCCGACGGTTTCACGTCGTACGGCGACTGGAACTGAACCAGAGGGCTCAAGGGACCGCTGCCGTGTTCGCCGGGCCGACCAGGTACCCTCACGGAGCCCGCCCCTGACGACCTGCGCGAACCCTCTGGAGACTGACGAAAATGGCCGACCGGGTCACGGTGATCGGCTGGGACGGCTCGCCGCTGACCGCCGCGGCACGCGCCGCGCTCGGCGCCGCCACGCTGGTGGCGGGCGCCGCCCATCACCTGGCACTGCCCGAGGTGCCCGCCTCCGCCGAACGCATCCGCCTCGGCAGCGTCTCGCTGGCCGCCCGCCGGATCGCTGGTCATCGCGGCACCGCGGTCGTGTTCGCCGACGGGGACCCCGGGTACTTCGGAGTCGTACGAACCCTGCGCGCGCCCGAGTTCGGCCTGGAGGTCGAGGTCGTGCCCGCCGTCTCCTCGGTCGCCGCCGCCTTCGCCCGCGCGGGCATGCCCTGGGACGACGCCCAGGTGGTCGTGGCACACCGGCGCACCCTGCGACGCGCGGTGAACGTGTGCCGCGCCCACACCAAGGTCGCCGTCCTCACCTCACCCGGCGCCGGCCCCGCCGAACTCGGCCTCCTCCTCGAAGGCGTCCACCGCACCTTCGTCATCTGCGAGGAACTCGGCACCGAGCGCGAACAGGTCACGATCCTCACCTCCGACAAGGCCGCCGACCACAGCTGGCGCGACCCGAACGTCGTCATCGTCATCGGCGGCCCCGTGAGCCCGCAGGACGGCGGCGGCTGGATCTCCGGCCGCGAGCCGGCCGCCGGACCCCGCGGCTGGGCACTGCCCGCCGAGGCCTACGACGGCCCGCTCGGCGAGGGCGAGACCGAGCTGCTGCGCGCGGCCCAACTCGCCCGGCTCGGGCCCCGCGTCGGCGACCTCGTGTGGGACATCGGCTGCGGCGGCGGAGCCTTCGCCGTCGAGGCCGCCCGGGCCGGTGCCGCCGTGCTCGCCGTCGACCGGGACCTCATCGCCTGCGGCCGCACCGACGCCGCCGCCCGCCGCCTCGGCGTCCAGCTCCAGATCGTGCGCGGCACCGCCCCGCACGTCCTGGAGAACCTCCCCGAGCCGGACGTCGTACGCGTCGGCGGCGGGGGAGCGGCCGTCGTCTCCGCGGTCGCCGACCGCCGTCCGCAGCGCATCGTCACCCACGCCATGACCCGCGACGAGGCCGAACTCGTCGGCCGTGACCTGACCGAACACGGCTACCGCGTCGAGTGCGCCCTCATCCAGTCCGTCGAACTCGACACCCGGGCCTGGACGGAGACGGAGCGGAGCGTCGCGTTCCTGCTCAGCGGGGTCCTCCCGGACCGCACGGCCTGACCCGGTTCGCCGTCCCGGTGATCCTGTTGTCGTACCGCGCGCGGTAGGCTGGCCGACTGTTGTACCGCTCCGGGTGGCCCGGCCTTTCGTTCGTCAATGTCCGGAAAACGCGCCCGTTTTGGGGTAGGTGTGGTACGGCAGAACCGGAGGACGCGCAACGTGGCGCAGTCCACAGCGGGCTGTCGCGGATCAACCTGTCGCGACGGGGGAACGGCCGGGACAATGCCAGTTAATGGCTTTGTCGTCTTTCTCGGCGGGCCGTTCGTGCCGCTGGGCACGCACGCTCGTTCTTCACTGCGGGGGGCGGTCGGTGCGCCGTTCCCGGTGAGCTGGTCGTAGAAGCACTAACCGATGGGCGAGGGGTACGCATGACCGACACCGGCCAGGTCCCGGGCGAGGGACTGCCGGAGAACGCAGGCATGGTGGAGCAGCCGGGCGTTCCCGCGCACGGTGCGTACACCTACCTCTCCGAGACCACCGCCGAGGACGAAGACCTGTTGCTGCTGCCCGGTGCCCAGGGCGCCTGGGGCAACGAGGTCGCCCCACCGGCGCCGGAGCCGGTCGTCGAGACCGTCCACGAGCCCGGACCGCACGAGATGTCCGGCCGCGACAGCGGCTCGCACGACCTCAGCGCGGTCCGCCCGCCCGACCCGGCACCGGCCCCGTCGCTGCCGATCCCGCCCATCACTCCGCGCCGGCCCCTGCACCTCGGCCCGCCCATTCCGGACGCCTCCGCCAGCCCGGTCCGCTCCCTCGCCGACCGCGGCCCCGCGGGCGCCCCGGTGCGCCAGGCGGGCCCGCCGACCGTCGGCCCCGAATACCTCGACGTCCCGCAGCCGCTGCGCGAGATGTCCCCGCAGGGCGCCACCCCTTGGGGCGCCCCGGCTCCGGTGAGCGCCGTGGCCCCGGCTGCCGAAACGGTTGTCCCGGTGCCGGAGCAGGCCCCCGAACCGGTGGGCGCCGCCCAGGCCACCATGGCCCGCCTCACCACGGAAGCGGTCGCCGCGACCGGAGCACCGCAGCCCCAGGACGGCGGGTACACCGAGCAGGCCGCCGTGGGTGCCGACGGCATGCCCGTCGCCGAAGCGACCTACGAGACCGAGGGCGTCCAGGCGCCGGAGGCCGCGGGTGCTCCCGGGGACGGCTACGCGCCGGTGCCCGAAGGAGCCTCGGTGCCCGAGGGAGTCCCGGCGCCCGAGGGCGCTCCCACGGACGCGGGCGCAGACGCGGACACGGGCGCGGGCGCGTACGCGCAGGCCGGTGGCGCTGAGGTGCCGGTGTCCGGAGAGCTCCCGGAGGCCGCTGACCTGGCCGCGGTGGCGCCCGCGCACGCGGGGGAGGCTGAGGTGGCGGGGGAGGCCCCCGTCGCCTCGCACGTTCCGGACGCCGCGCCCCTCCCGGACGCCGTACCTCTCCCGGCCGAGGCGACCGCACCGGACGCCGCGGAGGCACCGGTGATCGCCGCGCCCGTCCCGGAAGGCGCGGAAGCTCCCACGGCCGAGGCGACGGGTGAGCCCGGCCCGACCGAGGGCGCCGACGCCGGCACCGCCTCCGCTCCGGAGGCCGGGCAACTCCCGGTCGCCGAGGACGTCGTCGACCCAGCCCAGACCTCGGTCGCCGTGGACGCGACCGAAGTGACCGGCGCAACCGACGTGGCCGACACCCCTCAGTTCCCGGATGTCGTCCCCGCACCCGACGCCGAGCAGATCCCGGACGCCGTGCCCGTGCCGGACGCCGCCCAGACCCCCGAGGCGCCGCTCGCGTCCGAGACCGTCGAACCCGCGCCCCTGCCGGTGCAGGAGGTGCCCGGTCCCGAGGCCGATCAGGTCGTTGCCCCCACCGCCGTAGCCGAGGCCATCGAGCCGCAGGCCGTGCCGGTGCAGGCGTCGGAGCCCGTCGGCCCCGAGTCCGGCCAGGAGCCGGCACCCCTGGCCGCCGTGACCGAGACCGCCGTACCGGACCTCGCGCCGGCCGCCGAAGCCGCCGCGCCCGAGCCCGCGCCGATGCCCGAAGCGGCCCTCCCGGCGTCCGACCTCGCACCGGCCCCCGAGGCCGAGCAGGTCGTCACCCCCGCCGAAGCCGCAGTACCGATGCCGCCGCCGGCCCCCGAAGCCGTCCCCCCCGCCCCGGAGGCCCCCGAAGCCGTGCCGTTCCCCGAGCCCGCCGAGGCGGAGCAGCCGCCGCAGCCCGTGGACGCCGTGGCCGTCGCGCAGCCGGAGGCGCCCGTCGCCGTCGCGGAGCACATCGCGCAGCCGGAGAGCATCCCCGCCGAAGCGGCCCCCGTGGGCGCCCCGCAAGAGCGAACCGAGCAGCCGGCCCTCGTCGACGCCGCCGTACAGCCCGCCGACGTCCCCGACACCCACGACCCGGTGACCGCCGTCTCCCCGGCCGACGCCCCCTCCGACGACCTCCAGGCCGTCCCCGCGCAGGGCGACCCGGTCCCGGCGCAGTCGCTCGTCGGCGAACCCGCGGGCCCCCAGGTCCTGTTCGTCGACCAGGCCCAGCCGGTCGCGGAGGTGCCGCCGCCGTTGGGTCAGTTCGTGCCGGTCGAGGGCTCGGTGCCGACGACCCCGCACCTCGCGCCGACCCCGCCGCAGGCGCTCGTCCTCCCCCCGGAGGAGCACCCCGCGGTCCCCGCGCCCCGCGACGGCGACCCGGAACTCGTACAGCACGCCGACGACCTGGACACCCGGGCCGCCGATCAGGAAGAAAGCACGGCCCCCGTGGAAGAAGTACGCCAGTCCACCGGCCCGGCCGCGCCCGCCTACGACGACGCCGAGCGCGAGGCCGTCCTGAAGGTCATGCGTGAGCGCCGCGACATCCGCAACGGCTTCCGCGGCGACCCCATCCCGCACGAGGTGCTGCTCCGCGTCCTGGAGGCGGCCCACACCGCGCCGTCCGTCGGCCACTCGCAGCCGTGGGACTTCGTGGTCATCCGCTCCGCGGACACCCGGCGCTCCATGCACGAACTGGCCATGCGCCAGCGCGACGCGTACGCCAAGTCCCTCCCCAAGGGCCGGGCGAAGCAGTTCAAGGAACTGAAGATCGAGGCCATCCTCGACACCCCGGTCAACATCGTCGTCACCGCCGACCCGACCCGCGGCGGCCGCCACACCCTCGGCCGGCACACCCAGCCGCAGATGGCCCCGTACTCCTCCGCGCTCGCCGTCGAGAACCTCTGGCTCGCCGCCCGCGCCGAGGGCCTCGGCGTCGGCTGGGTCAGCTTCTTCGACGAGCGCGAGATGGTCCGCGCCCTGGGCCTGCCCGAGCACCTCGAAGTCGTCGCCTACCTCTGCGTCGGCTACGTCGACGAGTTCCCGGACGAGCCCGAGCTGATGCAGGCCGGCTGGTCCAAGCGCCGCCCGCTGTCCTGGGTGGTGCACGAGGAGACGTACGGCCGTCGCGCGCTGCCCGGTGAGGAGCCGCACGACCTGCTCGCCGAGACCGTCGCCCAGATCCGCCCGCTGGACGCCAAGGCGCTCGGCGAGGCCTGGGAACGCCAGAAGCGGATGACCAAGCCGCCGGGCTCGCTCGGCATGCTGGAGATCATCTCCGCGCAGCTGTCCGGGCTGTCCCGGCAGTGCCCGCCGCCGATCCCGGAGCCCGCGGCCGTCGCGATCTTCGCCGGCGACCACGGTGTGCACGCCCAGGGCGTCACCCCCTGGCCGCAGGAGGTGACCGCCCAGATGGTCGCCAACTTCCTCGGCGGCGGCGCGGTCTGCAACGCCTTCGCCAGTCAGGTCGGCGCGGAGGTGTGCGTGGTGGACGTCGGTGTCGCCGCCGACCTCCCCGCCACCCCCGGTCTGCTGCCCCGCAAGGTCCGCGCGGGCACCTCCGACATGACCACCGGTCCCGCGATGACCCGCGAGGAGGCCAAGCAGGCCATCGAGGTCGGCATCGAGACCGCCCGCGACCTGGTGGCGGCCGGCAACAAGGCCCTCCTGACGGGCGAGATGGGCATCGCGAACACCACCGCGTCCGCCGCCCTGATCTCCGTCTTCACGGACACCGACCCGGCCGAGGTCACCGGCCGGGGCACCGGCATCAACGACGAGACCCTCGCCCGCAAGACCGAGGTCGTCCGCCGTGCCATCGAGGTCCACCAGCCGGACCCGGCCGACCCCATCGGCGTACTCGCCGCGCTCGGCGGCTTCGAACACGCCGCCATGGTCGGCCTCCTGCTCGGCGGCGCCTCCCTGCGCACCCCGGTCATCCTGGACGGCGTCAGCGCCGGCGCCGCAGCCCTGGTCGCCCGTGCCATCGCCCCCGAGGTGTTGGCGGCCTGCATCGCCGGCCACCGCAGCGCGGAGCCCGGGCACGTGGCCGCCCTCAACAAGCTCGGCCTGCGCCCCCTGGTCGACCTCGACCTCCGCCTCGGCGAGGGCACGGGTGCCCTGCTCGCCCTGCCGCTGGTGCAGAGCACCGCACGCGCGATGCACGAGGTGGCGACGTTCGACTCGGCGGGCGTCACCGAGAAGTAGCGCCGGTACGGGGGTGGGGTGGGCGTCCGTCGCGCCGACCCCACCCCCGCCGTACGCTGAATCCGCAGCTTAAAATCCGCACGTCAGGGCAGCTCCAGAGCCGTAGCGCCCATCGCATCGCCCGTACGAGGAGCCGCACCCTCATGGCCGAAAACCCCGCCTACCCCGTAGGCCTCCGTCTCACCGGCCGCAAGGTCGTCGTCCTCGGCGGCGGTCAGGTCGCCCAGCGCCGCCTGCCGGCCCTGATCGCGGCGGGCGCGGACGTCCTCCTCGTGTCGCCCGAGGCGACCCCCTCGGTCGAGGCCATGGCGGACACGGGCGAGATCACCTGGGAGAAGCGGCCGTACGCCGAAGGCGACCTCGCCGACGCCTGGTACGCCCTGATCGCCACCAGCGACACCGACGCGAACACCGCGGCCTCCGCCGAAGCCGAGGCGCACCGCGTCTGGTGCGTCCGCTCCGACGACGCCGACCGGGCGACGGCCTGGACGCCCGCCACCGGCCACAGCGAGGGCGTCACCGTGGCCGTCCTGACCACGGACGCGCGCGGCCGCGACCCCCGCCACACCGCCGCCATCCGCGACGCCGTGGTCGAAGGCCTCCGCGACGGCACCCTGGTGGCGCCCCACCACCGCACCCGCACGGCGGGCGTCGCCCTCGTCGGCGGCGGCCCCGGCGACCCGGACCTCATCACGGTCCGCGGCCGTCGCCTGCTCGCCGAGGCCGACGTCGTCATCGCCGACCGCCTCGGCCCGCGCGACCTCCTCGCCGAACTCCCGCCGCACGTCGAGGTGATCGACGCGGCGAAGATCCCCTACGGCCGTTTCATGGCACAGGAGGCCATCAACAACGCCCTGATCGAGCACGCCAAGCAGGGCAAGTCGGTGGTCCGGCTGAAGGGTGGCGACCCCTACGTCTTCGGCCGTGGCATGGAGGAACTGCACGCCCTCGCCGAGGCCGGCATCCCCTGCACCGTCGTCCCCGGCATCTCCAGCTCGATCTCGGTCCCGGGCGCGGCCGGCATCCCGGTCACCCACCGCGGTGTCGCACACGAGTTCACGGTGGTCAGCGGCCATGTCGCCCCTGACGACGAGCGGTCCCTGGTCGACTGGCCGTCGCTCGCGAAGCTGACCGGCACCCTGGTCGTCCTCATGGGCGTCGACAAGATCGGAAAGATCGCCGAGACGCTCGTCGCCCACGGCAAGTCCCCGGACACCCCGGTCGCCCTCGTTCAGGAGGGCACGACGGCCGCCCAGCGCCGCGTCGACGCCACCCTCGCGACGGTCGCCGAGACGGTCGTCGCGCGGGAGGTCAGGCCGCCGGCCGTCATCGTCATCGGCGAGGTCGTCAACGTCGGCCCCGAGGCATCCGAGTAACCCCGGGTAACCCAACTCGTTCCCAGCCGTTGGCACCGCACCCAGAGCAAGGCAGTATCACCCTGTGGCCGATCTCATCACCGTCGAGGATCCCGAAGACCCGCGCCTGCGCGACTACACAGGCCTGACCGACGTCGAACTGCGCCGCAAGCGAGAACCCGCCGAGGGCCTGTTCATCGCCGAGGGCGAGAAGGTCATCAGAAGGGCCAAGGACGCCGGGTACGAGATGCGTTCGATGCTGCTGTCCGCCAAGTGGGTCGACGTCATGCGCGACGTCATCGACGAACTCCCGGCCCCGGTCTACGCGGTCAGCCCGGAGCTCGCCGAGCGGGTCACCGGCTACCACGTGCACCGCGGCGCGCTCGCCTCCATGCAGCGCAAGCCGCTCCCGACGGCCACCGACCTCCTCCAGACCGCCCGCCGGGTGGTGGTCATGGAGTCGGTCAACGACCACACCAACATCGGCGCGATCTTCCGCTCGGCGGCGGCGCTCGGCATGGACGCGGTCCTGCTCTCCCCGGACTGCGCGGACCCCCTCTACCGCCGCAGCGTCAAGGTCTCGATGGGCGCGGTCTTCTCCGTCCCCTACGCCCGTCTCGACAGCTGGCCCAAGAGCCTGGAGTCGGTGCGCGAGGCGGGCTTCTCGCTCCTGGCCCTCACCCCGGACGAGAAGGCCAAGACCCTCGACGAGGCCGCCCCGCACCGGATGGACCGGGTCGCCCTGATGCTCGGCGCGGAAGGCGACGGCCTGTCCACCCAGGCCCTGGTCGCCGCCGACGAATGGGTCCGCATCCCGATGGCCCACGGCGTCGACTCCCTCAACGTGGGCGCGGCGGCAGCGGTCGCCTTCTACGCGGTGGCCACGGGCCGCCCCGAACTCTGATGGCGCGGGGCGAGGCGATCGTCGCGGTCCTGCTGAGAGGCGACCGATTGCTGGTCGTCCGCCGCGGCCCCACCATCTCCCGCCCCGGCTACTGGCAACCGCTCAGCGGCCGCATCGAACCGGGCGAGACCCAGCGGGACGCACTCCTGCGCGAGGTCCGTGAGGAGGTCGGCCTCACCGTCGTCCCCCTGGCGAAGGTCTGGGAGTCACAGACCGACGACGGCCGCTTCCGCCTCCACTGGTGGACGGCCCGCGCCGACGACGGCGAGGTGATCCCCGACCCCGTGGAAGTGGCCGAGGCCCGCTGGATCACCCCGGACGAGTTCCCCACCCTCGCGCCGATCTTCGAGGGCGACCTCGAATTCTTCGACAGAATCCTGCCGACCCTCTAGTCGGACGTCCCATCCGTGGGCGGCAGATGCATCTGCTGATGCCGTACGACATCACGGTTGCCGTCGAGCCCACGGGCGGGCCCCTGGCACCCCTGGGCCGCGGCGATGCCGAGCGCGACCAGCAGCGTCACCACCACGAACACGAACAGCCGCTGCCGCAGCAGGCGAGGATTCGCCGGGCGCCGCCCCGTCCCGGTGGTCCGCGGCCCCGGCCGACCGGTACCGCTCCTCGGCGTCGGACGGTTGCCGGAGCGCGTGGTGTCACGCGAGGCGGGCGTGGGCCGCGTCCCGCCCCGGGAGGCCGTGGCACCGCCCCGGGACGGAGCCCCGTTCCGCGAGGACGGCGCGGGCCCGCGCGAGACCGGGCCGCGGGGCGGGGGAGTGCGCTGGGTGGGCCCCGGCGCCTGCCCCTGCGGGCGTCGCTGCACCCGCTGCTGCTCCGGATTGCTCTCGGCGAGCCGCCCGGTGGGCCGGTCCACGTCACCCGCCCGCGGACCGGGCGGCCGTACATCCGCGAGACCCTGGGCCTCCCGAGCGGCGATCTCCTTGAGCCGCAACGACAGTTGGAGCGTGCTGGGCCGCTCCTCCGGGTCCTTCGCGAGACAGGCCCGCACGAGCGGAGCCAGCGCGTCCGGCACCCCGGCCAGCTGTGCCTCCTCGTGCACCACGCGGTACAGCATCACCTCGGAACTGCCGTGCCCGAAGGGCGAGTCACCCATCGAGGCGTACGCCAGCGTGGCCCCCAGCGAGAACACATCCGTGGCCGGGGTGACGGCGGCGCCGCGCACCTGCTCGGGCGCGAGGAAGCCGGGCGACCCGACGGCCGTCCCCACATGCGTAAGAGTCGAGGCCCCCGTGGCCCAGGCGATGCCGAAGTCGATGATCCGCGGCCCCTTGGGGGACAACAGGATGTTGGAGGGCTTGAGATCCCGGTGCACGACCCCGGCCTCATGCACCGCCACGAGCCCCTCCGACAGGGCGGCCCCGATGGCGGCGACCTCGGCCGCGACCAGGGAGCCCTCGTCGGCGACCTTGTCGTGCAGGGAGGGCCCGGGCACGTACTGCGTGGCGAACCACGGCCGCTCGGCGTCCAGATCGGCGGCGACGAGCCGGGCGGTGCAACCACCCCTGATCCGTCGCGCGGCGGAGACCTCACGGGCGAACCGCGAGCGGAACTCCTGGTCCTCCGCGAGATCGGGCCGGATCACCTTCAGCGCGACCCGCTGCCCCTTCTTGTCGGAGCCCAGGTAGACGACGCCCATCCCGCCCGCGCCGAGCCGTCTGTGAAGCCTGAACGAGCCGACGACGCGCGGGTCCTCGCGCCTCAGGCGCATCATCGCCATGTTCATCCCCGCTGCCCGGTCCGTGTGACGAGCGACAGCTTACGTTTCCACGGCCGCCCGCGCGCAGAGGCCGCGCCCTCTCGTCCCGACGGATTGTCAGTGCCGGGTGGGAGAATTGAGAGGTGGTCAGGGAGCGTGGAAGCAGGGCGCCGTTGCCGTACCGGCACTCCCAACCACCCACCGAAGAAGGGGGATTGAACCCGTGAAGGGTGATCGCGTGGAGATAGTCGTGGATGCGGGGGACACGACCCGTACCTACGAGGTGGTGGCGAGCAGGGCGGGCCGTCGGGTGGAGACGGCGGTACGTCGAGGTGTCGTGGAAGTGAGCGAAGTCACCCGGAGCGGCTCGGTGGTCCGCACCGCCCGCTTCATGGCGAACCGCGTGCTGGCGCTGGTCGAGCAGCCGGTGCCGCGCGAGGACGCCTCGGAGAAAGCAGGATAGACCGGGCACCCCCTCAGGGAAGACCCGGAGACCTAGGTCCCCGTCTCCACCCAGGGGAGTACTCCGCAGGTCATGGCTCATCCTCCGGGAGGCCCGGCAATCGGTACGAGGGCATGACGCCCGCAGGACGCCGGGCACCTAGATTTGAGGTCAAGCGGCGGGTGCAGCACTCGTCCCCCGAGGTCAGACACCCGCCGCTGCCAAAGACAACGCAAGAACGGTCAGGAGAGGGACCATGGCCCACACGGCACCGCGGACACTGATCCGCACCCAGGAGCGCAAGCCCCGCCGTCAGGGTCGTCGCCACCCCTTGGTGGCGACACTCATGGCCCTCCCCCTGGCGGCCCTGCTCCTCCTCGTCTTCGACGGCTGGGAGACGGTGGCCACACAGGCGTCGTCCGTGGGAGTGATGCTGGGGCGCTGAGCGGCGACCCCAGGCCCGGAAGAGCGGTCCGGGCGGGGACATCCACCCATGAAACCCCGTGGGGACGGGGGTGCGGCGGACGGCAAAAAATGCCGGCGCAGCTGGGGAGCTGCGCCGGCATTGCTGTGTCCTGTCCCTCTGAATGCCGGCCCAGGCAATCCCAGCCCGTCCGGCGTTTGAGGACAAGGCCCCTTCAGGGCCGTCGGGGGTCCAGGGGGCGGAGCCCCCTGGGGGCGGGGTCGAAGGGGCGGCAGCCCCTGGTGGATGGGAACGGGTAGGGGCGGCGGGGGCGAAACACTCCAGGCCCGCCACAACGCCACGTACCCTCGCCACCAGACCCGCACCGCCCAGGGAGCCCCGTGACCCCCACCCCCCTGCTCACCGAGCTCACGTCGAGAGCCCGAGCCCAGGCCCACACAGCCACAACGGCCTGCCCCTGCGGCGCAACCGTCCTAGCCGACCGCCCCGACGCCACAGTCGTCCGCCACGCCGACACCGTAGCCAAGGCCCACGCCCCCGGAACCGACCCCACCGAGCTGACCCCCCGCCTCACCACCGCGACAGCCCTCCCCGACACCCTCCTCCCCCCACTCACCCCGACCCCGGTCGACCTCCACGACCGCCTCGTCACCTTCTGGCCCTACGGCACCCCCGTGGACCCGGACGACCCCGACGCGGCCCCCTGGGAGGAGGCGGCGACCCTCCTCGCCCACCTCCACCGAACCCCCGCCCCACCCGGCCTCCCCGAGATGCGCGGCCCGGCCAAGGCGGCCCAGGCCGTCACCCGCCTCCGCACCACCACAGGCACCCCCGAACACCTCGTGCGCCCCGTCCTCACCGCCTGGTCCGCTCTCCCGCCCTGGGCCCGCGCCGAGACCCCCATGCCGGACACCACCACCCTCTGCCACGGCGACCTCCACCTCGGCCAGCTCGTCCGCCACCCCGCCCCCGACGGCCCGTGGCGACTCATCGACGTCGACGACCTGGGACGAGGCGTCCCCGCCTGGGACCTCGCCCGCCCGGCCGCCTGGTACGCCTGCGGCCTGCTCCCGCCCGACGAATGGGCACGTTTCCTCGCCGCCTACCGCGCCGCCGACGGCCCGGCCGTCCCCGCGCACGGCGACCCCTGGCCCGCCCTGGACGTCCCGGCCCGCGCCCTCACCGTGCAGACCGCGGCCCGCGCCATCGCCAAGGCCGTCACCGCGGACCGCCCCCTGGACGAGGTCGAACAGTGCCTCGTCGACGCCTGTGCCCGAATGGGTTCCGCCCCACCCGAGTTGACCCGGACCAACGCGAAGTAGGGTGCAACCGACCGGAGCCGGACAGTGTCTGTCCTGGCGTAACGCGAAGCAGGACCAACCGGCGAGGAGTTGAGCCGACGATGCAGTGTCCGAAGTGTCACGCGCCCATGCACACGTACAACCGCAACGGTATTCAGATCGAGCAGTGCAGCGGCTGCCGCGGGATCTTCCTCGACTACGGCGAGCTGGAGGCGCTGACCCGGGTGGAGTCCCAGTGGTCCCAGCCCGCTCCGCCGCCCCCGGCCGCCCCGCAGGCCTACCCGGCGGCACCCGCGGCTCCCGCCTGGGGTGCCCCGCACGGCGGTCATGGCGGCCACTACGGTCACAAGCGCCACAAGAGCTTCGGCCACATGCTGTTCTCCAGCTGACAGCCGACCGGCCACGAAGAAGCCCCCGGCCGCAGGGCCGGGGGCTTCGGTGTGTGCGCGATACTGGGATTGAACCAGTGACCTCTTCCGTGTCAGGGAAGCGCTCTCCCGCTGAGCTAATCGCGCGGGATCACGGCTACGGGCCGTGTGTACTGCGTGCGCGATACTGGGATTGAACCAGTGACCTCTTCCGTGTCAGGGAAGCGCTCTCCCGCTGAGCTAATCGCGCGGGTCAGACCTTCGGTGATCTGTCGAAGATCCAGTGGACGATACTGGGATTGAACCAGTGACCTCTTCCGTGTCAGGGAAGCGCTCTCCCGCTGAGCTAATCGTCCTTGGAGGTGGAGACGGGATTTGAACCCGTGTAGACGGCTTTGCAGGCCGTTGCCTCGCCTCTCGGCCACTCCACCAGGAGTGTAGGGGGTCGGGAAGATCCCCTTGCTCTTTCGAGCGAACGACGAGGTTCGAACTCGCGACCTCAACCTTGGCAAGGTTGCGCTCTACCAACTGAGCTACGTTCGCCTGTCTTTCCGTCCCGCTCTCGCGGCCCGGCGACGTGTTGAACTCTAGCGGATTCCGGGGCCAGCACAAAAACGCGTTTGTGCAGCGTGCTGCGCTGCACCCGCTTCAGCACGTGGTCAGGGGCCCCGGAGGGACATGACCAGGTCACCCGTGGGACACCCGCCATAGACTCGACGCGTGCTCGACCTCCCTCCTCTCGCCCGCTTCGGCGACCGCGTCGCGACCGGCCTCCTCGACGTCACCAGCGACCCGGCCGCCCTGGACTCCGACGGTTTCTGGGCGGTCTGCGCCGACTTCGGGGGCCGCCTGACCTGCGCCCGCTTCCGCGACGTACGGCAGGAGCCGGTGCCCGCCCCGGTGCCCGGGGGATGGCACGGCCCGGCGGCCGGCGACTGGAGCTCCTCCCTGGACCGCGCCGGATACACGGCCGGCGTCCGGCGCATCCGGGAGCACATCGCGGCCGGCGAGGTCTACCAGGCGAACCTCTGCCGCGTACTGACCGCGCCGGTGGCGCCCGACGCCGACGTGGACGCGCTGACCGCCCTGCTGGCCCGCGGCAACCCGGCACCGTATGCGGGAACGATTCGGCTGCCGGAGCACGGTGTGGAGATAGCCACCGCCTCGCCCGAGCTGTTCCTGCGCCGGGACGGGCGGGTCGTGGAGTCCGGCCCGATCAAGGGCACCGGGCGCACCGAGGCGGACCTCCTGGAGAAGGACTACGCCGAGAACGTCATGATCGTGGACCTGGTCCGCAACGACATCGGCCGGGTCTGCGCCACCGGCAGCGTCAGCGTCCCCGACCTGTGCGCGGTGGAGAAGCACCCGGGACTCGTCCACCTCGTCTCGACGGTCCGCGGCGAACTGCGCGACGGGGACGGCTGGCCCGAACTGCTCGACGCCGCCTTCCCGCCCGGCTCGGTCACCGGCGCCCCCAAGTCCAGTGCCCTGCGGATCATCGACGCCCTGGAGACCGCGCCCCGCGGCCCGTACTGCGGCGGCATCGGCTGGGTCGACGCCGAGCGCGGGACCGGCGAGCTGGCCGTCGGCATCCGCACCTTCTGGATCGACCGCGCGGACGGCGTGCTGAGGTTCGGCACCGGCGCCGGCATCACCTGGGGGTCGGACCCCGAGGGGGAGTGGCGGGAGACCGAGCTGAAGGCGGCCCGGCTGCTCGCGGTAGCGTCGGGAACGTACGAGGTGAGCGGAGAGACCCTGACGTACGGGGCCGGTCCGCGGTACAGAGATGCGAGGTAGGGACCAGTGAAGGTTTGGCTCGACGGCGGGTTGCAGGACATCGAGTCCGCCCGTGTCTCCGTCCTCGACCACGGGCTGACCGTGGGCGACGGCATCTTCGAGACGGTGAAGGCGGTCGACGGCAGGCCGTTCGCGCTCACCCGGCACCTCGACCGGCTGACCCGCTCCGCGCGCGGCCTCGGGCTGCCCGCCCCCGACCTCGACGAGGCCCGCCGCGGCTGCGCGGCCGTCCTCGAGGCCAACCCCATGCCGCTCGGCCGGCTCCGCATCACCTACACCGGCGGTCACGGCCCCCTCGGCTCCGACCGCGGCGAGCACGGCCCGACGCTCGTCGTCGCCCTCGGCGAGACCACCCGCCGCCCCGACTCCACGACCGTGGTCACGGTCCCCTGGACCCGCAACGAGCGCGGCGCCCTAGCCGGCCTGAAGACCACCTCGTACGCCGAGAACGTCGTGGCCCTCGCCCGGGCCCGGGAGCACGGCGCGACCGAGGCGCTGTTCGCGAACACGGTCGGGCAGCTCTGCGAGGGCACCGGGTCGAACGTCTTCGTCGTCCTGGACGGCGAGATCCACACCCCGCCGGTCGCCTCCGGCTGCCTCGCGGGCATCACGCGCGCGTTGGTCGCCGAATGGACCGGCGCCAAGGAGACCGACCTGCCGCTGGACGTGCTCGAGCGCGCCGACGAGGTCTTCCTCACCTCCACGCTGCGGGACGTGCAGGCCGTGCACCGCGTCGACGACCGCGAACTGCCGGGCACCCCGGGGCCGGTCACCGCCAAGGCCATGCGGATCTTCGACGAGCGGGCCGGGGACGACCTCGATCCGTGAAAAGGCCGCGGAAATTCGGCTGCCCCCGAGCCGGGGGACGGGTAGAACACCCCTGATGACCACGACCCTGCGGCCGACCGAGCCGCTCCAGCGCAACCCCGACGGCACGCGCTCCCGCCACTACCAGGTGTGCGTGAACAGCCGCCCCGTCGGCGCCGTCCACCTCGGCACATCGCCCTCCTTCGGCGACTCGGTGGCCCGCATCCTCGACCTGCGCATCGAGGAACCCGACCGAAGGCGCGGCCGGGCCACGGTGGCCGCGCTCGCCGCCGAGGAGGTCGCGCGAGGCTGGGGCTGCCGGGAGATCGAGGCCGGCGTACCGGCGACCGCCGAGGCGGCCCTGCGGCTCGTCAAGGCCCTGGGCTACGCGCTGCGCAACCGCGGCATGGTGAAGCAACTCGGCGACGCCCCGCCCCGACTGCCCGCCGGCAGCAGCGCCCGGCCCATGACGCCGGAGGAGTTCGAGGTGTGGTGGGTGCACGAGTCGGAGGACTACGCGCGCACCTGGATGCAGCGGGGCGTACCGGAGGCCGAGGCACGCGCCAAGTCGCAGCGCGACCACGAGACGCTCCTGCCCCAGGGCCTCGCCACCGAGAACACGTGGCTCTCCGTCCTGGAGCACGAGGGCACGCGCGTGGGCGTCCTCTGGCTCGCCCTGCGCGACGGAAAACCCTTCATCTTCGACGTGGAGGTCGACGAGGCCCAGCGCGGCCGGGGGCACGGCCGTTCGCTCCTGCTGCTGGCGGAGATCCAGGCGCACGACCTCGACCGACGGACCCTGGGCCTGAACGTGTTCGCGGGCAACACCCCGGCCGAGCGGCTCTACGAGTCCCTCGGCTACGAGACGACGCAGTACTCCTTCTACAAGCCGCTGCTGTAGCCGTCGGGCGGCAGGCGTACGACGGCTCAGGCGCCCGGCGCGGCCAGCAGCCGGTCGGCGATCTCCTCGATCCGCTCCCGCAGCCCCTCCTGGCTCTTGCCGCCGTCGAGGCGCTCGCCGTCGATGACGTACGTGGGGGTGCCTGTCACGCCGATCGCCTTGCCCTCGGCCTGGTCGGCGTCCACGATGAGGATGTGCCGGCCGTCGATCAGCGCGGTGTCGAACTCCTCGGCGTCCAGCCCCAGTTCGCCGGCCACCTGGACCAGGAAGGGCTCGCCCGCACGGTCCAGCTCCTCGACCCGGCCGAGCACCGCCTCGACGTACTCCCAGCCCTTGCCCTGCTCCGCGGCCTCCTCGGCGGCCTGTGCGGCGGCGAAGGCGTGCTTGTGCTTCTCCAGCGGGAAGTGCCGCAGCCGCAGCTCCAGCCGGTCGCCGTAGCGGGCACGCAGGGCCCGGACGTCGTCCAGCGCGCTGCGGCAGTCCGGGCACTGGAGCTCGCACCAGACGTCGAGCACGGGGACGACGGGACGCACGGGGGAGGAGTCGTTCATGCCGTCAGTCTCCCAGCCGGGCGGCCGACGACCCAATCGGCCCCGTCCCCTCGACGGCCCCACCCGCACCCCGCACCGGCACCTTGGGAGGAGCCGACCCGGAGATGTCCCTGATGTCCGGCCGGAGCATGGCCCCGCGGGGTGTGGGCGGTGCAGGATGGAAGGGACGAACTGCCCGTGCGAGCCCTGCCTGGAGGACCGGATGATTGCCGAGACCGTCTGTTCCGCCGTAGCCGCGGCCGGCCTGGGCATCGCGGCCGTCACGGCGTACCGCAAGCGCTATCTCGCGGCCGCCCGACTCGCGGCGTACTCCCTCGTGCCCCTCGGCCTGGTGATGACCGGTGTCGTCGACTGGGTGGCGGACACCGCGTTCAGCCCGACGGCCTGGGCCGGCTTCGGGGTGCTCGGCGCCTCCTGGCTGCTCTTCTCGACCACGCGCGCGGTGGAGCGCCGGCGCGGCGGCACTCGCAAGGAGCGCAGGGCGGCCCGGTCCGCCCAGACCGAGGCGGTGGCCCCGGCGGCCTCGGCGCCCTCCCTGGGCCAGGCCTCCCGCCCGGCGGCCCGCCCCGCCGCCGCACCGCGGGCCGGCGCCGGGGAGGACTTCAGCGACATCGAGGCCATCCTGAAGAAGCACGGCATATGACGGACGCAGGCGCACTGAAACGACACAGTCGATCAGGGTCGGTCCCAGAGCTGTCCACGACCTGAACACACCGTCACGGGATCCGGCGAACTACCCTTTCTTCCCGGGCGTGTTGGTCATTCGGGTGGCTCCGACTGCGTCATCATCGCCCGCGAGATGCTGGACACGACACAGAGCGACACCGCGCCGCCGCAGGACGAGCCGCGTGGATGCCTTTTCGCCCTTTCCCAGCCACCGCTGATGATCTTCCTTGCGGTGATCGGGTGTCTGCTGCTCATGGCTGCGCTGCACGATCTGCTGCTGCTCTGAGCCGTACCCGTGGTACCCGGCGTCACCCGCCGGGTACCACGTCGACACCGGTGTCGGACGGCGTGGGCGTCAGCCCGCCGCCTCCTTTCGGCGCGCCCGGTACGCGGCCACGTGCAGCCGGTTTCCGCAGGTCCGGCTGTCGCAGTAGCGCCGCGACCGGTTGCGGGACAGGTCGACGAAGGCCCGTCGGCAGTCGGGGGCCTCGCAGCGCCGCAGCCGCTCCTGCTCCCCGCCGACCACGAAGAAGGCCAGCGCCATCCCGCAGTCCGCCGCCAGGTGGTCGGCGACGGAGGCACCGGGCGCGAAGTAGTGCACATGCCAGTCGTAGCCGTCGTGGTCGGTGAGCCGGGGCGTGGTGCCCGCCGCCGCCACCAGTTCGTTGATCTGCTGGGCGGCGGCCCTGGCGTCCGGTGCCGAGAAGATCGACGCGAACCGCCCGCGGATCTTGCGGACCGCCGAGAGGTCGAACTCCGAGAGCGTCCCGACATCGCTGATGTCGTGCTTTCGTACGAATTCCTGGAGAGCTGTGACGTCCGGCAGCGCGTCCGGAGTCGTGGTGTCCTCCGGTGCGGTGTTCACCAGATCCACCACGGCATCGAGGGCACACCGGGTGTCATGGGTGATCAGCACGTTTCGCTCCCTGGCCTGGGGGGTCGGGCGGGCGCCCGCCGATGCTGGCCGATGGTAGTTCCTTCGGGGGCGCCCGTACCGGCCCCGGACCGCGTGAACCGGCCGGGACGGGTGCACGCACCGGCGCCGCCCCCGCGGGAATCCGCGGCGACGGCGCCGGTGTGCCTACCCGTATTCGGTTGTCTTGGCCCGAGCCGTCACCCCGAGTCGACGGCGCCGGGCGGCTTGGTGAGGTCTCGCGGCCTAGCTTTCCGCCAGGATGTGCGAGAGCTCCTGATCGAGATCGAAGTGCCGGTGCTCCGTGCCCGGGGGCACGGCAGCGTCCGTTCGCTTCAGGAACGACTCCAGGGCCCGGGCCGGGGCCTCGAGCAGTGCTTCACCCTCCGGGGAGCTCAGGGCGATGCACACGACGCCCTGACCGTGACTGCGCGACGGCCAGACTCGGACGTCGCCGGTGCCGGTGGGCCGGTGGAGGCCCTCCGCGAGGAGGTCGCGGGCGAACACCCACTCGACGGTCTCCTCGGCTCCGGTGTGGAAGGTGGCGTGCACGGCGTAGGGGTCGGCCGTGTCGTACCGCAGGCCTGCGGGGACAGGCAGGGAGGACTCGCTCGACACAACGAGGCGCAGGTGCAGCTCGCAGCTGACCGTGGTGTTCATAAGCGCCAGGGCCTTTCGCTCAGTGTGCGCTCGGGGATTCGCACGTCGGCGAAATCGACATGCCACCTACGGTGCCGTTGTAAACCCCTCTGAGTGTTTTGCGTGCCTTTACGTAACTCTTCCGGCCGAGACCCTGTTCGCGAGGTACGACCATTCCGGTGACTGGTTTCCCTCGGGTAAAGTTTGGCCGTATGAATACGGGGAGTGACGAGCGGGCCGAGGTGGCCGTGGCATCGGACAAGGCGGAGACCGGCGGGGCGCAGAGCGAGCAGGGACTCGGCTCGAAAGCGCCGGAGTTCATCAAGGCGCGCCGCGTGCTGCACCTGAGCTGGCAGGTCGGGATCTTCATCATCGGGCTGGCGGTGGTGGTGCTGGGCATCATCATGCTTCCGCTGCCGGGGCCCGGCTGGGTCGTGATCTTCGGCGGTATGGCGATCTGGGCGACCGAGTTCGTCTGGGCCCAGCTGGTGCTGCGCTGGACCAAGCGCAAGGTGACCGAGGCGGCCCAGAAGGCGCTCGATCCCAAGGTGCGCCGGCGCAACATCATCCTGACGTCGATCGGCCTGGTGATCGTGGCCGCGATCGTCGGGGTCTACCTCTACAAGTTCGGCTTCGAGATGCCGTGGAACATCAAGAACCAGTGACCGGTGGTCGTGCGGGGGGTGCCGAGGCACCCCCTGACATGGGGTAATGTTCTCTCTGCGTCCGGGCGATTAGCTCAGTGGGAGAGCGCTTCGTTCACACCGAAGAGGTCACTGGTTCGAACCCAGTATCGCCCACCCGGAACGTCGGCCCGTCTGCGAGAGCGCAGACGGGCCGACGTCGTTTCCGCCCTTCGGGCGCCGACCAATTTCGGCCGGACAACTTCCGGGCCCGATCGGCCAGTTCGTGTTCGATCCACCGAATGCCCGCGCTTCACCTGCGACTTCGTCCCGCTTCCCGGGCTGCTCGCCGCCGACGCGTCGTCAACTCGCCCTGCGGCTTCACAAGAAATTCCTGTCCGAATCATTGACGCACTCCGAGGCCCCTCGTAGCTTGTGCCAGCAAGCGCTTACTTGAAACGATTCATGCAGGCGGCAATGACGCTGCGGGGAGGGGGCCCAACATGGGAACCAGCAGGAATGTTGAGAGGCGTACGATCCTGAAGGTGGCCGGGGCCTCGGCCACCACCATCGGGCTGGGTGCGACGACCGCGTGCGGCGGTGACAGCGGTTCCGGCGACGGGACGGTGACACTCCGTTACGCGTGGTGGGGCGGCGAGCCGCGCACCATCGCCATGAAGAAGGCGATCGCGGTCTTCGAGAAGAAGAACCCGAAGATCAAGATAAAGCCCGAATTCACCGACTACGCCGCGTTCTGGGAGAAGTTCCAGACGCAGGCCTCCGGTGGAAATCCGCCGGACGTATTCCAGAATGCGGTCGGTTTCCTGCGCAAGTACGACAAGCGCGGTGTTCTGCTGGACCTCAAGGCCCAGGCGGACTCCGGGAATCTGAGCCTGGAGAACTTCCGCAACGGCGTTCTGGCGAACGGTCAGGTCGACGGCAAGCAGCTCGGCATCCCCGTCGGCGCCAACACCATGGCGCTCGTCATCGACCTCAAGGCCTTCAAGAAGGCGGGCGTCGAGGCGAAGATGGGCTGGACCTGGGACGAGTACTTCGACGCGCTCCAGAAGATCCAGGACAAGCTGAAGATCGCCGGTGACACGGGCTACTTCGGCATCATGTACCTGTACGACCTGTACCTCCGTCAGAACGGCAAGGCGTTCTTCACCGACTCCGATCTCGGCTTCACCGAGGACGATCTGACGCAGTGGTGGTCGGACGGCTACAAGCGCGTGAAGTCCGGCCTCGTCGCCGACCCCAAGAAGATCGAGCAGGTCCAGCCCAAGTCCGGCCTTTCGGCAGGGCTCGCCGCGTCCGAGTTCACCTGGGACAACTTCTCCATCCGTTACGAGGGCGAGGGCGAGTCGGACTACGGGCTCGCGCCGATCCCCACCACCGACGGCAAGCAGACCGGCCAGTACCTCGGTTCGCTGATGCTGAGCGCCTTCTCCGGGACCAAGCACCCCAAGGAGGTCGCGCAGTTCATCTCCTTCATGGTCCACGACCCCGAGGTCGGCAAGATCATGGGATACGACCGCGGCATCCTCTCCACGACCGAGCAGTACGACGCGTTCGTGCCCACCGACGCCAACAACAAGGGCGTCAAGGCGTACGAGGAAGAGGTCGCCAAGGCCGGGGTGCTCGGCAAGATCACCCCGCACCCGTCGGGCGCCGACGTCATCGAGGCGGCGTTCCTGCGCATCGGCGGCGAGGTCTCCCAGGGCAAGACCAAGCCGGCCGACGCCGCCAAGGCGCTGTTCAGCGAGGCCAAGGCCGCGTTCGCGGGCTGAGGGGACGTACCACCATGACGCTCGTCAAGGAAGCGCCCGCGCGCCCGGCGAAGAAGCGGTCCGCCGCTCCTGTCGCCGGGCGGCGCGGGCGGCGCCGCGAGAACATCGCCGGCTATCTCTTCATGTCGCCGTGGATCGCCGGGTTCCTGGTGCTCACGGCGGGGCCGATGATCGCGTCGCTGTACTACGCGTTCACCCGGTACAACCTGTTCACGCCGCCCGAGTGGGTGGGGTTCGACAACTTCACGACGATGTTCCAGGACCCGCGCTGGCAGAAGTCGGTGGAGGTCACGCTCAAGTACGTCGTCGTGGCTACCCCGCTGAAGCTGCTGCTCGCGCTCGGTGTCGCGCTGCTGCTCGCACAGAAGCGGCGCGGCCAGGGCCTGTACCGGGCCGCGTTCTACATGCCCTCGCTCATCGGCGCCAGCGTCTCCGTCGGCTTCGTGTGGCGGGCGCTGTTCTCGGACGACGCGATCGTGGACCGCGGGCAGAAGATCTTCGGCCTCGACGTCGGGGGCTGGATCGGCAACCCGGACTACGTCATCTACGCCCTGGTGGCGCTGAGCATCTGGCAGTTCGGCGCGCCGATGGTCATCTTCCTCGCCGGCCTCAAGCAGGTCCCGCAGGAGCTGTACGAGGCAGCAGAGATGGACGGGGCCGGCCCGCTGCGGCGGTTCTGGAACATCACGCTGCCGATGATTTCCCCGGTGCTGTTCTTCAACGTGCTGCTGGAGTCCATCCACGCGTTCCAGGTGTTCGGCTCCGCGTATGTCGTCTCCAACACCCAGTGCGGGCCCGCCGACGCCACCCTCGTCTACACCTGTTACCTCTACCAGAAGGGCTTCAAGGAGGCCCAGATGGGCTTCGCCTCCGCGATGGCCTGGACGCTGGTGGTCGCGGTGGCGCTCGTCACGGCGGTCCTGTTCTGGTCGCAGAAGAAGTGGGTGCACTACGAGGAGGCCGCCAAGTGACCAGTGCCACCAGCAGTCCGGCCGTCCACACCGCGAGTGAGCGACGGCGCTTCGGATCGATCGCCTGGCACGTGGGCGCGCTCGCCGTCCTCGCGGTCGTCCTCTACCCGGTGATCTGGGTGCTCGGCGCCTCCTTCAAGCCGAGCAAGGAGATCATCGCCAGCATCGACCTGCTGCCCACCAAGCCGGTCTGGGAGAACTTCTCCGGGCTCGCCGACGGCATCTCCGGCATCTCCATCAGCACCTTCTTCACGAACTCGCTGATGTACGCGGGCCTCGCCGTGGCCGGTGTCGTGCTGTCCAGCTCGCTCACCGCCTACGCCTTCGCCAAGATCAGGTTCGCGGGACGGAACCTGATGTTCACGCTGATGATCGGCACCCTGCTGCTGCCGTATCACGTGCTGCTCATCCCGCAGTACGTGATGTTCCGCAAGCTGGAGCTCACCGACACCCTGGTGCCGCTGGTCGCGGGCAAGTTCCTGGCCACGGAGGCGTTCTTCGTCTTCCTGATGGTGCAGTTCATGCGCGGGCTGCCCAAGGAGCTCGACGAGGCCGCCAAGCTCGACGGCTGCGGGCACTTCAGGACCTACTGGTCCATCGTGCTGCCGCTGACCCGCCCGGCCCTCATCACCAGCGCGATCTTCACCTTCATCAACGCCTGGAACGACTTCATGGGGCCGTTGATCTACCTCAACACCCCGGACAAGTACACCGTCTCGCTCGGCCTGATGATGTTCCGCGATCAGGAGGGCATCTCCAACTACGGCAGCATGATCGCGATGTCGTTGGTGGCGCTGGTTCCGGTCATCGCCTTCTTCATGGCCTTCCAGCGGTACCTCATCGACGGTATGGCGACGTCCGGACTGAAGTGAGGCGAATCCCATGGCCCAAGCGCGTGTGAAGGCCCGCAGGCTGTCCTTCCTCGGAGGCGAGCGGTTCGGCGTGTTCGCCGAGTGTCTGCTCACCGGGGTGTGGATCGCCGTGGCCTCGCTCGGGGTGGTCACCTACCCCGCGGCCTTCGCCGCCGGCGCCCGGCACCTTCGGCGTCGTACCCGCCACGAGGGCGGCGGTCTGCGGGAGTTCGTGGAGGACTTCCGTACGGCCGTGCGCGGCGGGTGGGTCGTGGGGCTCGCCGGGTGGGCGGTGGCCGGCGCGGTCTGGGTGGACGTGCTGGCCTCGCGGGCCGGGCTGCCCGGAGGGCCGCTCGTCGGGGCCGTCGGCATCTTCGCGCTGATCGGAGTCGTCGTGGCCCTGCTGCGGGCGGCCGCCGTCTGGGCGCCCGGTGACACCTGGCGGGCGCTGCTCGCGGACGCCGGGCGGCGGACCGTGCTCGATCCCGCCGGGTCCTTCCTGGTCGTCTGCGGGCTGGGTGTCGTAGCCCTGTCCGCCATGTTCGTCGCGCCGCTGGCGGTCCCCGTGCTGGGGGCCGTCGTGGCGGCGGCCGTCGCCGTGGAGGAGCGCTACCGGCACCGCTGACGCGCGGTACCCCCTCCGTCACAAGGTCGGCGCCCTGGGCGTCGTACCTCTCCCTGTCATGCCCCTGACCAGCTGTTCGCATCCCGCACGGAAGGAAAGAGCATGTCTCCCATCCCCCGCAGGTCCCTCCTCAAGGCGGCCGCCGTCGCCGGTGCCGCCGCACAGTTCAGCTGGGCGCTAGGGGCCAAGGACGCGCAGGCCGCGCCGAGAGCCGCGGCGGCCGACGACAGCCCCGTGACCCTGGACTGGCTGGAGGACGGCGGGCTGGGTGCCGCACCCGGCTCCACGCTCGGTGTGCCCTGGCCGAAGGGTGCCTTCCAGGAGGACCAGACCTTCGCGATCACGGACGCGGACGGCAAGTCCGTGCCCGTACAGTCCTGGCCGATCGCCTACTGGCCGGACGGCTCGCTCAAGTGGACGGCCCACGCGGTCAGTTCGGGCAACGGCAAGCTCACCCTCGCCGCGGGCGAGGCCGCCGTACCGGAGAAGAAGGTCACCGTCGACAAGAGCGGCGGCACGATCACGGTCTCGACCGGTGTCATCACCGCGAAGATCGGCAAGTCCGGCGCCACGCTCATCAAATCGGTCACCCGCGGCTCCACCGAGATCGCCAAGAACGGCAAGCTCGTGCTGATCCGCCAGCCCGAGATCGAGGACGAGGACCAGGGCGCGGTCAAGACCGAGCGCTTCGACGGAGCCATCTCGGACGTCACCGTCGAGCAGGACGGCCCGGTCCGCGCGGTCGTCCGTATCGACGGCAAGCACCGCAAGGGCAACCGGAGTTGGCTGCCGTTCTCGATCCGGCTCTACTTCTACGCGGGCGCCGACTCCTTCCGCATGGTGCACACCATCACCTTCGACGGCACCCAGGAGCCGGGCAAGGCCAGCGGCGACTTCATCCGCGGCATCGGCGTCCGCTTCACCGTGCCGATGCGCGACCAGTCCTACGACCGCCACATCCGCATCGGCGGCGACGGCACCGGTCTGCTGCGCGAGGCCGTCAAGGGCATCACCGGACTGCGCCGCGACCCGGGCGCCGCCGTACAGGCCGCCCAGTACGCGGGCGAGAAGCTGCCCGACCCGTCCACCTGGGACCAGCGCGTCACGACCCGTCTCCAGTACATCCCCGAGTGGGGCGACTACACCCTCTCCCAGCTGTCGGCGGACGGATTCACGCTCCGCAAGCGCACCAAGAAGGGCCACGGCTGGATCGGCGCCGGCGGCGGCAAGCGGGCCTCCGGCTTCGGTTACGTCGGTGGCGTCAGCGGCGGACTCTCCTTCGGCCTGCGGGACTTCTGGGAGAAGTTCCCCGCCCAGCTCGACATCCGCGACGCCCAGACCGACGAGGCCGAGGTCACCCTCTGGCTCTGGTCGCCCGAGGCGCAGCCCATGGACCTGCGCTTCTACCACGACGGCATGGGCCAGGACACCTTCGCCGAGCAGCTCGAGGGCCTCAACATCACCTACGAGGACTACGAGCCCGAGTTCGGCACCCCGTACGGCATCGCCCGTACCTCGGAACTGCTGTTCTGGGCCAACGAGTCCACCCCCACCCCGGCCAAGCTCGCCGAACAGGTCGATGCCGTACGGGTGTTGCCGCAGCTCGCCGCGCCGCCCAAGCAGCTCATCAAGGCGCAGGTCTTCGGCCCCGGCCTGTACTCCGAGCCCGACCGCTCCACGCCCGCCAAGGCGAAGATCGAGGACCACCTCGACTTCCTCTTCACCTACTACAAGGACCAGGTGGAGCAGCGCCGTTGGTACGGCTTCTGGGACTACGGCGACATCATGCACACCTACGACACCGTCAGGCACCAGTGGCGGTACGACATCGGTGGCTACGCGTGGGACAACTCCGAGCTCTCGCCGGACCTCTGGCTCTGGTTCGCGTACCTCCGCTCGGGCCGCGCGGACATCTTCCGGTTCGCCGAGGCGATGACCCGGCACACCGGTGAGGTCGACGTCTACCACCTCGGCAAGTGGGCCGGGCTCGGCACCCGGCACGGCGTGCAGCACTACGCCGACAGCGCCAAGCAGCAGCGCATCGCCAACACGACGTACCGCCGCTACTACTACTTCCTGACCGCGGACGAGCGCGTCGGCGACCTCATGCACGCCAACGTCGACTCCGACGAGACGTTCCTCGTCCTCGACCCGATCCGCAAGATCCGCACCGAGCCGTACACGCCCGACCGCCACGCGCTGTCGATCGGCTTCGGCACCGACTGGAGCGGACTCGTGTCGGCGTGGCTGACCGAGTGGGAGCGCAAGGGCCCCAAGTGGGAGAAGGCCAAGGCGCGCGTGCTGTCGACCATGGAGACGATCGCCGCCCAGCCGAACGGCTTCGTACAGGGCACCGGGTTGTACGACCTCGACACGGGCAAGTTCGCCGTCGCCTCGGCGCCGGCGGTCGGTGTCTCGCACCTGTCCGCCGTGTTCGGCCTCAACGAGCTGTGCGCCGAACTGATCGACCTCGTCGACATGCCGAAGTTCAACGAGGCGTACTTCGACTACTGCCGCTACTTCAACGCCACCAAGGCCGAGCAGGCGGCGCGGTACGGCTCCAACTTCGGCACGCTGCTGCTGTTCCAGGGCCACTCGCGGCTCGACGCGTACGCGGCCGTACAGACCGGGGACGCGAAGCTCGCCAAGCGGGCCTGGGAGAAGTTCTACAACTCCGACGGGTACAAGGAGTCGGCGCCCTGGAAGACGGAGGAGCTGAGCGGGCCGGTGGCGTTGGTGCCGGGTAGTGAGGCGGCGTGGGTGTCTACGAATGACACCGCGTTGTACGGCCTTGCCGCCATCGAGAACCTGGCGTTGCTCGGGGACAAAATGCCGTAACAGGTTCGTGGGGAACTGCGGGACCGTTGTGGCTGGTCGCGCAGTTCCCCGCGCCCCTGGGTGGGTCAGCTCATCCTTCCCAGGATGTCCCGCATCCTTTGGACATTCCTGATTCGCTGCTCGTACGTCGCTCCCAGGGCGAGCAGGAGGAGGCCGGCGAGGGCGGGAAGTACCCAGCGGGGGAGTGCGTCCGTCACCTGGACGATGTACGGGGCGAGTTCGTGCAGGGCGTCCAGGGTCAGGACCGAGCCGCCGAGGACGAGCGGTGCCTGGAGGCTGTAGCCGGCTCCCAGGAGGGTGAGCGAGAGCGCGGCCAGGCCCAGCAGCAGCGGGCGCGTCCAGTGTGTGTCGCCCCAGGCCGCGGCGAGGCTCGGCAGGAGGGTGGCGGCGAGGCCGGGGCCGTATGCCGTCCAGGACGAGGTCCGCGGGTCGCGGCGCATGCGCAGGAAGCCGATGACGAGGGCCGGGACGGTCACCGGGACCGTGTAGGCCTCGGGGGTCGTCACGTCCCAGGCCGCCAGGCGGACCCAGGTGGCCAGGACGAAGAGGGCGGCGGCCGCGTAGGCGACGGGGCGGCGGTCCGGGCGGAGCGCGGTGCCCGCGGCGATCACTCCGCACAGGGCGAGGACCAGGGCGAGCATCGGCAGGTCGGTCGCGGCGAGTCCGATGGCGAGCAGTCCGGCGACGGCTCCCGCCACCTCCAGGGGGATCCGCTCCTCCACGCGCGGTGCGATCAGGGCCGCGGCCACCGGGACCACCAGGACCAGCAGCGCGGTGTACTGCGGCGGCCAGTCCGCGGCCGCGCCCGTCGCGCAGGCCAGCGCGGTGGCGTACGACAGGGCGGCCGGGGCCGTGACCGCGGTGAGGCGCCAGGAGACCGCCGCGAAGAACGCCGTGAGGGCGAAGAGCGTGGTCAGGGTCGCCGTCTGGGAGGCCAGGGCCGTGAAGGCGAGGTCGGCGGAGGTGACCAGGGCGAGGATCGTGGCGGTGGGCTGCCCGTACGGCGAGGCGAGGGCGACCGCCGTCAGGGCTCCCAGGGTCAACAGACCCGTGGTGTAGGGGAGTTCCAGGACCGCTGGGAGCGTCAGCGCCGCGGCCCAGGTGAGGACCAGCGCGCCGTTCAGGGCCAGGGGGCGCCGGTCGGTGTTCCTGGCCAGCAGGGCGAGCACCGCCGCGACGGCAACCAGGACGAGCGGAGCCGTCGCCGAGTCCGGCGGCCACGGCGTGTTCAGCGTCACCGCCGCACGGGCGTTCGCGGGCGCCCCGGACCACGCCTGTGCCGTCCAGGAGACCGGCCCCAGCAGGGCGATCGCCACGAGCGGCAGCGCCCACAGCACCGCGAGCCCCTGTACGGCGGCGGAGGACCAGGCCAGCCCGTTCCGTACCGTCTCCGGCAGCCGGCCCGCCCGTACGAGTGCCAACAGGGCGATCCCGCACGCGAGATGAACCGGGACTGTCCACGCGTCCGGCACCGAGGGCCGCACCGCGCCACCCGTCGCGGCGACCGCGAGGAGCCCGGAGGTCACGGCGAGGCCGAGGGCGTGGCTCGTGGCGAGGTTGCCGCGCCAGGCCGCGCCCAGGGCGATCGCCGCCGCGAGGAGGATGAGCGCCGCCGCACGGGCGGCGGCGCTCGGACCGGAGGCCGTCCAGGACAGCCAGCCGGCCGTCAGCGCGCCCACGGCACCCAGGCCGTACGCGCCGACGGCGGCGACGACACGTACCGGGACGAGGGCCGATCGAAGCGCGACAACCGTGTCGAACGCGGCCGTCACCAGCAGCGCGGCCGTGACACCCTGGGCGCCCACGGAGGCTGAGATCGCCCAGAAGAACAGCGGGAGTTGGACCGCCGCCAGCGCCGCGGGCAGCGGCAGACGCAGCTCGGTCGCTCGCGGCAGCAGTCCGTACGCCGTCCAGAGCCCGGCCAGCAGTGCCGACGCGACCGCCGTGTAGCCCGCGCCATCCGCATCCGGGAAGGAGACGGCGTACAGCGCGTACGCGTCGAGCACCGTCAGCGCCAGACCCAGGCCCGCCACCGACTCGGCCGTCGAGCGCAGCCCGCGCTTCACCAGGAGCAGCGGTGCGCCGAGCGCGGCCAGCGTGACCGCGCCGAGCACCAGGCCACGGCCGGCGATCCCCAGGTGACCCCAGCTGACCAGCGTGAACACCATCGCGGCGATGGTGAGCAGGACACCGCCGAGCAGCAGGAGAAGGTTCTGCACGCCGGGCGCGCTGGTCTCCGGGCGGGGCGATGCCGGGCGGGCCGGCTCGGTCGGCCGGGGCTGGAGCGCGGCGACGAGCCACGCCCGTCGGGCCAGCAACTGGGTCCGGCGACGGTCGAGTTGCCACAGCTCGGCGTCCAGGAGCCGCAGCTCCTCGGCCGGGGGTGGGATGTGCGTCATGCCATGGAGTGTGGTCCGGGTCACGTCGTAGGGCATGAGTGCGCGTACTCAGAACGTACTCATCTCCCTGCGGGCAGACTCTGTGTATGGACTGGACCCATTACCGCTTCCGCACGCAGTGGGCCCTCGACGCGTCGCCCGCCGCCGTCTACGACGCCCTGGAGCAGGCCGAGGAGTATCCCCGCTGGTGGCCGCAGGTCCGTGAGGTGAAGCGGCTCGACGACACCACCGGCGTCATCAGGATCCGGGCCACCCTGCCGTACGACCTCGTCTTCACCGCGCGCGAGGTGACCCGCGACCGGGCGGCCGGGGTGCTCGAGATCGCCATGACCGGCGACCTGGAAGGGTGGGCGCGCTGGACGATCACCGGGGACGGGGCCCGCTGTCTCGCCGGCTACGACCAGGTCGTCGACGTGAACAAGCCGCTGCTGCGGCGGCTCGCGGTGCCGGGGCGGCCGGTCTTCCGGGCCAACCACCGGCTGATGATGCGCGCCGGACGGCGGGGCCTGGCCGCGTACTTGGAAGCGGTTTGAAGGAAGGGCGCGGAGACCTGTATTGTTCGGTGCGTTCCCGGGCGATTAGCTCAGTGGGAGAGCGCTTCGTTCACACCGAAGAGGTCACTGGTTCGAACCCAGTATCGCCCACCGGGAGAAAGCCGGTCCGCGTCACGCGGACCGGCTTCTTTTATGCGCGCTGCCTCTCAGGCCGCCGCGGCCGGCAGTTCCGGACGCAGGGGCCATGCCGGATCCACCGTCTCCGGGGTGCCGCTGCGCGCGAACCACGCCTGGAGCCCGCGCGCCTGCGCCGCATGCCACACCGACTGCAAGGTGTGCAGCTCGGCCGGGCTCAGCCGCTCCAGCCGCGCCGCGAAACGGCGCCCCACCGCGCGTACGACATCCAGCGCGGCCAGCGCGTCCGCGCCCGCGTCGTGCGCGCCGTCCAGCGTGACCTCGTAGTGCGCGCACAGGTCCGTCAGGGTGCGGCGGCCCTTGCGGTAGCGGTCCAGGTGCTTGTCCAGGACCCTCGGGTCCAGCACCAGCAGCGGCGAGGACGCGAACCAGTGGTCCAGGGACGAGGCGCGATGGCGGCGCAACTCCCGGTCCAGGATGGTCAGATCGAACGGAGCGTTCATGACCACCAGCGGACGGCCCGCGGCGGTCTGTTCGGCCAGCTGCTCCGCTATCTCGTACATCACCGGCGCCGGCCAGCGGCCGTTGCGCTGGAGATGGTCGTCCGTCAGTCCGTGCACCGCTGTCGCCGCCTCCGGCACCGGAACACCCGGGTTCACCAGCCACCGGCTCACCCGTGGCCGGGTGCCCGGGGCGTCCTGGACGACGACGGCGGCCGACACGATCCGGTCGGTCTCGACATCGACGCCCGTGGTCTCCGTGTCGAAGGCGGCCAGGGGCCCTTCGTACCAGCACGTCATACCTACACAACCCCTCACTCACCCACGGCAGCTGACGCACCGTCTTCTGCCTGTTTGGTGATACCCGGGCTGTTTGCGGCGTACGCCGGAAGGACACAACAGGAATACGGGTCTTTGCAGTTCAGGGACTCGCTGTTCGGATTCACCGAGCGTGGAAGGCTGTTGGTCATGGCGATAGCGCAGCCCGAGCGGGGCGGGCTGCTGCCCGAACGTACGGGTCCCCTTCGCGGCACACTCGCCACCACCGCCTGCATGGAGACCCTGCAGGTGGGCTATCTGCACGCCGTCGCGGCGGCGGCCGGCTGCTCGTTGTCGCAGCCCTTTCCGGACAACGGCATCGACTGGCACGTCAGCCACGGCTCACCCGGGCACACGGTCGACGACGAGGTGACCATCAAGGTGCAGCTCAAGTGCACCTACCAGGTCCCGCCGAACCCGCCGGGACGGTTCTTCTCCTTCACGCTCGACAACGACCATCTGCGCAAGCTCGCCCGCACCCCGGTCTCGGTGCACAAGATCCTCGTGGTCATGCTCGTGCCGCGGACCCAGGACGACTGGCTGCGCGCCAGCCACGACCGGCTCGACCTCAGACACTGCTGCTACTGGGTCAACCTGGCCGGCCACCCGATCACCGGCCGGACCCGGACCACCGTGCGGATACCGACCTCACGCATCTTCGACGACCGGGCGCTGTGCGAGATCATGACGCGGGTCGGGACGGGAGGCAGACCATGACCCACCGGCCCATGGAGGAGGTGCTGAGGCCCGTGCGCCCGCACCCCGCCGACGCCGCCTGGGACCGTGCCCCCGAGCCCGACGAGGTCGACCCCGCGGTTCTCGGCGCCCTGCTGCACCGGCACGGCTGGCAGCGCCGTGGCGGTGCCCCCGGCCGCTACGGCCGCTGGACGCCGCCCGGCGCGGGGACCGGCGGGACCAGCCTGCTGGTGCCCGAGAGCCGGGCCTTTCCCGACAGTGACGACCTGCTCGGCGAGGCCCTCGACGCCCTCGCCCGCAGTGGCACGCCCTCCGCCCGTGAGGTCCTCGTCGGGCTTGCCGTGCCCAGCGACGAGATCCGCTGGTGGCGCGACGTACCGACCGGGCCGGTGGGCACCGCGCCCTGGGCCGTCGAGGAACAACTGCGCGCCGCCGCCCGCCAGATGCTGCTCGCCGGCGCGCTGGCCACACGCGCGCGTGCCGGGTACTACGGCGCCCGGCACCGCCGTGCCGCCGCCACCCTGATGGCGAGCGTGCTCGTCGGCACCGCCACCGGCGGCGGCCTGACCGCCTTCGTGCCCGTCGGCACCGGCCGCCCCCTCGCCGTACGCCTCCACCAGGCCCTGTACGCCGCCCGCGAGGCCATCGACTACCAGCGGGCCACCGGCGGCATGGACGCCTTCGACGGTGCCGTGGAGGCGGGCGTCAGCCGTGAGCTCACCGAGGCGCTGATCGCCCTGGTGCGTGGCACGGAGGGCGCGCGCATCGCCGTGGAGTGGGCGCCCGCCGCCGGGGTGCCCGCCGACTGCGCCACCGGGGTCGAGCCCGTCGAGTTCTCGCCGGGCGACCTGCCCGTGCTGCGCGAGGCCGGGGCCCGCTACCTGAGCGAGGAGCCGTCCGTGCCGGTGCGGATCACCGGTGCCGTGGTGCGGATGCGCAGGTCGGGGCCGCGCGGCGAAGGCAGCGTACGGCTGCGGGTGATCGCCGGCGTCGACGTGCCGCACATCCGGCTCACGCTCGACGAGGAGGCGTACCGCATCGCCGGGCAGGCGCACCTCGTCGGACTGCCGGTGCGGGTGCACGGGCGACTGGAGAGCCGGGGCGGCTTCCGCAGGCTCACCGGGGCCTGCGGGGTCGTGCCCGTGCAGGTGGACGAGGCCGAGCGGGACCGGCTCATGAAGTCCCTCCAGGAGAATCTGGACTTCTTCGAGGAGGCCTGCGGGGAGGGCCCCGGAGAGGCCCCCCGAGGGGACTGATTTCGCGGAGGTGGGCCCGGGGTCGGTACGATCCCCTCTTGCGCGCGCTCACAGTACGGCGCTCGCACCCACCTTCAGTCAGGAGAGACCGGTGTCAGACGTCCGTGTGATCATCCAACGCGATTCCGAGCGGGAAGAGCGCACGGTGACGACGGGCACCACGGCCGCCGAGCTCTTCGCCGGCGAGCGCTCGATCATCGCCGCGCGCGTGGCAGGTGAGCTGAAGGACCTCGCCTACATGGTCGCCGAGGGCGACGAGGTCGAGGGCGTCGAGATCTCCTCCAAGGACGGTCTCGACATCCTGCGCCACTCCACCGCACACGTCATGGCGCAGGCCGTGCAGGAGCTCTTCCCCGAGGCCAAGCTGGGCATCGGCCCGCCGGTCAAGGACGGCTTCTACTACGACTTCGACGTCGAGAAGCCGTTCACGCCCGAGGATCTCAAGGCCATCGAGAAGAAGATGCAGGAGATCCAGAAGCGCGGACAGCGCTTCTCCCGTCGTGTGGTGACCGACGAGGACGCCCGCGAGGAACTCGCCGCCGAGCCGTACAAGCTGGAGCTGATCGGCCTCAAGGGCTCCGCCTCCTCCGACGACGGCGCGGACGTCGAGGTCGGCGCCGGCGAGCTGACGATCTACGACAACCTCGACGCCAAGACCGGCGACCTGTGCTGGAAGGACCTCTGCCGCGGTCCCCACCTGCCCACCACCCGGAACATCCCCGCGTTCAAGCTGATGCGCAACGCGGCCGCCTACTGGCGCGGCAGCGAGAAGAACCCGATGCTCCAGCGCATCTACGGCACCGCCTGGCCCTCCAAGGACGAGCTCAAGGCGCACCTCGACTTCCTCGCCGAGGCCGAGAAGCGCGACCACCGCAAGCTGGGCAACGAACTCGACCTGTTCTCCATCCCGGAGCAGATCGGCTCCGGCCTCGCCGTCTTCCACCCCAAGGGCGGCATCATCCGCCGGGTCATGGAGGACTACTCGCGCCGCCGGCACGAGGAGGAGGGCTACGAGTTCGTCTACACCCCGCACGCGACGAAGGGGAAGCTCTTCGAGACGTCCGGGCACCTGGACTGGTACGCCGACGGCATGTACCCGCCCATGCAGCTCGACGAGGGCGTGGACTACTACCTCAAGCCCATGAACTGCCCGATGCACAACCTGATCTTCGACGCGCGCGGCCGCTCCTACCGTGAACTGCCGCTGCGCCTCTTCGAGTTCGGGACCGTGTACCGGTACGAGAAGTCCGGCGTCGTGCACGGCCTCACGCGTGCGCGGGGCTTCACGCAGGACGACGCGCACATCTACTGCACCCGTGAGCAGATGTCGGAGGAGCTCGACAAGACGCTCACCTTCGTCCTCGGCCTGCTGCGCGACTACGGCCTGACCGACTTCTACCTGGAGCTGTCCACCAAGGACCCGGAGAAGTTCGTCGGCACGGACGAGGTCTGGGAGGAGGCCACGGAGACGCTGCGTCAGGTGGCCGAGAAGCAGGGCCTGCCCCTGGTTCCCGACCCGGGCGGCGCCGCTTTCTACGGCCCGAAGATCTCCGTGCAGACCAAGGACGCCATCGGCCGCACCTGGCAGATGTCGACCATCCAGCTCGACTTCAACCTGCCCGAGCGCTTCGACCTGGAGTACACGGGCCCCGACGGCTCCAAGCAGCGCCCGGTCATGATCCACCGCGCGCTGTTCGGCTCCATCGAGCGGTTCTTCGCGGTGCTCCTGGAGCACTACGCGGGCGCCTTCCCGGCCTGGCTGGCCCCGGTCCAGGCGCTGGGCATCCCGATCGGCGACGCGCACGTGGAGTACCTGGATAAGTTCGCGGCCGCGGCCAAGAAGCAGGGTCTGCGGGTCGACGTGGACTCCTCCTCGGACCGGATGCAGAAGAAGATCCGCAACGCCCAGAAGCAGAAGGTGCCCTTCATGGTCATCGCGGGCGACGAGGACATGGCGGGCGGCTCGGTCTCCTTCCGCTACCGCGACGGCTCGCAGGAGAACGGCATCCCGTTCGACGAGGCCATCGCGAAGATCGCGAAGGTCGTGGAGGAGCGGGCGCAGGTCTGACCCACAGATCGCACGGAGGCCCCCGGGAGGTTCAGCTTCCCGGGGGCCTCTCGTCGTCCTCCCGCGCGAACACCTGGAGCAGCCAGGAGGCGAAGGTGCCCGTCACCGCGCCCAGCAGGGCCAGCCCGATGGCCATCATGCCGACCGCGATCAGCCGTCCGACCGGGGTGACCGGGGCGATGTCGCCGTAGCCGACCGTCGCCAGCGTGGCGCACGTCCACCACACGGCGTCGCCGAAGCTCGTCATGGACGCCCCCGGCGCCCCGCGCTCCTGCTGGTAGACGGCCAGCGCGCCCGCGAAGCCGAGCAGCAGGGACGACAGCCCGGCGTACACCATCACGCGCGCGTGCAGCGCGAGCCGGGGGCGGCCGTGCCGGCGCTGCACGGCCTCGTACAGCCTGACCACGCGCAACGGCCGCAACAGGGGCAGCGCCAGCACCACGGTGTCCAGCCAGTGCGTCCGTACGAAGCGCAGCCGCTGCCCGCTGAGCCGCCAGCGCACCGCGTAGTCGGCCGCGAACAGCGCCCAGGCGGCCAGCGTCACCACGAGACACAGGTCCCGCCAGCCGTCGGGCAGACCGGGGGCCAGGACCCGGATCGCGTACGCGGCGAGGAACACCAGTGACGCCACGGCGAGGGGGACCTCGGTGCGCCGCTCCCAGCGGGCCTTGGGGCTGTCGTCGTCCACCGTCCCAGCTTGGCCCCGGGCGGTTTCGCCGGAACCCCGGCGACACGCCGCGAACGGGCGACGCCATATGCTGCACTGCATGACGAGTGAGCCGGAGCAGCAGTGGGGAGTGGGGACCCAGGACGCGTTCCAGCGTCTGTGGACGCCCCACCGGATGGCCTACATCCAGGGCGAGAACAAGCCGACCGGCCCGGGCGCCGACGACGGATGTCCCTTCTGCTCCATCCCGGCCAAGTCCGACGAGGACGGTCTGATCGTCCGGCGCGGTGAGCAGGTCTACGCGGTGCTCAATCTGTACCCGTACAACGGCGGCCACCTCATGGTCGTGCCCTACCGCCATGTCGCCGACTACACCGACCTCACCGACGCGGAGACCGTCGAGCTCGCCGCGCTCACCAAGCAGGCGATGACCGCGCTGCGCACCGCGTCCGGTGCCCATGGCTTCAACATCGGGATGAACCAGGGCACGGTGGCCGGCGCAGGCATCGCCGCCCACCTCCACCAGCACATCGTCCCGCGCTGGGGCGGCGACACGAACTTCATGCCGGTGGTGGGCCACACGCGCGTGCTGCCGCAGTTGCTGGCGGACACCCGGAAGATGCTGGCAGAGGCCTGGCCTTCGGCCTGAGCCGCCACGACGGTGCCCTCGCTGTCACGAGGGCACCGCGGTCCTACGCGTCGTAGAGGTCGGCCTTCCTCGGCGACGGGTCCTGCACCGCCGTACTGAGGAACGACGAGCGGTTGCCGAACTTCTCCGTGTCCACGCCGTTCTCCTCCAGGACCCGGATCGCCGCCGCGTGCACGACCCGCAGGACGGGCGTTGCGGCGCGCATCGCGTCGTCGGCCATGAAGCGGTGCCGCCAGGGCTTGTCCGCCCACACGTGCCGCAGGCCGAAGGGCTCGGGGAGGACGATCGTCCCGCCGAGCCAGTTCAGCAGGGGCGGGTACCAGGAGATCGGGGCGCGGACGGAGAGACGGACCACCTCGTCGCTGTCGACCAGCGGGAGCTTCACCTTGCGGGTCTCCCACGGCTTGAACGACTTGGTGACCTCCTTCGTCGGCGCCTCCGGCTTGTTCATGAACAGGGGGTTCACCGGGCCCAGGGCATGGCCGGTGACCTCGATGCGCAGCGTCTGGTGCAGCACGGTCACGGTGACCAGCATGGTGAGGACCAGCTGGCCGTCCCACAGCACCCACTGCACGCCCAGGTAGTGCCGGTCGCCGCTGCCGAACTGCTGCTTGTTGCAGATGTCCTGTATGGCGTGCGACTTGATCCGGTACGCCTCGACGTCGGTGCCCTCCGGACGCGACACCGCCTTGGCGCCCTCGGCGACCGGCGTGACGATCCAGTGCTGTATGGACGCCTTCGGGAAGCCGCCGGTGTTGATGGTGTTGCGCTCCAGCATGCGCAACTGGTCGTGGATGGAGCGGATGACGTCCCAGCTGCGGAAGGGATGGATCTCCCGGCTCGCGTCGGCCGCCACCAGGTCCTCGGCGAGCTGCCAGCTGCCCCAGCGGGTGCCCATGCCGAGTATGCCCTTGGGACCGGCGTAGAAGACCGAGTTGGACTGCTGCTCGGCGCTCATCTTGGCCAGGGACTGGCGCAGTTGCTCCGCCGCGGTCTCACCGGGGCTGCTGGGCACCGCCTCGGGGACCTTGGCGCCGACGCTGCTGCCGGCGACGAGACTGTCCCAGCGGCCCCGCAGGTCCCTCGCGGTGCGCTCGCAGATCTGCTTGGCCCAGAACCAGCCGACCACGGGTGCGATGACCGCCGCTCGCGCGTACCAGGCCCAGAAGCCCGTGAACGGCATACGGATCAGGAAGATCACGGCGAGCGCGCCCACCCCGACCAGCAGGGCGGTGGCCAGCGCGCCCGCCTGCTTGTTCTCGCCCTTGGCGATCGTCGTGCGGATCTGGAACACGAGCAGCCACAGGAGGAGTCCGGGCAGCGCCAGAAGACCGCAGACCACCATGACCATGCTGAGGAGCCGGTCGCGGTCCTTGCGGATGTTGTTGGCCGCCAGACAGTGGTCGACCACGACCTGCGGCTCGGTGCCGAAGGACTGGATCAGGGGCTTGCGGCCCGGGCCGATCATGCGGTTGACCACGGCCTGTGAGAAGGCCTCGCCGAGGTTGGGCGCGAACAGCTTGAGCTTGCCGGCCTTGACGGTCGTCTCGTGCCACTCGCTGTTGGCCTTGAGGATCTCGTCGACCTTGTTGTCCCGGTAGGCCGCCGAGGCCAGCGCGAAGGTCGCCGTCTGACTCTCGTCGCCCGTGCGCGGCACCTGCGGACCGAAGATGTCCGCGTAACCGCTGTCAACGGTCATTCCCGCCCCCGATCGCCGCCACTGTCGCTCCTGCGGCCTTCCCGACTTCCTTGCCCCGCACACCTGTTGATCAGGCCGTCCCGCGATCCGGGCCCGACTTGATCACTGCCATCAGCGTATATGTCGCCACTGACATTTCGTCGGCGGACGGCCGAAGCCGCCCGCCGACTCGGAGGGGAGCGTTCCGCAAAAGCCTCCGACGTGTTCCCGCGTCAACTCCTAGGCGTCGCGCGCCTCTTCACGGATCCTCTCGGCGATCTGCGCCGGCATCGGTTCGTGCCGGGCGTAGGAGCGGTTGAAGCGTGCCGTGCCGTGCGACAGGGAGCGCAGGTCGACGGCGTACCGGCCGATCTCGATCTCCGGCACCTCGGCCTTGACGACCGTGCGGTTCCCGCTGGTCTGCTCGGTGCCCAGCACCCGGCCGCGCCGCCCGGACAGGTCGCTCATCACGGCGCCGACGTAGTGGTCGCCGACCAGGATGCTCACCTCGGCCACCGGCTCCAGCAGATGGATCTTCGCGTCGGCCGCCGCCTCCCGCAGCGCGAGCGCGCCGGCCGTCTGGAACGCGGCGTCCGAGGAGTCCACCGAGTGCGCCTTGCCGTCCAGGAGCGTGACGCGCACGTCGATGAGCGCGTAGCCGGCCGCGACTCCCTTGGCGGCCTGGGCCCGCACGCCCTTCTCGACCGACGGGATGAACTGCCGTGGCACCGCGCCACCGACGACCTTGTCGACGAACTCGATGCCCGAACCGCCCGGAAGCGGCTCCACCTCGATCTCGCAGATGGCGTACTGCCCATGGCCACCGGACTGCTTCACATGCCGCCCGCGCCCCGCCGACTTGCCGGCGAACGTCTCCCGTAGGGAGACCTTGTGCGGTACGACGTCGACCTGGACGCCGTACCGGCTGCGCAGCCGCTCCAGCGCCACGTCGGCGTGGGCCTCGCCCAGACACCACAGGACCACCTGGTGGGTGTCCTGGTTCTGTTCGAGCCGCATCGTCGGGTCCTCGGCGACCAGCCGGGACAGGCCCTGCGAGAGCTTGTCCTCGTCCGCCTTGCTGTGCGCCTGGATGGCGAGCGGCAGCAGCGGGTCCGGCATCTCCCAGGGCTCCATCAGGAGCGGGTCGTCCTTGGCGGAGAGGGTGTCGCCGGTCTCCGCCCGGCTCAGTTTGGCCACGCACACCAGGTCGCCGGCGATGGCGTGGGTCACGGGACGCTGCTGTTTGCCGAAGGGGGTGGACAGCGCGCCGACCCGCTCGTCGACGTCGTGGTCCTCGTGCCCCCGGTCGGCCAGACCGTGTCCGGAGACGTGCACCGTCTCGTCGGGGCGCAGGGTGCCGGAGAAGATGCGGACGAGAGAGACCCGGCCGACGTAGGGGTCGGAGGACGTCTTCACGACCTCCGCGACCAGCGGACCGTCGGTGTCGCAGGCCTTCACCTCGCGCGGCTTGCCGTCGATGGTGGTGACGCCCGGTGTGGGGTGCTCGAACGGCGTCGGGAAGCCCCGCGTGATCAGTTCCAGCACCTCGACCGTGCCGAGCCCCTGCTTGGCGCCCTCGGCCGCGGGGGCGGCGGCCAGGACGGGGTGGAAGACCCCGCGCGCGACGGCCCGTTCCAGGTCCTCGATCAGCGTCTTGACGTCGACCTCCTCGCCGCCGAGGTAGCGGTCCATGAGGGTCTCGTCCTCGCTCTCCGAGATGATCCCCTCGATCAGCCGGTTCCGGGCCTCCTCGATCTCCGGCAGCTGGTCCTCGCCCGGCTCGGACTCCTTGCGCTCACCGGAGGAGTAGTCGAACAGCTTCTGCGACAGCAGGTCGGTCAGACCGGTCACGGGCGCGTGCCCGTCCGGCCCCTGCGGGCCGTGCAGCGGCAGATACAGCGGCAGGACGGCGTCGGGGTCGTCGCCGCCGAACGCCTCCGCGCAGGTTCGCGTCATCTCCTCGAAGTCCGCGCGGGCGGCCTCCAGGTGGGTGATCACGATCGCGCGCGGCATGCCGACGGCCGCGCACTCCTCCCACACCATGCGGGTCGAGCCGTCCACGCCGTCGGAGGCCGAGACGACGAAAAGGGCCGCGTCCGCGGCTCGCAGACCGGCCCGCAGTTCCCCGACGAAGTCGGCGTATCCGGGGGTGTCGAGGATGTTGATCTTGATGCCGTCCCATTCGACGGGCACCAGGGAGAGCTGTACCGAGCGGTTCTGCCGATGCTCGATGTCGTCGTAGTCGGAGACGGTGCCGCCGTCCTCCACACGGCCCGCCCTGTTCACCGCCCCCGCTGTCAGCGCGAGGGCTTCGACCAATGTCGTCTTGCCCGATCCGGAGTGGCCGACCAGCACCACATTCCGTACGGACGCGGGGTGGTCGGCCGCTGTTGCCCTGCCGGCGGCTCCGGGGTGTGCGTTCGCCTTGTCGCCCATGGCCTTGCCTCCCGTGCACGGTGAGGTCACTGTGGGCGCGGACATGCGGATCCGCGTAGGCGGCTCCGGTGACGCCCGCGGTTCTTCGAGCTTTCCACTCCCGTCACGGTGCGTCCATACAGCGGACGCGATCGCGCCGTTACCCGTATGCCACGGGCCCGTGACATGGGGCGCGAGTGCCCGGCGTTCGCACACGCGCGCGCGTGGCTACGATGGGCCAGCCGGTGGCCAGCAGGGGCCGCGCGGCCACACCGACCCTCGGGAAGGCCATGCTGAACAAGTACGCGCGTGCATTCTTCACGCGTGTCCTCACACCGTTCGCCACTTTTCTGATCAGAAGGGGCGTCAGCCCTGACACGGTCACGCTGCTCGGTACCGCCGGGGTCGTCGCGGGCGCACTGGTCTTCTTCCCCATGGGCGAGTTCTTCTGGGGCACGATCGTGATCACGGCTTTCGTGTTCTCGGACCTCGTCGACGGCAACATGGCCCGCCAGCTCGGCCGCTCCAGCCGCTGGGGAGCCTTCCTGGACTCCACGCTCGACCGGGTGGCCGACGGAGCGATCTTCGGCGGCTTCATCCTCTGGTACGCCGGTGGCGGCGACGACCTGGTGCTGTGCGCCGTCTCGATCTTCTGTCTGGCGAGCGGCCAGGTGGTGTCGTACACCAAGGCCCGGGGCGAGTCGATCGGGCTGCCGGTCGCGGTCAACGGGCTCGTGGAGCGGGCCGAGCGGCTGGTGATCTCGCTGGTCGCGGCCGGTCTCGCGGGGCTGCACAAGTTCGGGGTGCCGGGCATCCAGTACCTGCTGCCGATCGCGCTGTGGATCGTCGCCGTGGGCAGCCTCGTCACGCTGATCCAGCGCGTCGTCACGGTCCGCCGGGAGTCGGCCGAGGCGGAGGCGGCGGACGCCGCACCGGAGACGGCGAAGTGACGGCTCAGGAGCGGCTCACCGACAGCCTGTACGGATTGGGCTGGGCAGCGGTGAAGAAGCTCCCCGAGCCGGTCGCGGTACGCCTCGGGCGGACCATCGCCGACCTCGCCTGGAAGAAGCGCGGCAAGGGCGTGCTGCGGCTGGAGAGCAACTACGCGCGCGTGGTGCCCGACGCGACACCCGAGCGCCTCGCCGAGCTGTCCCGCGCGGGCATGCGCTCGTACCTGCGCTACTGGATGGAGTCCTTCCGGCTGCCCGCCTGGAGCAAGGAGCGCGTCAAGGGCGGCTTCGACCCCAAGGACGTGCACCACCTGACCGACGGGCTCGCCTCCGGCCGGGGTGTCATCCTGGCGCTGCCGCACATGGCCAACTGGGACCTCGCGGGCGCCTGGGTCACCACCAAGCTGGAGACACCGTTCACCACGGTCGCCGAACGCCTGAAGCCCGAGACGCTGTACGACCGGTTCGTCGCCTACCGAGAGGGCCTCGGCATGGAGGTACTGCCGCACAGCGGCGGCACCGCCTTCGGCACCCTGGCCCGGCGGCTGCGCGACGGCGGCCTGGTCTGTCTGGTCGCCGAGCGCGACCTGTCGTCCTCCGGCGTCGAGGTGCAGTTCTTCGGCGAGGCCACCCGCATCCCCGCGGGACCGGCGCTCCTCGCCCAGCAGACCGGCGCGCTGCTGCTGCCGGTGACGCTCTGGTACGACGACTCGCCCGTCATGCGGGGCCGGGTGCACCCCCCGGTCGAGGTACCCGAGACAGGTACGCGGGCCGAGAAGACGTCTGTCATGGCACAGGCGCTGGCCGATGCCTTCGCCACGGGGATCGCCGACCATCCGGAGGACTGGCACATGCTGCAGCGGTTGTGGCTCAAGGATCTCGACCCCGGTAAGGGGCCCTCGTGAGGATCGGCATCGTCTGCCCGTACTCCTGGGACGTGCCGGGCGGCGTCCAGTTCCACATCCGTGACCTCGCCGAGTACTTCATCCGCCTCGGCCACGACGTCTCCGTCCTCGCCCCGGCCGACGACGACACGCCGCTGCCGCCCTACGTCGTCTCGGCGGGCCGCGCGGTGCCGGTGCCCTACAACGGCTCGGTGGCCCGGCTGAACTTCGGCTTCCTCAGCGCCGCGCGCGTGCGGCGCTGGCTGCACGACGGCGAGTTCGACGTCGTCCACATCCACGAGCCGTCGTCCCCGTCCCTGGGCCTGCTGGCCTGCTGGGCCGCCCAGGGCCCACTGGTCGCCACCTTCCACACCTCGAACCCGCGCTCCAAGGCGATGATCGCCGCGTACTCGATCCTCCAGGCGGCCCTGGAGAAGATCAGCGCGCGCATCGCGGTGAGCGAGTACGCGCGCCGCACGCTGGTGGAACACCTCGGCGGCGACGCGGTCGTCATCCCGAACGGCGTCGACGTCGACTTCTTCGCCAAGGCGGAGCCCAACCCCGAGTGGCAGGGCGACACCCTCGGTTTCGTCGGCCGCATCGACGAGCCCCGCAAGGGCCTGCCGGTCCTGATGAAGGCCCTGCCGAAGATCCTCGCCGAGCGCCCGCAGACCCGGCTCCTGGTGGCCGGGCGCGGTGACGAGGTGGAGGCGGTGGAGAGCCTGCCCGCCGAACTCCGCTCGCGCGTGGAGTTCCTCGGCATGGTCAGCGACGAGGACAAGGCGCGCTTCCTGCGCAGCGTCGACGTGTACGTCGCTCCCAACACCGGCGGTGAGAGCTTCGGGATCATCCTGGTCGAGGCGATGTCGGCGGGCGCTGCGGTCCTCGCCTCGGACCTGGACGCCTTCGCCCAGGTGCTCGACCAGGGGGCGGCGGGCGAACTCTTCGCCAACGAGGACGCCGACGCCCTCGCCGACGCGGCACTGCGCCTGCTGGCCGACCCGGAACGCCGGGCCGAACTGCGGGAGCGGGGCAGCATCCACGTACGCCGCTTCGACTGGTCCACGGTCGGCGCGGACATCCTCTCGGTCTACGAAACGGTCACGGCAGGAGCCGCCGCGGTCGCAGCAGCCGACGACGACCGCACCCCGGGCACGGGCCTGCGGGCACGACTGGGACTGGCGCGGGACTGAGCCGAGGTCCGGGGCGGGTTCCGTACGACGCCGGGTTGTTCGGGGGCTGCGCGGTGGCTGGAGCCGAGGGTGCCGTCGGAGGGCTGCGGCCGTAAGGGGCCGGCGGGGTCTGGGCTTTGGTGGTCGTCGGGTGGCTCGGGGCGTGGCGACTACCGGTGCTGTGAGGTCGTAGCCCATCGCCGGTGGTTGGGGGCGAGGTGGTTGCGGGTGGCCGAGGCCCCGATGGGCTCCCGGTCAGGAAGGTCGCGGCGGCCGTGGGGAGTCCGGGGTTGCCGGTGGCCCCAGCGGCGGATGTGTGTGAAGCGGCCCGCCGGCGTTGTCCCGAAGCGCTGCGGCTGTTCGGAGCCCCGGCGTTCGCCTGGCGTCGGAGACCGAGCTGACTGTCCGCGTCCGGGCGTCTGACGACCGTCCAGAGCCTGCTGCCGAGATGCTTGCCGGAGTTCGACGCCTACGCGGTCGCCCGGAACCTGAGGCCTGCGCACTCGCCCCGAGGGGCTGTCCGGCGGCCGGGATCTCCGCGGTTCGCCGAACCCCCGCCGCCCCGGCGCCCCGTGCGCCCCTCGGCAGACCTCGCCGCGCCGCTCGGTAACCTTTGCGTCCGTGACCTCAACCCTCATCTGGATCCTCGTCGCCCTGATCGCGATCGGCCTCTACTTGAGCTGGACCGCAGGACGACTGGACCGGTTGCACTCGCGGATCGACGCGGCCCGGGCCGCGCTGGACGCACAGCTGCTGCGCCGCGCCTCGGTGACCCAGGAACTGGCGACCTCCGGCGTCCTCGACCCGGCCGCGTCGATCCTGCTCTACGAGGCGGCGCATGCCGCGCGGCAGGCCGAGGAGGAGCAGCGCGAGGTCGCCGAGAGCGAGCTCAGCCAGGCTCTGCGTGCCGTCTTCGCGGAGACACCGCAGGTGGAGACGGTGCGTGAGGCGCCCGGGGGAGAGGAAGCCGTCCGTGAACTGACCGAGGCGGTGCGCCGGGTGCCGATGGCCCGGCGCTTCCACAACGACGCCGTACGGGCCGCTCGCGCCCTGCGGCGACACCGCAAGGTCCGCTGGTTCCGGCTGGCGGGTCACGCCCCGTTCCCCATGGCGTTCGAGATGGACGACGAGCCTCCGGTGGCCCTGGTGGAACGGGCCGCGTAGTCGCATCCGCTCGGAAAACGATCCACCGCCTCTTTATTGGCCCTTGCAGTGGACTGCTCTGTTCACGTTTCCTCGGTGCTGCAGAAATCCTCTTTTCACATCAGCGAGGTCAACCCGTGTCCAGCACCGAGAACCAGGCTTTCGAGACCGGCACCGCCCGTGTGAAGCGCGGCATGGCCGAGCAGCTCAAGGGTGGCGTGATCATGGACGTGGTCAACGCCGAGCAGGCGAAGATCGCCGAGGACGCCGGCGCCGTTGCCGTCATGGCCCTGGAGCGGGTCCCCGCCGACATCCGCAAGGACGGCGGCGTGGCCCGGATGTCGGACCCCAACATGATCGAGGAGATCATCGAGGCGGTCTCCATCCCCGTGATGGCCAAGTCCCGTATCGGCCACTTCGTCGAGGCCCAGGTCCTCCAGTCGCTCGGCGTCGACTACATCGACGAGTCCGAGGTCCTCACCCCGGCCGACGAGGTCAACCACAGCGACAAGTTCGCCTTCACGACCCCCTTCGTCTGCGGCGCCACCAACCTCGGTGAGGCCCTGCGCCGTATCGCCGAGGGCGCGGCCATGATCCGTTCCAAGGGCGAGGCCGGCACCGGCAACGTCGTCGAGGCCGTCCGCCACCTGCGCCAGATCAAGAACGAGATCGCCCGCCTGCGCGGCTACGACAACAACGAGCTGTACGCCGCCGCCAAGGAGCTGCGCGCCCCGTACGAGCTCGTCAAGGAAGTCTCCGAGCTCGGCAAGCTCCCCGTGGTCCTGTTCTCCGCCGGTGGCGTCGCCACCCCCGCCGACGCCGCGCTCATGCGCCAGCTGGGCGCCGAGGGCGTCTTCGTCGGCTCCGGCATCTTCAAGTCGGGCGACCCTGCCAAGCGCGCCGCCGCCATCGTGAAGGCCACCACCTTCTACGACGACCCGAAGATCATCGCGGACGCGTCCCGCAACCTCGGCGAGGCCATGGTCGGCATCAACTGCGACACCCTCCCCGAGGCCGAGCGCTACGCCAACCGCGGCTGGTAGTCACCTCATGTCGAACGAAGCCCCTGTCATCGGCGTCCTGGCTCTCCAGGGCGACGTACGGGAGCACCTCATCGCCCTGGCCGCGGCGGACGTCGTGGCCAGGCCGGTGCGGCGTCCCGAGGAGCTCGCCGAGGTCGACGGCCTGGTCATCCCCGGCGGCGAGTCCACCACCATCTCCAAGCTGGCCGTCCTGTTCGGCGTGATGGAGCCGCTTCGCGCGCGCGTGCGTGCCGGAATGCCTGTCTACGGCACCTGCGCGGGCATGATCATGCTGGCCGACAAGATCCTCGACCCGCGCTCGGGTCAGGAGACCATCGGCGGCATCGACATGATCGTCCGCCGCAACGCCTTCGGACGGCAGAACGAGTCCTTCGAAGCGGCGGTCGACGTCCAGGGCGTCGAGGGCGATCCTGTAGAGGGCGTCTTCATCCGCGCCCCCTGGGTGGAGTCCGTCGGCGCCCGGACCGAGGTGCTCGCCGAGCACGACGGTCACATCGTCGCGGTCCGCCAGGGCAACGCGCTCGCCACGTCGTTCCACCCGGAACTGACCGGCGACCACCGCGTGCACTCCCTGTTCGTCGACATGGTGCGCGCGAACCGGGCGGCGGAGTCCTTGTAGGATCTCTGGCGTTCGTTGTTTGGATGGGTTACGCGAAGGAGACAGGCAGATGTCCGGCCACTCTAAATGGGCTACGACGAAGCACAAGAAGGCCGTGATCGACGCCAAGCGCGGCAAGCTCTTCGCGAAGATGATCAAGAACATCGAGGTCGCGGCCCGCACCGGTGGCGCCGACGTGTCCGGCAACCCGACGCTGTTCGACGCCATCCAGAAGGCCAAGAAGAGCTCGGTCCCCAACAAGAACATCGACTCCGCGGTCAAGCGCGGCGCCGGTCTTGAAGCGGGTGGCGCCGACTACGAGACGATCATGTACGAGGGCTACGGCCCGAACGGTGTCGCGGTGCTCATCGAGTGCCTCACCGACAACCGCAACCGCGCCGCCTCGGACGTACGTGTCGCCATGACCCGCAACGGCGGTTCGATGGCCGACCCGGGCTCCGTCTCGTACCTCTTCAACCGCAAGGGCGTCGTGATCGTCCCCAAGGGCGAGCTGACCGAGGACGACGTCCTGGGAGCCGTCCTGGACGCCGGTGCCGAGGAGGTCAACGACCTCGGTGAGTCCTTCGAGATCCTCTCCGAGGCCACCGACCTGGTCGCGGTCCGCACCGCCCTCCAGGACGCCGGGATCGACTACGACTCCGCCGACGCCAACTTCGTCCCGACCATGCAGGTCGAGCTCGACGAGGAAGGCGCCCGGAAGATCTTCAAGCTGATCGACGCCCTCGAGGACAGCGACGACGTGCAGAACGTCTTCGCCAACTTCGACGTCAGCGACGAGGTCATGGAGAAGGTCGACGCGTAACGCTGCCGCGAACTGAGCGGAATCGGCGGGCCGGTGGGACACACCCCACCGGCCCGCCGCCGTTGTCGGTGGCAGCAGATAGCCTGCACAAACAGGCGATCGAACAGGGCGAGCAGGGAGGGGGCGGTGGTGCGCGTACTCGGGGTGGACCCCGGACTCACGCGGTGCGGTGTCGGTGTCGTGGAGGGGGTCGCGGGGCGACCGCTCACCATGATCGGCGTCGGCGTCGTACGCACGCCCGCCGACGCCGAGTTGGGGCACCGGCTCGTCGCCATCGAGCAGGGCATCGAGCAGTGGCTCGATGAGCACCGGCCCGAATTCGTCGCCGTGGAGCGGGTGTTCAGCCAGCACAACGTACGGACCGTGATGGGCACCGCCCAGGCCAGCGCCGTCGCCATGCTGTGCGCCGCCCGCCGCGGCATCCCCGTCGCCCTGCACACCCCCAGCGAGGTCAAGGCCGCCGTCACCGGCAGCGGCCGCGCCGACAAGGCGCAGGTCGGCGCCATGGTCACCCGGCTGCTCCGGCTCGACGCGCCGCCCAAGCCCGCCGACGCCGCCGACGCCCTCGCGCTCGCCATCTGCCACATCTGGCGCGCCCCCGCGCAGAACCGACTCCAGCAGGCGGTCGCCCTGCACGCAGCCAACGCAACGAAAGGCCGTACGGCATGATCGCCTTCGTCAGCGGCACCATCGCCGCCCTCGCCCCCGACGCCGCCGTCGTCGAGGTCGGCGGGGTCGGCATGGCCGTGCAGTGCACGCCGAACACGCTCTCCACCCTCCGCCTCGGCAAGCCGGCCAAGCTCGCCACCTCCCTCGTCGTACGCGAGGACTCGCTGACCCTGTACGGCTTCGTGGACGACGACGAACGCCAGGTCTTCGAGCTGCTCCAGACCGCGAGCGGCGTCGGCCCCCGCCTGGCCCAGGCCATGCTCGCCGTGCACACCCCGGACGCCCTGCGCAGAGCGGTGGCCACCGGCGACGAGAAGGCGCTGATCGCGGTCCCCGGCATCGGCAAGAAGGGCGCGCAGAAGCTGCTGCTCGAGCTGAAGGACCGCCTGGGCGAGCCGATCGGCGCCCCCGCGATCGGCGCCCCGGTCACCCAGGGCTGGCGCGACCAGCTGCACGCGGCGCTGATCGGCCTCGGCTACGCGACCCGCGAGGCCGACGAGGCCGTGTCCGCCGTGGCACCCCAGGCCGAGGCCGCCGACGGCACGCCCCAGGTGGGACAGCTGCTGAAGGCCGCCCTGCAGACCCTGAACCGCGCCCGCTAGGAGAACGTCAGTGAACTGGGACGACACGACCGACGACACCGCCCCCGACCGCCTGGTGGGCTCCGTCGCCGACCGTGAGGACCAGGCCGTCGAGGCCGCCCTGCGCCCCAAGGACCTGGACGAGTTCATCGGCCAGGAGAAGGTCCGCGAACAGCTCGACCTCGTGCTGCGCGCCGCACGCGCGCGGGGCGCCACCGCCGACCACGTGCTGCTCTCCGGCGCCCCCGGCCTCGGCAAGACCACCCTCTCGATGATCATCGCGGCCGAGATGGGCGCCCCCATCCGCATCACCTCGGGCCCCGCAATCCAGCACGCCGGCGACCTCGCCGCGATCCTCTCCTCCCTCCAGGAGGGCGAGGTCCTCTTCCTCGACGAGATCCACCGCATGTCCCGGCCCGCCGAGGAGATGCTGTACATGGCGATGGAGGACTTCCGCGTCGACGTCATCGTCGGCAAGGGCCCCGGCGCCACCGCCATCCCGCTCGAACTGCCCCCCTTCACCCTGGTCGGCGCCACCACCCGCGCGGGCCTGCTGCCACCCCCGCTGCGCGACCGCTTCGGCTTCACCGCGCACATGGAGTTCTACGAGCCCGCCGAGCTGGAGCGCGTCATCCACCGCTCCGCGAACCTCCTCGACGTCGAGATCGACACCGACGGCGCCGCCGAGATCGCCGGCCGCTCCCGCGGCACGCCCCGTATCGCCAACCGGCTGCTGCGCCGCGTACGCGACTACGCGCAGGTCAAGGCCGACGGACACATCACCCGCGACATCGCCGCGGCCGCGCTGAAGGTCTACGAGGTCGACGCCCGCGGCCTCGACCGCCTCGACCGAGGTGTCCTGGAGGCGCTGCTCAAGCTGTTCGGCGGCGGCCCGGTCGGCCTGTCCACGCTCGCGGTCGCGGTGGGGGAGGAGCGCGAGACCGTCGAAGAAGTGGCCGAACCCTTCCTCGTACGCGAGGGTCTGCTCGCCCGCACCCCGCGCGGTCGTGTCGCCACTCCCGCCGCCTGGGCGCACCTCGGCCTCACCCCGCCCCGCTCGGCGGCCACCGGAAACGGACAACAGGACCTGTTCGGGACGTGATGGCATCGTGACGGCGCGGGATTGGCCGGGCCAGGAACCCGGGTGCGATGCTGAGCGTTGTTCACTGCGCGCGGACTCGCTTAGACTCCGCCGATGCCGCCTTAGTCGGCGGCGCACATACCCCCAACCATCAGGCCGCTCACCATCGCGGTCACGTGAAGGAAGTACCGACCCGTGAGTCTCGTGACCCTCCTCCCCTTCATCGTGCTCATCGGGGCCATGTTCCTGATGACCCGCTCGGCCAAGAAGAAGCAGCAGCAGGCCGCGAACATGCGGAACGAAATGCAGCCCGGCAGTGGCATCCGCACCATCGGGGGGATGTACGCCACCGTCAAGGAGGTCAACGAGGACACGGTTCTCGTCGACGCGGGCCCGGGTGTCGATCTTCTCTTCGCGAAGAACGCGATCGGTGCCGTCCTGACCGACGACGAGTACAACCGCATCGTGCACGGCATCGAGCACGACCTGAAGACCGACGTCGTCCCGGACGACGCCTCCTCCCTCACCGAGACCGACGAGTCCGACGACGAAGCTGCCGCCGCCTCCGACGAGAAGTCCGTCGACCTCGGCAAGAAGGACGAGCCCGCCGACGAGGTCGAGAAGACCGACGAGGCCGCCGAGGCGAAGACGGACGACGAGCCGAAGAAGACCGACGGCGACTCCGACGCGAAGTAGCCGTACCCGGGGCGCGCGGGCCACGCCTGCGCGCCCTCGGACGTACGCAGCTCGCACGGGATCGACACCATGTCATGGCCGCCCGCCCGCAGACCCGGCGCGCAGCGGCCCGAGAGGGAGTACGAGAAGGTGGCAGCACCCAAGAGGGGCCGGAGCGCGAGCGCCCAGAGCAAGCCAGGGCGCTCGCTGGCCCTGATCCTGATCGCCATCGTGGTGCTCACCGGGGGAATGTTCCTCTCCGGGCACACGACGCCGCGCCTCGGCATCGACCTGGCCGGTGGCACGAGCATCACGCTCGAGGCGAAGGCCGACCAAGGCTCTGCGATCAACAAGGCCAACATGGACACCGCGGTCGAGATCATGAACCGCCGTGTCAATGGCCTGGGCGTCTCCGAGGCGGAGGTGCAGACCCAGGGCAGCAACAACATCATCGTGAACATCCCGAAGGGCACCAACTCCAAGGAAGCCCGGGACCAGGTCGGCACCACCGCCAAGCTGTACTTCCGTCCGGTGCTCGCCCAGGAGGCCACCGGCGCTGCCGCCGCCACGCCCTCGCCGAGCGCGAGCGCGTCGAAGAGCGGTTCCTCCAGCGCCTCGCCGAGCCCCTCCACGAGCGAGTCGGCCACCACGGGTGAGAAGGCGACCTCCTCGACCTCCCCGTCGGCCTCCGCCACCGCCCAGGGCCGTGCTGCCTCCGACGCGCTGAAGGCCGACCCCACCCCGTCGACCTCCACGTCCGCGTCGTCCTCCGCGAGCCCCTCCGCTTCCGCGAGCAGCGGCGCCGGCACCTCCGCCGACGCCAAGCTCCAGGCGAAGTACGCCGCCCTCGACTGCTCCAAGCAGGCGCAGCGCACCAAGGCCGGCGAGGGCGTCAAGCCCGAGGACACGACCGTGGGCTGTGGCGAGATCGACGGCGTCTGGTACAAGTACCTGCTCGGCCCGGCCGCCGTCGCCGGCACCGAGGTCGACGAGGCCAAGGCCGTCTTCGACACCCAGAGTGCCGCCGGCTGGCAGGTCACGATGGACTTCAACAAGAGCGGCTCCAGGAAGTTCGCCGACATCACCGGCAAGCTGGCCCAGAACCAGCTGCCGCAGAACGAGTTCGGCATCGTCCTCGACGGCCAGGTCGTCTCCAGCCCGACCGTGAGCCAGTCCATCACCGGCGGCCAGGCCCAGATCTCCGGCAGCTTCACGCAGGAGGAGGCCCAGAGCCTCGCCAACATGCTGTCGTACGGCGCGCTCCCGCTCTCCTTCAAGGAGCAGAGCGTCACCACGGTGACCGCCGCGCTCGGCACCGACCAGCTGCACGCCGGTCTGCTCGCCGGTGCGATCGGCCTCGGGCTGGTCATCCTGTACCTGGTGTTCTACTACCGCGGTCTGTCGCTCGTCGCGATCGCCTCGCTGCTCGTCTCCGGCATCCTGACCTATGTGCTCATGGCGCTGCTCGGCCCGGCCATCGGCTTCGCGCTGAACCTGCCGGCCGTCTGTGGAGCGATCGTCGCCATCGGTATCACCGCGGACTCGTTCATCGTGTACTTCGAGCGCATCCGTGACGAGATCCGTGAGGGCCGCTCTCTGCGTCCCGCCGTCGAGCGGGCCTGGCCGCGTGCCCGGCGCACCATCCTGGTCTCCGACTTCGTGTCGTTCCTCGCCGCCGCGGTGCTGTTCATCGTCACCGTCGGCAAGGTCCAGGGCTTCGCGTTCACGCTGGGTCTGACCACCGTGCTCGACGTCGTCGTGGTCTTCTTCTTCACCAAGCCGCTGATGACGCTGCTGGCCCGCCGCCCGTTCTTCGCGGGCGGCAACAAGTGGTCCGGCCTCGACCCGAAGAGCCTGGGTGCCAAGCCGCCGCTGCGCCGCACCCGCCGTCCCGTCGCCCCCGTTGAGACGAAGGAGGCGTGAGCATGTCGAAACTCGGCAACCTCGGCGCCCGACTGCACCGTGGCGAGATCAGTTACGACTTCGTCGGTCACCGCAAGCTCTGGTACGGCATCTCGATCCTGATCACCATCACGGCCATCGTCGGCCTGGCGGTGCGCGGCCTGAACATGGGCATCGACTTCCAGGGCGGTGCCGTCTTCACCACCGAGAAGACCAGCGTCTCGGTGTCCCAGGCCCAGGAGTACGCGGAAGAGGCCTCCGGTCACGACGCCGTCGTGCAGAAGCTCGGCAACGGCACGCTGCGCATCCAGATCGCCGGTATGGACACCCAGCAGTCCGACCAGATCAAGAACCAGCTCGCCGAGGACTTCAAGGTCGACCCCGAGAAGATCGCGGCCGACCTCGTCGGTCCGAGCTGGGGTGACCAGATCGCCAACAAGGCCTGGCAGGGTCTGGCGATCTTCATGGTCCTGGTGGTGATCTATCTGGCGATCGCCTTCGAGTGGCGCATGGCCATCGCGGCACTCGTCGCGCTGATCCACGACATCACCATCACCGTCGGCATCTACGCCCTCGTCGGCTTCGAGGTCACGCCAGGTACGGTGATCGGTCTGCTGACCATCCTCGGTTACTCGCTCTACGACACGGTGGTCGTCTTCGACTCCCTCAAGGAGCAGACGAAGGACATCACCAAGCAGACCCGCTGGACCTACAGCGACGTCGCCAACCGTTCGATCAACGGCACCCTGGTCCGTTCCATCAACACCACGGTGGTCGCGCTGCTGCCGGTGGCGGGCCTGCTGTTCATCGGTGGTGGCTTCCTCGGCGCGGGCACGCTCAACGACATCTCGCTGTCGCTGTTCGTCGGTCTCGCCGCAGGTGCGTACTCCTCGATCTTCATCGCCACGCCGCTCGTCGCCGACCTCAAGGAGCTCGAGCCGCAGATGAAGGCCCTCAAGAAGCGGGTCCTGGCCAAGCGCGCCCAGGCCTCCGCGGAGGAGGACCTCGCCGAGGCCCGGGGCGAGGACCCGCACGGCGACGAGCCGGAGGACGCCCACGCGGTCGTCGGTCCGCGCTCCCAGCCCGCCTCGCGCAACCGCGGCCGCGGCCGCCCCTCGGGGAAGCGCCGATGACCGACATCAAGGAGCTGCTGCTCAGCCGCATCCGCGATGTGGCCGACTACCCGGAGCCGGGCGTGATGTTCAAGGACATCACCCCGCTCCTGGCCGACCCGGCGGCGTTCACCACGCTCACGGACGCGCTCGCGGAGATCGCCGAGCGCACCGGCGCGACCAAGGTCGTCGGCCTGGAGGCCCGCGGCTTCATCCTCGGCGCCCCGGTCGCCGTCCGTGCGGGCCTCGGCTTCATCCCCGTACGCAAGGCGGGCAAGCTCCCCGGAGCGACCCTCTCGCAGGCGTACGACCTGGAGTACGGCTCGGCGGAGATCGAGGTGCACGCCGAGGACCTGTCGGCCGGCGACCGCGTCCTGATCGTCGACGACGTCCTCGCCACCGGCGGTACGGCCGAGGCCGCGATCCAGCTGATCCGCAGGGCGGGAGCCCAGGTCGCGGGCCTCGCGGTCCTGATGGAACTCGGCTTCCTCGCGGGCCGGGCCCGCCTGGAACCGGCGCTGGAGGGCGCCCCGCTCGAAGCGTTGCTGGTGGTCTGAGGCTGCCATAGGTCTTACCGAAACGGCCGTCCTGGTGTACCCGGGGCGGCCGTTTCGCGCCCCTTCAGGGGCGCGGGGCTGAATCGATTTGCGGCTCCGCCGCGCGGGCGCGATCAGCCACAGCGGCGCCGCAGTCGGCTACGGACCCAGGCACCTCGGACCGCTCCCGGAATGCCGACGCCAGTCCCTCACGTTTCACGGGTAGACGGTCCTCACACCGGACTGAAGGCGATCCCGAGCCGCAGGCTCGCTACCATGGGGTCTCCGGAGCCTGATCGGGGGACCCGGTTCGCGCACGAGGAGTCCTCTTGCCAGACGAGGCCCAGCCACTGACCGCCGCCAAGCCCGAGCCCGCCTCGGGACCCGCGGCCACGCCCGCGCAGAACGCGAAGAACGTCGCGCAGGGCTCGGTCGAGCACGCGCACGCCCAGTCCGCGCCCGTCGACAAGTCGGCCGAGCAGCCGCGTCCCAAGCCGGCCCCGCCCGAGCGCCCCGCGCCCGCGTCCACGCCCGCCGCGGTCCGCCCGCCGGCCGGCCAGCCCGCCCGCTCCGGCTCCTCCAACCGCGTCCGCGCCCGCCTCGCCCGCCTCGGCGTCCAGCGCTCCAACCCGTACAACCCGGTCCTGGAGCCGCTGCTGCGGATAGTGCGCAGCAACGACCCGAAAATCGAGACCGCGACCCTCCGCAAGATCGAGACGGCCTACCAGGTCGCCGAGCGCTGGCACCGCGGCCAGAAGCGCAAGAGCGGCGACCCGTACATCACGCACCCCCTCGCCGTGACCACGATCCTCGCCGAGCTCGGCATGGACCCGGCCACCCTCATGGCGGGCCTGCTGCACGACACCGTCGAGGACACCGAGTACGGCCTCGACCAGCTCCGCCGCGACTTCGGCGACTCGGTCGCCCTGCTCGTCGACGGCGTCACCAAGCTGGACAAGGTCAAGTTCGGCGAGGCCGCGCAGGCCGAGACCGTGCGCAAGATGGTCGTTGCCATGGCCAAGGACCCCCGCGTCCTGGTCATCAAGCTCGCCGACCGGCTGCACAACATGCGCACCATGCGCTACCTCAAGCGCGAGAAGCAGGAGAAGAAGGCGCGCGAGACCCTCGAGATCTACGCGCCGCTCGCCCACCGCCTCGGCATGAACACCATCAAGTGGGAGCTGGAGGACCTCGCCTTCGCGATCCTCTACCCCAAGATGTACGACGAGATCGTACGGCTGGTGGCCGAGCGGGCACCGAAGCGTGACGAGTACCTGGCCATAGTGACCGACGAGGTCCAGCAGGACCTGCGTGCGGCCCGCATCAAGGCGACCGTCACCGGCCGCCCGAAGCACTACTACAGCGTCTACCAGAAGATGATCGTCCGCGGCCGTGACTTCGCGGAGATCTACGACCTGGTGGGCATCCGCGTCCTCGTGGACACCGTCCGCGACTGCTACGCGGCCCTCGGCACCGTGCACGCGCGATGGAACCCGGTCCCCGGCCGGTTCAAGGACTACATCGCGATGCCCAAGTTCAACATGTACCAGTCGCTGCACACGACGGTCATCGGCCCCAACGGCAAGCCGGTCGAGCTCCAGATCCGCACCTTCGACATGCACCGCCGCGCCGAGTACGGCATCGCCGCGCACTGGAAGTACAAGCAGGAGGCCGTCGCCGGCACCTCCAAGGTGCGTTCGGACCAGCCGCGGACCACCGGCAAGGACGACCACCTCAACGACATGGCGTGGCTGCGCCAGTTGCTCGACTGGCAGAAGGAGACCGAGGACCCGGGCGAGTTCCTGGAGTCCCTGCGCTTCGACCTGTCGCGCAACGAGGTCTTCGTCTTCACCCCCAAGGGCGACGTGATAGCGCTGCCCGCCGGTGCCACGCCCGTGGACTTCTCCTACGCGGTCCACACCGAGGTCGGCCACCGGACGATAGGCGCACGCGTCAACGGACGCCTCGTCCCCCTCGAATCCACCCTGGACAACGGCGACTTGGTGGAGGTCTTCACCTCCAAGGCGGCCGGCGCCGGCCCCTCCCGCGACTGGCTCGGCTTCGTCAAGTCCCCGCGCGCCCGCAACAAGATCCGCGCCTGGTTCTCCAAGGAGCGCCGCGACGAGGCGATCGAGCAGGGCAAGGACGCCATCGTCCGCGCGATGCGCAAGCAGAACCTGCCGATCCAGCGCATCCTCACCGGCGACTCGCTCGTCACCCTCGCCCACGAGATGCGCTACCCCGACATCTCCGCGCTGTACGCGGCGATCGGCGAGGGCCATGTCTCCGCGCAGAACGTCGTGCAGAAGCTCGTCTCCGCCCTCGGCGGCGAGGAGGCGGCCACCGAGGAGATCGACGAGGCGGTCCCGCCCTCCCGCGGCCGTGGCCGCAAGCGCCGTTCCAGCGCCGACCCCGGCGTCGTGGTCAAGGGCGTCGACGACGTGTGGGTCAAGCTCGCCCGCTGCTGCACGCCCGTACCCGGCGACCCCATCATCGGTTTCGTCACGCGCGGTAGCGGCGTATCGGTTCACCGCAGCGACTGTGTGAACGTGGAGTCACTGTCCCGCGAGCCCGAGCGCATCCTCGACGTCGAGTGGGCGCCCACCCAGTCCTCGGTCTTCCTGGTCGCCATCCAGGTCGAGGCCCTGGACCGCTCCCGGCTCCTCTCCGACGTCACCCGCGTCCTGTCCGACCAGCACGTCAACATCCTCTCCGCGGCCGTCCAGACCTCCCGCGACCGCGTCGCCACCTCCCGCTTCACCTTCGAGATGGGCGACCCGAAGCACCTCGGCCACGTCCTGAAGGCGGTACGCGGCGTGGAGGGCGTCTACGACGTGTACCGCGTGACGTCGGCGCGCAGCCGGTCGTAGGGCATGGCTTCGTAGAGCAGGACGTCGAGAAGGGCCCCGTACCTCGGTACGGGGCCCTTCTCGACGTAGCAGAGGTTCTCGCGGCCTCTCAGCCGCCGAACTCCTGGAGACCCTTCAGGGCCTGGTCCAGAAGCGCCTGGCGGCCCTCCAGCTCACGCTCGAGCTTGTCGGCGCGGGCGTTGTTGCCCTGGGCGCGCGCCTGCTCGATCTGGCCGCGGAGCTTGTCCACGGCGGCCTGGAGCTGGCCGGTCAGACCCTCGGCACGCGCGCGTGCCTCCGGGTTGGTCCGGCGCCACTCGCTCTCCTCGGCCTCCTGGATGGCCCGCTCGACGGCGTGCATCCGGCCCTCGACCTTGGGACGCGCGTCGCGCGGGACGTGGCCGATGGCCTCCCAGCGCTCGTTGAGCTGGCGGAACGCGGATCGCGCCGCCTTGAGGTCGGTGACCGGGAGGATCTTCTCGGCCTCCCCGGCCAGCTCCTCCTTGAGCTTCAGGTTCTCCGACTGCTCGGCGTCGCGCTCGGCGAAGACCGAGCTGCGGGCGGCGAAGAACACGTCCTGGGCGCCGCGGAAGCGGTTCCACAGGTCGTCCTCGTGCTCGCGCTGGGCACGGCCCGCGGCCTTCCACTCCGCCATCAGCTCGCGGTAGCGGGCGGCCGTCGGCCCCCAGTCGGTGGAGTCGGACAGCGCCTCGGCCTCGGAGACCAGTCGCTCCTTGGTCTTACGGGCCTCCTCGCGCTGTGCGTCCAGTGACGCGAAGTGCGCCTTGCGGCGCTTGGAGAACGCCGAGCGGGCGTGCGAGAAGCGGTGCCACAGCTCGTCGTCGGACTTGCGGTCCAGGCGCGGCAGACCCTTCCAGGTGTCCACCAGCGACCGCAGCCGCTCACCGGCCGCCCGCCACTGGTCGGACTGCGCCAGCTCCTCGGCCTCGACGACCAGTGCCTCCTTGGCGTGGCGGGCCTCGTCGGACTGCTTCGCGCGCTGCTGCTTGCGCTCCTCGCGACGCTTGTCGACGGTCTCCACGAGCTTGTCCAACCGGACCTTCAGCGCGTCCAGGTCGCCGACCGCGTGGTGCGCGTCCACCTGTTCGCGGATGTGGTCGATGGCGACCTGCGCGTCCTTCGCCGACAGATCGGTGGTCTTCACTCGCTTCTCGAGGAGGCCGATCTCGACCACCAGGCCCTCGTACTTGCGCTCGAAGTAGGCCAACGCCTCCTCAGGAGAGCCGGCCTGCCAGGAACCGACGACCTGCTCGCCGTCGGCCGTACGCACGTACACGGTCCCCGTCTCGTCGACGCGGCCCCACGGGTCGCTGCTCACAGCGCCTCCTCCACATGATGCCTGCGAGGGGCTTCTGTTCCCCCGGGCATCGTCCACAGTTTCGTCACGGCCAACATAGGCGACCGGCGGGTTGCCTGTCCGCATCCCGCGCGACCGAAATTTCGCAGTTGGCGGTCAGGATTTGGTGACAGTCGCCTTGTTGATCACGACCGTCGCGTTGGGAGCTCCGTCACCCGCTCCGGTGCTCTCACCCGCGGCGGCGATCTTCTTCAGGACCGTCATACCGGATTCGGAAACGGTACCGAACGGTGTGTAGCTGGGCGGCAGCTGACTGTCCTGGTACACGAGGAAGAACTGGCTGCCACCGGTGTGCTTCTGACCGGTGTTGGCCATGGCGATCGTGCCCGCCGGATAGACGTTGTCCTTCAGGCTTTTGTCCTTCAGGTTCTCGTCCGGGATCGTGTAGCCGGGACCACCGCTGCCGCTGCCCGTCGGGTCGCCGCACTGGAGCACGTAGATGCCGTTGGTGGTGAGCCGGTGGCACTTGGTGTGGTCGAAGTAGCCCTTGGACGCCAGGAAGTCGAAGGAGTTGACGGTGTGCGGGGCCGCCTTCGTCTTCAGTGCGATGTCTATGTCACCGCAGGTCGTCGCCAGTTTCATCGTGTACTTGGCCGACTTGTCGATCGTCATCGACGGCTCCTTCTTCCAGGTCGCCGTCTTCGCCTTGCCCTCGGCCGGCTTCTTGCACGGATCCGCCACCGCGCTGGGCGTCGTGGCGTCCGTGGCCTCGGCGGCCGTGTTGGACTTGTCGTCGTCGCCCTTGAGGACGTCCGTCGTGTACAAGGCGAGGCTGCCCACCAGGATCACGCCGAGTACCGACGCGATCACGGAGTTGCGCATGCGGGCCTTGCGCCGCGCGGTCGTGCGCCGCTGCTGCTGCCGCAAGAACTTCTCCCGGGCGAGCTGCCGCTTCCGCTGTTCCTGGGTGACCACCGGATTCTCTCCTCATGCGTCTCGTACGCCTGCTGGGACGCCTGCGTCTTGTGAGCCGACCGCGTGCGTGTGCCCCGTACCGTATATGGGTTCGCTGAGGAAACGGCAGCGCCGGTAGGCTCTGACCACAGGCGCAGCCGATTTTTAAGCCCGCCCTCAGTCCGCACTTATCGACACAACGAAGGACGATCGTGCTCATTGCCGGGTTCCCCGCCGGGGCCTGGGGGACGAACTGTTATCTCGTCGCCCCCGCCGCCGGCGAGGAGTGCGTGATCATCGACCCGGGCCATCAGGCCGCCCAGGGAGTCGAGGAGGCACTGAAGAAGCATCGGCTCAAGCCCGTCGCCGTCGTCCTCACCCACGGCCACATCGACCATGTGGCCTCGGTCGTCCCGGTCTGCGGAGCGCACGACGTACCCGCGTGGATCCACCCCGAGGACCGGTTCATGATGAGCGACCCGGAGAAGGCGCTCGGCGGCTCCATCGGGATGCCGCTCATGGGCGAGCTGACCGTGGGGGAGCCGGACGACGTCAAGGAGCTCACCGACGGCGTACGGCTGGAGCTGGCCGGAATGGAGCTGTCCGTCGCGCACGCGCCGGGCCATACCAGGGGGTCGGTGACCTTCGGCCTGCCCGAGTCGGCGGACATCCCGCCGCTGCTTTTCTCGGGCGACCTGCTGTTCGCCGGCTCCATCGGACGCACCGATTTCCCCGGTGGCTCCATGGACGACATGCTCGAGTCCCTGGCCCGCGTGGTCCTGCCGCTCGACGACTCGACCGTGGTGCTGCCCGGCCACAACGAGCACACGACCATCGGCCGTGAGCGCGCCACCAACCCGTATCTGCGGCAGGTGGCCGCCGGCCGCCAGGATCACAGCGCGCATGTCGACGCTCCCCGACGAGGAATGTGACGAGACCTTCCGTGAGCACCTTCAAGGCCCCCAAGGGCACGTACGACCTCATCCCGCCGGACAGCGCGAAGTTCCTCGCGGTCCGCGAGGCGATCGCCGCCCCGCTGCGCCACTCCGGCTACGGCTACATCGAGACGCCCGGCTTCGAGAGCGTGGAGCTCTTCGCGCGCGGTGTCGGTGAGTCCACCGACATCGTGACGAAGGAGATGTACGCCTTCGAGACCAAGGGCGGCGACAGGCTCGCCCTGCGCCCCGAGGGCACCGCCTCCGTGCTGCGCGCGGCGCTGGAGGCCAACCTGCACAAGGCGGGCAACCTCCCCGTCAAGCTCTGGTACTCGGGCTCGTACTACCGCTACGAGCGTCCGCAGAAGGGCCGTTACCGGCACTTCTCCCAGGTCGGTGCCGAGGCGATCGGTGCCGAGGACCCGGCCCTTGACGCCGAGCTGATCATCCTGGCCGACCAGGCGTACCGCTCGCTGGGCCTCAGGAACTTCCGCATCCTGCTCAACAGCCTCGGCGACAAGGAGTGCCGTCCGGTGTACCGGGAGGCGCTCCAGAACTTCCTCCGGGGGCTCGACCTCGACGAGGAGACGCTGCGCCGCGCGGACATCAACCCGCTGCGCGTCCTCGACGACAAGCGCGAGGCGGTCCAGAAGCAGCTCGGGGACGCGCCGCTGCTGCGCGACTACCTCTGCGACGCCTGCAAGGCGTACCACGAGGAGGTCCGTGAGCTGATCACGGCGGCGGGCGTGGCCTTCGAGGACGACCCGAAGCTGGTCCGCGGCCTGGACTACTACACCCGGACGACCTTCGAGTTCGTCCACGACGGTCTTGGCTCGCAGTCCGCGGTGGGCGGCGGCGGCCGCTACGACGGTCTGTCCGAGATGATCGGCGGCCCCGCGCTGCCGTCGGTGGGCTGGGCCCTCGGCGTCGACCGCACGGTCCTGGCGCTGGAGGCGGAGGGCGTCGAGCTCGAACTCCCCTCCACGACCAGCGTCTTCGCGGTCCCGCTGGGCGAGGAGGCCCGCCGGGTCCTCTTCGCCAAGGTGACGGAGCTCCGCAAGGTCGGCATCGCCGCCGACTTCTCCTACGGCGCCAAGGGCCTCAAGGGCGCCATGAAGAACGCCAACCGCAGCGGCGCCCGCTACACGGTCGTCGCCGGCGAACGCGACCTCGCCGAGGGTGTCGTCCAGCTCAAGGACATGGAGTCCGGCGAGCAGACGGCGATCGGCGTGAACGAGATCGTGGCGGAGCTGGAAGCACGGCTCGGCTAGCACGGCTGACCAGGCGCCGGGTGCCCTCCGAGGCACCCGGCGCCTTCGTCACTGCTCCAGCAGCCCGTACCGCATCGCACTCGTCACCGCCGCGGTCCGGTCACCCACCCCCAACTTGCCGAAGATCCGCAGCAGATGGGTCTTCACCGTGGACTCCCCGATGTACAGCCGGCGCCCGATCTCCGCGTTCGTGCACCCCTCCGCCACCAGTCGCAGCACCGCGGTCTCCCGTGCCGACAACCGTGGCCGTTCCGGCCTGGTCCGCAGCTGGTCCACCAGCCTCGCCGCCACCGACGGCGCCAGTACCGTCTCGCCGCGCGCGGCGGCCCGTACCGCCTCGGCGAGCTCCGCACGGGGCAGGTCCTTGAGCAGGTAGCCCGCCGCCCCCGCCTCCACGGCACGAAGGATGTCCCGGTCGGTCTCGTAGGTCGTCAGGACGATCACGCGGCAGGGCAGTCCGGCCGCGGCCATCCGCTCGATGGACTCCACGCCCGAGCCGCCCGGCATCCGCAGGTCCATCAGCACGATGTCGGGACGCAGACGCGCCGCCAGCGCCTCCGCGTGGGGGCCGCTCGACGCGTCGGCGACCACCTCCAGGTCGGGCTCCGCGCTCAGCATCGCCCGCAGCCCCTCCCGTACGACGGGATGGTCGTCGGCCAGGATGATCCGGATCACGTTGCACACTCCAGGGGTGGTACGGGCAGCCGGACCGTCACTGTCGTGCCCTGCCCTGGCGCACCACGGACCGACACCGTCCCGCCGACCTCCGCGGCCCGGGCCCGCAGTCCCGCCAGACCGTAGCCCTCGGTCACACATGACGGGTCGAAGCCCCGGCCGTCGTCCCGCACGGACACCGCGAGGGACGCGTCGCCGTACGCCAGCGCGATCCCCACGGACACCGAACTCCCCGCGTGCTTACGGGCGTTCGACAAGGCCTCCTGACACGAGCGCAGGGCCACCACCTCGGCGCCGGCCGGCAGTGCCCGCACCGGGCCCGTGACCTCCAGCGTCGCCTCATGGCGCGCGGCCAGACGCCGGAGCGCGTCCGGGAGCGAGGCCCCGTCCAGGTCCGCGGGCGCCGCCCCGGCGACCAGGGCACGCGCCTCGGCGAGATTCTGGCGGGCCGTCTCGTCCATGAGCGCCAGATGCCGCCGGGCCTGCGGCAGGTCGCTCTCCACCTCGGCCTCGACCGCCTGGACCAGCATCAGCAGGCTGGTGAAGCCCTGGGCGAGCGTGTCGTGGATCTCCCGTGCCATCCGCTCCCGTTCGGCCAGCGCTCCGTGGGCCGCCGAGAGCCGCGACACCTCGTGCCGGCTCGCGTCCAGCTCCGCGATCAGCTCGGCCCGCTCCTGGCTCTGCTCGATGATCCGGATGATCCAACTGCCGACGGCCGCCGAGAACACGAACGTGACGAGCGCGAACATCCCGTTGAAGAACACGTCCTGGTCGCTGGGCCACCACAACAGCGCCCAGCCCAGCACGGGAACGAGGTTGATGACGGCCACGGCGGCCAGCGCCCACCGCGTCCGCAGGGTCATGAAGCACGGCGGTACGAGCGCGAACGTCATCAGCCGTGTCTCGCCGACCAGCACCGCCGACGGCAGGAACAGCACCGTCAGGGCCGCGATGAAGCCCAGCGCCCGGCGCTCGTCCGGCGGATCGCCCCGCAGAATGGGGCGCCCCACCACGACGTACAGCGGGATCAACGGGACCAGGAGCGCCGCCGCCGTGAGCCGGACCGGCCACCCCGGGAAGTCCGTGCCGAGCACGAACACCGAGGTGGCCAGCCAGATGAGCGCGAAGTACGTGTCCCAGATCCGGAACGAGCGGTCCCAGCTGTACGCGCCCACCAGTCCGGAGGGGATCCTCATCCGTCGCGCCGGTTCTTCCACCGGAAGGTCAGCAGACACAGCAACAATCCTCCGACGCACCAGGCCCCCAGAACCAGGGCGACGCGGCCGAACTCCCAACCGCCGGCCTGCTCGAGAACCTGTGCCGAGTCCGGCAGGAACACCCCGCGCAGACCCTGGCACATCCACTTCAGCGGGAACAGGGCGCCGATGTTCAGCATCCAGTCCGGGATCGTGTCGATCGCGATGTACACCCCGGAGATGAACTGGAGCACCAGGAACGGCAGGACGACCACGGAGGTCGCGCTCTTGCCGGACTTCGGGACCGAGCTGATCGCGATGCCGAGCAGCGCGCACGCCGTCAGACCGAGCACGAAGATCCAGACGAAGTGGAACCAGCGCGTCGCGTCCGAGGGCAACTCGACGTCGTACAGCGTCGTGCCGACGAGCAGCAGGATCGCCGTCTCCATCAGGCCGGTGACCAGAACCAGCCAGATCTTGCCGAGGAAGTACGACGCCGGTGGCATCGGGGTGCCCCGCAGCCGGCGCAGCACCTTCTCGTCCCGTTCGATGGCGATCGAGATGCCGAGGGACTGGAAGCTCGTCGACATGATGCCGGCGGCCATCATCGCGGGGACGTAGAGCTGCGAGGCGGTGATGCCGGCGCCCTCCACGTCGTCGCTGAAGATCGACGCGAACAGGAACAGGAAGACGACCGGGAAGGCGAAGGTGAACACCACCTGATCGCGCTGCCGGAAGAACTGCCTGATCTCCAGGGCGCCCCGCTGGAGTCCGATGCCGAACGCGCCCGGCAGCCGCTCGGCCGTCGCGTCCGCGCGCGGTCGTACGACGGTCGTGGTCATCGTGCGTCCTCCTGTCCGGTCAGCCGGAGGTAGACGTCCTCCAGCGTGGGGCGGCTCACCCGGAGCCCCGGGATCTCGCCGTCGAAGCGGCTCATGAGCGCGGCGACCGTGCGGGTCGGGGTGTCGGTGCGCTCCGCGCGCGGGGCGCCGTCCGGCTCGGTCCACTCCACGGTGGCCTCGGTGCCGTACCGCTCCCGCAGGGCGGCCGGGCGGCCCTCGGCGACGATCCGGCCGGCGGTCACGACGGCGAGCCGGTCGGCCAGGGCCTCCGCCTCCTCCAGGTAGTGCGTGGTGAGCAGGATCGTCGTGCCCTCGTCGGAGAGCGTGCGGATGAGGTCCCAGAACTGCCGCCTGGCCGCCGGGTCGAAACCCGTCGTCGGCTCGTCCAGGAGCAGCAGTTCGGGACCGCCGATCACCCCGAGGGCCACGTCGAGACGGCGGCGCTGCCCGCCCGACAGGGCCTTGATCCGGCTGCCCGCCTTCTCCTGCAGACCCACCAGACCGATGACCTCCTCCGGATCCCGAGGCCTCGGGTAGTACCGGGCGAAGTGTCGAACGGTTTCACGAACCGTCAACTCGGCGGGCGCCGATTCGTCCTGCCAGACGATTCCGACACGTGAACGCCACGCACGCGTGCCCTTCGCCGGATCCGAGCCGAGCACCCGCACCTCGCCCGCGTCCCGGCTCCGGTTGCCCTGGAGGATCTCCACCGTGGTGCTCTTGCCCGCGCCGTTGGGCCCCAGCAGGCCGAACACCTCGCCCCTGCCGATGCCGAGATCGACACCGTCCACCGCGGTCACGTCGCCGTACTGCTTGCGCAGCCCCCGTACGTCCACCGCGAGTTCGTTCGCGTGTGTTGTCATGCATTCGAGCCTCGGCCGGAACCGAACGCTCCGGGACGACCGAGCGTCCTTCCTTATGTCCACCGAACGGTGGACAGGGCCCCATGTACGGCACAATGGCCCCTGCCCGAAGAAGGTCCAACTCTCAAGCAGACGGAATCGGCGTGATGAGCAAGACCACCGTGAAAGACATCTCCACCGAGCCCGAGCCGGAGCACACCGCCGCCGAGCCACGCACGGTGGGTGGCAGCCGCGCCTTCGCCATCATGCTGGTGCTCACCGGCGCGGCCGGTCTGCTCGCCGCGTGGGTCATCACGATCGACAAGTTCAAGCTGCTCGAGGCCAAGGTCGCGGGCACGACCTTCACCCCCGGGTGCAGCCTCAACCCCGTCGTCTCCTGCGGCAGCGTCATGGAGTCCAAGCAGGCCGCCGCCTTCGGGTTCCCCAACCCGATGCTCGGCCTCGTCGCCTACGGCATCGTCATCGGCGTCGGCATGAGCCTGCTCGCCCGGGCCCGCTTCCCGCGCTGGTACTGGCTGACCTTCAACGCCGGCACCCTCTTCGGCGTCTCGTTCTGCGCCTGGCTGATGTTCCAGTCCCTGTACCGGATCAACGCGCTGTGCCTGTGGTGCTCGCTGGCCTGGGTCGCGACGATCATCATGTTCTGGTACGTCACCTCGTTCAACGTGCGCAACGACTTCATCCCCGCCCCGCGCTGGCTGAAGAGCTTCTTCGGCGAGTTCACCTGGGTCCTGCCGGTCCTGCACATCGGCATCATCGGCATGCTGATCCTGACCCGCTGGTGGGACTTCTGGACCAGCTGAGCCCTTCTCTCCGGGGCCCGGCGGGATTGTCAGTGCCGTGAACTAGGGTTTTGTACGTGGAGCCCGACCTGTTCACCGCAGCCGCAGAAGAACGCCAGGAGAAGGACCCCGCGGGGAGCCCCCTGGCCGTGCGGATGCGCCCGCGCACCCTCGACGAGGTGGTGGGCCAGCAGCACCTGCTGAAGCCCGGCTCACCCCTGCGCCGCCTCGTCGGCGAGGGCGCGGGCGGCCCGGCGGGACCGTCCTCGGTGATCCTGTGGGGCCCGCCCGGCACCGGCAAGACGACCCTCGCCTACGTCGTCTCCAAGGCCACCAACAAGCGGTTCGTCGAGCTGTCGGCGATCACCGCGGGCGTCAAGGAGGTCCGCGCGGTCATCGACGGCGCCCGCCGCGCGACCGGCGGGTACGGCAAGGAGACCGTCCTCTTCCTCGACGAGATCCACCGCTTCAGCAAGGCCCAGCAGGACTCCCTGCTCCCGGCCGTCGAGAACCGCTGGGTCACCCTGATCGCGGCGACCACCGAGAACCCGTACTTCTCGGTGATCTCCCCCCTGCTCTCCCGCTCGCTCCTGCTCACCCTCGAACCCCTCACCGACGACGACCTGCGCGGCCTGCTGCGCAGGGCCCTGAGTGACGAACGCGGCCTCAAGGACACCGTCACCCTTCCCGAGGACACCGAGGGCCACCTCCTGCGGATCGCCGGCGGCGACGCCCGCCGCGCCCTGACCGCCCTGGAGGCGGCCGCCGGAGCCGCGCTCGACAAGGGCGAGGGGGAGATCTCCCTCACCACGCTGGAGGAGACGGTCGACCGCGCGGCCGTGAAGTACGACCGCGACGGCGACCAGCACTACGACGTCGCCAGCGCCCTCATCAAGTCCATCCGCGGCTCCGACGTCGACGCAGCCCTGCACTACCTGGCCCGCATGATCGAGGCCGGCGAGGACCCCCGCTTCATCGCCCGCCGCCTGATGATCTCCGCCAGCGAGGACATCGGCCTCGCGGACCCGAACGCGCTCCCGATAGCCGTCGCCGCCGCCCAGGCCGTCGCCATGATCGGCTTCCCCGAGGCCGCGCTGACCCTGAGCCACGCCACCATCGCCCTCGCCCTGGCCCCCAAGTCCAACGCCGCGACGACGGCGATCGGCGCCGCGATGGAGGACGTGCGCAAGGGACTGGCCGGCTCCGTGCCCCCGCACCTGCGCGACGGGCACTACAAGGGCGCCGCCAAGCTCGGCCACGCCCAGGGGTACGTGTACCCGCACGACCTCCCCGAGGGCATCGCCGAGCAGCAGTACGCGCCGGACGCCCTCAAGGACCGGGAGTACTACACGCCGACCAGACACGGCGCCGAGGCGAGGTACGCGGACGCGGTCGAGTGGACCAGGAAGCACCTCGGTCGCAAGCGGTCCTGAGCGCCCTGTAGAATCCCTCGAAGTGCTGTGTCCCGTGCAGTCAGAACAGGACAGTCAGCCGGAACCCAGTGGGTTCCAGGAGCGTCGCGCACCGTTCGAATGGTGTCGCGGGCAGCCCACCACCGTGCACGGTAGGTGGGCCACTCGCGTGCTGCACGTATGTGCCCAGACCAGGGGAGCGGCTGCCCACCAGGCCCGGCAACGGACCCGGCGGGTTTCCCCGGCTGCGGATGCGACCTCCCATAACTCTGACGAGCCGAAGAAAAACAGACAAGGAAGATCAAGTGGCGAACCAGTCCCGCCCCAAGGTCAAGAAGTCGCGTGCCCTCGGCATCGCGCTGACCCCGAAGGCCGTCAAGTACTTCGAGGCCCGTCCCTACCCGCCGGGTGAGCACGGCCGTGGCCGCAAGCAGAACTCGGACTACAAGGTCCGTCTGCTCGAGAAGCAGCGTCTGCGTGCGCAGTACGACGTGTCCGAGCGTCAGCTCGTCCGCGCCTACGAGCGTGCCTCCAAGGTTCAGGGCAAGACCGGTGAGGCTCTGATCATCGAGCTCGAGCGCCGTCTCGACGCGCTGGTCCTGCGTTCGGGCATCGCCCGCACGATCTACCAGGCCCGTCAGATGGTCGTTCACGGTCACATCGAGGTCAACGGCCAGAAGGTCGACAAGCCCTCCTTCCGCGTCCGTCCCGACGACGTCGTGATGGTCCGTGAGCGCAGCCGAGAGAAGACCCTCTTCTCCGTCGCCCGCGAGGGCGGCTTCGCCCCCGACGGCGAGACCCCGCGCTACCTCCAGGTGAACCTCCGCGCCCTGGCCTTCCGCCTGGACCGTGAGCCGAACCGCAAGGAGATCCCGGTGATCTGCGACGAGCAGCTCGTCGTCGAGTACTACGCCCGCTGATCACCAGCCGGACGTAGTACACGCACCACTCAGCCCGCCGTCTCCCCGCCCTTCCGGGTGGGTGAGGCGGCGGGTTCGTGCATGGCGACACCGCCCTGGGCATGCCGCGCCGGTCCGCGCGGCGCGGGCAGCGCCTCCACAGGCCGCCCCAGCGCCCGGGCCACGGCCGCGTCCCGGCCGAGCCGCCCCCCGGCCCGTACGCACTCCTCGTACCGCTCGTCGCCCAGCTCCTTGCGGGCCGTCGCCTCGCACAGCTCGTGCGGGGCGTTGTAGTAGGCGGAGCCGAACAGCGGCAGGCCGACCGACGGCCACATCGCGGCCGCCGCGCCCTGTAGGACCGCGGCCTCCGCCGGGTCGCCCTCGGCCGCCGTGATCAGGGCCAGCAGCTCGATCGTCAGGACCGAGCCGAGCAGGTCGCGGAAGGAGTGGGCGGCACCCAGACAGTCGGTCAGCAGACCGCGGGCGGCCCTCAGATCGCCCTCGCTCCACGCCGCGTACGCCAGGACGTACAGCGCGTACGACCTGGCCCAGCGCTCGCCGTGGTCCTCGCAGACCCGGCGTACGTCCTGGCAGAGTTTCACCGCCTCCGGCAGATCGCCCTGGAACGCCCGGGTCATCGCCAGCTCCACCTGACCCATCAGCACGTTGCTGTTGAGCTCCCCGATCTCCCGGTAGCGCTCCAGCGCCGAGCGCAGCAGTGTCTCCGCGCGGGCCATGTCATCGGTGACCAGCGCCAGACAGCCGGTGCGGTGCTCGGCGTACGCCACCGCCGTCGGGTTCGCCGACAGCTCCGCCTCCTCCCGGCACTCCTGGAGCGCGGCCAGCGCGGGCACGGTGTCGCCCTGGAGGATCGCCACATAGCCCAGCACCCACAGCGCCTTCAGCCGCGACAGCTCGTTGTCGGACTCCAGCCGCACGGCCTGCTCCAGCCAGTGCCGCCCCTCCGACAGCCGTCCGCAGCCGGCCCAGTAGAACCACAGGGAACCGGCGAGGTACTGGCCCAGGTGCGCCTCGTCCGGGTCGGACAGACAGTGCTCCAGGGCGCAGCGCAGATTCGGCAGCTCCGCCTCGACGCGCGCGGCCACCTCGGCCTGGCGCGGCGAGAACCAGTCCAGTTCGCACCAGGTCGCGAGTCCCAGGTACCAGTCGCGGTGCCGCCGCCGCAGCCGGGCCGCGTCACCGGTCGCCTCCAGCCAGTCGGCGCCGTAGGCCCGGACCGTGTCCAGCATCCGGTAGCGCACCCCCGTGGCCGTCTCCTCCCGCCCCACCACGGACTGGGCGAGCAGCTCCGTCAGTACGTCGAGGACGTCCTGCTCGGCCAGCCCGTCGCCGCTGCACACGTACTCCACGGCCGTCAGGTCGAACGGCCCCGCGAACACCGAGAGCCGCGACCACAGAAGCCGCTCCTGGGGCGTGCACAGCTCATGGCTCCAGCCGATCGCCGTGCGCAGCGTCCGATGCCGGGGCAGGGCGTCCCGCCCACCACCGGTCAGCAGCCGGAACCGGTCGTCGAGCCGTTCCAGCAACTGACCGGGGGACAGGGCCCGCAGCCGCCCGGCGGCCAGTTCGACGGCGAGCGGGATGCCGTCGAGGCGCCGGCACAGTTCCGGCACGTCGGGATCGGCGGCGGCGCCCACGCCCTGCCGGCCGGCCCGCTCCACGAAGAGCTCCACGGCCTCGTCCTCGGGCAGCGGCTCCAGCGCGAACACCCGCTCGCCCGCCACGGACAGCGGTCTGCGGCCCACGGCGAGCACACGGAGCCCGGGAGCGCGCCGGAGCAGCTCGGTGACCAGCTGCGCGCAGGCGTCCACCAGATGCTCGAACCCGTCGAGCACCAGCAGGAGCGGGCGTCCGGGCCCGCACTCGGCGAGACGGTCGAGCAGGATCTCGCGCGGCAGCCGGGTGGTGTGGTCCGTGAGCCCCAGCGCCTCCACGACCGCGAAGTCCACGAACTCCGGATCGCGCACCGACGCCAGCTCCACCAGCCAGGTGCCCGTCCGATCCGCTGCCCGCGCGGCCGCCCGGGCCGCCAGCCGGGACTTGCCGATACCCCCGGCCCCGGTCACGGTCACCAGCCGGGAGCTCTCCAGCAGCCGGGACACTTCGGCGAGTTCGGCCGAGCGGCCCACGAACGCGTCCGGTTCGAGGGGCAGGTTGCCGTCGCAGAGCCGATCGTCACGCATGGAACACGGAGCGTACTGAAGCGTGTTCGGTCCGTACAATCGCTGCGCGCGAACCGGGCCGCGCGCGGGCGGTAATCCGGTGCGGAGGCGTGGCCGGGGCGCGATAGGCTCGGCCCACGACTTTTTCAATGTTCAGGCATGTTTCAGGGAGCGGGTGCGCAGTGTCCGGTGGCGAGGTGGCCGGGATCCTGGTGGCCGTCTTCTGGGCGATCCTGGTCTCCTTCCTCGCCGTCGCACTGGCGAGGCTGGCCCAGACGCTCAGGGCGACCACCAAGCTGGTGGCGGACGTGACCGACCAGGCCGTACCGCTCCTGGAGGACGCCTCCTCGGCGGTCCGCTCCGCGCAGACCCAGATCGACCGGGTGGACGCGATCGCCTCGGACGTCCAGGAGGTCACCTCCAACGCCTCCGCGTTGTCCACCACCGTCGCCTCCACCTTCGGCGGCCCCCTCGTCAAGGTCGCGGCCTTCGGGTACGGCGTACGCCGGGCGATCAGCGGCCGCAAGGACGACGTGCCCGCGCAGGCGCCCCGGCGTACCGTGATCGTGGGCCGTACCGTTCCGGCGTCACGACGGAGCAAGCGGAAGAAGGACTGAGACCTAGCGATGTTCCGCCGTACGTTCTGGTTCAGCACGGGCGTCGCCGCCGGTGTGTGGGCCACCACCAAGGTCAACCGCAAGCTGAGGCAGCTGACCCCCGAGAGCCTCGCCGCGACCGCGGCGAACAAGGCGCTCGAGGCCGGTCACCGCATCAAGGACCGCGCGGTCGGCTTCGCGCTCGACGTCCGCGACAACATGGCCCAGCGGGAGGAAGAACTGGGCGACGCGCTCGGGCTGAACGCCCCCGTCGACCCCGAACTCCCCGCCCCCCGGCGGCATGCCGCCATCGAGAACCGCAACAACCCGAAGTACGTCGAGGGATCGACGTACCCGACGTACCCGTACAACCGAAACGAGGACCACTGATGGAGTCGGCCGAGATCCGCCGCCGCTGGCTGAGCTTCTACGAGGAGCGCGGTCACACCGTCGTCCCTTCGGCGTCGCTCATCGCGGACGACCCGACTCTGCTCCTCGTCCCCGCCGGCATGGTCCCCTTCAAGCCGTACTTCCTCGGTGAGGTCAAGCCGCCGTGGGCGCGCGCGACCAGCGTGCAGAAGTGCGTGCGCACGCCCGACATCGAAGAGGTCGGAAAGACCACCCGGCACGGCACGTTCTTCCAGATGTGCGGCAACTTCTCCTTCGGCGACTACTTCAAGGAAGGCGCCATCAAGTACGCCTGGGAGCTGCTCACCAGCCCCCAGGACAAGGGTGGTTACGGCCTGGAGCCGGAGAAGCTCTGGATCACCGTCTACCTGGAGGACGACGAGGCCGAGCGCATCTGGCACGAGGTCGTCGGAGTGCCGAAGGAGCGCATCCAGCGCCTCGGCATGAAGGACAACTACTGGTCCATGGGCGTCCCCGGACCCTGTGGCCCCTGTTCCGAGATCAACTACGACCGCGGCCCCGAGTTCGGCGTCCAGGGCGGCCCCGCCGTCAACGACGAGCGGTACGTGGAGATCTGGAACCTCGTCTTCATGCAGTACGAGCGTGGCGAGGGCATCGGCAAGGACAACTTCGAGATCCTCGGCGAGCTTCCCAGCAAGAACATCGACACGGGCCTCGGACTCGAGCGCCTCGCGATGATCCTGCAGGGCGTGCAGAACATGTACGAGATCGACACCTCCATGGCCGTCATCAAGAAGGCCACCGAGCTGACCGGTGTCGCGTACGGCGACGCCCACGCCTCGGACGTCTCCCTGCGCGTGGTCACCGACCACATGCGTACGTCCGTCATGCTCATCGGCGACGGCGTCACGCCCGGCAACGAGGGCCGCGGTTACGTCCTGCGCCGCATCATGCGCCGCGCCATCCGCAACATGCGGTTGCTCGGTGCCACCGGTCCGGTCGTGCTCGACCTGATCGACACCGTGATCGCGATGATGGGCCAGCAGTACCCGGAGCTCGTCACCGACCGCGAGCGGATCGAGAAGGTCGCCGTCGCCGAGGAGAACGCGTTCCTCAAGGCGCTCAAGGGCGGCACCAACATCCTCGACACCGCCGTCACCGAGACCAAGGCCGCCGGCGGCACGGTCCTCGCCGGCGACAAGGCGTTCCTGCTCCACGACACCTGGGGCTTCCCGATCGACCTCACCCTGGAGATGGCCGCCGAGCAGGGCCTCTCCGTGGACGAGGACGGCTTCCGGCGCCTGATGAAGGAGCAGCGGGAGCGCGCCAAGGCCGACGCCCAGGCCAAGAAGACCGGCCACGCGGGTGCCGGTGCCTACCGTGAGATCGCCGACAAGACCGGCGAGACCGAGTTCATCGGCTACAGCGACACCGAGGGCGAGTCCACGATTGTCGGCATCCTGGTCGACGGCGCCTCCTCCCCGGCCGCCACCGAGGGCGACGAGGTCGAGATCGTCCTGGACCGCACCCCGTTCTACGCCGAGGGCGGCGGCCAGATCGGCGACACCGGCAAGATCAAGGTCGACTCCGGTGCCGTCATCGAGATCCGCGACTGCCAGAAGCCGGTTCCGGGTGTCTACGTCCACAAGGGCGTCGTCCAGTTCGGCGAGGTCACCGTCGGCGCGAAGGCGCACGCCTCGATCGACTCCCGCCGCCGCACGGCCATCGCCCGCGCCCACTCGGCCACCCACCTCACCCACCAGGCCCTGCGTGACGCCCTCGGCCCGACGGCCGCCCAGGCCGGTTCCGAGAACCAGCCCGGCCGCTTCCGCTTTGACTTCGGTTCCCCGTCCGCCGTTCCCACGGCCGTGATGACCGACGTCGAGCAGAAGATCAACGAGGTGCTCGCCCGTGACCTGGACGTCCGTGCGGACGTCATGGGCATCGACGAGGCCAAGAAGCAGGGCGCCATCGCCGAGTTCGGCGAGAAGTACGGCGAGCGCGTCCGGGTCGTCACCATCGGCGACTTCTCCAAGGAGCTGTGCGGCGGCACCCACGTCCACAACACCTCGCAGCTCGGCCTGGTCAAGCTGCTCGGCGAGTCGTCGATCGGCTCGGGTGTCCGCCGTATCGAGGCGCTCGTCGGTGTCGACGCCTACAACTTCCTCGCCCGTGAGCACACGGTCGTCGCCCAGCTCCAGGAGCTGATCAAGGGCCGCCCGGAGGAGCTTCCGGAGAAGGTCTCCGCCATGCTCGGCAAGCTGAAGGACGCCGAGAAGGAGATCGAGAAGTTCCGCGCGGAGAAGGTCCTGCAGGCCGCGGCCGGTCTCGCCGAGTCCGCCAAGGACATCCGCGGCATCGCCGTCGTCACCGGTCAGGTCCCGGACGGCACCACCGCCGACGACCTGCGCAAGCTGGTCCTCGACGTACGCGGCCGCATCCAGGGCGGGCGGGCCGCGGTCGTGGCCCTGTTCACCACGGCCAACGGCAAGCCGCTGACGGTCATCGCCACCAACGAGGCCGCCCGCGAGCGCGGCCTCAAGGCCGGCGACCTGGTCCGTACGGCCGCCAAGACCCTCGGCGGTGGCGGTGGCGGCAAGCCGGACGTCGCCCAGGGCGGCGGCCAGCACCCGGCCGCGATCGGCGAGGCCGTCGAGGCCGTCAAGCGGCTGGTCACGGACACCGCGAAGTGACGATGCGCAGAGGACGTCGACTCGCGATCGACGTCGGGGACGCCCGGATCGGGGTCGCCTCGTGCGACCCCGACGGGATCCTCGCCACCCCGGTGGAGACGGTCCCCGGCCGGGACGTCCCGGCCGCCCACCGGCGACTGAAGCAGATCGTCGAGGAGTACGAGCCGATCGAGGTCGTCGTCGGTCTCCCTCGCTCCCTCAAGGGGGGCGAGGGCCCGGCCGCGGTGAAGGTCAGGGCCTTCGCCCAGGAGTTCGCCAAGGGCATCGCGCCGATACCGGTACGGCTGGTCGACGAGCGGATGACGACCGTGACGGCCGGCCAGGGACTGCGCGCCTCGGGTGTGAAATCCAAGAAGGGCCGTTCCGTCATCGACCAGGTCGCCGCTGTGATCATCCTCCAGCAGGCGCTCGAATCCGAACGGGTGTCAGGTAAAGCACCCGGAGAGAGCGTCGAAGTGGTCATCTGATCGCGATACGGTAACGTTCCGCGCGACTGCGGCGCTGTTCGAACAGATGCCGCACACAGAGAGGCGGAACTGATGCCGGGCTATAAGCCGCGCGACCGCCGCCTCGCGGCTCTAGGGGATCGATGACTGAGTATGGCCGGGGCCAGGAAGGCTCCGAACCGTGGCATCCGCAGGACCCGTACTACGGGGACGGCGGATGGGAAGGGCAGCAGGGCCACGACGGCCATCAAGCTGCCTACGGCGGCCAGCCGCAGCACTATCCGCAAGCGCCGCAGCAGCCGGAGCACGGCGACTGGGGCAACGGCCGGCAGGCCGATTACGGTCAGGCGCAGCAGCAGTACCAGCAGCAGTACCCGCAGCAGTACGGCCAGCAGCAGTACGACCCGCAGCAGAGCTACGACCAGCAGCAGTACGCCGCCCAGCAGCACCAGCAGTACGACAACCAGTACGGCAACAACGGCTGGGGCACCGGGACGCACACGCATGTCCAGTACCCGGACTCCTCGGACCCGTATGGTCAGCAGGCCGCCGCGTACGGCACCGGGGACCAGCCCGACTACTACGGCACCCCTGACGCGTACCCGCCACCGGAGCCGCCGAGCCGTCGGCGCGCCGAGCCGGAACCGCAGCGAGCGGACTGGGACCCGGGCCCCGACCAGGGCGAACACGCCTTCTTCGCGGGCGGCGGGGACGACGATGACGAGCCCGACGGGGACGCCGACGATCCGGGTGGTCGAGGCGACCGCCGGGGCCGCGGCGGCAAGAAACCGAAGAAACGCCGCAGTGGCTGCGCCTGTCTGGTGGTCGTGCTGGTGTTCGGCGGCGGGATCGCCGGCGTCGGCTATTTCGGCTACCAGTTCTACCAGGATCGTTTCTCTTCGGCTCCGGACTTCGCGGGCGACGGTACGAGTGCGACGGTGTCGGTCGTGGTCCCGAAGGGCGCCAACGGCGCGGACATGGGGCGGCTGCTCAAGGAGGCCGGTGTCGTCAAGAGCGTCGACGCGTTCGTGTCCGCGTTCACGCAGAACGACAACTCGGGTCGCATCCAGGCCGGCGCCTATGTGATGAACAAGGAGATGTCGGCCAAGAGCGCGGTGGAGCTGATGCTCGACCCGAAGAGCCAGAACGCCGTCGTTGTCGCGCCGGGACAGCGCAATATCGCTGTCTACAAGAAGATCGACGACAAACTCGGCCTGAAGTCGGGTGCCACCAAAAAGGCCGCCGAGGCGAAGTACAAGAGCCTCGGACTGCCGGACTGGGCGGAAAAGAACAGCGAGATGAAGGATCCGCTGGAGGGCTTCCTTTACCCGGGCACCTACCCGGCCGCCGACGGCATGAAGCCCGAGACGGTCCTGAAGGAAATGGTGTCCGCGGCCACGAAGAAGTACGCCGCGTTCGACCTGGAAGCCAAGGCCAAGGCGCTGAAGCTGGACAGTCCCATGGACATCGTCACGATCGCGAGCCTGGTCCAGGCCGAGGGCAAGACGACCAGCGACTACCGCAGGATGGCGGAAGTGGTCTACAACCGCCTCGACTACGGGAACCCGCAGACCTACGGATTCCTCCAGTTCGACTCGACCTTCAACTACGCGAAGAACGAGAGCAACATCGACATCAGCGAGTCGGAGATCAACAAGGACAAGGACCCGTACAACACGTACACCAACAAGGGTCTGCCGCCCGGCCCGATCGGGAACCCGGGAGACGACGCGATCAAGTCGACGCTGAATCCGACCGACGAAGGCTGGTACTACTTCGTCGCGACCGACGGCGTGAGCAAGACCGAATTCGCGAAGACGCACGAAGCGTTCCAGAAACTCAAGGACAAGTTCGATGCCAGCAGGGGCAACTGACGCCCGCCGGGCCGCCGTGCTCGGTTCGCCCATCGCTCACTCACTCTCGCCGGTGCTGCACCGCGCCGCGTACGAGGAACTGGGGCTCAAGGGCTGGTCGTACGACCGGTTCGAGGTCGACGAGGCCGCGCTGCCCGGGTTCTTCGCGGAACTCGGGCAGGAGTGGGCCGGACTGTCGTTGACGATGCCGCTCAAGCGGGCCGTCATCCCGCTGCTCGACGGGATCAGCGAGACGGCGGCCTCGGTCGAGGCGGTCAACACGGTCGTGTTCACCGAGGACGGCCGCCGCGTCGGCGACAACACCGACATCCCCGGCATGGTCGCCGCCCTGCGCGAGCACGGCATCGACAAGGTCGACACCGCGGCCGTCCTGGGCGCCGGAGCCACCGCTTCCTCCGCCCTGGCCGCCCTGGCCCGCATCTGCACCGGCGAGGTCACCGTCTATGTGCGCAGCGGGGCCCGCGCCGCCGAGATCCGGCAGTGGGCCGAGCGGCTGGATGTGGCCGTGCGCATCGCCGACTGGTCGGACGCCGAGCAGGCGTTGAGCGCCCCGCTGGTCATCGCGACCACCCCCGCCGGGGCCACCGACGCGCTGGCCCGGCACCTTCCCGAACGGCCGGCGACCCTCTTCGACGTCCTCTACGACCCCTGGCCCACCACGCTCGCGGCTCGCTGGTCGGCGTACGGCGGAGCTGTCGTCAGCGGTCTCGACCTGCTCGTGCACCAGGCCGTGCTCCAGGTCGAGCAGATGACGGGGTGTGCTCCCGCGCCGCTGACGGCGATGCGGGCAGCGGGTGAACGAAGCCTCGCGCACGGGTGAAGGCGCGGTCCACGAAATGCTGTGGCGTTAACTCGGATTTCCCCATTCCGTTTGATCGGGTCATGACATAAAGCTGTTATGATCCACTCTTCAATCACTGTGGGAGGGGAATTGTGATGAAGAGGCGCGTTCTTTCCGTCGCGGCGGCGCTCGGAATGGCGGGCGTTGTCGGAGTGGTCGGTGCCACCCCGGCGGCCGCGGCCGCGTCGACGCCTGAAGCGGCGTGCGGGTCGGGCTACTACGTGCTGGAGTCCCACACGGTCGGCTTCGACACCACCACGAACAAGCCTGCCGCGCGAGTGTCGCTCCTGTACAACGCCTCTCCCGGCACCAACTGCGTCGTGACCATGCACATCAATGGCTACGTCGGCGCGGCCAACCTCACCGAGGCCGGAATTCTCGTGCAGGGCGGAACCTGGAAGCGCGACAAGGGCACATACAGCTACTACGCGGGTCCTGTCTACGCGTCCGCGGCCAACAAGTGCGTGAAGTACACGGGCGGCATCGAGTATGTCGACAACGGAATTTTCTGGGACAGCTACACGAGTGCCTTCGGCCACTGCGGCTGACCGTCACACAGAACACAGGCGTACATCCCGCGAACCGGCTCGGTTCGCGGGATGCCGCACGGGCGGAACCGGGAGGGGAGCACAGACGTGTCCGCAGGCATGCAGATGGCATCCGGCAAGAGCGAGATATTCGAATTCGTGCTGAGGTTCATGCCCGACTGGGTGCAGATCACGGTGGTCGCGCTGGTCGTGCTCGCGGTGCTCGTGTCCTGGGCCGTCAAGCTCAAGCGCAAGATCGACTACCGGCGTGCCCTGCGCAACGGGCAGCCGGTCCACGCGGCGGCGCGGTACGGGCAGCGCAGCGGCGCCGACTACCTCGGTGCCTACGCGCCCCAGCAGCCGCCGGCGGCCCCGCCGCAGCAGGCCCCCGCCCAGCCGAGCGGCGCCGACTTCCTGGGCGCCTACGCACCGCAGAACCGGCAGGGCAACGGTTCCGTCTGAGCCGTTCCGGTCGGCATCCGTCCGCCTGATGGACCAGCGGCGGGCGCAGCGTGCCGGACATGGGAGGATCGAAGGTGGCGGACCGGGGCCGCGCACCCGGTCGCGCCATTGCCGTACGCGAGGACGCGCGTACGCAGGGCAGTACGAGGGCGCGAGCACTGAGGAGCACCGTTGAGCAGGTTGCGCTGGCTGACCGCGGGGGAGTCCCACGGCCCCGCACTCGTCGCGACGCTGGAGGGCCTTCCCGCCGGCGTGCCGATCACCACGGAGCTGGTGGCGGACCACCTGGCCCGGCGCCGCCTCGGCTATGGACGCGGTGCCCGGATGAAGTTCGAGCAGGACCAGGTCACCTTCCTCGGTGGCGTCCGGCACGGACTCTCCCTCGGCTCCCCGGTCGCGATCATGGTGGGCAACACCGAGTGGCCCAAGTGGGAACAGGTCATGTCGGCCGACCCCATCGACCCGGAGATCCTCGCCGGACTCGCGCGCAACGCTCCGCTGACCCGCCCGCGCCCCGGCCACGCCGACCTCGCGGGCATGCAGAAGTACGGCTTCGACGAGGCCCGTCCGATCCTGGAGCGCGCCTCGGCCCGCGAGACGGCGGCCCGGGTGGCGCTGGGCGCGGTCGCCCGGTCGTACCTCAAGGAGACGGCCGGCATCGAGATCGTCAGCCATGTCGTGGAGCTGTGCTCCGTGAAGGCTCCGGCCGGGGTGTACCCGACGCCGGCCGATGTCGAGAAGCTGGACGCCGACCCGCTGCGCTGCCTGGACGCCGACACGTCCAAGGCGATGGTGGCCGAGGTCGACCAGGCCCACAAGGACGGCGACACCCTCGGTGGCGTGGTCGAGATCCTGGCGTACGGCGTCCCCGTGGGCCTCGGCTCGCATGTGCACTGGGACCGCAAGCTGGACGCCCGGCTCGCCGGTGCGCTCATGGGCATCCAGGCCATCAAGGGCGTCGAGCTCGGCGACGGCTTCGAGCTCGCGCGCGTGCCCGGTTCCAAGGCGCACGACGAGATCGTCAACACCCCCGAGGGCATCCGCCGCGTCTCCGGCCGCTCCGGTGGCACCGAGGGCGGTCTGACCACGGGCGAGCTGCTGCGCGTACGTGCCGCGATGAAGCCGATCGCGACCGTGCCGCGCGCCCTGCAGACCGTGGACGTCACCACCGGCGAGGCCGCCCAGGCCCACCACCAGCGCTCCGACGTCTCCGCGGTCCCCGCCGCCGGTATCGTCGCCGAGGCCATGGTCGCCCTGGTCCTCGCGGACGCCGTCGCGGAGAAGTTCGGCGGCGACTCGGTGCCCGAGACCCGCCGCAACGTTCAGTCGTACCTCGAGAACCTGGCCATCCGATGAGCCCTGTGGTCGTGCTCGTCGGCCCGATGGGCGTCGGCAAGTCCACCGTCGGGCAGCTGCTCGCCGAGCGACTCGGCGTCGGCTACCGGGACACCGACGACGACATCGTCGCCGAGCAGGGCCGGGCCATCGCCGAGATCTTCGTCGACGAGGGCGAGGCGGCCTTCCGGGCGCTCGAGAAGCAGGCGGTGCTGCGGGCGCTGGCCGAGCACGAGGGTGTCCTCGCGCTCGGCGGCGGCGCGATCCTCGACGAGGGCACGCGCGCGGCGCTCACCGGACTGAACGTCGTCTACCTCTCGATGGACGTCGAGGAAGCGGTCAAGCGCACCGGTCTGAACGCCGCCCGCCCCCTGCTCGCGGTCAACCCGCGCAAGCAGTGGCGCGAGCTGATGGAGGCCCGCCGCAACCTGTACGAGGGGATCGCCACGGCGGTCGTCGCCACGGACGGCCGTACCCCCGAAGAAGTCACCGAAGTGGCCCTGGACGCACTGGAGTTGAAGCAGGCATGAGTGAGGCAGTGACGCGGATCCAGGTCGGCGGCACCGCGGGCAGCGAGCCGTACGAGGTCCTGGTGGGCCGTCAACTCCTGGGCGAGCTCGGTGCGTTGGTCGGTCCCAAGGCCAAGCGGGTCGCGGTGATCCACCCCGAGGCGCTCGCCGAGACCGGTGAGGCGCTGCGGGCCGACCTCGCCGACCAGGGCTTCGAAGCGGTCGCCATCCAGGTGCCCAACGCCGAGGAGGCCAAGACCGCCGAGGTCGCCGCCTACTGCTGGAAGGCGCTCGGCCAGTCCAACTTCACCCGCTCCGACGTCGTCGTGGGCGTCGGCGGCGGGTCCACCACCGACCTGGCCGGTTTCGTGGCCGCGACCTGGCTGCGCGGCGTGCGCTGGATCGCCATCCCCACCACCGTCCTGGCGATGGTGGACGCGGCCGTCGGCGGCAAGACCGGCATCAACACCGCCGAGGGCAAGAACCTCGTCGGAGCCTTCCACCCGCCGGCCGGTGTGCTGTGCGACCTGGCCGCGCTGGAGTCGCTGCCGGTCAACGACTACGTCTCCGGCCTCGCCGAGATCATCAAGGCCGGTTTCATCGCCGACCCGGTGATCCTGGACCTCATCGAGTCCGACCCCCAGGCCGCGCGCACCCCGGCGGGACCGCACACCTCCGAGCTGATCGAGCGGGCCATCCGTGTCAAGGCCGAGGTCGTCTCCGCGGACCTGAAGGAGTCGGGCCTCAGGGAGATCCTCAACTACGGTCACACGCTGGCCCACGCCATCGAGAAGAACGAGCGGTACAAGTGGCGGCACGGCGCCGCCGTCGCCGTAGGCATGCACTTCGCCGCCGAACTCGGCCGGGTCGCGGGCCGGTTGGACGACGCCACGGCCGACCGCCACCGTACGGTCCTGGAGTCCGTCGGTCTGCCGCTGCACTACCGCTACGACCAGTGGCCCAAGCTGCTGGAGAACATGAAGGTCGACAAGAAGTCCCGCGGCGACCTGCTGCGCTTCATCGTCCTCGACGGACTGGGCAAGCCCACCGTCCTGGAAGGCCCCGACCCGGCCGTGCTGCTCGCCGCGTACGGCGAGGTGGGCGAGTAGTCCGCAGAGGCGCCATCCGTCCGATTTGCCTTACGGGCACGGGCACTTAGGGCCGTCCCCGGCCGTTCACCAAACGGCGGCCGGGGACGGTACCGTTCGGTAAGGAGCGGGGTTCGTGCCCTGCTGCCAGCGCCAATTGCCTGTACGAGACGGAGTGGCACCGGATGCAGCACGCAGTGGGTTCTCCGCTGCCGCCGCCCCACCAGCCGGGGCACGGACCGGCCCACGGCTGGTCGCCGGCCGCACACCACCCGGGTGCGCACCAGGGGCCCGCCCCGGTGCCCCCGCCGCCCCCGGCACCGGGCTTCTCCCCGCAGCCTCCCCACCCCCCGGTCCCGCCGGCCCCGGACACCACCGGCCATGTGCCGCTGCCTCCCGGCGGCCCGGTCGGCGTTCCCGCGGCCCCGCCCGCGACGGCAGCGCCCGACCCCGCCGCCACGACCCTCGCGGTCCTGCTCATCGGCCCGGCGGGGGCCGGCAAGACGAGCGTCGCCAAGTACTGGGCGGACCACCGCCGGGTCCCCACCGCCCACATCAGCCTCGACGACGTCCGCGAATGGGTCCGCTCGGGCTTCGCCGACCCCCAGTCCGGCTGGAACGACCACTCCGAGGCCCAGTACCGCCTCGCCCGCCGCACCTGCGGCTTCGCCGCCCGCAACTTCCTCGCCAACGGCATCTCCTGCATCCTCGACGACGCCGTCTTCCCCGACCGTCCGGTGGTCGGCCTCGGCGGCTGGAAGCGGCACGTGGGCCCGGGACTGTTGCCCGTCGTCCTGCTGCCGGGCCTGGAGATCGTCCTCGAGCGCAACGCCGAACGTTCGGGCAACCGCCGCCTCACCGACGAGGAGGTGGCCCGCATCCACGGCCGCATGGCGGGCTGGTACGGCTCGGGCCTGCCGATCATCGACAACTCACAGCTCGACGTACCGCAGACGGCACGGGTCCTCGACGACGTACTGGCGAGGTCGATCGCAAGTCCGCCGAGCTGGTAGTCGGCGTTGCCCGCAGACACCTGAGGGGCGCGGGGAACTGCGCGACAAGCCCCCACCGGCCCGCGGTCGACAACGCTCCCTGCCCCACTCGGCCTCTCTCGAACGGCGCCCCACCTGCGGAGCTCCTAGGCTCGAGTCATGTCAGAGGCGTACGCGGCCCGCCGCACCAGACTCAGGGAACGCTGCCACGCGGTCGGCACCGCGTCGGCGCTGATCTCCCGCCCCGCCAACGTCCGCTACCTCGCGGGCGCCGCCCCCCAGGGCTCCGTCCTGCTCCTCGGCAGATCCGAGGACGTGCTGCTGTGCGCCGATCCGCCGGACGACCGTGCCGGAGAGGGCCGGCCCGACGAGGCGCTGCGGCTCCAGACCCTGCCCGGATCCGGCGGTGACGCGGCCGTCGCGGCCGCCGACCTCGCCGTCATGCACGGTGTGGACTCGCTCGCCGTGGAGGAGCACCACCTCACCGTGGCGCGCCACAGAGCGCTGCGCTCGGTGGCCCCACGGCTGAGACTCGTCGACCTCGGCGGAGCCGTCGAGCAGCTCCGGGTCGTGAAGGACGAGGAGGAGATCTCCTGTCTGCGCATCGGCGCCGAGATCGCCGACCAGGCCCTGGGAGAGCTCCTGGAGTCCATCCTCGTCGGCCGCACCGAACGGCACCTCGCCCTCGAACTGGAGCGGCGCCTGGTCGACCACGGCGCCGACGGCCCCGCCTTCGCCACCTCCGTCGCCACCGGCCCGAACTCCGGCCGCGGTGCCCATCGCCCCACCGACCGCCGGGTGGAGGAGGGCGATTTCCTCTCCGTGTGTCTCGGGGCGACATACCGCGGCTACCGCTGTGAGATCGGTCGTACGTTCGTGATCGGGACGTCGCCGGCCGACTGGCAGATCGAGCTGTACGACCTGGTCTTCGCCGCTCAGCGCGCCGGACGGGAGGCTCTCGCCCCCGGCGCGGCCTACCGTGACGTGGACCGCGCGGCACGGCAGGTGCTGGACTCCGCGGGGCACGCGGAAGGCCTTCCGACCCTGACCGGACACGGCGTGGGACTCGAAATCGACGAGGACCCGCAGCTGGCCCCCGCGGCCATGGGTAAACTGGACGCTTGCGTGCCGGTCACCGTCGAACCGGGGGTCCACCTCCCGGGCCGGGGCGGTGTCCGGATCGATGACACGCTCGTCGTACGCCCCGAGGCGGACGGCGGACCCGAGCTACTCACCATCACGACCAAGGAGCTGCTCGCCCTGTAGGCAGAGGCGTGCGCCGGGGTCGTCCACGTCAGTCCAGGAGATTCCGCAACCGTGGCTTCCACGAACGACCTCAAGAACGGCCTGGTGCTCAAGCTCGAAGGCGGCCAGCTCTGGTCCGTCGTCGAGTTCCAGCACGTCAAGCCCGGCAAGGGCCCGGCCTTCGTGCGCACCAAGCTCAAGAACGTGCTGTCCGGCAAGGTCGTCGACAAGACGTTCAACGCCGGCGTCAAGGTCGAGACGGCCACTGTCGACAAGCGCGACATGCAGTTCTCGTACATGGACGGCGAGTACTTCGTCTTCATGGACATGGAGACCTACGACCAGCTCATGGTCGACCGCAAGGCCGTCGGCGACGCCGCCAACTTCCTGATCGAGGGCTTCACGGCCACCGTCGCGCAGCACGAGGGCGAGGTGCTCTTCATCGAGCTGCCGGCCGCCGTCGAGCTCGTCGTCCAGGAGACCGAGCCGGGCCTGCAGGGCGACCGCTCCACCGGTGGCACCAAGCCCGCCACCCTGGAGACCGGCCACCAGATCAACGTGCCGCTCTTCATCACCACCGGTGAGAAGATCAAGGTCGACACCCGCACCAGCGACTACCTCGGCCGGGTGAACAGCTAACCGTGGCTGCCCGCAACACGGCCCGCAAGCGCGCCTTCCAGATCCTCTTCGAGGGCGACCAGCGTGGCGTGGACGTCCTGACGGTCCTCGCGGACTGGATCCGGCTCTCCCGGGAAGACACCCGGCAGCCGCCGGTCAGCGAGTACACGATGCAGCTGGTCGAGGGCTACGCGGAGCACGCGAAGCGCATCGACGAGCTGATCGCGCAGTACTCCGTCGGTTGGACGCTCGACCGGATGCCGGTCGTGGACCGCAACCTGCTGCGTCTCGGCGCCCACGAGCTGATCTGGGTCGACGCGACCCCGGACGCCGTCGTGCTGGACGAGATGGTGCAGCTGGCGAAGGAGTTCTCCACGGACGAGTCGCCGGCCTTCGTGAACGGCCTGCTGGGCCGTCTGAAGGACCTGAAGTCGTCTCTGCGCCGCGACGAGGCGTAAGAGCCGCCAGAGGTACGACATGCCAGAGGGCCCGCAGCGTGACTGCTGCGGGCCCTCTGGCATGTCCGCGGCCTCCGGGGCGCCCGTGGCCCTCAAGGGCCCCAGAACGCCGCAGGGGTGGCCGGAACCGTGAAGTTCCGGCCACCCCGGCGGCACGTTTCTGCTGAGGCTGGAAGCGGCTCAGCTCTCCTCGTGGGAGACCGCGCGACGCGCGTCCGCGTCCAGGACGCCCCAGCTGATCAGCTGCTCGGTGAGAACCGAGGGCGACTGGTCGTAGATGACGGCGAGTGTGCGCAGGTCGTCCTGGCGGATCGAGAGCACCTTGCCGTTGTAGTCACCGCGCTGCGACTGGATCGTCGCGGCATAGCGCTGGAGGGGACCCGCCTTCTCGGCCGGCACGTGGGCCAGCCGCTCCAGGTCCAGGACCAGCTTCGGCGGCGGCTCGGCGGCACCGCCCGGCGTGGTGCCCGGCAGCAGTTCCTGGACGGGTACGCCGTAGAAATCCGCCAACTCGGCGAGACGCTGCACGGTCACGGCACGGTCGCCACGCTCGTACGATCCGACCACGACCGCCTTCCAGCGTCCCTGGGACTTCTCCTCGACACCGTGGAGGGAAAGGCCTTGCTGGGTGCGGATGGCCCGGAGCTTGGCCCCGAGCTGTTTGGCGTATTCGCTGGACATATAGCTCCCCGGACACTGTGTCGACGCGGACGGCTTTGATCCATGCCGCGCGGCTGGTAACTCACTGTGAGGTTACGCAGCGTTACTCTTCTGCGTCAAGCCGAATGAGCCGCACCGACTCTTCCGTGATATCGGTGGCCGATTAGGCCAGGGGGGTGATCAGGGGGGTCGGTTCGGCCTGCTACCGTGGATGGCGCAATTCCGACGTCCTTTAAGGTCCGTCCCGTGAGGCGGAGAAGGGGGTCCGTTTCTTATGGACAAGCAGCAGGACACACAGCACGACGTGCGGCAGGACTCGCCGTCCGATGCCCGGCCCGTTCTCGAAGGCCCCGACATCGCGCGCGTGCTGACCCGTATCGCCCACGAGATCGTCGAGCGCGCCAAGGGCGCCGACGACGTGGTGCTCCTCGGCATCCCGACCCGCGGCGTCTTCCTCGCCCAGCGGCTCGCCGCCAAGCTGGAAGAGATCACCGAGCGCAAGATTCCGGTCGGTTCGCTCGACATCACCATGTACCGGGACGACCTGCGCATGCACCCGCCGCGTGCGCTGGCCCGCACCGAGATCCCCGGTGACGGCATCGACGGCCGCCTCGTCGTCCTCGTCGACGACGTGCTCTTCTCCGGCCGCACCATCCGCGCCGCCCTCGACGCCCTGAACGACATCGGGCGTCCGCGCGCGGTGCAGCTCGCGGTCCTCGTCGACCGCGGCCACCGCGAACTGCCCATCCGCGCCGACTACGTCGGCAAGAACCTCCCCACGTCGCTGCGGGAGACGGTCAAGGTCCAGCTCGCCGAGGAGGACGGTCGCGACACCGTGCTGCTCGGCGCGAAGCAGACCCAGTAGCGAGCCGACGGACACGCCTGCCCTCGGCGTGCCCTGGCTTGCCCGGAATCTCCCCGCCTGAACTGCCTTACGGAGCCTGACAGATGCAGCGTCATCTCATCTCGGCCGCCGACCTCACCCGCGACGACGCCGTCCTCATCCTCGACACCGCCGAGGAGATGGCCCGGGTCGCCGACCGGCCGATCAAGAAGCTGCCGACCCTGCGCGGCCGCACGATCGTCAACCTCTTCTTCGAGGACTCCACGCGCACGCGTATCTCCTTCGAAGCCGCCGAGAAGCGCCTCTCCGCGGACGTCATCAACTTCACCGCCAAGGGGTCGAGCGTCTCCAAGGGCGAGTCCCTGAAGGACACCGCCCAGACCCTGGAGGCCATGGGCGTCGACGCTGTCGTCATCCGGCACGGCGCCTCCGGAGCCCCGTACCGGCTCGCCACCTCCGGCTGGATCGACGCGGCCGTGATCAACGCCGGTGACGGCACCCACCAGCACCCCACCCAGGCCCTGTTGGACGCCTTCACCATGCGCCGCCGCCTCGTCGGCCGGGACGCCGGGCTCGGCCAGGACCTGTCCGGCAAGCGCATCACGCTCGTCGGCGACGTCCTGCACAGCCGGGTCGCCCGCTCCAACGTCGACCTGCTGCACACCCTCGGCGCCGAGGTCACCCTCGTCGCCCCGCCCACCCTGGTACCGGTCGGCGTCGAGACCTGGCCCTGCGAGGTGTCGTACGACCTCGACAGCACGCTGGCCAAGTCCGACGCGGTGATGATGCTGCGCGTGCAGCGCGAGCGGATGAACGCCGCGTTCTTCCCGACCGAGCGCGAGTACTCGCGGCGCTACGGCCTCGACGGGGAGCGCATGGCGAAGATGCCCGAGCACGCCATCGTGATGCACCCCGGGCCGATGGTCCGCGGCATGGAGATCACCGCCGAGGTCGCCGACTCCGACCGCTGCACCGTGGTCGAGCAGGTCGCAAACGGAGTCTCCATCCGGATGGCCGTTCTGTACCTGCTGCTGGGTGGCAACGAGCCCGCCGTCAGCCACACGCGTATCGAGGAGAAGTAAGTCACATGAGCAAGATCCTGATCCGTGGTGCGAAGGTCCTCGGCGGCGAGCCGCAGGACGTCCTGATCAACGGCTCGGTCATCGAGGCCGTCGGGGCCGGGCTGTCCGACGAGGGCGCCGAGGTCGTCGAGGCGGCCGGCAAGGTCCTCCTGCCGGGCCTGGTCGACCTGCACACCCATCTGCGCGAGCCCGGCCGCGAGGACTCCGAGACCGTGCTGACCGGCACGCGCGCGGCGGCCTCCGGCGGCTACACGGCCGTCTTCGCCATGGCCAACACCTTCCCGGTCGCCGACACCGCCGGCGTGGTCGAGCAGGTCTACCGGCTCGGCCAGGAGCACGGGTACTGCGACGTGCAGCCCATCGGCGCCGTGACCGTCGGCCTGGAGGGCAGGAAGCTCGCCGAGCTGGGCGCCATGCACGAGTCGGCCGCCGGGGTCACCGTCTTCTCCGACGACGGCAAGTGCGTCGACGACGCCGTGATCATGCGCCGCGCGCTGGAGTACGTGAAGGCCTTCGGCGGGGTCGTCGCCCAGCACGCGCAGGAGCCGCGGCTGACCGAGGGCGCCCAGATGAACGAGGGCGTCGTCTCCGCCGAGCTGGGTCTCGGCGGCTGGCCCGCGGTGGCCGAAGAATCGATCATCGCCCGGGATGTCCTGCTCGCCGAGCACGTCGGCTCCCGCGTCCACATCTGCCACCTGTCGACCGCCGGCTCCGTCGAGATCGTCCGCTGGGCCAAGTCCCGCGGCATCGACGTCACCGCCGAGGTCACCCCGCACCACCTGCTCCTCACCGACGAGCTGGTGCGCACCTACAACCCGGTCTACAAGGTCAACCCGCCGCTGCGCACCGAGCGCGACGTGCTGGCCCTGCGCGAGGCGCTCGCCGACGGCACGATCGACATCGTCGCCACCGACCACGCCCCGCACCCGCACGAGGACAAGGACTGCGAGTGGGCCGCGGCCGCCATGGGGATGGTGGGCCTGGAGACCGCGTTGTCAGTGGTGCAGGAGACCATGGTGGACACCGGGCTCCTCACCTGGGCCGGGGTCGCCGACCGGATGTCCGTCAACCCCGCCCGGATCGGGCAGGCCACCGGACACGGCCGCCCCGTCTCGGCAGGTGAGCCCGCCAACCTCACGCTCGTCGACACGGAATACCGTGGGGACGTGGACCCCGCGGGCTTCGCCTCGCGCAGCCGGAACACCCCGTACGAGGGGCGTGAGCTGCCGGGCCGTGTCACGCACACGTGGCTCCGGGGCAAGGCCACGCTCGTCGACGGGAAGCTCACGTGACACCTGTAATCCTGCTGGCCGCCGAGCAGAAATCGGCTGAGGTCACCGACTGGGCCGCCCGAGTCGGGTGGCTCGTCGGACTGGCGCTGTTCGTCGCGCTCATCTACTGGCTGATGCGCGAGGGCTGGAAGTGGCGCGGCACGCTCCAGGGCGACCTGCCCGAGCTGCCCACCGCGCCGTCCGAGCCCGGTGCGGCGAAACTGACGATGAGCGGCCGCTACCACGGCTCCACCACCGCCGGGCAGTGGCTCGACCGCATCGTGGCGCACGGCCTCGGCACCCGCAGCCGGGTCGAGCTCACCCTGACGGACGCGGGACTGGATGTCGTACGCCCCGGGGCGACCGACTTCTTCATCCCGGTCGGCGCGCTGCGGGAGGCCGTGCTCGGCAAGGGCATCGCCGGCAAGGTGCTCACCGAGGGCGGCCTGCTGATCGTGACCTGGGAACACGGGGACAAGCTGATCGACTCCGGTTTCCGCTCCGACCACGCTGCCGAGCACACCGAGTGGGTCGACGTCATTAACTCCATGATCAACAAGACGGAAACGGAAGGCGCACGATGACGACCTCCACAAGGGGAGCCTCGAAGGTTCCCGCGGTACTCGTCCTGGAGGACGGCCGGATCTTCCGCGGCCGCGCCTACGGGGCCGTGGGGGTGACCTTCGGCGAGGCGGTCTTCTCCACCGGCATGACCGGCTACCAGGAGACCCTCACCGACCCGTCGTACCACCGCCAGGTCGTCGTGATGACCGCCCCGCACGTCGGCAACACCGGCGTCAACGACGAGGACTCGGAGAGCAAGCAGATCTGGGTGGCCGGTTACGTCGTGCGCGACCCCGCGCGCGTGCCCTCCAACTGGCGCTCGCGCCGCTCGCTCGACGAGGAGCTGCGCAACCAGGGTGTCGTCGGCATCTCCGGCATCGACACGCGCGCGTTGACGCGCCATCTGCGTGAGCGCGGCGCCATGCGCGTCGGCATCTTCTCCGGCGACGCCCTGCCCGACGAGGGCACCATGCTCACCGAGGTGCGCCAGGCCCCCGAGATGAAGGGCGCCGACCTCTCCGCCGAGGTCGCCACCAAGGAGGCGTACGTCGTCCCCGCCATCGGTGAGAAGAAGTTCACCGTCGCCGCGATCGACCTCGGCATCAAGGGCATGACCCCGCACCGGATGGCCGAGCGCGGCATCGAGGTCCACGTGCTGCCCGCCACGGCGACCGTCGAGGACGTCTACGCCGTGAACCCCGACGGCGTGTTCTTCTCCAACGGCCCCGGCGACCCGGCCACCGCCGACCACGCCGTCTCCGTCATGCAGGGCGTGCTGGAGCGCAAGACCCCGCTCTTCGGCATCTGCTTCGGCAACCAGATCCTCGGCCGCTCGCTCGGCTTCGGCACGTACAAGCTGAAGTACGGCCACCGGGGCATCAACCAGCCGGTGCAGGACCGTACGACGGGCAAGGTCGAGGTCACCGCGCACAACCACGGCTTCGCCGTCGACGCCCCGCTCGACAAGGTCTCCGACACCCCTTACGGGCGTGCCGAGGTCTCCCACGTCTGCCTGAACGACAACGTGGTGGAGGGCCTCCAGCTGCTCGACCAGCCGGCCTTCAGCGTCCAGTACCACCCCGAGGCGGCGGCGGGCCCGCACGACGCCGCTTACCTGTTCGACCGCTTCACGTCTTTGATGAGCACAGCTCTGTTGGAGGGCCAGCGTGCCTAAGCGCACCGATATCCAGTCCGTCCTGGTCATCGGCTCCGGCCCGATCGTCATCGGCCAGGCCGCCGAGTTCGACTACTCCGGCACCCAGGCCTGCCGCATCCTGCGCGCCGAGGGCCTCAGGGTCATCCTGGTCAACTCCAACCCGGCGACGATCATGACCGACCCGGAGATCGCCGACGCGACCTACGTCGAGCCGATCACCCCGGAGTTCGTCGAGAAGATCATCGCCAAGGAGCGCCCCGACGCCCTGCTGCCCACCCTGGGCGGACAGACGGCCCTCAACACGGCCATCTCCCTGCACGAGGCCGGCACCCTCGAGAAGTACGGCGTCGAGCTGATCGGCGCCAACGTCGAGGCCATCAACAAGGGCGAGGACCGCGACCTCTTCAAGGGCGTCGTCGAGGCGGTGAACGCCAAGATCGGGCACGGCGAGTCCGCCCGCTCGGTCATCTGCCACTCCATGGACGACGTCCTCAAGGGCGTCGAGACGCTCGGCGGCTATCCCGTCGTCGTCCGCCCCTCCTTCACCATGGGCGGTGCCGGTTCGGGCTTCGCGCACGACGAGGAGGAGCTGCGCCGCATCGCCGGGCAGGGCCTGACGCTCTCGCCGACCACCGAGGTGCTCCTGGAGGAGTCGATCCTGGGGTGGAAGGAGTACGAGCTGGAGCTGATGCGCGACAAGAACGACAACGTCGTGGTCGTGTGCTCCATCGAGAACTTCGACCCGATGGGCGTCCACACCGGCGACTCGATCACCGTCGCGCCCGCGATGACGCTGACCGACCGCGAGTACCAGCGCCTTCGCGACGTCGGTATCGCGATCATCCGCGAGGTCGGCGTCGACACCGGCGGCTGCAACATCCAGTTCGCCATCGACCCGGTCGACGGCCGCGTCATCGTCATCGAGATGAACCCGCGCGTGTCGCGTTCCTCGGCCCTCGCCTCCAAGGCGACGGGTTTCCCGATCGCCAAGATCGCGGCGAAGCTGGCCGTGGGCTACACCCTGGATGAGATCCCGAACGACATCACGCAGGAGACCCCGGCCTCCTTCGAGCCGACGCTCGACTACGTGGTCGTCAAGGCGCCCCGTTTCGCCTTCGAGAAGTTCCCGCAGGCCGACTCGACGCTGACGACGACGATGAAGTCGGTCGGTGAGGCGATGGCGATCGGCCGCAACTTCACCGAGGCATTCCAGAAGGCGCTGCGGTCGCTGGAGAAGAAGGGCAGCCAGTTCACCTTCGTCGGCGAGCCCGGCGACAAGGAAGCCCTGCTCGCGGAGTCCGTCCGGCCCACCGACGGCCGCATCAACACCGTCATGCAGGCCATCCGCGCGGGTGCTACGGCGGAGGAGGTCTTCGAGTACACGAAGATCGACCCGTGGTTCGTCGACCAGCTCTTCCTGATCAAGGAGATCGCCGACGAGCTCGCGGAAGCTCCCGAGCTGACCAAGGACCTCCTTGCCGAGGCCAAGCGGCACGGGTTCTCCGACCAGCAGATCGGTGAGATCCGGGGCCTGCGTGAGGACGTCGTGCGCGAAGTCCGGCACGCGCTCGGGATCCGCCCGGTGTACAAGACGGTGGACACCTGCGCCGCCGAGTTCGCGGCGAAGACGCCGTACTTCTACTCCTCCTACGACGAGGAGACCGAGGTCGCCCCGCGCGAGAAGCCGGCCGTCATCATCCTGGGCTCCGGGCCGAACCGGATCGGCCAGGGCATCGAGTTCGACTACTCCTGCGTGCACGCCTCCTTCGCGCTGTCGGACGCCGGGTACGAGACGGTGATGGTCAACTGCAACCCGGAGACCGTCTCCACCGACTACGACACCTCCGACCGCCTGTACTTCGAGCCGCTGACGCTCGAGGACGTGCTGGAGATCGTCCACGCGGAGTCCCTCGCGGGCCCGATCGCCGGTGTGATCGTGCAGCTGGGCGGCCAGACCCCGCTGGGCCTGTCCCAGGCGCTCAAGGACAACGGCGTACCGATCGTGGGCACTTCCCCGGAGGCGATCCACGCCGCCGAGGACCGCGGCGCGTTCGGCCGGGTGCTCGCCGAGGCGGGCCTGCCCGCCCCCAAGCACGGCACCGCGACCACCTTCGCCGAGGCCAAGGCCATCGCCGACGAGATCGGCTACCCGGTCCTGGTGCGGCCCTCGTACGTCCTCGGCGGCCGCGGCATGGAGATCGTCTACGACGAGACCCGCCTCGCCTCCTACATCGCCGAGTCGACCGAGATCAGCCCCTCCCGGCCGGTCCTGGTCGATCGCTTCCTGGATGACGCGATCGAGATCGACGTGGACGCCCTCTACGACGGCCAGGAGCTCTACCTCGGCGGCGTGATGGAGCACATCGAGGAGGCCGGCATCCACTCCGGTGACTCGGCATGCGCCCTGCCCCCCATCACCCTGGGCGGCTTCGACATCAAGCGGCTGCGGGCCTCCACCGAGGCCATCGCGCGCGGTGTCGGCGTACGCGGACTGATCAACATCCAGTTCGCGCTGGCCGGCGACATCCTCTACGTCCTGGAGGCCAACCCGCGCGCCTCGCGGACCGTGCCGTTCACCTCCAAGGCGACCGCGGTCCCGCTGGCCAAGGCTGCCGCCCGGATCTCGCTGGGCGCGACCATCGCCGAACTGCGCGCCGAGGGCCTGCTGCCCGCCAACAGCGACGGCGGCGAACTGCCCTTCGACGCACCGATCTCGGTGAAGGAGGCCGTCATGCCGTGGTCCCGGTTCCGGGACATCCACGGCCGCGGCGTCGACACGGTGCTGGGCCCGGAGATGCGCTCCACCGGCGAGGTGATGGGCATCGACTCCGTCTTCGGCACCGCCTACGCCAAGTCCCAGGCCGGTGCCTATGGTCCGCTGCCGACCAAGGGGCGGGCGTTCATCTCGGTCGCCAACCGTGACAAGCGCTCGATGATCTTCCCGGCGCGCGAGCTGGTCGCCCATGGCTTCGAGCTGCTGGCCACCTCCGGCACCGCCGAGGTCCTCAAGCGCAACGGCATCAACGCCAGGATCGTGCGCAAGCAGTCCGAGGGCACCGGCCCCAACGGTGAGAAGACCATCGTCCAGCTCATCCACGACGGCGAGGTCGACCTCATCGTCAACACCCCCTACGGCACCGGTGGCCGCCTCGACGGCTACGAGATCCGTACGGCGGCCGTGGCCCGGTCGGTCCCGTGCCTGACGACGGTCCAGGCGCTCGCCGCCGCCGTCCAGGGCATCGACGCCCTCAACCACGGAGACGTGGGCGTCCGCTCACTGCAGGAACACGCGGAACACCTGACCGCCGCCCGCGACTAGCAGCCCTGAGGGGGACACCGGAAACGGTGTCCCCCTCTTCATGAGGTCACCTGACTTCAAGAGGACACATCGATGTACAAGATCTTCTTCAAGCTCGTCTTCAAGCGGCTGGACCCGGAGCAGGCGCACTACCTGGCCTTCCGCTGGATCCGGCTCGCCGCCCGCGTCCCGGTGCTGCGCACGTTCGTCGCCGCCGCCCTCGCCCCCCGCCATCAGGAGCTGCGCACCGAGGCCTTCGGGCTGCGGATGCACGGCCCCTTCGGGCTCGCCGCCGGATTCGACAAGAACGCGGTCGCCGTCGACGGCATGTCGATGCTCGGCTTCGACCACGTCGAGATCGGCACGGTGACCGGGGAAGCGCAGCCAGGCAACCCCGAGCAGCGGCTGTTCCGGCTGGTGAAGGACCGTGCGCTGATCAACCGCATGGGGTTCAACAACGAGGGCTCGCTGGCCGTCGCGGCCCGGCTGGCCTCCCGTACGCCCGTCTTCAAGACCGTCGTGGGCGTCAACATCGGCAAGACCAAGGTCGTACCGGAGGACGAGGCCGCCGCCGACTACGTGAAGTCGACCGAGCGGCTGGCACCGTACGCCGACTACCTGGTCGTGAACGTGTCGTCGCCGAACACGCCCGGGCTGCGCAATCTCCAGGCCACCGAAGCGCTGCGGCCGCTCCTGAGCGCCGTTCGTGAGGCCGCCGACCGTACGGTCCCCTCGCGGCGGGTTCCGCTCCTGGTGAAGATCGCGCCCGATCTCGCGGACGAGGACGTCGACGCGGTCGCCGACCTGGCCGTCGAGCTCGGCCTGGACGGGATCATCGCCACCAACACCACCATCGCGCGCGACGGCCTCGGTTTGAAATCCGAACCCTCGCTCGTGAAGGAGACCGGCGGGCTGTCCGGCGCCCCGCTGAAGGCCCGCTCCCTGGAGGTGCTGAGGCGCCTCTACGCGCGCGTGGGCGACCGCATCACCCTCGTGGGCGTCGGCGGCGTCGAGAACGCCGAGGACGTCTGGCAGCGCATCCTCGCCGGTGCCACGCTCGTACAGGGCTACAGCGCGTTCATCTACGAGGGGCCCTTCTGGGGCCGCGCGATCCACAAGGGGCTCGTCGCTCGCCTGCGCAACAGCCCCTACGCCACGCTCGCCGACGCGGTCGGCGCCGATGTAAGGAAGCCGGCATGAGCTCTCTCGCACCCTTCGGCGTACGTCTTCGCCGTGTCATGGACGAACGCGGCCCGCTGTGCGTCGGCATCGACCCGCACGCGTCCCTGCTCACCGAGTGGGGTCTGAACGACGACGTGGCCGGCCTGGAGCGGTTCAGCCGCACGGTCGTCGAGGCGGTGGCCGACCGGGTGGCCGTCCTCAAGCCGCAGAGCGCGTTCTTCGAGCGCTTCGGGTCGCGCGGTGTCGCCGTCCTGGAGAAGTCGGTCGAGGAGGCGCGGGCGGCCGGCGCGCTGGTCGTCATGGACGCCAAGCGCGGTGACATCGGCTCGACCATGGCCGCGTACGCCGAGTCCTTCCTGCGCCCGGACTCCCCGCTGTTCTCCGACGCCCTGACGGTCTCGCCGTACCTCGGCTACGGGTCGCTCTCGCCGGCGGTCGCGCTGGCTCGGGAGAGCGGGGCGGGACTGTTCGTGCTCGCGCTGACCTCGAACCCGGAGGGCGGCGAGGTTCAGCACGCGATCCGCGCGGACGGCCGGAACGTCGGCGCGACGATGCTGGGGCACCTGGCGGCCGAGAACACGGGGGAGGAGCCCCTCGGCTCCTTCGGGGCGGTCGTCGGCGCCACGCTCGGCGATCTGTCGTCCTACGACCTGGACATCAACGGTCCGCTCCTCGCGCCCGGCATCGGCGCCCAGGGGGCCACTCCGGCCGACCTTCCCAAGGTGTTCGGCTCCGTGGTGCGCAACGTCGTCCCCAACGTCAGCCGGGGCGTCCTGCGGCACGGTCCGGACGTCAGCGCGCTGCGGGCGGCCGCCGAGCGGTTCGCGGAGGAGACCAGGGCCGCCGTGGCGCTCGTATGACGGTCGTCGAAGGCGTTCGAGACGGTCGTGGGAGTCCTCCGATGAGTGCCTCCAGGACGACTTGAGGCTGAATACATCCTCAAATCAGGGGCAATATGTCCGAAATATCCGGCCTGACGGAGGCTGACCAGGACTTTTCCGCTGTTCTCGCTGACTCTGGCGGAGTTGGCCGCTAGTCTCCGACGCAGAGTGAACGGGCAAGCGTGTTGCTCGTGGCTCCCCAGGTGTGGGGCGACTAGGTTCCTCACCGGTCCGTATCCGACAGTTCAACATCCGAGGTGACGTAGGCGTGGCTCTTCCGCCCCTTACCCCTGAACAGCGCGCAGCCGCGCTCGAAAAGGCCGCCGCGGCTCGCCGGGAGCGGGCCGAGGTCAAGAATCGACTCAAGCACTCCGGCGCCTCTCTCCACGAGGTCATCAAGCAGGGCCAGGAGAACGACGTCATCGGCAAGATGAAGGTCTCCGCCCTGCTCGAGTCGCTCCCGGGCGTGGGCAAGGTCCGCGCCAAGCAGATCATGGAGCGTCTGGGCATCTCCGAGAGCCGCCGTGTGCGTGGTCTCGGCTCGAACCAGATCGCTTCTCTGGAGCGTGAGTTCGGCAGCACCGGTTCCTGAGTCCGGCACAGTCCGGACCGGGAGTCCCGGGCACTCCGGGATTGCTGGAATAATCGCTGCATGAGTGAACGTCCGCGGCTGACCGTGCTCTCCGGCCCCTCAGGGGTCGGCAAGAGCACGGTCGTCGCCCATATGCGCAAGGAACACCCCGAGGTCTGGCTCTCGGTGTCGGCGACGACCCGCAAGCCCCGCCCGGGCGAGAAGCACGGTGTCCACTACTTCTTCGTCACCGACGAGGAGATGGACAAGCTGATCGCCAACGGTGAGCTGCTGGAGTGGGCCGAGTTCGCCGGCAACCGCTACGGCACGCCGCGGAACGCGGTGCTGGAGCGGCTGGAGGCGGGTGAGCCGGTCCTGCTGGAGATCGACCTCCAGGGTGCCCGGCAGGTCCGCGAGTCCATGCCGGACGCCCAGCTGGTGTTCCTGGCTCCGCCCTCCTGGGAGGAGCTCGTGCGCAGGCTCACGGGACGTGGCACCGAGCCGCCGGAAGTGATCGAGCGCCGTCTGGAAGCGGCGAAGGTCGAGCTGGCGGCCGAGCCCGAGTTCGATGTGACCTTGGTCAACACCTCCGTCGAGGACGTGGCGCGTGAGCTGCTAGCCTTGATGGACGTTGTGTGATCGATGCTGTTCGGTCAGCGTTGATCATTCAGACTGATTCTTTCCCACCCATCGGAAGGCAGAGCGTGTCCTCTTCCATCACCGCGCCCGAGGGCATCATCAACCCTCCGATCGACGAGCTTCTCGAGGCCACCGACTCGAAGTACAGCCTCGTGATCTACGCGGCCAAGCGTGCCCGTCAGATCAACGCGTACTACTCGCAGCTCGGCGAGGGCCTCCTCGAGTACGTCGGTCCGCTCGTCGACACCCACGTGCACGAGAAGCCGCTCTCGATCGCGCTCCGCGAGATCAACGCGGGTCTGCTGACGTCCGAGGCCGTCGAGGGCCCCGCGCAGTAGTACTTTCACATTGCAGTTGGCTTTTCCACAGGCCCGACAGCGCGACTGTCGGGCCTGTGGTGTGTCATGGGGTTGTACGTTTCCTAGGTCCGGGGAGAGACGGTGGACAAGCCGAAGGTCGTTCTGGGGGTCAGTGGTGGCATCGCCGCGTACAAGGCCTGTGAGCTGCTGCGCAGGCTGACGGAGTCCGGGCACGATGTGCGTGTCGTCCCCACCGCCTCCGCGCTGCACTTCGTCGGCGCCGCCACCTGGTCCGCCCTGTCCGGCAACCCCGTCTCGACCGAGGTGTGGGACGACGTCCACGAGGTGCCGCACGTCCGCATCGGGCAGCACGCGGACCTGGTGATCGTCGCCCCGGCCACCGCGGACATGCTCGCGAAGGCGGCCCACGGCCTCGCGGACGACCTGCTCACCAACACGCTCCTGACCGCGCGCTGTCCGGTCGTCTTCGCACCCGCGATGCATACGGAGATGTGGGAGCACCCCGCCACCCAGGAGAACGTGGCGACCCTGCGCCGCCGCGGCGCCGTCGTCATCGAGCCGGCCGTCGGGCGCCTCACCGGCGTCGACACCGGCAAGGGCCGGCTGCCCGACCCGGCCGAGATCTTCGAGGTCTGCCGCCGCGTCCTGGCCCGGGGCGTCACCGAGCCCGACCTGGTCGGCCGGCACGTGGTCGTCAGCGCCGGTGGCACCCGTGAGCCCCTCGACCCGGTCCGCTTCCTCGGCAACCGCTCCTCCGGCAAGCAGGGCTACGCCCTCGCCCGCACCGCCGCCGCGCGCGGCGCCCGGGTCACGCTCATCGCCGCCAACAGCGCGCTGCCGGACCCGGCGGGCGTGGACGTCGTCCCGGTCGGCACGGCCGTACAGCTTCGGGAAGCCGTCCTGAAGGCCGCCGAGGACGCCGACGCGGTGGTCATGGCCGCCGCGGTCGCGGACTTCCGTCCGGAGACATACGCGTCCGGGAAGATCAAGAAGAAGGACGGCCAGGATCCGGAACCCATCGTCCTGGTGCGGAATCCGGACATCCTCGCGGAGATCTCCGCCGACCGCGCCCACCCCGGACAGGTGGTCGTCGGATTCGCCGCCGAGACCGACGACGTGCTGGCCAACGGCCGTACGAAGCTCGCCCGCAAGGGCTGCGACCTCCTCGTCGTCAACGAGGTGGGGGAGCGCAAGACCTTCGGGGCGGAGGAGAACGAGGCGGTGGTGCTGGGCGCCGACGGCACCGAGACGCCGGTCCCGCACGGCCCGAAGGAAGCATTGGCCGAAATCGTGTGGGACCTGGTGGTCCGGCGCCTGAGCTGAATGTTTCATTCGCTTCACCGCGCTCTCACACCTCGGTAATTGAGGCGTGGCGGGCCTGGCCAAGCCCGCTCGGGATTGGGCAGAATGCCCGTGCCGCAGGTCACAGCGCTTCCGAGAGGCGAGACAGGGAGTCCGATGGCCGAGCGCGACCGATAAACTGTTCTCGGACGGTGCCGGGCGCAGCCCCCGAGCCCGTCCGCCCATGATCAGCCAGCAGCCGCTGCAACCCCAGGGAGCGTTGTGTCCCGTCGTCTGTTCACCTCGGAGTCCGTGACCGAGGGTCACCCCGACAAGATCGCTGACCAGATCAGCGACACCATTCTCGACGCGCTCCTGCGCGAGGACCCGACCTCCCGGGTCGCGGTCGAGACCCTGATCACGACCGGCCTGGTGCACGTGGCCGGTGAGGTCACCACCAAGGCGTACGCCCCGATTCCCCAGCTGGTGCGGGACAAGATCCTCGCGATCGGCTACGACTCCTCGAAGAAGGGCTTCGACGGCGCCTCCTGCGGCGTGTCGGTGTCCATCGGCTCGCAGTCCCCGGACATCGCACAGGGTGTCGACACGGCCTACGAGTCCCGCGTCGAGGGCGACGAGGACGAGCTGGACAAGCAGGGCGCCGGCGACCAGGGCCTGATGTTCGGCTACGCGACGGACGAGACGCCGACGCTGATGCCGCTCCCGATCTTCCTGGCGCACCGTCTGTCGAGCCGTCTGTCCGAGGTCCGCAAGAACGGCACGATCCCCTACCTGCGCCCCGACGGCAAGACGCAGGTCACCATCGAGTACGACGGCGACAAGGCCGTCCGCCTCGACACGGTCGTGGTCTCCTCGCAGCACGCCTCCGACATCGACCTCGAGTCCCTGCTGGCGCCCGACATCCGCGAGTTCGTCGTCGAGCCGGAGCTGAAGGCCCTGCTGGACGAGGGCATCAAGCTCGAGACCGAGGGCTACCGCCTCCTGGTCAACCCGACCGGTCGCTTCGAGATCGGCGGCCCGATGGGCGACGCCGGCCTCACCGGCCGCAAGATCATCATCGACACGTACGGCGGCATGGCCCGCCACGGCGGCGGTGCCTTCTCCGGCAAGGACCCGTCCAAGGTGGACCGTTCGGCCGCGTACGCGATGCGCTGGGTCGCCAAGAACGTCGTCGCCGCGGGTCTCGCCTCCCGCTGCGAGGTCCAGGTCGCCTACGCGATCGGCAAGGCCGAGCCCGTCGGCCTCTTCGTCGAGACCTTCGGCACCGCCAAGATCGACGCCGAGAAGATCGAGAAGGCCATCGACGAGGTCTTCGACCTCCGCCCGGCCGCGATCATCCGCGACCTCGACCTGCTCCGCCCGATCTACGCCCAGACCGCCGCCTACGGCCACTTCGGCCGTGAGCTCCCCGACTTCACCTGGGAGAAGACGGACCGCGTCGACGCGCTGCGCAAGGCGGCGGGGCTGTAAGGCCCGGCTGCACGGTTTTTCACGAGGCCCGGCGTCCCTTGGGGGATGCCGGGCCTCGGCGCGTTCGGGCGGCGTCCGGTTGTCAGTCGGGTTTGGTAAGAATGCAAGGGTGAGCAGCGAGGATGAGCGGGTTGGTGGTGGGGGCGAGGGGGCGCCGCCTGAGCAGCTTGCGTTCATTCGGGAGAGTGTGCGGAAGGCCAAGGTGCCGCGGGCCAAGCCGCGGACGTGGCGGGGGGCCGCGCTGGCCAAGGAGTTGCCTGTCGCGCGGGTGCTCGTGGACAAGGGCGTGCTGCATCTCGATCGGTACTTCGACTACGCCGTGCCGGAGGAGCTCGACGCCGTGGCGCAGCCCGGGGTGCGGGTGCGGGTACGGTTCGGGGCCGGGCGCGGTCGGGTGCGGGACGGGCGGCGTGAGGGTGGCGGGCTGATCGACGGGTTCCTCGTCGAGCGGGTCGCCGAGTCGGACTACGCCGGGCCGCTGGCCGCGCTCGCCCAGGTCGTGTCGCCCGAGCCCGTGCTCGGTGAGGAGCTGTTGGGGCTGGCCCGGGCCGTCGCCGACCGGTACGCCGGGAGTCTCGCCGATGTGCTCCAGCTGGCCGTGCCGCCGCGCAGCGCACGCGCCGAGCAACGGGCCTCTGCCGAGCCGTTGCCACCGCCGGCGGTGCCTGAGGCCGGGTCCTGGAGGCGGTACGAGCAGGGGGCCGGGTTCCTGGAGGCACTCGCCTCCGGCGGGGCGCCGCGGGCCGTCTGGAACGCGTTGCCCGGACCCGAGTGGAGCGAGGAGTTGGCGCGGGCCGTCGCCGCGACGCTGGCCTCCGGGCGCGGGGCGCTGGTCGTGGTGCCCGACGGGCGGGCCGTCGCGCGGGTCGATACCGCGCTGACCGCGTTGCTCGGGGACGGACGGCATGCCGTGCTCACCGCCGATGCCGGGCCCGAGAAGCGGTACCGGGAGTGGCTCGCGGTGCGGCGGGGGACCGTACGGGCCGTGGTCGGGACCCGGGCCGCCATGTTCGCCCCCGTGCGGGATCTCGGGCTCGTCGCCATCTGGGACGACGGGGACGACAGCCACAGCGAGCCGCACGCGCCGCAGCCGCACGCGCGCGAGGTGCTGCTGCTGCGGGCCGCGCAGGACAAGTGCGGGTTCCTGTTGGGCAGCTGGAGCTGCACCGTGGAGGCGGCCCAACTCGTCGAGAGCGGGTGGGCGCGGCCGCTCGTCGCCGCGCGCGAGCAGGTGCGGGGCGCCGCACCGCTCGTACGGACCGTCGGGGACCAGGACCTCGCGCGGGACGAGGCCGCTCGGGCCGCCCGGCTGCCGACGCTCGCCTGGCAGGCCGTCAGGGGCGGGCTGCGGCTGGGGCCGGTCCTGGTGCAGGTGCCGCGGCGCGGGTACGTGCCGCGGATGGCGTGCGCCAACTGCCGGGCACCGGCGCGGTGTCGGCACTGCGCCGGACCCCTGGAGGGGCAGGAGGGGGCGGGCGCCCTGCGGTGCGGGTGGTGCGGGCGGGAGGAAGGCGGCTGGCATTGTCCTGAGTGCGGTGGGTTCCGGCTGCGGGCTCAGGTCGTGGGCGCTCGGCGCACCGCGGAGGAGTTGGGGCGGGCTTTTCCCGCCGTGCCCGTGCGGACGTCGGGGCGGGAGCATGTGCTGGACACCGTGCCGGGGGCGCCCGCGCTGGTGGTGAGTACGCCGGGGGCCGAGCCCGTGGCCGAGGGTGGGTACGCGGCGGCGCTGTTGCTGGACGGCTGGGCCATGCTGGGGCGGCCGGATCTGCGGGCCGGTGAGGACGCGCTCCGGCGGTGGATCGCCGCGGCCGCGTTGGTGCGACCGCAGGAGGCCGGGGGCACCGTGGTGGTCGTCGCCGAGCCCACGCTGCGGCCCGTGCAGGCGTTGGTGCGGTGGGATCCCGTCGGGCATGCGGTGCGGGAGCTGTCCGAGCGGGCCGAGTTGGGGTTTCCGCCGGTGTCCCGGATGGCGGCGGTGTCGGGGGAGGTGGAGGCGGTGGCGGCGTTTCTCGGCGCTGTCGAACTGCCGGGGGAGGCGGAGGTGTTGGGGCCGGTGCCGATGGCGGTGACGTCGGTGAGCGGGCCGCGGCGGGTGGGGGGTGCGCCGCCCGGGGTGCAGTGGGAGCGGGCGTTGATTCGGGTGCCGCCGGGGAAGGGGGCGGTGTTGGCGGCCGCGCTCAAGGCTGCGCAGGCTGCGCGGATGGCTCGGGGGAGTGGGGAGGCGGTGGTTCGGGTGCGGGTTGATCCGCCTGATATCGGGTGACGGGGTTTGTGGGGTGGTCGGTCTCGGTGCGTTGTGGGGCACCGCCCGGCCTGCGGCCGGGTTTGGGTTCCCACCCGCACCGCCCGTGCTGCTTTCGTCGTCGGGTGCGGGTGGCCCCTGTGGGGGTTCAGCGCCGTCGGCGGCTTGCGGCCCGGCGGGGCGGCGGGCTGGCGGCCGCCAGCCGAGCGGCTCGTGGGCCGGGATGTCCTGTGTTGGCTTGCCGGCTCCGGACATGCGGCTGCCCTCCCAGGACGTACCCAGGAGGGCAGGAGGGTGTGGGTGTCAGCCGTTGCGGGGGCCGGGGAAGGCTGTGGGCCTTGCCTCTTCGCGCAGGGAGGAGCTGCCTGCCGTCGGCTGGGTCGGCATGGAGCGGGCGGCGGGGACCGTGGGCACCGAGGGGATGCCGGTGTTGACGACCGTCCGGGTGGCCGACGTCTCGGTGGTGCGCTCGGCGTCGGCGGCCGCCTGGGTCGCGGCGCGGCGCGCGCCGTAACGGCGGTGGACCGCCTGCTTGGTGACCCCGAGCGCGGAGCCCACCGCGTCCCATGAGAAGCCGAGCGAGCGGTCGAAGTCGACCGCGGCCGTCACGAGGGTCTCGACGCTGTCCCGCAGCTCCTGCGCGAGACGGACCGTCGGCGCGGGGGCGCGTCCGTAGACGACGAAGCCCGTGGAGGGGCCGGAGCGGCGCGGGCGGTAGACGTTCCCCAACTGGGCGGTGAGGGTGCGCAGTGCGTCCACCTGCCGGCGGACCCGCTCGATGTCCCGCACCAGCAAGTGCAGGCTGGCCCGAGCCTGGGCGTCGTGGGTTGCATGGTCGGCCATGAACAAGCCTCTCGAACCGGCGTGAAAAGGATCGGGCCGCTCCAGCGGCCCGTTGTGGTCAACTCTTTCTTGACCAACGCGTGGACGCTCCGCTGGTCACGCAGTGGGGGCGTAGCGGCATATGCGTGCGCCCCGGGAGGGGGGTTCGCGCCGACGGGCCTGCGCGACTCTCGACTTCGGCGGCCGCGATCCGTGCCTTCGGCGGTCGTGATCCTCGCCGTCGGCGGTATGTCGTTCCGTGGTCATAGACTTGTGTGTTGCCCCTATCAACCCCCGCCCGAGAGGCCCGAACCCACCCATGAAGCTCGTCTTCGCCGGTACCCCCGAGGTCGCCGTTCCCGCACTGGACGCTCTGATCGCCTCCGGGCGGCACGAGGTGGCCGCCGTCGTCACGCGGCCCGACGCGCCGGCCGGCCGGGGGCGCAGGCTCGTCGCGAGTCCGGTGGCCGAGCGGGCCGAGGAGGCGGGCATCGAGGTGCTGAAGCCCGTGAAGCCGAGGGACCCCGAGTTTCTGGAGCGGCTGCGGCAGATCGCGCCGGACTGCTGTCCCGTCGTCGCCTACGGGGCGCTGCTGCCCCGGGTCGCCCTCGACATCCCGGCCCACGGCTGGGTCAACCTGCACTTCTCGTTGCTGCCCTCCTGGCGCGGGGCCGCGCCCGTGCAGCACGCCATCATGGCGGGCGACGAGATCACCGGGGCCTCCACCTTCCTGATCGAGGAAGGGCTCGACTCCGGCCCGGTCTACGGCACCGTCACCGAGGAGATCCGGCACACCGACACCAGCGGCGACCTGCTGACCCGGCTCGCCTTCGCCGGCTCCGGGCTGCTCGCGGCGACCATGGACGGGATCGAGGACGGCACCCTGAAGGCCGTACCGCAGCCCGCCGAGGGCATCACCCTCGCCCCGAAGATCACCGTCGAGGACGCACAGGTCGACTGGGGCGCCCCGGCTCTGCGGGTCGACCGGGTCGTGCGCGGGTGCACGCCCGCCCCCGGGGCCTGGACCGTGTTCCGCGGTGAGCGGCTCAAGCTCATCCAGGTGCAGCCCGCCCTCGACCGCACCGACCTCGCCCCCGGTCAGATGGCTGTCGGCAAGAACAGCGTCCACGTCGGCACCGGCTCGTACGGTGTCGAGCTGCTGTGGGTGCAGGCCCAGGGGAAGAAGCCGATGCGGGCCGCCGACTGGGCGCGCGGGGTGCGGATCGCCGAGGGCGAGACCCTGGGCGCCTGACGCTCTCCGAGGCTCGGGGCGTCCGGTGCCTCCGTGGCGCTCCGACGGCCCCTTCCCGAGGCCCCTCGGCGGGGCACGCGCGCGTGGGTGGGACGTACGCTTGACGCGTATCCCGTCAACACATCCGGAGCACCTTTTTCGTGAGCGACCAGTCCCGGCCCCGCCCGTCCGGCAAGCCCTACCGCCGGCCCAAGAAGGACCCCGTCCGCTTCCTCGCCTTCGAGGCCCTGCGGGCCGTGGACGAGCGGGACGCGTACGCCAACCTCGTCCTGCCGCCACTGCTGCGCAAGGCGCGGGAGAAAGGCGACTTCGACGGGCGGGACGCGGCGCTGGCCACCGAGCTCGTCTACGGGACGCTGCGGCGGCAGGGGACGTACGACGCCGTCATCTCGGCGTGTGTCGACCGGCCGCTCCGGGAGGTCGACCCGCCGGTCCTCGACGTGCTGAGCCTCGGTGTCCATCAGCTGCTGGGGACGCGGATTCCCACGCACGCCGCCGTGTCCGCCTCCGTGGAGCTCGCGCGGGTCGTGCTCGGTGACGGGCGGGCCAAGTTCGTCAACGCCGTGCTGCGCAAGGTCGCGCAGGACGATCTGGAGGGGTGGATCGCCAAGGTCGCGCCTCCCTACGACGACGATCCCGAGGACCACCTCGCCGTCGTGCACTCCCACCCCCGCTGGGTCGTCTCCGCGCTGTGGGACTCGCTCGGCGGCGGGCGGGCCGGGATCGAGAAGCTCCTCGCGGCCGACAACGAGCGGCCCGAGGTGACCCTGGTGGCCCGCCCCGGGCGGGCGAGCACCGACGAGCTGCTGCGGGAGGAGGCCGCCGTCGCCGGACAGTGGTCGCCCTACGCCGTGCGGCTCGCCGAGGGCGGCGAACCCGGGGCCATCGAGGCCGTACGGGAAGGCCGTGCGGGTGTGCAGGACGAGGGCAGCCAGCTGGTGGCTCTGGCGCTCGCCAACGCGCCCCTGGAGGGGGCGGACGGGAAGTGGCTCGACGGGTGCGCGGGGCCGGGTGGCAAGGCCGCGTTGCTCGCCGCGCTGGCCTCGGAGCGGGGGGCTGTGCTCCTCGCCTCCGAGAAGCAGCCGCATCGGGCCGGGCTGGTCGCCAAGGCGCTGGCCGGGAACCCTGGGCCGTATCAGGTCATCGCCGCGGACGGGATCAAGCCGCCGTGGCGCCCCGGCAGCTTCGACCGGGTGCTGATGGATGTGCCGTGCACCGGGCTCGGGGCGTTGCGGCGGCGGCCCGAGGCGCGATGGCGTCGGCGGCCGGAGGATCTTGAGGGGTTCGCGCCGTTGCAGCGGGGGTTGTTGAAGACCGCGCTGGAGTCCGTGCGGGTGGGTGGGGTCGTGGGGTACGCGACCTGTTCGCCGCACCTTGCCGAGACGCGGGCCGTCGTGGAGGACGTGCTCAAGCAGTGGCCGGACGCCGAGTTGATCGACGCGCGGCCGTTGCTTCCGGGGGTGCCGGAGCTGGGGGAGGGGCCTGATGTGCAGTTGTGGCCGCATGTGCATGGGACCGATGCGATGTATTTGGCGTTGATTCGTCGGACGGGGTGAGTTCGCCTGTTCGCCGTAGGGGTGCGGATCCGATTGCGACTGACGGCCGTGTGGGGCTTGTCGCGCAGTTCCCCGCGCCCCTAAAGACCTAAGGGCGTTGTCCCGCCGCCGATTTCTCAGCCACCTGCGTTGTCTTGGCCTCCTCTTGCGCCAGTTTGTGCGGCCACCACACCTTCGGGCCCACGTCCAGGAACAGGGACGTCACCAGGACCGAGCGGACGATGAACGTGTCCAGGAGGACGCCGAGCGCGACGGCGAAGCCGATTTCCGCGAAGGCGACCATGGGGAGCGTGCCGAGGGCGGCGAAGGTGCCGGCGAGGACCAGGCCCGCGGATGTGATGACCGCGCCTGTCGCCGCCAGGCCCGTGACCACGCCTGGGCGGGTGCCCTGGCGGGCCGCCTCCTCGCGGATGCGGGTGGTCAGGAAGATGTTGTAGTCGATGCCGAGGGCGACCAGGAAGACGAAGACGAAGAGCGGGAAGTCCGTCGTCTCGCCCGCGTAGTCGAACAGGTACCTGAAGGCGAGCGCGCTGAGGCCCAGCGCCGCCGCGAAGGACAGGATCACCGTCCCGATCAGCAGCAGCGGTGCGATCAGGGCGCGCAGCAGTGCGCACAGGATCAGCAGGACGACCGCGAGCACCAGCGGGATGATCAGGATGTTGTCGTGCGTGGTCGCCTCGTCCATGTCGAGCAGGGAGGCCGTACCGCCGCCCACCTGGGCGTCGGCGTCCGGCACCGCGTGGACCGCGTCGCGGACCCGTTCGACGGTCCGCTTGGCCGCCTCGCTGTCGGCCGGGTCGGTCATCGTCGCCTCGAAGAGGACCTTGCCGTCGAAGGACGGTTTCGTGCCCGGTGGCAGGCCCAGCGACTCGGGGACGACACCGTCGGTGGCGGCGACCGCCTCGCCGACCTGTTGGGCCTGTGCCTGGTTGCTGACGACGACCAGCGGGTCGCCGGCGCCCGCCGGGAAGTAGCGTGCGGAGACCTCCTGGCCGACGATCGAGTCGGGCTTGCCGGTGAACGCGTCCGCGTTGCTGATGCCCTCGGCGCGCAGCTGGATCAGGCCCAGCGAGCAGACGGCGAGGATGAGCGCGGTGGCGGCCCAGACCATGCGCGGGCGGCGGGCGATACGGCGGCCCATCCGGGCCCAGATGCCCCGCTCGATGCGGTCGGGGTCGCCGAAGTGCGGGGTGACGGGCCAGAAGATCCAGCGGCCGAAGATCACCAGCAGGGCGGGGAAGAGGGTCATCATGGCGAGCAGGGCGACGGCCACGCCGATCGCGGCCACCGGGCCGAGACCGCTCGTGGAGTTCATCTCCGCCACCACCAGCACCAGCATGCTCAGCACGACGGTCGCGCCGGACGCGATCACCGCCGGGCCCGCGCGGTGCAGGGCCAGGGCCATCGCCTCGTGCCGGTCCTCGTGGCGGTGCAGCTCCTCGCGGTAGCGGGCGACCAGGAGCAGGGCATAGTCCGTCCCCGCGCCGAAGACGAGGACCGTGAGGATGCCAGCGCTCTGCCCGTTGACCGTCAGACCCGCGTGCTCGGCGAGCAGGTAGATCAACGCCTGTGCCGTGAAGAGGGCGGCGATCACCGAGAGCAGCGGGACGATGAGGAGGGTGGGGCTGCGGTAGGTGATGAGCAGCATGACGATGACGACGCCCATCGCGGAGAGCAGCAACGTGGAGTCGATGCCCTCGAACGCCTCGGAGAAGTCCGCCGAGGTGCCGCCCGGGCCCGTGATGTGCACGGCCAGTCCCGCGCCGCCCTCGCCCACCTTGTCCCGGATGGTGTCGACCGCGGGGGCGATCTCCTCCCAGCCCTTCTCGTCCATCGTGATCGGTACGAGGATCTGGGCCGCGCGCGGATCCGTCTTACGGTCGTAGACCGGGCCGCGGGTCTCCGAGCCCCGGATGCCGTGGTCCCGGAGCTCCTTGATCTGCTGTGCGTCCTCCGCGATCCGCGCCCGGTCCTGGGCGGTCAGACCGTCCGCGCGGGCGTAGACGACGACCGCGGGGATCTGCTCGGGCCTGAAGTCCTCGGAGATTTTGAGGACTTGGGTGGACTCGGCCGAGCCGGGCAGCCAGGAGGCGGCGTCGTTGTCCTGGGCGTCGGTGAGTTTCTGGGCGAAGGGCGCCGTCAGGAACAGTGCCACCAGCCACAGTGCCAGGACGACCCATTTGGCACGCCGTCCGCACACCAGATGCCCGACGCCTCGCTTGTCAGTCATGGCGACCCCCGCAACCCGATGCCTCACGGTCGGCCGCCCAATATGGCACGCACCGTCCCGGAACAACATCCGATGAACGGCTTAGGTCTGGACCGGCGCGAACATTCGTGCCCGGACATGGGAGGCTTGGGCCATGGCCGCGCAGATCAACCCCAGCATCCTGTCCGCTGACTTCGCCCGCCTCGCGGACGAGGCGAAGGCGGTGGAGGGAGCCGACTGGCTCCACGTCGACGTCATGGACAACCATTTCGTCCCGAACCTCACGCTCGGTGTGCCGGTCGTAGAGTCTCTGGCCCGTGCGACGGACACTCCGCTGGACTGTCATCTGATGATCGAGGCCCCCGATCGGTGGGCGCCCCAGTACGTCGAGGCGGGGGCCGGTTCCGTCACCTTCCACGTCGAGGCGGCCGCCGCGCCGGTCCGGCTCGCCCGGGAGATCCGGGCCAAGGGCGCCCGCGCCTCCATGGCGCTCAGGCCCGCGACGCCCATCGAGCCGTACGAGGATCTGCTCCCCGAGCTCGACATGCTGCTGATCATGACGGTGGAGCCGGGCTTCGGGGGACAGGCGTTTCTCGACATCATGCTCCCCAAGATTCGCCGGACCCGCGAGTTGATCAGCAAGCACGGCCTCGACCTCTGGCTCCAGGTCGACGGCGGAGTCTCGGCCTCCACCATCGAGCAGTGCGCCGACGCCGGTGCCGACGTCTTCGTCGCGGGCTCGGCCGTCTACAACGCGTCCGACCCGGCCGAGGCGGTACGTGCACTACGCAACCAGGCGGACTCGGTCACCGCCAAGGCCTCCTGGGCGTGCGGCCACTGAGCCACGGGAACGTGAACGGCTCTCTTCAGGGCCTGATCAAGTCCGCCGAATCTGCAAGGATGAAGGCGAATCCAGAGTGTGAACAGCAGTGAGGAGATGGCCGTGTCGGGTATGTCGGCGGGCCGGTCAGCCATGCGGATGGGACCCGCTGAGCTGGTGCAGGCGGCGGCGATGGCCCGCCGCTTCTACCTCGAGGGCAAGTCGAAGATCCAGATCGCCGAGGAGTTCGGCGTGAGCCGCTTCAAGGTGGCCCGGGTTCTGGAGACGGCCCTCGAGCGGGATCTCGTGCGCATCGAGATCCGGGTGCCGGCCGAGCTGGATGCCGAGCGCTCGGACGCGCTGCGCGCCCGGTACGGCCTCAGGCATGCCGTCGTGGTGGAGTCACCGGCCGAGGCGGAGGACTCGCCCGACCCCGAGAACCTCGGGGAGACGGCCGCCGACCTGCTCGGCGAGCTCGTCAACGAGGGCGATGTGCTCGGTCTGGCCTGGGGCCGGTCCACCATCCACATGGCCGCTGCCCTGGACCGGCTGCCGCCGTGCACGGTGGTGCAGCTGACGGGTGTGTACGACGCCGGTACCGCCGAGCGCGGCTCCGTGGAGGCGGTACGGCGGGCCGCGCAGGTCTCGGGCGGTGACGCCCACCCGATCTACGCGCCGATGCTGCTGCCGGACGCGGCCACCGCGGCCGCGCTGCGCAACCAGACCGGGATCGCCCGGGCCTTCGAGTACTTCGACAAGGTCACGGTCGCCTGTGTCTCCATCGGCTCCTGGGGGCCGGGCGTCTCGACGGTGTACGACATGCTCAGCGACGAGGAGCGGGCGCACTACTCGTCCCTCGGGGTCGCCGCGGAGACCTCCGCGCACCTCTTCGACGCCGAGGGGCGCCGGGTGGGCCGGGACCTGGGCGAGCGGTGCATCACCGTCAAGGCCGACCAGCTCCGTCGTATCCCCGAGGTCGTCGCGATCGCCGGCGGGGCGCGCAAGGCGATGGCGATCGACGCGGTGCTGCGGTCCGGGCTGGTCACCAGCCTGGTCACGGACACCCAGGCGGCGGACGTGCTGATGGCGGCGGGATCGACGCCGAAGCCGGCGCTGAACAGGGCCGACCCGGACGGACCCTGACGGAAGGTCATGAGGGGACGGTCGTGGCAGCGTGGTCCGTATGCTGCTGCGGCTCGTCTCCCGGACGCTTCTGTGTGTGCTGGTGCTCGCGGGGTGCTCGGCCGACCCCGGTGACGCCGCCCCCTCCTGGGCCGACGGCATGGCCACCGTCCAGGAGGCCCGCCTTCCCGCCCAGGCCCGCGAGACGCTCGGCCTCATCGACGCGGGCGGCCCGTTCCCGTACGACAGGGACGGCAGCGTCTTCGGGAACTTCGAGCGGCGGCTGCCCGCGCACAAGCGCGGTTACTACCACGAATTCACCGTCCGCACGCCGGGCTCGCGCGATCGCGGGGCCCGGCGCATTGTCACCGGGCGGAGCGGCGAGATCTACTACACCGATGATCACTACGACTCGTTCAGGGCGGTGCTGAGATGACGGAGACCGTGGTCGCGGTGGATCTCGAGGGGGTCGTGGACAAGGCGGGGCTGATGGACCGCTGCGCCCGGGACCTGCGGCTGCCGGACTGGTTCGGGCGGAACTGGGACGCGCTGGCCGACGTCCTCTCCGATCCCGGTCTGTGGCCCCGGGACGCCGTGGACCGGGAGCCGCTGGTCGTCGTACGGAACTGGCGGTCGTACGCCGCGCTGCGTCCCGACGAGTGGGCCGTAGCGTGCGAGGTGTTCGCCGGGGCGGCTGTGCTCACTGTGGCGCTCGCTCTCGGAGGATCCTCCGAAGCCCCCTCTGACCTGCCTGGATGATCTGCCCGGGCATGGCATTCCGGTCGACATGGGACAATGAAGTACGTGCTCTTCCCCCTGGCTGACCTGTCCGGGGGCCACCTCTGAACGACTGGGATGTGCAGCACGTGCGTTTCCTCAACGACATCCAGCCCCCGTACGACCTGACGTACGACGACGTCTTCATGGTCCCGAGCCGCAGTGCGGTCGGTTCGCGTCAGGGTGTGGACCTCAGTTCCCCGGACGGCACGGGCACCACGATCCCGCTGGTCGTCGCCAACATGACCGCCATCGCCGGGCGCCGGATGGCCGAGACGATGGCCCGGCGCGGTGGCCTGGTGGTCATCCCGCAGGACATCCCGATCGAGGTCGTCACCGAGGTCGTCTCCTGGGTGAAGAGCCGCCACCACGTCCTGGACACCCCGATCGTGCTGGCCCCGCACCAGACGGTCGCCGACGCCCTCGCCCTGCTGCCCAAGCGGGCGCACAACGCCGGTGTGGTCGTCGACGAGGACGGCCGGCCCGTCGGTGTCGTCACCGACCAGGACCTGACCGGCGTCGACCGCTTCACGCAGCTGGAGGTCGTCATGTCGCGCGACCTGCTGCTCCTGGACGCCGACATCGACCCGCGCGAGGCGTTCAACCGGCTCGACGGGGCCAACCGCCGTTACGCGCCCGCCGTCGACAAGGACGGCAAGCTCGCCGGCATCCTCACCCGCAAGGGCGCCCTGCGCGCCACGCTGTACACGCCGGCCGTGGACGCCAACGGCAAGCTGCGGATCGCCGCCGCCGTCGGTATCAACGGCGATGTGGCGGGCAAGGCCAAGCAGCTGCTCGACGCGGGCGTCGACACGCTCGTCATCGACACGGCGCACGGTCACCAGGAGTCGATGATCAGCGCGATCAAGGTGGTCCGCGCGCTCGACCCGCAGGTGCCGATCGTGGCCGGCAACATCGTGGCCGCCGAGGGTGTGCGGGATCTGATCGAGGCCGGTGCCGACATCATCAAGGTCGGCGTGGGCCCCGGCGCCATGTGCACCACCCGCATGATGACCGGCGTGGGCCGGCCGCAGTTCTCGGCCGTCCTCGAGTGCGCCGCCGAGGCGAAGAAGTACGGCAAGCACGTCTGGGCCGACGGCGGTGTCCGGCACCCGCGTGACGTCGCCATGGCGCTCGCGGCCGGCGCCTCCAACGTGATGGTCGGGTCCTGGTTCGCGGGCACGTTCGAGTCGCCCGGCGACCTTCAGCAGGACTCCAGCGGCCGGTTCTACAAGGAGTCGTTCGGCATGGCGTCCGCGCGTGCCGTGGCCAACCGGACGTCCGAGGAGTCGTCGTACGACCGGGCCCGCAAGGCGCTGTTCGAGGAGGGCATCTCCACCTCCCGGATGTTCCTCGACCCGGCCCGCCCGGGCGTCGAGGACCTGATCGACTCGATCATCGCGGGCGTCCGCTCCTCCTGCACCTACGCGGGCGCGGGCTCCCTGGAGGAGTTCGCCGAGAAGGCGGTCGTCGGCATCCAGAGCGCGGCCGGCTACGCGGAGGGCAAGCCGCTGCACGCCAGCTGGAGCTGATGCGGCAACTTCCCTGTGTGCGGCCCCCGTTGAAATTCGGGGGCCGTTCGCATGCCCGAGGGCTACCGTCGGCACATGAAGATCACCGTCTGTGGACCGGACGACGTGGCGCTGCTCGACGAGTACATCGCTTCGCCGGGAGCCCTCTCCTTCCACGCCCGCCGGTTCGCGCGTCAGGAGCAGGGCGAGAGCACGTATCTCGTCGCCTGGCTGGCGGAACGGCCCGTCGGGCACACGGAGTTGCGCTGGGGCGGCTGCGACGCCGCCGCGGTGCGGGCCGCGCGGCCCGGATGCCCGGAGATCAACGGACTCGGCGTATGGCCCGAGGAGCTCCGCTCGCGGGGCATCGGCACGTCCCTCATCCACGCGGCCGAGGAGCTGGCCCGGGAACGGGGGATCACGGTCGTCGGCCTCGGCGTCGCGAAGGACAACCCGCGCGCGGCGGAACTCTATGCACGGCTCGGCTACACACCCCTGATCGACTACTACGACCGCTGGTCGTACGAGGACGCCGACGGCGTGCTGCGCGAGTGCGTCGAGGAGTGTGCCTTTCTGGTCAAAAACCTGCTCTGAACAGGACGTACGCAACACTCCGAAGCCCCCGCGCAACGAACACCCGCCACCTTCCGATGAACGCAAGGATCTTGCGGATACGCGCAAGGTTGCTGCATTACGACCGCGATGTCTGACTCATAGGCTCCTGCGCTGTACTCGAATGCCATGACGAAGGAGTCAGCGCGTGCTCGACCAAGGCGCACCCCCGCGACAGCGCACCCGGACCGGATCGGCGTCCCCGGGGCTCGGTGCGCGACTCATGCGGCGCAAGCCTGTGGAACGCCTGGTCGCCGAGGGGGGACAGGGTGAGGGCGGGTCCCTGCGCCGCTCCCTGGGGCTCTGGCAGCTGACCATGATCAGCATCGGTGCCACGCTCGGCACCGGCATCTTCGTCGTCCTCGGCGAGGCCGTGCCCAAGGCAGGGCCGGCCGTCACGCTGTCCTTCGTGATCGCCGGACTCACGGCGCTCTTCTCGGCCCTGTCCTACGCCGAACTCGCGGGCACGATCCCGGTCTCCGGGTCCTCGTACTCGTACGCGTACGCGACGATGGGCGAGCTGGTGGCCTGGGTCTGCGGCTGGTGTCTGCTCCTGGAGTACGGCGTCTCGGTCGCGGCCGTCGCCGTCGGCTGGGGCGAGTACCTCAACGACCTGCTGGACGGGACCATCGGCGTCACCATCCCGGACGCGCTGTCCGCGCCGCCCGGCGACGGCGGGATCTTCAACCTGCCGGCGCTGATCGTCGTCCTGCTCGCCATGGCCTTCCTGCTCGGCGGGGCGAAGGAGTCCGCGCGGGCCAACACCGTGATGGTCGTCGTGAAGATCGGCGCGCTGGTGCTGTTCTGCGCCATCGGCATCCAGGGCTTCCGCTCCGGCAACTACGAGCACTTCATGCCGCTCGGCATGGCGGGCGTGAGCGCGGCCGGGGCCACGCTGTTCTTCTCCTACATCGGCTTCGACGCCGCCTCCACCGCCGGCGAGGAGGCCAGGAACGCCCAGCGCGACCTGCCGCGCGCGATCATGCTGTCGCTGGTCATCGTGACGGCTCTGTACGTCCTCGTCGCGGCCGTCGCCGTCGGCGCCAAGCCCTGGCAGCGGTTCGGGGACTCCGAGGCCGCGCTCGCGCAGATCATGCGCGAGGTGACCGGACAGACCTTCTGGGGCACCCTGCTGGCCGCCTGCGCGGTCATCGCCATCGCCAGCGTCGTCCTGACCGTGCTCTACGGCCAGACCCGCATCCTCTTCGCCATGGCCCGCGACGGACTCGTGCCGAAGGTGTTCGCCCGGGTGCACCCGAAGACCGGCACGCCCCGCGTCAACACGGTCATCGTCTCCCTGTTCTGCGGGATCCTGGCCGCCGCGATCCCGCTCGGGCAGCTCGCCGACGCCACCAGCATCGGCACGCTCTTCGCCTTCGGGCTGGTCAACATCGCCGTCGTGGTGCTGCGCCGGACCCGTCCGGACATGCCCCGCACCTTCCGGGTGCCGCTGTCGCCGCTGCTGCCCGCGCTGGGGCTCGGGTTCTGCCTCTGGATGATGGGCAGCCTGTCCGCCGTCACCTGGGTGGTCTTCGGGGTCTGGATGGCGGCCGGGCTCGTGTTCTACTTCGTATACGGCTACCGCCGCTCCCGTCTCGCGACGACCGAGGCGCTCCCGTCCCGCACCACCTGAGAGCTGATCCACCCACCGTGCTCAACGATCTCGACGAACGTATCGTCCACGCCCTCGCCGAGGACGCCCGCCGCTCCTACGCGGACATCGGGCAGATCGTCGGCCTCTCCGCGCCCGCCGTGAAACGGCGCGTGGACCGGCTGCGCGCCACCGGAGCCATCACCGGCTTCACCGTGCGGGTCGACCCGACGGCCCTCGGCTGGGAGACCGAGGGGTTCGTCGAGATCTACTGCCGGCACAACACCTCGCCGGACACCATCCGGCGGGGCCTGGAGCGGTACCAGGAGGTCGTGGCCGCGTCCACCGTCACCGGGGACGCGGACGCGGTCGTCCAGGTCTTCGCCTCCGACATGCGGCACTTCGAACGGGTCCTGGAGCGGATCGCGGGGGAGCCGTTCGTGGAGCGCACCAAGTCGGTGCTGGTGCTGTCGCCGCTGCTGCGGAGGTTCTCCTCGGGCGCGCCGACGTAGGGTCACCGGGGGAGGGTGAACCGCAGATCGGGGCGCTCCCAGGTGACCTTCGGCGGCGACGGGGCGAGGGTGCCCACGCGCTCCGCGCCGAGGCGGCGGTAGAACTCCTCGGCCGGGGGATGCGACACCACCCGCACCTCGGTCAGGCCCGCCTCCCGGGCCTCACCGAGCATGTGCTCCACGAGCCGCCGTCCGAGGCCCGTCCCCTGGGCGTCGTCCGCGACGAACGCCAGGTCCAGCTCGGGCGGTCGCAGCACCAGCGCGTAGAAGCCGAGGAGGCTTCCGGCCTCGTCGGACGCCACGAACACCGTGTGCCGGGTGATGTAGTCCGCCGTGACGCGGTAGCCGTCGAGGATCGAGGCGTAGTGCCCCCGATAGGCGGCGGACGCCTGCATCAGGGCGGTCAGGGGGTCGGCGTCCTCGGCGGTCGCCCGCCTGATCGTCGCAGCCTGCATGCGTGGCACCCTAGTCGGCCGTCTTCCTCGCCAGAGCGTTGTTGTCCATCGAGTTGTGCACGCTGAAGCTCACCGCGTCCGAGCGGTAGCGGTCGTCCGACCACTCCACCGGGCGGCCTTCGCGGGTCGTCGTCACCCGGCGGACGCGCAGCAGGGGACTGGTACGGCGGACGAGCAGCAGCTCGGCGTCCTGGGCGCCGGCCGCGACCGCGTCGATGACGTGCTCGCCGTACGCGAAGACCAACCCCGTGTCGTCGTACAGGCGTTGGGTCACCGACGGGCAGTCCGGCTCGATCGGCTCGACGGCGGGGGCGATCCAGTCGGCGTACACCGTTCGCTCCAGGAGCACCGGTTCGCCGTCCAGACCGCGCACCCGCAGGACGTGCAACACCGGGGTCCGCTCGCGCAGTTGGAGACGTACGGCGTCCTCGGCGGTCGCCGGGCGGTGCTCCTGCGCGACCACCCGCCCGGTCGCCTCGCGGCCCATCGCGCGCGCCCACTGGGCGAAGCTGCGCAGTTCCGCGAAGCTCTGGCTGCGGCGGCTGGCCAGCACCACCCGGCGGGCGCCCTGGCGGGAACCGATGAGCCCCTCGGCGGTGAGCGCGGCGACGGCCTGGCGGACCGTGCCGCGCGAGACGCCGTAGTGGGCCGCGAGGTCCGTCTCGGCGGGCAGCCGGCTGCCGACCGTGTACTCCTCGCGGTCGATCGCCCGGCGCAGTGCGTCGGCGATCTCCTCGTGTCGCGCCGCCATTCTTCCCCTTCGATCTAGTTGCTGTGCACAGCTACACCAGCCTAGTCGACCCTCGGCGGCGCTGGTCGAGAGCTCGGATTGTGTGCGAAATCAGGGATCAGGGTTTCGCCAGAGTTTACCGAGGGGACATCAGCGGCGTGCGTACTGAGGCCAACTTGTTCAGACAAGTTCGTCTCATCTCCTGAACTCTCGCGCGTCCCCCTGGGAGAAGCCGTGACCCTGTCCCTGCCGAGAACAGCCGCCCTGGGCGTCCTCGCCGCCCTGACCCTGAGCGCCTGCGGCGCCGCCCCCGAGACCTCCTCGACCACCGCCGACGGCAAGAGCGCCGCCACGGCCACCTCCGCCGCCGACTTCGGGGGCCTCGCCAAGCTGGTCGCCGCGGCCAAGAAGGAGGGCACCCTCAACGCCATCGCGCTGCCCCGCGACTGGGCCAACTACGGCGCCCTCATCGACGGCTTCGAGAAGAAGTACGGCATCAAGATCGAGGTCGAGAACCCGGACGGCGCCAGCCAGGACGAGATCAACGCCGTCACCTCGCGCAAGGGCCAGGACCGGGCGCCGGACGTCCTCGACCTCGGCAGCTCCTTCGCCCTGAGCGCCGCCGAGCAAGGGCTGCTCGCGCCCTACAAGGTCGCCGCGTTCGCCGACATACCCACGGAGCAGAAGGACGCGAAGGGCCTCTGGTACAACGACTACGGCGGCTACATCTCCATCGGCTGCGACGCCAAGCGGGTCAAGACCTGCCCGACCACCTTCGCCGATCTCCTCAAGCCGCGGTACAAGGGCCAGGTCGCCCTCAACGGCAACCCCACCAAGTCCGGTTCGGCCTTCGGCGGCGTCTGGGCGGCCTCGCTCGCGAGCGGCGGTTCCTTCGACGACATCCAGCCCGGCCTCGACTTCTTCGCCAAGCTGAAGAAGAACGGCAACTACACGCCCGTCGAGTCGACCCCGGCCACCGTCGAGAAGGGCGAGACGCCGATCAGCATCGACTGGGACTACCTCAACGCCGGGTACGCCGACGAGTTCAAGTCCAAGGGCGTCGACTGGAAGGTCGCCGTGCCGAGCGACGGCCAGTTCTCGCAGTACTACTCCCAGGCGATCAACAAGGACGCCCCGCACCCCGCGACCGCCCGCCTGTGGCAGGAGTACCTCTACAGCGCCGAGGGCCAGAACCTGTGGCTCAAGGGATACGCCCGCCCGGCCCTGATGACCGCCATGGAGAAGGCCGGCACCCTCGACAAGACCGCCGCGGCCAAGCTGCCCGAGGTCTCCGGAACGCCCGAGTTCCCGACCGAGGACCAGCAGAACAAGGCCAAGACGGTGCTCGGCCAGGGCTGGGCGAAGGCCGTCTCCGGATGACGGCCACCGCCGTACGGGTCGACGACACGGCGACCGCCGCTCCGGTGAAGCGGCGGCGCCGGTCGCTCGGCTGGCTCGCCGTCGTCCCGCTGCTCGTCTTCACCGGGCTCGCCTTCGGGCTGCCCGCCTGGGCGATCCTGGACGGCGCCTTCACCGCCAAGGAGACGGGCGCCTACAGCACGGCCAACCTCAGCGCCTCCCTCCAAGGCGCCTACCTGACCGCGCTGTTCGGCAGCATCAAGCTGTCCGCCGTGTCGGCGGGACTGGCCACCGTCCTCGGACTCCCGCTAGCCCAGGCCGTGGTGACCTCCCGGCACCGCGCGCTGCGCGAGGCCGTGCTCACCGCGTCCGGCGTACTGGCCAACTTCGGCGGAGTCCCGCTGGCCTTCGCCTTCGTCGCAACCCTCGGCAACGCGGGTGTCCTGACACGGCACTTCGGGCTCATGGACAAGGGCTGGGACCTGTACAGCTTCTGGGGACTCGTCCTCGTCTACCTGTACTTCCTGATCCCGCTGATGGTCCTCACCATCACCCCGGCACTGGAGGGCCTGCGCGTCCAGTGGCGCGAGGCCGCCCATAACAACGGGGCGACACCCGCGCAGTACTGGCGGTTCGTCGCCCTGCCGGTCCTGCTGCCCACACTCCTCGGCGGGTTCGTGCTGCTCTTCGGCAGCGCCTTCGCCGCCTACGCCACCGCGGCGGCCATGGTGGGCAGTTCGATCCCGCTGATCACCCTCCAGATCGCCGACGCCCTCTCCGGCAACGTGCTCGTGGGCCAGGAGAACGTGGCGCTCGCCCTCAGCCTCGACATGGTCCTCGTCGCGGGCCTGGTCATGGCCGTGTACCTGCCCCTGCAACGACGGAGCGCGCGATGGCTCGCCTGAACCTGTGGCGGTGGGGCGTGTTCGGCCTCGCCGGGCTGTACTTCCTGGTGCCGCTGGCCGCGTCGGTCGTCTTCACGGTCGATGTGCCGGGGGAGGGGCTCACCTTCGACGCCTACTCCCAGATCCTGTCCACCGACGGCTTCACCGACAGCCTGCTCCTCTCCCTGGAACTCGCCGTCGCCACCATCGCGGTCGTCCTGCTGCTGATGGTCCCCGCCATGGTGGCCCTGCGGCTCGGAGCGCCCCGGCTGCGGCCGGTCGTCGAGGTGGTGTGCTCACTGCCGCTGGTCGTGCCACCGATCGCGTTCGTGGCCGGCATCGTCACCGTCCTCAAGTGGGGTCCCGAACACCTCTCGCGCACCCCGCTGTTCCAGACCTTCGTGGCCCTCCAGAACCCCGACTTCCCGCTGGTGCTCGTCCTGGCCTACGTCGTGATGGCGCTGCCGTTCGTGTACCGGGCGCTGGACGCCGGCCTGCGCGCCGTCGACGTACGCACCCTCGTCGAGGCCGCCCGCAGCTGCGGGGCCAACTGGCCGCAGGCGCTCGTCCAGGCCGTCCTGCCCAATCTGCGCGGCGCGCTCCTCAACTCCTCCTTCCTCACGCTGGCCCTGGTGCTCGGCGAGTTCACCGTGGCGCAGCTGCTGGGCTTCAGGCCCTTCGCCGTGTGGATCGTCAACGTCAGCGGCTCGCAGGCCCAGCTCTCCGTCGCCGTGTCCGTGCTCAGCCTGCTCCTGACCTGGGCGCTGCTCCTCGTCCTGGCCGGCTTCGGCGGCCGTACCCGTACTACCTCCCGGGGATGACCCATGTCTGAAACAGCGGCAACCGTCGAATTCCGGGGACTCAGGCGGGAGTTCGGTCCCACCGTCGCCCTCGACGGCCTCGACCTCACCGTCCGGCCGGGGGAACTGCTCGCCCTGCTCGGCCCGTCCGGCTGCGGCAAGACCACCGCGCTGCGCATGCTCGCCGGGTTCGAACACCCCGACTCCGGTGAGGTGCTGGTCGACGGCGAGGACGTCACCCGGGTGCCGGCGCACCGCCGGGACGCCGGGATGGTGTTCCAGTCGTACAGCCTCTTCCCGCATCTCGACGCGGTCGACAACGTGGCCTTCGGACTGCGGATGCGCAAGGTCCGTACCGCTGAACGGCGGGCCCGGGCGGCCGAGTTGCTGGAGCTCGTCGGCCTCGCCGACAAGGGCGGACAGTTCCCGCACCAGCTCTCCGGCGGCCAGCAGCAGCGTGTCGCCCTGGCCCGGGCGCTCGCCCTGCGACCCCGGGTCCTGCTCCTGGACGAGCCGCTGTCGGCGCTCGACGCCAAGGTCCGGCTCACCCTGCGCGAGGAGATCCGGCGCCTCCAGCAGGAACTCGGCATCACCGCGCTCTTCGTGACCCACGACCAGGAGGAGGCCCTGTCCATGGCGGACCGGGTCGCCGTGATGCACGCCGGCCGGCTCGAACAGTGCGCGGCCCCGGCCGAGTTGTACGGGCGCCCCGCCACCGCCTTCGTCGCCGAGTTCGTCGGCACGATGAGCCGGATCCCGGGACGGGTGACCGACGGCGTGGTGGACGTGCTCGGGCAGCGGCTGCCCGTGGACGGGCCGGCGCCCACGGCGGCCGAGGTGGACGTACTCGTGCGGCCGGAGGCCGTCCGGGTCACCGCCGAGGACGACGGCAAGGCACGCGTGGTCGCCACGTCCTTCCTGGGCGCCGCCGTCCGGGTCACCGTCCGGCTCGCCGACGGCACCGACGTGAAGGCCGACCTGCCCGCGCACGACGCGGCCGGGCTCGGGGCGGGGGCCGCGGTGACCGTGGCGCTGCCCGAGCGGCCGGTACTGGTCGCCGAACGTGGCCGCTGACGGACCCGCGAACCACCGATCCCCCCACAGGAAAGAGACCGTCGTGACCCGACTCCCCCTCCAGGCCGTCCTGTTCGACATGGACGGCACGCTCGTCGACACCGAGCGGCTGTGGTGGGAGGCGGTGGAACAGGTGGCCGGCCGGACACTGACCGAGGCGGACCAACCCGAGGTGCTCGGCCGCGCGGTCGAGGACACCGCCGCCTGGCTGTCCGCGGCCACGGGCACCCCGTCCGGCGAGCTGGCCGACGCGCTCCACCGGGAGTTCGCCGACCGCGTCCGCACCGGCATCGTGCCCCGCCCCGGCGCGCTCGACCTGCTGCGCGCCCTCGCCCGCGAGGGGGTGCCCACCGCCCTGGTCACCGCCTCCCCGAGGGCGGTCGCCGACACGGTCCTCGAAGCGCTCGGCGCCGGTCACTTCGCCGTCTCCGTGACCGCCGACGACACCCCCCGCACCAAGCCGGCCCCCGACCCCTACCTCGCCGCCTGCCGGGCCCTGGGCGCCGACCCGGACGCCTGCGTGGCCGTCGAGGACACGGAGACCGGGGTCGCCTCCGCCGAGGCCGCCGGGTGCGCGGTGCTCGCCGTTCCCTCCCTCGCACCGATCGCGGCCGCGCCGGGCCGGACCGTGCTGACCGGCCTGGAGGGGGTCACCGTCGACCGGCTCCGCGCCCTGCTGCCGTACCGCCTCCGGGTGATGACCTGGAACCTCTGGTACGGCGGCACCAAGGTCCACGACCACCGGGCCAAGCAGCTCAAGGCCATCGCGGAGAGCGAGGTGGACGTGGTCGGGCTGCAGGAGACGTACGGCACCGCGGCCGGGGAACTCGCCGACGCGCTCGGCTGGTACCACCACCGGGCCGGGGAGAACCTCGGCGTCATCAGCCGCCACCCGATCACGGCCGCGCTCGGCGACCCGGACGTCGGGTTCTACGGGGCGGCCGGCGCCCGGATCGCCGTAGGGGATCAGGAGGTCGAGGTCTGGACGGCGCACCTCGACTGCGAGCGGTACGGGCCCTACGAGTCCGAGCCGTACGAGGACGTCCGGCTCGGGCAGATGCGGGACGCGCTCGGCCGGATCGGGGACGCCGCGCCCGTCGTCCTGGTCGGGGACTTCAACACCCCGTCCCACCTGGACCGGCCGGACGCCGAGTGGCCGGTCACCAGGGCGGCCGAGGAGGTGGGGTTCGCGGACTCCTTCCGGCAGGCCCACCCCGACGCCGTGGAGGAGCCGGGCCACACCTGGTCACCCGTGCTCGGGCCGCCCGAGCCGCAGGACCGGATCGACTTCGTCCTCCACCGTGGCCTGCGCGTCCTCGACTCCCGGACGTACGTCAGCGGCATCCCGCGGGCCATGCCGGACGTGGAGGACAACGAGTGGCCGTCCGACCACGCGGCGGTGATCACCACATTTTCGCTGGGCAGCGGCGCCGGGACTGTCTAGCATCGGTGTCATGACCTGGCGACATTGATCCACCAGCCGTGCCTCCCGAGGGCCGCCTCGGACGCCGTTCCGACGACGTCCGAACCGCCCATCCGGGAAGGCCTCATGACACTCACACCCGCACGTGTGCCCGCGACCGGCGTCCGCCGGCTGACGGCCACGCTGTACGGCTACGCGTTCCTCGACGACTTCGTCCTGCTCTACCCCGTGTACGCGCTGCTGTTCGCGGACACCGGCCTGTCGCTCTGGCAGATCTCCTCCCTCTTCGCCCTGTGGTCGATCACGGCCGTGGTGCTGGAGGTCCCCTCCGGCGCCCTGGCCGACGCGGTCTCCCGACGGCTGCTGCTGTGGGTCGGCCCGCTGTTCAACGCCGTCGGCTTCACCCTCTGGGTGCTCGTCCCGTCGTACTGGGCCTTCGCGCTCGGCTTCGTCCTGTGGGGCGTCGGAGGCGCGCTCTGCTCCGGCTCCCTGGAGGCGCTGGCCTACGACGAGCTGGACCGGTGCGGTGCCGCCGACCGGTACGCGCGCGTGATGGGACGGGTGCGCGCGGCCCGGCTGGCGGCCACCATGGCGGCGATCGGCCTCGCGGGGCCGGTGTTCGCCCTCGGCGGCTATCCGGCGGTGGGCGCGGGCAGCGTGCTGGCCTGTCTGCTGGCCGCCGCGGTGGCGGCCCGCCTCCCCGAGCACCGGAAGCGGCCGGAGAGCGGGGGCGACGGCTGGGCGGCGACCCTGCGCGCCGGGCTCGCCGAAGCCCACGGGAACCGTTCCGTACGCGGCGCCCTCCTGCTGATCCCGGCCGTCGCCGCGGTGTGGGGCGCGCTCGACGAGTACACGCCCCTGCTGGTCCGTGACACCGGCGTGGCGGAGGCCACGGTGCCCTATCTGATCCTCCTCGTCTGGACTCTCGTCACGGTCGCGACCCTGCTGACCGGACCGGCCGAACGGCTCGGCACGACCGGTATGGCCTGGCTGCTCGCGGGGTCGGCGGTGGCCATGGCGGTGGGCGCCTGGACCCGGACACCCGCCGGGATCGCGCTCGTCGGCCTCGCCTTCGGCGGGTTCCAGCTGGCCGAGGTGCTCGCCGACGTCCGTCTCCAGCACCGCATCGACGACACGCGCCGGGCCACCCTCACCTCCGTGGCGAGCCTGGGCACCGAGCTGGTCACGGTCGCCACCTTCGGCGCGTACGCGCTGCTGGGGGCGGGCGCGGCGCACAGCACGGTCTTCGTGGTGCTCTCGGTGCCCTACCTGGTGACGGCGCTGGTGCTGGCCGGAAGCCGGACCCGCTGAGGGCCGCCGCCGGTCAGAAGTCGGGCTGCCACGGCACGACCGTGAAGTCGCCCGTCCCCTTCTTCACCTTCTCGAAAGGAGCCGAACTCACGCACTTCGGCAGGTCCTTGGGGCCCAGGTCCTCCGTCGTCGCCCAGCTGTAGCCGAGCCGGTCGTGGCGGCCGAGGTCGTGCACTGTGACGCCGACCCGGGTGCCCTTGGCGCCCGGCAGGTCGGAGTCGGTGACGATGCCGGACACCACGGCCACCTTGCCGCCGGTGACCAGACAGTCCACCTTCGCCTTCGCCCAGGCGCCGTCGCCGTCGAGGTAGTGGCTCCACTCGAAGGTGCCGGTCGCCTTCATCGGGTCGGCCTTGTCGGCGGCGGCGAGGTGCGCGTCGAAGGAGAAGGTGATGTCGTCGCCGGCGACGCGGTGGAGCTTGGCGGTGCCGGTCAGGGCGGCGCCCTCGCGCGGTTTCGGCTCGGCCGCGGCGCGCGGGGCGGCCGTCCGCCGCTCCCCGTCGGAGGCGGTCGCGGAGGGGGCGGCCGCGGTGGAGAGGAGCAGCGCGGCACCGAGCACGGTGATCTTCGTACGGCGGTTCATGACGGTCCTTTCCGTGGCTGAACGGGACGCTCACCACTGTCCCGGGGCCGTGCGCGGCGGGCGTCGCGCCACGGTCGGCACTCCGCCTACGCCTCGGGTCTGGCGCACCCCGGCCGGCTACGCCCGGAGGACGACAGCGACGTACGCAACGAATCGCCGCCCCGCCCGGCACCGACGCAACAAACCGCTCACCAGCGCGCAACGGCTCCTTCTTGTCCGCCCAGGTCAGCCGCCCGTACCGTCTACGTGGCCCCCACATCCACCCTTTCGCCCCGGTGAGGACACGCATGCGTACCGCCCTGCTCCAGAGCTCCGGCCGCCCCGGCTCGGTCGAGGGGAACCTCAAGGTCCTCGACGAGGCCGCGGGCCGGGCCGCCGCCGCGGGTGCCGGACTGCTGGCCGCGCCGGAGATGTTCCTGACCGGGTACGCCATCGGTGACGACATCGCCCGTCTCGCCGAGCCGGCCGACGGGGAGAGCGCGGACGCGGTCGCGGAGATCGCCGCACGACACGGCATCGCCCTCGTGTACGGCTACCCGGAGCGGTCCGGCGACACGGTCTTCAACTCGGCCCAGCTGATCTCGGCCACCGGCGACCGCCTCGCCAACTACCGCAAGACCCACCTCTTCGGCTGCTTCGAGCGCGACCACTTCACCCCGGGCGAGCAGCCGGTCGTCCAGGCGGAGCTGAACGGCGTCCGCGTGGGCCTCATGATCTGCTACGACGTCGAGTTCCCGGAGAACGTCCGCGCCCACGCCCTCGCCGGCAGCGACCTCCTGGTCGTCCCGACCGCGCAGATGCACCCCTTCCAGTTCGTCGCCGAGTCGATGATCCCGGTGCGCGCCTTCGAGAACCAGATGTATGTCGCGTACGTCAACCGGGTCGGCCAGGAAGGGGAGTTCGAGTTCGTCGGCCTCTCCACGCTGGCCGGCCCCGACGGGGTCGCCCGCACCCGCGCCGGACGCGGTGAGGAGCTGGTGTTCGCGGACGCCGACCCCGCCTTCGTCGCGGCCTCCCGCGAGGCCAACCCCTATCTCATGGACCGCCGCCCCGAGCTCTACGGGTCCCTGGTCTGAGCAGCCCCCTCCGCCTTTTGAAGCAGCAGTCGCAAGGAGTCCGTACCCCATGACGTCCACGGTGCCCAACGCCGTCCAGCACGCCGACGAGCAGCAGCCGCCGATCACCATGTTCGGCCCGGACTTCCCGTACGCGTACGACGACTTCCTCGCCCACCCGGCGGGCCTCGGCCAGATACCGGCGACCGAGCACGGCACCGAGGTCGCGGTCATCGGCGGCGGCCTGTCCGGGATCGTGGCCGCGTACGAGCTGATGAAGATGGGGCTCAAGCCGGTCGTCTACGAGGCCGATCGGATCGGCGGGCGGCTGCGGACCGTCGACTTCGACGGGCCGGGCACCGACGGTCTGACCGCCGAGATGGGCGCGATGCGCTTCCCGCCGTCCTCCACGGCCCTCCAGCACTACATCGACCTGGTGGGCCTTCAGACCCGGCCCTTCCCCAACCCCCTTGCCGAGGCGACCCCTTCGACGGTCGTCGACCTCAAGGGCGAGTCGCACTACGCCGAGACGATCGAGGACCTGCCGCAGGTCTACCGTGACGTCGCCGCCGCCTGGAACAAGTGCCTCGAGGACGGCGCCGACTTCTCCGACATGAACCAGGCCATGTGCGAACGGGACGTCCCGCGCATCCGCGAGATCTGGGCCGCGCTCGTCGAGAAGCTCGACAACCAGACCTTCTACGGCTTCCTCTGCGACTCCGAGGCGTTCCGGTCCTTCCGGCAGCGCGAGATCTTCGGCCAGGTCGGCTTCGGCACCGGCGGCTGGGACACCGACTTCCCGAACTCCATCCTGGAGATCCTGCGGGTCGTCTACACCGAGGCCGACGACCACCACCGCGGCATCGTCGGCGGCTCCCAGCAGCTGCCGCTCAGGCTGTGGGAGCGTACGCCGGAGAAGATCGTCCACTGGCCCTACGACACCTCGCTGGCCGAGCTGCACGTGAACGGCGAGCCCCGCCCGGCCGTCACCCGGCTGCACCGTACGGCCGGCAACCGGATCACGGTCACCGACGCGGACGGCGACATCCGCACCTACCGGGCGGCGATCTTCACCGCCCAGTCCTGGATGCTGCTGTCGAAGATCGCCTGCGACGACTCGCTCTTCCCGATCGACCACTGGACGGCCATCGAGCGCACCCACTACATGGAGTCCAGCAAGCTCTTCGTGCCCGTGGACCGGCCCTTCTGGCTGGACAAGGACGAGGAGACGGGCCGGGACGTCATGTCGATGACCCTCACCGACCGTATGACCCGCGGGACCTACCTCCTCGACGACGGCCCCGACAAGCCGGCCGTCATCTGCCTCTCGTACACCTGGTGCGACGACAGTCTGAAGTGGCTGCCGCTGTCCGCGAACGAGCGGATGGAGGTCATGCTGAAGTCGCTCGGCGAGATCTACCCGAAGGTCGACATCCGCAGCCACATCATCGGCAACCCGGTGACCGTCTCCTGGGAGAACGAGCCCTACTTCATGGGCGCGTTCAAGGCCAACCTGCCCGGGCACTACCGCTACCAGCGGCGCCTGTTCACCCACTTCATGCAGGAGCGGCTGCCCGAGGACAAGAGGGGCATCTTCCTGGCCGGCGACGACATCTCCTGGACGGCCGGCTGGGCGGAGGGCGCGATCCAGACCGCGCTCAACGCGGTGTGGGGCGTCATGCACCACTTCGGCGGGGCGACGGACGCGACCAACCCGGGCCCGGGTGATGTGTACGACGAGATCGCGCCGGTGGAACTCCCCGAGGACTAGGACGCGTCACGCCTCCTTGGACTCGACCCGGCCGAGCGGGTCGGGGTCGGCCGCGAGCGCCTCGCACGCCGTCCGCCAGGCGGGGTCCCCGGCGTACAGCGCGCTGCGGAGGTAGGCGGTGGTGAGCCGCTGGACCAGGGCGACCCGGTCCGGGTTCTCGTCGGTGGTCTCGGCGACGTCGTACCCGGAGATCCCGCCGAGTCCGTGCTCCGCGTCGAACAGGGTGAGCAGGGACTTGGGGCCGGGGGAGTGGACGTACGGGTCGGTGAACCACTCCGGGCCCCGGACGGTCAGATGCGTGGCGGCGTCCTTGTCGCCGACGACCACGAGGGTCGGTGTCCGCATCCCGGAGAAGTCCGGGCCCGCCATGAACGAGTAGTTCTCGGCCACGAAGTCGGTGACGGAGTCACCGCCCCCGCCGGGCGCCGCGAGGAGCACGCCCGCCTTGATCCGGGGCTCGGTCAGGTCCACCACCGTGCCGTCGAGCGGGTCCGTGACCCGGGTGCCGAGCAGCATGCTCGCGGTGTGCCCGCCCATCGAGTGTCCGGCCACCGCGACCCTGCCGGGGTCCAGGCGCCCGCGGAGCTGCGGGACGGCGGCCTCGATCGCGTCGAGCCCGTCGAGTACGCGGGACATGTCCTCGGCGCGTGATCGCCAGAACATCGGCGCCCCGGGGGTGGCGGGGTCCAGGTTGAGCGACCGCGAGCTCAGGTGGGTCGGCTGGATCACCGCGAAGCCCTGAGCCGCCCAGTGGTGGGCGAGGGGTGCGTAGCCGTTCAGGGAGGAGAGGTGGTTCGAGTGGCCCTGGCCGTGCGAGAGGAGGAGGACCGGCAGGTCATCTCCGGTCAGGGGCGCGGAGACGCGTATCCGGAGGTCTACGGCCCGCCCCGGGGCGGACAGCACGACCGGGCTGACGGAGAGAACGGCAGGGTTCGTCGGAGCGTTCACGAGGCGTGATTCCCTTCGGCCTCAGCCGGAGCTGAAAACGGAACGATGTTCCGCTTAACTTACGGAACAGTGTTCCGTTTAGTCAACGGCTAAGGTCACGACTGTCGTCAACGCCGTCGGAAGGACAGCACGGTGGCCACTGGAGACCGCCCGGGCGCGGTGTCGCCCCGGAGCAAGCGGGCCGACGCGCAGCGCAACCAGCAGACGCTGCTCGCCGCCGCGGCCGAGGTGTTCGTGACCTCCGGCGTCGACGCGCCGATCCGGGAGCTCGCGGGCAGGGCGGGCGTCGGACTGGGGACGATCTACCGGCACTTCCCGACCCGGGCGGACCTCGTCGTCGCCGTCTACCGCCACCAGGTCGAGGCCTGCGCCGAGGCGGGGCCCCGGCTGCTCGCCGAGACGGGATCGCCGTTGGAGGCGCTGGGCCGGTGGGTCGACCTCTTCGTCGACTTCCTGGTCACCAAACACGGCCTCGCCAACGCGATGCAGTCGGACAGCAGCGGCTTCGACGCGCTGCACGCCTACTTCCTCGACCGACTGGTGCCCGTGTGCGCGCAGTTGCTGGACGCGGCGGTCGAACGCGGCGAGATCGAGCCAGGGACGCAGGCCTACGAACTGATGCGCGGCATCGGCAACCTCTGCATCGGACGGGACGACGACCCGCGCTACGACCCGCGCCGACTGGTCGCCCTCCTCCTTCGGGGACTGCGCCGGTCGGCCTGACGCCGGGCCGATCAGTCCGGCAGCGGCGTCAGCAGCATGCGGCCCGCGAAGCCGACCGCCGTGTCCAGGCGCTCGGTGAACTCCTGCGCCACATCGGGCAGTCCCCGCAGCGCCCACAGGGCCCGGGCGGCCGTCCAGGTGGCGTCCCGAGCGCGCTCCAGGCTCCACGCGCCGAGCAGATGGGTGAGCGGATCGGCGATCTGGAGGAGGTCGGGACCCGGCATCAGATCTTCGCGGATGCGCTCCTCCAGCGACACGAGGAGATCGCCCACGCGGTCGAACTCGTCCTCCACGTCGACGGGTTCGCAGTCGAGCGTACGACAGGTGTCCACGACGGCCAGCGCGAGATCGTGCCCGATGTGCGCGTTGATGCCCGCGAGCGCGAACTGCAACGGTCGTACACCGGGATGCCGCCGGTACTGGAACAGGGGCCGCCAGCAGGCGGGCGGGCGGCGCTCGACGGCCACCGACTCCACCGCCCGCAGGTACCGCTCGGCGAACCGCACGTCCAGCGTGATCGCGGCCCGCGCGTCATCGAACCGGCCGGCGTCGATACCCCGGTCGACCGCCTCGGTGACGGCGAGGTAGACGCGGTTGAAGACCGCGATCCCGTCGCGTTCCGGAAGCTCCTCGTCCAGGGCGCGCATCCGGGAGACGACGGTGTCGACGGGAGTGACGAACTGTTCCAACTGCGACATGCAGGCAGGGTCCCAGGCCTAGGCTGGCCGGAGTACCGGCGGGCCCGACGCTTCCCCAGAACGAGGGAACGCGCCCGCCGAAGGGGGAGGGGTTCAGTGGTGGCGGGCTCACGTGCGCACCGCCTGGCCGAACGCAGGTCCGAGCGCAGGCGGGCCGCCCGGCGCGGCGGCATGGTCGCGGCGGCCTCCGTCGTGGTCGCCGTGGGCAGCGCGACCGGGATGATGTCGGCGCTCGACGACGGGCGGGGGTCGGACGAGGCGCGCCCGGAGGTGACGGATTCCCCGACGCTCGACCTCCGGCCGCCCGCGCCCTCGCCGTCCCCCTCGGCCACCGGGTCGGCCTCGCCGTCCGCCTCCCCGAAGAAGAAGTCCGCGAGCCCCTCGCCCTCGCCGAAGAGGACCAGGACGAAGCAGGAGACCGCCGCAGTCTCCACCCGGCTCTACCGGCACCCCGCGTCCCAGGTTCTCGACTGGGTCCGCGCCAACCCCGGTGACCCGCGCCAGGACGTCATCGAGTCCCGCATCGCCGACCAGCCGGCCGCCGTCTGGTTCGCCGACTACACGCCGTCCACCATCACGGCACGCGTGCGTGCCGTCACCTCCGGGGGCGCGGCGCAGGGCCGGGTGCCGGTGGTCGTGGCGTACGCGATCCCGGACCGCGACTGCGGCGGGGCCTCCCAGGGCGGAGCGCCCGACCTGGACGCCTACGACGCCTGGATCGGGAAGTTCGCCGCCGGGCTCGGCTCCGGCGAGGTCGTCGTGATCCTGGAGCCCGACTCGATCGCCCAGTCCGACTGTCTCTCCGCCGGCCGACGCGCCGACCGCTTCGCCTCGCTGGCCCGCGCCGGGCGCGTGCTGAAGGACGCCAATCCCAAGGCCCGGGTCTACTTCGACGCCGGCCACTCCGGCTGGCACCCGGCCGCCAAACAGGCCGACCTGCTACGGCAGGCGGGTGCCGGCTCGGCGGCCTCCTCCGACGGCGTCTTCAGCAACGTCTCCAACTTCCACCGCACCGCCGACGAGATCGCCTACGACCGACAGGTCCTCGCCGCCCTCCGCGGCCCGGCGAGCCTCGGCGCCGTCATCGACACCAGCCGCAACGGCAACGGCGCCCCGCAGGACGGCGAGTGGTGCGACCCGGACGGCCGCAAGCTGGGCCGCACCCCGAGTCTGAACACCGGCGAGGCGCGCATAGACGGCTATCTGTGGGTGAAGCTGCCGGGGGAGTCGGACGGCTGCAAGGGCTCGCCGGGGACGTTCACCCCGTCGTACGCCTACGACTTGGCCTCGTCGTAGTCGTCGTAGGTGGACGTGCCCTCGTCCAGCAGCGGCTGCTGCGTCTTGAGGTGGGCCGGGGCGAAGGCCCGCAGCGCGTGGTAGCCGGTGATCACGACCACTGTGCCCAGCGCGATACCGCTCAGCGAGAACGTGTCGGTGAACTTCATGGTCACGTTCCCGACGCCGATGATGATGCCCGCCGCGGCCGGCACCAGGTTGAGCGGATTGCGCAGGTCCACCCCGGCGTTGATCCAGATCTGCGCGCCGAGCAGGCCGATCATGCCGTACAGGATCACGGTGATGCCGCCGAGGACACCGCCGGGGATCGCGGCGACGACCGCGCCGAACTTCGGGCACAGGCCGAACAGGAGCGCGAAACCGGCGGCGGCCCAGTAGGCGGCCGTCGAGTAGACCCGGGTCGCCGCCATCACGCCGATGTTCTCGGAGTAGGTGGTGTTGGGCGGGCCGCCGACCGCGGTGGAGAGCATCGAGCCGATGCCGTCGGCGGAGATGGCCGTGCCGAGCTTGTCGTCCAGCGAGTCACCGGTCATCTCGCCGACCGCCTTGACGTGCCCGGCGTTCTCGGCGACCAGGGCGATGACGACGGGGAGGGCGACGAGGATCGCCGACCACTCGAAGGACGGGCCGTGGAAGGCGGGGAGCCCGATCCAGTCGGCCTTGCCGACGGCGGAGAGGTCGAGGCGCCAGTGGTCGGTGAGCTTGCCGCTCGCGTCGACCGAGTGGATCCGGCCGAAGATCCGATCGAAGGCCCAGGAGATGCCGTATCCGAAGACCAGCCCGAGGAAGATCGCGATCCGGGACCAGAAACCCCGCAGACAGACGACCGCCAGACCGGTGAACAGCATCACCAGCAGGGCCGTCCACTGGTCCTGCGGCCAGTACGTGGCGGCCGTCACCGGGGCCAGGTTGAAGCCGATCAGCATGACCACCGCGCCGGTGACGATCGGCGGCATCGCGGCATGGATGATCCGCGCCCCGAACCGCTGCACGGCGACGCCCACCAGGAACAGCGCGATGCCGACCACGAAGACCGCGCCGGTCACCGTGGCGCTCGTACCGCCCTGGGCCCGGATGACCGCGGCGACGCCCACGAAGGACAGCGAGCAGCCGAGGTAGCTGGGCACCCGGCCGCGGGTCGCGAGCAGGAAGATCACGGTCGCGACGCCGGACATCATGATCGCGAGGTTGGGGTCCAGGCCCATCAGGACCGGCGCCACGAAGGACGCCCCGAACATCGCCACCACGTGCTGGGCACCGAGCCCGACCGTGCGCGGCCAGGACAGCCGCTCGTCGGGGCGGACCACCGCTCCGGGCGCCGGGGTGCGTCCGTCGCCGTGCAGTTTCCAGCCGACGCCAAGATCCATGGTGCGGGTTCGCTTTCGTCGTACGTGCGGATGTCCGGACCATTGTCAGGGAGATCCGCGCAGGTCACCGCCCCGGGTCCGACATCCGGCCGAGCGCCCGCCCGACCGGCGCCGCACGTCTCGGACCGACCGGTTCAGGACTGCCGGTCGGGGACCGCCGCGGTCGGCTGAGCGATCTTGGGGCGGTCGCGGTCGGCGGTGCGCAGGACACCGGCGAAGGCCACGAGCCCGCTCGCCAGCACGGTCACCAGGACGAACGACACCAGCAGGCTGGTCGCCTGGGCGATGGTGCCGATCGCGCTCGGGGCGACCAGACCCGAGGTGTACGTGATCGTGGCGACGCCCGCGATCGCCAGACTGGGATTGGAGCCGCTGCGCCCCGCGGCGGCGAAGCACAGCGGGACCACCACCGCGATCCCGAGGCCCATCAGCGCGAACCCGGACATCGCCACCGCCGGCTGCTCCGCCAGGACGATGAGCAGCCCGCCGACCACGGCGAGGACCCCGCCGGCCCGGACCGTGCGCACCGAACCGAAGCGGTCCACGATCCGGTCGCCGGCGATCCGGGCGATGGCCATGGTGAGCGTGAAGCCCGTCGTACACGCGGCCGCGAGCCCCGCCGAGGCCTCCAACTGGTCCCGCAGATAGACGGCCGACCAGTCCAGGCTCGCGCCCTCCGCGAACACCGCGCAGAAGCCGACGGCACCGATGAGCAGCGCGGACTTCGGCGGCAGCGCGAACCGCGGCGGCGGCTCCTCGTCCTCGGTGGGCTGAAGGTCCAGCACCCAGCGGCAGGCCAGCAGACCGAGGAAGGTCAGGACGGCCGCGGCCAGCGCGTGATGCAGCCGGGCGTCCGAACCGAGGTGGGCGGCGAGCGTGCCGGCCGCCGAGCCGACCAGGGCGCCCGCGCTCCACATGCCGTGCAGCCCGGACATGATCGACCGGCCGAGGCGGTTCTCGATCTCGACGCCGAGCGCGTTCATCGCCACGTCCGCCATGCCGGCGGTCGCGCCGTAGACGAACAGCGCCAGGCAGAGGGTCCACAGGTTCGGGGCGAGGGCCGGCAGGACCAGGGCCAGGGTCCACAGGGTGATGAGGCCGCGCAGGGCGTTCCGCGCGCCGAAGCGGTGGCTGACACTGCCCGCCAGCGGCATGGCCACGGAGGCGCCGAGTGCGGGGAAGGCCAGGGCGAGGCCCAGCTGGCCCGCGCTGACCGAGGCGTGGTCCTGGATCCACGGCACGCGGGTGGCGAACGAACCGGTGACGGCGCCGTGCACGGCGAAGACGGCGGCCACGGCGTACCGGGCGCGCCTCACCTGCCCCTGGTCGTACTGCACTTCACTCATTCTCCCGCCCCTTCGCGGTCTCGCGTCCCCACCGCCGACGTAAACTATCAGGGTCCCTACCTGATAGATAGTCGATGGAAGGCCGCCCTCGCACCGACCGGGTGCCCGGCCGATCTGGAAGGATCCCGGCATGCCCGCATCCCCCAGCACCGCCCGGGCCATCAACGACCGGCTCGCCCTGCGCCTGCTCCAGCAGGACGGCCCGTTGACGGCGGGGCAGCTGAAACAGCTGACCGGACTGTCCCGCCCCACCGTCGCCGACCTCGTCGAACGCCTCATCGCCGCCGACCTGATCGAGGTGGTCGGGGAGTCGGGCGAACAGCGCCGCGGCCCCAACGCGAAGCTCTACGGCATCGTCGCGGACCTCGCTCACCTGGCCGCGCTCGACGTCCGCACCGAGGGCGTCTCGGTCGTCGTCTCCGACCTGCTGGGGCGGGTGCTGGCGGAGGCGTCGGTGCCGATCGGCGACGACACGGGGACGGGGCCCGCGGTGGAGCAGGCGGTGGCGCTGGTCGAGCGCACGGCGAAGGAGGCCGGCGTGGACCGCCTCCACACGGTCGGCATCGGCGCCCCCGGACTGATCGACCCGGCCACCGGCGAGCTCCGCGACTCGACCGGCCTCCCCGAATGGCACCGCCGACTGGTCGCCGCCCTCCAGGAACGCCTCCCGGAGGCACGGGTCCACGTCGAGAACGAGACCAACCTCGCCGCACTGGCCGAGCAGCGGGACGGGGCCGCCGGGGACCGGGACACCTTCGTGCTGCTGTGGCTGGGGCACGGCACCGGGGCGGCGGTGGTCCTCGACGGCGCGCTGCGGCGCGGGGCCTCCGGGGGGACGGGGGAGATCGGGTTCCTGCCGGTGCCGGGGACGAGCGGCCTGCCTTCGGCGACCGCGTGCGACGGGGGGTTCCACTCGCTGGCCGGGTCTGCGGCCATCGCGGAACTCGCGGGGGAGTACGGGGTGACGGGCGCCGCGTCCGGGGCCGAGCCGGTGTCCGCGGTCCTGGTGGGGAAGGCGGTGACCGAGGGCGCCGACGGCTTCCTGGACGCCCTGGCCGACCGGCTCGCCGTGGGAGTCTCCTCCGTCGTGGCCGTCCTGGACCCCGGATGCGTGGTCCTCGGCGGCGAGGCCGGCCAGGCGGGCGGCGCGGACCTCGCCGCGCGCGTCGAGCGACGGGTCCGCCGCATGTCACCCCTGCCGACCGAGGTACGCCCGAGCGCCCTCGGCGGCGGAGCGGTCCTGCGCGGCGCCCTGCTGACAGCCCGCGAACGGGCCCAGGACGAGCTGTTCGCACCGCCTGAGCGCTGATATGGGAGGGAGCGGGGCGGGTGGCTCGGCCGCCCCGGACCGGTGTGACGTGGCGGGCGAGGGCGTGTGTCGAGCGTGGGTACCCCGCGGGGCGTGACGTGGCCGGTCCCCTGCGGCTCGCGGCGGTCGCTCAATCGCCCGCACCCCATGTCGATCGCCCCCGCCGGACGGGCGGGGCTTGTGTCGGCCGACCCGCGGCGGCGGCGTGGGCGTGACCGCCGCCGGCCGGGCCGGCCTCGCCGCACGGCGTTCAGCGGCGCGCTGTGATGGCGAGGGGTGCGGCGGGCACGTACGGCCTGGCCCCAGAGCCGGTACGTCCGGCCGCGCCCGCGGCGTGGGCGCCACCGGGCTCCCAGCGGCCGCGCGGGCATGTACGGCCTAGCCGCAGAGAGACCCGTTCCGGTCGCCTCGGCCTGGTCGGCTCCTGTCGGCCCGCCTGTGCCGCAGGGTGCGCGGGAAGCAGCCTCACCGGTCCACAGTCCTCGAACCGCCCCGCGCCGCCCTCGGTGTGTCAGCCCTCGAACCGTCGCGCCAAGTGCTCCTCGAACGTCCCCTTGCCCACGGCCCGTTCCGGTGTCAGGTGGCCGCCCGTTCGGAAGGCGCGGTAGGCCTTGCCCCACAACGGCACGCCCACGACGGCCCGGCGGCGTCCCGTGGCCTTCAGGTAGGCCCGGGCCAGGGAGTCGAACGTCCGGACCTCGGGTCCGCCCATCTCGTCCACCCGTCCGGCGGGCGGGCCGGCGGCCAACTCGGCCAGCCGGTCGGCGACTTCGGCCACCTCGATCGGCTGGTCGGGCACACCCGCGGGCAGCGGCACGACCGGCGACCTGGACAGGCCCTGGAACAGCCTGACGAGCAGGTCGTGGAACTGGGTCGCCCGCAGGATCGTCCACCCGAGCCCGGAGCCCTCGACCTGCCGCTCCACGGCGAGCTTGGCCCGGTAGTACGGGAACGGCACGTCCTCGACGCCGACGATCGAGATGTAGACCAGGTGCCCCACCCCGGCCCGCCGCGCCGCCTCGATCAGCCGCGCGGCCGCCTTCTCGTCCCCGCCGGTCTGTGTCGTCGCGCAGTGCACGACCGTGTCCACACCCTCGACGGCGGCATCCAGCGCGGCACCGCCCTCACGCAGATCGACCGCGTACGGCTGGGTGTGCCGACTGAGTACCCGTACCTCGTGCCCGTCCGCCCGCAGCCGCTCGGCGACGAGCCGGCCGAGTGTGCCGGTTCCGCCGGTCACCAGGATCGTGGTCATGCTGTTCAGTCCCTTCGGGCGTCGGACGCTCCCGGGTGGAGCGCCCCTCACCGGCTGAGACCGCGTAGCCCCGGCGAAATGTGACAGGTCCCTACGGGTGGGCGAGCTGACCGCGTACGAATTCCAGCTTGTCCGGGTTCAGCACGGCCCGCATGTCGCCGATCAGCCCGTCCCGCACGTCGAAGGTGACCAGGGCGGCGAGTGCCTCGCCCGCCCACATGGCGACCCCGGTCCCGCCGTTGACCTCGGCCGTCGTGAACCGCAGGGCCCGGCCCCACTTCTCGAACGCGCCCAGCAGGAAGCGGATGACCTTCTCGCGCCCTTCGACCGGCCGCAGGGCCGCGGACACCTTGCCGCCGCCGTCACTCCACCAGGTCGCGTCGGCCGCGAGCAGTTTCTCCAGTCCCGAGAGATCGCCCTCCCGGGCCGCGGCGACGAACGAGGCGACCAGCTCCGCACGCTGCTCGGGCGCGGCCTCGAACCGCGACTGCGGCTCACCCACCCGCTGTACCGCCCTGCGGTGCAGCTGACGGCAGTTGGCCTCGGTCAGATCGAGTACGTCGGCGATCGCCCGGTATCCGTAGGCGAACGCCTCCCGCAGCACGTACACCGCCCGCTCGGTCGGTGTGAGCCGCTCCAGCAGGACCAGTACCGCCATCGACACCGCGTCGCGCTGCTCGGCCGACTCCAGCGGGCCGAGCGTGCCGTCGGAGGTGACGACGGGCTCCGGCAGCCAGCTGCCGACGTAACTCTCGCGGCGGGCCCGCGCCGAGGTCAGCCGGGTGAGGCAGAGGTTGGTGACGACCTTGGCGAGCCAGCCGCCGAGGTGCTCGATGGTGGCCCGGTCGGTGCCGCTGAAGCGCAGATAGGCGTCCTGGACGGTGTCCTCGGCCTCTTCGGCGGAGCCCAGCATGCGATAGGCCAGGCCGAACAGCCGCGGGCGGTGGCTCTCGAACTCGTCGGCGATCGCGCTCGTCATGCTCGTCACCCTGCCATGCCCGGGTGGTGAGGGGCCCGGCGGCGGGCAAGGGCCGTCGTCACCGCCGCCGGGCCGGTCTGCGGAGATCCAAAAAGGACTAGACCAAAGAGTCCACCAGGTGGGGCGGCTTGAGAAGTCCAGTGACGTCACCTGTGAGCCACTCCACATCACTCACCCGTATGGACGTCGATCAGGCGTGGCACACTGGCTCTGTATTAGAAGCAGCGCACTCCGGGGTCGGTGAAAGTCCGAACCGGCGGTTACAGTCCGCGACCCGACCGCTTCCAGTGGCCGGTTGACCAGGTGAAATTCCTGGACCGACGGTTAAAGTCCGGATGGGAGGCAGTGCGCGGCGGGCGGGCATTCGTGCGCGCCGCCGTATCTACCCGTCCTGGTGGACGGGTCCGTCCGGCGACGCCCCCAGTGCTCCTGCTCGTACATTCTGTCGTCATCGACAGCCCCGGAGTCCGTGCCCCGATGTGGCAGGAGGACCCGGGAAGTGTTCACCGGAATCGTCGAAGAGCTGGGCGAGATCACGGCCGTCGAGAACCTCGGCGATGCCTGTCGCTTCCGTCTGCGGGGCCCCGTCGTCACCGAGGGCGCGAAGCACGGAGACTCCATCGCGGTCAACGGCGTGTGCCTCACCGTCGTCGAGCACGAGGGCGACGAGTTCACCGCCGACGTCATGGCCGAGACCCTCGACCGCTCGAGCCTCGGCGCCCTCGCCGTCGGCTCCCGCGTCAACCTGGAGCGCCCCACCGCCGTGGGCGCCCGCCTCGGCGGCCACATCGTGCAGGGCCATGTCGACGGCACCGGGCAGGTCCTGGAGCGCAAGCCCTCCGAGAACTGGGAGATCGTCAAGGTCTCCCTCCCCGCTGACCTCTCGCGCTACGTCGTGGAGAAGGGCTCCATCACCGTCGACGGCATCAGCCTCACCGTCGTCGAGGCCGGCCCCGACTACTTCACCGTCAGCCTCATCCCGACCACCCTCGACCTGACCACGCTCGGCCACAAGCAGCCCGGCGACCCGGTCAACCTCGAGGTCGACGTCGTCGCCAAGTACGTGGAGCGGCTCCTCGCGAGCACTCAGGGGGCGGCGCAGTGAACTGGCTGAACTCCGAGGCGTTCACCGCCTTCGACCAGCACATCCTCTGGTCGGACATGATCGGCAACATCACCGGCCTGGTCGCCCTCGCCCTCGGCTGGCGGCGCTCCATCTGGAGCTGGCCCGTGCAGTTCCTGGCCGGCCTGATCCTCTTCGGCGCGTTCTACGGCCATCTGACCGGCAGCGCCGGCAAGCAGGCCATCGTCATGGTCGTGGCGCTGTACGGCTGGTGGCAGTGGAACCGCAAGAAGGGCGAGACCGGCGACGGCCACATCGCCCCGCGGTTCGCCACCTGGACCGAGCGCGCGGCCATGGTCGGCGCGGCCGCCGCCGGCACCGTCGCGGTCGCCCTGCTGTTCAAGGCGTATCCGAGCCTGTCCTGGGACCCTTGGCCGGACGCCTACATCTTCGTCGGCACCATCGTCGCCATGTACGCCCAGGCGCGCGGCATGGTCGAGTTCTGGTTCGCCTGGCTCCTCGTCGACCTGGTCGGCGTCCCCCTCAACTTCGCCAACGGCTACGCCTTCTCCGGCTTCGTCTACGTCATCTACGGCGCGCTCGTCCTGTGGGGCATGCGCGACTGGTGGCTGCGCTCCCGCCAGGGCACGCGGCCCGCTCTGGAAGGAGCGCCGGCATGAGCACGGCACCGATCCTGTACAGCACCGACGGCTCGGAAGACCTCACGCTCGACCCGATCGAGCAGGCCATCGCCGACATCGCGGCCGGCCGCCCGATCGTCGTCGTGGACGACGAGGACCGGGAGAACGAGGGCGACCTCGTCGTGGCCGCCGAGAAGGCGACCCCCGAGATCGTGGCCTTCATGATGAGCGAGTGCCGCGGCCTGATCTGCGCTCCGATGGAGAGCGAGGAGCTGGAGCGACTCGAACTGCCGCAGATGGTCGCGGACAACACCGAGTCCATGAAGACCGCGTTCACGGTCTCCGTCGACGCCTCCGCCGCCCACGGCGTGAGCACCGGTATCTCCGCCGCCGACCGCGCCACCACGCTCCGGCTGCTGGCGAGCGGCGACGCCGAACCGACCGACTTCGTCCGTCCCGGCCACATCTTCCCGCTCCGCGCCAAGGCCGGCGGGGTGCTCACCCGCAACGGCCACACCGAGGCCGCCGTCGACCTCGCCCGTCTCGCCGGACTCCGTCCGGCCGGCGCGATCGTCGAGATCGCCGGCGAGGACGGCCGCATGCTACGGCTGCCCGAGCTGATCCCGTTCGCCCGCAAGCACGGCCTGACGATCATCTCCATCGAGGACCTGATCGCCTACCGCCGCAGCGCCGAACCCACCGTCCGCCGCGAGGCCGAGGTCCAGCTGCCCACCTCCCACGGCGAGTTCACGGCCTACGGCTACCGCTCGACCGTCGACGGCGTCGAGCACGTCGCCCTCGTCCACGGCGAGATCGGCGACGGCGAGGACGTCCTGGTCCGGATCCACTCCGAGTGCCTCACCGGCGACATCTTCGGCTCCGCCCGCTGCGACTGCGGACCCCAGCTGGACGCCTCCCTGGACCGCATACAGGGCGAGGGCAGGGGAGTGGTGGTCTATCTGCGCGGCCACGAGGGCCGCGGCATCGGCCTGGTCTCCAAGCTGCGCGCCTACGAGCTCCAGGAGCGCGGCCGCGACACCCTCGACGCCAACCTGGAGCTCGGCCTGCCCGCCGACGCCCGGGACTACGGCGCCGGCGCCCAGATCCTCGAGGACCTCGGGGTGCGCAGCGTGCGCCTGATGACCAACAACCCCGACAAGTCCGACGCCCTGCTGCGCCACGGCCTCAAGGTCACCGGCCGGGAGCCGATGCCCGTACAGGTGGGCGAGCACAACCTCCGCTACCTGCGCACCAAGCGGGACCGGATGGGCCACGACCTGCCCTGGCTGGACGCCGCACCGGTGTCCACCTGCAAGAACCAGTAACCGCACCTCAGCACCTCTAGGAGACGAGAGAACGTGAGCGGCAAGGGCGCACCGGAGCTGTCCGTACGCAATGTGGGTGACCTGCGGGTCGCCGTCATCGCGGCGCAGTGGCACGAGAAGGTGATGGACGGTCTGGTGGACGGCGCCCTGCGCGCCCTGCACGACCTGGGGATCGACGAGCCGACCCTGCTGAGGGTCCCCGGCAGCTGGGAGCTCCCGGTCGTCGCCAAGGTCCTCGCGGGCAGGGGCTACGACGCGATCGTCGCCCTCGGCGTCGTGATCCGCGGCGGCACCCCCCACTTCGAGTACGTGTGCCAGGGCGTCACCCAGGGCCTCACCCAGGTCTCCGTCGACACCGGCGTCCCCATCGGCATGGGCGTGCTGACCTGCGACACCGAGGAGCAGGCCCTGGACCGGGCCGGCATCGAGGGCTCCAACGAGGACAAGGGACACGAGGCGGTGACCGCGGCGGTGGCCACCGCGGCCACCCTCCGCTCAGTATCTGAACCGTGGCGCTGACGGATCCCGGGTGTGGCATAGGCTGAGCGTCACCATGTCCAATAAGACGTTCGAGGAGCTCTTCGCCGAGCTCCAGCACAAGGCCGCCACCGGCGACCCCGCCACTTCCCGCACCGCAGAACTGGTCGGCAAGGGCGTCCACGCCATCGGCAAGAAGGTCGTCGAGGAAGCCGCCGAAGTCTGGATGGCCGCCGAGTACGAGGGCAAGGAAGCGGCCGCCGAGGAGATCTCGCAGCTGCTGTACCACGTCCAGGTGATGATGGTCGCCCGCGGCATCTCCCTGGACGACGTGTACGCCCACCTCTGAGCCAGCCACTCCCACCCACACCTCTCACGCAAAGGAAGCCGACCTCATGCTGCGCATCGCCGTCCCCAACAAGGGTTCCCTGTCAGGCCCTGCGGCGGAGATGCTGCATGAGGCCGGCTACCAGCAGCGCCGGGAGTCCAAGGAGCTGCGGATCGTCGACCCGGAGAACGAGGTCGAGTTCTTCTATCTCCGCCCCCGCGACATCGCGATCTACGTCTCCTCCGGCCGCCTCGACATCGGCATCACCGGCCGCGACCTGCTGATCGACTCCGGCGCCAAGGCCGAGGAGATCCTCCCGCTCGGCTTCGCCCGCTCCACCTTCCGCTTCGCCGCCAAGCCGGGCACGGCGAACGGCGTCGCGGACCTCAAGGGCAAGACGGTCGCCACCTCCTACGAGGGCATCGTCGAGGGCCACCTCGCCGACAACGGCATCGACGCCTCCGTCGTCCACCTCGACGGCGCCGTCGAGACCGCCATCGAACTCGGCGTCGCCGAGGTCATCGCGGACGTCGTCGAGACCGGCACCTCGCTGCGCAACGCGGGCCTGGAGGTCTTCGGCGAGCCGATCATGAAGTCCGAGGCCGTCGTGATCCGCCGCGTGGACGCCGACACCTCCTCGGAGAACGAACCCAAGGTGCAGCAGTTCCTGCGCCGCCTCCAGGGCGTCCTGGTGGCCCGGACCTACGTGATGATGGACTACGACTGCCGGGTCGAGCAGCTCGAGAAGGCCGTCGCCCTCACGCCGGGCCTGGAGTCCCCGACCGTCTCCCCGCTGCACAACGAGGGCTGGGTCGCCGTCCGCGCGATGGTCCCCGCCAAGGAGGCACAGCGGATCATGGACGACCTCTACGACATCGGCGCCCGGGCCATCCTGACCACGGCCATCCACGCCTGCCGTCTCTGAGGACCGTCACGTCATGTCCGAACTTCCCGCCCTCCCCGTCACCTTCCGGCCGGGCCGTACCCGGGCCGTCCTGCTCTCCGCCGCCGTCGCGCTCTTCGTGGTCATCACGGTGATCGCGCTGCTGCTGGAGAAGCTCGGCCCCGGTGAGCGCCTCAGCTTCGTCTTCACGGCCGCGCTCCTGGCCGGAGTACTGGCGCTGCTGGCCCGCGTGAAGGTCGTCGCCGACGAGTCCGGCGTCACCGTCGTGAACATCGCCAGCCGGCGGCGCCTCGACTGGGCCGAGATCGTCCAGGTCAATCTCCGGCCGGGCGACCCCTGGGTGTTTCTCAACCTCACCGACGGCACCAGCCTGCCCGCCCTTGGCATCCAGCCCGGTATCGCCAAGCAACAGGCCATCGCCGACGCCCGCGCACTGCGCTCACTCGTCGAGTCCCACAGCCCGAGGGATCTGCCGTAGAGGGCCATGTCTTGATTAATCTGTTGGCGGAGGCGTTTTCACGACGCCTCCGCCGCTGATGTTCCCCCCGGTCTTCAGAGGCCCACTGCTATCCGAGGAGTGATTCCCTCCAGCGATGGACGGATCGTCCTGTAGTACCTGCGCCGCCCCCTCCCGACATACCGAGGCGGCGGCATGACCATCCCCCTGCTGCTCCTGGCAGCTGCCTTCCTGCTGATTCTCGCCAACGGCTTCTTCGTGGCCGCCGAGTTCGGCCTCGTCACGGTCGAGCGACCGGACGCCGAGAAGGCCGCGGCCGAGGGCGACAAGCGAGCCCGTACGGTCGTGGAGTCGCTCAAGGAGCTCTCCTTCCAGCTCTCCGGCACCCAGCTCGGCATCACCATCACCTCCCTCGTCGTCGGCATGCTCGCCGAGCCGGCACTCGCGGAGCTGCTGCACGGCCCCTTCACCGCGATCGGCGTCCCCGAGGGCGCCGTCTCCGGTGTCGCCGTTGTCGTCGGCATGCTGCTGGCCTCGGCCGTGCAGATGGTGATCGGCGAACTCGTGCCCAAGAACTGGGCGGTGTCCAAGCCGCTCCAGGTCGCGCGGTTCGTCGCCGGCCCGCAGCACGCCTTCGCACGCCTGTTCCGCCCGGTCATCGCCGCGCTGAACGCCGTCGCCAACCGCCTCGTCCGCGCCCTGGGCGTCGAGCCCACCGAGGAGCTGGCCTCCGCCCGCACCCCCGGCGAACTGGTCTCCCTGGCCCGGCACTCGGCCCAGGCCGGCGCCCTGGAACAGGACACGGCCGATCTGTTCGTACGGACCCTGTCGCTCGCCGAGCTGACCGCGCAGCACGTCATGACCCCGCGCGTGAAGGTCAGCTCGCTCCAGGCGTCCGCGACCGCCGAGGACGTGGTCAACCTGACCCGCGCCACCGGGCTGTCCCGGTTCCCCGTCTACCGCGAGAAGATCGACGAGATCGTCGGCATGGTCCACCTCAAGGACGCCCTGGCCGTCCCGACCCACGACCGGCTGCGCACCCCGGCCGCCCGGATCGCCCGCCCCGCCCTGCTGGTCCCGGAGACCCTCCCGGTCCAGCCGCTCCTCGCCCGGCTGCGCAGCGAGCAGCCCATCGCCGTCGTCGTCGACGAGTACGGCGGCACGGCCGGGGTGGTCACCCTGGAGGACATCGTCGAGGAGATCGTCGGCGAGGTCCGCGACGAGCACGACGGCCTGGACGTCCCCGAACTCGCGGCCGTCCCGCCGGAGGACGGCAAGCCCGCCTGGGACGCCGACGGCAGCTGCCGGGTCGACATCCTCCAGCGCATAGGCCTGGACGTGCCCGAGGGACCGTACGAGACGGTCGCCGGCCTCGTCGCCGACCTGCTCGGCCGCATCCCGGCCGTGGGCGACCGGGCCGAACTCCCCGGCTGGCGGCTCTCGGTGCGCCAGGTCGGGCACTACCGGGCCGAGCGGGTACGCCTGGTCCGTACGGCCGCCGTCATGGAGGCCGCCCGATGAGCGTGCTCCAACTCCTGTTCGCCGCGCTGCTCGTGCTCGCCAACGGCTTCTTCGTCGGCGCCGAGTTCGCGCTGGTCTCCGTCCGCCGCAGCCAGATCGAGCCGCTCGGCACCGCCCGGGCCCGACAGGTGCTCTACGGCCTGGAGCGGCTGCCGCAGATGATGGCCGCGGCCCAGTTCGGCATCACCGTCTGCTCGTTGACGCTCGGCGCGGTCGCCGAACCGACCGTCGCCAAGTTGCTGGAGCCGGTCTTCGAGTGGATCCACCTGCCGCACGGCATGATCCACCCGCTGGGCTATGTGATCGCGCTGGCGGCGGTGGTCTTCTTCCATCTCGTCATCGGCGAGATGGTCCCGAAGAACCTGGCGATGGCCGCCCCGGAGAAGGCCGCGCTGTGGCTGAGCCCGGGCCTGGTCGTCTTCGCCCGCTTCTGCAAGCCGATCACCATCGCGCTCGGAGCCTGTGCCCAGGGCATCCTGCGCCTGTTCCGGGTCGAGCCCAAGGACGAGGTCGAGGCGGTCTTCAACAGCGAGCAGCTCAACCGGCTCGTGGAGGACGCAGGCCAGGCGGGACTCCTCGACCCCGAGGAGCAGGAACGCCTGGAGGACGCCCTGGAACTGGGCTCCCGCCCGGTCACGGACGTCCTGCTCAAGCGCGAGTCACTGGTGACGGTGGGCCCCTCGGTCACCCCCGGCCAGGTGGTCGAGCTGACCGCCCGCACCGGCTACTCCCGCTTCCCGGTAGTGGCCGACAACGGCGCCTTCATGGGCTACCTGCACGTCAAGGACGTACTGGACCTGGAGGAGTCCGAGCGGGCGGTACCCCAGCAGCTGTGGCGCCCGATGACGACCCTGAGGTCCGAGCTCCCTCTGGACGACGCCCTGACGGTCATGCGCCGAGCGGCGACCCACCTGGCCCAGGTGGCCGACGGCTCGGGCAAGGTCCTGGGCCTGGCGGCCCTGGAGGACGTACTGGAACTCCTGGTGGGCGAGGTGACCGACCCGGCACACCGAGAGACACCCCCGCAGCCGAGAATGGCGGAACCGAAGGAAACGGTAGCGAGCTGACGCGGGTTCCCCGCACCCACCCAGGGGCGCGGGGGACTGCGCGACAAGCCACGACGGGCCCGCGGTCGCATGAAGTCAGAAGTCACCGAGCTCTTGGGCGCAGCTCACATCGCCGACGGATCCTGCGGCCCCCGCCCCGACAACACTTCCCCGTACGCCTGCATAAGATCCGGCAGCCGCAGTGTCGACAAGTCGTCCCGCGTCAGCATCCCCGGATACGTCGACAACCGCAGATCCCGATACGCGCAGCTCTTCTCGTACAGCGTCCGCAGGAACCGCCCGTTCCCCAACTCGTCGATCCACCCCTGATCCACCACGTGCCCGGCGATCGACCGCAGCTCGTCGAGGGCCTCCTCGTCCCACACGTCACCGTTCTCCGCGGCCAGCACCTCGCCGATGGAGGTGAGTTCGAGGGGCCGGTAGGAGGGGAAGTCCACCCGGGTCGTGAAGCGCGAGGACAGTCCGGGGTTGGCGGCCAGCAGCCGGTCCATGCCCTCGGGATAGCCGGCCAGGATGACGACCAGGTGGTCCCGGTTGTCCTCGGCCCGCTTCAGCAGCACCTGCAAGGCCTCGTCGCCGTACGCGTCGCCCTTGCCGTAACCGGAGTTGGAGAGCGAGTACGCCTCGTCGACGAAGAGCACTCCGCCGATCGCGGAGTCGATGAGCTCGTTGGCCTTCACGGCGGTCTGGCCGAGGTACTCGCCGACGAGGTCGGCGCGCTGGGCCTCCACGAGGTGGTCGCCGCCGAGCAGTCCGAGGGCGTAGAAGACGCGGCCCAGGATGCGGGCGACCGTGGTCTTGCCGGTGCCCGAGGGGCCGGAGAAGACGAAGTGACGCTTGGGCGGCTGCACCGGCAGGCCCTGCCCGGTCCGCAGCCGGGCCATGTTCAACTGCGCCGACAACGCCTTGACCTGGCGTTTCACGGGCTCCAGGCCCACCATGCGCTCGAGTTCGGTGAGTGCTTCCTCGAGTAAGACGGGGTCGGTGGGGCCGGCGGGCAGCGACTGCACGGGGACGGTCCGCTCGCGCACCGAGGGGTCCGTCGCCGACGGCAGGGGGCCGGCCGGCGGCAGGTCGGGATCGGAGAACTTCAGGTCACGGCCGTCGGCGCCGCCGAAGAGCGGGTCGAGGCCGTCCGGCCCTTCCAGGACGTCCTGGACACCCGAGAGCGCGATCGAGGCGAGGTCCGCGGCGTCGTCGTACCCGTCGCCCTCGGCGATCGCCGCCAGCCGGGCCGAGGTGTCCATGAACGCCGGGTCGACCCGGTGCACGGCACGGTAGAGGGGGAGGGCGGCGGCGGAGCGGCCGGTGCCCTCGTGCGCCCGGGCGAGCCAGTAGCGCAGCTCCTTGCGCTGGGGCTGTTCGCTGCGACAGCGCATGAGGGCCGCCGACAGAAGCGGTTCGGCCTGGCCGTACATCTCCAGGCGGACCCGGGCCATGCCGCCGAACAGGCCCGCCTCGATGCCCAGCAGGGAGTCGTCGATCAGCGGGTCGGTGTGCCGGACGAGCTGGTCCCAGTCCTTGACGAGGTAGGCGCGGCAGGCGTGCAGAAAGCGCACCTGGGCGTCGGTGTCCACGGGCGGCAGGCCCGCGAGGGCCCGGTCCAGCTCCGGGACATGGCGTCCGTCCAGCCAGTGCGAGGCGTGCGCGAGCAGCAGATCGCGGGGGCTCTCCAGAACGGGCTGCACCCACCAGCCGAGCCAGTACCAGGAGTTGAGCGTGCGGCGGTGCCGGGCGCGCTGTTCGCCGAAGCGCTCGCGGTGCCGGTACATCCTCAGCAGCGCGGTCGTCGTGTCGACGCGCAGCGCGTGCAGCCCGAGCCAGCCGTCGGCCATCCCCGGATCCATCCGCACCGCGGCGCGGAACTCCTCCTCCGCCTGCGGATAGGCGCCCATCGTGTAGGCATCCACACCCCGCAGCCAGGCGAGGTCGGCCGGGGCCTGCGGGCCCTGCGTGCCGAAGTCCATCACGTCCCCCACAAACCGTGCCCCCGTTGGTTGGTCGCCGAGCCGTCGCCCGCCGACCGCCTTGATCGAACCGCCTTGCTGCGGACCGGAGTTGCAACGGTGCGCAGAGCTGCCGTCCGTAGGTCGCACCGAGGGCATCGTACCCGCGGGGGTGCGGCCCGCCGAAGGGTGCCGCACAGGCCGTTTGACGAGGTGGGAGCAGATGGGGCGCACACGGGATGGTGACCGAGGGTGAGCGAATCGCGGCTCGGAGCGCCCGAAAAGGGAGTTGAGGGCAGAACGAAGCCCCCGATCACGGGGGAACAACCGGGGGCTTCGCGTCTCAGGGGCGGCCGCGAAAGGCCGCACATTCAGAACGTAAGTCCTGTACGGCCCCTCGGTCAAGCGGAGTTGAAGCACTCCGAGAAGTTCGGATGCGGGGGTCTTCACAAGTTCAGCACATTGCGGATGGTCCGTCACCCAGAGTGATTTCCTGGTCCGATCCAACGGTCCCGGCAGGCCCCGGAAGCAACTCGTACCCCTGCTCTCCCTGCCGAACCAGAAGGTCGGCGTGGGGGCGGGAAGGGTCCTCCGTGAAGTGGGCGGCTTCCGCTCTGACCCACCCGGCCCAGAACTCCCGCTGCTCCTCGCCGTCCCGTGCCCTACCGCGCGACCAGGACTCCTCGCGGGGCAACTCCATCCACAGCAGCCGCGCCAGATGCGGGCGCAGCGCGCGACGGCCCGCGCCGACGCCCTCGACCAGGACCACGGGTGCCGTCGGCAGGGCGCGGGGCGGGCCGAAGCGGCGGGTGTGCCAGTCGTAGGGGGCGTAGTGCGCGGTCTCGCCGCGGGAGAACGGCTCGATCACCTGGGTCAGCAGTCGGCCGGTCCAGCCGAACAGCTCGTCGTGGCTCGCGATGTCGTCGAGGCGCAGCACCGGCGCACCGCCCAGGGTGGCGGCCAACTCCCCGGCGAACGTGGACTTTCCGGAGCCCGCGTGACCGTCGACGCCGATCAGGCGGACCGGGCCGCAGGAGGGCGGGAGGCGGCGGAGATGGTCGGCGAGGGCGTGCATGGCCGTGTTTTTCGGGGCTTTCGCGAGTCCGACAGGGATCGATCAGCACTCTAGGGCTTCTCCGGCGGGTGCCGTCGCAGGTCATGCCAGTGGTCGAGGCCAATATTCGTGGGCGTGGCATGGTCCGAAGTGCTGGCAGGCGCCTGCGACTACGGCCATAGTTGGCGCACACCATTGCAATGGACCTGCCCAGACTCGGACAAACTTGGGGGTCATTCCGCCCATGAGCAGAGCCGAACAGCCGTCCCGCAGAACCGTCCTGGCCGCCGCGGTCGCCGCCGCGGTGGCCGGCAGCGCGGGCCCGGCGACCGCAGCCGACGGCCCACCCGCCGCCGCGGCCACCGGCCGGGCCGCCCCGGTCGGCCTTGTCGACAACCGCTTCTGGACGACGTACGCCGACTGGCGCGGCGGCAGCGCGAAGGGCGCCCGTGCCGTCGCCGGTGCCCGGCCGGGCGTGGTGATCGGTGCCCCCGCGGGCACCGTCGACTACACGGACCCGCACACCGGGAAGACGGCCGCCTGGGAGTACGCGACCTGGACATCGCCCGTCCACAAGCTCGCCGTCCCGTCCACCGAGGCCATCGCGTCCTGGAACGCGCACACCCCACAGGGCACCTGGCTCCAGGTCGAGCTGAAGGGCACGTACTCCGACGGCACGGACACCCCCTGGTACGTGATGGGCCGCTGGGCGGCCGGTGACCAGGACATCCGGCGGACCTCGGTCGACGACCAGACCGACGACAAGAGCAGCGTCTGGACGGACACCTTCGCCGTCGACGACCCCGCCACGGGCCTGCGCCTCACCTCGTACCGGCTGCGTCTGACCCTCTACCGCAAGCCGGGTACGAAGAAGACGCCCACCGTGTGGCGGCTCGGTGCGATGGGCTCCGACGTCCCGGACCGCTTCACCGTCCCGGCCTCCACGCCCGGGCTCGCCCAGGAGCTGATCGTCCCGCGGTACTCGCAGGAGATCCACGCCGGCCAGTACCCGGAGTACGACAACGGCGGCGAGGCCTGGTGCAGCCCCACCTCCTCGCAGATGATCATCGAGTACTGGGGCGGCCGGCTCACCCCGGAGCAGCTGGCCTGGGTCGATCCGGCCTTCGCCGACCCGCAGGTGTGCCACGCGGCCCGGTACACGTTCGACTACCAGTACGCGGGCTGCGGGAACTGGCCGTTCAATGCGGCCTACGCGGCCACCTTCAAGGACCTCCAGGGGGTGGTCACCCGGCTCGGCTCGCTCACCGACCTGGAGACCCTGATCGCGGCCGGCATCCCGGCCATAACGTCCCAGTCCTTCCTGAAGGAGGAGCTGACGGGAGCGGGGTACGGAACGTCCGGCCATCTGATGACCGTGATCGGCTTCACCGCCGACGGCGACGTGATCGCCAACGACCCGGCCTCGCCGAGCAACGCGGAGGTGCGGCGGGTCTACAAGCGGCGCGAGTGGGAGAACATCTGGCTCCGCACCAAGCGGTACAACGCCAGTGGCAAGGTCGTCTCCGGCACCGGCGGCGTCTGCTACCTCTACTTCCCGGCGAAGCCGACCGCACGGCAGTGCAAGGCGCTCGCGGCGGTGGGTGTGCGCTGAGCCACACACCAGGCGGATCGAGGCCCCGGGAAACCGGGGCCTTTCCGCTGTGACCGACGTCTCTGCCGCAAAAGCCCTGGTCGGTGGCAAGGTGGACACATGACTGCGAACTCAGCCACCGCCACGCGCGTGCGCACCGGCGGCCCCAAGGAAGACGGCCCGAAGGTCCTCGAGCACGTCATGGGCTGGACCCTCGTCGTGGTGCTCGCGATGCTCGTGGCCCAGCTCGGCCTGCTGTGACCTGACCCATAGTTGACCTGACATACTGCGGGAGTCCCGCCCCGTTGAGACCAGGGTCGAAATTGAGCATCAGCCAACAGCGCGACGGCGCCCGTCCCAAGGCGCGTGGCACGGATCGTTCGGTGGCGCGCCGCGCCGAACTCATCGCGATCGGGCGGAGGTTGTTCGCCGACACGTCCTACGACGCGCTCTCGATGGACGACATCGCCCGCCAGGCGCATGTCGCCAAGGGGCTGATCTACTACTACTTCCAGTCCAAGCGCGGCTACTACCTGGCCATCATCCAGGACTCCGTCGCCGACCTGGTCACCTTCGCGGCGAGCGGCATCCAGCTGCCCCAGGTGGACCGGGTCCAGCGCACGATCGACAGCTATCTGCGCTTCGCCGAGCACAACCAGGCCGCGTACCGCACCGTCGTCAGCGGCGGAGTCGGCTTCGACGCCGAGGTGCACGCCATCCGGGACAGCGTGCGCGAGGCCATCGTCGCGACCATCGCCGACGGGGCGTACGGCCGCACCGACATCTCGGCGCTGGCCCGGATGGGCCTGTTCGCCTGGGTGTGCAGCGTCGAGGGCGCCACGCTCGACTGGATCGACCGCCCGGCCCAGCTGACCCGCGACACCATGTGCGAACTGCTGGTGAAGACGCTCGGCGCCACCATGCGCGCGATCGAGGAGCTCGACCCCGCCTTCCCGGCCCCCGCCCCGGCCCGCCGGGACGGCTGACACCGGGCGACGAGGATGGGGCGGAGGCTCGTGGTCCCCCGCCCCAAGTACCGCTCGGGCCCTTCTAGTTGATCGCCTTGATCAGCTCACCGCCCGCGGTGTCCCCGCTCAGCTCCCAGAAGAACGTGCCGCCCAGCCCCTGCTGGTTCTTGTAGGCCATCTTCGTGCCGATGGTCGCCGGGGTGTCGTAACTCCACCAGTTGTTCCCGCACTTGGCATACGCCGTGCCGCCCACCGTGCCGGTCGCCGGGCACTTCGACTTGAGGACCTTGTAGTCCTCGAAGCCCGCCTCGTACGTCCCCGCCGCCGGGCCGGTCGCGGTGCCGCCGGGCGCCGACTGGGTGACGCCGGTCCAGCCGCGCCCGTAGAAGCCGAGGCCGAGGAGCAGCTTCGAGGCCGGGATGCCGAGGCCCTTGAGCTTGGCGATGGTCGCCGAGGTGTAGTAACCGGCCTGCGGGATGCCGCTGTAGGAGTTGAGCGCCGAGTGCGGGGCCGTCGGTCCGGTCGCCGCCCAGGCGCCGAAGTAGTCGTACGTCATCGGGTTGTACCAGTTGACGTACTGCGCCGCGCCCGCGTAGTCCGCCGCGTCGATCTTGCCGCCCGGGGTGGCGTCGGCCGTGATCGCCGCGGTGACCAGGTTGCCGGTGCCGAACTTGGCCCGCAGCGCCGACATCAGGTTCTTGAAGGCCGCCCGGCCGCTGGTGTCGCAGGTGTTGCCGCAGGCGTTGGGGTACTCCCAGTCGATGTCGATCCCGTCGAAGACGTCGGCCCACTTGGAGTTCTCGACCAGGTCGTAGCAGGACTGCGCGAACGCGGCCGGGTTCTTCGCGGCCTCGCCGAAGCCGCTCGACCAGGTCCAGCCGCCGAAGGACCAGATGACCTTCAGCCCCGGGTGCTTCTTCTTCAGCTCGCGCAGCTGGTTGAAGTTGCCCCGCAGGGGCTGGTCCCAGGTGTCGGCGACGCCGTCCACGGACTCGGCCGCGGTGTAGGTGCGCTCGGTCGCCGCGTAGGAGTCGCCCATCGCGCACTTGCCGCCGGTGACGTTGCCGAAGGCGTAGTTGATGTGGGTGAGCCTCGCCGCGGAGCCGGAGGTCTCGATGTTCTTGACGTAGTACTTCCGGTCGTAGGTGCCCCATTCGGTGAAGTAGCCGACGACCTTGGAGCCGGCCTTCACCGCGGGCTTCGCCGCGGGTTCGGCGGTGGCGGTGCCCGCGCCGGCGAGCAGCCCGGCACCGAGGACCGCGCAACACGCGGCCGAGATGAGGGAGCGGACGGAGAACTGCATCCGGGTGTCTCCTCGTGGGGGTGAGGGAAACGGGTGCCGATTGGCATGAACGCGGTAAAGCGTTGGTTCGGAACAGTAGGAGGACTAGACCAGTCCGTCAATGGTTCGGACCAATCTCGAGCCTCGGCGGACCGGCGCCGGGTTACCTGAAGTAAGCGTTCGTTAACAAGTGACTTGCTCCGGTCGATCGGGCATACTCACAGCGCAGAGCCGCTGGTCAACAGCTTCGAGACCCGAAAGTGCGACCGTCGGCCGAGCCCTCAGCAAGACCCGGCGGAGCCGCCCCCAACCCAAAGGCGCACGCCGATGTGCCCTATCAGGGAGGAGAGCGTCGCCATGCCCGACCACGCCCCGCAGCAGGTGGACCGTCAACTGCCCACGGACGAGGCCCGGGAGCTGATCTCCCTCGTCCGCGACATCGCGCAGCGCGAGATCGCCCCGCGGGCGGCCGAGGAGGAGGACGCCGGACACTTCCCGCGCGAGGTGTTCACCCTGCTCTCCCGCTCCGGACTGCTCGGACTTCCCTACGACTCCGCGTACGGCGGCGGCGACCAGCCCTACGAGGTCTACCTCCAGGTCCTCGAGGAGCTCGCCGCGGCCCGCCTCACCGTCGGACTCGGCGTCAGCGTGCACACCCTCGCCTCGTACGCCCTCGCGGCCTACGGCAGCAAGGAGCAGCAGGTCGAGCACCTCCCCGCGATGCTCGGCGGCGGACTGCTCGGCGCGTACTGCCTCTCCGAGCCCTCGTCCGGGTCGGACGCCGCGTCCCTGCGCACCCGGGCCGTCCGGGACGGCGACGACTGGGTGATCACCGGGACCAAGGCCTGGATCACCCACGGCGGCATCGCCGACTTCTACACCGTGATGGCCCGCACCGGCGAGGAGGGCCCGCGCGGGATCACCGCCTTCCTGGTGCCCGGCGACGCGGCGGGTCTGAGCGGGGCGGTGCCGGAGAAGAAGATGGGCATGAAGGGCTCGCCCACCGCCCAGGTCCACCTCGACGGCGTCCGCGTCCCGGACGACCGGCGCCTGGGAGAGGAGGGGCAGGGCTTCGCGATCGCCCTGTCCGCGCTGGACTCCGGGCGCCTCGGAATCGCGGCCTGCGCGATCGGCGTGGCCCAGGCGGCGCTGGGCGCGGCGGTGGGGTACGCGACCGAGCGTCGGCAGTTCGGCAAGGCCATCGCCGACTTCCAGGGGCTGCGTTTCATGCTCGCCGACATGGCGACCCAGATCGAGGCGGGCCGGGCGCTGTACCTGGCGGCGGCCCGGCTGCGGGACGCCGGGCGGCCCTTCGCCAAGCAGGCCGCGATGGCCAAGCTGCACTGCACCGACACGGCGATGAAGGTCACCGTCGACGCCGTCCAGGTCCTCGGCGGATACGGCTACACCGCTGACTTCCCGGTCGAGCGCTATATGCGCGAGGCCAAGGTCCTCCAGATCGTCGAGGGCACCAATCAGATCCAGCGGATGGTCATCGCCCGCCACCTAGCGGGTCCGGAGACGCGCTGAACTGACCCGGTCTGACCTGCGGCGCCACGAGCCGGACCCACTCCGGGTCGTGGCGCCCGGGCAGGGTCCGGCCGCGGTCGGCCCAGGTGCGCAGCAGATCCCGGTAGATGGGCGGGTCCACCGGGGGCGGAACCGATTCTGCGGGCGGGGGGACGAAGATGTGGCGTTGACGCCCGGTCGCCGAATATGTGGGGGTCATACCAGGGCAACGCGGTGACGGTCGGACAGGTCACCCGCCGGTCGAATCGGGCGTGAGTTCGCGGACCGCGTCCGGCACCGCGTCTGGCCACCTGTGGCTGTCTGACGTACCGTCAGCGCAGCCGTCTCCAGGGAGGTTTGCCGTGCCCGACGACCGCCCCGTACCGCTCGACGAGTACCCGGTGCACCAGGTGCCGCTCTCCATGAGGCATGTGGCGACGAGCGACCGGAACGCCTACGACCGGTGCATCTTCCACGTCCTCGACCACGAGGGACGGGCGCTGCTGATCCTGGGGCTCGGGGTGTACCCGAACCTGGGGGTGATCGACGCCTACGCGACACTGCGGGTCGGGGACACCCTGCACGCGGTACGGGCCTCCGACGCACTGGGCGAGGACCGGATGCGGCTCGCGGTGGGCCCGCTGACGATCGAGGTCCAGGAGCCCCTGCGGCGGCTGCGCCTCGTCTGCGACGACGACCTGCTGTCGTACGACCTGACCTGGAGCGCCGAGTTCCCGGCCCTGTGGGAACCCCATCATGTGCAGCGGCGCGGCGACCGGCTCACCCTGGAGGGCCGGCGCTTCGTGCAGGCGGGCGGTGTGGCGGGGGTGATCCGGGCCGGCGGGGAGGAGTTCCGCGTCACGCGGACCGACTGGACCGGCACCCGGGACCGCAGCTGGGGCGTCCGGCCCGTACCCGGCGAGGAGGGCGGCCGGCTCGCTGAGGAGCACCCCACCGAGGGCTTCCACTGGCTGTGGTGCCCCGTCCGCTTCGAGGACCGCTTCCTGATGGTGATCGTCCAGGAGGACGCTGACGGCTACCGCACCCTCAACGACGCCACCCTCGTCCGCCCCGGCCGGTCCGACCGCCAACTCGGCTGGCCCCAGCCCGAGATCACCTACCGCTCGGGCACCCGCCATCCCGAAAGCGCCCTCGTCCACCTCGGCGACGTCCGCAAACCGCAGCAGCTGGAGGTGGAGATCCTCACCTCCTCCCCGCTGGCCATCGGCGCCGGCTACCCGCCCGCCGACGACTGGCAGCACGGCACCTGGCGCGGCCGCGGCTGGACCGACCGCCGCACCTACGACCTCACGCAGCCGCACGCCCTGGCCGCGTACGGCGTCACCGACCACGCCGCCCGCTTCCGCCTCGACGGCCGGACCGGACACGGCATCTTCGAGCACGGCTCCATCGGACGGCACGACCCGAGCGGGTTCACCGGCTTCGACTCGGTCGCACCGTAAGCCGGGTGCGTCACAAGGGGGTTGACCACATGACGACCGCGCCTCGCCCGCGTACCAGCACCCGCGACCCGGAGGACATCGCCCGCCGCCTCACGACCTGGCTCGGCACCCGCCTGCCCGGCGCGAAGGCGGTCGGCGTCACCGTCCCCGCGTCCAACGGCATGTCCAGCGAGACCCTGCTCTTCGACATCGAGCACCCCGAACCCCCGCTGCGCGCCTGCGCGTTGAGGCTCGCGGCGGACCCGGCGGCGTACACGGTCTTCCCGGTGTACGACATGGTCCGCCAGTACCGCACGATGCGCCTCGTGGGGGAGTGCTCGGACCTGCCCGTGCCGAAGGTGCTCTGGCTGGAGGAGGACCCGGGCCCGCTCGGCGCGCCCTTCTTCGTCATGGAGCGCGTCGAGGGACGGGTGCCGCCGGACGTCATGCCCTACACCTACGAGGGCAACTGGCTGCACGCGGCCACCGACGACGAGCGGGAACACCTGGAGGCGGCCTCGGTGGGCCTGTTGGCCAGGCTGCACGACCAAGTGTCCCTGGAACAGGCCGACTTCCTCGCGCTGCCCGGCGAAGGAGACGCGCTGCACCGCCATGTCGCCGCCCAACGGGCCTACTACGACTGGGTCGTCGACGGCGTCGCCCGCTCACCGCTCATCGAGGACGCCTTCGACCGGCTGGCCGACCTCTGGCCCGCCGATCCGGGCACACCGGTCCTCAACTGGGGCGACGCGCGCATCGGGAACGTCGTCTACGACGGCTTCGAGCCCGCCGCCGTGCTCGACTGGGAGATGGCGGCACTCGCCCCGCGCGAGGTGGACCTCGGCTGGACGATCTACCTGCACCGCTTCTTCCAGGACCTGACGGTCGGCTTCGGACAGCGCGGACTGCCCGACTTCTTCCGCCGCGACCGGGTGGAGACGCGCTACGCCCGCCTCACCGGCCACCCACCTCGGGACATGGACTTCCACACGCTGTACGCCGCCCTGCGGCACGCCGTCGTCATGCTGCGTGTCGCCTATCGGCAGGTGCACTTCGGTGAAGCCGTCGTCCCCGCGGACCCGGACACACTGATCCTGCACCACGGCAGCCTGCGAGCCATGGTGCAGGGCAGCTACTGGGATTGAGCGGTGTCCGCCGGGCGGACGCTCAGGCGGCGTGGCGCCGCATGACGGGGACCCTGATGGGGCGCGAGCCCGGTCCGCCGACGTGCGAGAACGGCTGGGTCCGCCAGTCGAGCCCCTGAGGGAGCGTCAACAGCAGGGCCGTGTCCTGTTCCTGGGGCTCCAGGTCCTCGTCCGCGGGACGCGCGTCGGAGGCGCGGCGGCCGGTGCCGGCGCAGACCGTGAGACCGAACGGATTCCAGGGCGAGACGCACAGCGCGTGCTCCGGCAGGATCTCCTCGTCCGCCAGCAGCGCGATGGGCTGCGCGCAGTCCGGGCACACGACCCGGAACATCTCGAAGGTGTCGTACGCGTCGAGTTCGTCGTCGAGGGCGTCGGGTTCGACGCCCTCCGGCTCGGGCTCGGCGACCGCCTGGAGTCGCTTGGGTGCGGTACGACCAGGGCGCTTAAGACTCTGCATTGGGTTCTCCCCCTCGGGCTGGGCCGTGAAGGCACTGCGGCCTCGACCACAGCAAGCACTTCCCGCCCCGTCTCGGCGGTAATCACGAGAGCATCACGGAGACTGTTCGGGGGCTGTGGCGTTCGTCACATGCCACTCGCAGGTGCCCGTGGCGGCCGCTTTGTCCCTCGGACGGCTCACAGCCGATGCTCGGCCACATCACGAACAGGGCATGACCTGCGTCGCTCAGGTATCCGAGGAGATCAAGCGCACTGTAGGTTCTTGCGCCATGGAGGAGCTGGACCGTCAGATCGTGCAGCTGCTCGTCAAGGACGGGCGGATGAGCTACACAGACCTCGGCAAGGCCACGGGCCTGTCCACGTCGGCCGTGCACCAACGGGTGCGCCGGCTGGAGCAGCGTGGCGTCATCCGCGGGTACGCCGCCGTGGTCGACCCCGAGGCCGTCGGGCTGCCCATGACCGCCTTCATCTCGGTGAAGCCGTTCGACCCCAGCGCGCCGGACGACATCGCCGAGCGGCTCGCCGGGGTGCCCGAGATCGAGGCCTGCCACAGCGTCGCGGGCGACGAGAACTACATCCTCAAGGTGCGGGTGGCCACGCCGCACGAGCTGGAGGAGCTGCTGGCGCGGGTGCGGTCGCTGGCGGGGGTGTCGACGCGGACGACCGTGGTGTTGTCGACTCCCTATGAGGCGCGGCCGCCGAGGATCTGAGCGCCGTTTCGCCGCAGGTGGTTCGTCGGCGGGTGCGGGTCGCTTGTGGCTGCCCGGTGTTCAGAGCTGTCCGCGTGAGGCGCGAGACTGTTCCCCATGAGTGAGTCCAGCGCCGCACCCAAGACCGTTCTCCTTCGCCGAGGCGAGGTCCACAGCCCCGCCGACCCCTTCGCCACCGCGATGGTCGTGGAGCGCGGTCAGGTGGCCTGGGTCGGCTCCGAAGGCGCCGCCGACGCCTTCGCGGACGGCGTCGACGAGGTGGTCGACCTGGACGGCGCCCTGGTCACCCCGGCGTTCACCGACGCACATGTGCACACGACGTCCACCGGCCTCGCCCTCACCGGCCTCGACCTGTCGGACGCGCCCTCCCTGGAGGCGGCCCTCGCCCGCGTACGGGACTTCGCCGCCGCCCGCCCCGCCGACCGCGTCCTGCTCGGCCACGGCTGGGACGCCGCCCGCTGGCCCGGCGGCCGGCCGCCGACGCGCGCGGAACTGGACGAGGCCACCGGTGGCCGCCCGCTGTACCTGTCCCGCATCGACGTCCACGCGGCGGTCGTGACCACGGCCCTGCTCGACATGACGTCCCTGGGGCGCCCGGACGGCCCGCTCACCGCCGACACCCACCACGCCGTACGCGCCACCGCGCTCGCCGCCGTCACCCCGGCCCAGCGCGCGGAGGCCCAGCGCACGGCCCTCGCCCACGCGGCCTCCCTCGGTATCGGCTCCGTGCACGAGTGCGCCGGCCCCGAGATCTCCTCCGAGGACGACTTCACCGGCCTGCTGCGGCTCGCGGCCGAGGAGGCCGGGCCGCGGGTCGTGGGCTACTGGGCCGAGCAGGGCGAAGAGGGCGTCGCGAAGGCGCGTGAACTGGGCGCCCTGGGCGCGGCCGGAGACCTGTTCGTCGACGGCGCCCTCGGCTCCCACACCGCCTGCCTGCATGAGGCGTACTCCGACGCCGAGCACACCGGCACCGCCTACCTGGACGCGGCCGCCGTCGCCGGACACGTCGTCGCCTGCACCGAGGCCGGCCTCCAGGCGGGCTTCCACGCGATCGGCGACGCCGCTGTGACCGCCGTGGTCGAGGGCGTGCGCGCCGCCGCCGAGAAGGTCGGCCTCGCCCGGGTGCGCGCTGCCCGGCACCGCGTCGAACACGCGGAGATGCTCACCCCCGAGACCATCGCCGCCTTCGCGGACCTGGGCCTGACCGCTTCCGTACAGCCCGCCTTCGACGCGCTGTGGGGCGGCGAGGACGGCATGTACGCCCAGCGTCTGGGCGCCGAGCGGGCCCGCGTCCTGAACCCCTTCGCGGCACTCCTGAAGGCCGGTGTGCCGCTCGCCTTCGGTTCCGACAGCCCGGTCACCCCGCTCGACCCGTGGGGCACCGTCCGCGCCGCCGCCTTCCACCGCACGCCGGAGCACCGGGTCTCGGTGCGCGCCGCGTTCACGGCCCATACGCGGGGCGGCTGGCGGGCGATCGGCCGGGACGACGCGGGCGTCCTGGTGCCGGGCGCGCCCGCCGACTACGCGGTGTGGCGCACGGACGAGCTGGTCGTCCAGGCCCCCGACGACCGGGTCGCCCGCTGGTCCACCGACCCCCGCTCCGGCACCCCCGGCCTGCCCGACCTCTCCCCGGGCGCCGACCTGCCGGTCTGTCTGCGCACGGTGGTGGGAGGGCGGACCGTGTTCGTGCGGCCGAGCGAGTGATCTCCCGGGGTGGCGCGGCTCCGATCGGCCGCCGCCGCCCCGTCTCGCGACCTGCGCATCCTCCGCGCTGACCAGGGCATTGAACGAAGACCCGCAGGTCAAACGGCTGTTGACAGCCGACGGCAGCGGGCCGGTAGGTTCGGCCCAGTCCACCACCGGACGCCCGACCGGGGAACGTCCGCCGACTCGTCGCCGCGCCGCTGGGTCAGGGACGGTGTGCCGCACCGGGCACCGCCACTGGGAGCCAGGCTCAGCGCCCGCGCCGCAGCGAGGGAACGTTCCGGCCGGTCGGGGAGGTGTGACCCGGATGGGGCCCGGGCGCTCAGTAGACAACGGCTTTCGGTCGACCCGCAGCCAGCGGGTCCCAGGTCGGCCCGAAGGGCGCCGGGCCCCCATCCGCAGGACAAACAGCTGCCGAAACCGGCAGTCTTACCCCGATCTTGTTAAAACGACACCACCATACGAACGTCTTGTCGCGTCGGCCCAGGCCGCGCCCACTATGGTGGACGTCTGCGGACGAATGAAGGGGCAGCAGTGAACGACGGCGACGGGACCCTCGCGGCACAGGGCCAAGGGAGGCAGTTCGGCCCGCTCGGCACGGCCTTGGTGATCATTCCGACCTACAACGAGGCGGAGAACATCAAGTCCATCGTCGACCGGGTGCGGGTGGCCGTCCCCGAGGCGCACGTCCTCGTCGCCGACGACAACAGCCCCGACGGCACCGGCAAGCTCGCCGACGAACTCGCCGCCGGCGACGACCACGTCCAGGTCCTGCACCGCGCGGGCAAGGAAGGCCTCGGCGCCGCCTACCTCGCGGGCTTCGCCTGGGGTCTGGAGCACGGCTACGGCGTCCTGATCGAGATGGACGCCGACGGCTCCCACCAGCCCGAGGAACTGCCCCGGCTGCTGACCGCCCTCAAGGGCGCCGACCTGGTCCTCGGCTCGCGCTGGGTGCCCGGCGGCCGGGTCGTGAACTGGCCCAAGTCCCGCGAGTTCATCTCCCGCGGCGGCAGCCTCTACTCGCGCGTCCTGCTGGACGTACCGATCCGGGACGTCACCGGCGGCTACCGTGCCTTCCGCCGCGAGACCCTGGAGGGCCTCGGCCTCGACGAGGTCGCCTCGCAGGGCTACTGCTTCCAGGTCGACCTGGCCCGCCGCGCGATCAAGGCCGGCTACCACGTGGTCGAGGTCCCCATCACCTTCGTCGAGCGCGAGCACGGCGACTCCAAGATGAGCCGCGACATCCTCGTGGAGGCGCTGTGGCGGGTCACCACGTGGGGCGTGGGCGAGCGGGTCGGCAAGGTCATGGGCAGCCGAGACAAGAAGGCCTGACAGGCGCGAGAGCCGCCGCGCGGAGAGGGCTGGCGCGCGGAGGGTCGCCGCGCGGCGAAGGCTGACGCACGGAGAGGGCTGGCGCAGGGAGAAGGCTGAGGCGCCGAGAAGGCCTGACGGCGGTCGTACGGCCTCGCAGGCCCCCACCCCGTGGCCGTCGCCGGTCCCGCGTCCGCCCGCACCCGTCCCCCTGATCGTTCCCTTATCCCGCGCTGAGCCGTGCCCAGGCACACTGGACGCATGACGACTGGCTCTCCGACCCCGACGTACCCCGCCCGGCCCCCGCGCTCCCGGCTGCGCACCTTCCTGCCGCTGGGGATCGCGGCGTGGCTGGTGCTGGAGATCTGGCTGCTGACCGTGGTGGCCGGCGCCGCGAGCGGATTCGCGGTGTTCCTGCTGCTGCTCGCCGGCCTCGTGCTCGGCGCGGTGGTCATCAAGCGGGCCGGACGGCGGGCCTTCCAGAACCTGAACGAGGCGCTCCAGCGCGGCACGGCCCCCACCAGCGGCGGCGGCAACGGCCTGATGATGCTGGGCGGTCTGCTCCTCATGCTGCCCGGCCTGCTCTCCGACGCGCTGGGCCTGGTCCTGCTGATCCCGCCGGTCCAGAAGGCCGTCGCCCGCCGCGCGGAGCGCACCTTCGAGCGCAAGCTGCGCGAGGCCGGCCCCGGCACCCTCGGCGACGCCTTCCAGCAGGCCCGTATGCACCGCCCCGACGGCAAGGTCGTCCAGGGCGAGGTCATCAGGGACGAGCCGCGCGATACGCCTCAGGGCCCGCGTCCCCCGCTGATGGGCTGAGCCCGGTACGGCAGACGCCGAAAAAGACAGACCGCGGGCGCCGTACATGAAGTACGGCGCCCGCGGTCTGTTGCTTGCGTTGTGTTCCGCCCAAACCGTGGCGGGACTACGCGGACTTGCGGCTGTCCCTGGGGTGAATCGCGATGTTCATCGCCCCCGAACGCAGAACGGCCAGGCGCTCCTCGAGAACCTCTTCGAGTTCCTCGCGGGTGCGCCGCTCCATCAGCATGTCCCAATGCGTACGCGCGGGCTTGGCCTTCTTTTCCTCAGGGCCGTCGCCGTCAACGAGGAGTGCCTGGGCCCCGCAGACCTTGCACTCCCACTCCGGCGGAATCTCCGCCTCGACCGAGAAGGGCATCTCAAAGCGATGTCCCTTCTCGCATGCGTACTCCACGGCCTGGCGCGGGGCCAGGTCGATGCCGCGGTCCGTCTCGTAGCTGGTCACCACGAGGCGCGTGCCGCGAAGAGCTCGCTCACTCATGAATCGTGCCTCCCGGGCTTGTCGCCCACAGGACAGGTGTCGCTGTCGTCGTCATCCGGTCAACGTCCGGTCGGCGGTAAAGATTCCCGTTCCGGGTCATGCGTCGCCGTCGTAGCCGCCCCTTGTTGTACCCACCCGCGCCCGGTTTGTCACATCTGCTAGCAGATGTCACCCAGCGTTTCGGCATCTTTGACGCGCAGTAACGGTACGCCTGGCAGGCCAAACGCGTACACTACCGCCCTTTCGCGCTGAACGCTAAATCTTCTCCGGAACGGGATTCCCCGCGTCGCGGATCGCCTGGCGCACCGGAACCCGTGCGAGCAGGGCGAACCCGAGGATGAAGAAGGCCACCAGGGAGATGATCGCGTCCCGATAACTTCCGGTCAGCTGGTAGGTGATCCCGAACAGAAGCGGGCCCAGCCAGCTCATACCGCGGTCGCTCATCTCGTACGCCGAGAAATACTCGGCCTCCTTGCCGGGCGGGACGAGATGGGAGAACAGGGAGCGGGACAGGGCCTGGCTGCCGCCGAGGACCAGGCCGATCCCGGCGGCCAGCACGAAGAACCACACGGGCGCCCCGGCCGGCAGGAAGTAGCCGGCCGCCAGGGTGAGCGTCCACGCCACCAGCGAACCGAGGATCGTGCGCTTCGCGCCGTAGGTGCGGGCCAGTCGGCCCATGCCCAGGGCGCCCGCCACCGCCAGCACCTGGACCAGCAGGACGGCGCCGATGAGCGTCGACTGGCCGAGGCCGAGTTCCTCGGAGCCGTAGACGGAGGCCTGGGAGATCACCGTCTGGATGCCGTCGTTGTAGACGAGGTACGCCAGCAGGAACGCCAGAGTGAGCGGGTGGCGGCGCATGCTGCGGATCGTCGCCGCCAGCTGGCGGAATCCGGGTGCGCTCGCCTCCCGCACCTCGGTGCGGCGGTCGCGCAGACGGCGCAGCGGGACGAGTGTGAAGGCGCCCCACCACAGGCCCGCCGACGCGAGGCAGACCCGGACCGCCATGCCTTCCGAGAGGCCGAAGGAGTCGTGGGCCGTGTAGAGGACCAGATTCACGACCAGGACCAGCGAGCCCGCCGCGTAGCCGAACGCCCACCCCCGGGAGGAGACCGCGTCGCGTTCCTCGGGCGGGGCGATCTGCGGGAGGTAGGAGTTGTAGAGCATCGTCCCGACCGCACTCGCCGCGTTCGCGACGATCAGCAGGAAGCCGCCGAGCAGATAGCGGTCGCCGCCCAGCAGGAACATCGCCGTCGTGGCCGCGGCGCCGGTGTAGGCGGCCGCCGCCAGGAGCGGCTTCTTGCGGCCGGTGCGGTCGGCCGCCGCGCCCACCAGGGGCATCACCAGTACGGCGACGATCACCGACAGGGACACCGAGTACGCGAAGAAGGACCCGGCGCGCACCGGGATCCCCAGCGGATGCACGTAGCCGTCCGCGTCGGCGGCCTCCTCGGCGACCGAGGTGAGATAGGGGCCGAGGAACACGGTGAGCACGCTCGTCGAGTAGACGGAGCACGCCCAGTCGTAGAAGTACCAGCCGCGCTGCTCGCGGCGCCGGTCGGCGGCCTCGTCGGCGCCTGTCGCAGGCATGGCGTCGGTGCCCAACCCGGCCCCCTCACTGGTCCCGCGCTTCAGTCCCCGCGGTCCCCGGGGGGCGAGGGCTTCAGACCCAGACGCCCCGGTCCTCCATGACCTTGCGCAACGTGTCGATGTGATCGGTCATGATGCCATCCACTCCCAGGTCCAGGAGCCGGTGCATGGCATCGGGATCGTTGATGGTCCACACGTGCACCTGGAGCCCGCGCGCGTGGGCGGCGCGGACGAAGCGGTGGTCGACGACCTGGATGCCGTTCTGGGCCTCGGGCACCTGGGCGGCGACCGCGGAGCTGCGCAGTGCGGCCGGCACACCCCAGGAGCGCAGCCGCAGGTTGAGGACGCCGCGGGTGCCGTAGGAGGTCGCCAGGCGCGGGCCGGCCAGCAGTTGGGCGCGCACGACCCGGGCCTCGGAGAAGGAGCCGACGCAGATCCGGTCCCAGGTGCCGGTCCGCTCGATCAGCTCCAGGAGCGGATGGAGCGCCGACTCCGCCTTGAGGTCCACGTTCCAGCGGGCCTCGGGGAAGGTCTCCAGGAGCTCCTCGAAGAGCGGCACCGGCTCCTTGCCGGCCACGCGCGCGTGGCGTACGTCCGACCAGGGCTGGTCCGCGATCCGGCCCGCCCCGTCGGTCAACCGGTCCAGGGTCGCGTCGTGGAAGGCGACGAGTTTGCCGTCCGCCGTGGCGTGGACGTCGGTCTCCAGGTACCGGTAGCCGGTCTCGATCGCCCGCCGGAACTGGAGCAGGGTGTTCTCCAGGCCGTCGGCCGCCCCGCCCCGGTGGGCGAAGGGGATCGGGCCGGGATGGTCGAGGTAGGGGTGGCGTATCCGGGTGCTCACGGACGCAGTATGGCCCGCCGGGGTTGCCCGGTGGCAACGACCGCGCTGCCGTCCGATGCCGAGGGGACGTCGAACACCCGTAGGAAGAGCTGGGCGAGCGGGCCGATGGACACCGCGTACAGCAGCGTGCCGATGCCGATGGTGCCGCCCAGGGCGAAGCCGGTCACGACGACCGCGATCTCGACGGCCGTCCGCATCAGGCGGATGGAGCGGCCGGTACGCCGGTGCAGGCCGGTCATCAGGCCGTCCCGGGGGCCGGGCCCGTAGCGGGCGGCGATGTAGAGGCCGGTGGCCACGCCGTTGAGCACGATGCCCGCCAGGAGAAGAGGGATCCGCACCGCCAGGGTGTGGGCCGCGGGCAGTGCGGCGAGGGTGCCGTCCATGGCGACGCCGACCACGAAGACGTTGGAGACGGTGCCGAGGCCCGGGCGCTGGCGCAACGGGATCCACAGCAGCAGCACCGCGGCGCCCACGATGATCGACACGACACCGATCGTCAGGCCCGTCAGCTCGGCGAGGCCCTGGTGCAGCACGTTCCAGGGCTCCAGGCCCAGGCCCGCCTCGACGAGCAGCGCGGAACTCGCTCCGTAGAGGGCGAGACCGACGTACAGCTGGGTCAGCCGGCGCCCGCGTCGGCTCTGTGTGGACAAGTGGGGCCCCCTGTGGTCGTCGTGGCCTGGTTCATGACACCCTGTGGCTTGAGTGGAAGCATCATCCATGGCCAATTCGGGGAAGGTGGACTGATTTCCATGGCGCAGTGGACCTCGGCGGTGGGAGCGGCGCAGCTCGCCCGGCTGCTCAACTCCCAGCAGGACCGCCCCGCGGGCCCCGGCACCCGCCGTCCGCCCGCCTACCGGGCGCTCGCCGACGGCATCCGGCTGCTGGTCCTCGAGGGCCGCGTCCCGGTCGCCGCCCGGCTGCCCGCCGAACGCGAACTGGCCCTGTCCCTGTCCGTCAGCCGTACGACGGTGGCCGCGGCGTACGAGGCCCTGCGCGCGGAGGGCTTCCTGGAGTCCCGGCGCGGAGCCGGGAGCTGGACCGCCGTCCCGGCCGGCAACCCCCTCCCGGCCCGTGGCCTGGAGCCCCTGCCGCCCGAGGCGCTCGGCTCGATGATCGACCTCGGCTGCGCGGCCCTGCCCGCGCCCGAGCCGTGGCTGACCCGCGCCGTTCAGGGCGCCCTGGAGGAACTGCCGCCCTACGCCCACACCCACGGCGACTATCCGGCCGGCCTGCCCGCGCTGCGCTCGATGATCGCCGAGCGGTACACCGCGCGCGGGATCCCCACCATGCCCGAGCAGATCATGGTGACCACCGGCGCGATGGGCGCCATCGACGCGATCTGCCATCTCTTCGGGGGCCGCGGTGAGCGCATCGCCGTCGAGTCGCCCTCGTACGCCAACATCCTTCAGCTGATGCGTGAGGCGGGCGCCCGGCTGGTGCCCGTCGCGATGGCCGAGGGGCTGGCCGGCTGGGACATGGACCGCTGGCGGCAGGTGCTGCGGGACGCGGCGCCGCGGATCGCGTACATCGTCGCCGACTTCCACAACCCGACCGGCGCGCTCGCCGACGACGACCAGCGGCGGCAGCTGGTGGACGCGGCGCGCTCGGCCGGGACCGTGCTGGTCGCGGACGAGACGATGAGCGAGCTGTGGCTGGACGAGGGGGTCGAGATGCCGCGGCCGGTGTGCGGGTTCGACCCCGCGGGGTCGACGGTGATCACGGTGGGTTCCGCGAGCAAGGCCTTCTGGGCGGGGATGCGCATCGGATGGGTGCGGGCGGCGCCGGATGTGATCCGCAGCCTGGTCGCCGCGCGGGCCTACGCCGACCTGGGCACCCCTGTCGTGGAGCAGCTGGCCGTGAACTGGCTGTTCAGCACGGGCGGCTGGGCCCAGGCCGTGGACGTGCGGCGCGAGCAGGCCCGGGAGAACCGGGACGCCCTGGTTGCGGCGGTGCGTCGGGAGCTGCCGACCTGGGAGTTCGAGGTGCCGCGGGGCGGGCTGACCCTGTGGGTGCGGGCCGGAGGACTGTCGGGGTCGCGGCTCGCCGAGGTGGGGGAGCGGGTCGGGGTACGGGTGCCGTCCGGGCCTCGGTTCGGGGTCGACGGGGCCTTCGAGGGGTATGTGCGGCTGCCGTTCACCGTGGGGGGCGCGGTGGCCGAGGAGGCGGCGGCCCGGTTGGCCATGGCGGCGAAGCTGGTGGAGAACGGTGCGTCAGGGGGCGGGGAGGCGCCGCGCACGTTCGTGGCGTGAACGGCTGCTGAAGCCGCCCGGGGCTCGGGGGCTGCGCCTTCGGCCCCCGGGGTCGGCAGCCGCCCGGCGGCCCCCGACCCTCCACGGTGCCTCTTCCTACGGCGCTTCGACGCCCACTGCTTCCGTCACCGTTTCCGTCACCGCTTCCGCGGGCAACGTCTCGGCGTCCGCCGGGGTCGTCCGCGGCGGGAGCAGGGCGAGGACCGCCTGCCGGTCCGCGTCGCTGGTCGCCTCGTCGTACGGGTCCGGCGTCGAGGGGACCTGGAGGCGGAGTACCGGGCCGGTGCCCAGGCGGGCGTACCCGCGTCCCGGCGGTACGTCGGGGACCGGCGTGGTGTGCGGCGGGGCGCCCAGAACCGCCTCCAGTTGCCCGGCCGTGGCGGGGCCCAGCACGACACGCGCGCGCGTGTGCTGTCGTACGGCGTCACTGAGCGCGTCCGCGCTGTCGAACTGGTCTGCCACGACGACCGTGACGTTCGCCGCTCGGCCGTGTCGGAGGGGGACCTGGAGCAGGGACTGCGGGTCGCGGTGGCCGTCGGCGGCGGCCAGGTGGGTGAACGTGCTCGGGCGGTCGAGGAGGATCCACAGCGGGCGCTTGGTGTCCTCGGGCGGTTGCAGTCCCGCCTGCCGGGCCCGGTTCATCGAGATCAGGCGCCGCTCCGTCTCGGTGGCGGCCCACTCCAGGCTCGCCAGTGCCCCGGTCAGCCCGCACTCGACGGCCAGGACGCCGTCCCGGCCGGTGAGACAGGCGTACTCGCCGGTGCCGCCGCCCTCGACGATCACCACGTCGCCGTGCAGCAGCGCCTGGAGCGCGACGGAGCGCAGCAGGGTCGAGGTGCCGCTGCCCGGCTGGCCCATGACCAGCAGATGCGGCTCGGTGGAGCGGATGCCGGTGCGCCAGACGACCGGCGGGACGTCGCGCTGCTCCTCGCCGTAGGTGAGCGGGAGCGTGCGCTGGACCTCGGAGGGATCGGTGAAGCCGAGCACCGTCTCGCCGGGGGACGTGACGAAACGCTGGGCGGCGATGTCGGTGGGCAGGGGCGGCAGGACGGTGACGGAGAGCTGGTTGCCCTCCTCGTCCCACGCGAAGCGGTACTCGCGGCCGCGGCCCGACTTGGCGTGCAGCAACTGCTCGATCCGCGCGCGGGAGTCCGCCTCCCCGTCCGTGAAGTAGGCGGGGTAGCGGATCTCCAGTCGTGTGATGCGGTTGGTCTCGTCGAACTCGTAGGCCGGGAAGGCCTTGTCCCACTCGCCGCCGTGGGCGTAGAGGGGGGCCGGGTCCTCGGCTGTGGAGAAGTACGGGACCAGGGCCTCGTACAGAGATCGCAGGCGCTCGGTCTGTGACTCGTCGGGGCCCTCCGGGGCCGGTGGGGTGCGGTCCCGGCCCTGCCAGGCCGCTGCCGCCATCAGGGTGATGACGGCCAGCAGCGGACCGTACGGCACCAGTGCCACGACCAGGACCACCGACGCCACCAGGAACAGCAGCGGTCCGCGCTTGTCCTTGGGGGTGTCGGCCCATCTGCGCCGACCGGCCGAGGCCAGTCGGCGCAGACCGCGGGTGATCGTGATCAGCGGATGGAGGACGTCGGTGGCGCTGTCGGCCGCCGTCCGGGCCAGCTCCCGGCTCCGGGCGATCTGCGCGCTGCCTGTGCTCAGGATGCGGGGGAGGGGGCGCCGAGCCACTGCTGTCTCCTGAAGGTGCGTACGGACGGGAGGGGCGACGTCAGAACTTGATGCCGCCGAGGAGGCCCGCGAGGCTCTCGCCGCCCGCCTTGATGCTGGGGGCGATGGCCGTGCTTGCCAGGTAGAAGCCGAACAGGGCGGCGACCAGGGCGTGGGACGCCTTGAGGCCGTCCTTGCGGAAGAAGATGAAGACGACGATGCCGAGCAGTACGACGCCCGAGATGGAGAAGATCATGTGAGTGCTCCTGGTTCAGGTGGGGACAGTCACCATGAGTACTTCCAGGATCACAGGATGTATCCATACGATAAAAGGTGCAACTGGGTGAATTCCGGTTGATTTCACTCGGGCGGCGGGGTCGACTTCGGCCGGATGAGCAGGGGACTTGCGTCCGACCGGGTCAGTGGTGATCTTTACCTCCGGCACATCGGGTCATGTGCCGCGCGAGCCAGTACCCTGGCGATTCACCTGAACGGTTGTATGAGAGGCGGACCGGCCGATGACTGAAGCCCCCGACCCGGAGGTCGTGGAGCTGGCGACCAAGATCTTCGATCTGGCCCGCAAGGGGCAGACCGAGGCGCTCGTGGCGTACGTCGACGCGGGAGTTCCGGCCAACCTCACCAACGACCGCGGTGACTCCCTCCTGATGCTCGCCGCCTACCACGGCCACGCCGACGCGGTGCGCGCGCTGCTCGCCCGCGGCGCGGAGGCGGACCGGATCAACGACCGGGGCCAGACCCCGCTCGCGGGGGCGGTCTTCAAGGGGGAGACGGACGTCATCAAGGCACTTCTGGAGAGCGGTGCCGATCCGGCCGCGGGGACCCCGTCGGCCCTCGACACCGCTCGGATGTTCGGCAAGACAGAACTGCTCGAGTTGTTCGGCGCACACTGATCCGAATGTTCTGACCAGCGAAAACACAGAAAACGGGGGAGGCGGTACAGGGCCGCCGAAATTTCGGTCGCGGCAGATGTAAGTGCCGAGTCATCATGACGTCGTGATTCACGGACGCGATGGCTGGGCAGGTGTTGCCGCACCGCGCGGGCCGTGACGCGGCCCGTATGGGCCACCGACGAGAGGCAGAGGAAGATGGTCTACAGCAAGCAGGAAACGGCGGGCGCCCCGACGTGTTGTCACGCGGCCAGGTAAAGCAAGATCCCGGTTGCGTCGACGCTTGATGTGAGGCTGTTTCCCATGTTCGAACCGGTCATAGCGCCCAGCGGTACGCTGCTCGGCCTCCTCCAGAGGGGCCGCGGCGACGGCACACTGCACGCGCTCACCGCACCGCGCGCCGAGGCGCTCGCGGCTCTGAACCACTGTGTGCTGCGGGATCCCCGCCACGACTGGCAGGTGGAGAACCGCTCCCTTTACTACGCCCGTCTCTACCTCGACCTGAACGGCGAGCTGGACGAGATCGAGGCCCACCTCTTCGACGTCGAGGACCACTTCGACGACGAGGAGTCCCGCACGGGGCTCGCCCTGGCGGTCCTCGGGCACCTCGCCTCCTACGGCAGGCGGGACGCGCTCGAACTGCTGCGCAGGTACGCCGCCACCGGCTCCAACTGGGCCTGGGCCCTGGACGAGCTGGCCCTAAGGGACGACGACGCGGGGCTGCGCGCCCTGGCCGCCCCCGTGCTGGCCCGTTTCGGCACCGACGCCGAGGGCGAGGCCGAACTGGCCGCCACCGTGCGCGACGCCTTCGAACCACGGCCCTGGCGGCTGTGGGCCGAGGATCCGCGCGAATCCATCGCCGCACGCGTGCGTGCCGCTCAGGAGGCCGGCTGTTTCGACCGCTGGCAACGCCAGATGCGACCTACTGGGCCCCGTCCGGGGTGGAGCGTGCAGGCGGTCTTCGAGTGGGCCGAGCAGGGCGTCGACCGCGGCGCCGCGCTCCATGTGCCCGCCGCCCGCTGCCTGATGGCCGTCGCCGGGCCCGAGGACCGGGCCGAGATCGTCGCCGCCGCCAAGGACGGCACCGAGGGCGCCCGCTGCACCGCGCTGCGCTACCTCGCCGACGGCAATGACCCGGACGCCCTCGACCTGATCGAGGCCGCCGTGGTCACCGGATCGGCGCCGGTCGTGGAGGCCGCCGTCGACGCCTTCGAACGGATGCGCAGTGTCGCCGCCGTGGACCGGGCCCGCGGCTGGGCCCACCGGCCCGACCCGCTGGGCGCCGCCGCCGGACGCATGCTCGCCTGCCGCGGCGGCATACAGGACACGGACCTGGTGCTCGCGGCCCTGCGAGAGGCCGTACGAGGCGAAGGGCCGGACGCACCGACCCTGTGGACCCTCGTCGACGGCACCGGACGGCTCGGCATCGCCTGCGCAGCCCCCGTGCTCCGCCACATCTACCGCGAGACCGCCTCCTCCCAGCTGCGCTGCCGGGCCGCCCGGGCCCTCGCCGCCACCGACCCCTCCTACCCCACCGGCTTCGCCGTCGAGTGCCTCTGGGACTGCGAGGAGACCACCCGCGAGATCGCCGCCCGGCACGCCGAGACCGGTGACGCCCGGGTTGTGGAGCAGCTCCGCCGCCTCGCCGCCGATCCGGCCGAGGAAGCAGAGGTCCAGACAGCGGTCCGCAGCCGGATCGGACCCTCGGACACGGCCGCCATGTGACGCCATGCCCTCAGGGTGAACTCGGGGTGACCGCCGGGTCAGGTGGGCATGGACACGGCCTGACCTGCGCGGGTGCGCATCACAACGCTCACGGGACGTTCCTCGTTCGGAAAGATCCACGTTGACGCGTCCACGTCCGGTGCGGCGACAACACCGTTATGCGTGTCGTCATCGTGACCGAATCCTTTCCCCCCGATGTGAACGGCGTGGCCCACTGCGCGCTCCAGACCGCCCGGCACCTCGTAGATCGCGGTCACTCTCCGCTCGTCGTCGCACCGGCCACCGCGGCCGGCAGCGGGCCCGGCGCCGATACCTCGGCGCCCTGCCCCGTCGTCCGTGTCCCCTCCCTCCCTCTCCCCGGCTACCCCCAGGTCCGCGTCGCCCTCCCCAGCCGACGCGTCGCCGCGGCGATCACCGAGCACCGCGCCGACCTGGTCCACCTCGCCAGCCCCTTCGTCCTCGGCGTCCGCGGCATGGCAGCTGCCGCCCGGCTCGGCATCCCCGCCGTGGCCGTCTACCAGACCGACCTCGCCGGCTACGCCCGCACCTATGTGCACGCGGGCGAGGCGGCGGCCTGGCGGCGCATCCGCTCCGTCCACGCCGCCGCGAACCTCACCCTCGCCCCGTCCAGCGCCGCCCTGCGCGACCTCGAGGCGCACGGCGTGCCCCGGGTACGGCTGTGGCCGCGCGGCGTGGACACCGCCCGCTTCCGGCCCTCGCTGCGCGACGAGGCGCTGCGCCGTGAACTCGCCCCGAACGGCGAGCTGATCGTCGGCTATGTCGGCCGGCTCGCTCCTGAGAAGCAGGTCGAACTGCTGGCCGGCGCCTGCGGCCTGGAGGGCGTGCGGGTCGTGGTGGTGGGCGACGGGCCCAGCGCGCCCGGGCTGGCGGAGTCGCTGCCCGGCGCGGTCTTCCTGGGCCGTGGTACCGGCGACGAACTCGCCCGGATCTTCGCCTCGCTGGACGTCTTCGTGCACACCGGCCCCTTCGAGACCTTCTGCCAGACCGTGCAGGAGGCCATGGCCAGCGGGGTGCCCGTCGTCGCGCCCGCCGCGGGCGGCCCGCTGGACCTGGTCGCCCACGGCCGCACCGGCCTGCTGGTCCCGCCGCGCGACGCGGCCGCCGTACGGGACGCCGTGTGGGCCCTGGCCGCCGATCCCGGGCTGCGGGCGGCGTACGGCGGCGCCGCGCGCGCCATGGTCGAGGGGCGCACCTGGGCGGCCGTCGGCGACCAACTCCTCGGCCACTATGCGAGCGTGCTCGCGCCCCGGCGGACGGCGGTGGCGGCATGAGCACGCGATCAGGGGCCGCCCGGGGCTCGTTGCGGATCGTCCGTCTCGCCAACTTCGTCGCGCCCGCGTCGGGTGGGCTGCGCACCGCGCTGCGCGAGCTGGGCAAGGGGTACGAAGCCGCCGGCCACGAGTCCGTGCTCGTCGTGCCCGGCGAGCGGGTGAGCGACGTCGCCACCGAGCAGGGACGGGTGATCACCCTGCCCGGTCCGCTGCTGCCCGGCACCGGCGGCTACCGCGTGCTCGCCGACCGGCGGCGGGTGGCCCGGCTGCTGGAGGACCTGGCCCCCGACCGGCTGGAGGTCTCCGACCGTACGACCCTCAGGTGGACCGGCAGGTGGGCGCGCCGGGCCCGGGTGCCCGCCGTGATGGTCTCCCACGAGACCGCCGACGGCGTCCTGCGCACCTGGGGCGTCCCGGAAGGCGCCGCCCGGCGGGCCGCGGACGCCCTGAACGTCCGTACGGCCCACACGTACGCGCGCGTGGTGTGCACCACCGAGTACGCCGAGCGGGAGTTCGTGCGGATCGGTGCGCGCAACGTCGTACGGGCGCCCCTGGGGGTGGACCTGGTGGAGCGGCATCCCGCCCTGTGCGATCCGGGGGTGCGTGCCCGGTACGCGCGCGTGGCCGAGACGCTGCTCGTGACGTGCACCCGGCTGTCCGTGGAGAAACGGCCCGGCACGGCGGTGGACGCCCTGGAGGCGCTGCTGCGGCGCGGGCGGCGGGCGGTGCTGGTGGTGGCCGGGGACGGTCCGCTGCGGGCGCGGCTCGAACAGCGGGCTCGCGGGCTGCCGGTCGTCTTCCTCGGCCATGTCTCCGACCCGCAACTGCTCGGGGCGCTCCAGGCCTCCGCCGACGTGTGCCTGGCACCCGGTCCGGCCGAGACCTTCGGGCTCGCCGCACTGGAGGCGATGGCGTGCGGGACGCCGGTCGTGGCGAGCGCGTCCTCGGCGTTGCCCGAGGTGATCGGTTCCGCGGGAGCCGTCGCGGCGGACCACGGGGAGGCCTTCGCGGACGCCGTGGAGACGCTGCTGTCTCGTCCAGCCGCCGAGCGCCGGGAAGCGGCACGCGTGCGTGCGGAGTGCTTCGGGTGGCGTACGGCGGTGGAGGCGTTCCTCGCCGCGCACGACGCGCCGGTCTCGGTGCCCGGGGGCGTTCGATGACACCGGTCCGCTTCGTCGCCCTCGGCGACTCGCTGACCGAGGGCGTGGGCGATCCCGTCGGCCAGGGGTGGCGCGGCTGGGCGGCGCTGCTCTCCGACGGGCTCGGTGACTCGGTGGAGTTCACCAACCTCGCGGTGAGCGGGGCGCAGACGCGGGACGTGCTGGAAGGACAGCTGCCGGCCGGGCTCGCGCTGCGCCCCGACGTCGTGTCCGTCGTGGTCGGCGTCAACGACACCCTGCGCTGCACCTTCGACATCCGTGCGGTGGCCTCGCGGCTCGACGCCGTGTACGCGGCCTTCGCCGCGCAGGGAGCGGTGGTGCTCACGGCCTGTCTGCCCGACCCCGGGGCCATGCTGGGGCTGCCGGGGGCGCTGGCCAGTCCGCTGGCCCGGCGGCAGCGGGCGGTCAACTCCGTGGTGCACGCGCTGTCCGAGCGGTACGGGGCGGTCCATCTGCACGCCTGTGAGGGCGCGTGGCTCATGGACCGGGCGATGTGGAGCGCGGACCGGCTCCACCCGGGCGAGCGGGGGCACCGGCAACTGGCGGTGCGGTTCCACGCGCTGCTGGCGGAGGCGGGGCTCGCGACCGGCCTCGCGCCGTCCGCCGAACCCGAGTTCCCCGTGCCCACCAGATCGGCCGGGTTGTGGTGGCTGGCCACGGCGGGGACGGGGTGGGTGGCCCGGCGGTGCACTGATCTGTTGCCGCAGTTGCTGCGCCTTGCCGCGGACGAGCTGCGGCATCGGGCCCGGGGCACGAGCGCGCGGCTCGATCTGCGGGCGTCGGCGGCCGTCTCGGTGGCGTTGGCTTCGCTGTCGGTACCGGAGACGGCGTGAGGGCCGGCGCTGGCGGGCCGCGTGAGTTGGTGGAGACGGCGTGAGGGCCGGCGAGGGCGGGCTACGTGAGTCGGTGGAGACGGCGTGAGCGCTGGCACTGCCGGGCCGCGTGAGTCGGTGGGGTGCCGTGGGGTGTGGCCGTGGCGGTTGATCGTGCCCGAGTGGCGGTGGCCGCAAGTCCACACAGCCCCGCGTCCCTGGTGGGCGCTCAGCCGCGGCGTACTGCCAGGAAGCGCATCGGCGTTCCCGGGACCGCCTGGGCGGCTGCCGCCAGGTCCTCGGTGCGGACCACCGCGATCACCGGGTAGCCCCCGGTGGTCGGGTGGTCGGCCAGGAAGACCACCGGGCGGCCGTCCGGCGGGACCTGGACCGCGCCCAGCACCATGCCCTCGCTGGGGAGTTCGCCCGGGACGGCACGCTCCAGTGCCGGGCCCTCCGTGCGCAGGCCGATGCGGTTGCTCGCGGAGGACACCCGGTAGGTGCGGGACGTGAAAGTGCCCTGCGCCTCCCGAGTGAACCAGTCGTCGCGCGGGCCGAGCGTCACGCGCAGGATCAGTTCCGTGGGGGGCGCCGGCTGCGGGGCCACGTCCACGCGCGCGTGGGGCACTGTCGGGGCGCCCAGGGGCAGCACCGCGCCGTCCGTGAGGGGCGGGGGGCCGAGACCGGACAGCAGGTCCGTGGAGCGGCTGCCGAGGACCGGGTCGACGGTGATGCCACCGGAGACGGCCACATAGCTGCGCAGTCCGGAGACGGCCGTGCCGACCTCCAGGAGGGCGCCCGCGGGGACCGGCACCGGGGCGCCCCACGCGACCGGACGGCCGTCCACCGCGACCGGGCAGGGGGCGCCGCCCACGGCGACGACGACCGAAGAACGGGGGCGTACGGCACAGCCGTTGAGTGTGGTCTCCAGGACGGCCGCGTCCGCGGTGTTGCCGACCAGGCGGTTGACGAGCGCCGCGGCGGGGCCGTCCAGCGCCCCCGAGCGGGGCACGCCGAGGTGGGCGTGGCCAGGACGGCCGAGGTCCTGCACGGTGGTCAGCGCCCCGGACCGTACGACGGCGAGTGCGCGGTCCGTCATGCCGCACCCACCGGTACGAACCGCACGCGCGTGCCCGGCGAGAGCAGCGCCGCCGGCACGCGTGCGTGGTCCCACAGCACCGTGTCCGTCGTGCCGATCAGCTGCCAGCCGCCCGGCGACGAACGCGGGTACACGCCCGTGTACGGGCCCGCGAGAGCCACCGAGCCGGGCGGGACAGCCGTGCGCGGGGTCGCCCGGCGCGGGACGTCATAGCGCTCCGGAAGGCCGGTGAGGTAGCCGAAGCCGGGGGCGAACCCGCAGAAGGCGACAGTGAATTCGGTGGCCGCGTGGATCCGGGCCACCTCGTGCGGCGGGACGCCCCAGTGCGCGGCCACGTCGGCCAGGTCCGGGCCGTCGTAGCGCACGGGCAGCTCGACGACGTCACGCGCGCGTGGGGGAGCGGGCGGCGCGGCGGAGGCGGTCAGTTCGGAGGCCAGCCGGGCGGGGTCGGCGAGGCCGTCGAGAAGGACCGTACGGGCCGCGGGGACGATCTCGGCCACCAGCGAGCCCTCCGCGCGGCGGCGCAGCAGCTCCGCGTGCAGGGCCCGGGCCTCCTCGCCCGAGGAGACCTCGACGAGCAGCGCGCCGTCCCCGACGGGCAGCGCCCTCATACGAAGGCCTCCACACGGACCCCCGCCTCCGTCAGCCGCGCGCGGACCCGGCGGGCCAGCTCCACCGCGCCCGGCGTGTCCCCGTGCAGGCACAGCGAGCGCGCCCGGACCTCGATACGCGCGCCGGAGTGCGAGGTGACCGCGCCGTCCCGGGCCAGCCCCACCGAGCGCGCCACGACGCTCTCTGGATCGGTGACCACCGCGCCCGCCTCGCCGCGCGGCACCAGGGTGCCCCGCTCGGTGTACGCGCGGTCCGCGAACGCCTCCGTGACCGCCGGGAGGCCCGCCTTGCCGGCCAGGTCCAGCAGACGCGATCCGGGCAGCCCGAGCACGGGCAGCGTGGCGTCCGCGAGGAGCACGCCGTCGACGACCGCGCCGGCCTGCTCCTCGTCGTGCACGACCCGGTTGTAGAGCGCGCCGTGCGGCTTGACGTACGACACGCGCGTGCCCGCCGCGCGTGCGAAGACCTCCAGGGCGCCGATCTGGTAGGCCACCTCGGCCGCCAGCTCGGTGGGCGGCACGTCCATCGCGCGCCGCCCGAACCCGGCCAGGTCCCGGTAGGAGACCTGGGCGCCGATGCGTACGCCGCGCGCGGCGGCCTGCTCGCACACCCGCCGCATGGTGGCCGCGTCCCCGGCGTGGAAGCCGCAGGCCACGTTGGCGCTGGTGACCACGGACAGCAGCTGTTCGTCGTCGGTCAGTCGCCAGCGGCCGAAGCCCTCGCCGAGGTCGGCGTTGAGATCGATCGTGGTCATGGAAGTTCCGAGTCTCCTTGTCGGGCCGCTTCTCAGGCCACTCGGTACTGCTGGTCGCGGGCGTCGGTGAGGAACATCTGGCCGGGCGCGTGCGTGATGGCGAACGGCGGGCGCGAGGCCGTCACCGCGGCCTGCGGGGTCACTCCGCAGGCCCAGAACACCGGGATGTCGTCCGGCGCGACGTCCACCGGGTCCCCGAAGTCGGGGCGATCGAGGTCATCGATGCCGAGGGTCGACGGGTCGCCGCAGTGTACGGGGCCGCCGTGCACCGCCGGGAGCAGGCTGCTCTCCCGGATCGCCGCCGACAGGTGCTCGGGCGGCACCGGACGCATCGACACCACCATCGGGCCGTGCAGCCGTCCCGCCGGCCGGCACTGCCAGCTGGTCTCGTACATCGGGACGTTGCGCCCCTGCTCCAGGTGCCGGATCGGGACGCCCGCCTCGGCCAGCGCCCACTCGAACGTGAAGCTGCACCCGATCAGGAACGACACCAGATCCTCGCGCCAGTGCGCGCGGACATCGGTCGGCTCGTCCACCAGCTCGCCGTCCTGCCACACGCGGTAGCGCGGCAGGTCGGTGCGCAGGTCGGCGCCGTCGGCCAGGACGGTCGTCACGGAACCGGCGTCCGTGACGTCCAGCACCGGGCAGGGCTTCGGGTTGCGCTGGCAGAACAGCAGCATGTCGTACGCCCAGTCGGCGGGCACCGAGATCAGGTTGACCTGGGTGTGGCCGGCCGCGACCCCGGCGGTGGGGCCGGTCAGACCCGCGCGGAAGCGGGTCCGGGCGTCCTGTGGGCTCCACGCGTGCGCGTGCTCGTCGACAAGGGTCAGGGGGCGGTCCTCGGTCCGGTTCACACCAGCTCCTTGCCACGGGTCTCCGGCAGGCCGAGCAGGGCCAGCGCGGCGATGCCGTATCCGATCGCGCCGAAGACCAGCGCACCGCCCACGCCCCAGCTGTCGGCCAGGAAGCCGACCGTGGTCGGGAAGACGGCGCCCACGGCGCGTCCGGCGTTGTACGTGAAGCCCTGTCCGGTGCCGCGTACCGCCGTCGGGTACAGCTCGGCCAGGAAGGAGCCGAAGCCGCTGAAGATCGCCGACATGCAGAACCCGAGCGGGAAGCCGAGCACGAGGAGCAGGGTGTTGGAGCCCTCCGGGATGTTGCCGTACGCCAGGATGCAGAGGGCCGACAGGAGCGCGAAGAGCCAGATGTTGCGGCGGCGGCCGAGGCGGTCGGTGAGATAGCCGCCGGTCAGGTAGCCGAGGAAGGCGCCGGAGATCAGGAACGTCAGATAGCCGCCGGTGCCGACGACCGACAGGCCGCGATCGCTCTTCAGATACGTCGGCACCCAGGTGGCGAGGGTGTAGTAGCCGCCCTGGACGCCCGTGGAGAGCAGGCCCGCGAAGATCGTCGTACGCAGCAGACCGGGCTTGAAGATCGCCGTGAACGAGGTCTGTCCCGCGCTCTTCTCGCGGACCGCGATGGCCTCGGGCGCGTCCTGCACCCGGCGGCGCATCCAGACGACGAGCAGCGCGGGGAGCGCGCCCGTCCAGAACATCACGCGCCAGGCCGTGCCGTCGTCGAAGACCGAGAAGACCAGCGTGTACACGATGACGGCCAGGCCCCAGCCCACGGCCCAGGAGCTCTGGATCGCCCCGAGCGTGCGGCCCCGGTGCTTCGCGCTCGCGTACTCGGCGACCAGGATCGCGCCGACCGCCCACTCGCCGCCGAAGCCGATCCCCTGGAGGGCGCGGAAGACCAGCAGCGACTCGAAGTTCGGCGCGAAGCCGCAGGCCACCGTGAAGACCGCGTAGGTGATCACCGTGATCATCAGGGCCCGGACCCGGCCGACCCGGTCGGCCAGCACGCCGGCGAGGGCGCCGCCGAGCCCGGAGGCCAGCAGCGTGACGGTGGTGAAGAGGCCGGTCTGGCCGCTGTCGAGGCCGAAGTAGGCGGCCAGCGCGACCATGCTCAGAGGCAGCGTGAAGTAGTCGTACGAATCGAGGGCGTAGCCGCCGAACGCGCCGGCGAAGGCGCGGCGGCCGCGCGGACCGAGAGCGCGGAACCAGCCCAACGCCCCGTCTTCGGCGGGGCGTTCGGTCGTCGCGGGGTGAGCGGTCGCGGCTTGTGTCGGGGGAGTCGTGCTCATGTGCACCTCGCAGTGGGAGGACGGAGGGTGCGGGACTGAGCCGTGCGGTGAGAAGCAAGGTAGAGGATCGTTGAACGATCCTTCAATAGGCGTGTTGTTTCGTTCTCGTGTCTGCGGTTGAATTCCGGGCATGGCAGAGCAGCTGACCGGCCTGGCCGACGATCGTGCCCTCCTGGGCCGCACCAGCACGGCGGAACGCGTCTCGGACATCCTCAGAAGCCGTATCGCCGAGGGCTACTTCCCACCCGGCACCCGGCTGTCGGAGGACAGCATCGGAGGCGCGCTCGGGGTGTCCCGCAACACCCTGCGGGAGGCGTTCCGCCTGCTCACCCATGAACGTCTGCTCGTCCACGAGCTCAACCGGGGCGTCTTCGTCCGGGTCCTGACGGTGGAGGACGTCGAGGACATCTACCGCACCCGCCGCCTCGTCGAGTGCGCCGTCGTGCGCGGGCTGGGCGAGCCGCCCTACGACGGGGAGGGGCTCGCCGAGGCCGTCGCCGCCGGGCAGCGGGCGGTGCGCGAAGGTGACTGGAAAGCGCTGGGCACCGCCAACATCCACTTCCACCGGGAACTGGTCGCGCTCTCGGGGAGCGAGCGCACGGACGAGCTGATGCGCAGCGTCTTCGCCGAGCTCCGCCTCGCCTTCCATGTCGTGGACGACCCCCGCCGGCTCCACGAGCCCTACCTCGCGCGCAACCAGCAGATCCTCCAGGCACTTCAGGCGGGCGACAGGGCCGAGGCCGAGAAGCTGCTCGCGACCTACCTCGACGACTCCCTCGAACGCGTGGTCGAGGTGTATCGGCGAAGGGTCGGCGAGGACGGCTAGCGTGCCGACCGCCCCGGTGTAGTGGAAGGCGCGTGGAATCGGCGACGAGGGGTCGCTTCTGCGGCGTTTCGGCCGTTGTCAGACCGAGGGCCTAGTCTGTGCACCGTGACTTCGCCTGCAACGACGGACAGTGTTCCGCCCCAGCTCAGCGCGGGGCCGCGCCCCGCACCGGGCCCGGCCGCCGACGAGGGGCTGGCGCGTCGGCTGCGCGCGCTCGCGTGCACCGCGCCGCTGCACGATCTCGACGCCCGCAAGGCCAACCTCGCCGGCGAGTACTCGGTGTACGGCATGGCGGAGGTCGCCCTCTCCGCCATCGACCTGGTCACACTGAACATGGACTTCGACACCGGCGCAGACCACGACCAGATAGTCGCCCGCCTCATCCCGCGCATCGCGGCCCAGGCCCCGCAGCGGCCCGTCGCCGAGCACGAGCGGGTGGCCCGCTGGGTCCTGGAGAACCTGATCAACGTCGGCAGCGTGGACCGCGGCTTCCGGGCCGTGTACGGCACGTTCGCGACGGACGGGACGTACGTCCGGCGGGACTACGACTTCAAGCTGATCGAGGAGGTGCCCGGCCCCGGCGGGTCCGTGTACCTCCGTACGACGGACGAGGCGGTCAATGTCCTCGTCGGCGCCCTCGACACCGACGTCACCAGCGCCCAGATCGCCGCCGAGGTCAAGCTGGAGGTGCTGATCAGCCGCGGCCGCCTCGCCGACGCCCAACTCGCCGCCGAGCAGGCCCGCTACCGGACCGTGCAGTACTCGGAGACGCTGCGCCGCGCCCTGGACGCCACCCGGCGCAACGTCCGGGCGGTGGACTGGCTCAACGCCGTCCCCGACATGATCACCGAAGCGCTCGACCACGTCGCCGACCGCTACCGCCACGAGAACGCGATCCTCACCAACATCCGCAAGGCGCGGGACGAGTCCGAGGACCCCGAGCAGAAGCGCCGGGCCGCCGAACTCGTCGACATCGTCAAGGACTGCATCCGCCGGCACACCCAGTTGCAGTCCCGGCTGCTGGAGGCGGGACCTCTGTTCCGCGCCGAACAGGACCGGCAGGCCTTCGCCACACCCATGACGACGTCGGGGATAGACCTCTACGGGCACCTGGTCGCGCCCGCCCTGCCGCTCCCCCTGGAGCAGGCGGTCCGGGTCACCGACGCCTTCTTCGCGCGCGGCACCGGACTGCGCACACCGGTGTCGGTGCGGGTCGGCGACCTGGTCGACATACTGCTGACGCCGCCGGTGGAGCGTGAGCACCTGGGCGCGGAGATGCCCGACCCGGACCTCATCGCCACGCCGGACGACAGCCGGTTCAGCGAGGAGCAGTTGGCGGCCGCGATGGTCCTGCTCGACCTGCCCGCGGACGCGCCGCGGCGACTGTCGGGGCTGCTCACGGACGCTCGCCGACAGGATCCCGAGCTGCCGTATCTGGTGGCGCTGCTGGCGGTGCACGCGGCCAGCCCGGCGGTGGGGACCGCCTATCGGCAGGGCGAGGAGAAGCTGTTGTTCGCCGTGGACGACGGGACCGAGCTGGACGATCCCGAGTTCGGCGGTGCCGACCTGATCGTGGGCACGGCGCTGCTGGACGCGGCCGGGATGGCGGCGGACAGGACGGAGGCGGCATGAGCCGAGCGACAGCGCAGCAGGGAGAACGACCGTGACCGAGCACGTCGAGTGGAGCGAGCCGGAAGCCGGACCCGCGCCGGTCTCCGCCGCCGTCACGCCCGCCGACGCCGCCGACGCGGCGCGGCTCGTCGCCTTCGGACTGCAGCCCAAGCTCCAGCCCGCGCGCGACCAGGAGTACACCGAACTGCTCCGCCGCTACCGGGAGGACCCGCCGTTCGCCCGGCTCGCCGACGCCGTGGCCGCCGGGCTCGGGCTGGTCGTGCTGGAGGTCTCCCCCCGCGCGGGCATGGCCGTGACCGCCGCCGAGGACTCGGTGTTCGCCGTCCGGATGGGCGACTACGCACGCCGGACGTCCGCCGACGGCGGGGACCGCTTCCTGCACGGACTGGCCCATCTCGCCGTCGCCGCCATGGCGTTCCCGCGCCCCGAGGACCTCGCCGACGACGGCTACATCGGACGCGTGAGCGTCAACGGCGTCGACGCCTTCGTTCGCCAGGCCTGCCGGCGGCTGGAGGAGCGGGCCGACGAACTGGGTGAGAACACCGACCCCGCCACCGACGCGCCCGGGCTCGAGGCCGCCTGGCGGATCTGGGTGCGGCGCAGCGCGACCGGGGCGACCAAGGACGCGCGCAGACTCGCGGGCTCCACGACCGGCATCATCGGCAAGGCCGTGGCCTTCCTCACCGACTCCGGCTTCCTCCAGCGCACCGGCGACGACAACGGCGGCACGTACCGGACGACGGCCCGCTACCAGCTCCAGGTGCGGGACATGGCCGGCAGCGCCGCCATGGCCGAACTCCTCGAACTGGGCGTCGTCCCGGTCACCGACGGCACGCCGACGCTGCTGCCCGCCGAGGACACCGAGGAGCTGGTGGCCGAAGCCGGGCTGCCGTTCCACTCCTGAACTCCCCCCACCTGCCGAAGACTTACGAGAGTCCGCCATGTACGAGCTGTCCCGGGTCCGCCTCTACTCCATCGGTCCCGCCGGTGCGCGCTACGCCGACACCGTGCTTGACCTGCGCGGCGTCGGCGCGGAAGTGCCCGACCCCGCACCCACCCAGGCGGAGTTCTTCGCTGCGGAGCCGGTCGGTCCGCCGCGCCGCCCGGCGCCCGCCGGCGTGCTCTTCCTGGAGAACGGCGGCGGCAAGTCCGTACTGCTGAAGCTGATCTTCTCCGTCATGCTGCCGGGCCATCGCAACACCCTCGGCGGCGCCAGCTCCGGTGTGCTGCGGAAGTTCCTGCTCGCCGACGACTGCGGGCATGTCGCACTGGAGTGGCAGCACACGCTGACCGGCGAGTGCGTCGTCGTCGGCAAGGTCAGCGAGTGGCGGGGCCGGCAGGTCTCCAACGACCCGCGGAAGTTCGCCGAGGCCTGGTACTCCTTCCGGCCCGGGCCCGGACTGTCCCTGGACAACCTGCCCGTCGCCGAGTCCACCGCCGTACGACCGGTCGTCGAGGGGGCGTCCGGGGCGCAGGGGCGCCGGCGCACCATGAAGGGCTTCCGGGACGCCATCACCGAGGCGGGCAAGGCGTATCCGCACCTGGAGGTGCACTGGGAGGAGATCCACGACCGGTGGATCGAGCACCTCGGCGACCTGGGCCTGGACCCCGAACTCTTCCGCTATCAGCGGGAGATGAACGCGGACGAGGGCGAGGCCGCCGGTCTCTTCGCGGTCAAGAAGGACTCCGACTTCACCGACCTGCTGCTGCGCGCCGTGACCGACACCCGGGACACCGACGGACTCGCCGACCTGGTGAGCGGCTTCGGCAACAAGCTGGGGCGGCGCGCCGAACTGATCGCCGAGCGGGACTTCACGGCCGGCTCGGTCGACCTGCTCGGCCGGATCGTCGAGGCCGCCGAGGCACGCGCGCGTGCACGTGACATCCACGCCGGCGCCGAACGCCGCACCCGGACCCTGGCCCGCCGACTCTCCGCGCGCGGCGCCGTGGAGCGGGTACGGGCCGCGGACCTCGCCCAGCGGGTCACCGCCGCCGCGTACGCGGTCACGCACGCCGAGGGCGCCCGGGAGCGCAGTGCGCTGATCGCCGCCGAACTCGCCTTCCGGCACGCCTCGTTGGCGCTCGCCGCCGCCGAGAAGTCCGCCGCCGCGCAGAAACGCGAGCTCGCCGACGCCCGTACGCTGCACTCGGCCTGGCAGGCCGCGGAAGCCGTACTGCGGCACCGCGCCGCCACCGACCGCGTCACGCGCGTGTCCGCCGCGATCCAGGAGGCCGAGCGGGACGCCGCCCCCGCGCTGGCCGCCCGCGCCAGGGCCGCCGTCGATCTCGTACGGGCCCTGCACGCGGCCGCGGAGAGCGCCGAGACCCTCGCCAACGAGGAGGAGGAGCGGTCCGCAGCCCTCCAGGAGACCGGCGAGGCCGCGTACCGGGACTCCACCGCCGCGGCGACCGAGGCGCAGCGTGCCCGCAGCGAGGTCGGGCATCTGCGCCAGCGGCTCACCGAGGTCGAGCAGGAGACCGCCGAGGCCGTGCGGGCCGGCTGGCTCGACGACAGCGCGCCCGACGCCGACCCGGCGCGAGCCGCGCTGGCCGCCAGCGACGCCGAGAAGACCGCCGTCGCCGCCTGGGACACCGCACGGGAGGCCTCACGCCGCGCCGCCGAGCACGCGCGCGAGGCGGGCTCCGCGGAGTCCCGCGCCGAGCTCACGGCGGCGCGCGCCGCGGACGCGGCCACGGCGGCCGAGCGGTCCTACGAGGCGGAGAAGCGGCTCGCCGAGGGGCTGGCGGCGGAGCCGCGGCTGGCCGAGGTGCTGAGCCTGACCGGCAACGACACCCGCCAGGTGGTCCCGCAGCCCCGCCACGACACGGACGACAGCGGCCCCGCAGGGCTCACCCCCGAGGAACTCGACCGGTTCGCCGACGAGTTGCGCGAGCTGCTCGACGACGCCGTCTCGTCCGCCGAACGCCACCTCTTCGAGCTGCGCACCGCCGCCGCCGACGACTCCCGCATCCTCGGCGCCCTGGGCGACGGCGGACTGCTGCCGCCCGGCCCGGACGTGCTGGCCACCGTGGAGTTCCTCGGCGAGCACGGCATCCCGGCGCTCCCCGGTTGGCGCTATCTCGCCCAGGCCGTCGACCCCGCCGACCACGCGCGCGTGCTGGCCGCCCGGCCCGAGCTGGTCGACGGCGTGATCATCACCGACCCCGACACCCATGCCCGGGCCCGCGCGGCGCTCAACGAGGCGGCGCTGCTGCCGCGGTCCGCCGTGGCCGTCGGCACGGCCGCCGCCCTGCTCGCCCCGACTCCGGCCACCGACGCCGGCAGCGAGGCCGTCTTCCTCGTACCGCCGAACCCGGCCATGCACGACGAGCACGCCGCCGACGAGGAACGGCAGGCGCTGCGGGCCCGGGCGACCGAGCGCGACGAGGAGATCCGGTCGCTCGCGGCCCGGCTCGGCAAGGACCGCGAACTGGCCGCCCGGCTCGCCTCCTGGCGCACCGGCTGTCCGGCCGGGCGGCTGGTGGAGCTCGCGCAGAGCGCCCACGACACACGCGCGTTCGCCGAGGAGTCGGAGGCCGAGCTGGCCGAGGCGCGCACCGTGCGGGCCGAGGCCGACGAGGCCGCCGCCGAGGCCGCGCAGGTACGCGACGAGCGGCAGGAGGCCGCACAGAAGGCGCGGCGCGCCGCCGACGCCCTCGCCGGGCTCGCCTTCCGGCTGCGGGAGCGGGCCGGCTGGCAGGTCAAGCTGCGTGAACTCGCCGACGAGGCCACCGAGTCGGAGGCCCGCGCCCAGACCTGTCTGGAGCGCGCCCGCGCCGCCGACGAGGACCGGCGTGCCGCCCAGCGCGCCGCCGACGACGCCCGCCGCACCGCGCGTGCGCTGCGAGCCGAGCGCTCCGAGATCGCGGGCGCCCCCGACGACGTACCGGAGAGCGACACCGACGACCCCAGGGCGTCACTGCCCGCCCTGCGGGAGGCCTACCGGGCCGCTTCCCAGCTGTACGAGAAGGTCGGTGTCGGCGCCGACCTGCGGGCCGAACAGGCTCGGGCGGAGAGCGAGTCCAGTGCGGCCCTGGCCGAGCTGGACCGGCTGAGCAACAAGGTCCGCACGCGCGCGGAGCAGCTGCTCCAGTCGCCCGACGGCTCCGACGGACCGTCCCGGCAGGCCGCCGCGGCCCGCGCGGAGGAGCTGGTGCAGCTCCTGGAGACACGGATGTCCAGCGCGAGCGAGCAGCTCGGCCGGCTGCGCGGCGAGGCCGAGCGGCACGCGCCCGAGGACGGTGCGGCACACACCGAGCTGACCGAGGAGCTGGAGCCCCGCGACGCCGAGCACGCGCAGGCGCTGCTGCGCACGGCGAGCGCCGAACTCGCCTCCCGCACCGAGGCGTTGACACAGGCCAGGGAGGCGCATGCCGAGCTCCTGGAGGCCCACCGCGCCGCCGAGGACGCGGCCGGGGGCTTCGACGAGATCGCCGCGATGCTCCGCGACCTGCTGCGCGAGCACGCCCCGGACGAGGAGCAGGAGGAGTCGGAGCCGTACCCGGGCAGCCCGGAGGAGGCCCGGCAGTCCGCCGCCGAGGCCCGCCGGTCGCTGCGCGGCTGCGCCGCCGACCTGTCCGCCGCCGAGAGCGCCGTGCGCGAGGCGAGCGATGTCCTCGTACGCCATGCCAACTCCACGCGCTACGAGCAGGTCCGCACCCCCGCGCGCCAGCAGATCCGCGAGCTGCCGGCGTCCGCGCTGCCGGAGCACGCCCAGAAGTGGGCGGACGCCTTCGCGCCCCGACTGCGGGTCCTGACCGACGAGTTGGCGCAGCTGGAGCGGAACCGGGACTCGATCGTGGACCGGTTGCGTGGGCTCGTGGAGTCGGCGCTGGCCACCCTGCGGTCCGCTCAGCGGCTGTCCCGGCTGCCGGAGGGCCTCGGCGAGTGGTCCGGGCAGGAGTTCCTGCGGATCCGCTTCGAGGAGCCCGACCAGGCGACGCTGACCGAGCGGCTCGGCGAGGTCATCGACGAGGCGACCCGGGCGGCGGTGAAGAAGAACTCCGACCTCCGGCGGGACGGCATGTCCCTGCTGCTGCGTGGAGTCGGGGCGGCCTTGCAGCCCAAGGGCATCGCGGTCGAGATCCTCAAGCCGGACGCCGTGCTGCGGGCCGAGCGGGTGCCGGTCGGGCAGATGGGTGACGTGTTCTCCGGTGGTCAGCTGCTCACGGCCGCCATCGCGCTGTACTGCACCATGGCCGCGCTGCGCTCGAACGACCGGGGCCGCGACAAGCACCGGCACGCGGGCACGCTGTTCCTGGACAACCCCATCGGACGTGCCAACGCGACGTACCTGCTGGAGCTCCAGCGCGCGGTGTCGGATGCCCTGGGCGTGCAACTCCTGTACACCACCGGCCTGTTCGACACGACCGCGCTCGCCGAGTTCCCGCTGGTCATCAGGTTGCGCAACGACGCCGACCTCAGGGCGGGCCTGAAGTACATCAGCGTGGAGGAGCACCTGCGCCCGGGACTGCCCCAGCAGGCCCAGTCCGAGGAATCGGGGCACAGCGAGATCACGGCGACCCGGATGTTCAAGCGCCCGACGCCCGCTTCCTGACGGGGGCTTGCAGGCCTGAGACCGGCCTGAGAAGACCACCGGCCTGAAAAGGACCGGGGCCTGAGAGGGGAGTGCCTGCCCGCCCCTCTCAGGGCCCGTCAGGAGTGCGACAGCCGTCCCGCGCGACCCTGTCGACGTATCCGCCCCTGGGTCCGCTCCAGGGCCCGCGCCTGACGTCGGGCCTTGCGCCGCTCGCGCCGCAGGGCCCGGGCGGTGCTGCTCGGGGCCGACACGACGCCGTTGCGCTGGTTCCACACCTGACGGGTGACCCAGATGTCCAGGGCGCCCCAGGTCGCCAGCACGGTGCTCGCCACGCTGCTGAGGACCATCGGGAACGCCAGCCAGGATCCGGCCAACGTGCACAGGAACGCCACCATCGCCTGGACCAGCGTCACGGCGATGATCAGCACCGCCCGCACCGCCGATCTGCGCACCGGATCGGGCATCCGGCGCCGCGGCGCGGCCTCCTCGATCCACAACTGCCGGTAGTACGGCTCCTCTTCCGGCGTGGCCTGCTCAGCGGTCCCGGACTCCTTCCCGCTTCCGTGCTCTGGAATGTCGCGATCCAGTGCCTCGGGACCCTGCCGCGCCGTCAGGTGCGCCGCAGCGCCGTCCGCGGGCGCCTCGCTCCGCTCCGCCGTGCCCATCAACGTGTCACTCCCCACCGCCGGCTGACCGCTCGCCCCGTGCCCGAAGACACGGCTCCCCAGTGGCTGCCCGGCTTGCGCTGTTTTACGCCGCCCGGTTGCGGGATGCGGCACGTGTGGCCGATTCCGCCCCCATTTCCCGAAGAGTAGGACGAACAAGACGCTTCGAAGATTCCCAAGAAACGAAAAATTCTGGCCAACTGGCCGGTCGAACCAGCCGGATCCGCAAGAGCCGTAGTGGCGTGTTCGGGGAGGCAATCTCCCGCAATGCCCGGACAACTCCCCATCTCGCTCCGCCGGTGCGGAAGTTCGGCCTCCGGACGGGTCTTCGAGTTAACTGTGCGACGGTAGTAGGCTCGCGCCGTTTGTTGACGTACATGTGTACCCCCGGACGGCGGGGGTCGAGCTGGGGGAGGCCATGCGCTTTCGCGGGAAGTCGATCCGCCGGAAGATCGTGGCGCTGCTTCTCGTGCCGCTGGTTTCCCTCGCAGCGATCTGGGGCTTCGCCACGGTACTCACGGGACGGGCGGTCGCCCAGCTGTTCCATGTGTCGACGGTCGTCGAGGACCTCGGCTATCCGACCGAGGACACGGTCCGTGTCCTCCAGCAGGAACGCCGTCAGACCCTCGTCTACCTCGCCGACCCGCGGGCCTCGGACGCGCTCGCCGCGCTCCGCGAGACCCGCACCGGCACCGACGACGCCATCGCCAAGGTCCGTGACAACGCCAAGGACCCCGACGTCCGCGACGGGATGGACCAGGACGACGAGGAACGCCTGACGGCCGTCCTGGACGCCTTCGACGGCGTGGACTCACTGCGCCGCAGCGTCGAGGAAGGCGCCGTGAACCGGTCCCAGGCCCTCGAGCGCTACAACCGCCTCGTGGACCCCTGCTACGCCCTGCTGGCCTCCCTCGACGGGGTGGACAGCGTGGAGATGGACAAGCAGGCCCGGGCCCTGGTGAACATCACCCGCGCCCGCGAACTGCTCTCCCGCGAGGACGCCCTGCTCGGCTCCGCCCTCGTCGTCGGCAAGCTCACCCATGACGAGATCCGCGAGGTCTCCGACCTGATCGCCCAGCGCACCGTGCTGTACGACGTCAGCCTGCCGGTGCTGCCCGCGGCGGAGCGCGAGCGCTACGACCGGTTCTGGAAGAACGCCTCCACCGCGTCCCTGCGCTCCGCCGAGAAGATCGTGGTCAACTCCGATCCCGGCGCGCCCCGTTTCATCAACGCCAAGAGCTGGGACGCCACCGCGGCCAGCGTGCTCGACGAACTCGCCGAACTCAACGACCAAGCGGGCGACCGCTATCAGGACCGGGTCCAGCCGGTCGCGATCGACGTCATCGTCAGGGCGGCCGTCGCGGGTGTCCTCGGTCTGCTCGCCCTGCTCTTCTCGATCTTCCTCTCCGTGCGCGTGGGCCGCGGGCTCATCCGCGACCTGCGGCAGCTGCGCCTGGAGGCCCACGAGGCGTCCGGCGTACGACTCCCCAGCGTCATGCGCCGGCTGTCCGCAGGTGAACAGGTCGACGTCGAGACCGAGGTCCCGCGCCTGGAGTACGACAGGAACGAGATGGGTGAGGTCGGCCAGGCCCTCAACACCCTCCAGCGCGCCGCCGTCGAGGCCGCCGTCAAACAGGCCGAACTGCGCGCCGGCGTCTCCGAGGTCTTCGTCAACCTCGCCCGCCGCAGCCAGGTTCTGCTGCACAAGCAGCTCACCCTGCTCGACACCATGGAGCGCCGGACCGAGGACACCGACGAACTCGCCGACCTGTTCCGCCTCGACCACCTGACCACCCGTATGCGCCGGCACGCCGAGGGCCTGGTGATCCTCTCCGGCGCCGCCCCCTCCCGGCAGTGGCGCAAGCCCGTCCAGCTCATGGACGTCGTGCGCGCCGCCGTCGCCGAGGTCGAGGACTACGAGCGCATCGAGGTCCGTCGCCTGCCCCGGGTCGCCGTCACCGGCCCGGCCGTGGCGGACCTCACCCACCTCGTGGCCGAACTCCTGGAGAACGCCACGGTGTTCTCGCCCCCGCACACCGCCGTCCAGGTGCTCGGCGAGCGCGTCGCCAACGGCTTCACCCTGGAGATCCACGACCGCGGTCTCGGCATGGCGGCCGACGCCCTTCTGGACGCCAACCTCCGGCTCGCCGAGACACCGGAGTTCGAGCTGTCCGACACCGACCGGCTGGGCCTGTTCGTGGTCAGCCGGCTGGCCCAGCGGCAGAACGTCCGCGTCTCGCTCCAGCCGTCGCCGTACGGCGGTACGACAGCCGTGGTGTTCATCCCGAACACCCTGCTGACGGACGACATCCCGGACACCAACGGCATCGGCTTCCGCCTGGACCGCCCCCAGCCCTCCAAGGAGGCCGAGCTGGAGGAGGCCCGCCGGGCCCAGCTGGCCCACGTGCCGGTGCAGCTGCCCGGTCTGCCCGGGGGACTCCTGGACGGTCCGGTGGAGCTTGAGGCGCCCGTCGACCTGGACGCCATCGACGACTTCCCCGGCGCGCTCGACGACGAGGACGGCGAACGCGGCGGACTGTTCCGCCCGCGCCGCTCCCTGGTCCGCGCGGACGAGACACCGGGCGAGGAAGCTCGCGCGGGCGACGAGAGCGACCTGAACGCCCCGGTCCCGCTGGCCCGCCGCCACGCCCCGAAGCTCGTCAGCTCGCACGGCCGCCCGGTGACCGGACATCGGGAGGAGGCCGACGAGGAGACCCCGGCGGGTCCCGGCCGGTCGCTCTCCCAAGGCCCGCCTCCGCTGCCGGCCCGCAGGCGCGCGACCGGTCCACAGCGCCGCGCCACCGGTGTCGCCGACCGTCTGGACGAGCGGCACGCCGAGGCCCCGACGACCGCGGCCCCTGAACTCGGCGGGCCGACGCCCGGCGCCCCCGCCCTGCCCCGGCGCACCCGGCGTGCCGAGATCGCGTCGAGCGGCGCGGGTGAGCCCTCCCGGACGAGTCCTGGCGGCCTCGAGCCCCAGCCGAGCGGCTCCGGCACCTCGGTGGAGCGCGTGGGCGCCCGGCACGTGTCTCCGGAGGCCGACGCCGACCTCACGCCCCAGCGGACCGGACGCGGCGCCGCCGTGCCGGGCACCGGCTCCGGCAGCGCCCCGCTGCCCCGGCGCGTGCGCCAGGCCAACCTGGCCCCGCAACTGAAGCAGAGCCCCGCCGAGCGCCGCAGCGACGAGACCACGGGGGTCGAGGAGCGGGACGCCGACCAGGTACGCAGCCGTATGGCATCGCTCCAGCGAGGCTGGCAGCGCGGTCGTGCCGAGAACGACGCCGCGGGCGAAGACACCCAGAGCGGCACAGCACCACGAGGAACTAAGGGGGACGGTCGATGACCGCACCGAAGGCGACCGGCCACACCACGAACAACTCCGGCGAGCTCAACTGGCTCCTGGACGACCTGGTCGACCGCGTCGCAAGCATCCGCAAGGCCGTCGTGCTGTCCGGCGACGGGCTGGCGACAGGGGTGTCCAAGGACCTGACCCGCGAGGACGGCGAGCACCTGGCCGCCGTCGCCTCCGGCTTCCACAGCCTCGCCAAGGGCGTGGGCCGCCACTTCGAGGCGGGCAACGTCCGGCAGACGGTCGTCGAGCTCGACGACGCCTTCCTGTTCGTGACGGCCGCCGGCGACGGCAGCTGCCTGGCGGTCCTCTCGGACGCGGACTCCGATGTCGGCCTGGTCGCGTACGAGATGACGCTCCTCGTGAAGCGGGTCGGTGCACATCTGGCCTCCGCTCCACGCACCGATCTGCCTCAGGGCGGGTAGTGGGATGACATGAGCACAGACGGTCAGGGAAGAAGCCACTGGTTCGACGACGAGGCCGGACCGGTCGTCCGTCCGTACGCCATGACGCGTGGCCGCACCACCAGTGCGGCCCAGCACCGGCTCGACCTCATCGCGGTGGTCGTCGCGGAGGTCCAGGCGGACGACGCGGAAGGCGACCACACGCTCTCCCCGGAGCACGTGGACATCGTCGACCTGTGCCGTGAGGGCCCGCAGTCGGTCGCCGAGCTGTCCTCCGAACTCGACCTGCCCATCGGTGTGGTGCGCGTCCTCGTGGGCGACCTCGTGGACGCGGAGTTCGTCCATGTGAACCGGCCTGTGCCGCCGGCCGAGCTGCCGGACGAGAGCATCCTGCGTGATGTGATCAACGGCCTCCGCGCGCTCTGACCCGGTGCTCCACCCATCGACGCGGCCGTTCCCACGGCGCCGTGAGCCGCTCACGGACGGCCCCGGGGGACGCGGTCGGGCGCCCGGCTCCCGGCCGAGCGGACCGGGCGTCGCACCGGCACTCCCGATATGATCTGACTGATCGTCGACGACCATCCGCAGACGGTCGGTCGCCACTCTGCGGATACGGTGCCGAACAGCGCGATCGGGGAGACGGACGTGACGACAGGCTGGCAGTTCTGGGTCGACCGGGGCGGCACCTTCACGGACATCGTCGCGCGCCGCCCGGACGGCCGACTGCTCACGCACAAACTGCTCTCCGAGAACCCCCGCTACGCCGACGCGGCCGTCACCGGTGTCCGTGAACTGCTGGACGGCTCCCGCGACCCCGTCGAGGCCGTCCGTATGGGCACCACCGTCGCCACCAACGCCCTCCTGGAACGCAAGGGCGAGCGCACCCTCCTGATCGTCACCCGTGGCTTCCGCGACGCCCTGCGCATCGCCTACCAGAACCGCCCCCACATCTTCGCCCGCCGCATCGAGCTCCCCGAGCTGCTGTACGAGCGGGTCGTGGAGGTCGACGAGCGCCTCGCCGCTGACGGCACTGTCCTGCGCGCCCCCGACCTGGACGCCCTCACCGGCGCGCTCCAGGAGGCGTACGACGACGGGATCCGTGCCGTCTCCGTCGTCTGCATGCACAGCCACCTCCACCCCGCCCACGAACAGGCCGTCGGGCGACTGGCCGCCCGGATCGGCTTTCCGCAGGTCTCGCTGTCCAGTGAGGTCAGCCCCCTGATGAAGCTCGTCCCGCGCGGGGACACCGCCGTCGTCGACGCCTACCTCTCGCCCGTGCTGCGCCGCTACGTCCGGCACGTGGCCGACGAACTCCACGGTGTGCGGCTGATGTTCATGCAGTCCAACGGCGGTCTCGCCGAGGCCGGGCAGTTCCGCGGCAAGGACGCCGTCCTGTCCGGGCCGGCCGGCGGCATCGTCGGCATGGCCCGCATGTCGCAGCTGGCAGGCTTCGACCGCGTCATCGGCTTCGACATGGGCGGCACCTCGACCGACGTCTCCCACTTCGCCGGCGAGTACGAACGCGTCTTCACCACTCAGATCGCCGGCGTCCGGTTGCGTGCCCCCATGCTCGACATCCACACCGTGGCGGCCGGTGGCGGCTCGGTCCTGCACTTCGACGGCTCCCGCTACCGTGTAGGGCCGGACTCGGCGGGCGCGGATCCGGGTCCCGCCTGCTACCGCGGCGGCGGCCCGCTGGCCGTCACCGACGCCAACGTCATGCTCGGCCGCATCCAACCCGCTCATTTCCCGGCGGTGTTCGGTCCCGTAGGCGACCAGCCCCTCGACGCCGACCTCGTCCGCGACCGCTTCGCAGCCCTCACGCGTGAGATCCGCGAGCGGACCGGCGACGACCGCACCCCCGAACAGGTCGCCGAGGGCTACCTCCAGATCGCGGTCGCCAACATCGCCAACGCCGTGAAGCGGATCTCCGTCCAGAAGGGCCACGACGTCACCCGCTACGCCCTCACCACCTTCGGCGGTGCGGGTGGGCAGCACGCGTGCATGGTCGCCGACTCGCTCGGCATCCGCACCGTCCTCGTACCGCCCATGGCCGGAGTCCTGTCCGCCCTCGGCATCGGCCTCGCCGACACCACCGCCATGCGCGAACAGTCCGTCGAAGCGCCCCTGGAGACCGCCGCGATGGCGGGCGTCCGCAAGACCGCCGACGACCTGGAGAGCGCCGCCCGCGCCGAACTCCTCGCCGAGGACGTCCCCGAGGACCGCATCCGGACCACCCGCCGCGCCCAACTCCGCTACGACGGCACCGACACCACCCTCACCGTCGAACTGAGCGAGCCCGACGAGATGCGGCGCGTCTTCGAGACACGTCATCGCGCCACGTACTCCTTCACCCTCGACCGCCCGATCGTCGTCGAGGCCCTCTCCGTCGAAGCCACCGGCATCACACAACCCCCCGATCTCTCGGCCCTGACCCCGTACCAAGGCCGCTCCGCCACCCCCGGAACCGTCCGCCTCCACACCGGCGGCGCCTGGCGCGACGTACCCCTCCACCGCCGCGAGGACCTGCCCCCCGGCGAGACCGTCACCGGCCCCGCGATCGTCACCGAGGCCAGTGCGACGACCGTCGTCGACGACGGCTGGCAGGCCGTGGCGCGGGACGACGGGCATCTGGTCATGGAACGCACGGCGATTACAGAGAGTTCCGATCTCGACACAAAAGCCGATCCGGTTCTGCTCGAGGTCTTCAACAACCTCTTCATGTCCATCGCCGAACAGATGGGCGCCCGCCTGGAGTCCACGGCCCAGTCCGTCAACATCAAGGAACGCCTGGACTTCTCCTGCGCCCTCTTCGACCCGGACGGAAACCTGGTGGCCAACGCCCCGCACATCCCCGTCCACCTGGGCTCGATGGGCACCAGCGTCAAGGAGGTCATCCGGCGGCGCGGCACCGGCATGCGGCCGGGGGACACCTACGCCGTCAACGACCCGTACCACGGCGGCACCCACCTGCCCGACGTCACGGTGATCACCCCGGTCTTCAACACGGAGGGTGACGAGATCCTCTTCCACGTCGCCTCCCGCGGCCACCACGCGGAGATCGGCGGCATCGCCCCCGGCTCCATGCCCGCGAACAGCCGCACCATCGACGAGGAGGGCATCCTCTTCGACAACTGGCTGCTCGCCGAGAACGGCCGCTTCCGCGAAGAAGAGACCTTCCGGCTGCTCACCGAGGCCCCTCACCCGTCCCGCAACCCCGGCACCAACCTCGCCGACCTGCGCGCCCAGATCGCCGCCAACCAGAAGGGCGTCGACGAGGTCGCCCGCATGATCGAGAACTTCGGCCTCGACGTCGTCCAGGCGTACATGAAGCACGTCCAGGACAACGCCGAGGAAGCGGTACGCCGGGTCATCGACACCCTCGACGAGGGCGAGTACGCCTACGAGACCGACTCCGGTGCCGTCATCCGGGTACGCGTGCGCGTGGACCGCGAGAGCCGCTCCGCGACCATCGACTTCACCGGTACCTCGGGCCAGCTGGACAGCAACTTCAACGCCCCGTTCGCGGTGGTCAACGCGGCGGTCCTGTACGTCTTCCGGACCCTCGTCGCCGACGACATCCCCCTCAACGACGGCTGTCTGCGCCCTCTGAGGATCGTCGTGCCGCCGGGCTCGATGCTGGCGCCGGAACCGCCGGCCGCCGTCGTCGCCGGGAACGTCGAGACCTCGCAGGCCATCACCGGCGCCCTCTACGCCGCGCTCGGCGTCCAGGCCGAGGGCTCCGGGACCATGAACAACGTCACCTTCGGCAACGCCCGCCACCAGTACTACGAGACCGTCGCCTCCGGGTCCGGCGCCGGTGACGGCTTCCCCGGCGCGCCCGTCGTCCAGACCCATATGACCAACTCGCGGCTCACCGACCCCGAGATCCTGGAGTGGCGACTGCCGGTCCGCCTCGACGAGTTCGCCGTACGGCACGACAGCGGCGGCGCAGGACAATGGCGGGGCGGGGACGGTGCGGTGCGCCGCATCCGGTTCCTGGAGCCCATGACCGTCTCCACGCTCTCCCAGCACCGCCGGGTCCCGCCGTACGGCATGGCGGGCGGCGCACCCGGTGCGCCGGGCGCCAACCGCGTGGAGCGCGCGGACGGCACGGTCACCGAACTCGGCGGCAGCGACGCGGCCGACGTCGGCCCCGACGACGTACTCGTCATCGAAACCCCCGGCGGCGGAGGCTACGGCCCACCGTCGCCCCACCCCCACCCAGCAGGAGAAGAGACCGATGATCTTCGGGCGTTCTGAGCGCGGCAAGCCCCCGGTCGAGCCTGTCACGTTCAAGATCCTCGTGGCCGGCGGCTTCGGCGTGGGCAAGACCACGCTCGTGGGCGCGGTCAGCGAGATCAGGCCACTGCGTACCGAGGAACTGCTCACCGAGGCAGGGCGCCCGGTCGACGACCTACGGGGCGTGGAGGGCAAGAGCACCACCACCGTGGCCATGGACTTCGGCCGCATCACGCTCCGCGAGGACCTCGTGCTGTACCTCTTCGGCACGCCCGGCCAGGAGCGGTTCTGGTTCATGTGGGACGAGCTGTCCGAGGGCGCGCTCGGCGCCGTCGTGCTCGCCGACACCCGCCGTCTGGAGGACTGCTTCGCCGCCGTGGACTACTTCGAGCGGCGCTCCATCCCGTTCGTCGTGGGCGTCAACTGCTTCGAGGGATCGGCCCGTTACCCCGTCGAGGACGTCCGCCAGGCGCTCGACCTGGACGAGGACGTGCCGCTCCTGCTGTGCGACGCCCGAGAGCGCGAGTCGGTCAAGGACGTCCTCGTCGGCGTGGTCCGGCACGCGATGGACTACGCGGCACAGCGCCGCCGGGCCGTCGTCAAGAGCTGACGCGAGGGCACGGCCCGTACCCCCGCCGACCGGGGTACGGGCCGCGTCTCATGAGCGCCACGCGCGCGTGCGGCTGCTCGGAGCACACACGCGCGTGCCGCTAGTTCTCCTCGTCCTCCTGCCAGCCGAAGCTCTTCTCCACGGCCTTGCGCCAGTTGTGGTACTCGCGGTCACGCACCGAGGACTCCATGCCCGGCGTCCACTCGACATCCTTCTGCCAGTGCGACTTCAGCTCGTCCAGGTCGTTCCACACACCCGTGGCGAGCCCCGCCGCATAGGCGGCGCCCAGGCAGGTCGTCTCGGAGACCTTCGGCCGGACCACCGGCACGTCGAGCACATCCGCCTGGTGCTGCATCAGCAGGTTGTTCTTGGTCATGCCGCCGTCGACCTTCAAGGTCGTGATGTGCACCCCGGAGGCCTGGAACATCGCGTCCACGACCTCCCGCGTCTGCCAGCTCGTCGCCTCCAGCACCGCCCGAGCGAGGTGCGCCTTGGTGACGTACCGGGTGAGCCCGGTGACGACCCCGCGCGCGTCGGAGCGCCAGTAGGGCGCGAACAGACCGGAGAACGCGGGCACGATGTACGCGCCGCCGTTGTCCTCGACACTGGCCGCGAGGGGCTCGATCTCGTCGGCGGTACGGATGATGCCGAGCTGGTCCCGGAACCACTGCACGAGCGCACCCGTTATGGCGATAGACCCCTCCAGGCAGTAGACCGGCGCCTCACTGCCGATCTTGTAGCCCATCGTCGTCAACAGCCCGCTCTTCGAGGGCACCGGCCGGTTGCCCGTGTTGAGCAGAAGGAAGCTGCCCGTGCCGTACGTGTTCTTCGCCGTGCCCACGTCGTAGCATGCCTGCCCGAACACGGCCGCCTGCTGGTCGCCGAGAGCCGACGCCACCGGCACACCGGCGAGCTGGCCGACCGCCGTGCCGTACACCTCGGCCGAGGACCTGATCTCGGGGAGGACGGCCTCGGGGATGTTCATCGCGGCGAGGATGGACTGGTCCCACTGGAGGGTCTCGAGGTTCATCAGCATGGTGCGGCCGGCGTTCGTCACGTCCGTGACGTGCTGCCCGCCGTCCGTACCGCCGGTGAGGTTCCAGATCAGCCAGGAGTCGATGGTGCCGAACGCGATCTCCCCGTTCTCGGCACGCGCCCGCAGCCCGGGCACGTTGTCGAGCAGCCAGGTCGCCTTCGGTCCGGAGAAGTAGGTGGCGAGAGGCAGCCCGGTCTGCTCGCGGAAGCGGTCCTGCCCGTCGGAGCCGCCGAGTTGGTTGGTCAGCGCCGCGGTGCGGGTGTCCTGCCAGACGATCGCGTTGTGCACCGGCTTGCCCGTGGCGCGGTCCCAAAGAACGGTCGTCTCACGCTGGTTGGTGATGCCGAGCGCGCTCAACTGGTCGGCGCGCAGCCCGGCCTTGGCGATCGCGCCGGCCACCACGGCCTGCACCTTGGACCAGATCTCGGTGGCGTCGTGCTCCACCCAGCCGGGCTTGGGGAAGATCTGCCGGTGCTCGCGCTGGTCGACGGCGACGATGGCGCCGTCCTGGTTGAAGACGATGCAGCGGCTCGAGGTGGTGCCCTGGTCGATCGCGGCGACGAACTTGTCCGTCATGACGTCCCCTTCGTCGGATGCTTCAGAACGCTGCGTTGAAGATGAGCCCGGACAGAGCTCCGCCGATCAGCGGCCCCACCACCGGGATCCACGCGTAACCCCAGTCCGAAGTGCCCTTGTTGGGGATCGGGAGCAAGGCGTGGGTGATGCGCGGGCCCAGGTCACGGGCCGGGTTGATGGCGTATCCCGTGGGTCCGCCCAGCGACAGACCGATGCCGACCACGAGGAACGCGACGATCAGGATGGCGGTGCCCGACGTGCCGAGCCCCTCGGTCAGACCGAACGCGAGGATCGGCAGCACCAGACCGACGGTCGCGATGATCTCCGTGACGAGGTTCGCCACCGGATTGCGGATCGCGGGCGCCGTCGAGAAGATGCCCAGCGTCGGCTGCGCCTTGTCCTCCTCGGCGTTGGCCTGGAACTGCGCGAAGTAGGTCAGCCAGCACAGCACCGCGCCGAGGACGGCGCCGACCATCTGCCCGGCGATGTAGATGTGCACCTGGTCCCAGTCGCCCGTGTCGATGGCGATCCCGAGCGTCACCGCCGGGTTGAGGTGGCCGCCGGACAGCGGCGCGGCAGTGTACGCCCCGGCGAGCACGCCGAAACCCCACCCGAACGCGATGACCACCCAGCCCGCGTCCTTCGCCTTGGAGTAGTTCAGTACGACGGCGGCGACCACTCCGGCGCCGAACAGGATCAGAATCGCCGTACCGATGATCTCCCCGAGAAATACGTCTCCATTGCTCATGGCGGCTCCTAGGCCCTGGCCCGGGGCGATCGACCCCGGTCCACCGTGCAGGGTGCGTTTCCCATGGCGACTTCAGCCGAAGGCAGGGAGATCCCGCGCCCCGCCCGGCGTCCGTGACGAGCGTGCCGTAGCAGCCGAATCGCCCGTGGGGGAACGGGCCTTGGTGCAAGGGAGCCCGCGCGGCGCCGTGCGTGGATACGCCGAGAATGTACGACGATGTCGACTGACATCGGAAGTGTTCACCGGTGTCCAGGGGGCGTCAAGGACGCGGACGGCAACGGTTGGACGGGCGGGACCCTTCAGGGCGGACGACTCAGCCCCGGCCGGCCTCCGTCGCCCCGCACCCCGCCGTCGCGGCGGCCGCTCCCGCACCGCGCCGGATCTCGTGCCCGGGCAGCCCCGCACGCCCCAGCACCCAACTCGCCCCGCGGATCGACTTCGCGGCCTTCTTCAGGGGCGCCAGACAGGCCGCCGCCTGCCGGTGGTCCGTGACGCTGCCCGGCGCGCACACCACCGTGGCCAGGGACAACGACACCGCGCGTCCACCGGCCGACCAGGGCACGTCCAGCACCGAGGCGGCCAACGGACCCAAGCCGTCCGGATCGGCCAGCACCAGGAAGTCGTCCCCGCCGATGTGCCCCACCCGGGTGGCGTCCGACGCCGCGTGCTGCAGCGCCCGCCCCACCGACCGGATCAGCTCGTCGCCCGCCGCGAAACCGGCCCCGTCGTTGACCTGCTTGAAGTGGTCCACGTCCAGCCAGCTCAGCGCGAACGTCCGCCCGTCCGCGATCCGCCGGTCCACCTCACCGGTGATCGCGTCGGAACCGGGCAGCCGCGTCAGCGGATTGAGTCCGGCCGCCTCCTCGACCCGCGTCTCGGCCAGTGCCCGTACGAGATCGGCGAGGCGCACGACACCCACGCACCGCCCGTACCGGTCGACGACGGCCACGTCGTCCGTGGTGCGGTCCCGGTCGCCGGTCGCCACCACGTCCAGCACCTCCCACGCGGTGGCGTCGATGCCCACGGTGCGCGGCGGATCGCCGAGCTTGGCGGCGGGCCGGTCGGCGTAGAGGGCGTGGCCGTAGCGACCCGACATCGACAGCAGGAAGCGGGAGCGGTGCACCGACCGCACCGGGACCCCGTGCACGTCCACGAGCAGTACGCCGGAGACCTCCGGCGACCCGGTCAACAGGGCTCGGACATGGCCCGCAGAGGCGGTGGTGGGCAGCAGCGCGGCGGGCCGTACGAACTCGCGCACCGACGGCCCCGATCGCAGCGGCGCGGAGGCTCCGGGGGAGCGGGGCGGCACGTACACGTCCGCGGCGGGCAGCCTGGCCGGGGGCGCGAACAGATTCCCCTGGGCCAGCTGCGCACCGGCCGACACCGCGGCCGCGCACTGGAGTTCGGTCTCCACGCCCTCGACCGACAGCAGCGCCCCCAACTGGTCGCACAGCGCCCGCATCGCCTGCACCGCCGCGGGCCGGGCCAGCAACGACGCGTCCAGCTTGACCAGGTCGGGCGTCATGTCGGTGAGCAGCCGCAGCGGTACGTCCCCGTCCCCGACACCGTCCGCACCGATCCGGAAACCCTGGCTCCGCAGCAGGCCCACCGCCTCCAGCAGCGCCCGCTGCGGCACATGCGTGAAGGGCGGCCCGATGTCGATCGTCACCTCCCACGGCAGCCTGCCGACCTCGCGTACCGCACTGTGCAGCGGGGTGAGCCCACCGAGGTCGGCGAGAGTGCCGGCGAACACGTTGACGTGCAGCGGCAGCAGCGTCTCCTTGCGGGCCGCCGCCCGGACCGCCGAGACGGCCAGCCCGGCGTCGAGTTCGGGATCGCGGCGAGCCTCGGCCAGGACGTCGCCGGTTTCCGGGCGGGCGAGTATCTCCAGCGCCGCGACCCCTCCGGTCGTCAGGTTGATCACCGGCTGGAAGGCGAAGCGGAGAGTGTCCGTCCAGGAGTGCACGCCAGCATGATGGCCCCACGGGCGCCCACCGAAGCCCAGTTCATGAGACGTTCACGCATGATTCCAAGGCAGTCACAGAGCGTACGGGAAAGCCCTTGCTCAGCCCCAGGATCCGATGCCCCGCACCCCACCGCACCGCGCTCGCCCCACCGACCCACGCCGGCAGCAGACGAGTCTCACCGCACCGCGACCACCGCCGACCCGTGCCCGAACAGCCCTTGGTTCGCCGAGATCCCCACCCGCGCCCCGGTCACCTGCCGGGCCCCGGCCGAGCCCCTCAACTGCCAGGTGAGCTCGCACACCTGGGCGATGGCCTGGGCGGGCACCGCTTCCCCGAAGGACGCCAGTCCACCACTCGCGTTCACCGGTATGCGCCCACCGAGAGCCGTCGCGCCCTCCCGCAGCAGCTTGGCCCCCTCACCCTCGCCGCACAGCCCGAGATCCTCGTACCACTGCAACTCCAGCGCGGTGGACAGGTCGTAGACCTCGGCGAGGGAGAGATCCTCGGGTCCGACACCCGCCTCCTCGTAGGCGGCCCGGGCGATCGACTCCCGGAACGTCTCCTCGGCGGGGTCCACCGAGACGGCAGAGTCCGTGGCGATGTCCGGCAGATCCAGTACGGCGCTGGGATATCGCGGCGTCACCGTCGACACCGCGCGGATCCGCACCGGCTCCGCCGCCCCGTGCCGCCGCGCGAACTCCAAGCTGGACAGCACCAGGGCCGCCCCGCCGTCCGAGGTCGCGCAGATGTCGAGCAGCCGCAGCGGATCGGCGACCACCGCGGAGGCGGCGACCTCCTCGGCGGTGACCCGCTTGCGGTAGCGCGCGTACTCGTTCAGCGCGCCCATCGCCGCGTTCTTCACCTTGACCTGCGCGAAGTCCTCCGGAGTGTCCCCGTGCACGGCCATCCGCCGGCGCGCGTACAGCCCGAAGTACGTCGGATTGGTGGCGCCGAGAACGCGGAACCGGAGCCAGTCCGGATCGTCGGGCCGGTCTCCGCCCGCGGGCCGGAAGAACCCCTTCGGCGCCGCATCGGCACCCACCACCAGCACCACGTCCGCGAGCCCCGAAAGGATCTGCGCCCGCGCGGTGTTGACGGCCTGCGCGCCGGACGCGCACGCCGCGTACACGCTCGTGACGCGGGCGCCCTGCCAGCCCAGCGCCTTCGCGAAGGTCGCTCCGGCCACATATCCCGGATAACCGCCACGCACCGTGTCCGCCCCGACGATCGAGCCGACGTCCCGCCACTCCAGCCCCGCGTCGGCTAGCGCCGCGCGGGCGGCCGCTACCCCGTACTCGACGAAACCGCGCCCCCACTTGCCCCAGGGGTGCATGCCGACGCCCAGCACCGCCACCTCACCCGTCATGCCGTCACCCCCGTCGTCGGCCGCCACTGCCAGGTCGTCCACACCGTCTCCGCGTCCTCATGGAGCACACCGGGCACGACCTCCACCTCCATGCCCACCGTCAGATCGGCGACCGTGAGCCCTGGCACCCCCTGCCCCAGCACCACGATCCGCTCGGCCTCGAGCTCCACAGCGATCAACGCGTACGGCTCCCACGAAAGTTCCGGATCGGTCACATAGGGTGACGGAGGTCGGTACCGGCTGTCCGTGTACGACCACACCCGGCCGCGCCGCGACAGCGGAACCTCCTCCAGCACGCCCCCGGCGCACCCGGGATTGCGGCAGTGGACGTCCTCACGGGGGAAGAAGACCGAGGCGCAGGCCGAACAGCGGGTGCCGAGGAGACGGAAGTCGCCCTCGCCGCCGGCGAACCAACCCGCCACCACGGGCGTACGCGCACGTGACACAGTTCCTCCCGGGCATAGGATCTGACGGAACGTCAGAAGTGTGTCACGGGAGACCGGAGATGGGCAGAGGCAGAGGCATGACACGACTCCACAGCGCGGTACGCGGCCTGGTCACCACCATCGCCGCCCTGCTGACCGTGACCACCGCCGCCGGCACCACCCGGGCGACACCGGAACCCAAGGCGCCGGACGACTTCGTGGCCCTGAGAACCGTGGACCCCACGATCATCCAGGAGATGCGGTACTTCACCCCGCACAACTTCGTGGGCGAACGCATCGACGGCTACCGGCAACCCCTCTGCATCCTCACGAAACCCGCCGCCGAAGCCCTCCACCAGGCCCAGATGAAGCTGCTGCCCCAGGGCTACACACTCAAGGTCTACGACTGCTACCGCCCCCAGCGCGCCGTGGACCACTTCGTCCGCTGGGCCAAGGACCTGGACGACCAGGCCATGAAGCGCGAGTTCTACCCCAACGTAGACAAGACCCGCCTGTTCGCGGACGGTTACATCGCCGAGAAGTCCGGCCACAGTCGCGGCTCGACCATGGATCTCACCCTCGTGAGACTCCCCGCGAAGCCGACGCGGCCCTACCACCCCGGCGAAACCCTCGTCCCCTGTTACGCACCCCGGAACGAGCGCTTCCCCGACAACTCCGTGGACATGGGTACCGGCTTCGACTGCTTCGACACCCTCTCCCACACCCTCGACCCCCGCGTCCAGGGCGTACAGCGCGCCAACCGGCTGCTGCTCAAAACCACCCTGGAAGACCTCGGCTTCGTGAACCTGGCCGAGGAATGGTGGCACTACACGTACAAGCCGGAGCCCTACCCGGACACCTTCTTCGACTTCCCGGTGTCCTGGAAGTCCCTTACGAGCAAACACTGAGCGGCCCCCGGAAGACGCCCTTCCTGTGATCGGATACAGTCCGCCGCGTGTCCGAAACTCAATCCTCCACCCCCAACTCCGCGCCCGACTCCCACTGTTCGAGCTGCGGAGCGCCCTACGGAGAGGGCGTCTCCGGCTGGCCCCGCACCTGTTCCGCGTGCGGCACCGTGGCCTACCGCAACCCGCTGCCCGTCGCGGTGGCACTCCAGCCGGTGTACGACACGAAGGGCACCGCCCTGGTCGTCGTCACCCGAACCATCGCTCCCGCGCGCGGGGGCATCGCACTGCCCGGCGGCTTCATCGACGACCGGGAGGACTGGCGCCAGGCCGTCGTCCGTGAACTCAAGGAGGAGACGGGCATCGACGCGGCGAGCCGCGACGTCCGCCTCGTCGACGCCATGAGCACGCCCGACGGGCACCTGCTGCTCTTCGGGTCCCTCCCGGAACGCCCGGCCGACGGCCTGCCGGCCTCCGCCGCGACGGACGAGACGGAGGGCTGGCACCTCCTGCGCAGACCCGAGGAGCTGGCTTTCCCGCTGCACACACGTGCTGTGCGGGCCTGGTTCGAGGGCCGGTACATCTGACCTAGACCTCCCCGACCCCCCGCACACGCACCGGGTGAGGCGGCGCACTCACGCCGTCCTCACCCTCCCGCTCGACCACCACCCGCCGGCCCCGCCATCGGGCCACGTACCGCTCGATCTCCGGCTCGTCCCACCCGTCACCCGCGTCGGGCACGACCAGCCCGCCGCCGGTCCGCCCCCGGGCCGGAGCCCACACCTCGAGCTCCAGCCCGCCGTCCGCGCCGCGCACCGGAAGAACCGCACCCGCGCGCGCGAGCACCGGAATCCGTGACAGGGGCGCCTCCACAAGGATCTGCCCCGGCCCCTGGTACGCCCGTTCCGTCACCGTGTCGTACCAGCGCCCCCGCGGCAGCTGCACCGCCCGCCGATCCGTCCCCGGGTCGAGCACCGGCGCCACCAAGAGCGAGTCGCCCAACAGGAATGCGTCCTCGACGTCCCGCAGCGCCCGGTCCTCCGGCGCTCCCCACCACAGCGGCCGCACATACGGGGCTCCCGTACGCCGCGCCAGATGCGCCAGCGTCATGAAGTACGGCAGCAGCCGCTGACGCTCCAGCAGCGCCACGCGCGCGTGCTCCAACACCTCGGGACCGAACTCCCACGGCTCCCGCCGCCCCGCGCGCAGACTCGCGTGCGTACGGAACAGCGGAAGATACGCCCCCAGTTGGAACCAGCGCAGATACAACTCAGGGGACGGACTGCCGTCGAAGCCACCGACGTCCGGCCCCGAATAGGGCACCCCGCACAACCCGAGCCCCATCACCAGAGACAGGGACGCCCGTAGCCCGGGCCACCCCGTGGCGACGTCACCGGACCACGTTCCGCCATAGCGCTGCATACCGGCCCACCCGGAGCGCGAGAACACGAAGGGCCGCTCCCGGGGGGCCAGTTCCCGCACCCCTTCGTACGCGGCCCGGGCCATGCAGAGGGCGTAGACGTTGTGCGCTTCCCGATGGTCACCGCCCCGCCCCTCCACATCGTGGCGGGCCGAACGAGGCAGGGTCGACTCCCCGAATGCGGCGAACGACGTGGGCTCGTTCATGTCGTGCCAGAAGCCCGCGAACCCCTGCGCGAGCCGCTCCTCGTAGCGACGGCCCCACCACTCACGCACGCGCGCGTGCGTGAAATCCGGAAAGACAGACTCCCCGGGCCAGGCGACTCCCCGCACCAGCCGCCCCGAAGCATCCCGTACGAACGCGTCCTCGGCGGTGCCACCGTCGAACACGGCGTTGCCCGGCTCCGCCTTGACCGCCGGGTCGACGATCGACACCAGCCGGATCCCGTCCCGCCGCAGTTCCTCGGCGAGCTGGGGCAGCTTGGGGAACCGCTCCTGGTCGACGGTGAACACCTGGTGCTCGTCGTAGTGGTCGATGTCCAGGTGGACGGCGTCCAGCGGCAGACCGCGCTCCTGATAGCCGGCGACGATCCGCCGCACCTCCTGCTCGCTCCCGAACCCCCACCGCGCGTGGTGATGCCCCAACGCCCACGCGGGCGGCAGCGCGGGAGCACCGGTGAGCGAGGCCCAGGCGAGCAGCACGCGCGCGGGGGTGCCCACCATCACCCAGCAGCGCAACGGGCCGCCGGTCATCCGCAGTTCGCACGTCCCGGTCCGGTCGTGCCCGGACCCGGCGCCCTCCTCGCCCTCCCGCAAGGTCACCGTGCCGTCCCACGAGGTGTCGTGGAAGGCCAGATGCGTGGCCGCGTCGGACACCACGAGCTGCACCGGCATGGTGATGTACAGCGGATCGTCGGAGGGGCCGAAGGGCCGACCGGGATCGGTGTTCCACAGCCGGTACGTCCCGTTCCGCAGCCGGGGCCCCGAAGCCCGCCCGCCGAGCCCGAAGAAGCGCGCGTCCGCAGGCACCTCCGAGCGCTGCATCCAGCGCGCCACCCCGCCGTCGACCGGCTCCCACCAGCGCGGCGGCAGATCCCGGCGTACGGTCACCCCGCCCGGAGTACGCACCTCGATCGCACCGTGCCGGGAGACGACGACCGTCGCCCGCTCGGCCACCACCCGCCAGCCACCGTCCTTGTCCGGCTCCAGCACCGCCCGCGGATCCGGCTCGGGGCAACGCCCCGCCAACGCGTACGACGGCTCCGGACCGGCGCCGTCCCAGCCCCAGAAGACAGCCCCGTTCACCGCGACCGTGATCCGCAGTTCGGAACGGCTGAACCGGATGACCCCGCCCCCGGGAGCGGGCTCCACTTCCCCCACCGTCCCGGGAACCCGGGCGCGCTCGGGCCCCCGCGGCGGCAGCCCGGCGGCATCGGCACGCCGCATACGCCATGAGGCCCGTACGGTACGCAACCCCTGGGCCGCCCCCGTCGAACCGACCGTCCTTATCGAACGCACCAGGTCACGACCGTTCATGCTGCTCACCCTGCCACTGACCGCCGCACGCGCGCGTGTCGTTCAACTGCCGTTCACCCATGCCGGGACCACATCTTCACGACACGGACCACGTTGTCGAGAGCGTCATGTACGGTGCGGATGATCTAGGTCAAGCAGCTTAGTCGCCGGGGGGATCACAGGGCGCGACGGCTACCGGCTCTCACCAGGTCGTTCAAGGCGGGCAACGTGATGGACTGAGTGCACGGCGCTGGTGTCTTCGTCCCACATCCTCACGGCAGGGACTATGTGGAGTGCGCCCTGGTGTGGAAGTCGATCACGTGGCATCGTCCGTGTCACCCGCGTCGCGCGCACACCCCAGCCCGTGCGCGGAAGACGCACACGACGCGCACAGTCCGGGAGCCGCCCCATGTCGACCGTGAACCCCCAGCCGCTCTGGCAGCCAGATCAGGAACGCATCGCCCAGGCGCAGGTCACCAGGTTCCAGGCCTGGGCCGCCGAGCACCACGGCGCCCCCGCCGACGGCGGCTACGGCGCCCTGCACCGCTGGTCCGTCGACGAGCTGGACACTTTCTGGCAAGCCGTCACGGAATGGTTCGACGTCCAGTTCGCGACGCCCTACGCGCGCGTGCTGGGCGACCGCTCCATGCCCGGCGCCCAGTGGTTCCCCGGAGCGACCCTCAACTACGCCGAACACGCCCTGCGCGCGGCCGTCACCCGCGCGGACGAACCGGCCCTCCTGCACGTCGACGAGACCCATGAACCGCGCCCCGTCACCTGGTCCGAGCTGAGCCGTCAGGTCGGCTCCCTCGCCAGCGAACTGCGCGCCCTCGGCGTACGCCCCGGGGACCGGGTCAGCGGCTACCTCCCCAACATCCCGCAGGCCGTCGTCGCCCTCCTCGCCACCGCGGCGGTGGGCGGGGTCTGGACGTCATGCGCCCCCGATTTCGGCGCCCGCAGCGTCCTCGACCGCTTCCAGCAGGTCGAACCCGTCGTCCTGTTCACCGTCGACGGCTACCGCTACGGCGGCAAGGAGCACGACCGCCGCGACACCGTCGCCGAACTCCGCCGCGAACTCCCCACCCTGCGCGCCGTCGTCCACATCCCCGTCCTCGGCACCGAGGCCCCGGAAGGCGCCCTGGAGTGGTCGGCATTGACGAGCGCCGACACGGAACCCGTCTTCGAACAGGTGGCCTTCGACCACCCCCTCTGGGTGCTCTACTCCTCCGGCACGACCGGCCTCCCCAAGGCCATCGTCCAGTCCCAGGGCGGCATCCTTGTCGAGCACCTCAAGCAACTCGGCCTGCACTGCGACCTCGGCCCCGAGGACCGCTTCTTCTGGTACACCTCGACCGGCTGGATGATGTGGAACTTCCTCGTCTCCGGCCTCCTCACCGGCACCACGATCGTCCTCTACGACGGCAGCCCCGGCTACCCGGACACCGGCGCCCAATGGCGGATCGCCGAACGCACCAAGGCCACCCTCTACGGCACCTCGGCCGCGTACGTCATGGCCTGCCGCAAAGCCGGCGTGCATCCCGGCCGCGACTTCGACCTCTCCTCGGTGAAATGCGTGGCCACCACCGGCTCGCCGCTGCCCCCCGACGGCTTCCGCTGGCTCCACGACGAGGTCCGCGACGACCTGTGGATCGCCTCCGTCAGCGGCGGCACCGACGTCTGCTCCTGCTTCGCGGGAGCCGTCCCCACCCTCCCCGTCCACATCGGCGAACTTCAGGCCCCCGGCCTCGGCACCGACCTGCAGTCCTGGGACCCCAGCGGCGAACCCCTCGTCGACGAGGTCGGCGAACTCGTGGTCACCAACCCCATGCCCTCGATGCCGATCCACTTCTGGAACGACCCCGACGGCAGCCGCTACCACGACAGCTACTTCGACACCTACCCCGGCGTATGGCGCCACGGCGACTGGATCACCGTCACCTCACGCGGCTCCGTCGTCATCCACGGCCGCTCCGACTCGACGCTCAACCGACAGGGCGTACGCATGGGGTCGGCCGACATCTACGAAGCGGTCGAGCGACTCCCCGAGATCAAGGAGTCCCTCGTCATCGGCATCGAACAGCCCGACGGCGGCTACTGGATGCCCCTCTTCGTGCACCTGGCCCCCGGAGCCCGTCTCGACGAGGCACTGATCGGCCGCATCAAGCAGACCATCCGCGAACAGCTCTCCCCACGCCACATCCCCGACGAGATCATCGAAGTACCCGGCATCCCGCACACCCTCACCGGCAAGCGCATCGAGGTCCCCGTCAAACGCCTCCTCCAGGGCACCCCCCTCGACAAGGCGGTCAACCCGGGCTCCATCGACAACCTCGACCTCCTCCACTTCTACGAGGACCTCGCCCGCAAACGCGCCTGACCGACGCCGCCACCGACGCAGATCGGTCCCTCCCGCACCGCGTCGGAGGCGGCAACCACCTCGCCAGGACCCCGTTGTCAGTGCCGCCGGTTACTGTGAGTGAGCATTGATCGACAGCGCACAGGGGGAAACATGGCGCACACCGACCACCAGACCATGCGACGCGTCCTGCGCCGCGAAATCGCCGGAACCATCGGCCTGCTCACCGACGAGCACGACTTCCGAGCCATGCGGCGCTATCGCAGCTTCACCTTCGACGACCACACCCGCTATCTCCAACAGGTGGAGGCACTCCTCAAATCACGCGCCTCCGAGGGCACCCACACCACGGTCGCCCTCTTCGACCCACAGGAATACGCCGACTACTGCGCCGACACCGGCCTCGAACCCGACGTCCCGTCCAGCCGCACCCGCTTCACCGCCGAACTCGCCGGCACGGGCCCGACCATCCCGTACGACGGACGCCCCTTGGCAGACCTGGTCCCCGCCCTGATCGACGAAGCGGTGCGCCAGGCCACCTGGGAGTACGCCTCCACACTCCTGGCACGCCTCGGAGCCTGCGCCTCCTGCGGTGAGGACATCGGCCGAGCGGCCTTCGTCCGGGCCTCGGACCTCCTCGTCCGCATCCTCGACACGGCCCAGCCGGGCAACCGACACCTTGTCTGCAGTGTCACGGCAACCCCGGAGACACTCGTCTCCGTCCTCCACGCCGACATCGGCACCGACGGCACCACACAGCTCGACGAAGCCGAAGCCCTCGAATTCACCACGGTCCTGGCCCTCGGCCTCGCGACCCAGGTCCCCGGCGGCCTCGTCATGCGGACCAGCGCCCCGGGAATCACCGACCGCATCTACGGCTGGCGACTGCGCGGAGAAGGCCTCGAACCCCTGACCGCGGGCGAGGTCTTCGACGCGTACTGCACCGACATCGAATCCGGAGACCTCATCTCACCGGAATCCGACGTCGACTACTGCGTGCCGCCGGACCTCGGACCGGCCGGCCCGGCACAAGGACACCACCACTGAACACAGGAGGGGGGGGGGCCCCCCCCGGGGGGGGGCCCCTCAAGAAACACCGACCACAACGGCCCGGCTACTCGCCGGACAGCACCGCCTGAGCGGCCGTGCGCGCCTCATCGGCACTGTCCGCCGCGCGAGCGGCCGCCGCGGCACGCTCGCACTGCGCCAGCGTGTACTTCGCCAGAGTCGACCGCACATACGGAATCGACGCCGCACCCATGGAAAGGGAGGTGACACCCAGACCCGTCAGCACGCAAGCCAGCAGCGGGTCGGACGCCGCCTCACCACAGACACCGCAGCTCTTGCCCTCGGCCTTGGCCGCCTCGGCGGACAGCGCGACCAGGTCGAGCAGCGCGGGCTGCCAAGGATCCTGAAGACGGGACACCGCCCCCACCTGACGGTCCGCGGCGAAGGTGTACTGAGCGAGGTCGTTCGTCCCCAACGACAGGAACTCGACCTCCTGAAGAATCGAGCGCGCCCGCAGCGCGGCCGACGGGATCTCCACCATCGCGCCGAACTTCGCCCGGAGCCCCGCCTCACGACAGGCGCCGGCGAATGCCTTGGCGTCCGTACGGTCCGCCACCATCGGGGCCATGACCTCGAGGTAGACCGGCAGTCCCTCCGCGGCCTTCGCCAGGGCGGTCAGCTGCGTCCGCAGAACCTCAGGGTGGTCGAGCAGCGTCCGCAGCCCGCGCACACCCAGCGCCGGGTTCGGCTCGTCGGACGGCGTGAGGAAGTCGAGAGGTTTGTCCGCACCCGCGTCCAACACCCGTACGACGACACGGCCTTCGGGGAAAGCCTCGAGAACCTGACGGTAGGCCTCGATCTGCTTCTCCTCCGACGGAGCGTTCTTGCTGTCGTCGAGGAAGAGGAACTCGGTACGGAAGAGGCCGACACCCTCCGCGCCCGCCTCGACGGCGGCCGGGACATCGGCGGGGCCACCGACGTTCGCCAGCAGCGGCACCTTGTGACCGTCCGCCGTGGCGCCCGGCCCGGTCGACGCCGAGAGCGCGGCCTTGCGCTCGGCCGCCGCGGCCTCCAGCTGAGCCTTCTTCTCCGCGGTCGGATTCACGAAGATGTCGCCGGTGCTGCCGTCCACAGCGATCACGGTGCCCTCGGCGAGCTCACCGGCACCCGGCAGCGCCACCACTGCTGGTACGCCGAGCGCCCGCGCCAGAATCGCGCTGTGGCTGGTCGGCCCGCCCTCCTCGGTCACGAAACCGAGCACCAGAGTGGGGTCCAGCAGAGCCGTGTCGGCGGGCGCGAGGTCACGCGCCACCAGGACATAAGGCTCGTCGCTGTCCGGCACACCCGGCATGGGCACCCCGAGCAGACGAGCGACGATACGGTTCCGCACGTCGTCCAGGTCGGCGACGCGTCCGGCAAGGTACTCACCGGCACCCGCCAGCAGCTCCCGGTACGCGGCGAACGCGTCGTACACGGCACGCTCGGCCGTGCTGCCCACGACGATCCGCCGCTCCACGTCCGCCATCAGCTCGGGGTCTTGGGCCATCATGGCCTGCGCCTCGAGCACGGCCTGGGCCTCGCCCCCCGCCAGATTGCCGCGCGCAATCAGGTCGGCCGCCACAGCCTCCACGGCCTTACGGGCGCGCCCCTGTTCGCGCTCCGCCTCCTCCGCCGGAATCTGCTTGGCCGGCGGTTCGAGCACCGCCGTTCCCATGTGCCGAACCTCGCCGATCGCCACACCATGGCTCACGCCGACGCCTCGCAGCGTTGTCTCCATCTCACCCGTCTCCGATAGTGCGGCGGGTCCCGCCGCCGCGGTGGTTGCCACTACTTGCCGTCATACGACGGAGTCGATGTCACTTCCAGACGAAGAGACTGTCGCCGGCCTTCACATCGCCGTCGTCGCGCAGATCGGAGAGAGCCTCGGCTGTGGCTTCGAGCGCCACGATCGGGCAGACCGGGGACTTGCCGGCCGCTTCGACAGCGGCGGGGTTCCAACGCACGACGGCCTGGCCGCGCGCCACGGTGTCTCCCTTGTTCACAAGCAGCTCGAAACCCTCGCCGTTGAGCTGGACGGTGTCGATACCAAGGTGAGTGAGCACGCCGTGGCCCTGCTCGTCCACTACGACGAAGGCGTGCGGGTGGAGCGAGACGATGACTCCGTCCACGGGCGCGACGGCCTCGGAGGCCTCACGCACGGGGTCGATCGCCGTACCCGGGCCGACCATGGCTCCGGAGAAGACCGGATCGGGCACGGATGCCAATCCGATGGCGCGTCCTGCCAACGGGGAGGTCACGGTGGTCATGGGAAGCCTCCAGGGGTGGAGATCGATACGTGCGCCGTCACTGCCTGTCCCGGACAGCGCACTGTGAGCAGCGTATGTCATATGAACTGACGGTTCCGCATGGAAGATACCGCGTAGTGGTCTAGACCACCAGTCCAATCGATTTGCACGCGCTTCGAGGCCGCGTGTACAGTCGTACTCCTGCTTGAGGCCGAGCGGCGCTAACAAGCGTCCTTGCTCAGCAACACCCAAACTTGTCAGATCCTATCTCGGGGTCACCTTCTGCATGTCTGCGGGAGAGTGGTCAGAGGGCCGGAAAAACACTGATAGAGTTTGGAACAACGAAGGGAAGCGCCCGGAGGAAAGCCCGAGAGGGTGAGTACAAAGGAAGCGTCCGTTCCTTGAGAACTCAACAGCGTGCCAAAAATCAACGCCAGATTAGTTGATACCCCGTCTGAGGCCATCACGGTCGAAGATGAGGTTCCTTTGAAGAAACATACAGCGAGGACGCTGTGAACGGTCGGGCTTATTCCGCCTGACTGTTCCGCTCTCGTGTATGTCGACCCGATTACGGGTAAACATTCACGGAGAGTTTGATCCTGGCTCAGGACGAACGCTGGCGGCGTGCTTAACACATGCAAGTCGAACGATGAACCACTTCGGTGGGGATTAGTGGCGAACGGGT
>NZ_JBEAAJ010000008.1:0-616840 GCF_040446465.1 Streptomyces sp. RG80 | reverse complement strand
TCGGGCGACCTTCTCGTCGAGGTGCTTGGGCAGCGTGTAGACGCCGATCGGGTACTCGGCCTGCTTGGTGAACAGCTCGATCTGGGCCAGCGTCTGGTCCGCGAAGGAGTTGGACATCACGAAGGACGGGTGGCCGGTGGCGTTGCCCAGGTTCAGCAGACGGCCCTCGGACAGGACGATCAGCACCTTGCCGTCGGGGAACTTCCAGGTGTGGACCTGCGGCTTGACCTCGTCCTTGACGATGCCGGGGATCTTGGCCAGGCCGGCCATGTCGATCTCGTTGTCGAAGTGGCCGATGTTCCCGACGATGGCCTGGTGCTTCATCCTGGCCATGTCGGAGGCCATGATGATGTCCTTGTTGCCGGTCGTGGTGATGAAGATGTCGGCCTTGTCGATGACCTCGTCGAGGGTCGTGACCTGGTAGCCGTCCATCGCCGCCTGGAGGGCGCAGATCGGGTCGATCTCGGTGACGATGACGCGGGCGCCCTGTCCGCGCAGGGACTCCGCGCAGCCCTTGCCCACGTCGCCGTAGCCGCAGACGACCGCGGTCTTGCCGCCGATGAGGACGTCGGTGGCCCGGTTGATGCCGTCGATCAGGGAGTGGCGGCAGCCGTACTTGTTGTCGAACTTCGACTTGGTGACGGCGTCGTTCACGTTGATCGCCGGGAAGAGCAGCTGGCCGTCGCGCTGCATCTCGTACAGGCGGTGGACGCCGGTCGTGGTCTCCTCGGTCACGCCGCGGATCTCCGAGGCGAGCTGGGTCCACTTCTGGGAGCCGTTGCTGATGGTGCGGTTCAGGAGCTCGAGGATGACGCGGTGCTCGTCGTTCTCGGCGGTGTCGACCGAGGGGACCTTGCCGTCCTTCTCGTACTCGACGCCCTTGTGGACGAGGAGGGTGGCGTCACCACCGTCGTCGAGGATCATGTTCGGGCCGCCGGTGGGGGTGTTCGGCCAGGTCAGCGCCTGCTCCGTGCACCACCAGTACTCCTCCAGCGTCTCGCCCTTCCAGGCGAAGACCGGGACGCCCTGCGGGTTGTCGGGCGTGCCGTTCGGGCCGACGGCGATGGCGGCGGCCGCGTGGTCCTGGGTGGAGAAGATGTTGCAGGACACCCAGCGGACCTGGGCGCCCAGGGCGACCAGGGTCTCGATCAGCACGGCGGTCTGCACGGTCATGTGCAGCGAGCCCATGATGCGGGCGCCGGCCAGCGGCTGGGTGGCGGCGAACTCCTTGCGGATCGCCATCAGACCGGGCATCTCGTGCTCGGCGAGGGTGATCTCCTTGCGGCCGAACTCGGCCAGGGAGAGATCGGCGACCTTGAAGTCCTGTCGGTTGTCGACAGTCGTCATTGCGAGCTGCTCCTCGAGGTTGGGGCGAGGTGGGTAGGGCTGGTCTGCGCGGCGGCGGACACAGGGGTGCCCGAAAGAGGACACAGGCATGCCCGGTGCGCGCAGCGCAGTCCGTCGGAGGCCCTCTCTCCCTCGGCCGGTCCGCACAGGGACCGCCCGACCGCCATCAGCAGCGACGTCTGGCTCCGTCCCAAGCTACACCGGTACGCCCGGGCGCCCCCAGTCCACCTCCGAACACATCGAGCCGAGCACGAGGCAGTCACGAGAGGGGGACAGTGTGGCCATGCCATCGATAACAGGACACCCACGATCGTGGGACCAGGAGCCAACAGGCCATGGCAACCCGGGACTTTTGAACCTTTGAGCGGGGCACCGCGTGCTGCAGGATGCAAGGGATCGGGAGCATCTGATCGATCTCGCGGGGCGTCCGGGACGGCGTTCCGCGCGAACAATGGCGTTAGGAGATCGACGTGACCAGTCCGGCCGGCCCTCCCCCCACGGGCGGCGGCAGTGGCGAGCAGCAGCGGTTGAAGCTGCTCGCGGTGACCGCCTGCCCGACCGGCATCGCTCACACGTACATGGCGGCGGAGAAACTCGCGCAGGCCGCCGAGAGCCGCGGCATCGACATGAAGGTGGAGACACAAGGCTCCATCGGGGCCGAAAACATACTCGATGACAACGATGTCAACACCGCGGACGGCATCATCGTCGCCGCCGACAAGGATGTGGACCTGAGCCGTTTCGTGGGCAAGCGGGTCCTGACCGTCGGGGTGGCGGAGGGGATTCACCATCCCGAGGAGTTGATCGAGCGGGTGCGGTCGGCGCCTGTGCACCAGCCGGGCGGGGTGCCCGCGGCGGGCGGCCAGGCGGGCACGGGCGGCGGCAAGGAGCGCAGCGTCGCATACAAGGCCCTGATGAACGGGGTCAGTTACATGATCCCGTTCGTGGTGGTCGGCGGGTTGCTGATCGCGATCTCGCTGTCGCTCGGCGGGCACACGGACCCGTCCGGCGGTCTCGTCATCCCGAAGGACTCCTTCTGGATGGACGTGAACAACATCGGTGTCATCGGCTTCACGCTGATGGTGCCGATCCTGTCCGGATACATCGCGTACGCCATCGCCGACCGCCCCGCCCTCGTGCCCGGCATGATCGGCGGCTGGATAGCCAATACCGGCGCGCTGTACGACTCCAAGGCGGGCGCCGGGTTCATCGGGGCGATCGTGACCGGGTTCCTCGCCGGGTATCTGGTGTTGTGGATCAAGAAGGTCAAGGTCCCGAAGTTCGTCCAGCCGATCATGCCGATCATCGTGATCCCGATCGTGGCGACCACGGCGTTGGGACTGTTCTTCATCTACGTGATCGGGAAGCCGATCTCCTGGGTGTTCGAGCACCTGACCGACTGGCTGAGCGGGATGACGGGGACGAGCGCGATCCTGCTCGGCGCGATTCTCGGGCTGATGATCGCGTTCGACATGGGCGGGCCGGTCAACAAGACGGCGTTCCTGTTCGGCGCGGGCCTCATCGCGACCGGCAACCAGACGGTGATGGGCATGTGCGCGGCCGCGATCCCGGTGATGCCGTTGGGTCAGGGCCTCGCCACGCTGATACGCAAGCGGCTGTACACCGAGCAGGAGCGGGAGACCGGGCTCGCGTCGCTCTTCATGGGCTGCTTCGGCATCTCCGAGGGTGCGATCCCGTTCGCGGCGGCGCGGCCGGCGCAGGTCATCCCGGCCAACATGCTCGGCGGCGCGGTGGCCGGTGCCATCGCCGGAGTCGCCGGCGTCGAGGACGCGGTGCCGCACGGCGGGCCGATCGTGGCGGTGCTGGGTGCGGTGAGCGGCGTGCCGATGTTCTTCGTGGCCGTGGCGATCGGCACGGCCGTCACCGCGCTGACGACGGTCACCCTGGTCGACATCGGCGAGCGGAGGCGGCGCGGCGAGGCGGTCGTCGGGGTGCCGGCGGTCGGGCCCGAGCCGGTGCTGGTCGGGGCGGGTGCGGGTGTTGTGGTGCCGGGTGCCGGTGCCGTCGTAGCGCAGAAGGCCGTACGGGGGTCCGTGGCGGCGCCCGCCGAGAACGCCACGGCCGGGATCCTCTCCGGGTATCTCACCGAGCGGACCGTGAAGGTCGGGCTCGACGCCCGGGACAAGGAGGCCGCCGTCCGGGAGTTGGCCGGGCTGCTGGCGCTGAGCGGTGCGGTCGCGGACGTGGACGAGCTGGTGGCGACCGCGCTGCGGCGTGAGGAGCAGGGGACGACCGGGCTCGGTGAGGAGATCGCGATCCCGCATGCCAAGACGGATGCGGTGACCGCTCCGGTCGTCGGGTTCGCGCGGTCCGCCGAGGGCATCGAGTGGGGCTCTCTGGACGGTACGAGGGCCAGGCTGGTGTTCATGATCGCCGTACCGGAGGCGGCCGCGGGTGATGAGCATCTGCGGATCCTGGCGTTGCTGTCGCGGAAGTTGACGGACGCCGGGTTCCGGGAGCGGCTGACAGCGGCGCCGGACGAGCGGGGGATTTTGGAGGTGCTGGGCGAGATCCGGTAGGCGGAGGGATTGTGCGGGCCGCGTTCGTCGAGGGCTCGGCCCGCACCGTCCGTTCACAGGCGACCGCTACTCTCTGCGCCGCGGATGGTCCGCGTGGGGAGGGAGTGGCGCGATGGGCAAGGCTCGGGGGCTGGGGATCGCGGCCGTCGTGGTGGGGCTGGTCGGACTGTTGTCGGGGCTGGGTGGCCTCGGTTACGCGCGGTACGCCTTCGGGGGTTCCGTCGTGTCGAGCGAGAGCATGACGCCGACGTACGGGCCGGGTGACCGGATCGTCTACGAGCGGATCGACGCGGACGAGGTGCGGCGCGGGGATGTCGTGGTGTTCTCGGCGCCCGAGCGGTACGGCTTCGCCGGGCTGGTGATGGAACGGGTCGTCGGGGTCGGCGGCGACCACGTGCAGTGCTGCACCGGAGAGGGAACGGACGCGCACCTTTCCGTGAACGGGAAGCCGCTCCGGGAGCCGTATGTGAAGGACGGGGACTCCCACGGCGGGTACCCGGACTCCTACGACGTGCGGGTACCGAAGGGGCGGTTGTTCCTGTTGGGCGACCACCGCGCCAACTCCCGTGACTCGCGGGCCTTCCCCGACGACCACGGTGGGACGCTGCCGGCGTCCGCCGTCCAGGGTCGGGTGCTCGACGACCACACCGTGCCGACGGCTCTCGGGGTGGCGATGATGGTCGGCGTGGTGCTGGTGCTGGTCGCCGTCGGGCTGGGGATCACCGCCATGGTCGTACGGCGGAAGGCGCGGGCCGCGGTGCCGCCGGCGCCTCCCTGGGCGTTGCAGAGCTGAGAGCCGAAGGGGCCCACCGGGCGTGCGGTGGGCCCCTTCGACGGGTGTCAGTGGCCGGCTTCGTGCTGCGCCGGTCCGCCGGGCGTGGCCTCGCGGTCGGGGCCCTTGGCGGCCTCGGTCTCGCTGAAGATGTCGGGCTCGAGGTAGATGACGCGGGCGATCGGGACGGCCTCGCGGATGCGGGCCTCGGCGGCGTTGATGGCGTTCGCGACCTCGGTGGCCGTGTCGTCGTGCTGGACGGCGATCTTGGCGGCGACCAGCAGTTCCTCGGGGCCGAGGTGGAGCGTGCGCATGTGGATGACGCGGGTGACGGTGTCGCCGTCGACGACCGCGGCCTCGATCTTCTGGACCGCCTCGATGCCCGCCGACTCACCGAGGAGCAGGGACTTGGTCTCGACGGCCAGGACGAGCGCGATGAGGATGAGCAGGACGCCGATGCAGAGGGTGCCGATGCCGTCCCAGACGCCGTCGCCGGTGGCGAGGGCCAGGCCGACGCCGCCGAGGGCGAGGATCAGACCGACCAGCGCGCCGAGGTCCTCCAGGAGGACGACGGGCAGTTCGGGCGCCTTGGCGTGGCGGATGAACTGCTTCCAGGTCTGCCGGCCGCGCAGCCCGTTGGACTCCTTGATGGCCGTCCGGAAGGAGAAGGACTCGGCGATGATCGCGAAGACGAGGACACCCACCGGCCAGTACCAGTGCTCGATCTCGTGCGGGTGCTTGATCTTCTCGTAGCCCTCGTAGATCGCGAACATGCCGCCGACCGAGAAGAGCACGATGGAGACGAGGAAGGCGTAGATGTAGCGCTCGCGGCCGTATCCGAACGGGTGTTGCGGGGTGGCCTCGCGCTGGGCCTTCTTGCCGCCGAGGAGGAGCAGGCCCTGGTTTCCGGAGTCGGCGAGCGAGTGGACGGACTCGGCGAGCATCGATGACGAGCCGCTGAAGAGGAACGCCACGAACTTCGATGCCGCGATCGCGAGGTTGGCGGCGAGTGCCGCCACGATCGCCTTGGTTCCGCCTGACGCGCTCATGAGTTCGCGTTGTCCCTTCCATACGCCGTCCCGGGCGCCCCTCGTGGGCTTTGCCCGGCCTTTGCCGGTGGGCCATTGTTGCAGCCCTTCCGCACAGCGCGGCGTCAGGTGTCCACAGCCCCGGTCATACGATCACAGTGGCTCGGAAGAGCGTGCCGGTGCCCGTCACCGCTGCCTTCTCACCTGCGGGAACGAACACCGACCGACCGGGGCTCAGTTCGTGGTCGCCCGCCCGGACGGAGCCCGCCGTGCAGAGAAGGATCTGCGGGGTGGCACGGGTGAGGTCGTGGGCGGCACCGCCGTCGGGGAGGACGTACCTCGACAGCCGGAACTCGTCGATGGGGGTCTCGTAGACCTCCTCACCGTCCGGGGACGCCTCGGGGCGCAGCACGCCCGCGTCGGCGGCCTCGAAGCGGACGATGCGCAGGAGTTCGGGGACGTCGACGTGCTTGGGGGTGAGCCCGCAGCGCAGGACGTTGTCGGAGTTGGCCATGATCTCGACGCCGAGGCCGCTCAGGTAGGCGTGCGGGATGCTGGCGCCGAGGAACAGGGCCTCGCCGGGCTGGAGTCGGACGTGGTTCAGGAGCATCGCGGCGATGACGCCGGGGTCGCCCGGGTAGTGGTGGGCGATGTCGGCGTACGGGGCGTATTCGCCGCCCAGGCGGGCGCAGGCGGCCGCGGCCTCGCCGACCGTACGGGCCATCTCCTCGCGGTCCGCGCCGAGTACGGCGGTGAGGACCTCGCGCAGCGCCGCGTCCTCGGGGTGGGCGTGCAGCAGGTCGACGTACGGCTTGAGGGAGTCGACACCGAGGCCGGCGAGCAGGTCGGCGGCCTTCAGGGGGTCGCGGAAGCCGCACAGGCCGTCGAACTCGGTGAGCGCGCAGATGAGTTCGGGCTTGTGGTTGGCGTCCTTGTAGTTGCGGTGCCCGGCGTCGATGGGGATCCCGCGCCGCTCCTCGTCCTCGTAACCCTCCTTCGCCTGCGCCAGGTCGGGGTGCACCTGGAGGGAGAGGGGGGCGCCGGCGGCGAGGAGCTTGAGGAGGAAGGGCAGGCGGGGTCCGAACTTCGCCACGGCCGCGGCGCCCAACTCCCTTTCCGGGGCGGCCTCGATGACCTCGACGAGCGTCCCGCGCGCGGTGCGCGAGGGGGCGCCCGGGTGGGCGCCCATCCACATCTCCGCCTGCGGTTCACCGCTGGGTGCGACGCCGAGCAGTTCGGAGATGGCGGTGGTGGAACCCCAGGCGTAGGGGCGGATCGTGTTGTCGAGGCGGTCCATGGGGTTCTTTCTGTACGTCGGTCAGGGCGTCCCGAGCATGATCAGGCGCCGGAAGCGAGCGCCAGGTAAACCGCGGCGAAATCCGTGACGGCGATCAGTTCCGCGAGGGTCTCCAGTTCGCCGCCCTCCTCCGGTTCCAGCTCGCTGATGGGGGTGTCGTGGCTCAGGGCCAGGTCACGGGCGGCGGGGGCGGCGGTGAGGCCGCCGAGGGGACGGTCGCGCAGCAGCACCACGCGCGCGTGCATCGCCGGTGGCTCCTCCACGCGGTCGCGGAAGAAGTCGTCCGGGTCGGCGCTGGCGGCCAGCGGACCGGCGAGCAGGGCGTTGTGGGCGGCGAGCGCCTCGGGCAGCTCGGCGACCAGGGCGGGGCGGCCCGCGAGCTCGGCCAGGGCGGCGGCGAAACGGCGGCCCGCCGGACCTGCCGAGACGCCCTCCGTCCAGATCACCGGCAGCGAGTCGGCGAGCTCGGCGGCCAGGGTCTTGGCGGGATTGCTGTACGTCGCGATGGCCGGCCCGCAGCGTTCGGCGATGTGGTCCAGGCGGTCGGCGACCTTCTCCAGGGCGTCCGGCGGCGCGGCCAGCAGACCGGTGCGGTCGAGGATCGCGAGCAGCGGGGTGAGCAGCGCCCACAGCACTCCGGGGGCGGACGCGGCGAGCGCTTCGTCCTGCTCGTACGGGGCTGTCGCGAGGGGGACGAAGAGGCCGTGGGCGCCTTGTACGGCCTCGACGAGCGGGGTGCCCGCGGGGGCCACGGCGACGACCGTGCAGCCGCGACGGTAGGCCTGGTCGGCGAGAAGGGACAGGCCCGGTTCGGTGCCGTCGGGCGTGGCGATCAGGAGCAGGTCGACCGAGCCGGTCCAGCCCGGGAGCTCCCAGCGCAGGGCGCCCGCGGCGGGGGCCACGCCGGCGGGGGCCAGGCGGGTGACGGGGCTGCCGGCGCCCGCGAGGGTGCCGAGGAGGTCGGCCACGCAGATGGCGGCGGCGCCGGGGCCGGCGATGAGGACCGCGCGCGGGCGGCCGTCGGGCTTGAGTTCCTGGACGCCCGCCTCGGTGGCGTGCCTCACCGCGGTGCGGACGCGGGCGCCTGCCTCGGCGGCGCCGCGGAGCAGGCCTCGGCGGTCGGCCTCCGAGAGGGCCTCGGGGGTGTCGAGCAGCGATTCGTCGAGCATGGGCGGCAGCCTCCTGGGGTCGACGGGGGTCGTCGGTTACGCGGTCGCCGTGGCGTGGGTGTCGCCTTGGCGTCGGTGTCGTGCGTATCCGGGTCGCCGGTGCCGCTTACGCGGGGCGGCGGGCCTCGTCGACGAGGAGGACGGGGATGCCGTCTCGGACGGGGTATGCCAGGCCGCAGTCCTGGCCGGTGCAGATCAGCTCGGTGTCCTGCTCCTTGAGGGGGGCGTGACAGGCCGGGCAGGCGAGGATCTCCAGGAGGCCGGCTTCGAGCGGCATGGGGTGTCCCTTCGGGGGCTGTGCGGATGCCTGTGCGTGCGTGTGCGGATGTGCCTGGTCAGGGTACCGCCGGTGGGGGGTGGGTGCCGGGGTTGGGGCGAGGTGGGGTCGGGGCCTGGTGGGTGGGCTGGTGCGGTGTCGGGGGTGCCGTTGTGGATTTCGCCCCGCCGCCCTTACCCGTTCCCATCCCCAGGGGCGCTGCCCCTTCGACCCCGCCAGGGGCTCCGCCCCTGGACCCCGATCGGCCCTTGAAGGGCCTCGTCCTCAAACGCCGGACGGGCTGAAAGGGACTGCTCAACCCCTGATGATCCCCAGCACCTCGTCCCGTACCTTCGCCATCGTCGTCTCGTCCCGTGCCTCCGCGTTCAGGCGCAGCAGCGGCTCCGTGTTGGACGGGCGGACGTTGAACCACCAGTCGGTGGCGCTGACGGTCAGGCCGTCGAGTTCGTCGAGGGTGATGTCGGGGCGGCCCTCGTACGCGGCGCGGATCGCTGCCAGGCGGCCTGTCTGGTCCGCCACCGTGGAGTTGATCTCGCCGGAGCCCGTGTAGCGGTCGTACTCGGCGACGAGGCCGGACAGCGGGCCCTCCTGGCCGCCGAGGGCGGCGAGGACGTGGAGGGCGGCGAGCATGCCGGTGTCGGCGTTCCAGAAGTCCTTGAAGTAGTAGTGGGCGGAGTGCTCGCCGCCGAAGATGGCACCGGTCCTGGCCATCTCGGCCTTGATGAAGGAGTGGCCCACGCGCGTGCGTACCGGTGTGCCGCCCTTCTCCTCGACGACCTCCGGGACGGACCAGGAGGTGATCAGGTTGTGGATGATCACGCCCTTGCCGCCGTGTCTGGCGAGCTCGCGCGCGGCGACGAGCGCGGTGATCGCGGACGGGGAGACCGGGTCGCCCTGGCCGTCCACGACGAAGCAGCGGTCGGCGTCGCCGTCGAAGGCGATGCCGAGGTCGGCGCCCTCCTCGCGGACGCGCTGCTGGAGGTCGACGAGGTTGGCGGGGTCGAGGGGGTTGGCCTCGTGGTTGGGGAACGTGCCGTCCAGTTCGAAGTACATCGGGACCAGGGTGAGGGGCAGGCCCGCGAAGACCGTGGGGACCGTGTGCCCGCCCATGCCGTTGCCCGCGTCGACGACGACCTTCAGGGGGCGGATGGAGGTGAGGTCGACCAGGGAGCGGAGGTGGGCCGCGTAGTCGTCCAACGTGTCGCGCTGGGTGATCGTTCCCTGACGCGCGGCCGGTGCCGGCGCGCCCGAGTCGGTCCAGCCCTCGACCAGTTCGCGGATCTGCGCGAGACCGGTGTCCTGGCCGACCGGGGCGGCGCCCGCGCGGCACAGCTTGATGCCGTTGTACTGGGCCGGGTTGTGCGAGGCCGTGAACATCGCGCCCGGCAGGTCCAGCGCGCCCGAGGCGTAGTACAGCTGGTCGGTGGAGCACAGGCCGATCTCGGTGACGTCGACGCCCTGTGCGGCCGCCCCGCGCGCGAAGGCCCGCGACAGTCCGGGGGACGAGGGCCGCATGTCGTGTCCGACCACGATGGCGCTCGCCCCGGTCACCTGGACGAAGGCGACCCCGAAGAGCTCGGCCAGCGTCTCGTCCCACTGGTCGGGTACGACACCGCGCACGTCGTACGCCTTCACGAGCTGTGACAGATCAGCGGCCACGGCCTAACCCTTCTCAACGTCCTGTCGGTCACCCCAAACTACCCGCCCCCACCGACAGCGTGCCGCGGGTCCGCCGGCTGGCCCTCGGGCTCGACAGCAGGTCAGGGCAGCATCCATCCCAGAACCGGCGTGCTCTGCCCGACGACGATGAGACACATCACCAGCAGCAGCCCCAGGCTCCAGGGCAGCACCTTGCGCAGCAGGTCCCCCTCGCGGCCGGCGAGCCCCACGGCCGCGCAGGCGATGGTGAGGTTCTGCGGGGAGATCATCTTGCCGAGGACGCCGCCGGAGCTGTTGGCGGCGGCCAGGAGCTCCGGGGAGAGGCCCGACTCGCGCGCGGCGGTCACCTGGAGCGCTCCGAACAGGGCGTTGGCCGAGGTGTCGGAGCCGGAGACGGCCACGCCGAACCAGCCCAACACCGGCGAGAGGAAGGCGAGTCCGGCCCCCGCCGCGGCGACGAAGTGGCCGATGGTGGCCGCCTGCCCGGAGAGGTTCATGACGTACGCGAGGGCCAGCACCGAGGTCACGGTCAGGATCGCGAACCTCAACTCGTGGACGGTCGCGAGCCATTCCTTGACGGCCACGCGCGCGTGCACGCCGAGGACGACCGCGGTGCACACTCCGGCGAGCAGCACGAGCGTGCCGCCGGTGGAGACGATCGGCCAGGTGAAGACGTTGCCGCCGACCGGGTCGCCGTCGGGGTCCACGACGTCGAGGAAGGGCCAGTCGTAGGTCTGGGTCGCCTTCGCCAGCCAGTCCTTGACCGCGGGGATCTGGGCGATGGAGAAGATCACGACGATCAGGCCGTACGGGGCGTAGGCGCGCACGACCTCGCCGCGCGGGTCGGCCTCGTCCAACTCCTCGCTGCGGGAGCCGGTCAGCACGGAGGCGCGTACCGACTCGGCGGCGGGCACACGCGCGCGCGGGACGGCGACGAGGGCGGCGGCGCCCAGCAAGGCGGCGCCGATGTCGGCGAGTTGGGCGGAGACGTAGTTGGAGGCGACGAACTGGGCGACCGCGAAGGCGGTTCCGCACGCCAGGGCGGGTGTCCAGGTCTCGCGCAGTCCACGGCGTCCGTCCACGAGGAAGACCAGCACGAGCGGCACCACGAGGGCCAGCAGCGGGGTCTGACGGCCCACCACGGACGCGACGGTGTCCAGGGGCAGTTCGGTCACCTGGGCGAGTGTCACGACCGGCGTGCCCATCGCGCCGAAGGCGACGGGCGCGGTGTTGGCGACCAGGGCGACGACCGCCGCGCGCACCGGGTCGAAGCCGAGCGCGACGAGCATGACCGAGCAGATCGCCACGGGCGCTCCGAAGCCGGCGAGGGCCTCCAGGAGGGCGCCGAAGCAGAAGGCGACGACGAGGGCCTGGATGCGCGGGTCGTCGGAGAGGCGCCCGAAGGAGCGGCGCAGGATGTCGAAGTGCCGGGTGCGGACCGTCATCCGGTACACCCACAGGGCGTTGACGACGATCCACAGGATGGGGAAGAGGCCGAAGACGGCTCCCTGGGCGCCGCTGGAGAGCGTCTGGCCCAGCGGCATGCCGTACGCGAGCCAGGCGACCAGAACGGCCGCCAGGAGCCCTGTGAGGCCCGCGAGATGGGCTTTGAGGCGGACGCCGCCGAGCAGGACCAGGACGATCACCAGGGGCAGGGTGGCGACGAGGGCGGACAGGCCCAGCGAGCCGGCGACGGGTTCCAGTTCCTGGACGTACACGGGCGCCTCCCCGATCCGATTCCGTCAGCCCGCTGTTCCGCCATGCGGAAGGCGATTTCTCGATTCGGCTTCCGGAATGGTCGTGTCCGCGCCAAGCAGACGTCAATGGGCGTGCGTCACTGAGCGGAACGTGCACCGAACGCACACGAAATGGGGGATCGACGAGCACCCTTCGAGCCGAACACCCGTGAGGGCGGGCTCAGTTGTCCGGTGAGCGCAGGACCCGCAGATGGCCGCGGCGCGCGACCTCCATCGGGTCCGCTCCGCGTCCCCCGCCGGCCTGGGCGGCGCGCTCCTGCGGGCGGGCCGCCTCGCGGACCGCATTGGCAAGCGCTTCCAGGTCGTCGCCGCTGGGGCGGGCGGGGGCCGAGCTGTCGAGGAGCCGGACGACCTCCCAGCCGCGCGGGGCGGTGAGACGCTCGGAGTGCTCGGCGCACAGGTCGTAGCAGTGGGGTTCGGCGTAGGTGGCGAGCGGGCCGAGGACCGCGGTCGAGTCGGCGTAGACGTACGTCAGCGTCGCGACGGCGGGGCGGCCGCAAGCGGTGCGCGAACAGCGACGTACAGGGCTCACGACGTTGGACGGTACCGCACTCTTGAGCGGGCCGCGACGACTCCCCATCAGGTCACTCCACCGTGTCGTGTTGCGGAACGCCCCACGGGCCCCTTCGGACTCACCTTTCTGACCTGCATAGATACCGCTTTCTGGGATCTCGGACGATATCGAGTCCGATCATCACTCGGTACAAACAAGGTCAATTGCCTTGAGATCGCCGGTCTCGGAGAGATACGGAATCGAGCCCAACCTTGGCTGGAATGGTCATCCCGCGACATGCGGCACGAGGCGGCCGAAGATCGCCCGGACACCGCGTGGGCCCCGGGCACCCGGTCCCGCCGGGGACTACGCTTCACCGGTGATGGACAACCCCGTACCGCCCCGTGCCGCCGGCCCCGGGCCCCGCCGACGTGATCGCCACGGCCGGGGCATGCGCGGCCCGATCGCGCCGCCCCAGGTACCGCTCGCGGCGAGCCGAGCCGAGGCGTTCGCGGACCTGGTGCAGGACTCCGTGGAACGTCTGGAACGCCGGTGGCCGCAGCTCGCCGACATCGACTTCCTGGTCCTGGAGGTGCCGCGCCTCGACGGCCCCGGCGACGGGCCCTGGAACGACGAGGCGGTGCCCCTGGGCGGCACGATTCCCGCGCGCGAGGGACGTCCCGCGCGCGTGGTGGTCTACCGCCGTCCCGTGGAGATCCGCACGAAGGGCCGCGACGAACGCGCGGCCCTGGTGCACGAGGTGGTCGTCGAGCAGGTCGCCGAGCTGCTGGGGCTGACCCCGGAGACGGTCGACCCGCGCTACGGCGAGGACTGACCGGCTACCGCTGGAGCACCGACAGGTCCTGGTCCGCCTCCGGCACCCGGACCATGCCCCGGTCGTCCGGCAGCGTCTGCACCGTGAACCCGGGGATGCCTTCCTCGGTGGCCGCGAGGGTCCGCGCCGCATACACCGGACCGCCCGACACCGGCTCGACGGTCAGCGCGTACGTGCCCTTGAGGCCACTCGGGACCGGCAGCTCGACGTCCTGTGTGGTGCCGGCCTTGATCGTGTACGTCTTCGAGACCGCCGTACCGCCGTCGCTGCCCGCCGACGCCGTCACCTTGACCTGCGCGGAGCGGCCTGGGGCGACGAGGGACAGCGTGGTTCCCTTGGCGCTGTTGTCGGCGGCCGTCGCGCGTTTGCCCACCGCGCGTGTGGCGGGGATGAACGCCGTCTCCTGCTTGCCGCTCTTGCCGCGGGTGACCCGCACCGCGGCGACGATCGGGACGGCCTGGTCGGTCGGCGTCAGCACCAGCGAACCGGCCTCCCCGCGCATGACGTCGCCCAGGTCCACCGCGGCCGTCATACCCGCCTTGACGTGCAGCGTCTCGTTCCCGGCCGGCGTGATCAGCCCGGACGGCGAGGCGAGCCGCACCTTCAGGTCGGCGTCGGCGTCGCCGGGTGTGAAGGCGACCAGGCGCACGTCCGTGGCGTCCTTGGGGATGCCCGGCAGGACGAGGCTCGCCGTCGGGTCCGTGGACGCGGCCAGCCAGTCGCCGCCGATCTTGTCGTCCAGGGCCTGTACGGCGGCCCCGACCCGCCCGCTGCGGACGTTGACGTGCACGGTGAGGTTGGTCTGCTCGGCGCTGACGAGCGTGGACAGCAGGATCGGCTCGCTGGAGTGCGGCGGGACGGTGATGTCCTCGCCGGCCGGGGCCTCCAGGGCGCCGTCCTTGCCGTACAGCTCGATGTCGACGACGGCCGCCGAGTCGTCGGGGTTGGTCAGGTGCACGTAGTCGGTGCGGTCGGCGGAGGTGCTGGCGCCGGGGAACCAGAAGTCCGTGTCGGCGGTGGTGCAGGTGACGCCCTGGAGGCCGCGTCCGGTGCCCGCGGCGACTTCGGTGGTCTCCTGCACGGTCCAGCCGGGCGCGAACCGGCCGGTCGCGGTGCCGACGAGCGCGGGCGAGTCGCCGCCGGAGGTGTCCCCGGTGACCGGGGCGCCGGGCTTCTCGGGCGTGAGGACCGGCTTGTCGGCCTTCTTCTTGCTGCCCTCGTCGTCCTTGCCGCTCTTGTCGCCCTTGTCGTCCTTCGCCTCCCCGGACTCCTCTGCCGCGGCGACGAGTTCGGCCTTCCCGTCGCTCTCGGCGCCCTTGGTGACGGGCGTGAAGGACGTGTACGCGGTCTCGGCGAGGTCGGAGGTGCTCGGGCTCGGGCAGAGCAGGCTCGTGCGCTCCACGGGCAGCTCGGTGGCCGTCCTGGCGGTGTCCGAGCCGGCCGCGTCGGGCGTGTTGAGCGTGGCGAACCCGGTGACGGCGGCGAGAGCGGTCGCGCAGGCGATCAGGGACACGGTGGTGCGGTTCACTGCTGGCTCCCGTCGGGACGCTCGCCGTGCTGCTGCGGCTGCGCCGGGTCGTACGTCGCGTCGTAACCCTGGTCGTACGGCTGCCCGTACTGGTCGTACGACGGTTGCTGTGCCTGCTGTGCCTGTCCGCCGTACGCGTACGGGTCGTACTGGCCGCCCTGGTACGGGTCCGCGTAGCCCTGCTGGTCGTAGCCGCCCGCGGGGTACTGCTGAGCGGCCTGGTACTGGTCGGCGCCGTAGGCGTTGTACTCGGCGCCGGCGTAACTCGCCTGGTCCCAGTCGCCGTAGGGCTGCTGCTGCGGGACGGGGACCGGGGTCTCCTCCGAAGGAGGAGAGACGGGCTCGTCGCCCTGGGCGGTCTCTTCGGCCTCCGCCTGGGCGCGCAGGCGGCGGGCACGGCGGCCCTCGCCCTCCGTCGCCTGGGCGGGGATCGCGCGCTCCTCCTCGGGGAGGTCGTCGTCGATGTCGCGGCGGCGGCCCGGCAGGGCGAGCACCACGAGGACGAGGGCGAGGGCGCCCTGGGCCCACAGCCAGGCGGTGTGGGTGATCGGGTCGTCGTAGGTGACGTCCAGGGTGCCGCCGGCGGCGGGGAGTTCGAAGCCCTGGGCCCAGCCGTCGACCGTCTTGGCGGTCAGCGGTGTGCCGTCCAGGGTGGCCGTCCAGCCCTGGGCGGCGGTGTCGGCGAGGCGCAGGGTGCGGCCCTCAGGGCCGGCCGGGATCGTAGTGTGGATGTCGACGGGGCCCGCGGCGACGAGCGTCGGGGCGCCGGAGCCGCTGACGATGGTGGCGCGGGCGACGTCCTGGTCGACCCGCCACAGCGCGCTGCCGTTCTGCTCGCTGAGCCGGGTCAGGCCCGGGGTGGCGTCCAGCACGCGGGTGACCTCGCGCGGGGCGCCCTTGTGGACCAGGACGTAGCGCACCGCGAACTTGCCGAGCTGGTCGGCCTGGTCGGCGCCGGAGCCGGCGACCAGGTTGGCGACGACCTTGTCGAGGCGGCTGTTCTCGCCGTCGGAGGCGGCGAGTTCGGCGTCGCCGAGGCGGGCGCCGGAGCCGCGGACCAGCGTGTAGCCGACGTGCGCGGTGGAGTCGCTGTCGAGGACGAGGGTGCGGGCCCGGTCGCGGTTGTTGCTGTCCTCCGCGACGAACGCGGGCACCTGCACCGGGTCGCGCCGCTCCAGGGGACCGTCGGCGCCGCGCAGCATCCAGCCCGCGGCGACGAGCAGCGGGCCCGCGGCGGCGGCGAAGGCGATCAGCGCGGCGACCGGCTGGCGCCAGCCGAAGCTCTGCTCGGCCACGCGCGCGCGTGCCCCGTCGGCGCCCAGGGCGGCGGCCGCCAGAAGGGCGATGCCGTAGACGAGGGTCGCCGGGCCCGCCCAGGTCGAGCCGTTGGACAGGACCGCGAAGACGAGGCCGACCAGGGCGACCACCCAGGCCGCCCAGATGCCGGCCTGCCGCTCGGAGCGCAGCAGGGCGGCCAGCGCGGCCAGGACGACGCCGATCAGCATCAGTCCGCTGACCGTGCCGGGGCCGCCGGGGCTGGCGCCGAGCAGGTCGAGGGCGGAGGCGGCCGAGGAGCCGTACGCGAGACCGGCCTCGTCGAAGAAGCCGAACGGCAGCAGTGTCAGCGACCAGGGCGCGAGGATCAGCAGGGGCGTGCCGAGCTGGGCCAGGAAGCGCGGGCCGTAGGCGGTGAGGTCGGTGCGGCGCACGGCCAGGACGCCGAGGCCGAGGAGCAGCGCGATGGGCCACACGATCGGCGTGAACGCGGTGGTGATCGTCAGCAGCAGCGCGTAGGCCCAGGTGGCGCGCCAGCTGCCGCGCGTGTCCGAGGTGCTGGTGAGGCCGCTGGCGGCGATGCCCGCGCGAGCGATGAGCGGCAGCAGGATCGCGAGGACGGCGGTGCCGAGTCGGCCGCCGGCCAGCGCGCCGGTGGCGGCGGGCAGGAAGGCGTAGACGACGGCCGCCCACGCGCGCAGGAGCCGCGACTCGACGAGCGGGCGGGAGGCGAAGTAGGCGGTGAGGCCGGCCAGCGGCACCGAGCAGACGAGGAGGACCGTGATCGCCAGGCCCGTCGATCCGAACAGCAGGGAGGCCAGCATCGCGACGATCGCCAGGTACGGCGGCGCCGAGGTGGTTCCGCCGGCGCCGACCGCGTGCCAGGCGTCCAGGTAGCGCGACCAGAGCTCGCCGGAGTCGGCCGGGGCGGGCAGCAGGGCGCCGCCCGCGAGCGCGCCGCCGCCCAGGAGGGCACGGCAGGCGGCCAGTGAGACGAGCAGCAGCACCAGGAAGAGCACCGGGCCGGGCTTGCGGGCGATGCGCTTGACGCGGGCGAACTGCTCGATCTCCAGGAAGTCGGCGTCGTCACCGCCAGGCCCGGACTCGACCGCGCCGCCGTGCCGTCCCGCGCCCGAGGTGGCCTCGGGGTCGGAGCTGCCGAAGAGGTCGCCCGCGACCTGCTCGACGGTGGCCCGCACGGTCGCGCCGGGCGGCGGGAACAGCGGCCGCATCTCGCCCTTGTCGACGACCGGTGTGCCGCGCCTGCGACGCCCGGCGATGATCCGCTCGGGGCGCAGCAGTGTGCCCAGCAGACCGCGGATCTCGTCGAGGGCCTGTCCGGGGACCTTGCCGACGAGATAGGCGACCGTCCGCAGCACGGTGCCGACGACGAGCCGCACCAGGACCCAGGGCAGCACGGCGGTACGGCTGTTGACGAGCAGGGTGTAGGCGGCGCCGGCCTTGTCGACCTTGTGCGGGGAGGCGGCGGTGCGGCCCACGCAGTCGACGGCGCGCCGCTCGCGGGAGGCCGCCTCGGCATGGCGTACGACCGCTTCGGGGGCGATCAGGACGCGGTGGCCGGCGGACTGGGCGCGCCAGCACAGGTCCACGTCGTCCCGCATGAGCGGCAGGCGCCGGTCGAAGCCGCCGAGCTGTTCGAAGAGGTCGCGGCGCACGAGCATGCCGGCGGTGGAGACGGACAGCACGGGCCGTACGTGGTCGTGCTGGCCCTGGTCCTGCTCGCGGCGGTCCAGGCCGGTCCAGCGGCGGCCGGAGTGGGCGATGGTGACGCCGACCTCGAGCAGCTGCCGCTTGTCGTACCAGCCGCGGAGCTTGGGACCGACGACGGCGACGTCGTCGCGGCCGAGCTCCAGCTCGTTCTCCACGACCCTCAGCAGCTGGGCCAGGGCGTCCGGTTCGGGGGCGCAGTCGTCGTGCAGCAGCCACAGCCACTGCACCGGCTCTCCGTGCGGGAGCTCCGGCAGGTCGTAGGCGTCGTCGCGCCACGTGCGCGTGACGGGGTCCCAGCCGCTGGGCCGCTTCAGGTACGGCAGCTCCTCGGGGGTGAGGAGGGGCGCGCTGCGGTTGGCCTCCTCGACGGCCTGGCCGAAGCCGGTGCGCCGGGCGAGGTGCAGCACGCGGTCGGGCCCGAGGGCCTCGGTGACCAGCTGCGCGGAGTCGTCGGCGCTGCCGGTGTCGGCGGCCACGGCGAACTGGACGGGGCGCTCCTGGCCGAGCAGCCCGGCGAGCGCGTCGGGCAGCCAGCGGGCGCCGTCATGGGAGACGAGGACCGCGGTCACCACATGACGCGGGAACTCAGGAGTGGCAGCGTCGTGAGCTGCCGTGTGGCTGTGCACGGACATCGAGGTACGGGCCCCGGTTCGGTGGACTGCGGTGGACGCCTGTGCCCCGAGGGGGCAGCGGGGCGTCTCGGACGAGCGCCCACACTATCGGCTGGGCATGTCGACGGCCCGCCGCCTGTGGACAACCCACCTGCGACGGGCCGTAAGTCCCGTATGTGCGTGCGACTGTGCGTGCGATGTCTGTCTACGCGCGCGTGCCCCGTCGGTCTCAGACGGCGGCCTTCTTCAGGCGGCGGCGTTCCCGCTCCGACAGGCCGCCCCAGATGCCGAACCGCTCGTCGTTGGCGAGGGCGTACTCGAGGCACTCGGAGCGGACTTCACAAGACAGGCAGACCTTCTTGGCCTCACGGGTGGAGCCACCCTTCTCGGGGAAGAAGGACTCGGGGTCGGTCTGGGCGCACAGCGCGCGCTCCTGCCAGCCGAGTTCCTCGTCCGCGTCGTCGACCAGCAGTTGCTGCACCGTCTCGGTCATGTGCGCCCCTCGTCTGTCTTTCGCGTCCCCGTGATGTAGCCGTTACCGATTTCGGCTGAACGACACGAGTGAAATTACAAGTGTGCTGCTCCGGGCGAGTCAAGCCGAGATCTGCTATTGGGCCCCTTATTCACTCTGCGGAACCAAGGCCTAGCGGAAAGTGTTCAAATCGCCATAAACCTTGACAAGCAGATGGGGCCCGGGGAGGACTACCGCCCCGCGCAGGACCTGTACCAAGAAGGACGCCCAGGACCTCGATCCCGTTCCGCGCGCCCGGTTGTGCGCCATGTGTCCCGGTAGGCGCCTGAACAAACCTTTCACCTCACAGATGAACCGGATGAGGTGAAACATGTCCCACATGCCGGTGTCGAGTTGACAGTGCCGGTGTGAACCGCTGTCCTTGTGGGCATGCTCGCGAACTCGGCACTCACCTCGACCCGCACCGCCGGGTCCTACGGTGCTGCCCGCGCTCGCTGTAGCTGTTGCTGTTCCAGCTGTTGAGCCACACCCGCTCCAGCTGAAGGCCGAGTCGCCACCCGCGACCCGGCTTTTGTTCCCTCTGACCTTCTTTCACTGAGGAACCACCGCAACCCATGAACAGCGACAACGACCTCCAGATCGCCGGCGACCTCCTCGAGGTCCCGCACCTGCTTCAGCCCCCGCGCGAGCACCCGGCCACCGTCGCCGAGTTCGTCGGCCTGGCCCGTTCGATCGCCGCCGACCGCTCGGAGTGGGAGCACCTGGTCCGCTACGACGCCACCACCCGCTGGTACCACCGGCTGCGCACCGGCCCCGGCTACGAGGTCTGGCTGCTGACCTGGGTGCCCGGTCAGGGCAGCGGACTGCACGACCACGGGCGCTCCTCCGGGGTGCTGACCGTGCTGGACGGCGAGCTGACCGAGCGCACCGAGCGGGGCACGCGCGCGTTGTCGGCCGGCGCCCAGCGGGTGTTCGCGCCGGGCTACGCGCACGAGGTCGTGAACGACACCCTGGAGCCGGCGATAAGCCTGCACGTCTACTACCCGGGCCTCACCGAGATGCCGATGCACACCGCCCCGCACTGCGAGGCGCGTACCGAGCCGCGTCCGGTGACCGCCTGACGCGTTGTCGTACCCGCCTGCAATGCTTGGCCTCATGCGAATCGTGGTTCTGGCAGGCGGCATCGGCGGTGCCCGTTTCCTGCGCGGTCTGAAGCAGGCCGTGCCGGACGCGGAGATCACGGTCATCGGCAACACCGGGGACGACATCCACCTCTTCGGGCTGAAGGTCTGCCCGGACCTCGACACGGTGATGTACACGCTCGGCGGCGGCATCAACGAGGAACAGGGCTGGGGCCGGGCCGAGGAGACCTTCCACCTCAAGGAGGAGCTCGCGGCGTACGGCGTGGGCCCCGAGTGGTTCGGGCTCGGCGACCGGGACTTCGCCACGCACATCGTGCGCACCCAGATGCTCGGCGCCGGCTACCCGCTCAGCGCGGTCACCGAGGCGCTCTGCGACCGCTGGCAGCCGGGCGTCCGGCTGATCCCGATGTCCGACGACCGGGTGGAGACCCATGTGGCCGTCGAGGTCGACGGCGAGCGCAAGGCGATCCACTTCCAGGAGTACTGGGTGCGGCTGCGGGCCTCGGTCCCGGCCGAGGCGATCGTGCCGGTGGGCGCGGAGCACGCGAAGCCGGCCCCCGGCGTCCTGGAGGCGATCGCCGAGGCCGACGTGATCCTCTTCCCGCCGTCCAACCCCGTGGTCTCGGTCGGCACCATCCTCGCCGTGCCCGGCATCCGCGAGGCAATCGCCGAGGCCGGGGTGCCGGTGGTCGGCCTCTCCCCCATCGTCGGGGACGCGCCCGTGCGCGGCATGGCCGACAAGGTGCTCGCCGCGGTGGGCGTGGAGTCGACGGCCGCGGCGGTGGCCGAGCACTACGGTTCGGGGCTGCTGGACGGCTGGCTCGTCGACACCGTGGACGCGGCCACTGTCGAGCGGATCGAATCGGCGGGGATCCGCTGCAAGGCCGTACCGCTGATGATGACGGACCTCGACGCGACCGCCGAGATGGCCCGAGCGGCGCTGGCGCTCGCCGAGGAGGTGCGGACCCCGTGAGCACGGACGGTTTCCGCGCCTGGGCCGTGCCCGGCCTGCCCGAGATAGCGGCGGGCGACGACCTCGCCAAGCTGATCGCCGCCGCCGAGCCCGCTCTCGCCGACGGTGACGTCCTCCTCGTCACCTCGAAGATCGTCTCCAAGGCGGAGGGCCGGATCGTCGAGGCGGCCGACCGGGAAGCGGCCATCGACGCCGAGACGGTACGGGTGGTGGCCAGACGCGGCGCCCTGCGCATCGTCGAGAACCGGCAGGGCCTGGTCATGGCCGCGGCCGGGGTCGACGCCTCCAACACCCCCGCCGGGACGGTCCTGTTGCTGCCCGAGGACCCGGACGCCTCCGCCCGGGCGATCCGTGCGGGCCTGCGCGACCTGCTCGGCGTGAACGTGGGGGTGATCGTCACCGACACCTTCGGGCGGCCCTGGCGCGCGGGACTCACGGACGTCGCCATCGGCGCGGCCGGTGTCCGGGTGCTCGACGATCTGCGCGGCGGCACGGACGCGTACGGCAATCCGCTCAGCGCGACGGTCGTCGCCACCGCCGACGAACTCGCCGCGGCCGGCGACCTGGTGAAGGGCAAGGCAGCCGGGCTGCCCGTGGCGGTCGTGCGCGGGCTGGCGCACGTGGTGGCCGAGGAGCACGGCGAGGGGGCGGGCGCCATGGTGCGCGACGCGCGCGACGACATGTTCCGGCTGGGCACGTCCGAGGCGATACGGCAGGCGGTGACCCAGCGCCGTACCGTACGGGCCTTCACGGACGAGCCGGTCGATCCGGGTGCCGTGCGCCGCGCGGTCGCCGCCGCGGTGACCGCGCCGGCGCCGCACCACACGACGCCGTGGCGTTTCGTGCTGCTGGAGTCCGCTCGGGCGCGCACCGAGCTGCTGGACGCGATGCGGGACGCCTGGGTCGCGGACCTGCGGCGGGACGGCAAGACCGAGGAGTCGATCGGCAAGCGGGTCAAGCGCGGGGACGTGCTGCGCAACGCGCCGTACCTCGTGGTGCCGTGTCTCGTCATGGACGGTTCGCACGACTACGGCGATCCGCGGCGGGACGGCGCCGAGCGGGAGATGTTCGTCGTCGCGACCGGGGCCGGGGTGCAGAACTTCCTCGTCGCGCTGGCCGCCGAGCGGCTGGGGTCGGCGTGGGTGTCCTCGACGATGTTCTGCCGGGACGTGGTGCGCGAGGTGCTCGGGCTGCCGGCGGACTGGGATCCGATGGGGGCGGTCGCGGTCGGGCATCCCGCGGAGGAGCCGCGGCCGCGGCCGGACCGGGACGCGGGGATGTTCATCGAGGTGCGGTGAGGGCGGCGAAGGCGGCGCACCCACACCGCGCGTGCCTCTACGCTCGTAGGGCTCTCGCAGGAACCTCGTAGGCCCTCTCCACTTCTCCCGGGACTTTCATCGTGGCAGGACGGTTCAGCCCTCGGCCCACGCGTACGACCGTGCGCGGCGGGCATGTCGGGGTGCCGTCCGCGCCGTCGGTGCCGTCAGTGGCGTCCGGTGTGCCTCGGCAGCAGGTGTCGGCACCCGGGCTGACGCGGACGTATGTGCCGGACGGGCCGCTGGATCTCGGGCTGGTGCTCGGGCCGTTGCGGCGGGGGCCCGCCGACCCCACGTTCCGGGCGATGCCGGACGGGTCGGTGTGGCGGGCCAGTCTTACGCCCGCCGGGCCGGGGACGCTACGGGTCTCCGCGAGCGGCGGGGAGGTGCGCGGGGAGGCCTGGGGGCCCGGGGCGGAGTGGCTGCTCGACGGGTTGCCTCGGCTGCTCGGCGCGGGCGACGATCCGTCCGCGTTCGCGCCTCGGCATCGGTTGCTGGCCTCTACGGTGCATCGGCGGCCGGGGTTGCGGTTGACCCGGACCGGGCTGGTGCTGGAGTCGTTGATCCCGTCGATCCTTGAGCAGAAGGTCACCACCGACGAGGCGTATCGGGCGTGGCGGTCGCTTGTGCGGAAGTACGGTTCGCCTGCGCCTGGGCCCGCCGCCGGGGGGCGGTTGTGGGTGATGCCGGCGCCTCGGACCTGGGCGTTGATCCCCTCTTGGGAGTGGCATCGGGCCGGGGTCGACAACAAGCGGGCGTCGACGATTTTGCGGGCGGTTCGGGTTGCTGCGCGGCTGGAGCAGGCGGTGGGGATGGAGCCGGTGGAGGCGCAGGCGCGGTTGGAGGTTGTGCCGGGGGTTGGGCCGTGGACGTCGGCGGAGGTGGTGCAGCGTAGTCATGGGGCCCCGGATGCGGTGACCGTGGGGGATCTGCATCTGCCGGGGATCGTCGGGTGGGCGTTGGCCGGGGATCGGGATGCGGATGACTCTGTGATGTTGTCGTTGCTGGAGCCGTATGCGGGGCAGCGGCATCGGGCGGCTCGGTTGATTCTGTTGAGTGGGCGGACGCCGGCGCGGCGGGCTCCGCGGATGCCTCGGGGGGACATCGGGCGGTTGTGAGGTGGGGGGTGGCTGCCTTGAGGTACGGCTCTGGGGCGGTTCCGGGTTTTTCTCGCCCCCGCCGCCCCTACCCATTCCCATCCTCCAGGGGCTGCCGCCCCTTCGACCCCGCCTCCAGGGGGCTCCGCCCCCTGGACCCCCGACGGCCCTGAAGGGGCCTTGTCCTCAAACGCCGGACGGGCTGAGATGCCTGGGCCGGCCTCTAGAGGCGCCGGGCGGGCTGAAAAACAAGACACGGACCGGCGTTGAGAGGCGCAGCACTCTCCCGGGTAGGTGGGGGATCGGGACAGCTAGACCTCGTCCTCGGACGCCGGGCGCGCTGAAAGTTGTGGGCCGGCGTCGAAAGACAAGTCACCGTCCCGCGTCTAGACGTGCTGGCCCCCGGCTCACTGGTCCGAGGAGAACCTCACCGCGCCCGCCGGGATCCTGGCGTCGCACCAGACTCGGGCGCCGTCGCGGAGTTCGTTGTCGGCGCCGATGATGGCGCCGTCGCCGATGACTGTGCCGGTGAGGACGGAGCGTTCGCCTACTCGGGCTCGGGTGCCGATGAGGGAGTCCGTGATCACCGCGCCGGGTTCGATGACCGCGCCCGGCAGGATCGTGCTGCCGAAGACGCGGGCGCCCTCGGCGACGAAGGCGCCCTCGCCGACCACCGTGCCGCCGGTGAGTTTGGCGTCGGGGGCCACGGTCGCCGTGGGGAGGACAAGGCGGTCGCCGCAGCGGCCGGGGACCGCCGGGGAGGGGGCGCGGCCCAGGACCAGGTCCGCTGAGCCTCGTACGAAGGCGGCGGGGGTGCCCAGGTCCAGCCAGTACGTGGAGTCGACCATGCCCTGGAGGTGGGCTCCCGCCGAGAGGAGGTCCGGGAAGGTCTCACGTTCCACCGAGACCGGGCGGCCCGCCGGGATCGTGTCGATCAGGGAGCGGCGGAAGACGTAGGCGCCCGCGTTGATCTGGTCGGTGACGATCTCCTCGGGGGTCTGCGGCTTCTCCAGGAAGGCGAGGACCCGGCCCGTCTCGTCCGTGGGGACCAGGCCGTACGCCCGGGGGTCCGTCACCTTCGTCAGGTGCAGGGAGACGTCCGCGCCCGTCGACTCGTGGGTGGCTACCAGGGCTCGGATGTCGAGGCCGGTGAGGATGTCGCCGTTGAAGACGAGGATCGGGTCGTCCGGGGCCGAGTGCAGGCGCGAGGCCACGTTGCGGATCGCGCCGCCGGTGCCGAGCGGCTCCTCCTCGGTGACGTACTCGATGTGCAGGCCGAGCGCGGAACCGTCGCCGAAGTACGGCTCGAAGACCTCCGCCAGATAGGACGTGGCGAGGATGATGTGGTCCACGCCCGCCGCTCTCGCGCGCGCCAGCTGGTGCGTGAGGAAGGGGACGCCGGCCGCGCGGACCATGGGCTTCGGCGTGTGGACCGTGAGCGGGCGCAGCCTCGTGCCCTTGCCGCCGACCAGGAGGATCGCTTCTGTCACCTGTCGTCTCCGCTTCCTGCCGGTGACCGGCCGAACTGTCTTTCGGCCGGTCAGTGTATGCAGACCGTGGTGCGGCGCCTTCGACGGCGGTGCGGTGCGGGCCGCCTCATGCCCCCGTTGGCGGTGGAGATGCCCGAGCGTGGCCCTCTGGTTCCCTAACGTCCCTGGTAGCGGGCCGCGGACGAGCGGGCGGAGCCGAGTTTGCGGTAGAGCTGCCAGCCGGGGCACGCGGTGGAGAAGCCGTCCCGGTGGCCGGAGATCACGTTCAGTCGTACTTTCTTACCCTTTCGGTAGAGATTGCCACCGCCCGACTTCAGATATGTCTTGCCGCGCGGGTTGACGCCGAAGAGACCTAGCTTCCACGCCGTGAGCCGGGCGACCGCCTTCACGGCGGCGGAGGACGGGCGGCTGGCGCCGAAGGTGCCGAGGACGGCGATGCCCATGCTGTTGGTGTTGAAACCGAGAGTGTGGGCGCCCAGGACCGGCTTCGCCACACCCCCGGCGCGACCCTCGTAGATCTTCCCGCACTTGTCGACGAGGAAGTTGTAGCCGATGTCGCGCCAGCCCATGCTGCTGACGTGGTAGCGGTAGATACCGCGAATGACGGAGGGCACCTGCGAACACCGGTAGCCGTTCCCGGTGGCCGTGTGGTGCACGAAGGCCGCCTTGACCTTCTTCGTGTAGACGAACTTCTTCTCGCGCAGCTTCTCGTTCGCGCCCCAGCCGCGCCGGGTGACGATACGCGGACGGGGGCCGATGAACGGCTTGACCTTCTGCTGCTCCGTCAGTTCGCCGGCCCGCAGGACGAGCAGCTCCCGTTCGGTCCGGGCCCGGTCGAGCGCCGGGATCTCCAGGGCACCGAGGGGGGCGAGCCCGGCGTTGGCGGCGGAGGCAGCGGAGGCGGCGGACTCTGCGCTCAGTGCGTCGGCGCGCGGGCCGTCCACGGGCGCGTGCCGTGCCGTCACGGGGCCGCCTGGGTCCGCCCCCGGCTCTCCCGACTCCTCAGGCTCCCCGGCCTCCCCGGGGTCCACTAGTTCCAGACGCAGCCCCGACGGCAGGGCCGCGGCGCCCGCGGCGCGGGACTCGCCGTGCGACTCCCCACTCGACTCGGCGTCCGCACGCACGCGTACCTCCACGCCGTCCGAGTCCCCCACCCACAGCGGTGCCGTCGCCCCGCGCACCCGGCCCGAGGCGCGCTCGGCCGCGTCGGGGTCGGCGCCGTCCTCGGCGTAGTGCGTCTCGACGTCCTGCCAGCCGGACCAGGCGCCGGTCGTGGCGGCACGCGCGCGTACCTGGACGCGGCCGTGCAGTTCGGTGTCCGGGTTGTCCCAGACGACGCCGACCATCGAGAAGCGGTGCACATCCCGGGCGGGCAGGCCCTGTTCGGCGGTGGAGCCGAGGGCGCGGTCGGCGGCCAGGGGGGCGAGGGGCAGGGACTGGGTGCTGCCTGGGACGAACACTTCCGCGTTCGGCGCCGGGCGCGGAACGGTCGCGGCGGTCGCGACGGCGGGTGGGGTCAGTGGCAGGGCGAGGGCGGCCGCACAGGTGACACCGATCGAGGAAGCAAGGAATCCACGCATGCCAACGATCGTGGACAGGGTCGGACATTTCCGCCATCCGGGAACTGACGGGCCGTCTGCTCGCGTTCCGCCGAACCGGCTACCCGGCCCCTCGCCGCCCGGCGCCGCCCCCGCGTACGCTTGCGCGGGTGACCACCACCGACCGCACCCCTGCCGACCTGCTGCGTTCCGCGCTCGCTGCGGACGCCGGACGCCCCCTGGTGACCTTCTACGACGACGCCACGGGCGAGCGCGTCGAACTGTCCGTGGCCACCTTCGCCAATTGGGTGGCCAAGACCGCCAACCTGCTCCAGGGCGAGCTGTCCGCGGAGCCCGGCGACCGGGTCGCGCTGCTGCTGCCCGCGCACTGGCAGACGGCGGTGTGGCTGCTGGCCTGCTCCTCGGTGGGCGTGGTCGCGGACATGGGCGGCGACCCGAAGTCCGCCGACCTCGTGGTGAGCGGCCCCGACACGCTGGACGCGGCACGCGCCTGCTCCGGCTCGCGCATCGCCCTCGCGCTGCGCCCGCTGGGCGGACGGTTCCCGCAGACACCGGACGGCTTCGCCGACTACGCCGTCGAGGTGCCGGGGCAGGGGGACCGCTTCGCCCCGTTCGCGCCGGTCGATCCCGAGGAGCCCGTGCTGATCGTGGCGGGGCGGGAGTTCAGCGGCGCGGAGGTCGTGGAGCGGGCGGCTGCGGACGCCGCCGGCCTGGGCCTGACGGGGGCGGGGTCCCGGCTGCTGTCGGGGCTGTCGTACGACACCTGGGAGGGACTGTCCGCCGGGTTGTACTCGCCGCTGGCCACCGGGGGATCCGTGGTGCTGTGCCGGAACCTGGAGCAGCTGGGCGAGGAGTCGCTGGCGCAGCGGATCGAGAGCGAGCGGGTGACCGCCACGGCTCGGTGACCGCCACGGCTCGGTGAGGGGTCGCGCTCACGCGGCGGTAGCCGCACATCGACACAGCCCCGCGCCCCTGACGGCGTCACAGGCGCCGCCCATCCCCCGTTCGGCCCCTCATCGCTCACCTCCCGCCCGCCATCCGCGCCATGGTCGTAGCAGCAGCCGTACGCCATGAGGGGTGGACTCAGACGTGACCGACACCGCGCGCACCCTCGGTCCGGGAGCGGGGGCGTCCGCGACGGGGCGGGGGCTGAAACGGCGGCGCAGGCGTCGGTGGGTGCGCGGTGGGGCGGTCGGGGTGTGTGTCCTCCTCGTCGCCGCCGCGGGGGCCGGTTGGGCGGTCTACGCCAAGCTCGACGGGAACATCACGCCCGACAACGCGGCGGCCGCGGAGCTCGCCCGGTACGAGAAGGAGCGGCCCACCGCGCTCGTCAAGAACGCGCAGAACATCCTGCTGATCGGGTCGGACTCACGGTCCGGGGACGGCAACGCGCGGTACGGGAGGGACTCGGGGACCGAGCGGTCGGACACCACGATCCTGTTGCACCTCGCCGCCGGGCGGCGCAGCGCCACCGCCGTCTCGCTCCCCCGCGATCTGATGGTGGACGTGCCGGGCTGTCGCCGCCCGGACGGCAGCCGGACCGAGCCGATGTTCGCGATGTTCAACTCCGCCTTCCAGACGGGCGGTTCCGCCTGCACGATCCGAACGGTCGAGAAACTGACCGGAGTTCGCGTCGACCATCATGTGGTCGTCGACTTCCACGGCTTCAAGGACATGGTCGACGCGGTCGACGGCGTGCGGATCTGTCTGGCCGAACCCATCCACGACAAGGCCGCCAAGCTGAAGCTGCCCGCGGGCAAGGTGACGCTCGACGGCGAGCAGGCGCTCGGGTACGTGCGGGCCCGCAAGTCGATCGGCGACGGCAGCGACACCGACCGGATGGACCGGCAGCAGCAGTTCCTCGCGGCCCTCGTCAACAAGGTGCGCAGCAATGACGTCCTGCTGAATCCGGTGAAGCTCTATCCGGTGCTGGACGCGGCGACCTCGTCGCTCACCACCGACCCCGATCTGGCGAACTTGCGGGGTTTGTACGACCTTGTTCGCGGGCTGCGTGACATCCCCACCGAACGTGTGCAATTCCTGACCGTTCCCCGGGAGTCGTACACCTACGACACCAATCGCGACCAACTGGTGGAAGCCGAGGCGGAGAAGCTGTTCGAACAGCTGCGCAGGGACGCGCCGGTGGTGGTCGCCGAGGAAGTTCCCGAGGATTCCGCTACAAAAAGCCCCAATTCGAGCGACGGTTCGCAAGAAGAAGCGGATATCTCGGACGAGTCACACGAAGACGGCTCCTACGACGGTCACGACGAGTACTACGGCGACTACGAGAGCTACGACGACTACGACGGTTACTACGACGGGAAGTCCGGTGCCAAGCGGCCCGACGAGCCCGTCGCGGCCGTTACGCCCGCGCCCACGTTCCGGGGAAACACCGCCGCCGAGGACACCTGTAAGTAAAGCGATTACCAAGGCCGCGCATGAGTGTCCAAGGAAATGGGGCGGATTGACCGGTTGTAGGGACGTGGAATTTGTCACCGTCGTCGCTTGACGATGAACTGGCCGGATAGTGTGAGCGATCCTGTGCATCCGGCCGCGAGGTTTCCCTGGGGTCGGGCACTGTGACCGAGACCCGAGCGCCTTTGAGGGGGAAGGCGCCGCGTGGCCCCGACGGAGGATTCAGACAACCGTGGACGCGCAAGGCCGTGGGCGGGCGGACGACATCGACCCCGCAGACCAGTGGGTGCTCAATCCGAACACTGGCGAATACGAACTGCGACTGACTCCTTCCGCACCGCAATCGGGGGTCCCGCAGCCCCGCAGATCCGCCCTGCGTGCCGGGGGGGACCAGGCGGTGCGCAACCGATCGGCCGCGCCGGGCCGTACGGCACCCGCCGAGGCGCCCGGCCGTGATGTGCCGCCGCCGCGCAGACGGCGTGGTGCGCCCGAGGAGCCGCTGCCCGGGCGGCGCAACCGGCGGCCGGTCAAGAAGAAGGCCAGGGGCAAGAAAATACTGCTGTGGACCGGCGGCGTCATGGCGTTCGTCCTGGTCGGCACGGCCGGGGCCGCCTATCTGTACCTCAAGCACCTCGAGGGCAACGTCACCACCGAGGACGTCGGCAGTGTGGCCGACAGCGGCTTCAGCAAGGACGAGGCCTTCAACATCCTGATCATCGGCACCGACAAGCGGACCGGGTCGGGCAACGAGGGCTACGGCGACAAGGGAAGCGTCGGGCACGCCGACACCAACATCCTGTTGCACGTCAGCAAGGACCGGACGAACGCGACCGCGATGAGCATCCCTCGGGACCTGATCGTCGACGTGCCGGACTGCACTTCCAAGGATGCCAACGGCGACGACCAGGTCATCCCCGGCACCCAGAACGTCCGCTTCAACACCAGCCTCGGCCAGGACGGCCGCAACCCGGGCTGCACCATGAAGACGGTCGAGGAGCTCACGGGCATCGACGTGAACCACTTCGCGATGGCCGACTTCAACGCGGTGAAGACGCTGACGACCGCCGTGGGCGGCGTCGAGGTCTGCCTCGCCAAGGACGTCGACGACCCCGACTCGCACCTCAAGCTCTCCGCCGGCAAGCACACCATCGAGGGCGAGCAGGCGCTCGCCTTCGTCCGCACCCGGCACAGCTTCGGCAACCAGGGCGACCTGGACCGCATCAAGGTCCAGCAGCAGTTCATGAGTTCGCTGATGCGCAAGATGACCTCCGGCGACACCCTCACCAGCCCGACCAAGCTGATCAAGCTGGCCAACGCCGCCACCAAGGCGCTCACCGTCGACACCGGCATCGGCAAGGCCAGCACGCTCAAGGACGTGGCGCTGGAGCTGAAGAAGGTTCCGATGAAGAACCTCACCTTCACCACGGTCCCGGTCAAGGACAACCCGGCCGAGGTGGTCAAGGCGACCGTCGTGCCGAACGAGCAGGCTCCGCAGGTCTTCCAGATGATCAAGAACGATGTCTCCTTCACCGAGGTCAAGGCCAAGGAGAAGAAGGAGAAGGCCGCGATCGCCGCCCGGCTGAAGGGCACCAAGTCGGCCGCGGACGAGGTGCGGGTGCAGATCCTCAACGGCGGCGCCCCGGGCGGCAGCGCCCAGGAGGAGCTCACCTACCTCCAGACCGAGGCGGGTGTGACCAAGTCCGAGAACGCGGGCAACGCCGAGAAGACGCTGGCGAAGACGACGCTCGAGTACGCGCCCGACCAGGCCGACCAGGCCCGTAGGCTGGCCGCGATCATGGGGCTGTCCGGATCGGCGATGAAGCCGGGCGAGAGCGTCACCAACTCCCAGGGTCTGCCGACCATGACCCTGACGCTCGGCGAGGACTTCAAGGGGGCCGGGGTGAAGATGAACTCCTCCTCGGCGTCGACCCCGGGCGTCACGAAGACCACGGCGAACGAGGTCAAGTGCGCGAGTTGAGCATGTGAAGTGTGACCTGACAGGCCTGTCGTACGTCTAACAGGGCGTACGGCAGGCCTGTTCAGTGCTGTAGGGGTGGGGAGGGGACGGGGAGATGACCCAGAACAGTGTGCAGGGGGAAGCGACGCGACAGGGCGTCCCGCAGGCTCAGGAGGGGGCCTCGGAGGGGGGCGCGGGCAGACACGGCAGACGCCGGGCACGGCCGCGCCGTAAACACCGTGTGCTGAGGTGGTCCGCGTCGACGCTGGCGGTGCTGATACTCGGCACGGCCGGCGCCGGGTACCTGTACTACCAGCACCTCAACGGCAATCTCGGCACGGGTGAGCGCAGCAGCGGCGACTCCAAGGCGAAGAAGAGCGCGCCGAACGCGGCCGGGCAGACCCCGCTGAACATCCTGCTGATCGGCTCCGACAGCCGTGCCTCCGCGGAGAACGTGAAGCTCGGCGGCAGCAAGGACACCCGCAGCAACCCGCCGCTGGGCGATGTGCAGATGCTGATCCACCTGGCCGCGGACCGGAAGAGCGCCGCGGTGGTGAGCATCCCGCGGGACACCCGCGTCGCCATCCCCAAGTGCACGGATCCCGATACGGGCGACATCTACCCGGCGACCAACGACATCATCAACACGTCACTGGCTCGCGGCGGGGCCGGCTGCACCCTGGCCACATGGCAGAACCTCACCGGGGTCTACATCGACCACTGGATGACGATCGACTTCGCCGGTGTGGTGAGCATGGCGGACGCCGTCGGCGGGGTCGAGGTCTGTGTGGAGCAGAACGTGTGGGACCGACCGCTGCCGGGAGTGCCCGGGGGCTCCGGCCTGAAGATGAAGGCGGGCCGCAAGGACATCAAGGGCAAGCAGGCGCTTCAGTGGCTGCGCACCCGCCACGCCTTCTACAGCGATCTGGGCCGCGCCAAGGCCCAGCACATGTACATGAACTCGATGATCCGCACACTGAAGAGCCAGAACGTCTTCACCGACGGCGGACGCCTGATGGAACTGGCCGAGGCGGCCACGAAGTCGCTGGACGTCTCCGAGGAGATCGGCAGCGTGAAGAAGCTGTACGACCTGAGCAAGCAGCTCAAGTCGGTGCCGACGGACCGGATCACCATGACGACGATGCCGAGCATCGAGGACACGAAGGACAAGAACCACCTGCTCCCGGAGCCCGCAGGCGCCGAGAAGATGTGGCAGATGCTCCGCGACGACGTGCCCTTCGACGACAAGGGCACGGACGCGAAGAAGAAGGCCAAGACGAAGGAGAAGGTCTCCGACGACCCGCCGGCCGACGACGACAAGATCGGTGTCCTGGTGCAGAACGCCACGCAGTCCAGCACGCTCGGTCCGGTCTCCGGCCGCGCGCGCACGGTCAGCGGGCTCCTCGTCGAGAAGGGCTTCGCCCGTGCGTCGGCGGACACCACGGCGGCCCTCGCCGAGGAGCGGACGGTGGTGCGCTATCCGAGCGCGGATCTGGAGGGCGACGCCCAGCGGGTGGCCAAGTCGCTGGGGATTCCGCTGAGTTCGGTGAAGAAGTCGACCGACGTCTCGGGGGTCACGCTCGTCGTGGGCGCCGACTGGCGTGAGGGCACGGCGTATCCGAAGAAGTCCGACCCGAAGGCCGGGGACCTGCCGTCGAACGCCGACGAGCTCAACGGGGCGGACAGCAGCAAGTGCATGGACGTGTACGCGCCGTACCGCTGGTAGCGGCGGGGCCGCGGGGAGAGCCGTGATGGGGGTCTGTGGGGGCTCACAGACCCCCACAGCGAACTCCTGACTGTCTACAGAATGATGAGGCGGGCTCAGGTCCCGGAGCCCGGACAGTTTTCGACACGCCGTTCGACAACGGTTCTCAAGTACGCTTCCGCCCAGGCGGAGCGGGCGTATGAGCCGGCCGTCGGGCTTGGGGAGGCCCGGCAGTCCGTCAGGCGGTACAGGGTGGGGAGGGCAGGGAGTGGCGCAGAGCGTGCGCGGAGAGGTGCCCGCGGTCGAGGACACGATGTCCCTCACACCGCAGGCAGCGGATCCGCCCATCGAGCAGCGTGGGATACGGCGCGCATCAGGTGACCGGCGACGTGGGCGACGCGTCCTGCGCTGGTCCGCGATCGTGCTGTCGGTGGTCATCGTCGGTACGGCCGGCACCGGGTATCTGTACTACCGGCACCTCAACGCCAACATCAGGAAGGACGACCTGAATCTCGGCAACGAGAAGGACAGGGCGGCCAAGACCGAGGCGAACGCGGCGGGACAGACCCCGCTGAACATCCTGGTGCTCGGCTCGGACGCGCGGGACAACAAGGAGAACCAGAAGCTCGGCGGCGCCAAGGACACCTTCAACGGCACTCCGCGCGCGGACGTCCAGATGCTGCTGCATGTCTCGGCGGACCGCTCCAACATGTCGGTGGTGAGCATGCCGCGCGACACCCTGGTCGACATACCGGAGTGCACGGACCCCGACACCGACAAGGTCTACTCGGCGCTCACGTCGGCGATGACGAACGACTCGCTCGGCCGCGGTGGCCCCGGTTGCACGGTGGCGACGTGGGAGAAGCTCACCGACATCCACATCGACCACTTCATCATGGTCGACTTCGCGGGCGTGGTGTCGATGGCGGACGCGATCGGCGGCGTACCGGTCTGCGTGGACGCCAACATCTACTCGCACACCTCCAAGGGCAGCGGTTCGGGCCTGAAGCTGGAGGAGGGCACCACATCCATCAAGGGCGAGCAGGCTCTGCAGTGGCTGCGCACGCGATACGGCTTCGAGGACAACACGGACATCGCGCGGGCCAAGGCCCAGCACCAGTACATGAACTCGATGGTCCGCGAGCTGCGCGAGAACGCGACGCTGAGCAGCCCGAACAAGCTGCGCAAGCTCGCCGAGACCGCCACCGAGGCATTGACGGTGGACGAGGGACTGGGCAGCGTGACGAAGCTGTACGACCTGAGCAACGAGCTGCGGAAGGTCCCCAGCAAGCGCATCACCATGACGACGATGCCGTGGCAGTACGCCTCGGACGGCAACCGGGTGGTGCCCAAGCCGGAGGAAGCGGAGAAGGTGTTCCGGCTGGTCCGTGAGGACATCGCGCTCGACGGCAAGGACAAGAAGAAGACGGCGCAGGACGAGACCTCCGACGACCCGGCCGCCGCGGACGACGAGATCGCCGTCCAGGTGCAGAACGGCACCCGCACCAGCACGCAGACGGCGATGACGGGGCGAGCAGGCGATGTGACCGAGCTCCTCGTCGGCAAGGGTTTCACCGCGGCCAAGTCGGACTCCTCGGTGCTCCTCGGCCAAGCCAAGACGGTCGTCCGCTACCCGAGCGCCGACCTGGAGGGCGATGCCCAGCGGGTCGCCAAGGCCCTTGGCGTTCCGATGAGTTCGGTGAAGAAGTCGACGGACGTCTCCGGGGTCACCCTGGTCATCGGTGCGGACTGGCGCTCAGGTACGGCCTACAAGGCCGCAGAGAAGGACGACTCGCTGCCCGAGTCGGAGGACACCTTCAACGGCGCGGACACCAAGGCCTGCATGCACGTCAACCCCGACTTCACCTGGTAGCGGCCCTCCCACCGGAAGCAACAACGACGGATACGTCTCGGCCGAGGCCCCTTCCCTCACGGATGGGGCCTCGGCCGCTTGTGAAATGATCACATCAGTTCTGCAGTAACACCTGATAGGGACTCACCCATGCTCACCATCAAGCGACTTGGCTCCGCCGTGGCCGTCCTCGGACTCACCGCGGCCGGCACCATCGCCGCCACCGGCTCCGCCTCGGCCGCCTCCTACACCGGTGCCTGCGGGTCCGGTTACAGCGTGATCGACTCCATGGACGTCGGCGACGGCACCGCCTACCTCACCTACAGCGGCTCCACCGGCAAGAACTGCGTCGTCACCGTCAGCGACACCCAGGGAACGCCCATGGTCCTGGGCGCCAACCTGCGGCTGCACCGCACCGACGCCGTGTGGAAGCAGGGCACCGAGGAGGACTCCGGCACCTTCAAGTACTACGCCGGCCCGGTCTACGCCTCGGCCGCGGGCAAGTGCATCGACTGGGGCGGCCGCGCGGCCTCCAACTACACGCGCATCGACTACGGCGTCCACTGCGGCTGACGCCCGGCCGGACCGCCCGCTCGACATGCCGAAGGCCCCTCCCCCGCCGTACGGGGAAGGGGCCTTCGTCCGGTCCTAGGCCTCCGTCAGCACCGCGGGGCGCCGCGACGCGATGACCTTGCGGGCCAGTGACTTGGGGCTGGTCAGGAAGCCCCAGCCCCAGGACATGTGCATGGTGGCGAGGGCGACGGGGATCTGGAGCCGCGCCTTCAGCGGCAGGCCCTTGCCCGCCGGGACGGAGCCCAGGACGATCGCCGCGAGGTAGCCGCCGGGGATCACGAAGCCGAGCGGGGTCAGGACCGCGCCCACCACGAGGCCCGCCACGATCGCGCAGACCGCGACCGGCGGGGCGAGGTAGCGCAGGTTGATGGAGCCGGCGTGGTAGCGGGCCACGACATGCCGCCAGCGGCCGTAGTCCTTGTACTGCTTGGCCAGCGCCTTCACGCTCGGCCTCGGCCGGTACGACACCTTCAGCTCCGGCGAGAACCAGATCAGCCCACCGGCCTCCCTGATCCGGAAGTTCAGCTCCCAGTCCTGGGCGCGGATGAACTCCACGTTGTAGCCGCCCTGTTGCTCGAGGGCCTCGCGGCGGAAGACACCGAGATACACCGTCTCGGCGGGCGCGGCCACTCCTCCCGTGTGGAAGGAGGCGTTGCCGACCCCGATCTTCGAGGTCATGGCGGCGGCGACCGCGTGCTCCCAGTCGTTCTCACCCTCGGCGTGCATGATGCCGCCGACGTTCTGCGCGCCGGTCTCCTCCAGGAGCCGTACGGCGGTGGTGATGTAGTTCGGCGAGAGCATGCCGTGGCCGTCGACGCGGACGACGATCGGATGGCGGGAGGCCTTGATCGCGGCGTTCAGCGCGGCGGGCGTGCGGCCGGTCGGGTTCGGGACGGTGTGGACACGCGCGTCTTCCGCGACGAGCTCGGCGGCGATCTCGTCCGTGCGGTCCGTGGACGGACCGAGGGCGATCACGACCTCCATCTCGCCGGCGTACTCCTGCGCGAGGATCGCTTGGACGGCTCCGCGCAGATGCCGTTCCTCGTCGAGGACGGGCATGATCACAGAAACGGCGGGGAGCTGCACGTCGGGCTTGGGGTTCATAGGGGGCTCACGTTACCGCGAACGGGGGACACCGATGCGCCCCACCCGGGGCGGCGGCGGTCGTCGCAGATCGTATGGGCCTACGGTGCTCACGATCCCACGTACGGCCCTAGCGGAGGTGTCCCCCATGCCCACGCCGCCCCGCCGCTCCCCCGCCCCCCGGCCCAAACGGCCCCCGGTACGACCTGTACGACGGCGGAAACCGCGTTGGGCCGCCCGGGCGGTGACCACGCTCTCGGTGGTGATCCTCGCCTCGGCCGGGATCGGGCACGGGCTGCTCTCCAGCCTGGACGCCGACATCGCGCGCGTGGACCCCTTCAAGGACATGAAGAACCGGCCCCAAGCGGGCCACGGCATGAACGTCCTGCTGGTCGGCACCGACGGCCGCGACAAGATCACCGAGGCCGAGCGGCAGAAGTACCGGCTCGGCGGCGCCCCCTGCCACTGCACCGACACGATCATGATCGTGCACATCTCGGAGGACCGGGAGCGGGCCAGCGTGGTGAGCCTGCCGCGCGACTCGTACGCCATGACACCCGCGCACACCGACGGGACCACCGGCGAGAAGCACCACGGCCACCCCGTCAAGCTCAACGCGGCGTACGCCGAGGGCGGCCCGAACCTCACCGTGCGGACGGTCGAGAACATGACCCATGTGAAGATCGACCACTATCTGGAGGTCGACTTCACCAGCTTCATGAAGACCGTCGACGTCCTCGGCGGCGTCAAGATCTGCACGGCCGACCCGCTCAAGGACGCCTACACCGGCCTCGACCTCCCCGCCGGAACCCACACCCTGATGGGCGGCGAGGCCCTCCAGTACGTCCGCTCCCGGCACATCGACGGTGCCGCCGACCTCGGCCGGATGAAGCGCCAGCAGCGGTTCATGGCGGCCCTCATCGACCGGGCCACGTCCTCCGGGATCCTGCTGAACCCGATGAAGTTCCGGGACATCACCCGGGCCGTACTGGGCTCGGTACGGGCCGACAAGGGCTTCGGCACCGACGAACTGCTGGACCTCGGACGGGCAATGCGGAACTTCTCCCCCTCCTCCTCCGAGTTCACCACCGTCCCCATCGGGCAGATGGGCTACGCCGTGAAGGGCGTCGGCTCCACCCTGAAGTGGGATCCGAAGAGGGCGGGCCGCCTCTTCCAGGCCCTGCGCGACGACAAGCCGCTGGCCGCGCACAAGCCGAAGAGCAAGGCCGTACGCGTGGCGGTGGCCCCGCAGCAGATCCGCGTCCAGGTCGAGAACGGCACCGCCACCCCCGGCCTCGGCAAGCGCGTGGACGCGGACCTGGCCGCGACCGGCTTCCGCACCACACACCAGCCGGTGACCTCCGCCGACCGCACCGTCAAGCGCACGGTCGTCGCCTACGACCCCCGCTGGGACCGCTCCGCCAAGTCCCTCGCCGCCGCCCTCCCCGGCAGCGAGCTGCGCGCGGTGAAGGGACAGGGGCCACTGCTGAAGGTGATCGCGGGGACGGACTTCGAGAAGGTGCGCAAGGTACGGGCGGAGGATCCGTACCAAGGGGAGTTCGGGGTGGTGACGGGGGACGAGGTGGGGTGCGTGTAGACCCGTCCGCCGGATCGTCCGCGTCGGACGTGATCAGCCGAATTGCCCGGGCCCGCACGCTTGAGCCGGTTACGTTCCGGATTATTGCCGTCCGCCCGATGGCGCCCGGCGCCCGGCAGGCGTAGGACGGAAGGGCGACGGGGCCCGTCCCGGGCTCCCTCACCCCCCAGGAGGAGCCATGACCCAGACCGGAATGACCGCGATGAGCAAGGCGATGCAGGACTGCGTCGAGGCGTGCATGTCCTGCCACAGCATGTGCGAGGAGACCATGAGCTCCTGCATGCAGATGGGTGGCCAGGCCCAGATGCAGGTCATGCGGGCGCTGATGGACTGCTCCGAGATGACCCGGATGTGCGCGGACATGATGATGCGCCGCTCGCCGATGTCGGCCGAGATGTGCGCGATGTGCGCCAAGGCCTGTGAGATGTGCGCCGAGGCGTGTATGGCCATGCCGGACGACGAACAGATGATGCGCTGCGCCGAGGCGTGTCGTCGCTGCGCGGAGATGTGCCGGACGATGGCGGGCGCCACGATGTGAGGCGGGCCTGAGGCCGTTCCAGGGGCACCCTGCGGGGTGCCCCTGATCCATGGTGCGGCAGGCTGCGCCCATGCTCCCTTCGTTCCGGTACCACCCCGACCCGCTGGCGACCGGCTCGGTGGTCCCGTCCGACGCGCCGTGCGACTGCTGCGGGCAGCGGCGCGGATTCGCGTACGCCGGACCCGTGTTCGCGGTCACCGACCCCGCCGGCGCCCTGTGCCCGTGGTGCCTCGCGGACGGCAGCGCGGCCGAGCGGTACGAGGCGCAGTTCACGGAGGTCGAGGGGCGGGTCCCGATGGACGTCCGCCTGGAGGCCGACCGGCGCACCCCAGGCTTCCACGGCTGGCAGCAGGAACGGTGGCTCACGCACTGCGGGGACGCGGCGGCGTTCCTGGGCCGGGCGGGGGCGGCGGACATGAAGCGCCGCCCGGACGCCCTGGCGGACCTGACGGCGGAGTACGGCGAGGAGTTCTGCGCCGCCCTGGACGCCGACGGGCAGCCCACCGCGTACCTCTTCGCCTGTCTGCACTGCGACCGGCATCTGGCCTACGCGGACTTCACGTGAGCGGGGCGACGGAGGCCTTCGACGCCGCTGAGCGGGGTATGTGGGCGGGGCGGGCGGAGGCGTACGCGGCGAGCTTCGGGCGGCTGTGTGCGGGGCCGGTGGAGGCGTTGCTGGACGCGGCGGGGGTGTCGGCGGGTGTGTACGTCCTGGACGTCGGGACCGGGACCGGTACGGCGGCCGTGGCGGCTCTGGGGCGTGGGGCTCGGGTGTGCGCGGTGGACGCGGACGCGGGGATGGTGACGGCGGCGCGGGCGCGGGGGGTCGCGGCGGAGCTCGCCGTACTGCCGGAACTGCCCTACCCGGACGCCGAGTTCGATGTGGTGGTCGGCAACTTCGCCCTCAACCACGTCGGCCGGCCGCGTGCCGCTCTGGCGGAACTGGGGCGGGTGCTGCGTCCCGGCGGCCGGGCCGCGCTGACCTTGTGGGGTGCGTGCCGCGGGGCCGGGCAGGAGCTGCTCGGGCGGGCCTGCGAGGCGGGGGGTGCGGTGGTGCGACCGGGGTCTCTGCCTCGCCTCGACCCGGCCGAGGATTTCACGCGGACGGCGGAGGGCGTGGCCGGGTTGCTGGCGGAGGCCGGGTTCGCAGGGGTCGACTGCGCCGAGCTCGCCTGGGATCACCGGACCACCGTCGAGGAGTGGTGGGGCGGGGTGGCCGCGGGGCTGGCGACGGTGGGGGCGGTGGTCGCGGCGCAGGACGCGGGGACGGTGGCGCGGATCAGGCGGGAGTACGAGCGGTTGGGTGCGGAATTCTCCGTCGGGGGCGGGGAGTTGGCGTTGCCGCATGTCGCGTTGCTGGTGAGCGGGGTGCGCTGATCGGCGGCCCTGGGTCGGCCGAACGCGAAAGGCCTGGCAGTGCGCGCGGCACCACCAGGCCTTGTCGCCCGGGACCGGCTCAGTTGCCCGAGACGGTCACCTTCTCGTCGTTCTTCAGTTCCTCGACCAGCTGCTTGACCTTCGTCTTGTCCCAGACGAGGTTGCCGCCCGTGGAGCCGGAGATCGGCATGTTCATGGACTTGCCGTCGCCGCTGTTGACGCTCTTCATCGCCCAGAACATGTCGGCGAGGTCGAAGAGGCCCATGTCCTTGTCGACGATGAGGGAGTCGAGGCCGGCGCCCATGGTCGGGTAGAGCTTGAAGGGGTTCAGGACCGTGCCCGGGGTGGCGACCTGGTTGGCGAGGGCGGCGAGGAACTTCTGCTGGTTCTTCGTACGGTCCAGGTCGGAGCCGGCGAGGGCGTACCGGGTACGGACGAAGGCCAGGGCCTGCTCGCCGTTGAGGGTCTGCTTGCCCGCCTCGAAGTCGGCGCCGGACTTGGTGTCCTTCATGCCGCCCTTGGGGATGGTGATTTCCACGCCACCCACCGCGTCCACGATGTTCGCGAAGCCGGCGAAGCCGATCTCGACGTAGTGGTCGATGCGCAGACCGGTGTTGAACTCGACCGTGCGGACCAGCAGCTCGGGCCCGTCCTCGGCGTACGCCGCGTTCAGCTTCGTGTGCCGGCCCGTGCCCTTGTACGTCTTGCCGGACTCGGAGCCGACGAAGGTCGGGATCTCCACGTCCGAGTCGCGGGGCAGGGAGATCAGGGTGTCGCCGTTGCTGCCGGTGTGCAGGATCATCATCGAGTCCGTGCGCTTGCCCTCGGCGGACCCGGTGTGCAGCTTCTTCTTCTCCTCGGCGGACATGCCGGCGCGGCTGTCGGAACCGACGATCAGATAGTTGGTGCCCTCGCCCGCCTCGGGCCGGTCGATGACCTTGGAGAGGTCGACCTCGCGGTTGAGCTTGGAGTCGGCCCAGAAGTACGTGCCGATGGTCGTGACCACCAGGACGGTCACGACGGTGATCGCCGTCCACTTGATCCGGCGCCGCCAGTTCGGCGCGGGACGCGGCTCACCCGTGCCCCCGGGGCCGCCCGGTCCGCCGCCGCCGTAGACCTGGCCGGTGTTGTAGCCGCTGTCGTATCCGTTGCCGGCGGGGTCGTCGCTGTAGCCGCCGTCGACGTACGACGGCTGCTGCGGCACCCCTCCCCCGTACGGCGGCGCGGACTGGCCGGGGCCGCCCCCGTACGCGCCCGAGGCGGGCCGGCGGACCTGCCGCATCGCGCGCGCACCCTCGGGCTGTGCGCTCGCGCTGCCGCGTCCGTAGCGGTTACCGCGGTTCTCGTCGGACCATGCCTCGGGCCAATCGTTCATGGGGCCCAGTGTGCAGGGAACGGCTGTGTCCTTTACAAGGGTCGTAGGAAAATCAGGGCACTGCTGTTGCGAACCCAACACAAAAGCCGCTGATGTGACCTCGGCATAAGGTGGAGGCCATGACAGACCAGGCCCCTTCCGCGGAGTCCGACATCCCGGGCAAGCCCACCTCGGCGTCCCGGACCACGCTCAGCCACATCATGACCCACAACGACACCAACCTGCTTGGGACGGTGCACGGCGGCGTGATCATGAAGCTGGTCGACGACGCGGCGGGCGCGGTGGCCGGCCGGCACTCCGGCGGCCCGGCCGTCACCGCCTCCATGGACGAGATGGCCTTCCTGGAGCCGGTCCGCGTCGGTGACCTCGTCCATGTGAAGGCCCAGGTCAACTGGACCGGGCGGACCTCGATGGAGGTCGGGGTCCGGGTCCTCGCCGAGCGCTGGAACGAGTCCGACCCCGCCACCCAGGTCGGCTCCGCCTACCTCGTCTTCGCCGCGGTCGACGCCGACGGCAAGCCCCGTATCGTGCCGCCCGTCCTCCCGGAGACCGAGCGCGACAAGCGCCGCTACCAGGAGGCCCAGATCCGCCGCACGCACCGGCTGGCCCGGCGCCGGGCGATCATGGAGCTGCGGGAGAAGCGGGCGGCGGAGGGGTTCGAGGACTGACGTCGCCGACAGCGAAAAGGGGCGCCCGGTGGAACCCGGGCGCCCCTTCGCGTGCTGCGTGCTGCGTGCTGCGTGTTACGGCAGGTTGCGGGCCATCACGATCCGCTGGACCTGGTTGGTGCCCTCGTAGATCTGCGTGATCTTGGCATCGCGCATCATGCGCTCCACCGGATAGTCCCGCGTGTACCCGTACCCGCCCAGCAGCTGGACCGCGTCCGTGGTGACCTCCATCGCCACGTCCGAGGCGAAGCACTTGGCGGCGGCGCCCTGGAAGGTGAGGTCGGAGTCGCCGCGCTCGGAGGCGGCCGCGGCCTGGTAGGTCAGGGCGCGGGCGGCGGCGATCTTCATGGCCATGTCGGCGAGCATGAACTGGATGCCCTGGAAGTCGGCGATGGCCTTGCCGAACTGCTTGCGCTCCTGGACGTAGCCCTTGGCGTAGTCGAGGGCGCCCTGGGCGACACCGAGGGCCTGGGCGGCGATGGTGATGCGGGTGTGGTCCAGGGTCTTCATGGCCGTGGCGAAGCCGGTGCCCTCGTCGCCGATCATGCGGTCGGCGGGGATGCGGACGTTGTCGAGGTAGACCTCGCGGGTCGGGCTGCCCTTGATGCCGAGCTTCTTCTCGGGGGCGCCGAAGGAGACGCCCTCGTCGGACTTCTCGACGACGAAGGCGGAGATGCCCTTGGAGCGCTTGGTGGGGTCGGTGACGGCCATCACCGTGTAGTACTCGGACTCGCCGGCGTTGGTGATCCAGCGCTTGACGCCGTTGAGGATCCAGTGGTCGCCGTCGCGGACCGCCTTGGTCTTCATGCCGGCCGCGTCGGAGCCCGCGTCGGGCTCGGAGAGGGCGTACGAGAACATGCCCTCGCCCTTGGCGAGCGGGGTCATGTACCTCTTCTTCAGCTCCTCGGAGCCGGAGAGGATCACCGGGAGCGAGCCCAGCTTGTTCACCGCGGGGATCAGGGAGGAGGAGACGCAGACGCGCGCGACCTCCTCGATCACGATCACCGTGGCCAGCGCGTCCGCGCCCGCGCCGCCGTACTCCTCGGGTACGTGTACGGCGTGCAGGTCGCTCGCGATAAGGGCGTCGAGGGCCTCGCGCGGGAAGCGGGCGTCCTCGTCCACCGCGGCGGCGTGGGGCGCGATCTTCGCCTCGGCCAGCGAGCGGATGGCGTCGCGGAGCATGTCGTGCTCCTCGGACGGGCGGTACAGGTCGAAGTCAGCCGATCCGGCCAAGGTGTCTCACGCTCCAAATGCGCTGCGTTGCCGACGCTAATTACCGTTAAGTAACTCAAATTTTAGGGGCCCGCCCACGGGAGTGATACGTGAGCTTGGCGACAGGGGGAATCGACGGGGGGAAACTGCCCGGTGAAGCGCCTTCCCACGCCCCGACTATGCTCGGGCAGCGCATCGAACGACGCAGACCCCTGGAGCACGCATGGCCCTCAAGATCACCGTGATCGGCACCGGTTATCTCGGCGCGACGCACGCCGCGGCCATGGCCGAGCTCGGTTTCGAGGTGCTGGGGCTCGATGTGGTGCCCGAGAAGATCGAGATGCTCCAGCGGGGCCAGGTCCCGATGTACGAGCCCGGTCTGGACGACCTGCTGCGCAAGCACGTCGCCGGCATCGAGGGATCGACCGGGCGGCTGCGGTTCACCATGGACTTCGCCGAGGCCGGCGCCTTCGGTGACGTGCACTTCGTCTGTGTGAACACCCCGCAGCGGCACGGTGAGTACGCCTGCGACATGTCGTACGTCGACTCCGCCTTCGCCTCGCTCGCACCGCATCTGACCCGGCCCGCGCTGGTCGTCGGCAAGTCGACGGTGCCGGTGGGCTCCGCCGACCGGCTCGCCGCCTACCTCGCGGCGAACGCCCCGGTCGGCGCGGACGCCGAGCTGGCCTGGAACCCGGAGTTCCTGCGGGAGGGCTTCGCGGTCGACGACACCCTGCACCCGGACCGGATCGTGGTGGGTGTGCGCGGTGAGCGGGCGGAGAAGCTGCTGCGTGAGGTGTACGCGACGCCGCTCGGGGAGGGCACGCCGTTCGTGGTGACCGACTTCCCGACCGCCGAGCTGGTGAAGACCTCCGCGAACTCGTTCCTGGCGACCAAGATCTCCTTCATCAACGCGATGGCGGAGATGTGCGAGGCCTCCGGCGGTGACGTGGCCAAGCTGGCCGAGGCGATCGGCTACGACGACCGGATCGGGAAGAAGTTCCTGCGGGCCGGTATCGGGTTCGGCGGCGGTTGTCTGCCGAAGGACATCCGGGCGTTCATGGCGCGCGCCGGTGAGCTGGGTGCCGACCAGGCGCTGACGTTCCTGCGCGAGATCGACTCGATCAACATGCGTCAGCGCGGCCAGATGGTGGAGCTGGCCCGGCAGGCGCTGGGTGGCGGTCCGTTCCTGGGCAAGCGGATCGCGGTGCTCGGTGCCACCTTCAAGCCCGACTCGGACGACGTCCGGGACTCGCCCGCGCTGAACGTCGCCGGGCAGATCCACCTCCAGGGCGGCCAGGTGACGGTGTACGACCCGAAGGGCATGAACAACGCGCGCGGGGTCTTCCCGACGCTCGGGTACGCCGACTCCGCGATCGAGGCGGTGCGGGGCGCCGACGCCGTACTGCATCTCACGGAGTGGCGGGAGTTCCGCGAGCTGGACCCGGCGGAGCTCGGTGAGGCCGCGGCGACCCGGCTGATCCTGGACGGCCGCAACGCCCTGGACCCGGAGCTGTGGCGCAAGGCGGGCTGGACGTACCGGGCGATGGGGCGGCCGACGGCCTAGGGCCCCGTAGAAGGCGACGCCGGTTCGGCCGAGGCTCAGTCGGCCGAACCGGCGTCTTTCTGCATTCTGCACCACTTCCCCACACGGGGCGGGGGCGACTTCTCAAGTCCGGCGAAGTGCCTTGTGGGCGCGGCTACTTGGACCGGTAGCGGCGCATCTTGGCGCGTGCGCCGCACACCTGCATGGAGCACCAGCGGCCGCGGCCCGCGGGGCTGCGGTCGTAGTAGGCCCAGTGGCAGTCGTCGGCCTGGCAGGCCTTCAGGCGCAGCCAGGTGCCCGCGACCAGTGCCCCGGCGACGGCCGCCGCGATCCGGGAGAGCAGGGGGTGCTCGTCGGCGGCGGTGAGTGCGGCCGAGCCGTCGCCCTCGTCGACCGTGACGACCAGTGGCGCCGCCGCGAGGAGTTCACCGAGGGGGGTCACGGCGCGGTGCGGTGGGTGACCGGCGTGTGCGAGCAGGGCGGCGCGGAGTGATTCGCGCAGCTCACGGGCGCCCGCGACCTCGTCCTCGGGGATTCCGAGGCGCTCCCTGCCCTCCGCGGTGTCCAGCGTGTCGGCGCCCGACTCGATGTCGAGGGTGTTGACCAGGGACTCCACCAGAGCCAGGCCCCCGGGCGCGACCGATCTCTCACTCATGCTTGCGACGTTACCCCTTATACGGGAGCATGCAGTAACCGTTACCGGTTACCCGGCTCAAGAGGTAACCGGTCAAGACCCTCCGGAGGTGACCCGCCTCTGGAGGTGCCCCGCTTCGAGGAGGAAAGTCATGGCTGTCGCCGAACTGGGCGTCGTCGTCCTGGACTGCCCGGACCCCCGCGCGCTCGCCGGTTTCTACGCCGAGGTGCTGGGCGGCACCGTCGAGGGGGACGGTGAGTGGGTGGACCTGAAGGTGCCGGGCGGCCGGTCGCTGGCCTTCCAGGCGGCACCCGGGTACACCCCGCCGCGGTGGCCGTCGTCCGAGCACTCGCAGCAGTTCCACCTGGACCTGACCGTCGAGGACATGGACGCGGCCGAGAAGGAGGTGCTGGCGCTCGGCGCGAAGGCCCTGGACACCGCCGACCGCTCGCGCGCCTGGCGTGTGTACGCGGACCCGGCTGGGCACCCGTTCTGTCTGTGCGCCTGCTGAACCCCACAAGGAGGGTCCGCCGTGACCGTGGCACGCTTCCGCTCCGTCGTGATCGACTGCCCCGAACCGCTGCTGCTCGCCCAGTTCTACGCGGCGATCGTCGGCGGCACGCCCCGCGTGGAGGACGAGGACTGGGTGGTCCTGGAGGCACCGGGTGTGCCACGGCTCGCCTTCAACCTGGAGCCGGGCTTCCAGCCCCCGGCGTGGCCGCGCGTCGGCGGCAGCGCGCAGCAGTTCCACCTCGATCTCGACGCCGGGTCCACCTGGGACGAGGTCGACGCGGCGGAGCGCCAGGTGCTCGAACTCGGGGCGCGGCCCCTGCTGGTGGCGGACAAGGAGGACTTCCGGGTGTACGCCGATCCGGCGGGGCATCCGTTCTGCCTCTGCCGGATCGAGCGCCCGTAGGCCCGGTCCCGCGAGGTGCCGGCCGGTGCGCGCATGCGTAGTGGTACGTAGGTTGGCGCGCGAACCCTCGCTCCCGGCGATTCGACCTGGTCGCGCCGGACGGCTCGATGCACGCCCTCGAAGACAACGGCTCCGAGGCGGGCGGCACGCTGCGGAAGGTGTCGTCAGGTTCTGAGCCCCGTAGATCCCTGTGAATCAGATCCCTGTGGATCCACCTGGATCCCTGTGGATCCCCAAGGGTCCGCCCCCGTGCCGGGACAGGCGCGGGGGCGGATTCGCTTACGGCTTCGGGCGTCAGCCGTCCAGGTCGGAGATCTTCGCCGTCGACGGCTCGCGCCGCTCCTGGGCCGCGCGGGCCGTGAAGTCGGCGCCGCGCAGGACGCGCTGGACGTTGCCCCAGGTCAGCAGGGCGATGTCGGACTCGGACCAGTCGCGGCGCAGGAGCTCGGCGATGAGGTGCGGGTAGCAGGAGGCGTCGGCGAGGTCCTGCGGGTGCGCGGTGCCGGCGTCGTAGGTGCCGGACAGGCCGACGCACTCGGCGCCCGCGAGGGCGCGCACATGGTCGAGGTGGTCGGCGACGTCCCGGACGGACGGGCCGGTCTGCTCGGCGGTGAGCGGCACCATGCACAGGCCCTTGGCGGCGCCCAGCTCGGCGAGCAGTTCGTCGGGGAGGTTGGCCGGGTGGGGGCGCAGGGCGCGGGCGGCGGAGCGGGTGCACACGACCGGCGCCTTGGAGACGGCGAGGGCCCGGCGGACGGTGTCGGCGGAGGCGCCGGACAGGTCGGCGAGCACCCCGAGCCGGTTCATCTCCCGCAGCACCTCCTCGCCGAACCGGGTCAGCCCCGCCTCGCTCGCCCAGCTCACGCCGGACAGCGTGAGCACGCGCAGGCCAAGAGCGTGCAGGGAGCGCAGGATGCCGAGGGAGTCGCCGAGGGCGGCGGCACCGGCCGGGCCCAGCAGCACGGCGACCCGGCCGCAGTGCCGTACGTCGGCGGTCTCACCGGCGGTCCGGGCCAGCCGCAGCCCCTCGGGATGGGCCCCTACGACGGTCTTCACCAGGTCCAGCTGCTCCAGCGTGGCGCCGACGGCCCGGTCGCCGCCGATGCTCTCGGGCAGGTGCAGCGACCAGAACAGCGCGCCGACATGGCCCTCGCGCAGCCGCGGCACGTCCGTGTCGACCGAGCTCTCACCGAGCTCGAGGTCGAACCAGGGCAGGTGCCGAAGCGCCCACGGCAGCCCGCTGTAGCCGTCGGCGACGGGGTGCGCGGCGAGGATCGCGTGGGCCCGCTCCAGGGGTGCGGTGTCCGGGTCGGAGACGGGCGTGTACGGCTGCGGTCCGGCGAACGGGTCGGGCAGGTCGTCGAGCTCGCCGACCTCGCTGGTGGTGTGCAGTTCGTCCTGGAGGTCTGCCATGGCGGGCTCCGTACGTCGTGATCGGCGGCAGGATCAGCAGTACGGTCACCGTCGCACGCGGCTCGGAGGGCTTCCTGGTGGGTGGGGCGTTCGGGGGTACTCAGCTCTCGCGGGCCGCCCGGATGACGTCGTCGAGGGTCTCCCGGGACCGTCGGAGGTCGCGGATCATGCGATCGATGCGGTCGCGCTCCTGCGCGAGGTCGTCGACGAGCCTCGGCGTGGCGATGGCGGACGGTCCCCCGTCGGTGTCCCGCATGCAGGGCAGCAGCTCGGCGATCTTGTTGCTGTGCAGCCCGGCGGCGAACAGTTCCTGGATCCGGACGACCCGGTCGACGGCCGCCTCGGGGTAGTCGCGGTGCCCTCCCGCCGTACGCTCGGCCGTCAGCAGACCCTGGGTCTCGTAGTAGCGCAGCGAGCGCTCGCTGACCCCGGTGCGCCGGGCCAGTTCACCGATCCGCATCCTTCGCCTCCCTGGCTCGAACGGCATTGAACGCCCTGTGAACGGGCTTGAATCTGACATCAGTGTCAGCTTCTACGGTACGGCCATGACGCAGACGACGGACTTCCTGGCCCCGGCCCGGCTCGGCCGGCTCGCCCTCCCCAACCACCTGGTGATGGCCCCGCTCACCCGCAACCGCGCGGAGGCCGACGGCACCCCGACGCCGCTCATGGCCCAGCACTACGCCCAGCGGGCCTCGGCCGGGCTGATCATCGCCGAGGCCGCGACGCCCAACGCGGTCGGGCAGACGTATCCGAACATCACCGCGATCCACACCGACCGGCACGTCGAGGGCTGGCGGCGGGTGACCGAGGCCGTGCGGGCGGCGGGCGGGCGGATGTTCCTGCAGCTCCAGCACGGCGGTCGGGTCAGCCATCCCGCCACCACCGGGCTGCACCCGGTCGCGCCCTCCCCCGTCCCGCTGCCGGAGACCGTGTTCACGCCGGGCGGGCACCAACCGGCCGTCACGCCGAGGGAGATGACCCCCGACGACATCCGCGCCACGATCGCCGACTTCGCCTCCGCCGCCCGCCGGGCCGTCGACGCCGGCTTCGAGGGCGTCGAGGTGCACTCGGCCAACGGGCATCTGCTGCACCAGTTCCTCGCCGGCAACACCAACCGCCGCACGGACGGCTACGGCGGGAGCGTCGAGCGGCGGGTGCGGTTCACCGCCGAGGTGACCGAGACGGTGGCCGACGCGATCGGCGCGGACCGGGTGGGCGTACGGATCTCCCCCGCGAGCACCGTCAACGGGGTGCGGGAGGACGACACCGAGGACCTGTACCCGGCGCTCGTGGCCCGGCTGCGGGACCTGGACCCGGCGTATCTGCATCTCGTGCACGCCGACCCGGACGCCGAGTGGTACCGGCGGATCCGCGCCGACTGGCCCGGCACCCTGATCGGCAACCCCGTGCTGACGGACCTCACCACGCGGGAGGTACGGCACGAGGCCGGGCGCATGCTCGCGGCCGGGGCCGATCTCGTCGCCCTCGGCCGGCCGTTCCTCGCCAACCCCGACCTGGTGACGCGACTGCGGCTGGGCGCGCCGCTGAACCCGGTCCGGGACCGGTATCTGATGTACGTGGGCGGGGCGGTCGGATACACCGACTACCCCGCCCTCGCCGAGGAGCCCGCTCAGCCGTCGAGCGACTCGATCGTCGCGTTGGACGGTGCGCGCGTCGCCTGAAGGTCCCGGGCCACGTCCTCCGCCGCGCCCAGCACGCGGACCGCGTTCTGCCAGGTCAGCTTGGCGAGGTCGGACCTGGACCAGCCGCGGTCCAGCAGCTCCGCGATCAGGTTGGGGTAGCCGGAGACGTCGCTGAGGCCGTCCGGGGTGAAGGCCGTGCCGTCGTAGTCGCCGCCGATGCCCAGGTGGTCGATGCCCGCCACCTCGCGCATGTGGTCGAGGTGGTCGGCGACCGTGGCCACCGTGGCGATCGGGCGCGGGTGCAGCTCCTCGAAGGCGCGGTGCACCTTCATCGCGTCCGGGGTGGTCGCGAGGTGGTGGAAGCCGTGCGCGCGCATGTTCTCGTCGGCGGCGGCGGTCCAGTCGACCGCGGCCTGGAGCACGAACTTGGGCACGAACGTCACCATCGCCATGCCGCCGTTGCCGGACAGCCGCGCCAGGACGTCGTCGGGGATGTTGCGGGGGTGGTCGCAGACCGCCCGCGACGAGGAGTGGGAGAAGATCACCGGCGCGAGCGTGGCGTCCAGCGCGTCCCGCATGGTCGTCGCCGCCACGTGCGACAGGTCCACGAGCATGCCCTCGCGGTTCATCTCCCGCACCACCGCACGCCCGAAGGCCGACAGTCCGCCGACGCCGGGCTCGTCCGTCGCAGAGTCCGCCCAGTCGTTGTTGTCGTTGTGCGTGAGCGTCATGTACCGCACACCGAGCGTGTACAACGCGCGTAGCGTGGCAAGGGAGTTGGCGATGGAGTGGCCGCCCTCGGCCCCCATGAGAGAGGCGATACGACCCTCCGCGCGCGCCGCCTCCATGTCCGCCGCCGTCAGCGCGGCCCTGAGGTCGGCGGGGTGCCGGTCGATCAACTGCCGTACGCAGTCGATCTGTTCCAGCGTCGCGGGCACCGCGTCGGGCAGGTCCGAGCGGACGTACACCGACCAGTACTGCGCGCCCACGCCACCGGCCCGCAGCCGGGCGAGGTCGGTGTGGAGGTGGGCGCTCTGGTCGGTGGCGATGTCCCGGGCGTCGAGGTCGTAGCGGACCTGCTCGCGCAGGGCCCAGGGCAGGTCGTTGTGGCCGTCGACGACCGGGAACTCGGCGAGGAGTTCGCGGGCCGTCCCCAGCGAGGGGGAGTTCACGGCCGTCACTTGCCGAACCCGAAGCCGCCGTTGCCCGACTGCTCGACCTTGGCGCGCAGCCGCTTGCCCTTCTCGGTGGCCTGGTCGTTCAGCTCCTGCTGGAAGTCCTTCATCCGGCCGAGGAGTTCCTCGTCGTGGGCGGCGAGGATCCGGGCCGCGAGGAGGCCGGCGTTACGGGCACCGGCGACCGAGACGGTGGCGACCGGGACGCCGGCCGGCATCTGCACGATCGAGAGCAGGGAGTCCATGCCGTCGAGGTACTTCAGCGGCACGGGGACGCCGATCACCGGCAGCGGGGTGACGGAGGCGAGCATGCCCGGCAGATGGGCGGCGCCGCCAGCGCCCGCGATGATCACCTTGATGCCGCGCCCGGCCGCCTCCTCGCCGTACGCGATCATCTCGCGCGGCATGCGGTGGGCGGAGACGACGTCGACCTCGTGCTCGATCTCGAACTCGTCGAGCGCCTGGGCGGCGGCCTCCATGACGGGCCAGTCGGAGTCCGACCCCATGACGATGCCAACAACGGGGCTCATTCGGTGATCGTGCCTCTCAGGTAGCCGGCAGCGTGACGGGCGCGTTCCAGCACGTCGTCCAGGTCGTCGCCGTAGGTGTTGACGTGGCCAACCTTGCGTCCGGGCTTCACGTCCTTGCCGTACATGTGGATCTTGAGCTGGGGGTCGCGGGCCATGCAGTGCAGGTACGCGGAGTACATGTCCGGGTAGTCGCCGCCGAGGACGTTCGCCATGACCGTCCACTTGGCGCGGGGGCGCGGGTCGCCGAGGGGGAGGTCGAGGACGGCGCGGACGTGGTTGGCGAACTGGGAGGTGATCGCGCCGTCCATCGTCCAGTGACCGCTGTTGTGCGGGCGCATGGCGAGCTCGTTGACCAGGATGCGGCCGTCGCGGGTCTGGAACAGCTCGACGGCGAGGTGGCCGACGACGTCCAGTTCCTTGGCGATGGACAGGGCCATCTCCTCGGCCCTGAGCGCGAGGGCCGGATCGAGGTCGGGCGCGGGGGCGATCACGGTGTCGCAGACGCCGTTCACCTGCTGGGACTCGACCACGGGGTAGGCGACGGCCTGGCCGTGCGGCGACCGTACGACGTTGGCGGCGAGCTCGCGGACGAAGTCGACCTTCTCCTCGGCGAGCACGGGCACGCCGGCGCGGAAGGGGTCCGCGGCCTCCGCCTCGTTGTCGACGACCCACACGCCCTTGCCGTCGTAGCCGCCGCGGACGGTCTTGAGGACGACCGGGAAGCCGTCCCCCTCCGCCGCGAAGGCCACCACGTCGGCCGGGTCGCTGACGATCCGGTGCCGTGGGCACGGCACTCCGATCGCGTCGAGCTTGGCTCGCATCACCCCCTTGTCCTGGGCGTGCACGAGCGCGTCGGGCCCGGGGCGCACGGGGATACCGTCCGCCTCCAGCGCCCGAAGGTGCTCGGTGGGTACATGTTCGTGATCGAAAGTGATCACATCGCAGCCCCTCGCGAAGTCACGCAGAGTGTCGAGATCGCGATAGTCGCCGATGACGACATCGCTCACGACCTGCGCCGCGGAATCCTGAGGGGTGTCACTGAGGAGCTTGAACCTGATGCCGAGCGGGATGCCCGCCTCGTGTGTCATACGAGCGAGCTGCCCCCCGCCGACCATGCCGACTACCGGGAACGTCACACACCTAGGGTATCGGCCGCGCCACGGCGGCTGATTTCCGCTCCTCTTACGAGCCTCTTTACAGCTCTGTGAGTCGGTCCACAGGCAACCGGCAAGGGGGATGGTTAGCATGGCTGGGTTGACGAAACCTGCTGACCCACCGACTGGGGGCCTGTACGACCATGGGACCAGGTTCCTCAGGACTACGAAGGATCTTCCGCGAGGTCGCCAAGTTCGGCGCCGTGGGCGGGGCGGGACTGCTCGTCAACCTTCTGGTGTTCAACCTCGTCCGGCACCTCACCGAGCTGCCGGTGGTCCGGGCCAGCGTCATCGCCACGGTCGTCGCGATCGCCTTCAACTACGTCGGGTTCCGGTACTTCACCTACCGTGACCGCGACAAGAGCGGCCGCACCAAGGAACTGACACTGTTCCTGCTGTTCAGCGTGGTCGGCCTGGTCATCGAGAACGGCGTGCTCTACGCGGCGACCTACGGTTTCGGCTGGAACAGCCCGCTGCAGAACAACATCTTCAAGTTCGTCGGCATCGGCGTCGCCACCCTGTTCCGCTTCTGGTCCTACCGCACCTGGGTCTTCAAGACCCTCCCCGCCCGGGAGGCCGTGGCCAGCGCGGAGCACTTCCTGGAGGAGGCCGAGCAGACGACGGTCGCCCGCCCCCGCTCCGGCCAGCGCGTCAGCTGACCTGCCGCCCCGTCGGACGGGCCCCTGTCGGACGCCGGGCGCCCTATCGGACCGTGGGCTCCGCTTCCGACACCGGCTTCTGGACCGGCGTGCGCGACAGGAAGAGCCCGAACACCGCCGGCTGCGCCTGAAGCATCTCCAGGCGGCCCCCGTCGGCCTCCGCGAGATCCCGGGCCACGGCGAGTCCGATGCCCGTCGAGTTCCGGCCACTGATCGCCCGCTCGAAGATCCGCGCGCCCAGGTCGGCGGGGACGCCCGGACCCTCGTCCGTGACCTCGATGACCGCCTGGTTGCCGGTCACCCGGGTGCGCAGCGCCACCGTGCCGCCGCCGTGCATGAGGGAGTTCTCGATCAGCGCCGCCAGCACCTGCGCGACCGCTCCCGGGGTGCCCACGGCCCGCAGATGCCGCTTGCCGGAGCTCACGATGGCGCGGCCCGCGCTGCGGTAGGCGGGGCGCCACTCGGCGAGCTGCTGCTGGATGACCTCGTCGAGGTCGAAGGAGACGGCGGAGCCGGTGCGCGGGTCGCGGGAGTTGGTGAGCAGCCGCTCCACCACGTCCGTCAGGCGTTCCACCTGCGTGAGCGCGATGGTGGCCTCCTCCTTCACCGTCTCCAGGTCGTCGGTGAGGGTGATCTCCTCCAGGCGCATCGACAGGGCCGTGAGCGGCGTGCGCAGCTGGTGGGAGGCGTCCGCGGCCAGTCGCCGTTCCGCGGTGAGCATGCGGGCGATGCGCTCGGCGGAGGAGTCCAGCACATCGGCGACCCGGTCCAGCTCATGGACGCCGTACCGCTTGTGCCGGGGCCGCGGGTCGCCGGAGCCGAGGCGCTCGGCGGTCTCGGCGAGGTCGGTCAGCGGCGAGGCCAGCTTGTTGGCCTGCCGTACGGCGAGCAGCACGGCCGCGATCACCGCGAGCAGCGCCACCGCCCCGATGATCAGCAGGGTCCGGCCGACCTCCCGGGTCACCGACGAGCGCGGCTCCTGGACGGTGACCTTCTCGCCCTCCTCGCCCGTCGCCGTGGAGCTGATGACGTCGCCGGTGAGCTTGGTGCCGACCTCGATGACCGGCTCGCCGGGGATCCGGATCACGGCGTACCGCTCCCCGGTGACCTGCTCCTTCAGCACCTGGGCGTCGACCGTCTGATGCCCGAGCAGCCGGCTGTCCACGATGCTGGCCAGCCGCACCGCCTCGGAGTCGACCCGCTCCTGCGCACTGTTGCTGATGGTGCGGGTCTCGACGATGACAAGAGAGACACCGAACACGGCGATGACGACCAGCACCACGGCGAGCGTGGACTGAATAAGACGGCGACGCACGGGCCCTCCGGGCGGTTACTTCTGGAGACCGGTGCGGCCGACCCACCCAGGGGCGCGGGGAACTGCGCGACCAGCCACAGACGGCCCGCACCGACAACACGACATGCGGAAGCTAGCTCTTCTCGAACCGGAACCCGACACCACGCACCGTGGCGATGTACCGAGGATTCGCGGCATCGTCACCGAGCTTCTTCCGCAGCCACGAGATATGCATGTCCAGCGTCTTGGTCGACGACCACCAGGTCGTGTCCCACACCTCACGCATCAGCTGGTCCCGGGTCACCACCCGCCCCGCATCCCGCACAAGAACCCGCAGCAGGTCGAACTCCTTCGCGGTGAGCTGGAGCTCCTCCTCGCCCATCCACGCACGGTGCGACTCGACGTCGATCCGCACCCCGTGCGTGGCCGGCGGCTGCGCCGGCTCCGCGGCACCGCGCCGGAGCAGCGCCCGCACCCGGGCGAGCAGCTCGGCGAGCCGGAACGGCTTGGTCACATAGTCGTCGGCGCCGGCGTCGAGGCCCACGACGGTGTCCACCTCGTCCGCACGCGCGGTCAGGATGAGGATGGGCACGGTCTGGCCCTCGGCGCGCAGTCGGCGGGCCACTTCGAGGCCGTCCATGCCGGGGAGTCCGAGGTCCAGCACGACCAGATCGATGCCGCCCTGGATGCCGGCGTCGAGCGCGGTGGGGCCGTCCTCGCGCACCTCGACCTCGTACCCTTCCCGGCGCAGTGCGCGGGCCAGCGGCTCCGAGATGGACGCATCGTCCTCGGCGAGCAGTACACGGGTCATGAGCTGATGGTAGACCGCGCTTGACAGAACATGGGGTGTGATCGCAAGCCCGTGATTCTTACCATGGGGCGATTTGGTACGAACCTATGTACCAGAGGTGAGAGGGCGGTAAGGACCTTAGAAAAGGTGTGTACGGTTCCATTGACACCTGTGATCCATCTCTCAAGTCCTTCCATTTCCGGCAGTGTCCTGCCGTATGGTGAAAGACGCCTTTTGCAGCACGGGGACCTTTGGCAAGCACGTCACGCTGAAGGTCTCTTTCATGTGCGGGCCGGCCACCGCCAGCCTTGAAGCACGTTGCGCGTCCCCACCAGCAAGGAACGACCAATGGCGTCCAGCCTGACGAAGGACTCGGCCCGCCCGGGCACCCCCGGCACCGAGCAGACCTTCTTCGGCCACCCCCGCGGACTGGCCACTCTCTTCATGACCGAGATGTGGGAGCGTTTCTCCTACTACGGCATGAGGGCTCTCCTCCCGCTGTACCTCGTCGCCCCGGGCGGCCTGCACCTCAACGCCGCGACGGCGACCGCGATCTACTCCGTGTACGTGTCGCTGGTCTACCTGCTCGCGCTGCCCGGCGGCTGGTTCGGCGACCGCGTCTGGGGTCCCCGCAAGACCGTCGCCGTCGCCGGTGCGGTGATCATGCTCGGCCATCTGACGCTGGCCCTGCCGTCCTCCGGCACCTTCTACGCCGGTCTCGGTCTCGTGGCGATCGGCTCCGGTCTGCTGAAGGCCAACATCTCCACGATGGTCGGCCACCTCTACGACGGCCCGGACGACCCGCGTCGCGACGGCGGCTTCACCGTCTTCTACATGGGCATCAACCTGGGCGCGTTCGCCGCGCCGCTGATCATCGGCACCATCGGCGAGAACGTCGACTGGCACCTGGGCTTCGCCCTCGCCGCGCTCGGCATGGCGCTGGGCCTCGGCCAGTTCCTGATCGGCTCCCGCCACCTCGCGGACCGCTCCAGCGTCGTCCCGACCCCGCTGTCGGACCAGGAGAAGCAGTCCACGCTGCGCAAGGCCGCGATCTGGGCGGGCGTCGCCGCCGTCTTCTACGCGATCGTCGGCTTCTCCGGCCACTACACGCTGAACTGGATCCTGGTCCCGCTGACCCTGCTCGGCCTGATCATCCCGGTGATGGTGCTGGCCCGCATCAAGCGCGACAAGGAACTGGACCGCACCGAGCAGAAGTCGATGTCGGCGTACATCTGGTTCTTCGTGGCCGCGGCCGTCTTCTGGATGATCTACGACCAGGGCGGCTCGACCCTGTCGATCTTCGCGGACTCCTCCGCCGACAACACCATCTTCGGCTGGGAGTTCCCGGTCTCCTGGTACCAGTCGGTCAACCCGGTCCTGATCATGGCGCTGGCGCCGGTCTTCGCCTGGTTCTGGCTCGCGCTGAACCGGCGCGGCAAGGAGCCGAGCACGATCGTGAAGTTCTCCTCCGGTCTGGTCCTGGTCGGCGCGTCCTTCTTCCTCTTCCTGGCCCCGCTGTCGATCGCCGACGGCGGTCACAAGGCGGCCGCGGCCTGGCTGGTGGCGATCTACTTCGTCCAGACCGTCGGTGAGCTGCTGCTCTCCCCGGTCGGCCTGTCGGTGACGACGAAGATGGCTCCCGCGAAGTACGCCTCCCAGATGATGGGCGTCTGGTTCCTGGCCGTCACCGCCGGTGACGCCACGACCGGTCTGCTCTCCATCGCCGGGGTCGACCTGAACAAGACGGGCATCGTCGCCCTGGAGGCCACGCTCGCCGTGGTCGCCGGTGTCGCGATCTGGATGTACCGCAACCGCGTCAAGGAGCTCATGGGCTCCGTGCACTGACGTTTCTTCGAACGAAGGGCCGCCTCACCACCCGGTGCGGTGGCCCTTCGGGGTTTTCCGGCCGGACTCCAGGACGGCCCCGCACCATCACAGACATGCGTCGTACTTTCGTCTCGGTGGCGGCCGCCCTCGGCTTCCTGCTGTCGTCCTCCGGCACCGTCGTGGAGGCGGCCCCCGAGACGCTCTCCTACGGCGGCCACGCCCGCCAGACCATCACGGTGTACGGCGACCGGGGTGCCCCGCCGCTGGTGATCCTGCACGGCGGCCACTGGGCCGAGGACGCCGACTGGAGCGGCACCGCACGGTGGCTGGCGGCCCGTGGCTTCCGCGTCTACGAGACCGACTACCGCCTGAACACGGACGCCCGCTGGCCCGCGCAACGCGAGGACGTCCGGGCCGCGCTGCGCTGGATCGCCGCCGACTCCCCCGGGCGGCCCCTGGTCCTGGGCTCCTCGGCGGGCGGCCAGCTCGCGCTGGACGCGGCGACGTACGGCAAGGGCGGATCGCTGGTGCGGGGCGTGGTGGCCCTGTCCCCGGTCGCCTCCCCGTACCGGGCCTGGGTGGACGGCGGCCGCCCCGGAGCCACGGACCAGCAGCGCCGACTGCGTCGGGAGGCGCGCCGCCTGGTCGGCTGCGACCCCGACCGCACGGGCCCCCGCTGCTGGACCCGCTGGGGCGACCTCGCGGCCCGCACCCACGCCTCCGGCGCGGACGACGCCCCGATGCTCCTCATCCACTCGGAGCGGGACTTCGTACCGCCGTACCACTCGACCGAACTCGCCGCGGCGGAAAGGCGGTTGGGCCACACCGACCTCACCGTGCACACTCTGGCGGGTGCCTCGCACGGAGGTGCCCTCATGAAGCGGGCGAGAGGAACGGTGCTGCGGTGGCTGAGGGAGCATTCCTGACGGAGGCCCGGCGATGACGGTCGCGTACGAGTGGCGCGGCGGCTTCGGCGACGGGGAGGTCGACGCGCTGCACGCTGAGGCGTTCGGGCACGACCTGACGTCCGGCGACTGGCACGCGCGCGTGCACCGGCACAGCCTCGGCTGGGTGTGCGCCCGCGAGGCCGGTCGGCTGGTCGGGTTCGTCAACGTGGCCTGGGACGGCGGCGTCCATGCCTTCGTCCTCGACACGATGGTCGCGCCGGACCTGCGCGGTGCCGGTGTCGGGACCCGGCTGCTGGCCACCGCCGCCCAGGGCGCCCGGGCGGCGGAGTGCGAGTGGCTCCACGTCGACTTCGAGGAGCATCTGCGCCCCTTCTACTTCGGGGCCTGCGGCTTCCGGCCGACGGACGCGGGACTCGTCGCCCTTCGCTGAACGAGCCCCGCCGCGCACCCCGAGGGCCCGCTACCGCAGCCGCCGCCGTCCCGGCAGGAACGTGAACACCGCCGCGCCCAACAGCACGGCCGTACCCGCGACGAGACCGAGCGCCTTCAGCGCGTCATGGTCCTCGGACCCGGTCGCGGCCAGACCGCCGGACGTGGAACCGGACGCGGAACCGCCGCCGCCCGTGGACGACGAACCGCCGGACGCCCCGCCCTCCTGCTCGGTCGTGTCCAGGGTCAGCGACACCGACGTCTTGTCCGGCGTGCACTTCGTCGTCGTACCGAGCGCCTCGATCGTCAGCACCCCCGGCGACAGCGTCGACTCGCCCGTGGCCCCCGGCTTGTACGTGCCGGTCATGTCCGGGATCTCGATCGGGTCGCCCGCCTTGATGTCCTCGGCGTTGGTCGGCCCCTCCACATGCACGGAGCCCTCGTCGTCGCCGCCCAGGACCACGTCCATCGAGGGCTTGATGGAGTCCTTGGGGATGTTGGCCGGGCTGTTCATCGGCGACTTCTTGAACTGCACGGTGAGCCCGAAGTTCCCGCCGTCCTTCTTGGCGTCGATCTGGATCGTGGAGGTCGCCTTCTGCGTTCCGATGGGCGACTCACAGGTGTAGGGGATGTCGACGACCTTCCCGGTGAAGTCGGTCTGGCCGCCGTCCGACTCCGTGGCGCTCGGGCTCGGCGTACCGCTGTCGGTCTCGCTCGGCTCGTCGGAGGGGCTGGGGCTGTCGCTGGGATCGTCGGTGGGGGTGGGGGTCGGTGACGAGGTCCCGTCTCCGGCGGCCACCTTGATGGTCGCCGCGGGCTGCACGGTCTCCGTCGGCGCGCACTCGGTGTTCGTCGAGAACGCGGTGATCGTGTAGGCGTCCGGCGTCAGCGTGACCTCGCCGGCCGTCGTCAGCTTCAGGGTGCCCTTCATGTCGGAGAGGACCATGGCGCCGCCCTTGGGGATCGCCGGGTTCTCCTGCGGTCCCGCCATGGGCACGCCGGCGGTCTGCGCGCCGGTCGCCTTGAGCACACCGGACGGCTTGACCGAGTTCGCGGGCAGATCGATGAGGTCGGGGTTCTTGGAGGCGGCCTGCACGAACTTCCACACCACCTCGACCTCGTCGCCGACCTTGGCGGTGGCCGGCGCGGTGATCTCGACCTTGGTGGTCCCCTCGACCGGGTCGAGGCCGGAGGCGGCGGGCGGGATGCACTTGGTGGCGTACGAGACCTCGGCGGCCTGCGCGGGCAGCGCCGCCGCCCCCAGTACGACACCGGCACAGACGAGTACCGGTATGGCTCTCCTTCGCTTTCTCACGTGGATCCCTCTCTGGTGGGAGTCGTCGGGCTGTCTTCGTGCGGTGCGGAGAGCCGACCGGCCGCGCCCGGATCGGAGTCCGGGGTGAACCACGGCAGGGTCGAGGACGCGGGCGGATCCTGGGACGGGGTGTGCAACCCCGGGAGCCGCAGGGTGAGTTCGGGCAGCCGGAACCGGACGGGGCCGCGGGCGCGGCCGGGCCGGCGCGGCCTGTGCGGCCGTACCCGGTCGACCACGGCCATGCCGATACGGAACAGCGCGGCCGGCACCACCAGGCAGACCAGGATCCAGAACAGGGTCACGCCCCAGGGCCGCCCGACGCCCCAGGGCTGCTCGGCGAGCACCTTGCCGCCGTACTTCAGCGACACGGTGTAGTCGCCGTGCGCGCCGCCCGACAGCTCGACGGGCAGTTCGATGCGCGCCTTCTTGCCCGGGGCGATCGTGCCGCGCCACTGCTGCTCCTCCCACTGCGGCGCGAACACCCCGTGGGAGGTGCCGACCTGGAAGAGGGGGTTCTTGATCTCAGAGGTGCCGACATTGCCGACGGTGAAGACGAGGGTGCGGGCGGGCGGTGCCCCGAACCAGGTGAGCAGTCCGCCGGAGCCGTCCAGCCGGGTGTCGGTGAGGACGGAGAGCCGTCCGCCGGACGCCTCGGCGGGCAGCGGCTCCACGGCGTGTCCGGCGACCTGGAAGACGGCGTCGGCGTCGGCCCTCGCCCCGGTCGCCGTCGCCACGTGCACCACGCAGGGACAGGGCACGGGCGGCTCGGCGACCGGCAGCTTCTTGCTGAAGCGGCCCTTGGCGTCGGTGGTGACGGCGCGTCCGTCCGCGTTGGCACAGGAGTTGGTGCCGCCGGGCACACCGCGCGAGGGCACGGCCTGTCCGCAGATCAGGACCATCAGCAGCGCCTTCGCCCGCCAGCCACTGCCGGTGACGGTCACCGAACCCCCGGTCCCCGCCTGTGACTTGGAGAGCTCGACGGTCGGCCGCTCGGCGGCCTGGACGCCGGGCGCCGCCACGCCCGACACCAGCGCCAGGAGCACCGTCAGCACCAGCACGCGCACCTTCACGACACCGCTCCCGTCAACTCGACCTCCGGACGGCGCCGCCGACGTCGTACGACGAACACCGCGCCCCCGGCCGCCACCACGCCGACCCCGCCCGCCGCACCCCACGCCCCGCCCCCCGCCGACACACTCACCGCGTCCCGGGCCCCGCCCGCCGCCGTGACGGCCACCCGCACCCGCACGGCATCGAACACAGGCCGCTCCCACCCCTCGCTGAGCCGCAACCGACGGCCCGGCGCGAGCTCCACGTCCCGGGTCCGGTCCAGGACCCGCCCGAAGAGCCCGTCGGCCCGCAGCACGACCGTCGGCGCGAGGACCGTCGTCCCCCGGTTGACCAGCTCGTACGTGATCCGATCAGCACCCACGACCACCTGCTCGACGGTGAGCGCGGACAGAGTGGGGACGGTGGCCCGCAGATGCACAGGCACCCGCCGCACACGCCCCTCGGAGTCCCGGGCCACGATCGCGGCAGCGGTGTCATCAGCAGGGATCCGAACGGTGAAGGGCACCTCGGTACGGGTGCGCGGCGCCAGCTTGAGCCGAGCGTCGGCGAAGGTGACGTCGGCGCCTTCGGCCCGCAGCGAGACGCCGACCGGCCCCTCGCTGCCGTTGGTCAGCGCCACCGTGTCCTGGAGCACAACGCCGGGCTCCCCCTCGGCGTAGAAGGCAGGCCGCTCCTCGCCGACGGGCGCAATCGACCACCCGTCGGCGGCAGTTGCTGCCGGGGCGCATGCCAGCAGGGCCAGCAGGACCAACCCCAAGGGGCGCGGGACCCTATCGATATGCGGCTTCGCCGCGGGGCGCGACCAGCCACAACGTACCCGCAGCCGACCGACAACCTCACCCGGCATTTCGACAAACGGCATCGGCGGCTCCCACAGCGACGCGAACGACCTCAGTGACGCGCCGCCTGACGCCGACGCGTCACCCACAACGTGCCGGCCGCGCCGGCGAGCAGCACCGTCCCCCCCAACGTGCCGAGCGCGATCGCCGAATCCTCGGGCCCGGTCTGCGGCAGCGACGCCCCCGAACCGGAGTCACTCCGCGTACCGCCGCCGCCCGACCCGCCCGCGGCGGTCACGTCGAGACTGAGCGAGGGCCCGGGACTGTTGGTCGGCGTGCACGTCGTCGTCGTACCGAGCGCGATGATGGTCAGCACACCCGCGGTGAAGGTGACCTTGCCGGACTTCGCCGGCGTGTACGTACCGCTCAAGTCGTTGATCTTGATGGGGGTGTTGGCGGGCACCACCGCCTGGTTCGCAGCCCCGGTCACCTTCAGCGTGCCCTTCTCGGCGCCGCCGAGCTGGATGACGGCGCTCGGCTTCATCGCACCCTTGCCCAGGTCGACCGGGCTGGAGGAGACGCCCTTCTGCCAGGACATGGTGATCTTGTAGCCGCTGCCGCTCTTGACGCTCTTGATGTCGATGGGCGAGACGGCGCTCTTGTCGCCGATCGGCGTCTTGCACTGGTACTTGACGTCGACGACCTCGGCCCGGGCGGCGGGGGCGGCCATCAGCACCGCCGAGCCGGCCAGGGCCGCGGCGGACGCGAGCGCGGCGGTTCGTTTCCGGTACGACACGGTTCCGCTCCCTACTTACTCGTTACTCGGTTCCCTTGACTGGTTCCTGACGGCACATCAGATCGGCCGTCAAGGTACGCCCGGGCTCGCAAGGAGGGAAGACAAGGTGCGCGCCGGAGTTGTGACGATCCGGCGCGCACGGAAGGGGTTTCGGGTAAAGGACTAACCCCGGGTAACCCTGGGACGGAGGGTCTGGGGCGCCCCCCAGCGCCACAGCACCTCCGGCACCTCCACCGTCCCGTCGGCCCGCTGGTGCTGTTCGAGGAGCGCGGGCAGCAGCCGGCTGGTGGCCAGACCCGAGGCGTTGAGGGTGTGGAGGTGGGCCGACTTTCCGCCGCCTGCCGGCCGGTACCGGATGCCACCGCGCCGGGCCTGGTACTCGCGGGCGTTCGACACCGAGCTGACCTCGGCGTAGGCGCCCAGGCTGGGCAGCCACACCTCGACGTCGTAGGTCCTGGCCTGGGCGGGGCTGGTGTCCCCGGCGGCCAGCAGGGTGACCCGGTGGTGCAGTCCGAGTCCGGTGACCAACTCCTCGGCTCGGGCCAGGAGTTCCAGCTGGGCGGCGGCCGAGTCCGCGGGGCGGGCGAACTGGAACAGCTCGACCTTGTTGAACTGGTGGCCGCGCAGGGTGCCCCGGTCGGCGGTGCGGTGGCTGCCGCTCTCCTTGCGGTAACAGGGCGTGTAGGCCACGTACTTGAGCGGCAGCTCGGCCTCGTCCAGGGTCTCGCCGCGGTGCAGGTTGACCAGGGCGGTCTCGGCGGTGGGCAGCAGGAAGCGGTCGTCGTCGGTGCGGTAGACCTCGTCGGCGAACTTGGGGAACTGGCCCGCCGTGTAACCGGCCTCGTGGGTGAGCAGGTGCGGCGGCAGCACGAACTCGTAGCCCGCCCGGCGGTGGGTGTCGAGGAAGTGGTTGAGCAGCGCCCACTCCAGGGCGGCGCCGTCGCCGCGGTAGACCCAGTGGCCGTTGCCGCCGAGCCGGGTGCCGCGCTCGTGGTTGACGAGGCCGAGCTCCTCGGTGAGCCGCACATGGTCCCTGGCCTCGAAGGCGAACTCGGGCGGGGTCCCGGTGACCCGTACGACCTGGTTGTTCTCCTTGCCGCCCGCGACGACGTCGTCGTCGGGGAGGTTGGGCAGGGCGTCCAGGAACGCCCGGTGCTGTGCCGCCAGCCGGGCGAGCCGCGCCTCGGCGGCCGCGAGCCGGTCGGTCAGCTCCTTGGCCTCGACCCGGAGCTCCTCGGCGGGTTCGCCCGCCCGGTGCGCTGCGGCGATGTCGGCCGAGATCCCGCGCCGCTCACCGCGCAGCCGCTCCACGGCGGTACGGGCCTCGCGGAACTCGGCGTCCAGGGCGAGGAAGGCGGGGAGGTCGGCGTCCACGCCCCGTTTGCGCAGGGCGTCGCGGACCCGGTCGGGGTGCTGTCGGATGAGGGTGACGTCGAGCATGGTGCGCGCTCCGTCCGGTTCTGCCGGAACAGCGTGCGCCGCCCCGGGGAGGGTCCCTCGGGGCGTGGGCGAGAGGGTGCTCGCGGTGCCACCACGCCTTCACCGCCGCAGAACCGAGTGCTTCGGCTTCTACGACGGTCTCGTCGTGGCCCGGTGACGGGGGCCGGCCGGCGGGGCATTTCCTCCCCGCACTCGGGAGTGGATTCGCACCGGGATCGCGAGGCCGCCTTCACAGCGTTCGGCGGCTCTCTCGACTCGCGTGGCCCGGGGCTACTTGTCTCCGTCAGCGCGTTGTCGTCGAGGGTAGGGAGCCCGGGGCGGGGCGGCCAGCGAATTACGCCGGTGCGCCGAGCTCCGCCCAGACCTTCTTGCCGGTCAGCCCGGGGACGCGGACCACGCCCCAGTCCAGGCAGAGGCGCTGCACGATGAACATGCCGTGTCCGCCGGGGCGGCCCGCGCGGTGCGGGGTGCGAGGGGCCGGCTGGCCCGTGCCCTTGTCGGAGACCTCGATGCGGATCACCTTGTTGTCGAGCGTGATCCACAGCTCGTCGGGGCCCTCGGCGTGCAGACAGGCGTTGGTCACCAGCTCGGAGACGACGAGCAGCACATCCTCGGCGGCGGCGCGCTGGTCGGCGGAGGCGGCGGGCAGCCAGCCCCACGCGTACAGCGCCTGGCGGGCGAAGTCCCGGGCGAGGGGGACGACGCCGCTCGCCCCGTCGAAGTTCAGCCTGCGGACCTGCCGGCCCGCCGACGACTCGGGCGACACGGCCGCACCCCCTTCGGACACCCCGGAAGCGCCGTCGGCCTCCGGGCCGCGGTCGCCCGGCGAGTAAGGCCGGGTGCTGCTCATCAGCGCTTCACCTCACCGATTCACCAGTTCACGATTCAATAGTCAGATGTCAGAGTGCAGTACGTAGCTGGACGCTGGATCCTTCGCCGCGTCTGACGCCTGTTCCAGGATGTCTTCTGCCCGACCGAACCGGCAGAACACCCCCTGTTTCGGTACGCGTCTTCCCGCACGGGGCGGAACACGTGCGAAGCCCCGGTCGCCGTGGGGCGTCCGGGGTGCCGCGGGCCCGGCGGGCCGGCTCAGCCGGTCTCGTCGGCCAGGGCCGCGTCGAGCGTGTCATGGACAGTGAAGACCGCATCGGCCCCTGTGATCTCGAAGACCCGCGCCACCACGGGCAGCATCCCTGCGAGATGCACCCCGCCGCCCGCGGCCTCCGCCTTCAGTCGTGCGCCGAGAAGTACGTTGAGCCCGGTGGAGTCACAGAACTCCAGACGCGAGCAGTCCACCACCAGCCGACTGAAGCCGTCGTCGAGGCAGGCCTCGAGTGGCTCACGCAACAAATCGGCGGTGTGGTGATCCAACTCACCCGCCGGGGTCACGACGGCGCTGGCGCCCTCTTTCCGCACCTCGACCAGAAGCCGGCCAGACTGTGCGCTGCCGACCGTCCCGCGGTCCATGCCGTCTCTCTCTCCCGACGTCGTGGCTGCTGCTGACGCCCTCGAACACTACGCCTTCCCTCCACACTCTGGCACCCGGGCATCTGCACACAAACGGACATTTCCGCACAGATCGCACTTGCGGCCGGGTTGGGAAAGCGGGTAGGGCTAGTAGGGACACGTACTCGACACGGCCGGCTTTGGAGGCGCCGCACACCGCAGTGCACGCAGATGGCTTCGGCAGCCCACATGCCGAGAACGATGGAGGACATCATGTCACCCCGGCTCGACGCATCGCATACCCATCCGGCGACGTCGACATCCCCCCCGGAACATCTGGATCCCATCGAGCAGGACGACCCGCTTGCCGGGCTTCCGGAGATCCCCCCCTTCGACGAGGTGGGGCCGGTGGACGCACGGGCCCTTTCCAAGACCCTCTTCGAGCGGCTGGAGTCGCTGGAGGAAGGCACCCACGAATATTCGTACGTCCGCAACACGCTCGTCGAGCTCAACCTCGCCCTGGTCAAGTTCGCCGCCTCCCGCTTCCGCTCCCGCAGCGAGCCGATGGAGGACATCATCCAGGTCGGCACGATCGGTCTGATCAAGGCGATCGACCGCTTCGAGATGAGCCGTGGGGTGGAGTTCCCCACCTTCGCGATGCCAACCATCGTCGGCGAGATCAAGCGCTTCTTCCGCGACACGTCGTGGTCCGTACGGGTGCCGCGCAGGCTCCAGGAGCTCCGGCTCGACCTGGCCAAGGCCGGCGACGAGCTGGCCCAGCAGCTGGACCGCGCCCCGACGGTCGGCGAGCTCGCGGAGCGCCTCGGCCTCACCAAGGACGAGGTCGTCGAGGGCATGGCCGCCTCCAACGCCTACACGGCCTCCTCCCTGGACGCCCAGCCCGAGGAGGACGACGCCGAGGGCGCCCTGGCCGACCGCATCGGCTACGAGGACCACGGGATCGAGGGCATCGAGTACGTCGAGTCCCTGAAGCCCCTGATCGCCGACCTCCCGCCCCGCGACCGCAGGATCCTCTCCCTGCGCTTCGTGGCGGGCCTGACCCAGTCGGAGATCGGCGACGAGCTCGGAATCTCACAGATGCACGTGTCCCGGCTGCTGTCCCGGACGCTGGTACGGCTGCGCAAGGGGCTCACGGTCGAGGAGTGACCCCGCTCCGCAGCTTCGCCCGGCACGGGGCGTGCGAGGGATCCGACGACTCGGTCAGATCTCGCGCACGCCCCGTCGCCATACCCCGGCCACCAGCGGTACGCCCGGCCGGTAGGCCAGGTGTACGTGGCTGGGCGCGTCCAGGAGCGTGAGGTCGGCTCGGGCGCCCGGGGTCAGTCGGCCGATGTCCTCGCGGCGCAGGGCCGCGGCGCCGCCCGCCGTGGCGGACCAGACGGCCTCGTCGGGGGTCATACCCATGTCCCGTACGGCGAGGGCGATGCAGAACGGCACGGACGACGTGAAGGACGAGCCCGGGTTGCAGTCCGTCGACAGGGCCACGGTGACGCCGGCGTCCAGGAGACGGCGGGCGTCCGGCCACTCGGCACGCGTGGAGAACTCGGCGCCGGGGAGAAGCGTGGCGACCGTGCTGCCGTTCGCCAGTGCCTCCACGTCGGCGTCCGTGAGATGGGTGCAGTGGTCGGCGCTGGCGGCGTCGAGTTCGACGGCCAGCTGGACGCCGGGGCCGTAGGAGAGCTGGTTGGCGTGGATACGCGGGTGCAGGCCCTTGGCGCGGCCCGCCGTGAGGATCGCGCGGGCCTGGTCGCCGTCGAAGGCGCCCTTCTCGCAGAAGACGTCGATCCAGCGGGCGTACGGGGCGCAGGCGTCCAGCATCTCGCCGGTGACGAGCTCCACGTAGGCGGCCGGGTCCTCGGCGTGGTCGGGCGAGACGATGTGCGCGCCGAGGTAGGTGACCTCGTCGGTGTGCGCGGCGGCGATGCGCAGGGCGCGGGCCTCGTCCTCGACGGTCAGGCCGTAGCCGGACTTCGTCTCGAAGGTCGTCGTGCCCTGGCGCAGGGCCTCCGCGAGATAGCGGGTGAGATTGGCCTCCAGCTCCGCGTCGCTCGCCGCCCGGGTCGCCGCGACCGTGGTGCGGATCCCGCCCGCGCTGTACGCCCGCCCCGACATCCGGGCGTTGAACTCCTGCGTCCGGTCGCCCGCGAAGACCAGGTGGGAGTGGGAGTCGACGAACCCGGGCAGGACCGCCCGGCCGCCCGCGTCGACCCGGTTGTCAGTGGCGGGTGCTTTGCTTTGCTCACCGGTCCACACGATGCGGTCACCGTCGATGACGACCGCCGCGTCCTGGACCAGGCCCAGTGGGGAGCCGTCGCCGAGGGAGGGGTCGTTGGTGACCAGCGTGGCGATGTTGGTGATGACAGTGCTGCTCATGACGTCCTCGTGGGTGGCCTGTGCGGGGATGGTCGTCAGGCGCGCAGGGCTTGCACGGCCCGCGCGAGGGCTTGTGGCACATCCGGTACGAAGGTGTGGGCCCCGTCGCGTACGACGTGCCGTCCGCCCACGATCGTGTGCCGTACGTCCGCCGCGGTCGCCGCGAATACGGCCGTCTCGGCGCCGAGCCTGGGCAGCGGTCCCGCGGTTCTGACCGAGTCGAGCGCGATCGTCGTCAGGTCGGCGAGCGCGCCGGGCTCGATGGTGCCCGCCTCGTCCCAGCCGAGGGCCGCGTGTCCGTCGGCCGAGGCCGCCCGCAGCAGGGCCGCCGCCGTCCAGTGACCGCGGGTGCGGGTGCGCAGGCGCTCGTTCAGCTCCATCGCGCGCGCCTCTTCGAGGAGGTCGATGACGGCGTGGCTGTCGGAGCCCAGGGAGAGCGGGGAGCCGGCTTTCTGGAGGGCGACGGCGGGTCCGATGCCGTCGGCCAGGTCCCGCTCGGTGGTCGGGCACATGCAGGTGCCGGTGCCGGAGCCACCGATCAGGGCGATGTCCTCGTCGGTGAGGTGGGTGTTGTGGACGCCGGTGGTGCGCCGGCCGAGGACGCCGTGCTCGGCGAGGAGCTGGGTGGGGGTGCAGCCGTGGGCCTCGCGGCAGGCGTCATTCTCGGCGGTCTGCTCGGACAGGTGCACATGGAGCGGGGCCCGCCGCTCCTCGGCCCACTGGGCCACGGTCGCCAACTGGCCCGCGGGCACGGCCCGTACGGAGTGGACGGCCGCCCCGATCCGCGCGTGATCCCGTTCCTTGAGAACTGAACAGCGTTCGGCCCAGGCGTCCGCGCTGCCGTCGGAGAAGCGGAGCTGGTGGGTGTCGGGGGCCCGTCCGAAGCCGGCGGAGAGGTAGGCGGTGTCGAGGAGGGTGATCCGGATGCCGGCGTCGGCGGCGGCCCCGATGAGGGCCTCGCCCATGGCGTTGGGGTCGGCGTAGGGGGTGCCGCCGGGGGCGTGGTGCAGGTAGTGGAACTCGCCGACGCTCGTCACGCCTGCCAGCGCCATCTCGGCGTACACCGCTCGGGCGAGGTCGTGGTAGGTCTCCGGGGTCAGCCGGTCGGCCGTGGCGTACATGACCTCGCGCCAGGTCCAGAAGGTGCCGGAGCCGACCTGGACGGTGCCGCGCAGGGCACGGTGGAAGGCGTGCGAGTGGGTGTTGGCGAGGCCGGGCAGGGTGAGGCCGCGGAGGATCTCGGCGCCGGGTGGCGGAGTCTCGACGCCGGGGCGGACGGCGGCGATGCGGCCGTCCTCGACCTCGACCGCGACGCCCGGCTCGACGTGGGTGTCGAGCCACGCGTGCTCCAGCCAGTACGTCCGCGTGCGGTGCTGGGTCACGTGCAGGCCAGTCCTTCCAGTACGTCGGCGAGGGCGAGCACGCCGGCCACGCAGTCGTCCTCGGCGGCGAACTCCGCCGGGGAGTGCGAGACGCCCGTGGGGTTGCGTACGAACAGCATGGCGGTCGGGAGGTGTCCGGAGAGGATCCCGGCGTCGTGTCCGGCGCCGGTTCCGAGGACGGGGACCCTGAGGTCGGTGCCGCTGCTCTTGCCGAGGATGCGGGCGAGTTCGTCGCGCAGGGCGTGGTCGAACTCGACGACGGGGGTGAAGGACTCCCGCACGACGTCGAGGTCGATGCCGTGTGCGCCCGCGTACTCCCGGGCGGCCTTCTCGACGCCGCCCACGACGGCGTCGAGGCTCTCCTGGTCGGCGGCGCGGGAGTCGAGCCAGCCGCGTACGAGGGAGGGGATGGCGTTGACGCCGTTCGGCTCGACGGAGATCTTGCCGAAGGTGGCGACGGCACCGGCGAGTTCGGCCTCGCGGCGGGCGGCGAGCACGGTCTCGGCGTACGACAGCATCGGGTCGCGGCGGTCGACGAGCCGGGTGGTGCCGGCGTGGTTGGCCTCGCCCCGGAAGTCGAACCGCCACCGCCCGTGCGGCCAGATGGCGCTGGCGAGCCCGACCCGGTCGCCGGAGAGGTCCAGCGCCCGCCCCTGCTCGACGTGCAGCTCGACGAAGGCGCCGATGCGGGAGAGCCGCTCGGGGTCGGCGCCGATGATGTCGGGGTCGTACCCGGCGGCCTCCATGGCCCGGGGAAGGCTGATGCCCTCCCCGTCGGTCAGCCGGTGCGCCTGCTCGACGGTGAGCTGCCCGGAGGCGAGCCGCGACCCGACACAGGCGAGCCCGAACCGGGCGCCCTCCTCGTCGCCGAAGTTGACGACGGCGAGGGGCTTGGTGAACGTCACTCGGCGGGAGCGCAGTTCGTCCAGCGCGGCGAAGGAGGACACGACTCCGAGGGGCCCGTCGAAGGCGCCGCCGTCCGGCACGGAGTCCAGATGCGACCCGGTGACCACGGCGTCCCCGGCGGTGGGGTCACCGAGCCAGGCCCACTGATTACCGTTCCGGTCGACCTCGTAAGTCAGCCCCCGGACCTCGGCCTGCTCCTTGAACCAGGCCCGGCATTCGGCGTCGGCCCCGGTCCAGGCGTAGCGGCGGTAGCCGTGGGAGTCGGGGTGACGGCCGATGGGGCGGAGCTCCTTCCACATGGTGTGGAAGGAACTTCCGGTCGGGCCGGGCTGCGGGCGGCCCTCATGCTGTGTCACGCGTCGTCACCCTCGCGCATGGGCACGCGCACGCCCCGCTCGTCGGCGACGGACACCGCGATGTCGTAGCCCGCGTCCACGTGCCTGATGACACCCATGCCGGGGTCGTTCGTCAGCACGCGGCGGACCTTCTCGCCGGCGAGCTTCGTGCCGTCGGCCACGGACACCTGGCCCGCGTGGATGGACCGGCCCATGCCGACGCCGCCACCATGGTGGATGGAGACCCAGCTGGCGCCCGAAGCCACGTTGACCATGGCGTTCAGCAGCGGCCAGTCGGCGATGGCGTCCGAGCCGTCGAGCATCGCCTCCGTCTCGCGGTACGGCGACGCCACCGACCCGGAGTCGAGGTGGTCGCGACCGATGGCCAGCGGAGCCGCCAGCTCGCCGCTCGCCACCATGTCGTTGAACCGCTCGCCGGCCTTGTCGCGCTCGCCGTAGCCGAGCCAGCAGATCCGGGCGGGCAGGCCCTGGAAGTGGACCCGCTCGCCGGCCATCTTGATCCAGCGGTGCAGGGACTCGTTGTCGGGGAAGAGGTCGAGGATCGCCTTGTCGGTCTTGTGGATGTCCGAGGCCTCTCCGGACAGAGCGGCCCACCGGAAGGGGCCCTTGCCCTCGGAGAAGAGCGGTCGGATATAGGCGGGGACGAAGCCGGGGAAGGCGAACGCCCGCTCGTACCCGGCGAGTCGGGCCTCACCGCGGATCGAGTTGCCGTAGTCGAAGACCTCGGCGCCGGCGTCCATGAAGCCGACCATGGCCTCGACGTGCCGGGCCATCGACTCGCGGGCGCGGGTGGTGAAGCCGGCCGGGTCCTTGGCCGCGTAGGAGGCCATGTCGTCGAAGTCGACACCGGTCGGCAGGTAGGAGAGCGGGTCGTGGGCCGAGGTCTGGTCGGTCACGATGTCGATCGGGGCGCCTTCGGCCAGCAGCTGCGGGAAGAGTTCGGCGGCGTTGCCGAGCAGGCCGATGGAGAGCGGCTTGCGGGCGTCGCGGGCCTCGACCGCCAGTTGCAGCGCGTGCCGCAGGTTGTCGGCCCTCACGTCCAGGTACCGGTGCTCGATGCGGCGCTCGATGGCACGCGGGTCGACGTCGATGCAGATCGCCACACCGTCGTTCATGGTGACCGCGAGCGGCTGGGCGCCGCCCATGCCGCCGAGGCCCGCGGTGAGGGTGATCGTCCCGGCGAGGGTGCCGCCGAACTTCTTCGCGGCGACCGCGGAGAACGTCTCGTAGGTGCCCTGGAGGATGCCCTGGGTGCCGATGTAGATCCAGGAGCCGGCGGTCATCTGGCCGTACATGGTCAGGCCGAGGGCCTCCAGGCGGCGGAACTCCTCCCAGTTGGCCCAGTCGCCGACGAGGTTGGAGTTGGCGATGAGGACGCGCGGGGCCCACTCGTGGGTCTGCATGACGCCGACCGGCCGGCCGGACTGGACCAGCATCGTCTCGTCCTGCTTGAGGGTGCGCAGGGTGCGGACCATGGCGTCGAAGGAGCGCCAGTCGCGGGCCGCCTTGCCGGTGCCGCCGTAGACGACGAGCTTGTCGGGGTGCTCGGCGACCTCGGGGTCGAGGTTGTTCTGGAGCATCCGCAGGGCGGCTTCCTGCTGCCATCCCAGGGCGCTCAGTTCCGTACCGCGTGCTGCTCGGACGGGGCGGGGTCCTGACATGGTCTGCCTCCTAGCGGACTGTGCTGCCGTTATTCACATCCTGACTTTCTGAATAGAACTAGTCAATAGCGCGGTCCTTCGACGCGGGACGGGAACCGGTGTTTCGCTGGAGACATGGGCGCGGACAACGACCTGACGGGGGACGGCGTGGACAACGGCAACGGGGAGCAGACGGCGCGCGCGGCGCGGCGGGACGAGGCGGTGCGGGCCGCGGTGGAGCAGGGGCTGCTGACGCCCGGCTCCCCCATCGTCGGCCTTCTGGACGTGACCGGCATCCGGGAGTCGGCGGCCGAGCTGCGGGCGGCGTTCGACGCGGTCACCGCACCCGGCACCCCGGTGCTGCACGCCTTCGCGGTGAAGGCGACCCCGCTGGTGCCGGTGCTGCGGCTGCTGCGGGAGGCCGGGATCGGCGCGGAGGTGGCGAGCCCCGGCGAGCTGGCACTGGCCCGGGCGGCGGGGCTGCGTCCCGAGGCGACCGTCCTGGACTCGCCCGCGAAGACGCCGGCCGAGCTGCGGGAGGCACTGGCGCTGGGGATCGCCGTGAACGCGGACAACCCTCAGGAGCTGGACCGTATCGACGGGCTCATGCGGTCGGCCACCAGCCGCTCCCCGCTCGGCATCCGGGTCAACCCGCAGGTCGGCGGCGGTTCCATCGGGTCGACGTCCACGGCCACGGCGACCTCGAAGTTCGGGGTGGCCCTGCGCGACCCCGGCGCCCGGGAGTGGATCGTGCGCGCCTACGCCGACCGGCCCTGGCTGACCCGGCTGCACGCGCACACCGGCTCCCAGGGCATCCCGCTGTCGCTGATGGCGCAGGGCGTCGCGCAGACGTACGCGCTCGCCGAGGAGATCAACCGGAGCATCGGGCGGCGCCAGATCGACACCCTCGACATCGGCGGCGGGCTGCCGGTGAACTTCGGCTCGGACGCGACGACGCCGACGTACGCGCAGTACGCGCGGCTGCTGAGCGAGGCGGTGCCGGGGCTGTTCGACGGGCGGTACGGGCTGGTGACGGAGTTCGGGCGGTCGCTGCTGGCCAAGCACGGGACGGTGGTGGCCCGGGTCGAGTACGCCAAGAGCGCGGGCGGGCGACCGGTCGCGGTGACGCACGCGGGCGTGCAGGTGGCGACGCGGACGGTGTACGTGCCGGGGTCTTGGCCGCTCAGGATCGCCGCGTACGACGCGAAGGGGCGGCCGAAGGAGGGGCCCGAGGTGGTGCAGGACATCGCCGGGCCCGCCTGCTTCGCGGGCGACCTGCTCGCCGAGGGGCGCGCGCTGCCGCTCCTGGAGCAGGGGGACTACGCGGCGGCGCTGGACACGGGGGCGTACTACTTCGCGCACCACTACGCGTACAACTCCCTCGCCCGGCCCGGCATCTACGGCTTCGCCGCGAGCGACGGAGGCGGCAACGGCGGCGGGGGTGCCGGGGTCGCTTTCGCGACCGTCCGTACGCCGCAGACGCTCGAGGAGATCGTGGCCGAGTCCGGAGGGGCGCACGCGTCCGCGCTCACCACCCTCTGAGCAGCCGTGCGCCGTTGACGAGCGCCGGTGGACATGTGGGTCAACTGTTCGGAAAACGAGCTCAGTTGACCCACCTTAGTCATCCCACGCATGTTCCACCGGAAAATGCCAGAATCCTCACCCCTCACGCACACCCTGCGTAGTTTCGGCGTCACTCAGCCGAACCCCATGCGGGAGGGGAACCGCGGTGCCCGGAATCGACGAGTGTCTGCTGGAAGCCATGCAACTGCCCGGTGCCAGGGGCGCCGCCCTGGTCGACTGGACGAGCGGGCTGGCCCTGGGCACCGCAGGGGAGTCACCGGGCGGCGACCATGAGGCGGCCGCGGCGGAGGCCGCCGAGCTGGCCCGACTGGCCGCCGAACACCGGGCGTTCGCACCGGACGACGACATAACCGACCCACCGGTCGAGGATGTGATCATCAGCAACCGGGACAGCTACCACGTCCTGTGCTTCGTACGGACCTCCTTCGACAGCAGCGTCTTCCTGCACCTGTGGCTGGCCCGGGTGGAGGGCAATCTCGCGCTGGCCCGCATCCGGCTCGGCGAGATGACCGGACGGCTGGTGCTGGGATGACCGCGGTGAGGACGACACCGCCGCCCCGGCTGCCGGTGCGGGACAAGGCGGAGGCCCGCGCCCGGGCGTGGGGCGGCGTCTCGCCGATGCTGACCCGGCTCGCCGCCGAGCGGGCCACCGGAGTCCTGGTCCGCGAACGCGGCAGCCTGCATCTGGCCGAGGGCCGGGTGGTGCACGCCGAGAGCCCCCTGGCACCCGGCCTCGACGTGCTCCTCACGGCCCGCGGCACCCTCGACCCCGAGACCTGGCAGCAGGCGGCCACCGAGGCCGACGGCGCACCCGGCGCGGGCCTGCTGCTGGCCGGCCGCGGCCGGCTCACCCGGGGCGCGCTGGAGCTGTGCCATCTGGAGGCGCTGTACGACGCGGCGTACTTCGCGCTGGCGCCCAGCAGCAGCCCGGGCCGCTTCCGGTACACGAGCGCCGGCCGGCTCGGCGCCGTGCACCCGGTCACCGTGACCGCCCTGGAGCACGAGACGCTGCGCCGCCGCGACCTGCTGCACCGCATCTGGCCCGACCCGGCGACCGACGAGGCGCCCCTGCTGCGCGCCGACGCCCTCGCGGCCCCCGGTCTCACGGCCCGGCAGCGGGCGGTGCTGCACCTGGTCGACGGTGTCCGCACGGCACCCGACATCGCCCGCGGGCTGGGCCGCCCGGCGTTCCACACCCTGGTGGACGTACGGCGGCTGGCGGCGGCCGGGGTCGTCACCCGGGACCCCGCCGCCGAGGCCGTCACCCGCGCCCCGGCACCCCCGCCGCACCCGCCCGCCCTCCCGACCCGCGGCACCCCGGCCCCCCGGGCCGACCGCGGCCCCGCCCTCCACCCCGCAGCGGCCGTGCCCGAGGTCGCCGATCCCGACATCACGCTGCTGAAGAGGCTCAGGGATGCGCTGGAGTCCCTTTGAGCGGCAACGGGCACGCGCCGAGAGGAGAGAGCTGATGGCGGCCGAACCCGAGATCCTGGACGAGCTGCGCCGGTTGAGGAGCCGGGTGCCGCATCTCACCGGCGCCCTGGCGGCGAGCGTGGACGGGCTGGTCATCGCCCAGGACACCCCCGGTGTCGAACCTGAGGGCATGGCCGCCCTCACCGCGGCCGCGCTCGGCGTCGCCGTACGGCTGGCGGACGCGACCGGCCAGGGCGACTTCCGCGAGCTGCTGGTGCGCGGGGCGTACGGCTATGTGGCGACGTACGCGGCGGGGAGCACCGCCGTCCTCACCCTGCTCGCCCAGGACGGTGTGAGCGTCGGGCGCCTGCATCTGGAGGGCCGGCGCGCGGGCGCCCGGATCGGGGAGGTCGTCGACGCCCGTCCGCCCGTCGAGGCACCCGCGAAACCCGCCAGATCCGCCACCCCCAGGTCCAGAACGGCGCGCACGCCACGCACGACCAACGCGCGCGCCTCCACGGAAAGTTGAACCGAGCAAACCTGATCAAACCGAGTGGAACCAAGTAGATCCGAGCAAAGGGGCATAACGTCATGGCCAACACCGAAACCTGTCTGAAGGAAGCACTCGCCTCCATCGAAGGCGCGACCGGAGTCGCCCTCGTGGACTACACCAGCGGCATGGCGCTCGGCACGATGGGCGGCAGCAAGAGCTTCGACCTCAACGTCGCCGCCGCCGGCAACACCGACGTGGTGCGCGCCAAGATGCGGACCATGGAGCACCTGGGGCTCAAGGGGCAGATCGAGGACATCCTGATCACGCTGTCCGACCAGTACCACCTGATCCGGCTGATCGCCGGGCGCGGCGGCAACGGCCTCTTCCTGTACCTGGTGCTCGACGCCAAGCGCTCCAACCTGGCGATGGCCCGCCACCAGCTGAAGAGGATCGAGGAGGACCTGGAGGTCTGAGTGGTCCGAGGACCCCGTCAGACCAGTGCCGCGGTACGGCGGCGCGCCCCACCCGGGGCCGCGTCGCCGGCCGCGACGCCGGTGCCGCGGTACGCCTTGACCGTCTTGCCGGCCGGGCGTCCGCCGCGTGCGTCTAGCCAGTCGACCCGCACCCACAGCAGCTCGTCCTCGGTACGCTCGCGCCGTCCGAGCCACGCGGCCTTCAGCCGCAGCCCGGTGCCGGTCCCGGCGAGCAGCAGACCGCCCGCCACGGGCACCGCGAAGTTGGCACCCAGGGCCACCAGCCAGGCGAGCAGCACCCACCAGCGATGCCCGTGCCGCCAGTTCCGTACGGTCACGGCCCGGTCCTGGAGCACATCGTGCTTGCCGGCCCGGACGGCGCCGCGCGACAGGGCGGTATAGCGCCCGCGGCGGCGGTACGACACGACGGCGGCCGCGACGATGAACAGCGCCGCCCCCGCGAAGACCCCGATCCGGCGCCCGGTGAACCCCGGCACCAGCAGCCCGACACCCGCCGCGAACACCCCGGCCCACCACAGGGGCGCGGCCCCGGCGCGCACCACGACAGCCACCCGAGCGAGCCCTTGACCTCCGCGTGCCACGTCCAGCCTCCTCGTCGTCCCGGCACAGTCCTGATGGCGAGGCAGGGTAACGAGCGAAGGTGAGACGAGCCTTAACGCGGCGAGCCTTGAAGCGGCGTCGCCTCCGCACCGGGGCGGGCGCCGGGGCGGGTCACTCCACGAACAGTCCGCGCGCCGCCGCCTTCGCGTCGAACTCCTCCAGCCGGGCCTGTGCCTCGGGCAGGTCGTCGCACATCGCCTCCAGCAGCACCCGCCCGAGCAGCATCGGCGCACACGCGGTGTCGAAGGCCAGCCCGGTGCCGACGGCAGCCGGCAGCAGCAGGTCGGAGACCTTGGCGACCGGCGCGAACGCGGAGTCGGCGACGGTGACGACGGTCAGCCCGGCCTCCTTGGCGTACCCCAGCGTGTCCACGACCTCCCGGGGGTGCCGGGGCAGCGCGAAGCACAGCAGCGTCGAGGCGCCCGCGCGGACGGCGGCGTCGATCCGGTCGTGGATCATGGTGCCGCCCTCGTGGAGCAGCCGTACGTCGGGGTGGACCTTGGCGGCGAAGTACGCGAAGCCGTACGCCTGGGAGGCCGCCGCCCGCAGTCCGAGGACCGGCAGCGGGCGCGAGGCCGCCAGGAGCCGTCCGGCGCGCCGCACGGGCCGCGGGTCGGCGAGCAGTTCCGCGAGGTGGCGGAGGTTCTCGATCTCGGCCTCGACGGCCTGCTGGTACTCGTTGAAGGCCGCCGGGTCCGCGCTCTGGTCGGCGGGCGCGACCTCGCGCAGGTGTCTGCGCAGCGCGGGGTAGCCGTCGAAGCCGAGGGCGACCGCGAAGCGGGTCACCGACGGCTGGCTGACCCCGGCCAGCTCGGCCAGCTCGACGCTGGACAGGAACGGCACGTCGGCCGCCCGGCGCACCATGCTGTGCGCGATGCGCCGCTGGGTCGGGGTGAGCCGGTGCCCCTCGAAGAGCGCCTGCAACCGTGCGGCAGGAGTGTCCGCCACGCTCATGTCGCTCTCCACTCGGTTCCCCCTCGCTATTCAGGTGTCCAAAACTCTGCATGAACCCATACAGCGAGGCAAGCGGATGCGCCCTCGAACCGGGGCCGCTCGCGGACATCCCGACCACGGACAGGGGGGATATCCCCAGTGCGGCGGGCGGCGGCGCTCCCTACCTTGGATGTCATGACCGGAATGGACGCGCGGGACGCCGACCTGAAGAAGGAACTCAACGCCACCCTGCAAGCGCGCAGGGAGCTGGGCGAGGAGTACGAGTCCGCGTTGGTGGACTCGTTCCTGGAGAAGGTCGACCAGCGCATCGACGGCGCGGTGGAGCGCCGGGTGCGCCGGCAGATGGCCGAGCAGCAGATGGTGGTGGCCCGGGGTTCCCGGTCGCCGAAGTCCACGGACTCCTGGGGGGAGCGGTTCGGCTTCGGCATCGTCTCGCTGGTGCTGGCGATGCCCCTGTCCGGGATCGGCGGCGGAGTCGCGCATCTGCCGGGCCTGCTGGTCACCTGGGCCGGCATCGTCGGGGTGAACGCCTTCCAGGCCGTCCGCACCAACCCGGAGATCTTCAGCGGCCGCCACCACCGTCGCCGGCACAAGGACGACGACGCCTGGGAGGACTGAGGGCGCCGCAGGCGCCTCCAGGGGCGCGGGGCTGTATTCATTTGCGGCTACCGCCGCGCGGTCGCGACCAGCCCCCACCGGCCCGCAGAGGACCGCACAACAGCCCCGCCCCGAGCTCTTGCGCCTCCGTCACGCCTGCCGGGTCGGCAGCACCATGATCTGCCGCAGGTTGACGTGCCGGGGACGGCTGGTGACGTACGCGACGACATCGGCGACCTCCTCGGCCGACAACGTGCCCAGCGCCTCGACCATCCCGCCGATCTGCTCCCGCAGCCCGTCGCTGTCGATGTGCGAGGCGAGCTCGGTCTGCGTCAGCCCCGGCTCCACGTTGGTGACCCGCACGTCACGCGGCCCGAACTCGCCGCGCAGGGACTGCGAGAGATAGGTCAGTGCGGCCTTGGTCGCCCCGTACACCGCGTAGTTGGGGAACGTGACGTGGGCGCCGATGGACGAGATGTTCACGAGGTCCGCGGTCCGCCCCTCGGCGGCGGCGCCCACCAGGTCCGAGGTGAAGGCGCGGATCATCCGCAGCACACCGGTGACGTTGGTGTCGATCATCCGCTGCCACTCGTCGGTCCGCCCGTCGTCGACGGGGTTGGGCAGCATGACGCCGGCCGAGTTCACGACCAGGTCGACGGCCCCGTAGGCGGTGTGGATCCGTTCGACGGCCGCGTCCACCGAGCTCTGGTCGGTCACGTCGGCGACCACGGCGAGCGCCTGCCCGCCCTCGGCGCGGATCTTCTCCACGACCGTGTCCAGCCGCTCCCGGCGCCGGGCCAGCAGCGCGACCTCGGCGCCCTGGGCGGCCAGGAGGACGGCGATCGCCTCACCGATTCCGCTCGCGGCCCCGGTGACGACGGCGGTACGGCCGGCCAGGTTCTCGTACGACATGAGGGTGCTCCTTGAGGGTGGTCGGCGCCGCCGGGGCCTCTCCCCGGCGACGCCAACCACCCTGCGCCGCGCCGACCGTCGTACCCAGGGATGCGCTTTTCCTGGGTCTGCCAGTACCAGGTTCGGATCCCGCTCCTCCCCTACGATCGAACGCATGGACGGGGATCTCGGAGACTTTTTGCGCACGCGCCGCGCCCGCATCCAGCCCGAGGAGGTGGGGCTGCCCTCGTACGGGCGGCGCCGCGTACCCGGGCTGCGCCGGGAGGAGGTGGCGCAACTGGCCGGCGTCAGCGTCGACTACTACATCCGGCTGGAACAGGGCAGAGGTCCTGGGGGCCCCTCCCGGACGAAGTCCGGGGGAGTCTCCGATGCCGTACTGGACGCCGTCGCGCGCGTACTGCGCCTCGACGAGACGGAGCACGCCTATCTGCACGCGGTGGCCCGCCCCCGTAAGCAGGGCGCCCGCCCGGCCGCGCCCCGGGTCCGCGCGGGCATCCAGCTGCTGCTCGACAGCGTGGACCGTACCCCGGCCTTCGTCCTGGACCCCCGGATGACCGTCGTGGCCTGGAACGCCCTGGCCGACGCCGTCTTCGGCTACAGCGACACGACGGCCGAGGCCCGCAGCATTCCCCGCCACGTCTTCCTCGACCCCGCGGCCCATGACTTCTACCCGGAGTGGGAGGCGGTGGCCGCCCAGTGCGTGGCCCATCTGCGGGTCCAGGCCGGCCACCACCACAACGACCGGCAGCTGACCGCACTCGTCGGCGAACTCTCCCTCAAGAGCGAGGACTTCCGCCGCCTGTGGGCCGACCACCAGGTCAGGGAGTGCGCCCACGGCGTGAAGCGCGTCCAGCACCCGGTCGCGGGCCGACTGGTCTTCCCGTACGAGAGCCTGACCCTGCCCAGTGACGGGGATCTGACCCTGCTCGTCTACACACCGGAGCCGGGGTCCGAGACGGCGGAGAGGCTGGCAGTGCTGGCGAGTTGGGCTTCCGCCAGGGCCTAGGTGCGTTGAGGGGTCCCGGAAAAGGCTATTCGCGGGGACCGCCGCACCCCCGTTACCGGGGGGCGGGACGACGGCGGTCCCCGCGAGGGACGCTGACCGGGTCAGGCCGGGTCTCGCGTCCAGGCGTCTGTGGAGGTCCGGGAGCCGCTCCGGAGGTCCTGTGACGCCGTTTCGGTGCCGGCCGGGACGGGGAGCCGCTCCCGCCCTGCCGACACCCCCTAATCTGCCGGATCCGTGTTAAGCGTGTGCTGCGTGGACGTGACGCGCTCGTACCACTTCCGCGAAGTCCACCACTTCGGTAGGCAAACGGAAGTCCGCCCGCCGCACCGCCCGTTCACCGGACGTTTGCCGTCACTTCCCGCCCTTGGCGAGGAAGGCCAGCAGATCCTGCCGGCTGACCACACCGGTCGGCTTGCCCTCGACGAGGACGATCGCCGCGTCCGCCGTGCCGAGCACCGACATCAGGTCGCCGACCGGCTCGCCGGAGCCGACCTGCGGCAGCGGCGCCGACATGTGCTTCTCCAGCGGGTCCTCCAGGGAGGCCCGCTGGGCGAACAGCGCGTTGAGCAACTCCCGCTCCACGACCGACCCGACGACCTCCGCGGCCATCACGTCCGGGTGACCGGCGCCCGGCTTCACGATCGGCATCTGCGAGACGCCGTACTCGCGCAGCACCTCGATGGCCTGACCGACGGTTTCGTCCGGGTGCATGTGGACGAGGGACGGGATGGCGCCGTGCTCCTTGTCGCTCAGGACGTCGGCGACGCGGGCGCTGGGGCCCTCGTCCTCGAGGAAGCCGTAGTCGGCCATCCACTCGTCGTTGAAGATCTTCGACAGGTACCCGCGGCCGCTGTCGGGCAGCAGCACGACGACGACGTCGTCGGGCCCGAGCCGCTCGGCGACCCGCAGCGCCCCGACGACGGCCATCCCGCAGGAACCGCCCACCAGCAGGCCCTCCTCCTTGGCCAGGCGGCGGGTCATCTGGAAGGAGTCCTTGTCGGACACGGCGACGATCTCGTCGGCGACGGTCCGGTCGTAGGCGGTCGGCCAGAAGTCCTCACCGACACCCTCGACGAGATACGGCCGTCCCGAACCGCCCGAGTAGACGGACCCCTCCGGGTCGGCACCGATGACCTTGACCTTGCCGTCGCTGACGTCCTTCAGATAGCGGCCGGTACCGGAGATGGTGCCGCCGGTGCCCACACCCGCGACGAAGTGGGTGATCTTCCCCTCCGTCTGCTCCCACAGCTCGGGGCCGGTCGAGTGGTAGTGGGAGAGCGGGTTGTTGGGGTTGGAGTACTGGTCGGGCTTCCACGCGCCCGGCGTCTCGCGCACCAGCCGGTCGGAGACGTTGTAGTACGAGTCCGGGTGCTCGGGGTCCACGGCGGTCGGGCAGACGACGACCTCGGCCCCGTAGGCCCGCAGCACGTTGATCTTGTCGGTGCTCACCTTGTCGGGGCACACGAAGATGCAGTGGTAGCCCTTCTGCTGCGCCACGATGGCAAGGCCGACCCCGGTGTTGCCGCTGGTCGGCTCGACGATCGTGCCTCCGGGCTTGAGCGCCCCGCTCTCCTCGGCCGCCTCGATCATGCGCAGCGCGATGCGGTCCTTCACGGAACCGCCCGGGTTGAAGTACTCCACCTTGGCCAGGACGGTCGCCTGGATGCCCTGGGTGACGTGGTTGAGCCTCACCAGCGGGGTGTTGCCGACGAGGCTGATCATCGAGTCGTGGAATTGCACCGTTGTCTCCGGATGCTGCAAAAGATGTGGTCTCAGTGGTTCCGCCAGCCTAAAGCCCGGAGCGGTCGTTCACTCCTCGTTGAGATTGGACGACCGTCTGTACGGGGCAAGGAGTGGTTGTACGGCTAGCACGGAGGTGGCAGCGACGTATGACGAGCATGTCGAGGGCGAGGGTGGCCCGGCGGATCGCGGCCGGCGCGGCGTACGGCGGCGGCGGGATCGGTCTGGTGGGCGCGGCGGCCGTGGGGCTGGTGCTGGCGGAGGTGCGGCTGGCCAAGAGACAGGTGGGCAACGGCAACGGTCCGTCGCCGCATGTGCCCAACGCCCATGGTCTGTACGGCCTGTCCTACTCCACCCCCGGTGAACCTCCCCTGCGATTGACGATGCTGGGCGACTCCACGGCCGCGGGCCAGGGTGTGCGCCGCTCGGGGCAGACTCCGGGCGCGCTGCTGGCGTCGGGGCTCGCGGCGGTGGCGGAGCGCCCGGTGGATCTGCGCAACGTGGCACTGCCGGGGGCCCGCTCCGACGACCTGGACCGCCAGGTGGCCCTCGTGCTCGCGGACTCCGGATGGGTGCCCGACGTCTGCGTGATCATGATCGGTGCGAACGACGTCACCCATCGCATGCCGCCCACCCGCTCGGTCCGCCATCTCTCGGCGGCGGTCCGCAGGCTGCGCACCGCGGGCGCGGAGGTGGTGGTCGGCACCTGTCCCGACCTCGGCACGGTCGAGCAGGTCCAGCAGCCGCTGCGCTGGCTGGCCCGCCGGGCCTCCCGTCAGCTGGCGGCCGCCCAGACCATCGGCGCGGTCGAGCAGGGGGGCCGCACGGTGTCGCTGGGCGACCTGCTGGGCCCGGAGTTCGCGGCGAACCCGAGGGAACTGTTCGGCCCCGACAACTACCACCCCTCGGCGGAGGGCTACGCGACGGCGGCCATGGCCGTGCTCCCGACGGTCTGCGCCGCCCTCGGCCTCTGGCCGGCGGAAGAGGAGCGCCCGGACGTCAGCCGCCGTGAGGGCTTCCTGCCCGTGGCCCGCGCCGCCGCGGAGGCGGTGGCCGAGCCCGGCACCGAGGTCACCGCGGCGATGCCGACGGGCCCGAAGGGACCCTGGGCCCTGCTCAAGAGGCGCAAGCGGCGCCGGCTGGCCCCGGTCGAGCCGACCTCCACGTCACCGACCAGCCCGTCCGGCGTTTGACAACGAGGAAAGCAAGCGCTTAGACAATTGCGGTCAGGGTCACACCCCCACCCCCGTGACCTCGCCCATACGTACGGGTAACTTCCCAACCAGCCCTGCCCGGAAGAACCCCGTACGAACGCCAATGGAGTCGTCATGCCCGAAGCAGTGATCGTCTCGACCGCCCGCTCGCCGATCGGCCGCGCCTTCAAGGGCTCGTTGAAGGACCTCCGCCCGGACGACCTCACCGCCACGATCATCCAGGCGGCCCTCGCCAAGGTCCCCGAGCTGGACCCCCGGGACATCGACGACCTCCACCTCGGCTGCGGTCTGCCCGGCGGCGAGCAGGGCAACAACCTCGGCCGGATCGTCGCCGTACAGATGGGCATGGACCACCTGCCCGGCTGCACGGTCACCCGTTACTGTTCCTCGTCGCTCCAGACGAGCCGTATGGCCCTGCACGCCATCAAGGCCGGCGAGGGCGACGTCTTCATCTCGGCCGGTGTCGAGATGGTCTCCCGCTTCACCAAGGGCAACTCCGACAGCCTGCCGGACACGCACAACCCCCTCTTCGCCGAGGCCGAGGCCCGCACCCTCGAGGTCGCCGCGCAGGAGGGCACGACCTGGCACGACCCGCGCGAGGACGGCCTGGTGCCGGACGCCTACATCGGCATGGGCCAGACCGCCGAGAACCTGGCCCGCCTCAAGGGCGTCACCCGCCAGGACATGGACGAGTTCGGCGTCCGCTCGCAGAACCTCGCCGAGGAAGCCATCAAGAACGGCTTCTGGGAGCGCGAGATCACCCCGGTGACGCTGCCCGACGGCACGGTCGTCTCCAAGGACGACGGCCCGCGCGCCGGCGTCACCATGGAGGCCGTCGGCGGCCTCAAGCCGGTCTTCCGCCCCGACGGACTGGTCACCGCCGGCAACTGCTGCCCGCTCAACGACGGCGCCGCCGCGGTCGTGATCATGTCCGACACCAAGGCCCGCGAGCTCGGCCTCACCCCGCTCGCCCGCATCGTGTCCACCGGCGTCTCGGGCCTGTCCCCCGAGATCATGGGCCTCGGCCCGGTCGAGGCCTCGCAGCAGGCGCTGCGCCGGGCCGGTCTCACCATCGACGACATCGACCTGGTCGAGATCAACGAGGCGTTCGCCGCCCAGGTGATCCCCTCCTACCGCGACCTCGGCATCGACCTCGACAAGCTGAACGTCAACGGCGGAGCCATCGCCGTCGGCCACCCCTTCGGCATGACCGGCGCCCGCATCACCGGCACGCTCATCAACTCGCTCCAGTTCCACGACAAGCAGTTCGGTCTGGAGACGATGTGCGTCGGCGGCGGCCAGGGCATGGCGATGGTCATCGAGCGCCTCAGCTAAAGAAGTTGGGATCCCTTTCGGCGCAACGCCGAAAGTAGTCGCACGCATACCCGCCGTGACGCTATGGCCCAGAACCCTTCAACCACCAGGGTTCTGGGCCGTTTTGTGATCCAATCTCCCCCAGGATGTGACCTATCTCCCTTCCCGAAGGGATTTACGCAGGTCAAAGCCGTTCTCACACTAAACCCCGGGCCCAAAGTCCTGCCCGTTTCGTGACGTTACGCACTGACAGCGGGATAGTCCGCCCTTCAAGCTGATGTAGGAAGTCGGGGGTCGACTTTGAACCGGGAGTACGTCAGTGAGCGCCATGCCGATCGCCTTGCTGGTCACCACGGCCGCCACCGGCGCCGTGGCCGTCGCCGTCCTGCGCACCCTCATGCAGCTGCGCCGGCAGGTGGCGGCCCTGCACACCGAGCTCGCCGCGACGAACGCGGCCGCCGCGCGCGGACTCGTGCCGGCCGCCCGTGTCTCCGCCGACGCCGCCGCTGAGATACGGGCCGCCGTGGCCGAGGCCCTCGCCGAGGAGCGGGAGCGCGAGCTCGCCGAGGCGCGGGCGTTCTGGGCCGCCCAGGAGGCCCGTGACGCCTCCGACGCGCCGACGCTGCTCGGGCTGCCCGACAGCGAGCTGTTCCTGCCCCGACAGGCCGATTTCGTGGGTCTGGAGCCGCTGGAGCCGGTCGCCGAGCCGACCTCCGACATCGACGAGTTCGCCGGGGACTCCCCGGAGCTGGCCGCGGCCCGCCGCCGCCACCCCTCCCACCCGGACTTCGTCCCGGTGCAGTCGCCGATGGTGAACGACCATGAGCGCACCGTGGCCACCCTGGAGGAACTCGCCGCGGACCGCGTGGAACTGGCCGACGTCCGCCCGGGCCCGCTGGGCACCCTCGACGTCTACGTCTTCGCCGACGGCACCACGCTGTGCATGACCCCGGGCCACAAGGAGACGGCGGAACGCCTCTCCGCGGCCCTGACGGCCGGCGAGAGCCCGATACTGCTGGGCGGCTCGGGAGTCTCCGGCGCCTACACCCTGACCTTCGCCTGCGGCGAGGAGAACGTCTACATCCTGGCGGACCGGGTCATAGCGAGCCTCTGATCAAAACGCCGGACGCCTGCAACGCCCTGGGGGCGCGGGGAACTGCGCGACCAGCCACAGTGAAGCCGCACCCGCCGACGCTCCTCAGACCCCCGCCCGCTTCTGCGCCTCCTCGACCAACCTCACCGCTTCGTCGATCTGGCCCTCGTCGTCAAGTACGAGGGCCAAGTCATGCACAGCCACGGTGATTTGGTCCGCCGCGGCGAACATCCCGGCGTCCGGCATCTCCCGAGGCTCCTTCGATGGATCTTCGAGCAGCTGCGCCCGGCGGACCAACTCCCTGGCCAGGCCCAGTGCCTCGGTCGCGGCGCCGCGCTGCAACCGGCTCTGGGGCGCGGCCCGCAACCGGTCGGCAAAGTGATCCACGGCTTGGGTCAAACGCGCTGTATCGGCCACGGCGCCACCGTACGCGCCGCACCGGGACTGTTGCCAACACGCAAAGGGTCAGGCACGGTGACCTGAAGGACCGGCTTACATCCCATGCGTCCGGAGGCGCCGATGTCCCAAGTCTTCTCCGAGGAGACCCACCGCAATCTGCTCGCCCGCATCCCCCACTGCACCGGTCGTGAAGTGTCCGACTGGCTGCGCACCGTCGAAGAAGGCCCGGCGCTCTTCCGCTTCGAGGAAAAGGTCAGCTGGCTCCGCCACGAACACAACCTCGCGTACGGCCACGCGAAAGCTCTCATCCACGAGTACGACCTGAGGAGGGCCGCGCGCAAATTCCTCTAGGCGCGCAGACGACGAAGGGCCCCGGGACGAACCCGGGGCCCTTTCACGCACGCGGGGTGCGTCAGTCGCTGTTGAGGATCGAGATCAGCCTCAGGAACTCGAGGTAGATCCAGACCAGCGTCATCGTCAGACCGAACGCCGCCAGCCAGGCCTCTTCCTTCGGCGCGCCGTAGGCGATGCCGTCCTCGACCTGCTTGAAGTCGAGGGCCAGGAAGCAGGCGCCGAGCAGGACGCCGATGATGCCGAAGACGATGCCGAGGCCACCGCTGCGGAAGCCGAGGCCGTCACCGCCGCCGAAGACGGCGAACAGCAGGTTCACCATCATCAGCAGGACGAAGCCGAGCGCGGCCGCCATCACGAAGCCGTAGAAGCGTCGGTTGACGCGGATCCAGCCCGCCTTGTACGCGACCAGCACCGCGGCGAAGACCGCGAGGGTGCCGATCACCGCCTGCATGGCCGCACCGCTGGCGATGCGGTTGTCGACGACGCTGGAGACCACGCCGAGGAAGACACCCTCGAACGCGGCGTACGAGACGATCAGCGCGGGCGAGGCCTTGCGCTTGAACGACTGGACGAGCGCCAGGACCATACCGATCAGGGCGGCGCCGATGGCGATGCCGTAGGACCGGCCGATGTTGGCGTCGTCGACCGGCAGCGCCGCCCAGGCGACCGCGGCCGTGACGACCAGGATGCCGAGCGTGGTGCCGGTGCGCATGACGACGTCGTCCATCGTCATACGGCCGGTGGTGGGCGGCGCTTGCGGCGGCGCTCCGTGCTGCTGGTCCGGCTGCGCGTACGGGTTCTGCGCGTAGGGGTTGTCCGCCTGCGGCTGGGCATACGGGTTGCCCTGCGCGTAGGGGTTGCCCTGCGTGCCTACAGCGGCGCCCCCGGCCTGCGGCTGGGCGTTGAAGCCCGCGTAGCCGTTGTCGCGGCTGAACCCCCGTCGCGAGAAGACCGGGTTGCTGCTCCTCATTTCACTCCTCCATGGCCACTGCTGGTGGGCCTTGGCTCAAGAGTAATAGGTAGGCAAAGGATTGACCCTAGTGCTTGGGGAGGATCTTTCCCTTGTCGTGTTCGCCAACACGCTACGCGGCCGGTCGATTCCCGGCCACGACGGGGGCAGGTTCATGACCATTCCGGTACATCAGCCGGTACCCGGTACATCAGCCGGTACTCAGTCGAAGGGAAACCCCGTGTACCCCTCCGCCAGATCGGTCTCGGCGGCCGCCGACCCCGCGATCCGCTCCAGCCGCGCCACCTGGAGCCGGTCCTCGAACGGAGTCGCGGCGGGATCCCGGTGCAGCAGCGTCGTCATGTCGTACGAGAACCGCTCGGCCTGCCACACCCGGCGCAGACAGGTCTGCGAATAGGCGTCGAGCAGCTCGGCCGAGCCCGTCTCCTTCTGGTGCGACAGCGCCCGCGCGAAGGTGACGACGTCACCGACGGCGAGATTCAGCCCCTTCGCCCCGGTCGGCGGCACGATGTGGGCGGCGTCCCCGGCGAGGAAGAGCCGTCCGTGCCGCATGGGCTCGTGGACGTAGGAGCGCATGGGGGTGACGGACTTCTGCGTGATGGGACCCCTCTGGAGGGTCCAGTCGTCGTCGGTCTCGAAGCGCCGCGCCAGCTCGTCCCAGATCTCCTCGTCGCCCCAGCTCTCCGCGTCGGTGCCCTCGGCGACCTGGAGGTAGAGCCGGGAGACCGACGGCGAGCGCATGGACAACAGGGCGAAGCCGCGGTCGTGGCGGGCGTAGACGAGCTCGTCGTGGGAGGGCGCGACATCGGCGAGGATGCCGAGCCAGCCGAAGGGGTACGTCCGTTCGAAGACCCGGGTCAGCTCCTCGGGGATCGCCTTGCGCGCCACCCCCCAGAACCCGTCGCACCCGACGACGTAGTCGCACTCCAGAACGTCCTCACGCCCCTCGTGCCGGAACCGGACGGTGGGGCGGTCGGTGTCGACCCCCTCCACACCGAGCGCCTCGGCCTCGAACAGCAGCGGCCCGCCCTCCTTGAGCTGGAGGGCGATGAGGTCCTTGCACACCTCGGTCTGCGCGTACACCATCACGGACCGCCCGCCGGTGAGCGCCGGGAAGTCGACGCGGTGCCGCTTCCGGTCGTACCGCAGCTCGATCCCGTCGTGCCGGAGCCCCTCCCGGTCCATCCGCTCCCCGGCCCCGGCCGCCCGCAGCACGTCCACGGTCCCCTGCTCCAGGATCCCGGCCCGCTGCCGCTGCTCGACGTAGGCGCGGTCACGGCTCTCGAGTACGACCGAGCCGATACCGGCGTTGTGAAGCAGCCGGGCGAGCAGGAGCCCGGCGGGGCCGGCTCCGATGATGCCGACGGTGGTGCGCATCGGTCGTTCCCTTCGGTGGGCGTGGTTACCGCTGATCGCGTCGCGCGTACGGTGCGCGTGGTTCGTATAGTGAAATTTCCTTCACTATCTTTCTCTCGCGAGTCTGCGACGGGCGGCGCCCTGTGTCAACGGTTCGATGTCGCGATGTACTGAAGGAAGGAGCCCACCGGAAGCGGTCTCTGCCTACGGCAACTGAAAAGGTCGGAGGTGCCCGGAACCGGACTTGAACCGGTACGCCCGCGAGGGGCAGCGAGGTTTAAGCTCGCCGTGTCTGCATTCCACCATCCGGGCAGGCCATGGGCTCCGCGTCGAGGTTCGAGCCTATCGGGATACATCCCCCGAACAGCGGACGGGCGGACCGATGTTGTCTTATTTTATTGACGTCTGAGGGTGCATCAGCCCCTGGAACGGGCCATCCGCACTTGCCAATAGCCTTACGCGCGGCAGCCGCCCGCGCACGCGGAATGACGGAATTTCACCGCCCGAACGAGGGGGCTCCACCTGTTCTCGACCAGGCCTCCGTCCGGGGGCCGCGTCAGGGGCTCCCGTCATCCCCAGGTATGACACGGCCGACCGCGGTCAACCCGAAGTCGCCCCCCGGAACCGGAACAGCGGGTGACTACACGGCGGCGGGGCACCGGGACGATGGTTCACATCCCCGAGAACACATCGTCGTCCCGTCAGGAGCGCCCACCCGTGACCACCACTCCCATCGCCGGCCGAGCCACCACCGTGGCCGCTCGTGCCACGGATCTGTCGAAGATCTACGGACAGGGCGAGACCCAGGTGGTCGCGCTCGACCGGGTCTCCGTCGAGTTCCGGCAGGCCGAGTTCACCGCGATCATGGGCCCGTCGGGCTCCGGCAAGTCCACGCTGATGCACTGCGTGGCCGGGCTCGACACCTTCTCCTCCGGCTCCGTGCGCATCGGTGACACCGAGCTGGGCTCGCTCAAGGACAAGCAGCTCACCAAGTTGCGGCGGGACAAGATCGGCTTCATCTTCCAGGCGTTCAACCTGCTGCCGACGCTGACCGCGCTGGAGAACATCACGCTCCCCATGGACATCGCGGGCCGTAAGCCCGACAAGCAGTGGCTGGAGAGCGTCATCCAGATGGTGGGCCTCAAGGACCGTCTCTCGCACCGGCCTTCCCAGCTCTCCGGCGGCCAGCAGCAGCGGGTCGCCGTCGCCCGCGCGCTGGCCTCCAAGCCCGACATCATCTTCGGCGACGAGCCGACCGGAAACCTCGACTCGCGCTCCGGCGCCGAGGTGCTGGGCTTTCTCCGCAACTCCGTAAGGGAGTTGGGGCAGACCGTGGTGATGGTGACCCATGACCCGGTGGCCGCCGCGTACGCGGACCGGGTCGTCTTCCTCGCCGACGGGCGGATCGTCGACGAGATGTACCGGCCCACCGCCGAGACGGTCCTCGACTTCATGAAGCAGTTCGACGCGAAGGGCCGTACCTCCTGATGTTCCGCACCGCCCTGCGCAACGTCCTCGCGCACAAGGCCCGGCTGCTCATGACCGTGCTCGCCGTGATGCTCGGCGTGGCCTTCGTGTCCGGGACGCTGGTCTTCACCAACTCCATCTCCCACGCCTACCAGAACAGCTCCGCCAAGGGCTTCGACCACGTCGACGTCGCGGTCGAGCCCGACTACCAGGAGAGCGAGGGCGACAAGGTCGGCAAGGTCCACGAGCTCACCCAGGCGCTGCTCGACGAGAGCGGCAAGGTGCCGGGGGCGGCGAGCGCCCTGGGTGTCGTCAAGGGCTTCACCGCCATCGCCGACAAGGACGGCGACCTGCTCGGCGACGGCTGGCAGTCCGAGGGCGGCAACTACTCCGGCGCCAAGGACCCCCGCTACCCGCTCGTCAGCGGACACGCCCCGAGCGGCAAGGGCGAGGTGCTGCTCGACGCCGAGAGCGCCGAGCGCGCCGGCTACAAGGTCGGCGACACGGTCCGGATCTCCGTCGACGGCCCGGTCCTGACCCCCACCATCACCGGCATCTTCACCACCGACGACGGCAACGTCGCGGCCGGCGGCAGCCTGGCCCTGTTCGACACGGCGACCTCGCAGTCGCTGTTCGGCAAGAAGGGCACGTACGACGAGATCGACGTCCGGGCGAAGCCGGGGGTCAGCCAGACCGCGCTCAAGGCCGAGCTGGACAAGGCACTGCCGAAGGACCTCGTCGAGACGACCACGGCACGCCAACTCGCCGACGACCAGGCCGAGATGATCTCCTCCCAGATGGGCAGCTTCCGTCAGATGCTGCTGGTCTTCGCGGGCATCGCGCTCTTCGTCGGCACCTTCATCATCGCCAACACCTTCACCATGCTGGTCGCCCAGCGCACCAAGGAGCTCGCGCTGCTGCGGGCGGTCGGTGCCTCGCGCCGGCAGGTCACGCGGTCGGTGCTGATCGAGGCGTTCGTGGTCGGCACGGTCGCCGGCGCGGCCGGCCTGGTCGCGGGCATCGGCATCGGGATCGGACTGCGGTCGCTGATGGGCACGCTCGGCGCGACCGTCCCGGACGGCCCGCTGATCATCTCCGGCGGCACCGTCGCCACCGCCTTCGCGGTCGGCATCCTGATCACCATGCTGGCGGCCTGGCTGCCGGGCCGCCGGGCCGCGAAGATCGCGCCGGTCGCCGCGATGAGCAGCGTGCACGCGCAGGCCACCACCAAGTCGCTGGTGCTGCGCAACACCCTGGGCGCCCTGTTCAGCGGCGCCGGAGTCGCGGTCGTCCTGGCGGCCACGACGATGAGCGGCTCCGACGGACAGGCCCCGATGGGCATCGGCGCGGTGCTGCTCATCGTCGGCGTCTTCATCCTGACCCCGCTGCTGTCCCGCCCGCTGGTCGCGGCGGCGGCACCCGTCCTGCGGGTCTTCGGGATCTCCGGCAAGCTGGCCCGCCAGAACTCGGTCCGCAACCCCCGTCGTACGGCCGCCACCGCGTCCGCGCTGATGATCGGCCTCACCCTGATCACCGGCATGACGGTGATGGCGGGCAGCCTCCAGAAGTCGATCGACAAGATGGCGTCGGCGACGATCCGCGCCGACTACGTCGTGTCGATGGCGAACGGCAACGAGCTCTCCGCGGACGTCGGCAAGGAGCTGGCCCGCGTCGACGACGTCACCGAGATCAGCACGATGCGCAACGCTCCCTCGCGCATCGACGGCGAGACGGAGTACCTCACCGGAGTCGACGGGGCCGCGTTCGCCGAGCTCACCGATCTGAAGGTCGACAACGGCGCCTTCAAGGTGGGCGGCACGCAGGTCGTGGTGGACGCGTCGCGCGCCGAGCAGAAGGGCTGGAAGGCCGGTTCGGCCTTCACCGTCCACTACGAGGACGGCAAGCAGCAGAAGCTGACGGTCGCCGGGGTCTACGAGGGCAACGAGTTCTTCAGCGGCATCCTCCTCGACAACGCCACACTCACCCCGCATCTGTCGGACGCCGCCGACATGATGGTCATGGTGAAGACGTCCGACGGCGCGACGAGCGCGACCAAGGACAAGCTGGCGAAGGCCCTCGGCACCAACCCGGCGATCAGGATCCAGGACAAGCAGGACCTGTCCGACGACATCGCGAAGATGTTCACGCTGATCCTCAACATGGTCTACGGCCTGCTCGCCATGGCGGTGATCGTCGCGATCCTCGGTGTCATCAACACCCTGGCCATGTCGGTCTTCGAGCGCTCCCAGGAGATCGGCATGCTCCGCGCGATCGGCCTGGACCGCAAGGGCATCAAGCGGATGGTCCGCCTGGAGTCCCTGGTGATCTCCCTGTTCGGCGGCGTGCTCGGCATCGGTCTGGGCGTGTTCTTCGGCTGGGCGGCCGGTGAACTGCTGGGCACCAAGATGGCGACGTACGAACTCGTCCTGCCCTGGGGGCGGATGGCCCTCTTCCTGCTCGGCGCGGCGGCGGTCGGAGTCCTGGCGGCCCTGTGGCCGGCCCGGCGCGCCTCCCGGCTGAACATGCTGTCGGCCATCAAGGCGGAGTAGCCGTACGGCAGTCGGGGCCCGTCACTCCCATGTGGCGGGCCCCTTCCGTCTGTTCAGGTCCAGGTGCGGGCGCGCAGTGGCATCCCGGAGGCGCCCGACTCGGGCGTGCGGACGGCCAGGACCTGGTTGACGCCGATGCGGTTGCGTTCGAAGGCCAGGGCGCAGGCGGCCATGTAGAGGAGCCAGACGCGGGCCCGGCCGGGGCCTGCGATCCGCTGGGCGCGCGGCCAGTCGGCCTCCAGGGACCCGACCCAGCGGCGCAGGGTGAGAGCGTAGTGCTCGCGGATCGACTCGACGTCGCGCACCTCGAACCCGGCGCGCTCCAGTTGGGTGACCGTGGTGCCGAGGGGGGCGAGTTCGCCGTCGGGGAAGACGTAGGCGTCCATGAACTCGTCGAGACTGTAGGCGGATTCGTCGCCTTGCGGGCGGCGGGCGATCTGGTGGTTGAGGAGCCGCCCGCCGGGCGCGAGGAGGGCGTACAGGTCGCGGGCGTAGTCCAGGTACCGTTCCGCGCCGACGTGTTCGGCCATACCGATGGAGGAGATCGCGTCGTACGGGCCGTCGGCGACGTCCCGGTAGTCCTGGACCCGGATCTCGACCCGGTCGGTGAGCCCCTCCTCGGCGACGCGCTTACGGGCGTACGCGGCCTGTTCCTGGGAGAGGGTGACGCCGACGACGTGGACGCCGTGCTCGCGGGCGGCGTGGATCGCCATCGAGCCCCAGCCGCAGCCGACGTCGAGGAGGCGCTGACCGGGTGTCAGGGCGAGCTTGCGGCAGACGAGTTCGAGCTTGTCGCGCTGGGCGAGTTCCAGGGTGCTGTCGGGAGCGGCCCAGTAGGCGCACGAGTAGACCATGGACGGGCCCAGGACGATCTCGTAGAAGTCGTTGCCGACGTCGTAGTGATGGCTGACGGCGCGTTTGTCGGTGCGTCTGGTGTGGCGGTGGCCGCGGCGCCCGCGGATCTCCTCGGGGGGCGGGGCGGGCGGCAGCGGCAGCCGGGCGAGCTTCACCAGGCCGCGTACGGCGGCCCGTACGTCGGGGTCGCGCAGCGCCTCGGTGCGGCTCCTGGTGTCCCCGTCGCGCTCCCACAGGAGGCCCGCGATGAGGCCGAGGGCGGAGTAGAGGTCGCCGTCGATGTCGAGGTCGCCGGCCACCCAGGCGCGGGCGAGGCCGAGCTCACCGGGCCTGAACAGCAGCCGGCGCACGGCCCGGCGGTTGCGTACGACCAGCACGGGGGCGCCCGGCGGGCCCGCCTGCGAACCGTCCCACGCGCGGACACGGACCGGGAGCGGGTCTCCCAGCAGTTGTTCCAAGAGGTTCTTGAGCCGCAGCGCGGCGTCAGCCATGGCGCACACCTCCGTTACGAGGATCGCGGATCTGTCCACCCGGGTAAACAGCAGCACGCCGGTGAGAAGTCCCGGGAACGCCGAAAGACCTCCCGCACCACGGATGGCGGGAGGTCTCTCGGTCGTTCGGCGATCGGAGCCGGTCAGCGGACCGGGACCGGTCAGGAGGCCTTCGCCTCGGTCTTCTCCTGCTTGGCGGCCGCGGGCGCGGGGGCCGGCTTGGCGGCCTCGTAGAACTCCTCGCGCGGAGTCTCCAGGGCGCCGAGCGCGACGACCTCGCGCTTGAGGAACATGCCGAGGGTCCAGTCGGCGAAGACGCGGATCTTGCGGTTCCACGTCGGCATGGCCAGACCGTGGTAGCCACGGTGCATGTACCAGGCGAGACGGCCCTTGAGCTTGATCTTCATCTTGCCCATGACGATCATCGCGACGCCCTTGTGGAGGCCGAGACCGGCCACCGCACCCTTGTTGGAGTGCGCGTACTCCTTCTGCGGGAAGCCCCGCATGCCGGAGACCACGTTGTCGCCGAGGACCTTCGCCTGCCGCAGCGCGTGCTGGGCGTTCGGCGGGCACCAGGCGTTCTCGACGCCGGCCTTGCGGGCGGCGACGTCCGGGACCTGGGCGTTGTCGCCGGCGGCCCAGATGTAGTCGGTGCCCTGGACCTGGAGGGTCGGGGCGGTGTCCACGTGGCCGCGAGGGCCGAGCGGCAGGCCGTAGCGGGCCAGGACCGGGTTCGGCTTGACGCCGGCGGTCCACACGATGGTGTTGGAGTCGACCTCCAGGCCGTTCTTCAGCACCACGTGGCCGTCGACGCAGGAGTCCATCGAGGTGGAGAGGTAGATCTCCACACCGCGGCTCTCCAGGTGCTCCTTGCCGTAGGCGCCCAGCTTCGGGCCGACCTCGGGAAGGATCTTGTCGGCGGCGTCGACGAGGATGAACCGCATGTCCTCGCGGGAGACGGTCTTGTAGTACTTGGCCGCGTCCCGGGCCAGGTCCTCGACCTCACCGATGGTCTCGGCGCCGGCGAAGCCGCCGCCGATGAAGACGAAGGTGAGCGCCTTGCGGCGGATCTCCTCGTCGGTGGTGGAGTCGGCCTTGTCCAGCTGCTCGAGGACGTGGTTGCGCAGGCCGATGGCCTCCTCGACGCCCTTCATACCGATGCCCTGCTCGGCGAGGCCGGGGATCGGGAAGGTGCGGGAGACCGCGCCGAGCGCGATGACCAGGTAGTCGAAGGGCAGCTCGTACGCCTCGCCGACCAGCGGGGCGATCGTGGCGACCTTGCGGTCCTGGTCGATGGTGGTGACCCGGCCGGTCAGCACCTCCGCCTTCGGCAGCACGCGTCGCAGCGGGACGACGACATGGCGCGGCGAGATGTTGCCGGCGGCGGTTTCGGGGAGGAAGGGCTGGTAGGTCATGTACGACCGGGGGTCGACGACCGTGACGGTCGCCTCGCCGTAGCGCATCTTCTTGAGGATGCGCCGAGCTGCGTACAGGCCTACGTACCCACCGCCTACTACGAGGATCCTGGGACGCTCCGTGGTGCTCATGCCATCGAGTATCCACCCGCCTCAGGGGGGTCGCTCGTGCGCCCCTTCACAAGCTCCTACAGGGTGTGTGTTATCCTCCGCGACCCACGTGATCCAGGTCATGGCGTCGACCGGAACCAGTGTGCTGTGGGGGCCGTTGTCAATGCCGCGTGAGCTGCCTCTCCGTCCCCTCGGGGGCACCGTGAGCCCCTCGAAACGCACCCTCGCGCGAGGTGCCGACCGCACCCCTCTACACCCCTTCTGAACACGTTCAAGGGGCTGTTGGACCCCCGGAAGGGTCAGTCGGGGCCTTTTCGTGGTTCCACAGGGCGGAATTCCTTGTGAAGAACTTCACGAACTTTTCCGACGGCACGCGACGAAGGGGCCCCGAAGGGCCCCTCAGACGTGCTCATACGTTGTTCTCGCTGCTCAGCAGAGGGCTACGCGACCGACCACGCGATCCCGTCGAGGATGTCGTGCTCGCTCACCACGACCTCCTCGGCCCCGATCCGCTCCATGATCGACAGCAGTACGAGAGCCCCCGCGCCGATGACGTCCACCCGCCCCGGATGCATGGAGGGGACGGCCGCGCGCTCGGCGTGCGTGGAGCGCAGCAGCCACTCGGTGATCTCGCGGACCCGGTCGTGGGAGACCCGGGAGTGGTGGATGCGGGCGGAGTCGTACTCGGGCAGCTCCTGGGCGATCGCCGACACGGTCGTCACGGACCCGGCGAGCCCCACCAGCGTGTGCGCCTCGCGCAGCGGCACGGTCTCCTCGGCCAGGTCGAGGGCGGCCTCGATGTCGGCCCGCATGGCGGCGATCTGCGCCTCGGAGGGCGGGTCGGACACCACCCCGTCCGGTACGAGATGCCGCTCGGTCATCCGCACACACCCGACGTCCACGGAACGGGCGGCCCGCACATGGTCGTCGCCGACGACGAACTCCGTCGAGCCGCCGCCGATGTCGACGACGAGGTACGGCTTGGTGAGGTCGTCCCGGCCGGTGAGCTCCTTGGTCGCGCCGGTGAAGGAGAACTCCGCCTCCTGGTCCCCGCTGATGACCTCCGGCTCGACACCGAGGATGTCCAGGACACCCCGTACGAACTCGTCCCGGTTCTCGGCGTCCCGGGAGGCGGAGGTGGCGACGAAGCGCAGCCGCTCGGCCCCGAACTCCTTGATGATCGCCGCGTACTCCCGGCAGGCCGCGAAGGTCCGCTCCAGCGCCTCGGGCGCCAGCCGTCCCGTGCGGTCGACACCCTGGCCGAGCCGCACGATCGTCATACGGCGGTCCAGGTCGACGAGTTCACCGGTGGCAGGGTCGCAGTCGGCGACCAGGAGCCGGATGGAGTTCGTACCGCAGTCGATCGCGGCGACACGGGTCACTGCGCGTCCTCCTTGACGGAGACCTCGGACGTCACGCACGTGCCCTTGCGCCACCACTCCGGCAGCATCGCCAGCGCCTCGTCGCCCAGCGGGTTCACACCGGGCCCCGCGGCCAACGAGTGCGCCACCAGCACATGCAGGCACTTCACCCGGTCCGGCATGCCACCCGCGCTCGGGAAGCCCTTCAGCTCCTCGATCTCGTCCCGGCGCCGGACGTAGTCCTCGTGCGCGGCACGGTAGGCCGCGGCCAGCTCCGGGTCCTGCCCCAGCCGCTCGGTCATCTCCTTCATCAGGCCGCTCGCCTCGAGCGTGCCGATCGCGGAGTTCGCCTTCGGGCACGTCAGGTAGTACAGCGTCGGGAAGGGCGTGCCGTCGGGCAGCCGGGGGGCCGTCTCCACCACGTCCGGCTGACCGCACGGGCAGCGGTGCGCGATCGCACGCAGCCCGCGCGGCGGACGCCCGAGCTGCTGCTTGAAGGCCTCGACGTCGGCGTCGGTCGGCTCGGTGCGCAAAGTGGTCGGCGGGGGCGTTTCCATGCCTGTCTTTCTCTGGGTCAGGTTCACTGGTCGAGCTCTGGATCAGGTCACTGGTCGGAGGCGTCGGACTTGTCGACGCCGTCCCAGACGTTCGAGTACCAGGGACGGTCGGCCGCCCCCAGATCGGCGCGCGACTGCCGCGCCGCACCCGGGTCGACGACGATGAACCCCGTCTCCCCCGGCATCACATAGTGCAGCCGCTCACGGATCCGCTGCTCGGCGTACGCGTCGTCCTGCCAGCGCGCCTTGACGTCCCGCAGCTGCTCGACCCGCTGCCGGGCCTGCTCCTGCTGCCGCTGGAGGTCGGCGATCTCGGCGCGCTGGGAGACGTACTGCCTTATCGGGTAGGCGAGCGCGACCACCAGCGAGCACAGCACCAGCGCGAGCAGCGCGGCGCGGCCGGTCAGCCGGGAGCGGCGGGCCTGCCGTCTGGTCTGGGAGCGGTAGACGCGGGCCGCGGTCTGCTCGCCGAGCAGCCGGATCCTGGTCGCGGTGGAGAAACGGTCCCGGTCCTTGACGGCCATGTCCCCATCTCTCCTTCTCACACGCGCGTACGTCCCCGCACACGGTACGGGACCGGGTACGGGGACGTACGTACGACTGGCTAAGCCTTAGCCCTGCCGAGATCAGCCCTTGAAGCGCGGGAACGCGCTGCGGCCGGCGTAGACCGCGGCGTCGTCGAGGATCTCCTCGATGCGCAGGAGCTGGTTGTACTTGGCGACGCGGTCCGAGCGGGCCGGGGCGCCGGTCTTGATCTGACCGCAGTTCACCGCGACGGCGAGGTCGGCGATGGTGACGTCCTCGGTCTCGCCGGAGCGGTGGGACATCATGCACTTGAAGCCGTTGCGCTGGGCCATCTCGACGGCGTCCAGGGTCTCGGTCAGCGAACCGATCTGGTTGACCTTGACGAGCAGGGCGTTGGCGGAGCCCTCCTCGATGCCGCGGGCCAGGCGCTCGGGGTTGGTGACGAAGAGGTCGTCGCCGACGATCTGGACCTTGTCGCCGAGCTTCTCGGTGATGGTGTTCCAGCCGGCCCAGTCGTCCTCGAACAGCGGGTCCTCGATGGAGACGAGCGGGTACGCCTCGACGAGCTCGGCGTAGTACTCCGTCATCTCGGCGGCGGAGCGGTCCTTGCCCTCGAAGGTGTAGACGCCGTCCTTGTAGAACTCGGAGGCGGCGACGTCGAGGGCGAGGGCGATCTGCTCGCCGGGGGTGTAACCGGCCTCCTTGATGGCCTCGAGGATGAGGTCGAGGGCGGCGCGGTTGGACTCCAGGTTCGGGGCGAAGCCGCCCTCGTCGCCGAGGCCGGTGGACAGGCCCTTGGTCTTCAGCACCTTCTTGAGGGTGTGGTAGACCTCGGCGCCCCAGCGCAGCGCCTCGGAGAAGGACTCCGCGCCGATCGGGGCGATCATGAACTCCTGGATGTCCACGTTGGAGTCGGCGTGCGAGCCGCCGTTCAGGATGTTCATCATCGGAACGGGCAGCAGGTGCGCGTTCGGGCCGCCCAGATAGCGGAAGAGCGGCAGGTCGCTGGCCTCGGAGGCGGCGTGCGCGACGGCGAGGGAGACGCCGAGGATGGCGTTGGCGCCGAGCGAGCCCTTGTTGTCGGTGGCGTCCAGGTCGAACATCGCCTGGTCGATCAGGCGCTGCTCGGTGGCGTCGTAACCGACGAGCTCCGGGCCGATCTGCTCGATGACGGCGAGGACGGCCTTCTCGACACCCTTGCCCTGGTAGCGGTTCGGGTCACCGTCACGGAGCTCGATGGCCTCGAAGGCGCCCGTGGAGGCGCCGGACGGAACGGCGGCACGACCCGTGCTGCCGTCGTCGAGGCCGACCTCGACCTCGACGGTGGGGTTGCCTCGTGAGTCGAGGATTTCCCGGGCTACGACGACGTCGATGGACGGCACGAGCATCTCCTTCTTGGGATGTGACGCGGCTACGGCACTGCCGCAGCGGCTCTGCGAGACGAGCCTAACCGGCCCGGGGCGATCAGCCACCGCGTGGACCGCCCCGTGGACAGAACCGAGAGTAAATTGTTTCCGAACGGAACAAAGACGCTTCGGGAAACACGCCGGAAGACACGACGTGGACCGGGGCAGAGAAAACCCCGCCCCGGTGCGTACGGGGGAACACGCACCGGAGCGGGGAGCCCGTGGGGACGGGGGGACCCTCACGAGGCCTTCAGTATGAGGACCACGGATGTGAGGGCACTGTGGTTCAGCTGGGTCCTGCCCGAGGGAAGGACCGGGTCTTACTTGAGGTGCAGCTGCTGACCCGGGTAGATCAGGTCGGCGTCCTCGACGATGTCCTTGTTCAGCTTGTACAGCTTCGCCCAGCCGCCCTTGACGTCGTGCTCCTCGGCGATCGAGCTGAGGGTGTCACCCTTGACGACCTTGTACTCGCCGTCGCCCTTCTTGACCTTCTTGCCGGTCGGGGTGGTGACGGTCTTCTTGGCGGTCGCGCGCTCCGAGGAACGGGAGGTCGACTGCTCGGAGGAGCGGGTGCCGGTGCTGCTGCCGCTGTCGCTGGAGGAGCTGCCGCCGGAGGAGGACGAGCTGCCGCCGCCGGTGTACGCGGCACTGGACAGGCCCACACCACAGACCGGCCAGGCACCCTTGCCCTGGCCCGCGAGGACCTTCTCGGCTATCTCGATCTGCTGCGCCTTGCTGGCCTGGTTGGCCTGCGAGGCGTACGCCGTGCCGCCGTACGCGGCCCAGGTGGAGGCGGAGAACTGGAGACCGCCGTAGTAGCCGTTGCCGGTGTTGATGGACCAGTCGCCGCCCGACTCGCACTGGGCGACGGCGTCCCACTCGGAGGCGGTGGCGGCGGAGGCGTTGCCGGCCGCCATCAGCGGGGCGGCGATGGCGACACCGGTGACGCCGGCGAGCGCGGCGGCGCGGGTGGCCTTGGACGGACGACGGTGCTTGCCCTTGCCGGAAAACAGCATGGTGGATCCCCTCACCGACGCCTGCGAGGTGAGCTGTCGGGTTCGGGCCGGTTGAGTTGCCCGGCCGCGCTCGTCCGCCTTTCGGCGCACTGCGCGGCTTCACCCCAAGCCGGTCCCGCCGTCGAGTTGCCTCAACCGCCGGGCCCGGCACTTACCTTGGGTCCCCCGCTCCTGCCTACGGCGCTTGACGCGACGACTGTTCCCGTACAGCCGCTGGCAGGATTCGGCGTTGCGGCAGCCGGGGCTCGTGGTGACGAGCGGTGTTGACCGTAGACACGGAACCCGGGGGATTTCAAAGACGATCAGGGCTTCTGAGACTCATCCCACACTTTCGCCAAACCGGACATTTACTGGCGAAGCGTGACGCGAACTCGGGGCTTTCTCCTAGGGATTTAGCCCTTTTCGCTACCGAGAGAGAGGGTCTGCCCCGGCACGATGTCGCTCGGGTCGGCGCCGATGACCTGCTCGTTCTCGGCGTAGAGCCGACGCCATCCGCCGTCGAGGTCAAGGGAGTCGGCGATGGAGGCGAGGGTGTCGCCGGAGCGGACGGTGTACGACCCCTCCTCGGCGCTCGCGCCACGGTGCCGGCCGGTGCCCTCGGAGGGGGCGGCGAGGGCGCCGGTGTCGACCAGGCTCGAAGAGCCGCCTTCCTGCCAGGAGTTGTCCGATTCGTCATCCTTGGTCGCATCTGTGGATGAGCTGTCGGAAGACTGAGAGTCGCCCGAAGCGGAGCCGGAGCTGTCCGACTTGGCGGACTTGTCCGCATCGCTGGACGGTGACGACGAGGGATCGCCGGACGACTCGGTCGAACTGGAGGACTCGGACGAGTCGGATGATCCGGAGGAGTTGGACAGACCGGATGAGTCGGAGGACTCGGATGAATCGGATGAACCGGAGGAGTCGTTCGCCGAGGCGGACGGTGAACCGCTCGCGACGCCGGTGTCGACGTCGGCCGAGCCCGAGTCCTTGCTCAGCCCGTTGAGCAGACCGCAGGCGCCCCAGACGCCGACGCCCTGGTCCGCGAGGACCTTCTCGGCGACGGCTATCTGCTGGTTGCGGCTGGCGAGGTCGGCACTGGCGGCGAAGTCGAGGCCGCCGTACTTCTCCCAGTACTCCTGGGAGAGCTTGAGCCCGCCGTAGTAGCCGTCACCGTCGTTCGCACTCCAGGAACCGTCGGTCTCGCACTTGGCGACCTGATCCCAGGTGTTCCCGTCGGCCGCGCTCGCGCCGGAGGCGCCGAGCAACGGAATCGCGATGGCGGAGCCGGTCACCCCGGCCGCGACGAGAAGTGCCGGAGCCTGACGGGGGCGACGGTGACGACCGTTCCCGGTGAGCATGCGGTGACCTTTCGCGAGACGACTGTGACCGGCGTGGCGATGCAGCGGGTGGAACGAGTGCTGCGGGTGAAGCGAGTCGCCACGCTGATGCGTGAACGTATCGGCAGTCGATCACTTGTCACAAGTTAATGCCGCGTAGATCACGTGAAGATCACAGAGTTGAAGGCGTGTCACGTTGTGCCGGATCCAGCGCAACTGCCGTGGTGATGCGGAGAGGTGGGACCAGCGGTTCGCGCCGAACCGGCGAACTCTCGCCCCTGGAGTTCAAATGGCTCACGAGGACGGGCCAGAAGCCCTTCTTGAACCAGGTGTTCTGCCGGTCCTTGGCAAGGGTCCACGGGCCATAGCGTGCAGGAAGCTCGTCCCGGTACGCAGTCGGTGCAGAATCCCGTTCACCTGGGTCCGGACATCCACGGCGACGCGCGCGAACTGGCGACGCCGGAAGTAGGCCGTCATCAGTTCCTCGACGGCAGGCCAGGCCCGCTCCGGTACTTCGGCGGGGACGGGCGTCCCGGTCCTCTCATGCCACTCCGTCACCTTGCACTTGACTCCGGATCGCTTCCGCACCTCTCCGAGCGGCTTCACCGTGATGTCCAGAAGGCCGATCACTTCGCCCATCTCGGAGAGTGGCAAGTCCCGCAGCTCGTTGCCCGAGCCCAGACCGAGGTGCGGCTCTGTTTCTTCCTGTTCCTCAAGCACCTCTCGCGCCTGGTCGAGGAGATGTCTGGCGTTCCGCACGTCTTCTGTGAGGTGGCGCACCGCCGCGTCCTTCACCGACTGGGCGAGGCCCGGAACAGCGGCCAGTTCGGTCATCGCGCGTGTTGCGGCTTCTTCCTTCTCCTGGAGCGACTTCTCGAACAGGGTTACGCGCTCACGCTGTTTGCGGGTGTCTCCGGGGCGAGCTGCCCGGCTCGGCACCATCAGGCAGGGGGACGTCTTCGATTCGGCCAGAATCGTCACGACCTCGGTCCATACGGCCGCTTCGACATCGTCAGCGGTCAGATAGGGGTCTGCGCAGTTCGTCGTCCTTCGCCTCCCGTTGTTGCCGCCGGCACATCGGTAGTACCGGGTGTCGTTGGACTTGCGATAGGCACCGACGTAGCGGTGTCCGCACTCACCGATGATCCGACCGCTCAACGGATAGTCCCCGGCCGCCGCGTGGGACGCATTCCCTGTCTTCCGCATGGCCTCCACAAGGGCTCGGGCTCTTTCCTCGGAGATGATGCGGGGAACCGAGATGGCCACGCTGTCCCCGTGCAGAGGCACCCCGTCTCTGTCCAGTTTCGTGCCGTTCTTCCCGCTGCCGACCGGGTTGCGAAAGAGGACCTCACCCCTGAGCAGAGCAGGACTTCTGAGGCGTCGATGAAGATTGGAGGCAGTCCAGGGCCTGCCGCTCCGAGTAAGTCTTCCGAGGGCGTTCAGCTCCTGGGCCGCCTGGGAGACGGTCTGCTGCTCATCAACGATCAGGGTCACTGCCGTACGGACGACATCCGCCTCGTTCTCGTCGACGTTCAGCGCACAACCACGCTTTCCGGTCTGCTCGATGGAGTATCCCCACGGTGGTGGACCGCCGACCCAGCCACCTTCGAGAGCCTTGAGCTGACGGCCGCCCTGAGTCCGCTCGCGGATGAGATTCCGCTCGGCCTCGGCCATCAGCGCGTGGAACTGCAGCTGCTGTCGACCGAGTTCTGTTGTCGTGTCGATGTCCTGGGCAACCGAGGCGAAGCTGACCCCGAGGTCTTCCATGGCCCACACCCAGGCCCAGAAGACCCTGCCGGTACGGCCGATGCGATCGAACCTGTGGACCACGATCACGTCGATGAGGCCTTGCCGAGCGGCTTGTTCGAGCCGGAGCATGCCGGGACGGTCGACTGTCGCCCCCGACACTCCTTCGTCCCTGAAGATCATCTCGGGGGCAAGGATCCATCCAGACCGGCTGGCCACATACGCGTGGCACGCCCTCTCCTGGACTTCCAGTCCGTACCCCCGCGCCTGCTCATGGGTGGAAACCCGCAGCATCAGAGCCGCTCGAACGGCATGCACCGACTCCGTCCCGCGATTGACCCCGGGCACAGGCATAGCTGTAGCGTTGAACACGTCAGCCCCTTCACGGCTGGCAAGGCCCCGGAGCTCTGACCAGCTCTGGGGCCCCTTGCGTTTGCCGGAAATCTAGCGTTTGCCATGACACAACATCCGAAGATCCCTAAATCCGGCTAATCGCTTATCTAACGAAACAGATGAATGTTCGACCCATGCGCACCGGTGGCCGCACACTCGCCTCCCGGCGGCGGATACGGTCATCATGTGAATGCCTCGAAAACCGGCCCCGAACTCTTCACCTGGGAGTTCGCTTCCGACCCGTACCCGGCTTACGCCTGGCTGCGCGAGCACTCCCCCGTCCACTGGACGAAACTCCCCAGCGGCGTCGAGGCGTGGTTGGTGACCCGCTATGCCGATGCGCGTCAGGCGCTCGCGGACCAGCGCCTCTCGAAGAACCCCGACCATCACGCCGAAAACGCCCTGGGCAAGAGCCGGACCGGGATCCCGGGTGAGCGCAGCGCCAACCTCATGACGCATCTGCTCAACATCGACCCGCCGGACCACACCCGGCTGCGCCGCCTCGTCTCCAAAGCGTTCACCCCGCGTCGTGTCGCCGAATTCGAGCCTCGGGTACAGGAGTTGACGGACGATCTCATCGACCGCTTCGCACCCCAGGGCGAGGCCGACCTCATCCACGACTTCGCCTTCCCCCTCCCGATCTACGCGATCTGCGATCTGCTCGGCGTCCCTCGCGAGGACCAGGACGACTTCCGTGACTGGGCGGGCATGATGATCCGGCACGGTGGGGGCCCGCGCGGGGGTGTCGCCCGCTCCGTCAAGAAGATCCGCGGCTATCTCGCCGACCTCATCCATCGCAAGCGCGGCGATCTCGGCGACGACCTGATCTCGGACCTCATCCGCGCCTCCGACCATGGCGAGCACCTCACCGAGAACGAAGCCGCAGCGATGTGTTTCGTACTTTTGTTCGCGGGATTTGAGACCACTATCAACCTAATCGGCAACGGCGTGTACGCGCTCCTGCGCAACCCCGGTCAGCGCTCCCGGCTCCAGGAATCCATCGATCGCGGCGAGAGCGGGCTGCTCGACAGCGCTGTCGAGGAACTGCTCCGTTATGACGGCCCCGTGGAGCTGGCCACCTGGCGCTACGCCACCGAGCCGCTCGTCATCGGCGGGCAGCCCATCGCCGTCGGCGACCCGGTGCTGGTCGTGCTTGCCGCCGCGGACCGCGACCCGGCGCGGTTCGCCGCTCCGGACTCGCTCGATCTGTCCCGCGGTGACAACCAACACCTCGGGTACGGCCACGGCATCCACTACTGCCTCGGCGCCCCCCTGGCCCGCCTCGAGGGCCGTACCGCCCTGGAGACCCTGCTGCGCCGCCTGCCGGATCTCGAACTCGCCGCCGACCCCACCGATCTGCGCTGGCGAGGCGGACTGATCATGCGTGGACTTCGTGACCTCCCCGTACGGTTCACCCCTGCCCGAGCCGGCCGTCCGCCTCTCTGACCGCGCCCTGGCGCCCAGATGGGCCTAGCCGCCGTTTCTCTCCGCCACCACCACCGCGTCTCGGTACGCCCGTGCTGCGCTCCGCAGCGCCGCCTCCGGGTCCACGCCGTCCGCCTCGGCTGACACCGCCAGGGCCAGCAGCTCGTACCCGATGCCCTCCCCCGCGGGAGGCGGTACGTCCAGGCCCGCCGTCCGCACCCTCGACGCCAGTTTCGCCGCCAGTGCCAGGCCCGGCTGGCCGAGGGGGATGCCGTCGGTGATCGACTCGCGCTGTTTTTCTATGGCCTTCGTGCGCAGCCAGTGTTCCTTCACCTCCTCCGGGGTCGTGGCGGTCTCGTCGCCGAAGACGTGTGGGTGGCGGTGGATGAGCTTGGTGACGATGCCGCCGGCGACGTCGTCGATGGAGAAGGGGGTCTCCGGGTCCTCTTCGGCGATACGGGCGTGGAAGACGACCTGGAGGAGGACGTCGCCGAGTTCCTCGCGGAGTTCGTCGCGGTCGCCTTCCTCGATGGCCTCGACGAGTTCGTAGGCCTCCTCGATGCCGTACTTGGCGAGCCCCTTGTGGGTCTGCTGGGAGGACCAGGGGCACTCGGCGCGGATGCGGTCCATGACCTGGACGAGGTCGAGGAGCCGGGCGCCCGGGAGATCGTAGGAGGCGGGGAGGAGTTCCAGGTCGGGCATGGACACCCGGCCCGAGCCGGCGAGGCGGGCGAGGCCGTCGGTGAGCGCCGGCTCGCCCTCGCCCGTCGCGACCACGACCACGGTGTGGCCGCCCGCGCACGCCTCGACCAGTTCCTCGGCAGCCGGGGCGGCCTCGTCGACCTGTATCCCGGCCTCGCGCAGATACGGCAGCTGCGGGTGCGCGCCGTCGGCGCACAGCACCCGGTCGGCGGCGCGCAGGGCCTGCCAGGCGGGCCAGGAGAGCAGGCCGGGGGCGACGCGGTGGCTGGTGGTGAGCAGGACGATGCGGCCGGGGGTGGCTGCCGGGGCGGGTTCGGGGCTGGTGGTGTTCACGGTTCGAAGCTAACCCACGGCGCCGACGGAGCCGATCAGTTGTCCACAGGGCGAGGGGTGCGGTGTGATCGTACGACCGGAAGGGGTGAGGGGTGGGGCCGCGCTGGGGCCGGTGGGCTGTCCCTCGGATCCCCGGCCGGCGTTACGCCGTCTCCTGCGTCCCCGTCGCCGTGACCTCGCGTACCCACGGTGTCTTGGCGTCGACGCGGCTGCTCTTGGCGACGTCCCAGGTGCCGTAGCGGGGGTTGAGGTCGATGTCGAGTTTCTTGGACGACTTGGCCAGGGCCTGCCAGAAGTCGGCCGTGCTGGTGTCGGTGCCGAGGACGGCGGCGAGTTTCTGGGCCTCCAGCTGGAGCCGGAGGTTCTCGTCGAGGCGCTCGGGGGCGATGCCGTAGCGCTGGAGCCAGGCCGCTTCGAGGGCCTCGGCGCCGCCGGCCTGCTGTTCCAGGCCGGTGCGCATGTCCTGGATCTCCTTGCGGGTGACCGTGACCCCGGCGTCCTCGGCGGCGCTGTGCAGGACGCGGTCGAGGACCATGCTGTGCAGGGTGTCCCGGCTGAGGGTGCCGGTCTTGGCGATGACCTGGGCGTACTGCTGCTCGTCCGGGACCGCCGCGCGCTGCGCCTCGCGCACCTCGTTCACCCTGGTCTCCAGCTGGGCGACGGTGATCCGCTGGCCGCCGACGACGGCTGCCGCACCGGGATGCGCGTCGTTTCCGCACGCGGTGAGGAGGGGCGCCGCGACGATCGCGGCGGAGAGGAGGAGCGCGGTGCGACGACGGCGGTGCAAGGAAGCCTCCCGAGGAGATTGTGCGACGGTGCACAAAGTCTTGCGGTGATCGATGGTAGGCAGTGGGCAAGCTCTGGCCAACCCATTCGACCAACGATTCATCGGGACTTCGGGCACCGCCGCGCCCCGCGCGCGGGAGGAGGGTCAGCTCGTGAGGGCCACGGGGGCGTCCCAGGCGTCCCGGTCCACGGTGATCGTGTAGCCGTTCCGCGTCTCCTTGCTGTTGACCAGGTACTGGTGGCCACGGCTGTGACCGGTGTACTGGGTGGCGCCCCACGGCCAGTCCGCGGTGGTGGTGTTCTGCTTGTCCCACAGCGCGTACCAGAGGTTGCCGGGCAGGTCGGTCTGGTCCTTGGCGGTCGCGATCGCCTTGGCGCTGGAGCTGGTGAAGCCGTAGTAGCCCGCTCGGTACGTCTTCGCGCGCAGGGTCTTGGTGAACGCGCGCACATAGGTGAGGACCGCGTTGTTGCACGACGTGTTCGTGATGTCGTACGGCTCCATGTCCAGGTAGATCGGGCTGCCCGCCTTCATGCCGAGTGCGGCGGCCTTGGTCACGGCGTCCGCCGCGTCGCTCGCGCCGAGGGAGGCGGCCGTGGTGGTGGTGAGCTTCTCGGGGTTGGAGCCGGACTGGCAGGGCGGCTGGGCGCCGACGTAGATCGGGATGAGCTTCCAGCCGACCGTGCTGACGGACTTGACCCAGGAGGCGGTGAGGTTGGGCTGGGAGCAGCCGCGGTTCTTGCCGCCGACGTAGACGGCTGCGGCGCCGTAGAGGCCGCCGTGCCAGGCCTTCATCGCGGCGAGGGAGGGGGCGGCGCAGGTGTCGAAGGCGCGGCCGGTGTAGGTCTTCTGCGCGGGCCAGGTGGTGGCTGCCATGGAGGTCTGGGCGGCGATGCCCGCTCCGGCGACGACGGCCGCGCCGACGACGGCCCAGGTGAGGTGTCTGCGCTTCTTGGACTGGCGATGGCTGGACATGTGTGGACCCACCCCTGGTGGTGCGTTGTGAGGGCGCGCGGGGCACGCGGACCGGCGTGCGCGGCGCTTGAAAGAGCTCGCAACGTAACGGGCGCGCCCTCCGCTTTCGGGAAACTCCGCCCCTAGGAGCTCACAAGGTTGCCTCAGCGCACGGCAAAACCTAGCCGCGCACCTGTCCCAGCCACTCCAGTGTCCGCCGGACCTCCACCGCGAGCGGGTGGCCGGGGCCGTGCAGGCGTTCCACGTCGTGCACGAGGCGGGCCAGCGTGTCGTGGGCGGCGGCGCGGTCGCCGAGGGCGAGCAGGAGGTGGCCGATGCGGCGGCGGACGTCGTGCGCGAGTTCGGGGTCGCCGGCCACGTACTGGTTCTCGTAGTACGGCAGCAGCGCGCGGTACTCGGCGAGCGCCGCCGCCGGTTCACCGAGCTGCTCCAGGCACTGCGCGGCCTCGTAGCGGAAGCGGAGCGACTGGGGGTCGGACTGGCCTGCCTCGGCGGCGCGTTCGTCGGCGAGGCGGCGCAGTTCGGGTAGCGCGCGCCGGTACTGGCCGTCGTCCATGAGCGTGGCGGCGTACTGCTTGCGCAGGGTGCGGACGACCGGGGAGTGCTCGCCGTGCTGTTCGGCGGCGGCGGGCAGGATCGCGCCGAGGATGTCGACGGCCTGGGTGATACGGCCCTCCCCGAGGAGGCGCTTGACCTCGTCGACGGCGCGTGCGACGTCGGGTTTCTCGGCGGGGGGCGCGTGCGGTGTGGCGGGCGCCGGCTGGGGTGCGGGGGTGCGGGCGCGGTCCGGCCAGGGAGCGTGCGGCCGCAGGAAGGGGCGCGTGGGGTCGAGGGGCGCCCCTGTGGGGGTGCCGCGCGCGGGCAGGAGCAGCGCCAGGTGCTCGTAGACCTCCTGCGCGCTGGCGGGGCGGTGCTGCGGGTCCTTGGCGAGCAGGCGCAGGACGAGGGCCTCGAGCGCTTCCGGCACCTCGGGGCGCAGGCGGCGCACCGGGAGCGGGGGCTCGTAGAGGTGCCGGTGCAGTACGCCGAGCGCTGTGGAGCCGGAGAACGGGACGTCGCCGCTGAGGAGTTCGTGGAGGAGTACGCCGAGTGCGTACAGGTCGGTGTAGGGGCCGACGGCGCCGCCCATGGCCTGCTCGGGCGCCATGTAGGCGGGTGAGCCGATGGGGGTGCCGGTGTGGGTGAGGCGCGTGGTGTCGGCGTCCATGACGGAGGCGACGCCGAGGTCGAGGACGGTGACGGTGCCGTCCTGCTTCACCATGATGTTGCGCGGCTTGAGGTCGCGGTGGACGATCGGCACGGCGTGCACGGCGCTCAGCACGGCGCACAGTTGTGCGGCGACCGCGACGGCCCACTGCCAGGGGTAGGGGTCGTGTTCGGCGAGGTGGTCGGAGAGGTCCGCGCCGTCGACGTACTGCATGACGAGGAAGAGCTCCTCGCCCTCGCTGCCCGCGTCGTGCACGGTGACGAGGCCGGGGTGGTCGACCTGGGCGGTCACACGGCACTCGCGCACGAAGCGGCGGCGCAGTTCGTCGGCCTCCTGGCCGGCCACCTTGTCGGGGCGCAGCAGCTTCACCGCCACGCGCCGGTCGAGCCGTTGGTCGTACGCCGTCCAGACCTGTCCCATGCCGCCCTGTCCGATGAGCGTGGACAGTTCATAGCGGCCTGCGACGACACGTCCTGTCGCCACGGTCACCTTCCGCCCTCGTGTCCGCTGCCGGGGTTGCCGTCCTGGCGGCGCAGGTAGTCGCTCAGTTCGTCGAGCTCGGCGCGCACCTGGTCGATGCGGGCGGGCGCGGGGCGTTGGGGCGGCGGCACGGGCGCGTGGGGCACCGCGTCGCGGGGCGCGGGCGGCTGCGGCAGCGGGCTCTGCGGGACGGGCGCCGGTGTCTGGGGCAGGGTGGTCGCGGTGTACGGCGACTGGGGCTGGGCCTGCGGGTAGCCGTACGCGGGTGCGGGCGCCGGGGCCGGCTGCGGGGTGTAGCCGCCGTAGCGGAGCTGGTGGAAGTGGCGGATGTCCGCCGAGAGGTAGTACGCGATCGTGGCCACGAGCGTGCCGAGGAGCAGGAACAGGCCGATCCAGCCGCCTACGGTGTGGATCTCGTCGCCGCCCTCGACGCCGAGCAGGATCAGTCCGGTGACGATCGCGACGAACGAGGCCACGAACAGGCCCCAGTCGAGCCCCCTGCGGGTCACGAGCGCCAGGCGCAGCAGCATCGCCCAGGCGAACAGGCCGATGGTGAAGATCCCGACCACGACGAACAGCACGCGCAGGAGGACCAGCAACGCCGGATGGGGCGGCTGCTTCACCGGCTGCGTGTAGCCGTGGCCATGCATGACAGCTCCTGGTGCCTGAGGTGGGCGTACGTGGGCGACCGACGCCCGGCAACCCCGTTCCTGCGATTGTCGCTTCGAGCGTATAGGCCGACAACGACATGCGGTCCAGGGTTGTACCGAACCGTTGTCGTGCTGATCACGTCGTACGGGGGCGCGGGTCAGCGCGGGATGGGGCGGAAGGTCGGGTTCCGCCTCGACGGGGCGGCACGCGCGTGTCAGTCGGGGGCGACCGTGCCGTCCGTGAGTCCGTCGTACATGCCGCGCACGAGCTGATCGCCGAGCCGTCCCGCGTGCCTGAGCGCCCGCTCGAACTCGTCGAGTGCGCGAAAGCGCGCCCCGTAGCGCCGTTGTTCGTCGAGCGGGAGCCGGGGCAGCTGGAGGCGGCGCACGTCCAGGCGGGTGGCGGTGGAGGCGTAGCTGCTGGCCTGGCGGTTGTTGGCGGTGCCGCGCAGGAAGCCGGCGAGGAACCAGGGGTCGAGCGCCGTGGGATCGGGGCGCAGCAGCACGAGGTTGCGCCCGAGGGCGGCGCCCCCGCTCGCGTCGTCGATCACGCGCGCCATCGAGCCGCCGCCGAGCACGGGGACGACGACGTCGCCCGGCTCCACCGGCACGGCCTCCTCGTCGCTCTCGGGGAGGGTGCCGGAGGGGGCGGTGCCGGCGAGGACGTCGTGGTCGGTGAGGACGGGCACGCGCGCGTGGCCGCCGTTGCCGCCGGTGCGCATCACCAGGGCGCCCCCGCGCGCGAGTTCGCCGACGGTGGTGAGCGGCCAGCGCGCGGCCTGTGCGGTGTCGGCGGGCGGCGGGGTGAGGTCGGTGGTCAGGCGCAGGGTCTCGCGCAGGCGTTCGCGGACGGCCGTGAGCGCCTCGGCGCCGTCGGCGGCCGTGGCCGGCGGGAGGTGGCGGGCCGGGGCGAGGTCCACGTCGTCGTCGAGGAGTTCGATGACGGGCAGGGAGCGCGCGAGGCCGGGGCGCTCGGTGAGCGTGCCCGCGCGGTCGAAGGCACGCCAGGCGTCCAGCACCGCGTCGCGTACGGCGCGCCGGTCGGGGCCGCCCCGCCCCTCGCCGGCGAACTGCCCGGTGTCGGCGAGCAGCACCTCGGGCTGAGCCGGCGCCTTCTCGGGACGGCGCAGCACCCACAGGTGCAGCGGGATGTTGTACGGGGGTGCCGCGCCGACCGGCAGGGCGACCACCGCGCGGAGCGCGCCCCGGCGCAGCAGGTCGGCGCGGATACGGCGGCCGGAGCGGCGGGAGGCGGCGGCGGGCGGCATGAGGAGGACAGCGGTGCCGCCGTCCTTGAGACGGGCGAGCGCGTGCTGCACCCAGGCCAGCTCGGACTCGGTGCGGGCCGGGAAGCCGTACTCCCAGCGGGGGTCGTAGGCGAGTTCGTCGTGCCCCCAGTTGCGCTCGTTGAACGGCGGGTGGCACAACACGGCGTCGGCGCGCAGCTCGGGGTGGGCGTCGGCGCGCAGGGTGTCGCCGGTGGCGCCGTGCACGCGGGCGCGGGTGTGCAGGGCGAGCCGGAGCGCGGTGAGGGCGGCGAGGTCCGGGGCGCTGTCCTGGGCGTACAGCTCCTGGTCGGCGCGGGCGGTGACGGCGCGCAGCAGGGCGCCGGTGCCGCAGGCCGGGTCGAGGACGGTACGGGCGGGGCCGGCCAGGTCGGCCATGAGCCCGGCGAGTTCGGCGGGGGTGAGCGTGTACTGGCGCGGGTTGGCGTCGAGGTGGCGGCCGAGCAGGAACTCGAAGGTCTGCCGGGCGCCCAGCTCGGCGGCCAGCTCGGCGGCGCCGCGCAGGAGGGGGACGGAGGGGAGGAGCTCGGGGCCGGTGAAGGCGTGAACGGCGGGGCGGGGGTTCACGGGGGCCGGGGAGTTCACAGGGGCGGCCGGGGAGTTCACAGGAGCCGACGAGTTCACAGCCGTAGGGCTGTTCACAGGGCCGGGCCTGTTCTTGGCGTCCGAGGCGTTCACAGTCGGCGCGGCGCCGAACCGTGGTGTCAGTACCTCCTCCAGCGCGCCCGGGATCATCGCGGCGAGCCGTGCGTCGGAGCCCGCGCTCACGTCCAGCCAGACGGTGGGGCGGTCGTGGATGAGCAGCAGCACACAGCCGGCGTGGGTGAGTGCGGTGACCGGGCCCTCGGGGTGGCCGGAGAGCTGCTGCCAGACGCGTTCGCGCAGCGGGACCTCGGCGAGTTTGCCCTGCTTGCGTAGCCAGGCCTCGATCTCGGCGAGGGCGAAGGAGGGGCTGGTCTCGGTGCCTCCGACCGGCTTGGGGAAGTCGGCGTGGCGGCGGCGCCAGTTGCTGACGGCGGCGCGGCCGACGCCGGCGAGCCGGGCGATCCCAGCGGCGGTCACCTCTGTGGCGTTGTCCTGCACCGGCCCGGCTCCCCTCGTCGTTCTGCGTGGCTCCGCGCATCCCCGCAGCTGCCTGCGCTCCGCGTGTGACGCCGAGCATAGCGGCGTATGCAAGATCTACCCATTCACGGCCGTGTACGCGAGACATCTTGTGAACCGTGTTGACTCGGTTCACAGTCTCTGTTCTTATTGACCCAGCGAACGAACGGCAGCCGATCGGCGGCTGTCACCGTGTTGGAGGGGACACAGTCATGGGCATGAAGGGCAAGGTCGCGCTGGGGGCCGTCGTGGGGATCGTCGTCATCGGTGCCGTGTCGGCGAACGCCGGCAACGACAGCAGTGACTCCACGAGCAGCGACAAGGGCTCTTCGGCGTCCGGACAGGCCAAGTCGGGCGGCTCCAGCGGCTCCAGCGGCTCCAGCAAGAAGGGGTCGGCGGAGGCGGCCGAGGAGAAGAAGGTCGCGTTCGAGGGGGACGGCGACTTCCAGGTCGGTTCCGACATCAAGCCCGGCACCTACCGCACCACGGGCAACGAGGACGGCATGTGCTACTGGGAGCGCGCCAAGGACTCCTCGGGCGAGATGGACTCGCTGCTGGCCAACGACAATGTCACCGGCACCAGTTACGTCACCGTCAAGGCCTCCGACAAGCTCTTCAAGTCGAGCGACTGCAACGACTGGGAGGCCGTCGACACCAAGGCGAAGGGCTCCCCCGCGGCCAAGATGTCCGGTGACGGCGGCATGTTCAGAGTCGGCGCCGACATCGCGCCCGGCACCTACAGGTCCACGGGCAACGAGGACGACATGTGCTACTGGGAGCGCACCAAGGACGCCGAGCACGGCCTCGAGTCGATCATCGCCAACGACAACGTGACCGGCTCGGCCGTCGTCACGATCAGCGCCTCGGACACCTACTTCAAGACGTCCGGCTGCACGGACTGGAAGAAGACCGGCTGACGCCGGCCACCTACGGCGCGGTCCGGCGGGGCCGACCCACGGCAGCACCCGCCGGACCGCGCTCCCTTCCGCACGCCGCACCACACACACCACACACCACGCGCCAGGCACCCGGCACCCGGCACCCGTCACCAGGACCCGGGAACCCGGCACGCCGCACATCGCGCCGTCCCCGCTCACCCCATCGCGGCACTCCCGCGACACGACACCCCTAAGGAACCCCCATGCGTCGCACCGCACTTGCCGCCCTCTGCATCACCGCGGCGGCCACCGTCGGCCTCACCGGCTGCCAGTCCGGCCAGGACAAGTCGGACGGCAAGGCCCGCACATCCGGCTCGTCGAGCGCATCGAGCACTCCGAGCAAGGCGAAGGAGCCGTTCGCCGGACTGACCGGTGCCGAGATCGCCGACCGGGCCGTAGAAGCCACCACCGGCGCCTCGTCGCTGCGGATGAAGGGAGACGTCCCGGACGGCGGGTCCGACGGGTCCGGCGGCACCATCAAGATCGACATGGCCCTGAACAAGCAGGGCGAGTGCGCCGGCACGATGAGCGTCGGCGGCCAGGGCAAGGCCGATCTGATCAAGGTCGGCGACACCGTCTACATGAAGTACGACGAGGCGTTCCTGCGCGCCCAGAGCAAGGGCGAGAAGAAGTCGGACGTCGACGCGGGCGTGGCGCTGCTGGCCGGCAAGTGGACCAAGATGTCCGCCAAGGGCGAGGACGCCAAGGACATCGCGAGCTTCTGCGACCTGGACACGGTGCTCGGCGAGGCCGACGACGCGGACTCCGACGCCTCCCGCGGCAAGGCCACGACCGTGGACGGAACGCCCGCGATCACCCTGCACGAGCGGGACGGCAAGGACCGCTACACGCTGTACGTCGCCACCGAGGGCAAGCCGTACCTCCTGCGGGTCGACAGCGCCTCCGCGAGCGATCCGGGCACCCTGACCTTCAGCGAGTACGACAAGCCCGTGCCGGCGCAGAAGCCCAGCGGCGAGATCCTCGACCTCGACGCACTGGGCGCCTGAACCGCCGTACGGCTACAGCGGATGCCGCATCCACACGTTGGGCTCGACGTACACCGCGTACCCCCGCTGCGGTTCGCACCGCACCGGCACCAGCGCTCCGGGCACCTCGATGTCGCCCTGGGTGTCGAAGGGCAGCCCCGTCCAGCGGCGCCACTGCTCCAGCGAGCCGACGACCGTCATGGAGGCCGGGGTCACGGCGTGGATCGTGGCGCCGGCCCGGGCGTGGACGCGCAGCCACGGATCGTGCGGGAGTCCGTCGGGGCGGACGCGGTGGGCGTACTCCTCGATGGGGGTGTGCGGTTCGAGGTGCTTGGCGCTGGGGCGGACAGGGGCGACGACCTCGCCGAAGCCGTGCGCGCGGGCGTTGTCACGCATCGCCGACAGCATGCGGCCGGACAGGCCCCGGCCCTGGAGGTCGGGGCGGACGTTGATGGCGATCGCGCTGACCGTGTCGGGCCGCACCTCGCGGCGCAGGTCGGCGAAGGCCCACAGGAGCACCTCGTCCCAGCCCCGGGCGGGCAGTTCACCCCGCCCCTCGGCGGTGAGGGCGAAGGGCACGCTGAAGCCCGTGGCGACGACTTCGCCCCGCTCGTCCTCGGCGAACAGCACGTACGCCGGGAACTCGGTGGCGATCCGGCCGTAGTGGTGGTCGCCCACCAGGTCACGGGTGACGAACTCGGGCCAGCTGTCGGCCATGGCGACCGCGCGCTCACGGGCGTCGGGGCGTTCGGCGAGGCTCGACACCTTCAGTTCCATGCGGTCACCGTAGGCGGGCGGCGGCGCGGCCGGTAACCCGTTTTCCGGTCCTACGGTCAGGGGCCGCGCGGGCGGAAGGTCAGCCGCCGCACTGCCTGAGCATCATCTCCTTGTCGGGTGCCGTCACGGGAAGCTCGTACTTCAGCGAGACCTGGGCGAAGCGCACCACGTACGAGCAGCGGATCCCCTTGTTCGGGGGCAGCCAGGACGCGGGGCCCGAGTCGCCCTTGGAACTGTTGGTCGGGCCGTCCACCGGGATGAGGTTGAGCGGGTCGTTGGCGATGTCCTCGCGCTTGCCCTTGTCCCAGCGAGAGGCGCCCATCTGCCAGTCGTACGACAGCGGCATGACGTGGTCTATCTGCACCGCGGTGGCACGGGACTTGACCCAGTCGATCTCCTTGCCGGTGTAGGGGTCGGCCAGGGTCATGGACGCGACGACGCAGTCCGAACCGGACCGGAGGCGGACCTCCTCGCCGTCGCGCTGGAGGAGGTCGTTGCGGGTGTCGCAGCCGTTGCGGGAGAAGGGGATGCCGCCCGGCGCCGAGTCCATCCAGGCGTAGCCGAACTCGTCCCGGTCGTAGCCCGTCCTGGGGCCGCGCCCCTTGGTCTCCACCTTCTCGATCAGGGTGCGCGCCTTCGCTCTGTCGGCGTCCGAGGTGATCGCCGCGAGGCCCGGTTTGGTGCCGTCCGGGTTGTCCAGCGGGCTCACCGCCCGACCGGAGCCGACGGCCGGCCCGGCGCCGGAGGGCTCGCTGTCCGCGGGCAGCTCCACGCCCTCACAACCGGCGAGCAGTACGACCATGCCGAGCATCGCCGCGGCGCCCGCCGCCCCACCCCTCAGACGCGTCACGGTGCGTCCCTCCCCTTGTTCTCCTGGTCCGCCCCGCACGGACGGTCATGCCCGCTCTCACGGTACTGGCCAAGGGGTCCGGGCCATACGGGGCCTCAAGGGGCATTCATCTCAAGTCGGGCGTATCGTCATTGCTGAGTCACCTCCGGAAGGGAGCTCTGGATGGGCATCCTCGACAGGTTCAAGAGCAACCGCATGGCGCAGGACAAGGCCAAGGACATGTCCGACGCGGCGGAACGCAAGGTCAACGACAAGACCGGCAACAAGTACGAGAGCCAGGTCGACGACGGGCAGCAGAAGATCGAAGGCGCGATGGGCATGGATCGCGACAGGCCCGACCAGCCGTAAGGCCGGAGACCCACGGAGGAACGCGAGATCCCTGACGGGCGCACCGCCCGGACCGGGATCCCCTGAACCACCTTGAACCGAGGCCGTCCACGGGAAGCTCAGCCCCCGCGGACGGCCTCGCGTTTCCGAGCGACCCTCACCACGGCAGCGAGCCCATCCCGGCCGGGTCGAAGTACTCCCTGATCTCGCCCCACAGCAGGTCGGGCATCCACGTTCACCCCTATCGTCCCCGGCGCCTCAGAATCGTCTCCGGCACCTCAGACCTTTCCGATCCCCAGTGTCGTCTCCGAGGGGAGTAGGCCCGAGGAGAGGACCGCCACCCAGTAGTCGCCGAGGAGTTGCACCAGGCGCTCGGTGTCGTCCTGGCCGAGGGACCGCCAAGGGGCCGCGGCGAGCTGGTCGGTGTGCCGCTCGACCTGCCGGCGCAGGGCGCGGCCCGCCTCCGTGGCCGTACCGTCGCCCCCGTCGACCAGACCCCGCGCGGCCAGGCGCGCGCGTGCCGCCGACCACTGCGCGGTGCTCCAGCCGCGGCTCTCGAAGCGCTCGACGGAGGCCGCGCCTGTCGCGGCGAAGGAGACGAGCGACTCGGCCGGGTCGAGGCCGGCGACGAGCAGGGCGGCGAGGTGGCCGTCACCGCGGTGTTCGCGCAGGATCGTGGCCGCGTGCCACAGCTGGAGGTGCGGGATCGTGGGCCACTCCAGTTCGGCGTTGGCCGCGGCGAGGGGGCGGCCCGCGGTGTCCACCGCCTCGGCGGCGCGGCGGGCGAGGGTGGCGGCCTCCGCCAGCTCGGGACTGTCGACCAGCTCCCCGAATATCGCCCGGTACGCCCCGTCGACGCCTCGCAGTCGCGCCGCCAGCACCGCCTCGGGGTTCGCCACGCTCCACGCGGAGTCGATGTGCTCGGCCACCATGCGCGGGCTGAAGCTGTAGAAGGCGGACGCCACCCGCTCGGCGCCCACGGCTCCCAACGGGGCGGCGCGCAGGGGGAAGTAGCTCGGCCAGCGCTCCTTGGTGTCGTATCCGAGGTCCGCGACCTCCTCGAAGACCTCCGGCGCGTAGTACAGCACCGCGTGCAGGGGCTCCAGCAGGTGCCAGAGCTGGCGTACGCGAGCCGGGTCGACACCGTCGCTGTCGCCGTCGACGGCCGGACCGGTCCCGCTCTCGTGCTGCGACATGGCATGACTCCTCGTCGTATCCAAGTGACCCGAGCGATCCGAAATGACAGTGATCGAGTAATCCGGGCGCTTCCAGCTCATCCCTCAACTTGACACTGACAAGATTGCCCGCACCCCGCCAACTTGTCAATGCCTAGATTGGGCGTACGCTACTGTCCATGGCATCCGCGGACACCACGAAGCCGGCCTCGGGCCGCCCCTACCACCACGGCGACCTGCGCCGCGCGATCCTGACCGCCGCGCTCGACGTCATCGCCGCCGACGGCCCCTCCGCGCTGAGCCTGCGCGACCTCGCCCGCCGGGCCGGGGTCTCGCACGCCGCGCCGGCCCACCACTTCAAGGACCGCACCGGGCTGCTCACGGCGATCGCGGCGGAGGGCTTCGGGCTGCTCGCGGCCACGCTCCGGGACGCGTCGGACCTCAAGGACGCGGGCGTGCGCTACGTACGCTTCGCCCGTAAGCGGCCGGCCCACTTCCAGGTGATGTTCGCGCCCGAACTGCTGCGCGCCGACGACCTCGAACTCACCACGGCCCGCGCCCTCGCCACCGATTCCCTGCGCGGCGCGGGCTCCGGCGTCCGGCCCGAGGACTTCGGCGTGGACGCCCGACTCGCGGGGGTCGCCGCCTGGTCCTTCGCCCACGGTTTCGCGACCCTGCTGCTCAGTCACAACCTGGAGGGGGCGGTGGGCGACAAGGACCCCGAGGAGGTGTTCCGGACGCTGGCGGCGACGTTGTTCCGGAGCACCTGACGCCGGTCGTCAGCGGCGCGGCTCCGGCACCGGCTCCGGATGCCGTACCAGCCACTCCTGGAACTCACGGTGGCGGAACCGGTAGGCGATGCCCGACGTACGCAACAGCCCCGTGTGCTCGCCCGCCAGCGCGTACGTCAGCGCCCCGGCGACCAGCACACAGGTCGCCCCGACCCAGGCGACCCTGCTCCCGTGTCCCCCGACAGCCATGTCCGACATGGTGCCGGAGAACGGCGGATCACGACCCCAGGATCGACGCCAGGAACTCCCCGACCCAGCCCAGCAACTCCCGCCCGACCAGCGGCTTCCCGCCCACCTTCGCGGTCTTCGGGCGCGGTACCAGGATCTGGTGCACCGCCGGCTTGATGACGGTGCCGGGGTACAGCCGCTTGAGCCGCAGTTCCTGGGACTCGCGCAGCTCCACGGGTGCGAAGCGGATGTTGTTGCCCTGGAGGACGATCTCACCGACGCCGCACGCGCGTGCCAGCATGCGCAGGCCCGCGACGAGGAGGAGGTTCTCCACCGGTTCCGGCAACTTGCCGTAGCGGTCGACGAGTTCCTCGCGTACGGCCTTGATGTCGTCCTCGGTGTTGGCCGAGGCGATCGAGCGGTAGGCCTGGAGGCGGAGCCGCTCGCCCGGGGCGTAGTCGTGCGGGACGTGCGCGTCGACCGGGAGCTCGATCTTGACCTCCAGCGGCGGCTCCTCCTCCACTCCGCCTTCCAGCGAGGCGCGGTAGTCCGCGACCGCCTCGCCGACCATCCGGACGTACAGGTCGAAGCCGACGCCCGCGATATGGCCGGACTGCTCGCCGCCGAGCAGGTTGCCCGCTCCTCGGATCTCCAGGTCCTTCATCGCGACGTACATGCCCGCGCCCATCTCGGTGTGCTGGGCGATGGTGGCGAGCCGCTCGTGGGCCGTCTCGGTCAGGGGCTTCTCCGGCGGGTAGAGGAAGTACGCGTAGCCGCGCTCCCGGCCTCGGCCCACACGGCCGCGCAGCTGGTGCAGCTGGGAGAGGCCGAAGTTGTCGCCGCGTTCCACGATCAGGGTGTTCGCGTTGGAGATGTCGATGCCCGACTCGACGATCGTGGTCGACACGAGCACGTCGAACTTCTTCTCCCAGAAGTCGACCACCACCTGCTCCAGCGCCGACTCCGACATCTGGCCGTGGGCGGTCGCGATCCTCGCCTCGGGGACGATCTCGCGCAGCCGGGCCGCCGCGCGGTCGATCGACTCGACCCGGTTGTGGATGTAGAAGACCTGGCCCTCGCGCAGCAGTTCACGGCGGATCGCCGCGCCGATCTGCTTCTCCTCGTACGGGCCGACGAAGGTGAGCACCGGATGGCGCTCCTCGGGCGGGGTGGTGATCGTGGACATCTCGCGGATGCCCGTGACCGCCATCTCCAGCGTCCTGGGGATCGGGGTGGCGGACATCGTCAGTACGTCGACGTTGGCCCGGAGCTTCTTCAGCTGCTCCTTGTGCTCGACGCCGAAGCGCTGCTCCTCGTCGACGATGACCAGGCCCAGGTCCTTGAACTTCGTCTCGGAAGAGAACAGGCGGTGGGTGCCGATGACGACGTCCACCGCGCCCTCGCGCAGGCCCTCCAGGGTCGCCTTCGCCTCCGTGTCGGTCTGGAAGCGCGACAACGCCCTTACGTTGACCGGGAACTGGGAGTAGCGCTCGGAGAACGTCCCGAAGTGCTGCTGCACCAGCAGGGTCGTCGGGACCAGGACCGCGACCTGCTTGCCGTCCTGCACCGCCTTGAAGGCGGCCCGGACCGCGATCTCCGTCTTGCCGTAACCGACGTCGCCGCAGATCAGCCGGTCCATCGGGACCGACTTCTCCATGTCCTCCTTGACCTCGGCGATGGTGGTGAGCTGGTCGGGGGTCTCCGCGTACGGGAAGGCGTCCTCGAGCTCGCGCTGCCACGGGGTGTCCGGGCCGAAGGTGTGCCCGGGCGCCGCCATGCGCGCGCTGTACAGCTTGATGAGGTCGGCCGCGATCTCCTTGACGGCCTTCTTCGCGCGGGCCTTGGTCTTCGTCCAGTCGGCGCCGCCGAGGCGGTGCAGGGTCGGGGCCTCGCCACCGACGTACTTGGTGATCTGTTCCAGCTGGTCCGTCGGGATGTAGAGCCGGTCGCCGGGCTGGCCGCGCTTGGCGGGGGCGTACTCGACGACGAGGTACTCGCGCGTGGCGCCCTGCACGGTGCGCTGCACCATCTCGATGTAGCGGCCCACGCCGTGCTGCTCGTGGACGATGTAGTCGCCGGCCTCCAGGGTCAGCGGGTCGATCGTCTTGCGGCGTCTCGCGGGCATCCGGGCGCCGTCCTTGCCGGCCGCCTTCTGGCCGGTCAGGTCGGTCTCGGTGAGGACGGCGAGCTTCAGCGCGGGGTCGACGAAGCCGTAGTCGATCGAGCCGCACGCCACGTGCACGACGGACGGGGAGATCGCGCCCAGTTCGGCGTCCAGACGCGCGGCGATGCCCTCGCCGCCGAGCACCTCGACCGTACGCGCCGCCGGACCGTGTCCCTCGGTCACGAAGACCGTGCGCCAGCCCTCGGCGAGCCAGCCCTTGGTGTCGGCGAGGGCCTTGGCGGTGTCGCCTCGGTAGGTCTCGGGCGCGTGCATGCCGAGCTGGAGGGTGTCCGCCTCCAGCTCCAGGTCCGCGGCGAACGGCGACACCGACCACCACATCATGTCCAGCTCGCGCGCCCGGTCCCGGACGTCCGCGATCGACCACAGCGAGGCCGCGCCGACGTCGATGGGCGCCTCACCACCGCCCGCCGTGGCCGCCCAGGAGGCCTGGAGGAACTCCTGCGAGGTCGCCACGAGATCCGCGGCACGCGTGCGTACCCGCTCCGGATCGCACACGACGGCCATGGCGCCCTTCGGCAGTACGTCGATCAGGAGCTCCATGTCGTCGACGAGGACCGGCGCGAGGGACTCCATGCCCTCCACCGCGATCCCCTCGGCGATCTTGCCGAGCAGCTCGCCCAGCTCCGGGTGCTCCTCGGCGAGGGCACGCGCACGCGCGCGTACGTCGTCGGTGAGGAGCAGCTCGCGGCAGGGCGGGGCCCACAGGCCGTGCTCGGCGACTTCCAGGGAGCGCTGGTCGGCGACCTTGAAGTAGCGGATCTCCTCGACGTCGTCGCCCCAGAACTCGATGCGGAGGGGGTGCTCCTCGGTGGGCGGGAAGACGTCCAGGATGCCGCCGCGTACGGCGAACTCGCCGCGCTTCTCGACGAGCTCCACGCGCGCGTAGGCGGCTGCGGCGAGGGCTTCGACGATCTGGTTCAGGTCGGCGGACTGGCCCGTCCTCAGGGCCACCGGTTCCAGGTCGCCGAGGCCCTGGACCTGTGGCTGGAGCACGGAGCGCACCGGGGCCACGACCACCGAGACCGGGCCCGTCTCGGGGTCGTCCGGGCGGGGGTGGGCCAGGCGCCGCAGGACGGCGAGGCGGCGGCCGACGGTGTCGCTGCGGGGGCTGAGGCGCTCGTGCGGCAGGGTCTCCCAGGACGGGTACTCCACGACGCCCTCGGGCGGCAGCAGGGAGCGCAGGGCCGCGGCGAGATCCTCGGCCTCGCGGCCGGTCGCCGTCACCGCCAGGACCGGCCGGCCGGACTCGCGGGCGAGCGCGGCGATCGCGAAGGGGCGGGCCGCGGGCGGGCCGACCAGGTCGACGTGCATGCGGTTGCCGTCTGCGGCCGCGGTGATCGCTTCCGCGAGGGCGGTGTCCTTGACGACGGCGTCGAGCAGACCGTGCAGGCTCATTCGGGGCGGCTTTCGTCCGAGGGTGGGCAACGCGAATCGCCCGACGCTGTGACCGGCCGGGGGGTCTCCAGCGTACGTCGCTGCGGTCGCGGCTGCCGGGGCTGTGGATGACGCCGGTTCGCCTCGCACCGGGCGTCTGCGCCGGGCCTCGGGGGTTTTCGCCCCCGCCGCCCTTACCCGTCCCATCCCCAGGGGCGCTGCCCCTTCGACCCCGACCAACCTGGGGGCTGCGCCCCCAGACCCCCGTCGGCCCTGAAGGGGCCTCGTCCTCAAACGCCGGACGGGCTGAAAAACACGGGTGCCCTCGCCCCGTCACACGAGCCGAAAAATACGGGCGTCCTCGCCGCTCGGGTGGGGTGGAGGACACAGGTCGGCGCCGAGAAGTCCCCCGTGACTTCTCGGCGCCGGGCCTGCTCCCCCGTGCGGTGTGGCTAGTCGGTCGCGATCGCGTTCAGGACGTTCATGCGGCCCGCCCGGAACGCCGGGACGAGGGCGGCGAACAGGCCCACGAAGGCCGAGCCGATGAAGACGCCGATGATCGTCGGCCAGGGGATGTCGAGGACGTTCAGGCCCTCCATGGCGAGGAGCTTCTGGGCCGTGGCGCCCCAGCCCATCCCGAGCCCCAGGCCCAGCAGGGCGCCGAAGAGGGCGATGACGACCGACTCCATGCGGATCATGCGGCGGAGCTGGCGGCGGGAGAGGCCGATGGCGCGCATCAGGCCGATCTCACGGGTCCGCTCGACCACGGACAGCGCCAGGGTGTTCACCACGCCCAGGACCGCCACGATGATCGCGAGGCCGAGCAGGCCGTAGACCATGTTGAGGAGCTGGCCGACCTGGTCCTTGAGCTCTTGCTTGTAGTCGGTCTGATCGCGGACCTGGTACTGCGGGTAGTTGTCGAGCGCCTTCTTCAGCGCCGCGTACGCCTGCGTCTCCTGGCCTTCCTTGGCCTTGGCGAACATGATCGTGTTCGGCGGGACCTGGTCGGCGGGGACGTACTTCTCCATCGTCGCGATGCTGAGGTAGCGCGCCCCCTGGTCCAGCGCCGAACTGTCGTCGGTGATGGCCGCGACCTTGAGCTTCGCCGTGTCGCCGCCCTTGAAGGCGACGCTGATGGTGTCGCCGACATGGACGCCGTGGTCCTTGGCGTAGTCGGAGCCGACCGACATGGAGTCCTTGCCGTACGCGGCGGAGAGGGTGCCCGCCGTCGTCGCGCGGCGCAGGTCCTGGGCGTAGGACGGGTCGGCCGCGGTGACGCCGCCGGTGTCCTTCTTGCCGTCGGGCGAGGTGAGGGTCGCCTCGAGCTCCTTGTACGAGGTCACGTGGGCCAGGCCCGGGCTCTGCTCCATGGCCTTCTCGGCCTGCGGGACGATCCGCTGGCCGCCCTGGACGATGAAGTCCGCGCCGACCGACTTGTCGAGCTCGCCGGTGGCCGAGGCGACCATCGAGGAGCCGACCACCGAAAGGCACGCCACCAGGGCGAGGCCGATCATCAGGGCGGCGCCGGTGGCACCCGTACGACGGGGGTTGCGGAGCGCGTTGCGCTCGGCCATGCGGCCGACCGGACCGAAGGCCCGCAGCAGTACCGCGCTGATGACCCGGACGACCCCGCCCGCCAGCAGCGGGCCGATGACGACGAAGCCGATCAGGGTCAGCACCACACCGCCGGCCAGCAGCAGCGAGCCGTCCTTCGCCGTGTCGGCGGTGGCGGCCGCGTACAGGGCGTAGCCGCCCGCACCCGTCAGCACCAGCCCGATCAGGCCGCGCACCAGGCCGGCCTTGCCGTCGGCCGGCGTACCGGCGTCGCGCAGTGCGGCCATCGGGGAGACCTTGCCGGCCCGGCGGGCGGGCAGGTAGGCGGCGAGGACGGTGACCACGACGCCGAGGATCATGCCGATCACCGGGGTGGTCGCCTTGACCGTGAGGTCCTCGGTGGAGAGGTTCATGCCGGCCATGCCCATGAGCTTCATCAGCCCGACGGCGATGCCGACACCGGCGCCGACGCCGAGGACCGAGCCCACGAAGCCGAGGAGCAGGGACTCCACCAGCACGGATCGGTTGACCTGCTTACGGGATGAACCGATGGCCCGCATCAGACCGATCTCCCTGGTGCGCTGGGCGACCAGCATGGAGAAGGTGTTGATGATGAGGAAGATGCCGACCAGGAACGCGATACCGGCGAAGCCGAGCATGGCGTACTTGATGACGTTCATGAACTCGCCGACGTCGGCGCGGTTCTCGTCGGCGCTCTCCTTGGCCGTCTGGATCTTGTACGGGCCGTCCAGGGCCTGGGCGACGTTCCGCTTGAGCTGGGTGTCGCTGACGCCGGCCTCGGCGGTCGCGAAGATCTGGGTGAACCGGCCCTCGGCGCCCAGGAGTTCACGCTGGGCGGTGGCGGTGTCGAAGTAGACGACCGCGGCACCGGGGTTGGTCACCTTCCAGGAGGCGATGCCGACGATCTTCGCCTTGAAGTCACCGACGACGGAGATGGTGCGCAGTTCGTCGCCGATCTTCAGGTCGTGCTTGTCGGCGGTGTCGGAGTCGACCATCAGCTCGGTCGGCCCGCGCGGCGCGTGTCCGGAGGTGATCTCCATGGCCCGCAGGTCGCTCTTGGTCCAGTTGCCCGCGATGGTGGGCGCGCCGGTCGAGGACCCCATGTTGTCGTTGTCGCGGTCGACGACGGTCACGTTCATCGAACTGACCCCGCCCTCGGCCGACTTGACGCCGTCGGCCTTCGCGACCTGCGCGACGGTCGAGGCGGGCAGCGAGAGCGGCTTGCCGTTCTGCGGGGTGTCGTCGCTCTTGGCCTCCTTGGAGGAGACCGTGACGTCGGAGGCGGTGGTCGCAAAGAGCTTGTCGAACGTCGTGTTCATCGTGTCGGTGAAGACGAGCGTGCCGCACACGAACGCCACCGACAGCAGCACGGCCACCGCCGAGAGGGCCATGCGGCCCTTGTGCGCGAAGAAGTTGCGCATCGAGGTCTTCAGGACGGTCATGACGTACGCCCCCGGGCGTCGAAGTCCTTCATGCGGTCCAGGACGGCGTCCGCGGTCGGCTTGTACATCTCGTCGACGATCCGGCCGTCGGCGAGGTACAGCACGCGGTCGGCGTAGGAGGCGGCGACGGGGTCGTGCGTGACCATCACTATGGTCTGCCCGAGCTCGTCCACGGACCTGCGCAGGAAGCCCAGCACCTCGGCGCCCGCGCGCGAGTCGAGGTTTCCGGTCGGCTCGTCACCGAAGATGATCTCGGGCCGTGCGGCCAGGGCGCGGGCCACGGCGACGCGCTGCTGCTGACCGCCGGAGAGCTGGGTCGGCCGGTGCTTGAGCCGGTCGGAGAGTCCGACCGTCTCCACCACCCGCGCGAGCCACTCCTTGTTCGGCTTGCGGCCCGCGATGTCCATGGGGAGCGTGATGTTCTCCAGGGCGTTCAGCGTGGGCAGCAGGTTGAAGGCCTGGAAGATGAACCCGATCCGGTCCCGGCGCAGTTGGGTGAGCTTCTTGTCCTTGAGCCCGGTGATCTCGGTGTCGTCCAGGTAGATCTGCCCGGAGGTGACGGTGTCGAGCCCGGCGAGGCAGTGCATGAGCGTGGACTTGCCGGAGCCCGAGGGGCCCATGATCGCGGTGAACTGTCCGCGAGCGATGTCCACGTCGACGTGGTCGAGGGCGACGACACGGGTCTCTCCGGACCCGTACGCCTTGACGACCTGCCGCGCCCGCGCGGCAACGGCCGTAGTCCCTCCAGTGCCCCCGTGCCTGGTGATGGTCACAGCCGATGTCACGGTATGTCTCCTATGTCGGTCAGCAAGTGGCGCGCACTGATCCCTGTCGATCCGTGCCTGGTCGTACGTGCTGCTGTGTCGATGAGTCTGGCGGTGGCGAGGGGTCCGGCGCGCTGGTGCTGAGCGCCGTCTTCTGGTGGGGAAAACCCCACCCCCACTGCTGCGGTACACCGCCCCCGAGCGGCGTAAAGCCAGGTTAAGGACGGGCCGGGTGCCCTCACGTCCTCCGGCGGTACCAACCCTCCCCCAGCCGTAGTACGGAGGTACCCCTAGGGGCGATCCACCCGAGGGTGGAGCCGATCTAGGGGTCGGCTCCACCCTCCGCCCCGCTCAGGCTGCACCCTGCCGCGACGTGAGGGTCAAGTGAGAGGGTGTTCGGCAGCAGATAGATGCAAGGGGAAAGGAATCTCGTGGACCAGGGGGATGCGGGCCGGGGGGACGTGGGCCAGGGGGACATAGCGACGCCGACCGAGCCCGCGGAGCCGGCGGCTGCCTCCCGCGCCCGCCGCGGCGCCGTCGTCGCCGCGCTGATGCTCGCGATGGCCCTTGCGGCGCTCGACTCCACGATCGTCTCCACGGCCGTCCCGCAGATCGTCGGCGACCTCGGCGGCTTCTCCGTGTTCTCGTGGCTCTTCTCGGGCTATCTGCTGGCCGTCACGGTCACCCTGCCGGTGTACGGCAAGCTCTCCGACACCTTCGGCCGCAAACCGGTCCTGATCGCGGGCGCGGCGCTGTTCCTGCTGGGCTCGCTGCTCTGCGCCCTGGCCTGGAACATGGGCTCGCTGATCGCGTTCCGGATCGTGCAGGGCCTGGGCGGCGGCGCCCTCCAGGGCACCGTGCAGACACTGGCGGCCGACCTCTACCCCCTGAAGGAACGCCCGAAGATCCAGTCCAAGCTGTCCACGGTGTGGGCGGTGTCCGCGGTGGCCGGACCGGGCGTGGGCGGGCTGCTGGTGGCGTACGCGGACTGGCGCTGGATCTTCCTGGTCAACCTCCCGGTCGGAGCGGTGGCGTTGTGGCTGATCGTCCGTCACCTGCACGAGCCGCGGCGGGAGTCGGCCGAGCGCCCCCGTATCGACTGGGCGGGCGCGCTCGCGGTGTTCGCCTGCGGGGGCGTCCTGCTGACGGCGCTGGTGCAGGGCGGGGTGGCCTGGCCGTGGCTGTCGGCCCCGTCACTGGCCTTGTTCGGCCTGGGACTCGCGCTGGTGGCGGTGGTGGTCCTGGTCGAACGCCGGGCGGCCGAGCCGATCATCCCGGGCTGGGTGTGGCGCCGCCGCACGATCGCCGCGGTCAACCTGGCCCTGGGCGCGCTGGGCCTGCTGATGGTGGCCCCGACGGTGTTCCTCCCGACGTACGCCCAGTCGGTCCTCGGTCTGGCACCGGTGGCGGCCGGATTCGTGCTGACCATCTGGACGTTGAGCTGGCCGGTGTCGGCGGCGCTGAGTCAGCACGTGTACCGGCGGATCGGCTTCCGCAACACCGCGATGCTGGGGATGGGGGCGGCCGCGCTGATCCTCTTCGCCTTCCCCTTCCTGCCGTATCCCGGCGCCGCCTGGCAGCCGACGCTGCTGATGCTGTTCCTGGGCGCCGCGCTGGGCCTGTTCCAACTCCCGCTGATCATCGGCGTGCAGTCGACGGTGGTGTGGGCGGAGCGGGGTACGACCACGGCCTCGGTCCTCTTCTGCCGCCAGACCGGCCAGACCATCGGCGCCGCCCTCTTCGGCGCGGTGGCCAACGGGGTCCTTTCGGCTCGGCTGGGCGGGGCGAACGATCTGGACTCCGTGACCCGCGCGCTGGATTCGGGCACCGGCTCGGAGCCGCTGCGGCGCGCTGTCGCGGACGCGGTGCACGCGGTGTACCTGGGGGCGGCGGGGGCGGCCGCGCTGGCGTTCCTGGTGCTGCTCGTGCTGGCGCCGCGCAGATTCCCGGTGATCACGGAGTGAGGCGACCGGACTTGGACAAGGGGGCCGATGTGACAGGGCTGCGGCTGGAACGGCTGCGCGCGGACCACGCGGAGGCGCTGCTGGCCTTCGAGCGGGAGAACCGGGCGTACTTCGCGCGGTCGGTGCCGGACCGTGGCGACGCCTACTTCACGCCACCGGGCTTCGCCGACCGCCACCGCGCACTGCTGGCCGAACAGGAGGCGGGCATCTGCCACTTCCACGTCGTCCTCGACGAAGAGGGGGCGCTGCTCGGGCGGATCAACCTCATGGACGCGCTCGAAGGTTCGGCGGAGTTGGGGTACCGCGTCGGGGAGCGGGCGGCACGGCGCGGGGTCGCCACAGCGGCGGTGGGTGAGCTGTGCCGGGTTGCGGGGACGGCGTACGGACTGGCCTCGCTCATGGCGAAGACGACGGAGGACAACCTCGCGTCCCGGACCGTGCTCGAGCGCAACGGCTTCGTTCTCGTCGAGCGGATCACGCTGATGGGACGGGCGGGGGTGCGGTACGCGCGCGTGGAGCTCGGTGGGTGACGAGGTGACCGGGTGACGACGTGACGACGTGACGACGTGACGACGTGACGACGTGACGGCGTGACGACGTGACGGCGGTGCCGGGAACGTCACCGCTCCCGGTCGAACCACTCCGTGGACCCCGGCAGGAACAGCAGCACGATCACGGGCACCCCGAGCAGGATCCGTACCGCCGCGTCCAGGAACAGTCCGGTCGACTCCGTCTCGCCCAGCCGGGTGAGGGTCGGCAGCACCATGAACGCCATCAGCACGACGGTCGTCATCCGCACGCCACCCCGCGCGCTTCCGTCGTAGGTGAGGGCGAGCGCCGCGCTGACCCAGACCAGCAGCCAGGGCGCCATCAGCTCGCCCTGTCCGTAGGCGGTCAGTTCGTCCGAGAGGGCGAGCATGGAGACGGCGCCGGCGAGGGCGAGCGCGAGCAACAGGATCTGAGCGGCTCGCAGTTGTCTCGGCATGGCGCGTTCATGTACGTCGGTCATCGACACAGTCCCCCCGGTAGAGAGCGCAGCTTAACCAGCCGAACAGCCGTGCGGCGTGCCATTTTTCGCCCGGGCGACCGTCCGCCCGGCCTCCCCTAAGGCACAACCCCCACGCACCGTCCCGGGACGAACCCGCCTCCCGCACGACGCCCCGCCCCCGCCCGCCCCCGTCTGCTGGACACATGGACCTCAACAGGCGTACGGCGATGGCGGCAGGACTCGGCGCGGCGGCATCGGCCATGGCCCCGGGCACCCCACAGGCCGCCGCGACCACCCCCGAAGCCGCGGCAACCGCCTCCGAAGCCACGACAACCACCGCCCGAGCCGAGGCGGCCGCCCCGCGCGCCCTCGCCATCCGGGCCGAGTCGCCCGTCTCCACCAACATCCCCACCGCCCGCGACCCCCGTGCCTCAGGCGGCCGCTACCTCCGCCTCCGCACCGCCGCCGAACCTCCGCACCCCACCGGCTGGTTCGCCACCTACCGCGTCCACGCCCCGCACGCGGGCCCCTACGCCCTCACCGCCGTCGCCACGGCCCCCGTCGAGACCCCGCACACCGAAGCCGTCGCCTCCTGTCTACAACTCTCCGTGAACCAGGCGCGGTTCACCGACCTCGACCGCTCCCAACCTCACTGGTACGAGTCCCCGCCCGCCTGGGGCGACCTCTCCGTCCTGGACCTCGGCACGGTCCACCTGCGCCGGGGCGACAACACCCTCACCTTCCGCGTCGCCGGGCCCACCGTCGTGGACGACACCGTCGCCTACGCCCTCGCCCTCGACCGCGTCACCCTCCGGCCCCTCCCCGCCGGGCCGGTCCTCAGCGAGGCCCGCGTCCGCCGCCATCGCGAGGGCGAGCGCGCCCACCTCCGCCTCTCCCTCGACAGCCCGACTCCCCGCCCCCGAGCCGTCCACTACACCGTCATCGACTACTTCGGCCGACCCGCCACCCAGGGCCGTACGACGATCCCGGCCGCCCGCGCCACCACGACCGTCCGGCTGCCGGACGACCTCCCGCCCGGCCACTACCGCGTCACGGCCGAGGCCGGCACGCGCGTCACCACCGCCTTCGCCCGGCTGCCCGCACGCACCCCCGGCACGGCCGGGCCCGCCTCGACCCCCGCCCAGGACAGCCGTTTCGGCGTCAACCTGTGGGCCTCCTCGCTCCTGCCGCCCTCCCGCCTTGCCGAATTCGCTGCGGCGCTCAGGGACATGGGAGCCGCCTGGGTCCGGGACGGGCAGTCCTGGCCCGCCGCCGAGCCCGCCCCCGGCCGCTACGACACCGCCCACCACGACCGCGCCACCCGCACCCTCCGCGCCCATGGCCTGGCCGTCCTCGACGTCCTCTCCCCCGCCCCCGAGTGGGCGATGACCGACGCCTCGCTCCCCCTCCCCGCCGACCTGCGGCACGCCTACCGCTACGCCCGGCGCCTCGCCGCCGCCCGCCCCGAGGCGCTCCAGCTCTCCAACGAACCCGACGTCGACACCACCCTCAGCACCGGCGACGCCCACGCCGCGTTCGTGAAGGCGACCGCGCTCGGCATCAGGGACGCCGCGGCCGAGCCGCCCCTGGTCGTGCTGCCAGGCATCGCCCAGACCGGCCCCTTCCAGGACCTGATGCTCGCCAACGACGTCGTGCGGTACGCGGACGCCTGGGCCTTCCACGGCTATCCCGACCCCGCGGAAGAGGGCGAGCCGACCGTTCCCGGCGCCTCCGAGGAGCAGCACACGCTCGCGCGGCGCCATCACGCGCGCGTGCCGTTGTGGATGACCGAGTGCGGGGCGTTCCTCACCGCGCCGCCGGGCCGGGACCTCCCGTACGACCGACAGGCCGTGCAGGCGCGCTACCTGGTGCGGTCCTTCGTCGAAGGGCTGGCCGCGGGCAACGCGCGACAGTTCTGGTTCGCCGCGCCGCCCCTCCACGACGACGGCGTGTACTTCGGCCTCTTCGACCGGGAGTTCGCACCGCTGCCCGCCTACAGCGCCTTCGCCGCCCTCACTTCACTGCTCGGAGCCGCCCACTTCGTCGGACCCGCCGAGCAACTCCCCACCGGTGGCCATGGGTTCGTGTTCGACAGTGGGCGGGGTGAGCTGGTCACCGTGGCGTGGGCGGCTTCGGACCGGCCCGTGCGCGTCGGGGCGGGACGCGCGTACGACGTCATGGGGCGCCGGCTGCCGGGCGGCGCCGTGACCGTCTCGCGCGACCCCGTCTACCTCGTCACGCCCGGCGCGCGAACCGCGACGGCCACGCCCCCTCCCACGCGGCCGCGCCTCTCCGCCGCCGAACACATCGTCCTCAGCCAGCGCTACCCCGCCCGCAACGCCGCGCCCGGCAAACAGGACGGGGACGCGCCACCGCCGTACGGCTACCGGCTGGGGCGCCGGACGCGGATGACCGTGGACGTCTACAACTTCGGTTCCGAGGCCCGGTGCGTGACGGTCATGGCGAGCGTGGCGGGTGGGTCGAGCGACGGCTGGTCGGTGCGGCCGGTCGCCGGTACGCGCGCGTGCGTGGCCGCCGGAGGGCGGGTGGGCGTCCGCTTCGAGGTGCGCGCCGGGCGGACGACACGACGGCGGGAGGACGTACGCCTCACCTTCCGCGCGCGGCTCGACGATCACCGCGCCGTGCCACCGTCCGTAGCGCTCGTTCACCGCAAGTAGCCCCGCCCGGACCTTCCGGGGCAAGTCCCCTGCGCTCAAAAAATCTGAGTTAATCCGGGTAACACCCCAGGTCAGCGAAGTAAGCGCATACCGACCAATCAGTTTGGTGAACCCCCTACTACTTCTGGCTACCAGCAAGTAACGTGCGTGGCTCCGCTCACCCACCCCCCACTCCCTGCGGTCCGGACCGGACCCGAGCCACGCAAGGAGCCACGGGATGTCATACGACTCGTCCCCGCCGCCCACTCATCCCTGGCAGCCGCCCCTCACCTCCGACCGAGACACCGAACGCCCGCTGCGGCGCCGCCCCCGCCGCGAGGCGCTGGGCCACCACAGCGATCTGCGGATCCTGCGCGGCGCCTACCGCCGCCAGCGCCGGGTCGCGACCCTCACCGCGCTCGGCTACTTCACCCTCTTCCTCGTCCTGTCCGCCTTCGCCCCGTCCTTCATGGCCGGCCGCGTCGGCGACGCACCCCCGACCGGCCTGCTCCTCGCCCTGCTCCAACTCCCCGTCACCTGGCTGGCGATCGTCCTGTACGAGCGCACGGCCCGGTCCTACGTCGACCCGATCGCGGACCGCATCCGCAAGCAGGCCGAACTGGACGCGAAGCGGGGGGCCACCCGATGACGGGCTTCAGCGACTCGGCGCAGGCGATGTCCCTGGTGGCGTTCTCCGCCATCGCCACGATCACGCTGCTGCTGTGCGTGATGACCGGCCCCGACCGGGACGACCTCGACGAGTTCTACACGGGCTACGGCTCCCTCTCCCCCCTGCGCAACGGCCTCGCCATCGCCGGGGACTACATCTCCGCCGCCACCGTCCTCGGCACCGGCGGGGTGATAGCGCTGTGCGGCTACGACGGGGTCGTACTCGCCCTCAGCACCGCCCTGTCCCTGATGCTGCTGATGTTCCTGCTGGCCGAACCCCTGCGCAACGCGGGCCGGTTCACCATGGGCGACGCGCTCGCGCGCCGTATGCCGGGACGTTCCGTGCGCATCGCGGCCTGCGCGGTGACCCTCGCCGCGCTGATGCCGCTGATGCTGGTGCAGCTCGCGGGCACGGGGCAGTTGCTGGCCTTCATCCTCGGCTTCTCCGGCGAGGGCCTCCAGACGGGCTGCATCGTCGGGCTCGGCGTGCTGATGATCAGCTACGCGGCGATCGGCGGCATGAAGGGCACCGCGCTCATCCAGATCCTGAAGATCGTGATGCTGCTCGGTTCGGGTGCCGTGGTCGCCGTACTGGTGCTGCGCCGCTTCGACTGGGACCCCGGCGCGCTGTTCGACGCCGCTGCCGCGCAGAGCGGTGTGGGGCCCGCGTTCCTGGAGTCGGGGTTGCAGTTCGCGGGCGGCCCCAACCCCCGCCTGGACATGATCACTTCACAGCTGACGGTGGTCGTCGGCGGTGCCTGCCTCCCGCACGTCACCATGCGCATGTACACCGCCTCCAGCGCCCGCCAGGTGCGGCGTTCGATGTCGTGGGCGGTGTCGGCGGTGGTGCTGTTCGTGCTCGTCATCACGGTCGTCGGCTTCGGCGCGACGGCCCTGATCGGGCGCGCGGTGATCGCGGAGGCCGACCCGCAGGGCAACACGGCGTATCTGCTGGGCTCCCGGGCGGTGTTCGGCGCGGACGTCTCCACGGCGGAGACCCTGCTGTTCACCACGGTCACCACGGCGATCTTCCTGACCCTGCTCGCCTCCGTCGCCGGCATGATCCTCGCCTGCGCCAACTCCCTCGCCCACGACGTGTTCGCGGGCCGTCTGCGGCAACTGTCCACGCGCCGCGAGATGACCCTCGCCCGCGTCTCGGCCCTCGCGGTCGGCGTGCCCGCGATCCTGCTGGCCACGCTGGTCCAGCACCGCAGCCTGCAACCCCTGGTGACCCTGTCGTTCTGCCTGGGCGCCTCGGCGATCGCCCCCGCCCTGGTCTACAGCCTCTTCTGGCGCCGCTACACCCGAACGGGCCTGCTCTGCACCCTGATCGGCGGCTCCCTCACGGTGCTGCTGCTCATGCCGGGCACGAACCTGGTGTCCGGTTCCGCCGTCTCCGCCTTCCCCGACGCCGACTTCAACTGGTTCCCCTTCACCACGACCGGCCTCGTCTCCATCCCTGCCGGGTTCGCCCTCGGCTGGCTCGGGACGGTGCTGTCGGGACGCGACAAGGCGGAGGAGCAGCGACGGCAGTACGAGTCCGTGGAGGGGTGGATTCTGGCGGGGGCTGCGCGGAGGGGGGAGTAAGGGGCAGGGGCGCGCCCTTCACTCCGCCGGTGCGCGCCCCGTCAGCGTCGTCAGGCTGGTGCGTACGAGGTCCATGTGGGCGCTCAGGTCGTCCCAGCGCTCCCCGTGCTCACGCAGCACGCGCTCCGTCTCGCGGGCGATCCGGTCCTCCCGCACCCGCGCCTCGGTGAGGATCTCGGCGGCACGCGCGCGTGCCTCCTCCTGGCGCTGCCGGGCGGAGGCCTCCGCGTCGGCGAAGGCCTGCTTCGCCTCGGACAGGGCGGCCTCGGCGCGCGCCACCTGTTCGGCGTGCAGCGCGTCGAGCGCGGCGGCGCGCTCCGCTTCCTCGCGCTCGGCCTCGGCCCAGCGCTCGGCGTGCTCCTTGGCCAGTTCGGCGAGCATCGCGGCGGTGCGCTGCCGCACGTCACGCAACGCGTCGAGCGCCTCCGCGCGCCCTTCCTTCACTTCACGCCGGGCGTCGATACGGACCTCGTCGGCCTCGGCGCGGGCGGCGAGCAGTCGCTGCCGGGCGCGCTCCTCCGCCTCGGCGTGTACGGCGTCGGCGTGCGCCTGTGCCGCGTCGCGCACGCCGTTCGCACTCTCCCGGGCCGCCTCCGCGAGGCGCTGCGCCTCCTGCCGCGCGCGGTCGCGCACGTCCGCCGCCTCCTCCTGCCCGAGCTGGAAGATCCGGCGCGCCCGCTCCCCGAGCGCCTCGTACGTCTGCGGAGCGAGCCGCGCGACCCGCTCACGCAACGTGTCGAGCTCCGCCTCCATGTCCCTGGCGAGCACGGTGAGGCGGGCGGCGCGCTCCCAGGAGGCGTCACGGTCCTCGGAGAGCGCAGCGGCGTAGGCGTCGACCTGCTCGGGACGGTAGCCACGCCGTACGGCCGCAAAGCCGTGGGACGAGACAGGTGTGCCGCTCATCCTGGGACCCCTCTCCATCACGATGTGTGCGAAATGACGATTTCGCGCACATCTTGATGTATCAGGCAGAAATGTGCATAACGCGACACTCCGCACGGAGGTCACGGGCGTCCCGTCCCAAGAACGGCGCCTCGAACCGGACCGGGCCCGGTCGCGATGACCGGGCCCGGCTTCAAGTCGGCGTCAGGGGAGGTGCCGCCGAGGGCGGCGGCGCCTTACAGCAGGCCGTCCCACATCTGCTCCAGCAGCACCGACCACCAGCTCTCCGGCGAACCGAGCGCCGCCGGGTCGAGCGAGGCCAGCTGGGCCTGGAAGTCGACGGTCCAACGGCCCGCCTGCTCCTGGTTCAGCCCGAACCGCAGCCGCCACATCCGCCCGAGCAGCGCGAGGCAGCGCTGGAACTCGGGCAGCCCCGTGTTCACGAACTGCGGCGGCACCGGCACCCCGCCGGGCCCCGCCTCCACCGGCACGGCGACGATGTTCGCCGTCCCGTACTGCACACAGATCGCCTTGCCGAAGTCGCTGCCCATGACGAGGTACGAGCCCGCGTCCGGCGCCGACTGCACCCCGCGCTCCTGCGCCAGTTCGGCGAGCGTCGGCACCGGCCGCCCCGGCTGGGCCTGAGCCCAGAAGAACGGCCCCATGTCCATCGGCAGCCCCGCCGCCACCAGCGAGTGCGCCACCACCGGCGGCACCCCCTGCCGGGAGACCGCGGCCTGCTCGAACCGGAAGATCCCCGGCCCGAACGCCCCCGCCAGCTCCTGCGCGACGGCCTCCGGCGGAATCGGCGGCGCAGCCTGCACCGGCGGCAACGGCGCCCGCACCGGACCCGGCCGCGCCGGGCCGTCCGCCACCTGGTGCAACTCACCCTGGTGCGCCAGCAGTTGCTGCATCCCCTGCTGCCGGCTCGCGTGGTCCGTCCCGTACGGCGCGATGCTCGCCAGCCGCGCCTGCGGCCACTGCTCCCGGATCATCCGAGCGCAGTAGGCGCCCGGCAGCTCACACGACTCCAACTCCGTGTGCAGCTCCAGCACCTGGTCCGGCGGGATGTTCATCCCCCGCAGCTCATGGAAGATCTGCCACTCCGGGTGCGGCGTACCCGGCGCCGAACGCCGGATCAGCTGCTGCTCCGAACCGTCCGGCGCGCGGAAGCGCAACACGGCCTGGTAACCGGGACCCACGGTCGGCTGCCCCTGCTGCGGGTATCCGTACGCGGGCGGCTGCCCGGGCCCGCCCTGCACCGGCGGTGGTACGGCACCGGGCGGCATCCCGCCGGGCGCCATCGGCTGCGGGGCGCCCGGAGCCATCCCCGGGACGCCGGGGGCCTGCGGCGGCGGAGGCGCGCCGGGACCGCCCACCGGGGGCGCGGCCAGCATGGTCTCCGCGTGATGAACGGCACCACGCGCACCCCCGGCAGAGCCCGGCGCACCGGGCGCACCCGGCATACCAGGGGCGCCCGGAGGCTGGGGCGCGCCGGGCGCGTGAGGCGCACCCGGGGCTCCAGGCGGCATCGGCGCACCGGGCGCACTCGGTACACCAGGGGCACCCGGAGGCTGCGGCGCGCCCCCACCCGGGCCCATACGCCCCGGGTCGGCCAGCATCGTCGCGGCATGGTGCATACCGCCCGGAGGCGTACCGCCAGGCGGATTCGGCGCACCGGGCGGCGTGGGCGCACCCGGAACACCCGGCGCACCCGGAGGCTGCGGCGCCCCCGGCCCGGCAGGCCCGCCCCCGGGCCCCTCGGGACCGAGCGCGGAGACGAGCTGCGTCGGCACATACCCACCCGCCGGCGCACCCGGTGCGGGCGGCGGCACCGCACCCGGACGCGCGCCCGGCGCCCCAGGCGCGCCCGGCGGAGGCGGCGTGGTCGACCCCTGCCCCCGACGCGGCGGAGGAGCAGCCTTGCTCGTGGCGGCGTCGGCGATGTCCCCGGCGTTCGGCGCGAGCGACCGCTCCGGCGCACTCGGCGCACCCGGCGCCACCGGCGGCTGCGGCGCGCCCCCGGGCCCCTGCGGATACCCATAAGAAGGAGGAGCCGGCACCGGCGGCGGCGTACCGCCCTGCGGAGCACCCGGCACAGGCGGGGCGCCCGGCGGCGGCGTACCCGGCGCACCCGGATAGCCGTACGCCGAGCCACCCGGCACGGGCGCAGGCGCAGGCGTATGCGCAGGCGCGCCACCCGGCGGCGGCGTACTCCCCTGAGGCGCACCCGGCACCCCACCCGCCGGCGCACTTCCAGGAGCACCCGGCGCGTTCGGATCGTCGAGCGCCGGTGCGAGCGCTGTCGGCGGAAGCTGGCTGCCGCCCGACATGAGCGCCGTCTTGGCGTCCGACGGCGTCGCGGGCGCCGGACCCTCGTCGTCGGCACCGCTCAACGGCGGCGCGAACACGGTCGCGGGAAGCGGTACGGAACGGTCGTCACCCGCATCGGCGTTGGTGTCCGTCCCGGCCCACGGCGTAGCCCCGGGAGGCACGGCAGGCCCGGCCTGCGCGGACGGCGCCCCCACAGGCGCACCCCCGCCTCCTCCACCGTCGGAAGACACCGGCACACCGGCCTGCGTCTCGGGAAGCCCCGCGCTCCCGGCACCGGCCCGCGCCCCGCCCCGTCGGTCCGGGATGCCCAACTGGTCCGCCGCCTCCTGCAACCACTCCGGCGGCGTCAACAAGAACGACGTCTGATTCAGGTCGACCCGAGCCGCGGGAGCCGGCGCGGCCGCGGCCGCCTCGTCGGCGGCACGCCCGTACTCCTCCTCGTACCGGCGAATGACCTCGCCCACCGGCAGCGAGGGCCACAGCGTGGCCTCACCGCTGTCGCGGGCGATCACCAGCCGCTGGGCGCCGCCGTCCGAACGCGGACCGTCCGCACGGTCCTCCGCCCACACCACGAACCCGAGCTCGAACTCCCGTACCCGCACCTCACGGTGCTGGTACGACGGCACATCCCCGTTGATCCACTCTTCGGCGCGCTCCTGCGCCTGCGCGAACGTCACCATCGGTCAGCTCACTCCCCAGCCCCGGCCGCGGCCACCGGCACGGACCGCGCGAACCCGCCGTCCACCATCAGGTTCGCCACCGTCTCCAACTCCGGCGGAGAACCCGCCAGTCGCGACAGGAACACGTCGAAGTCCTCACCACACGGCAGCAACAGCCGCTCCACCCGGTCCGGCGGCGGCACGGTGGGATCCACGTCCCGCGCGTCGTCGTAGGCGCAGAACCACACCGACCCGATCCCGTCGCCCTTCACCTTCACCGCGAGCAGCCCGCCCTGGACGAAGCCGACGCCCAGGTAGTCCTTGGTCAGATGGTCACGCAGGCACTTGTTGACGTAGACCAGGTCGTTGACCGCCGCCTCGTCCCGCACCGTGAAGAACGGCTGGTCCACCAGCAGACCCAGCTCCGGGTCCAGAGCCGTCCCCACCGGGGCGCAACCACCCGCCGCCTTCAGGAAGGACCGGTAGGCGCCCGGCAGCCGGTACCCGAGGTCCTCCTCGACGCCCAGCACCTGCGACTCCGACACCGCCGCACCCGACTTCGGCAGACCGAAGTGCGCGGGCCGCGTCTCCTGCAACGGCCGCGTCCCGCGCTTGCCGTGATCCACCGCCGCCGTCGCGATACCGCCGTGATGCCGCAGCAACGCCTTCACCTCGACCGGCACCAGCTCCAGGCGCCGCGAACCCACCACGTGATGCCACGTCCAGCCGTGCGGGGTCGCCACCGCGGGCACCGTGTCCCACAGTTCGTGACCGGAGGCCGCCAGGGCCGCGTTCGCCGACACATAGTCCGTCAACCGCAACTCGTCGACGCCGAAACCCTCCGGCGGATCGGCGATCTCCGCGGCCGCCCGCGCATACGCGGAGAAGTCGGGGTAACCGTGCTCGTCCACCCGCACCCCTCTCGGGTGACGGGCCGCCCGGACCGGGTCCGGGAAATGCACGACCTGCCCGGCGTAGGCCGCGTTCGGCGGCGCGGCTTGCTGCCCGAGCCGACCTGTCGTCATGGCGGTTGCCCCCTGCGGCACTCTGTACGACCCACGGCGACCCGCTCCGGTCACCCGGCTCCGGCCCGCCCAGCCCGTATTCGACTTCTCCAACGCGTTGACCGCATACATGCGGGTGCCGACAGCCTATGCGGTACGACGAGACCGGTCACCGGGCACCGGTCAGCCGCCCTCCGCTTCCGTGACCAGCCGTCACCCCGCCGTGACAGCCCGCCCAAACCCGGGCGTGTCGCGCCGCCCCAGCTTCCGCACCAGCCACGGCATTTGGCACTCTGTGTCGTCCGGGGGGATGCTCGGGAGGGGATGATGATCATGAATACGACGCAGACGGGACCACACACAGGGCCGCGACCAGCCACATCCGGCGATCCCCGGATCGGCTGGAGCAGCAACGAGGCACCACACGCGCCCACCCTCCGTCACCGCCGCGACGGCATACTCCCGACCGTCGCCGCCGCCCTGTCCGTCCGCGGCGCCACCCTCACCGGCACCGCCGCTCGCGGCGACCAGAGCCCTCCTCTGCACCCACTCGTCCAGGACTTCCTCGACACCCTCACCTCCGCCCAGCGCGACCGCTTCACCGGCCGCTGCGCCGAGACGATCCTCATCTCCCGCCACCTCGCCGCCGCCGACGCCGCCCGCACCAGACGCGCCGCCCGCAGACCCATGACCAACGGCGAGGCCCGCAAAGCCCTCAAGCAGGCCAAACTCACCGCCCGCCGCATCCGCGAGGACGGCGACCCCCTGCACGGCAGCTTCGCCGCCCCCTGCCGCGCCTGCACCGCCCTCAGCGCCCACTTCGGCGTACGCATCGTCGACCCGGCAGCGGCGGACGACTAGCGACAGACGGCCGGTAGCAGCCGGCAGGCAAGAACAGCGAACTCGACGATCGAAGGGCAGATGCACCCCGACCGCACCAGCACCACCCGCTTCCCCGTACCCGTCGACGCCGCCCTGCGCGCCGCCGGCTGGCAACCCGGACGCTGGGACATCAAACAAGCCGAGATCTGGGCCGACGCCCTCCGCGAGCACGCCTCCCCCGCAGGCCACCGCCACGCCGTCTTCCCCGCCGCCGTCGAGGCCTGGGCCGAGTTCGGCGGCCTCCACATCACCCCGACCGGGCCCGGCCGCCAGATCGCCCCCGTCGGCGTCCACCTCGACCCCCTGCACGGCCTCCACATGGCCCGCACCCTCGGCGACCTGGGCCGCGCCCTCGACACCGAGGTCTGCCCCCTCGGCACCGAAACCGACACCGGCGCCCTCCTCGCCATCGACACCGAGGGCCGCGCCTACGCCCTCGACCACACCGGTGACTGGTACCTCGGCCCCGACATCGACCAGTCCCTCGCCGCCCTCGTCGCGGGCACGGAACCGGTACGGCTCACGGCAGGCTGACGCGGCAGCGCGCGCAGAAGCACAAGCAGAGGTACGTAAGAGGAGCAGGCGCCCTACGCCGGGATGACCGCCGACACCCGGAAACCCCCCGCGTCCGTCGGCCCGGACACGAACACCCCGCCCAGCGCCACGACCCGCTCCTTCATACCCACCAGACCGTTCCCCCCGGACGGCAACCGCGCCGACGAGGCCACCGACACCTCCGGCGGCGGCTCGTTCTCCACCTGCATCGCGATCTCCGACACCCGGTGCGCGAGCCGCACATGCGTCTTGGCGCCCGCCGCGTGCTTGTGGACGTTGGTCAACGCCTCCTGGACCACCCGGTACGCCGTCTGCTCGATGTCGGCGCCGTACACCCGGGCATCACCCTCGACGGTCAGATCCACGACCATCCCCGCCGCGCTCGACTGCCCGATCAGCTCCTCCAACTCGGAGAGACAGGGCCCCTCCGACTCGTCCACCGCCCGCGAGGCGGCAGCGGCGGCCGCCACCCCCACGGCGGCGAGCGGCACCGCGTCGGCCCGCACCCGCTTACCGCTGTCCGTGCTGCGCAGCACCCCGAGCATCTCCCGCAGCTCGGTCAGCGCCTGCCGCCCCATGTCGCCGACCAGGGCCGCGTTCTTGACGGCCTTCTCGGGATCTTTCCGAGCGACCGCCTGGAGCGCCGCGGCGTGGACGACCATCAGGCTCACCCGATGCGCGACCACGTCATGCATCTCCCGGGCGATCCGCGTCCGTTCCTCGTTCCGCGCCCACTCGGCCCGCTCCTCCGCCCGCTCGGCGAGCAACTGGAGCTCCCGCTCAAGGCTGTCGGCCCGCTCCCGCAGACTCTCCATCAGCCGACGCCGAGCGCCCACGTACAGCCCGAGCAGCAGCGGGGGCGCGGTCAGCCCGATGGCGATCGTGATCGCGGCGAACGGCACGAACCAGTCCCCCAGCTCCCACGACCCGCGTGACGCGCCCTGCCGGATCCGCACGAACATCACGATCATCTGCCCGACCAGCGACATCCCCGCGAGCGAGCCGATGATCCGGCGGGGCAGCTCGGAGGCGGCGAGGGTGTACAGGCCGACGATCGCCATGAGGTAGCCCATCTGGGCGGGCGTGATGGCGATGGACACCAGCACGACGGCGATCGGCCACTTCCGCCGCACCAGCAGCGCGGACCCGGCGAGCAACCCGAAAACGACCCCCGCGGCCCTGGGAATCCCCGCGTCCCCCGCGAACCGCCACCCCTCGGCACCGCACTCGACGACCGACGCGACAGCCAAGCCCACGTCCAACACCGCGCTGCGCCACCTGACCCACCACCACGGCCCTGGCCGGGCCGCGGCGTGGTCTTCCCCCGTCGTGGTCATGCCTCCAGCCTACGGGCGGTCGGTACGCGTTTTCCGGTGAGTTTCCGGGATTGGCCTACACCACACAGCGTGACCGACCGGATGCGAAACAACCCGATATCCCTCGAACTGCTGAATCGCTCACCGTTCGCCCCCGGAAGATCGAATTCCGCCCGGAGGGTATGCCCATGGCAAACGCACGGAACAAGTACGGGGACTTGAGCGCCGCCCTGTACCGTCGCAAGGAAGGCGCTTGGTACGGCATAGTGTTGGGTGTCGACTCGGCGACCTGACCAAATGTCCGGTTCGATCGAGTTTGATCCCCCGTGGTGTAATTGGCAGCACTGTGGCTTTTGGTGCCATCTGTCCGGGTTCGAGTCCTGGCGGGGGAGCAAGTACTCAGTTCGGGTCCTGACCGCTGACAGCACGGTCAGGGCCCACACTCATGTCGCCCATGAAACGCCCCGGTATCCTGCGGATGTCACCCCACCCCCTTTACAGCCGAAGGGCATCCCGTGAGCGCCATTCGCCCGGCAGCCGTCGTCGTTCTCGCAGCGGGTGAGGGCACCCGTATGAAGTCGGCCACACCGAAGGTCCTGCATGAGCTCTGTGGCCGCAGCCTGGTGGGTCATGTGCTCGCCGCCGCGCGTGAGTTGGACCCCGAGAACCTCGTCGTCGTCGTAGGCCACGCACGCGAGAAGGTCACCGAGCATCTCGGTGGCGTCGACCCCGACGTACGCACCGCCGTGCAGGCGCAGCAGAACGGCACCGGGCATGCCGTGCGGATGGCGCTGGAGGAGTTGGGCGGGGTCGTCGACGGGACCGTGGTCGTGGTCTGCGGGGACACTCCGCTGCTCACCGGTGAGACGCTTCGCGCGCTCGCCGGGACGCACTCCACCGACGGGAACGCCGTCACCGTGCTGACGGCGGAGGTTCCGGACGCGACCGGTTACGGGCGGATCGTGCGGGACGGTGCCTCGGGTGCCGTCACGGCGATCGTGGAGCACAAGGACGCCTCCGATTCGCAGCGCGCCATCCGTGAGATCAACTCGGGTGTGTTCGCGTTCGACGGGCAGTTGCTCGCCGACGCTCTCGGGAAGGTGCGGACGGACAACTCGCAGGGCGAGGAGTACCTGACCGACGTGCTCGGGATCCTGCGCGAGGCCGGTCACCGGGTCGGGGCCTGCGTCGCGCGCGACCACCGTGAGATCGCCGGGATCAACAACCGGGTGCAGCTCTCGGAGGCGCGGCGGATTCTCAACGACCGGCTCCTGACCCAGGCCATGCTCGCCGGTGTCACCGTCATCGACCCTGCGACCACGTGGGTCGACGTGACCGTGACGTTCGAGCAGGACGCTCTGGTCCACCCGGGCACGCAGTTGCTCGGCGTCACCCACATCGGTGAGGGCGCCGAGGTGGGGCCCAACTCCCGGCTGAAGGACACCCGTGTCGAGGCCGGCGCCCGGGTCGACAACACCGTCGCCGACGGCGCTCATGTGGGTCCCGGCGCGACCGTGGGGCCGTACGCCTATCTGCGGCCCGGGACGCGGCTCGGCGCCAAGGGCAAGATCGGGACGTACGTCGAGACGAAGAACGCCTCGATCGGGGAGGGGACGAAGGTCCCGCACCTCTCCTATGTCGGTGACGCGACGATCGGCGAGTACACCAACATCGGTGCCGCCAGTGTGTTCGTGAACTACGACGGACAGGACAAGCACCACACGACCGTCGGGTCGCACTGTCGTACCGGTTCGGACAATATGTTTGTGGCTCCTGTCACGATCGGGGACGGTGCGTACACCGCCGCCGGCTCGGTGATCACGAAGGATGTGCCGCCCGGTTCGCTGGCCGTGGCCCGTGGTCAGCAGCGGAATATCGAGGGTTGGGTGGCTCGTAAGCGTCCCGGGAGCGCGGCGGCGAAGGCTGCCGAGGCGTCGTCCGGGGAGTCGGAAGGCGAAGGCTGACCGGAAACACGTGCGTCAAACACGGCGTACCGTGATAAGTGCACACCCGCACCCACCAGCTGAGACGGCCCCGTCGCGCCCAGTGGCGAGGTCTCTCGACAGCCGGCTGAGAAACCTCTGAGGAGACAGTGCTGTGACCGGGATCAAGACGACCGGCGAGAAGAAGATGATGTTCTTCTCCGGCCGCGCCCACCCCGAGCTTGCCGAGGAGGTCGCCCAGCAGCTGGGTGTCGGGGTCGTCCCGACGAAGGCCTTCGACTTCGCCAATGGCGAGATCTACGTCCGTTACGAGGAGTCGGCGCGTGGTGCGGACTGCTTCGTGATCCAGAGCCACACGGCTCCGATCAACCAGTGGATCATGGAGCAGCTGATCATGATCGACGCGCTGAAGCGCGCGTCGGCCCGCTCCATCACGGTGATCGTGCCGTTCTACGGTTACGCGCGCCAGGACAAGAAGCACCGTGGGCGTGAGCCGATCTCGGCGCGTCTGATCGCGGATCTGATGAAGACGGCGGGTGCCGACCGCATCCTCACCGTCGATCTGCACACCGACCAGATCCAGGGCTTCTTCGACGGCCCGGTCGACCACCTCTTCGCCCTTCCGCTGCTCGCGGACTACGTGGGCCGCAAGGTCGACAGGTCCAAGCTGACGGTCGTGTCCCCGGACGCGGGCCGGGTGCGGGTCGCCGACCGCTGGTGCGACCGCCTGGGCGCGCCCCTGGCCATCGTGCACAAGCGGCGCGACAAGGACGTGGCGAACCAGGTGACCGTCCACGAGGTCGTGGGTGAGGTCAAGGGTCGCGTGTGCGTCCTCGTCGACGACATGATCGACACCGGTGGCACCATCTGCGCGGCCGCCGACGCCCTCTTCGCGCACGGCGCCGAGGACGTCATCGTGACGGCCACGCACGGTGTGCTCTCCGGCCCGGCCGCCGACCGGCTCAAGAACTCCCGGGTGAGCGAGTTCGTGTTCACCGACACGCTGCCGACGCCGGGCGAGCTGGGCGCGGACCTGGACAAGATCACGGTCCTCTCCATCGCGCCGACGATCGCGAGCGCAGTGCGTGAGGTGTTCGAGGACGGTTCGGTGACGAGCCTGTTCGACGAGCAGTAGGCACTCTGTCCAAGCGGCTGAACGCTTCTGCATGATCGATTTTTCTGTGGCCTCCCCCGCTGAGTAGACTGCTGAAGTTGCTCGGCGAGGGAGGCCACGCCTCCGTTATCGACGCGCTCTTCGTAGCAGGCCGTTCGTGGCCGGGTGACCCTGTCCGTCTCTCACCCATACGAGGAGTGATCCGCATGTCCGAGGTAAAGATCTCCGCCGAGACCCGCAGCGAGTTCGGCAAGGGCGCCGCCCGTCGTATCCGTCGTGACGCCAAGGTTCCCGGTGTGCTGTACGGCCACGGTTCGGACCCGCTGCACCTGACGCTTCCGGGCCACGAGCTGCTGCTCGCCCTGCGTACGCCGAACGTCCTGCTCTCTGTGGACATCGACGGCAAGACCAACGAGCTGGCGATCCCGAAGTCGGTTCAGCGTGACCCGATCAAGGGCCACCTGGAGCACGTCGACCTGCTGCTGGTCAAGCGCGGCGAGAAGGTCACGGTCGAGATCCCGGTCCACACCGAGGGCGAGCTGGCCGCCGGTGGCAACCTGCTGGAGCACGTCCTGAACGCGCTGCCGGTCGAGGCCGAGGCCACGCACATCCCCGAGTCCGTCACGGTCTCCATCGAGGGCCTGGAGGCCGGTGCCTCCGTCCTCGCCAAGGACATCAAGCTCCCCAACGGCACCACGCTGGCCGTCGAGGAGGACGCTGTCGTCCTTCAGGTCCTGGCCGCGCAGGCCGAGGAGACCGCCGACGAGGCCGAGGGTGACGCGGCCGCCGAGGCCTGAGCCTGAAGCCCCGTAGAAGAATTCGTCAGCCGCTGCTTCCGTACGGGAGCGGCGGCTGGCGCGTATCGAGGAGACATGGACGTGACGACCCCCGCCAATGGCCCCTGGCTGATCGTCGGGCTGGGTAATCCCGGGCCGGAGTACGCGGCCAACCGGCACAACGTCGGTTTCATGGTGGCCGATCTGCTGGCCGAGCGGATCGGGGGGAGGTTCAAGCGTGCCGGGAAGGCACAGGCGCAGGTCGTGGAGGGGCGGATCGGGCCGCCGGGGCCGTTGAACCGCCGGGTAATCCTCGCCAAGCCGATGTCGTACATGAATCTGTCGGGCGGGCCGGTGAACGCGCTCAAGGACTTCTACAAGGTGCCCGTCGCCAACATCGTGGCGATCCACGACGAGCTGGACATCGACTACGGGGTCCTGCGGCTGAAGCTCGGTGGCGGGGACAACGGGCACAACGGGCTGAAGTCGATGACCAAGGCGTTCTCGGCGGAGTACCACCGGGTGCGGTTCGGGATCGGGCGGCCGCCGGGGCGGATGCAGGTGGCGGACTTCGTGCTGAAGGACTTCTCGTCGAGTGAGCGCAAGGAGCTCGACTACTTCGTGGACCGGGCTGCGGACGCCGTGGAGTGTCTGGTGATCGAGGGCCTCGAGCGGGCGCAAAGCACGTACAACTCCTGACTTGTCACCCACCGAAGTTGACGGGCCGTTCAGGCATGGCCAATGATCCCGGCCATGCCTGCCACAGCCATCTCCTCCCGTCAGGCCTCGGCCGCCGCCCTCCGGTTCGGTCGGCTCGCGGCGATGGGCACGGTCGCGGCGCTGATCCTGATCGCGGGTGTGTGGGCGTCGTGGGGCACGGCGCAGCACGTGATGCTGACGAAGGGCCGGGAGAGCGGCACGATCGAGGTGACGCGGTGTGACGCGGACACCTGCACCGGGCCCTATACGCCGCTGTCGGAGGGGTCCAGGGCACGCGCGAGGGTCGTCATCGAGAAGACGGTCGCGGTGCGCAAGGGCGAGACGTACACGGTCGTGATGAAGCCCAGCAGTGACGATGTGGTCCGCTCGGGTCCGGCCGGGATTCTGTACGCGTGGGTGCCGCTGGGTGGTGCGCTGCTGCTGGCGTCGGTCGTGGTGGCGGGCGGGTTGGGGCGCACGCGGGGCGCGTGGGTCATGGCGGGCGCGGGTGTCGCACTACTGACCGCCGCTTTCGTGACGATCTGAGAGCCTTCGGCGTTCTCCACATCTGTGGAGGAGCTGAGTGTTGTCTGTTCGTGATTGACCTCGGGTCAGTCGGAGCTGGAAGCTGAGCCGCCCCCTCCACATCTTCCCTGTCACATCTCGAAGATGGACTGCCAATGCGTACCCTCACCCGCGCCGGCGCCCTGTCCGCCGTCGCCGTGGCCGCCCTGCTCGCGGCCCCTTCCGCCCACGCCACCGCACCCGGTGACAACGGCACCGTGAAAATCCACGACGCCTCGACCGGCGAGGAGCTTCGCCGCAACGAGCCGCACGTCTGCACCTTCTACCTGGACGCCTTCGGCTTCGACAGTGTCCAGGAGGTCGACTGGCACATCGAGGCCTGGGCCCCGAGCGCCGACGTCAAGGGCGAGACGGTGAAGTCCGGAGAGATCACCCTGGACGGCGACGGTCATGGCCGTACGGAGGATCTGTCGCTGCCGGACGGCCACTACAAGCTGTTCTGGAACTTCGAGGGTGAGAAGGGGGCCGCCAAGCACAAGGTCTTCTGGACCGACTGCGAGGACAACGGCGGCGGCGAGCCCGGCAGCACGCCGTCCTCGTCCGCGTCGCCCTCCACCTCCACCTCCGCCTCGCCGTCCGAGTCGGCGCCCGCGCAGGAGTCCTCGGAGCCGTCGGCCTCCTCCTCGCCGTCCGCCCAGGGTGGCGGGAGCGAGGGCGGCGACCTCGCCGAGACCGGCAACGGCGCCCCGGTCGGCCTGCTGGGCGGCGCGGCGGCCGCGCTGGTCGCGGCCGGCGGTTACCTGGTGTTCCGCCGCCGCAAGACGTCGTAGGGCACAAGCGCTGCATACGACGGTGCCCCCGAGGTCGGACCTCGGGGGCACCGTCGTCTGTGCGGGGCCGTCAGCCGGTGTTGCGCAGGCCCGCCGCGACACCGTTGACGGTGAGGAGGAGGGCGCGGGCCAGGGTCGGGTCGGCTTCCTCGCCTGCCGCCGCCGCCTCGCGCTGGCGCTTGAGCAGGGCGACCTGGAGGTAGGAGATCGGGTCGAGGTAGGCGTCGCGGATGGTGAAGGTCTGCTTCAGTACGGGCTGGGCGTCGAGGAGTTCGTTCTCGCCGGTGACCTTCAGGACCTCGCGGACGGTGAGCGCGTGCTCGGCCTCGATGGCGGTGAAGACGTGCTGGAGCTCTGCCGGGACGAGGGTCTCGACGTAGTGGCGGGCGATCCGCAGGTCGGTCTTCGCCAGGGTCATCTCGACGTTGGAGATGAAGTTCCGGAAGAAGTGCCACTGCTCGTGCATCTCGTCGAGCACGGTGTCCAGGCCCGCCTCGCGCAGCGCCTTGAGGCCGGAGCCGACGCCGTACCAGCCGGGGACGATCTGGCGGGACTGGGTCCAGCCGAACACCCACGGGATGGCGCGCAGGCCGTCGAGGGAGACGCCCGAGCCGGGGCGGCGGGCGGGCCGCGAGCCGAGGTGCAGGTCGGCGAGCTGGTCCACCGGCGTCGACGCGACGAAGTACGTCGGCAGATCCGGGTCCTCGACGAGCCCCCGGTACGCCGCGTGCGCGGCGTCCGACACGACGTCCATCGCGGCGTCCCAGCGGGCGAGGGCCTCGTCGGACTGGCGGGGGGCGGTGTGCAGCGCGGAGGCCTGGAGGGTGGCGGCGACCGTGAGCTCCAGGTTCTCCCTCGCCAGCGAGGGGACCAGGTACTTGTCGGAGATGACCTCGCCCTGCTCGGTCACCTTGATCTCGCCCTCCAGGGTGCCCCAGGGCTGGGCGAGGATCGCGTCGTGCGAGGGGCCGCCACCGCGGCCGACGGTGCCGCCTCGGCCGTGGAAGAGCCGCAGCCGCACCCCGTAGCGGTGCGCGACGTCGCGCAGGCGGCGCTGGGCGCGGTGGATCTCCCACTGGGAGGTGGTGATGCCGCCGAACTTGGAGGAGTCGGAGTAGCCGAGCATGACCTCCTGCACGTCCCCGTTGAGCGCGACCAGGCGCCGGTAGGACGGGTCGGAGAGCATGTCTTCGAGGATGGTGTCGGCGGCCTTGAGCTCGTCCGTGGTCTCCAGGAGCGGCACGATGCCGATCTTCGCCCAGCCGGCGTGCAGGTCGATCAGGCCTGCCTCGCGCGCCAGCACGGCGGCGGCGAAGACGTCGTCGGCGCCCTGGCACATGGAGATGATGTACGACTCGATGACCTCGGGGCCGAAGACGTCCAGGGCGCGCTTGACGGTGTGGAAGACGCCGAGGGTCTTCTCGCCGGCCGCGTCCAGCGGGGCCGGGGTGGGCGCCAGCGGCCTGCGCGACCTGAGCTCCTTGGCGAGCAGCTTGCCGCGGTAGTCGCGGGGCATGTCGGCGTAGCGCCAGGACTCCTCGCCGAGCCGGTCGAAGAGCTGGCCGAGGGCGTGGTGGTGGGCGTCGGCGTGTTCGCGGACGTCCATGGTGGCGAGCTGGAGGCCGAAGGCGGCGAGCGTACGGATCGTACGGTTCATGCGGCCCTCGGCGAACAGACCGCCGCGGTGTTCGCGCAGCGAGGTCTGGATGAGCGTCAGGTCCTGGAGCAGCTCGGCGGTGCCGAGGTAGTCGCGGCCGTCCTCGTGCGGGGTGTTCTTCGCGAGCCGGAGCTTGGTGTTCTCCAGCTTCTGGCGGATCGCGGTGGCCTTGAGTCGGTAGGGCTCCTCGGCGTTGAGGCGCTTGTAGCGGGGGCTGATCTCCGGGAGGCGCTCCAGGTCGGCCTGGAGGGAGGCGAGCAGCTCGTCGGTGGCGCCGGTGTAGCGGATGGAGTTCGACAGGAAGCCGCGCAGCTCGTCGATCAGGTCGAGGGCGTCGTTGATGCCGTGCTCGTGCTGGAGGATCAGGACGTCCCAGGTGACCTGGGGGGTCACGTTGGGGTTGCCGTCGCGGTCGCCGCCGATCCAGGTGCCGAAGGTGAGCGGGCGGGTGGCCTCGGGGAGGGTGACGCCGACGCGCTCGAGTTCGGCGGTGAGGTCCTCCAGGACGTCGCCGACCGCGTTCGCGTGCAGCTCGTCGAGGTAGTAGATGGCGTTGCGGGACTCGTCGGTGACCTCGGGGCGTACGACACGCAGCTCGTCGGTCTGCCAGACCAGGTCGATGTTCTCGGCGAGGCGGGTGTCGTAGCGGCGGCGGTCGGTCTCCAGGACCGGGGTCTCCAGGAGCGCGGCGATGCGGCGCAGCTTGTTGAGGACCGAGCGGCGGGCGGCCTCGGTGGGGTGCGCGGTGAAGACGGGGCGCACGTTGAGGTTCTGCACGGTGGCGCGCAGGTGCTCGGGGTCGGCGTCCTTGAGGCGGTCGGCGGTGCGGGCGAGCAGGCCGCCCTCGGCGGCGCGCTTGGCTCTGAGCTCGCGGCCGCGGTGCACCTGCTCGGTGACATTGGCCAGGTGGAAGTAGGTGGAGAAGGCGCGCACCAGCTTGGCGGCGGTCTCCAGCTCGGTGCCCCGCAGCAGTTCGGCGGCGGCGTCACCGTCCTCGCGCGTGAGGCGGCGGACCTTCTCGACGAGCTCCAGCAGCTCCGGGCCCTCCTGGCGGACAAGGGTCTCGCCGAGGAGGTCACCGAGGCGCCTGATGTCGGCGCGCAGCTCGGCGGAGGTGGTCTCCTGAGAAACGGTCTGGTCGTCGGCACTGCTCACAGGTGCGGCTCCTTGCAGTGTTGAAGCTCGTCCGGGAGGGAACCCGGAAGCGGTCGCGCGGCGGCTGCCGCATACGGACCGGACATCCCGGGAAGTAACAAGAGCGGACCGCGCTGTCCGAACGACTCCAGGATAGGTGTCGTCGCGGACGCGCAGACTTTTGGGCTCTTGCCGTCGGGCGACGCGCTGCCATACTTACGACGCCGTAGGTTACGGAACCGTAGGGAAGAACCGCTCGACCCCCGCCGGGCTCCTGTGACCAGGCCCTTGTCACAAAACCCTCGAACCCCACAGGGGACGCCCCATGACCGCAAGCTCCGATGTGATCGAAGACGCCCCGAAGGCGCCCGACGACACCGCGATGCCGTCCGCCACCCTGGGCGGCGAGCAGAAGCGTTCGCTCGAGCAGATCACCCTTCTGCTCTTCATCATCGTTCCGTTCCTCGCCGTGCTCGCGGCAGTGCCGCTCGCGTGGGGCTGGGGAGTGAGCTGGCTGGACCTCGGCCTGCTCGTCTTCATGTACTTCCTCGGTTGCCACGGCATCACGATCGGTTTCCACCGTTACTTCACGCACGGCTCCTTCAAGGCCAAGCGCCCCTTGCGGATCGCGCTGGCGATCGCGGGGTCGATGGCGGTCGAGGGACCCCTGGTGCGGTGGGTCGCCGACCATCGCAAGCACCACAAGTTCTCGGACGCGGAGGGCGACCCGCACTCCCCGTGGCGGTTCGGCGAGACGGTTCCGGCACTGATGAAGGGCCTGTGGTGGGCGCACATCGGCTGGATGTTCGACGAGGAGCAGACCCCGCAGGAGAAGTACGCGCCGGATCTCATCAAGGACCCGGCGATCCGCCGGATCTCCCGCGACTTCATCTACTGGGCGATGCTCTCGCTGGCCATTCCCGCGCTGGTCGGCGGTCTGGTGACGATGTCGTGGTGGGGCGCGTTCACGGGGTTCTTCTGGGGCTCGCTGGTCCGGGTCTGCCTCCTGCACCACGTGACCTGGTCGATCAACTCGATCTGCCACGCGGTGGGCAAGCGGCCGTTCAAGTCGCGCGACCGCTCGGGCAACGTGTGGTGGCTGGCGGTGCTGTCCTGCGGTGAGTCGTGGCACAACATGCACCACGCCGACCAGACCTCCGCGCGGCACGGTGTGGAGCGCGGCCAGATCGACTCCTCGGCGCGGCTGATCCGCTGGTTCGAGATGTTCGGCTGGGCGTACGACGTGCGCTGGCCGTCACGCTCGCGTATCGATTCGCGTCGCAACACCGACGAAGGCGGCTCCCGAAGCCGGAAGGAGCCCGCGAAGGCGGCATGATTGACGCCGTGGCGACCGACTCAAGCAGCACCGAGAGCAATGAGAAGCCGAGGCGCACGCGCCGCACCCGGATGACGGGTGCCGAGCGTCGTCAGCAGCTGCTCGAGATCGGTCGCACCCTGTTCGCCGCCAAGGGCTTCGAGGGCACGTCGGTGGAGGAGATCGCGGCGAAGGCCGGGGTGTCCAAGCCGGTGGTGTACGAGCACTTCGGCGGCAAGGAGGGCCTGTACGCGGTGGTGGTGGACCGTGAGATGCGGCGCCTGCTGGACATGGTGACCAGCTCGCTGACGGCCGGCCATCCTCGGGAGCTCCTGGAGCAGGCGGCGTTCGCGCTGCTCGACTACATCGAGGAGTACACGGACGGTTTCCGCATCCTGGTCCGGGACTCCCCCATCCCGCAGTCGACGGGTACCTTCGCCTCGCTGATCTCGGACATCGCCACCCAGGTGGAGGACATCCTGGGCCGCGAGTTCAAGAGCCGCGGCTTCGACCCGAAACTGGCCCCGCTGTACGCGCAGGCCCTGGTGGGCATGGTGGCGCTGACGGGTCAGTGGTGGCTGGACGTGCGCCGGCCGAAGAAGGCTGAGGTCGCCGCGCATCTGGTGAACCTGTCGTGGCACGGGCTGGACGGGCTGGAGGCCAAGCCGCACCTGATAGGGCGCCGCAAGAGCTGACTCCCACGGCGCCCCTGGTCACGGCGGTGCGGTCACTGCGGTGCGGTCACCGCTTGAAGGCGTCCTTGGCCTTCTCCTTGGCCTGGCGCATGTCGCCCTTGTCCGCCTCGGCGCGGCCCTCGCCGGTCATCCGCTCGTTGCCGACCGCGCGACCCATGGCCTCCTTGGCCTTGCCCTTGGCCTGTTCCTTCTTCGCTCGGGCCTTCTGTTCCTTCGCCACGTCACTCACTCCCGGCAGGTCGAATCTCCTGCTGTCACTGACGCGAGTGGCCCGTGCGGGCAGGCTCAAACAACCGGCTCCAGGAACTCCAGCCGGTTGCCGACGGGGTCGTGGGAGTAGCAGCGCCGGTGGCCCGGCAGGTCGTCGTCCCAGGTGACGGTGGCACCCCGGGCGACCAGCCGGGCGGCGTACGCCTCGATGCCGGTGACCCGCAGCCCCGGGTGGGCCTTCTCGGCGGGTCGGAAGTCGTCCTCGATCCCCAGGTGCAGCTGGACGTTCCCCGCTTGGAACCAGCAGCCGCCGCGTGCCGCGAGCACCGGCGGCTTGGGGATCTCGCGCATGCCGAGGACTCCCCCGTAGTACGCCCGCAGCCGGTCCTCCGAGCCCGGGGGCGCGGCGAGCTGGACGTGGTCGATGCCGGTGAGCATCACGCCTCCTTGCGGGCCACGGCGAAGATCCGGCGGAACGGGAAGGGCGTGCCGTGCGGTCCCGCCGGATAGGCCTCGCGCAGGGCGTCCCGGTAGCGGCCGACGAAGGCGTCGAGGGCCGCGGGGTCGTCGGCGAGGGCGGTGAGGACGGGCCGCAGTCCGGTGCCCTTCACCCAGTCCAGGACCGGGTCGGCGCCGGTGAGGAGGTGGACGTACGTCGTCTCCCATACGTCGGCGGTGCAGCCGAGGGCGGTGAGGTGGGCCAGGTAGGTCTCGGGGGCGAGGACGGCGTCGTCGTGGCGCAGGAGGCCGCCGAGGCCGGCGGTGTCGGCCAGTTCGCGCATCAGCCGGTGGCTCGGTGCGCCGAAGTTCCCGGGCACCTGGAAGGCGAGGGTGCCGCCCGGCCGGAGCCCGCCGATCCAGTCGGCGAAGCGCTCGACGTGCCCGGGGACCCACTGCAGGGTCGCGTTGCTGACGATGAGGTCGTGCGGCTCGGTGGGTGTCCAGGTGCGGGCGTCGGCGTGGGCGAAGTCGAGGCGGCCGCCGCCCGGGGTGGGGCCGCCGTGCTCGGTGTGGGCGCGGTCGAGCATCTCGGGCGAGTTGTCGTAGCCGGTGATGTGGGCGGTGGGCCAGCGGTCGGCGAGGTGGGCGGTGACGTTGCCGGGGCCGCAGCCGAGGTCGGCGATGCGGGGCGCCTGTTCGGTGGGCAGGCCTGGGACGCGGGCCAGGAGGTCGGCGAAGGGGCGGGCGCGGTGGTCGGCGTGGCGCAGGTACTGGGCGGGGTCCCAGGTCGTCGTCGAGGATCCACTGTCGGTCATGGCTCCACTGTGACCCCCGATTTATCTCGACGTCAAGAGACTTCACATCAAGAGACTCCACATCGACACAACCACTAGACTGATCGCCATGGAGGACGAGGTCGATCGGCTGGTCGCAGCGTGGCGCCGGGAGCGCCCGGACCTCGACGTGGAACCGCTCGAGGTGCTCAGCCGGGTGAGCAGACTGGCCCGGCACCTGGACCGGGCGCGCCGTCTGGCCTTCTCCGAGCACAGTCTGGAGCCCTGGGAGTTCGACGTCCTGACCGCGCTCCGGCGTGCGGGAACGCCGTATCAGCTCTCGCCGGGACAGCTGCTGACGCAGACCCTGGTGACCTCGGGCACGATGACGAACCGGATCGACCGGCTGACCAAGAAGGGCCTGGTGGAACGGCTGCCGGACCCCTCGGACCGCCGTGGCGTCCTGGTCCGGCTGACGGACGAGGGCCGGGACCGCGCGGACCAGGCACTCGCCGGCCTCCTCGACCAGGAGCGCGCGATCCTCGCGGAGCTCTCCCGCGCCCAGCGGGGCGAACTGGCGGGACTGCTACGCCAGCTGACCGCCCCGTTCGACAACATCCCCGGCTGAGCGCTCCGCCGGGCGAGCCGGACAGCGAGTGCCGCGATGGGCGGTCAGTCGTCTGATGCCGCGTCGTGGCTGGTCGCACCCACGCGGCGGCAGCCGCACATCGACACAGCCTCGCGCCCCTTGGCGGCGCTGATGCCCTATGCCAGCTGACCGCCTCGTTCGACGACGTCGCCGGCCAGGTCGACCGGGCCCACCCCCGCCCGGCGGGCGAGGGCGACGGCGGCCAGGGTGGAGTGCACACCGAGCTTGCCGAGGACGTTCTGCATATGGGTGCGGACGGTGTGCGGGGAGAGGAACAGCCGCTCGGCGACGGCCTTTCTGCCCAGTCCGGCGACCATGCAGCGCAGCACCTCCCGCTCGCGCGGGGTCAGGGACTCCACGAGCCGCTCGCTCTCGGTGCGGTGCTTGCGCGCGGCGGTGAGCTCCCTGAGGACCCCCGTGAGCAGGGCGGGCGGCAGATGCGTCTCGTCCCGCAGCACCCCTCGTATGACGGTCAGCAGTCTGGACAGCGAGCAGTCCTTGGCCACCCAGCCCGACGCCCCGGCCTGAAGGGCGAGCGCGGCGCGGCGCTGGTCGTCCTTCTCGGCGAGGACGACGATCCGGACGCCCGGCTGTGCCGAACGCACACCGGCCACCAGCGAGATGCCGTCGACCACCCCGTCCTCGCCGCCCTCCTGTACGGGCACGGCGGGCCGGATGCCCTGGACGTTGCCGCCCAGGTCGGCGTCGACGAGCAGGACGTCGAAGCGGCGCCCCTCGGCGGCCGCGCGCTCCAGACTGCGCAGCGCGGCGGGACCGCTGCCGGCGGCGGAGACGTCGACGTCGGGCTCGGCGGCCAGGGCGGCGGCGAGCGACTCGGCGAAGATGCGATGGTCGTCGACGACCAGGACTCGGATGCGAACCACGAAACCCCCTTCCCCAAGCTCTCGAAGAGCAGGGGATACCCCATCGTCGGGAGACGGAAGAACAGGCGCAGGCACGGCGCCCGAAGTGCGGTGGCCGCACGGCCGCCGCCGTGCCCGAACTGCTACCCCCACTTCGGGCGTCGTACCCGACTGTCTCGCCCCCTGATCAGCACCGGCCCCCACCGGTGCTGTTCATCAGGGTACGGCCGGGGGCCGGGAGCGGAAGGTAATTTGCAGAACTGGCTGTCCGACGCGTTTATGGTGAGCCGCATGTTTCGCATTGAGACAGAAGTCGACAAAGCCCGACGGGATCTGCTCCACACCCGGCTCCGCGAGGCGAACACCGCGGCCTCCCCGGTCCTGCGCGCCCTGCGCGGAACCCCAGGTGAACGCGAACTTCCGCTCCATGTCTGGGTGTTGGACGAGGCGGACGAACTCGCCGGCGGTCTGGTCGGGCACACCTGGACGACCTGGCTGCACGTGACGTACCTGTGGGTGGACGAGCGGTGGCGCGGGGCGGGCCTCGGTTCGCGATTGCTCGCGGAGGCGGAGGCGGTCGCCCGCGACCGGCGGGGCTGCCTGAACTCCCGTCTGGAGACCTGGGACTTCCAGGCACCGGAGTTCTACAAGAAGCAGGGGTACGAGGTGGTGTGCGTGATCCCCGACTATCCGCCGGGGATCACGGAGTACACGCTGACGAAGCGGCTCGGCTAGAGCTTCCGGCCGCAGATCGTGTCGTACGGTCGTCCGATCACGATCGTCAGCTGGACGGGGTCGGTGGTGCCGGAGGGGCAGCGGGCGGTGCCGGCGTCGACGAGCCCGAGGACCTTGAGGTCGCCGGAGCCCGCGCGGGCGCACGGGATCTCCTCGGCGTCCGCCGCGACGCAGTCCCCCTTCACCAACTGCCCGCCGCCCGCGCCCGCGTCGCCGGGGTGGTCGTCGGAGAGGTTGCGGCCGCAGACGGTGTCGGTGGGGATGCCGCCGCTCGGCTTCTCGTCGGACCCGAGGTTCATCGACACCTCGATGATCACGTCGGTCCCCGCCGGGCACTGGACCGCGCCGGGCAGGATGCTGCCGTCCATGATCTTCAGCGCCTTGAAGGTGGCGTCGGAGTCGTCGCAGCCGTACGCCGCGTACCCGTCCGGGGCCCGGTCCGGATCGGGACCACCGCAGTCACCGACCTTCCACTCCCCCGAACTGCCGCCACCGTCGGCCGTGTCCGAGGCGGAGGCCGAAACGGACGGTTTCGCGGAGGCCTCGTCGTCCCCCTCCCTGCCGTCCGTGAACCACCAGATCGCGTACACGATCCCGACCAGCACCAGCAACGACACACAGCCCCTGAGGCACCCCGGTCGCTTCTGCTGCGGCACCTGAGGACCGCCGTCCTGCACAGCCATGAAATCCCCCTTCGCTCAAGGCGATGTGTCCACGGTCACACGGAACGAACGACACCGCGGGAGAAGTCGCACGGGCGGTTACCGAAGGGGGACGCACGGAAGACGGCGCGCGGACAGTCCGCACGCCGTCTCCAGAACCCGCACAGGAGCGTCAGCTCACCCGGCGCGCCCCCGGCGAAGGCACCGCCTCGAAGACCCGCGGCGCCTTGAAGCCGGCCGTGGCGAAGGCCTCTTCGACCGCCTTGGTGATGGTGTCCACGTCGGTGACGTCGGCCAGGACGATCGCCGAGCCGCCGAAGCCGCCGCCGGTCATCCGGGCGCCCAGGGCGCCGGACGCGAGGGCCGTGTCGACGACCAGGTCCAGCTCGGGGCAGGAGATCCGGAAGTCGTCGCGCAGCGAGGCGTGGCCCTCGACCAGGACCGGGCCGATGGCTCGGGTGTCGCCCGACTCCAGCAGCCGTACGACGCGTTCGACCCGCTCGTCCTCCGTCACCACGTGCCGGACCAGGCGTACGACCTCCTCCTCGTCGCCGAGGCGGGCGAGCGCCGCGTCCAGGTCGGCGTAGGGGACGTCCCGCAGCGCGTCGACGCCCAGCAGGGCCGCGCCCTTCTCGCAGCCCGCGCGGCGCTTGCCGTACTCGCCCTCGCTGTGGGAGTGCTTGACCTGGGTGTCGACGACCAGCAGGCGCATGCCCTCGGCCGCCAGGTCGAAGGGGATCTGCTTCTGGGAGAGGTCGCGGGTGTCGAGGAACAGCGCGTGGCCGTCCTCGCAGCACGCCGACGCCGTCTGGTCCATGATGCCGGTCGGGGCGCCGACGTAGACGTTCTCGGCGCGCTGGCACAGCCGGGCCAGCTGCCAGCGCTGAAGGCCGAGTTCGTACAGGTCGTTGAGCGCCAGGGCGATCACGACCTCCAGGGCCGCCGACGAGGACAGGCCCGCGCCCGCCGGGACCGTCGAGGTCAGATGGACGTCCGCACCGGTCACGGCGTGGCCGGCCTCGCGCAGGGCCCAGACGACACCCGCCGGGTACGCCGTCCAGTTCTTGTCGGTCCCCGGCACGAGGTCGTCCAGGCGCAGCTCGACGACGCCGCCCTCGACGTCCGCGGAGTGCAGGCGCAGGACGCCGTCGGTGCGGCGTGAGACGGCCGCGGTCGCCGTGTGCGGCAGCGCGAAGGGCATCACGAAGCCGTCGTTGTAGTCGGTGTGTTCACCGATGAGGTTGACGCGGCCGGGCGCCGACCAGACACCTTCCGGAGCGGTTCCGTAGAGGTCCGTGAAACCGTCCTGCACCTGCTGCCCCACTACTGCTCCCTTGCGATCTTCTGCGTGAACTCCCACGCGTCCGCGACGATCCCCGCGAGGTCCGCGCGGGACGGGTTCCAGCCCAGCTTCTCGCGGGCCGCCTGCGCCGACGCCACCAGGACCGCCGGGTCGCCGCCGCGCCGCGGGGCCACGACCTCGGGGATCGGGTGACCGGTGACCTGGCGGACCGTCTCGATGACCTGGCGGACGGAGAAGCCCTCGCCGTTGCCGAGGTTGCAGATCAGGTGCTCGCCCGGGGTGGCGTGCTCGACGGCCAGCAGGTGGGCCTCGGCCAGGTCGGCGACGTGGATGTAGTCGCGGACGCAGGTGCCGTCCGGCGTCGGGTAGTCCTCGCCGAAGACGGAGATCGCCTCGCGACGGCCCTGCGCGACCTGGAGGATAAGCGGGATCAGGTGCGACTCGGGGTCGTGGCGCTCGCCGAACTCGCCATAGGCACCGGCCACGTTGAAGTAGCGCAGCGAGACCGCGCCGAGGCCGTGCGCGTGCGCCTCGCTGGTGATCATGAAGTCGACGGAGAGCTTGGTGGCGCCGTAGGGGTTGGTCGGCTTCGTGGGTGCCGTCTCGACGATCGGCACCTCCTCGGGCTCGCCGTAGGTGGCGGCCGTGGAGGAGAACACGAGCTTGCGGACGCCCGCCTCGCGCATGGCGCCGATCAGCGCCATCGTGCCGCCGACGTTGTTCTCCCAGTACTTCTCGGGCTTGACGACCGACTCGCCGACCTGGGAGGAGGCGGCGAAGTGCAGGACGCCCTCGTAGGAGGAGTCGAGCCACTTGCCGGCGTCGCGGATGTCGCCCTCGATGAAGACGGCACCGGCCGGGACGCCCTCGCGGAAGCCGGTGGAGAGGTTGTCGAGGACCGTGACCTCGTGGCCGGCCTCCAGCAGATGCTGGGCCACCACGCTGCCGACGTAACCCGCGCCACCCGTCACCAGGTACTTCATGAACTCGCTACCTCTCGCAGTCGCTCGGCCGCGGCCTCCGGCCGGATGTCGTTGATGAACACGTTCATGCCGGACTCGGAACCCGCGAGGAACTTGAGCTTGCCGGGGGTGCGGCGGATGGTGAAGAGCTCGAGGTGGAGCGCGAAGTCGTCACGGCTGACGCCCTCGAACTCCTCCAGCGTGCCGAACGGGGCCTGGTGCCAGGCCGCGATGTACGGCGTGAGCGGCTCACCTTCGCCGAAGATCCGGTCGAAGCGCCTCAAGAGTTCCAGATAAACCTTGGGGAACTCTGAGCGCGCGTCCTCGTCGAGGCCCAGCAGGTCCGGCACCCGGCGCTTCGGGTACAGGTGGACCTCGTAGGGCCAGTGCGCGGCGTACGGCACGAAGGCCGCCCAGTGTTCACTCTCCAGGACGACCCGCTCGTCGGCGAGCTCGCGCTCCAGGACGGCGTCGAAGAGGTTCTCCCCGCCGGTCGCCTCCTTGTGGGCGGCCACCGAACGCAGCATCAGGGCGGTGCGAGGCGTGGTGAAGGGGTACGCGTAGATCTGCCCGTGCGGGTGACCCAAGGTCACACCGATCTCGGCACCGCGGTTCTCGAAGCAGAACACCTGTTCCACGGAGGGCAGATGAGACAGCTCGGACGTCCGGTCCGTCCACGCCTCCAGGACCAGCCGCGCCTGCTCCTCGGTGAGGTCGGCGAAGGACGCGTTGTGGTCGGAGGTGAAGCAGACGACCTCACAGCGGCCCGAGTCGCCGGCCAGCGAGGGGAAACGGTTCTCGAAGACCACGGCGTCGTACGACGAGTCCGGGATCTCGCTGAGCCTCTCGCCCTGCGAGGGGCACAGCGGGCACTCGTCGGCCGGCGGGTGGTAGGTGCGGCCCTGGCGGTGCGAGGCGATCGCGACCGAGTCACCGAGCAGCACGTCACGTCGGACCTCGGACGTGGTGACCGTCCGGTCCAGCGGACGACGGTCCACCGCGTCCCGCACTGTGTCGTCGCGCAGGTCGTAGTAGATGAGCTCGCGACCGTCGGCCAGTCGGGTCGAGGTCTTCTTCACCGCCGGACTCCTTAAGTCAAACAGAACTAAACACAAGTAACCATAACCGCCCACCCACGTCAACAGCGGAATCAAACAAAACGCACCAGTCGAGGTGTTCAATTGCTGACCATGCAGAACCCCGCAAAAGGCGCATATCTGGCAGCCGAGCTACGACTCCCCACCAACTGGCTCGACTACACGATCCTCGGCATCTACTTCGTCGTGGTCCTGGGCATCGGCTTCGCCGCCCGCAGATCGGTGAAGACGAGCCTCGACTTCTTCCTCTCCGGGCGCTCCCTGCCCGCCTGGATCACCGGCCTGGCCTTCATCTCCGCCAACCTCGCCGCCACCGAGATCCTCGGCATGGCCGCCAACAGCGCCCAGTACGGCGTCTACACCGTGCACTGGTACTGGATCGGCGCCATCCCGGCCATGGTCTTCCTCGGCCTGGTGATGATGCCCTTCTACTACTCCTCGAAGGTCCGCTCGGTCCCCGAGATGCTGCTGCTGCGCTTCGACAAGTGGGCGCATCTGCTGAGCTCGGCGCTCTTCGCCTTCGCCGCCATCCTGATCTCCGGGGTCAACCTGTACGCCCTCGCGATCGTCGTCGAGGCGCTGCTGGGCTGGCCGCAGTGGGTGGCGATCGTGGTCGCCGGCGCGTTCGTCCTCGCCTACATCACCCTCGGCGGCCTGTCGTCCGCGATCTACAACGAGGTCCTGCAGTTCTTCGTGATCCTCGCGGCCCTCATCCCGCTCGTGGTGCTGGGCCTGAAGAAGGTCGGCGGCTGGGACGGGCTGACGGACAAGCTCACGGCCGAGCACGGCGGCGACTTCACGACGGCGTGGGGCGGCACGGGCATCGGCTCGGACAACCCGCTCGGCGCGAACTGGCTGACGATCGTGCTGGGCCTCGGCTTCGTGCTGTCCTTCGGCTACTGGACGACGAACTTCGCGGAGGTCCAGCGGGCCCTGTCGGCGAAGAACCTGAGCGCCGCCCAGCGCACCCCGCTGATCGCCGCGTTCCCCAAGATCTTCATCGTCTTCCTGGTGATGATCCCGGGTCTGACGGCCGCGGCCCTGATCCCCGGCTTCGGCACCGAGGAGTCCGGCTACCAGTACAACGACGCGATCCCGTACCTGATGGAACAGCTGCTGCCCAACGGCGTCCTGGGCATCGCGGTGACGGGCCTGCTCGCGGCCTTCATGGCGGGCATGGCGGCCAACGTGTCGTCCTTCAACACGGTGTTCACCAACGACATCTGGGCGCGGTACGTGGAGAGGGGCCGTGAGGACGCCTACTACGTGCGCTTCGGCCGCCTGATCACGGTGATCGGCGTCTGCGCGTCGGTGGGCACGGCGTTCCTGGCCTCGTCCTTCTCCAACATCATGAGCTACCTCCAGACCCTGTTCTCCTTCTTCAACGTGCCGATGTTCGTCGTCTTCATCGTCGGCATGTTCTGGAAGCGGGCGTCCGCGAAGTCCGGCTTCTGGGGCCTGTTGGCCGGCACGGTCGCCGCGATGCTGAACTACTTCTGGATCTACAAGCAGGGCATCGTCGACATCCCCACCGACCAGGGCGCGAACTTCGTCTCCGCGATCGTCGGCTTCGTCGCGGGCGCGGTCGTGATGGTCGCGGTGTCGATGTTCACCGCGCCGAAGCCGGCCCGCGAGCTCCAGGGCCTGGTCTACGGCACCCGCTCCCCCGGTATGTCCGAGGCTCCGGCCGAGGGCGACGACGCCTGGTACCGCAGGCCGGCCCTGCTGGGCTGGGGCGCGGTGATCCTGGCCGCCGCCTGCTACATCCCGTTCTCGTTCTGAACCCGGGAGGATTGAGAGACCATGCCTGAGACCTCCGGATACTCCGAGGACGACGTCCAGCGGGAAGTCACCGAACTCCAGTCGAAGTCCGCCACCGCGGCCCGCATCTTCGATCTGCGCCGCATCATCGGCGGCCTGTTCGTCCTGTACGGCGTCATCGTCACGATCGCCGGCATCAACCCGTCCGACACCACCCTCGACAAGGCCGAGGGCGTCAACATCAACCTCTGGACCGGCCTCGGGATGCTGCTCCTCGGCATCTTCTTCCTGGTCTGGCTGAAGCTGCGCCCGACGCCGCCGCCGGTGCCGCCGGCCACGGAGACGGGCGCGGGGGCGGGCACGGAGGAGAAGCCGGCCGAATAGCACGAGAACGGTACGGCGCCGGGGCCCGACAGTCGTGCCCCGGCGCCGTGCGGCTCAGAGCTCCGGTCCACCCATGCCCGGCTCGGGAACCGAATGCGGTACCGGTCCCGCGCGGTCCAGCAGTCCCGTGCGCGCCGCCAGTGCCGCCGCCTCCAGCCTCGACCCGACGCCCAGTTTCATCAGGACGCGCTGCACATGGGTGCGGGCGGTGGACGGGGCTATGCCCATGCCGGCCGCGATCAGCCTGGTGTCCTCGCCGTCGGCGACCCGTACCAGGACCTCCACCTCGCGCGGGGTGAGCATCTGGAGCAGCCGCTGGCCCTCGTCGTCCGGCTGGGCCGCCGGGTTCAGCAACTCGCTGAAGGCTCCCTGGAGCAGCTGCGGGGCCACCGCCGCCTCCCCGGCCCGGGCCTTCATGATCGCCCGTTCGACACCCTCTATGCGCTCGTCATGGCGTACGTAACCGGAGGCGCCGGCGGCGAAGGCGGCCGCGATGCCCCGTGGGTTCGGTACCGGCCCCAGCACCAGGACCGCCACCTGCGGACGGTCTCGCTTGATCTTCACCACCGGGTCGAAGATGCCCGGTTCGGCCGGTGTGGCCGTGCCCAGCAGGCACACCTCGGGTGCCCGGGTGATCACCAGTTCCGCCGCGCCCGCGGCGGGCGCCGCCGCGGCGAGCACCCGGTGCCCCCGTAGCTTCAGAGCCGAGGCCAGCGCCTCGGCGAGCAGTCGGTGGTCGTCGACCACCATCAGCCGCACTCCCATCGAGCAACCCCCCAGTCCCCCCAATGGATCCCCATGCACCGATCCCCATGCAGCGCTGTGGCTGCTCCTCTATGGATGCCCACTGGTCCGCACGGACAGAAGCCCCCTCCCGGCTCCCCCGCTCTTCATGCCCCCGGAAGCTACACGCTTGTTCGACGTTGCGCTCCCCCTACTGGTGAGAAGTGCCCCGGATCGACGGAATTTCCGGCATTCGAGGTTGATGGGTGGTACGCGCACGGCCCCGCCCCTGAGCAGGGACGGGGCCGTGTTCACAGGCCGCTGAGCGGTCACTTCGTGCCGAAGGCGACCGCCAGATACTCCTTCTCGTCCGAGCTGCTGCCGAAGTCGCTCACATAGACCTGCGACATGAACAGCCGGCCGGCGTGGTAGAGGATCTCGGAGTACTCCGGGAGCAGGCTGGTCTCCACGTCGCGCACCGCCTTCGTCGCCGGGTTCTCCAGCAGCTTCGTCTCCTTGAAGCTGCCGCCGTCGATGCTCACGATCTGCCCGCCCTTGTCGTACGGCGGCCGCTTGTACGCCAGCAGGTTGCCGCCGTCCATGCGCAGCGGGGTCATCGTGTAGCCGTCGCCCGCGTCGGCGCGCTGGCCGGTGGGCTTCCCCGTGGCCAGGTCGAAGGAGACGATCGAGTTGGTCCGGCTGTAGTCGCTGCCGGAGGCGTCCCGCTCCTCGGTCGGCAGATAGATCCGGTCGTTGCCGACGGTGACCAGGAAGCAGTACTCGACCCTGGTGATGCCGTCGCAGCGGGCGGTGTACTCGTCGGGGTCGACCGTGATGCGGGAGCGCAGCTTGCCGGTCTTGCTGTCGATGGCGAAGACGTCCGAGATGCCCTGGGCGCCGTCGACCTCGCCGACCTCGGCGGCCACGACGAGCGGCTCGGTGGAGACGATGCTCGCGTACTCGACGCCCTGCGCCATCTTGTACTCGGAGATCACCTTCCCCGAGGCCGGGTCGATGGTCTGGATGTGCAGCTCGCGCTCGCCGTACGCACCGCACTTGCGGATCGCGACCAGCTTCGCGCCGCCGCCGTAGCCCGCGTCGTAGCAGGAGTCGGTGGGCTTGGGGGCCCACAGCTCCTTGCCGCTCTCGATGTCCCAGGCGCCACCGCCGCTGGTGCTGCCCGCGGCGACCGTGTTCGCGCTGACGGTGACGTTGTCCCAGGTGATCAGGCGGTCACCGGACTTGGCCGTCTTGGTCCACAGCTTCTTGCCCGCGGCGAGGTCGATGCCCGCGATCTGGCTGCACCCGGCCGTACGGGTCTTCGTCGGCATCGCGGGCTCGTAGGCGATGGCCGTCAGACCGGCCTCGGTGGCGTGCCGGCTGGCCTGGCAGACCGGGCCGGGGAGCTTGATCGTCCACAGCTTGGTGCCCTTGTCGGGGTCGTAGCCGACGACCTCGGCGACGCCGCTCTTGGCGTAGACCGTGTCGGTCAGCCAGGAGCCGTTCACCGTGTACGTGGTGTCGACCTTGACCTCGGGCTGCGGGACCTGGAAGAGGACGGAGGAGGCGGTGTTGGACGGGACCTTCTCGTCGCCCTTGCTGGAGGTACCGCCGGTGCCGCCCTTCTGGTCGCCGCCGCCGGTGCCGCCGCTGGAGCTCGCGGTGTCGTCCTTCTTGCCGTCGTCGCCGGACGAGGAGGCGTACCAGACGCCGCCGCCGATGATGAGCGCGATGGCCACGACCGCCGCGACGATGATCGCCAGCTGCGAGTTGATCTTCCGTCCGCCGGTCGGCTGACCGGGCTGCGGTTGCAGGGGCATGGTCGGCTGCTGGTAGCCGTAACCGGGCTGCTGGCCATAGGGGTTGGGCTGCTGACCGTAGGCACCGGGCTGCTGCGGCTGGCCGTACGGGTTGGGCTGCTGTCCGTACGACGGCTGCTGCGGCTGGCCGGGGTACCCGTAGCCCGGGTTCGCCGGCGGTGCCTGCGGGGGCGGGGGTGTCTGCGGTGCGGCCTGCGGGGGCGGCGGTGCCTGGGGGTAGCCGTAGCCCGGCTGCTGGGCCGGGGGCTGCGGCGGCTGGTCCTGGGGCGGGCCGAAACCTCCCCCGGGCGGGGGCTGGTTGGGCGGCGGGGGCGGCGGCTGGGTCATGACGCGGGTACCTCGTGAAGGGGGACGGCGGCGGGAACGTGACGGGGCGAGGGGCTACTTGCCGTAGGCGAGCATCAACTTCTCCTGCGTGTCGTCGTTGCCGCTCAGCCGTGTGGTCGAGAGGTAGAAGCGTCCGCCGACCCAGTCGATGGCCTTGGAGTAGAAGCCGTCCTCGATGTCGGCGACGCCCGCCGGGTTCTGGAGCAGCTTGGCCGGCTTGTGGTCCGAGCCGGTCGTCGCGATGGAGACGACCTGGCCGCCCGCCTCGTAGGAGGGCTGGACGTAGGCGATGAGCTTGCCGTTCTCGATCTTCATCGGCAGCATCGACTCGTCGGCCGGGGACTTCACACGCCACTTCTCCTTGCCGTCGGAGAGGTTGATCGCCACGATCTCGTTGGCGCTGGAGGTGGCCTCGGTCGGCAGGTAGAGCGTGTTCGCGTCGGCGACCGCGCCGGTGCAGCCGGTCAGGTCGCGGGAGAGGATCGCCCACTCGCAGGCGGGCGCGAAGTCCTCGTCGAAGTCGACCTGGGAGCGGAACTTGCCGCCGGAGGTGAACGTGGAGATGTTCCAGGCGTTCTTGTCCTCGTTGGTGCTGTAGATGACCAGCGGGTCGAGGGAGTAGGCGCGCGCGACCCGCCAGCCCTTGTCGAACTTCTGGGTCCACCTGGCCTTGCCGGTCGCCGGGTCGAGCTCCTGGACCTCGTCGTGCTCGTTGTCACCGGAGGCGTCGCAGGAGGAGACCGCGATCAGCTTGCTGCCGCCCGCGAAGGCGCTGGGGAAGCAGGCGTTGCCGTACTTCTCCTTGTTCCACAGCTTCTTGCCGGTCTCCACGTTGTACGCGGTGCCGGACATCGAGCGGCCCACCATCAGGGTCTTGCCGGAGATGGACAGGTCGATCTGGAGGGTGCTGTCGAACAGGTCGCCGTCGGCGACCTCGGCGGTCCAGCCCTTGGCGCCGGTGTCGAGGTCGATCTCCTGGAGCTGGTTGCACTCGGCGCGGTCGCTGCTGCCGCTCATGTAGGCCACGACGATCTTGCCGGCGGCCGTCTTCTGGTCGCTGGCCGCGCAGATCTTCTGGTCGAAGGTGATCGGGTCCCAGGCGGGCTTGCCGTCCGCGACGGCGTACCCGAAGAGCTGCTTGTACGCCGCCTTCACCGCGGTCTTGTCGGTGATCCACATGCCGGGGGCGTCGGCGCCGGAACCGGGCGCGTCGGGCGCGTCCTTGTACCAGAGCACCTTCGACTCGCCCGCCTGGCGGCCCTCGTTGAGGTCGGTCTGCTCCTTGCCGCCGCCACCGTCGCCGTACCCGGGGTTGACCGGGTCGTCGGAGGTGGAGGGCTTGGCGCTGCCGCTCTCCTTGGCGACCGGCTTCTTCGGGTCGTCGTCGCCGCCCGCGACCGCCCAGACGGTGCCGCCGACCACCAGCAGCCCCGCCACGGCCGCGGCGATGACGAGGGCCGGCTTGCCCTTGAAGGGGTTGCGCGAACCGGGCGTCGGGGTGCCGGGGGCACCGGGGAACTGCGGCTGGGGCGGGTAGCCGTAGCCGGGCTGGCCGTACGGACCGGGCTGACCGTAGGGGCCCGGCTGCGGCTGCTGCGGCTGACCGTAGGGGCCCGGCTGCTGGGGCTGGCCGTACGGGCCGGCCGGCGGTTGCTGGGGGTAGCCGTAGCCGGGCTGCGGCTGACCCTGCGGCGTCTGCGGCGGGCCGGCGGGCGGTGGCGGCGCGCCGAAGCCACCCTGCGGCGGCTGGTCCTGCGGCGCTCCGAAACCGGGCGGCTGGTTGGGCGGCTGGTTGGGCGGCTGAGTCATCAGCGTGTTCCCCCTCGTCACTGATTTTTAGCCACGCCCTGAGGTACGTACGGGCTCAGAGTCGTTCTCAGACAGTTCTCAGACGGCTCTTTCTATCACCCGGGACTGACAGAACACCGGGCCGATCACCCCCTGTACCCAAGGGAGAACCGGCCCGTGATGCCTCCGTTATGAGCCTTCACGCACCCTTCACGCGTCCTCGGCGAGTTCCAGCCAGCGCAGCTCCAGTTCCTCGCGCTCGCCGGCCAAGTCTCGGAGGGTGGCGTCCAGTTCGGCTACCTTCGCGAAGTCCGTGGCGTTCTCGGCGATCTGGGCGTGCAGCTTGGTCTCCTTCTCGGAGACCTTGTCGAGCTGGCGCTCGATCTTCTGGAGTTCCTTCTTGGCGGCGCGCTGGTCGGCGGCGCTCACCGACGGCGCGGCCTTCTGCACGACGGGCGCCGAGGCGGCCGCCGCCTCCTCCATCTTGTGGCGGCGCTCGATGTACTCGTCGATACCGCGCGGCAGCATCCGCAGGGTGGCGTCGCCGAGGAGGGCGAAGACACGGTCGGTGGTGCGCTCGACGAAGAACCGGTCGTGGGAGATGACGATCATCGAGCCGGGCCAGCCGTCGAGGAGGTCCTCCAGCTGGGTCAGGGTCTCGATGTCGAGGTCGTTGGTGGGCTCGTCGAGGAAGAGGACGTTGGGCTCGTCCATCAGCAGGCGCAGCAGCTGGAGCCGGCGCCGCTCACCACCCGACAGGTCGCCGACCGGCGTCCACTGCTTCTCCTTGTTGAAGCCGAACGTCTCGCACAGCTGACCCGCGGTCATCTCGCGCCCCTTGCCGAGGTCGACGCGCTCGCGCACCCGCTGCACGGCCTCCAGGACCCGCAGGTTCGGGTCGAGCTCGGCGACCTCCTGGGAGAGGTAGGCGAGCTTGACCGTCTTGCCGACGGCGACCCGGCCGCCCACGGGCTGGGTCTCGCCCTCGGTCCGCCAGGCCTCGCGCATGGCGCGCAGCAGCGAGGTCTTGCCCGCGCCGTTGACACCGACCAGGCCGATGCGGTCGCCGGGGCCGAGCTGCCAGGTGATGTGCTTGAGCAGCACCTTGGGGCCGGCCTGGACGGTCACGTCCTCCAGGTCGAAGACCGTCTTGCCGAGCCGCGAGGAGGCGAACTTCATCAGCTCGCTGCTGTCGCGCGGCGGCGGCACGTCCTTGATGAGCTCGTTGGCGGCCTCGACGCGGAAGCGCGGCTTGGACGTCCGGGCGGGGGCACCGCGGCGCAGCCAGGCGAGCTCCTTGCGGACCAGGTTCTGCCGCTTGGTCTCCTCGGTGGCGGCGATGCGCTCCCGCTCGGCACGGGCGAAGACGTAGTCGGAGTAGCCGCCCTCGTACTCATAGACGTCGCCCTTCTGCACGTCCCACATGCGCGTGCAGACCTGGTCGAGGAACCAGCGGTCGTGGGTGACGCAGACGAGCGCGGAGCGGCGCTCGCGCAGGTGCTGGGCGAGCCAGGCGATGCCCTCGACGTCGAGGTGGTTGGTCGGCTCGTCGAGGACGAGCAGGTCCTGCTCCTCGATGAGCAGCTTGGCGAGCGCGATCCGGCGGCGCTCACCACCGGAGAGCGGGCCGATGACGGTGTCCAGGCCCTGCGGGAAGCCGGGCAGGTCGAGGCCGCCGAAGAGCCCGGTCAGCACGTCACGGATCTTGGCGTTGCCGGCCCACTCGTGGTCGGCCAGGTCCCGGATGACCTCGTGCCGCACGGTCGCGGTCGAGTCCAGGGAGTCGTGCTGGGTGAGGACACCGCTGCGCAGCCCGCCGGAGTGGGTGACCCGGCCGGTGTCGGCCTCCTCCAGCTTGGCGAGCATGCGGATCAGGGTGGTCTTGCCGTCGCCGTTGCGGCCCACGACTCCGATGCGATCGCCCTCGGAGACACCGAGCGAGACGCCGTCGAGCAGGGCACGGGTGCCGTACACCTTGCTGACGTTCTCGACATTGACCAGATTGACGGCCATTTCTCTCCTGCCCGGGGGATCGATCAGCCTCCCAGCCTAATGCGCGCCGGTCGGTGACCGATCCCCCCGCAGGTCAGCCTGTGGACAACGCGCGGATCAGCGGGCCGCGGCCGCCCGTACCTCGGTCAGCAGGTCGTACATCGTCTGGCCGGGGCAGTCGGTCTGGAGCCAGTCGCGGTGGCCGCTGACCGTCTCGACGTCCTTGGTCACACCGTTGACCGGGTTGGTGAAGGTGGTCTTCGTCTGCGGGTCGAGGCCCTTGAACCGGGCGATCACCTTGATCAGACGGACCAGCGAGGCCTTGGCGGCGTCGGTCGGACCCTGGTCGGTGAGCGTGCCGAGCAGCGCGATGCCGAGGTTGCCGGAGTTGAAGCCGGAGGTGTGGAAGGCGGTGACGAGGTCGCCGTCGGCGTTGAAGGCCGGCACGTTGTCGTCGCCGGAGTAGCGGCCCTCGTAGACGGTGCCCGCCTCGTCGATCAGGAAGTGGTAGCCGATGTCGCCCCAGTCGAGGGTGACCGCGTGGTACTCGTAGATCGCCCGGACGGTCGCGGCGGGGTCGGCGTCGCCGTTCGGGGTGTCCGAGTGGTGGACGGTGATGGTCTGCAACGCGTAGTACTTCTCCGGCGAGTTGACCACGCCGTTCTTGTACCGCTTCTGCTCGTCCGCGCCCCACGCCGGCCGCGAGAGATAGCGCACGCCACGCACGCGTGTCGGCTCGGACGGCACCTGGAAGGCGCGCTTGGGACCGTCGGTGGTGTCGATCGCGAGCGAGCGCACGTCCGTCGTACCGTCCGCCGCCTTCACCTCGTACGACGTGGCGGCGCCGGCCGCGACCAGGGCCGTACCGCCGTCGTCGACGGTCGCGCAACCGCCGCTCAGCGTCTGCCAGTCGCCGTCCGGGAGCTTGAGGGCGGCGCCGTCCCGCTCGCCGGCCCAGCGGACCCCGACGTAGGAGGCGGCGAAGGCGGGGGCGGCCGCGCCGGTGCCGGTGCTCGCGTCGGAGCGGGTGGTGGGGAACTTCTCCGGCGTCGTACCGGAGGCCTTGTCCTGCGCGCCGGAGTCGGAGTCGGTGGCGGCGAAGACCACCGGGGTCAGGGCGGCCCCGGCGGCCACGGCGCCGGCGGCCCCGATCACGCCACGACGGGACAGGGGCCGCTTCCTGCGGTGGGAGGAGGGGGTGGGGGATTCGGACACGGACGTGCCTTCCGATGCGTTCACTTGGGGGGAAGCGCGGGCGACGCCCGAGGGGCGCCAGTGGCGCTTGAAGTGTCAAGTGACCCTAGAGGCCACGGGTGTCCGGCACGTACTGCGTCCGCAGTAGATCGTGTGGAGATCGGGCAAAGACCGCGTCACGCCCCGGCACCGGTGATCCGCTGCTGCGGGATCAGCGCCGCGGCCGGGGCCAGCCCGCGCCCGCCGAAGACCTGCTCGCCCACCGGCATGTCGTCCCGTATCAGCGGCTCGGGGATGAAGACCGCGGCGGTCACACCGCCGTTGGCCGAGGCACGCAGCTCGACCCGCAGGCCCTGCCGTTCGCGCAGCCGGTTCACCACGAACAGGCCGATCTGCTTGGCGTCCAGGAGGTCGACCCGGTCGGACTGGATCTTGCGGTTGGCGTCCTCGAGGGCCTGCTCGTTCATGCCGAAGCCGCTGTCCTCGACCTCGATGAGCACCCCGTCCCGCGTCCGGGCCGCCCGCAGCTGCACCTTGGTGCTGGGCGGCGAGAACGCGGCGGCGTTCTCGACGAGTTCGGCCAGCAGATGGATGACGTCGGCGACCGAGCCGCCCACCACGGACACCTTAGGCACCGCCCAGATCTGCACCCGCCCCGCGCTCTCGATCTCGGCGACCGCGGCCCGCAGCACGTCCGCCATCGGGATCGGGTCCCGCCAGCCACGGCCGGGCGCGATGCCGGACAGGATGAGCAGCGACTCGGAGTGCCGGCGCATCCGGGTGGCCAGATAGTCGACGCGGTACAGGTCCTGAAGCTCGGTCGGATCCTGCTGCCTGCGCTGCAACCCCTCCAGCACGTCGAGCTGACGGTGCAGCAGGACCTGGCTGCGGCGGGCGAGGCTGACGTAGACGCCGGAGATGCCGCTGAGCAGTTCGGCGCGCTCGGAGGCGGCCTTGAGGGCGGCGCGCTGGACGGCGGTCAACGCGGTGCCCACCTGGGCGAGTTCGTCGCCGACCAAGCGGCGCATGGGGGCCTCGGCGTCGATGTCGACGCCCTGACCCGCGTGCAACTTGCGCATGGCCTGCGGCAGTCGGCGGCCGGCCACCTCCAGGGCGTCGTTGCGCAGGTCGAGGAGTTCGACGATGAGGCCCCGTCCGACGAGGACCGAGACGAGCAGCGACAGCAGCACACCGACGAGGCCCAGCACCACGGCGACGCCGGAGGCGCCGAGGGTGTCCCAGCCGAACGGGTCGGCCTGCGCGGTCGCCCCCGTGCCGGCGGCCGTCTCCGCCGCCGTCAGGTCCTTCAGCACCGCGGCCGACGCCGCGTCCCAGCCGGTCAGCAACCCCGAGGCCACCGCCGAGGCGCCCGGACCGGCGCTCTGCACCCGGTTCTCGACCGCCTGGAGCCTGGCGTACTCGTCGCCGGACAGGATCTCCTCGTACGCCGCCTGGTGCGCGGGCTTGAGGTCGTCGGCGGCGGGCCGGAGCAACTGCCGCTGCGTGGCGACCGCGCCGACGAACCGCGTGTACTCCTGCCGGGTCAGCGTCCCGGCGGCCTCCGCGGCGCCCAGCAGCGCCTGCTCGCGGGCCAGCGCCTCACGCGCGCGGGCGAGTTCGAGCACCACGCGCGCGTCGGAGGCGGCATCCGTGCTCCGGTCGCCGGTGAGACCCCCCGCGACCGAGAAGGCGTGCTCGATGACCGCGGTGTACTTCGAGTACGCCACCGAGGGCTTGTCGACCGACTGGGTACGGAGTCGGGACAGCCGGTCGGCCTCGCCCTTGAGCGTCCCGATGCGCTGCGGCAGGCTCGCGTCGAGAAGGGCCGCGTCCGAGCTGGAGGCGTTGATGCCGTCGAGCAGGGCGGTCGCCGCCTTGTCCGTGGCCTTGCGGACGGTGGCATAGGCGGCGGGCGCGTCCTCGTGCCGCATGACCGCGGTGCGCTCGGTCTGCAACGCGGTGACGAACCCGCTGACCGGGGCGAGCAGTTCGGCGTTGACGTCCTTGGCCCGCTCGGTGTCACCGATGCTGGACGCGGTCGTCACCGCGGCGAATCCCCACAGCGCCATCAGCGACACGATGGGCAACATCAGCAGCGACACGATCTTCGCCCGAACGGATCTCGGACGAAGCCTGCCGGTCGTGGAGCGGAGAAGACGCATGGGGAAACCTCGTTCAAGGAAATTACGGTGCGTACACGCGCCCCGATAGGGGCGCGGGGAACTGCGCGACAAGCCACAACGGACCCGCAGACGCCAACAGCCGGGGAGCGGCAGGTCCGTTGGCGCCCTCAGGCAGTCGCGAGCTCAACCTCACGGAGAATCTCCGCGGCGATGGCCGACTCATGCCGCTTACCGGTAGGCGACAGAGCAACGTACGCAGCGGCAAGGAACAAGAAGGAACCGAGCACCACCGCCAACGGAAAGATGAACTCCGTGGGCGTAGCCCCCGGCAGACCCGCACTGCTCGGCGCGAGAGAGATCTCCACGGCGTACATCGCGGTGTAGTGCATGCTGCTCACCGCGAGCCCCATGACCAGCGCGGCGAGCACCGCCAGCACCCCACCCCGCACGACCAGCGTCAGCGTCAGCGCCGCGGTCGCGGCGACGACGGCGATGGCGACGGAGGCGATGACGAGGGCGGGGTCGTAGGTGACCTCGCCGTGCAGGTTGAGCGCGGCCATGCCGGTGTAGTGCATCGCGGCGACGCCGACGCCGGTGCCGAGGCCGCCGAAGACGACCGAGGTGACGCGGGACTTGCCGTATCCGGCGGTGAAGACTCCGGCCGCGACCACACCGATGGACATCAGCAGGCTGAGCACGGTGAGCGGGACGTCGTAGCGGATCGGGGTGCCCTCGACGGTGAAGCCGAGCATCGCGACGAAGTGCATGGTCCAGATGCCGGAACCGATGGCGACGGAGGCGAGCAGCAGCCAGTTCCGCTTGGAGGCGCCGTCCGCCTCGAGTGCCCTGAGGGTGCAGCGCAGACCGAGCGCCGAACCGACGCACGCCATGACGTAGGAAAGGACGGGGGTGACCCAGCCCGCACTGAAGTGGTCCATGTGACCCATGGGGGGATTTCCTCTCGCACGTGGCACGGGCGGGGGGTCGCCGCGCACACGGAAGTACCACCGGTAACAGGGGACCGGGGTTGGCTGATCATGACAGCCCTTCCCATGACACAGAGCGGGAGGAAACGGACCGTGGGCCGCATTGATGAACATTAAAGTACTGTGGTGTAGGTAACACCTGACCTGCATATATATGCAGTCAACCCCTGGCCGGTGAAGGCTCTGGGGATGATCGGGGGATTGTCAGGAGACCGTCAGGATCCAGCCACCACGGACGCACCCGGCGCGGGCGCCGTCGCGGTCCGTACCGTGCGGCAGGTACCGGACGTTTCCAGCGCCTCGGCCACCTTCACCGCGGACTCCGCGTCACGCGTCAGGAACGCCGTCGTCGGACCCGACCCCGACACCAGCGCGGCGAGCGCACCGCCGTCACGGCCCGCGGCGAGGGTGTCGGCGAGCTCCGGGAAGAGCGAGAGAGCGGCGGGCTGGAGGTCGTTGGAGACGGCGGCGGCGAGCGCGCCGGGGTCGCCCTTCGCGAGCGCGTCGAGCAGCTCCTGCGAGGCGACGGGTTCGGGGACGTCGAGCCCCTCGGTCAGCCGGTCGAACTCCCGGAAGACGGCCGGGGTGGAAAGCCCGCGGTCGGCCATCGCGAAGACCCAGTGGAAGGTCCCGCCGACCTCCAGCGTCCGCAGCCTCTCCCCCCGCCCGGTACCGAGCGCGGCCCCGCCCACCAGGCTGAACGGCACGTCGCTGCCCAACTCGGCGCAGATGTCGAGCAGTTCCGCGCGGGAGGCGTTCGTGCCCCACAGGGTGTCGCAGGCGAGCAGCGCCCCGGCGCCGTCCGCGCTGCCGCCGGCCATACCGCCCGCCACCGGGATGTCCTTGGCGATGTGGAGGTGCACGGCCGGGTCCAGGCCGTACCGCGCGGCCAGCGCCTCGGCGGCCCGCGCCGCCAGGTTCGTCCGGTCGAGAGGCACCTGCGCGGCGTCCGGGCCCTCGCAGGTGACGCGCAGCCCGTCGGCCGGGGTGACCGTCACCTCGTCGTAGAGGCCGACCGCGAGGAAGACGTTGGCCAGGTCGTGGAACCCGTCGGGCCGGACGGCACCGACCGCGAGCTGGACGTTGACCTTGGCGGGAACGCGGACGGTGACGCTCACGGGCGGCTCTGCTCCTCGGTGTCGGCGGGGGCGGTGTCCGCGACGGCGGAGCCCTCAGCGACGGGGCTCTCGGTGACGCGGTTCTCGGCGATGCGGGCGAACTCCTCGACCGTGAGGGACTCGCCGCGTGCCTGGGGCGAGACCCCCGCGGCGACGAGCGCGGCCTCGGCGGCGGCCGCGGACCCGGCCCAGCCGGCGAGCGCGGCCCGCAGGGTCTTGCGGCGCTGGGCGAACGCGGCGTCCACGACGGCGAAGACCTCGCGCCTGGCGGCGGTGGTCTTGATCGGCTCGGCCCGCCGGACGAGCGAGACCAGCCCGCTGTCGACGTTCGGCGCGGGCCAGAAGACGTTGCGGCCGATGGAACCGGCCCGCTTGACCTCGGCGTACCAGTTGGCCTTCACCGACGGCACGCCGTACACCCGGGAGCCGGGCCCCGCGGCGAGCCGGTCGGCGACCTCCGCCTGGACCATGACGAGGGTGCGCTCGATGGTCGGGAAGACGTCGAGCATGTGCAGCAGGACCGGCACGGCGACGTTGTACGGCAGGTTCGCCACGAGCGCGGTGGGCGCCGGGCCGGGCAACTCGGTGACCTGCATCGCGTCGGAGTGCACCAGCGCGAACCGGTCGGCCCGGTCGGGCATCCGCGCCGCGATGGTGGCGGGCAGCGCGGCGGCGAGCACGGCGTCGATCTCGACGGCGGTGACCCGGTCGGCGGCCTCCAGCAACGCGAGGGTGAGGGAGCCGAGCCCCGGACCGACCTCGACGACGACGTCGTCCGGCCGCACATCCGCGGTACGGACGATCCGCCGGACCGTGTTGGCGTCGATCACGAAGTTCTGCCCGCGCTGCTTGGTCGGCCGTACACCGAGGACTTCCGCGAGTTCACGGACGTCGGCGGGGCCGAGGAGGGCGTCGGGGGTGGGGCTGCTGCTCACGGCCACAAGGGTACGGGGAGCCGGAGGCGGCCCGCGCGGCACTGCCGGACCGACGCCCGCCCGCCGTGCCCGTGCCACCGGCTCCCGTCCCCCGCCTGGGTCGTTCGTGTCACCCGTGCAACCGCCGCCCGCAGTGCGGCCAGGGACTCGCCCCCCGCTGCACGTACAGCTTCTTCGCCCGGAACGTCTGCTCCGCGGCCGGCGCGTCCTGCGGCCGTCCGCTGCCGCCCAGTCCCTGCCAGGTCCGGGTGTCGAACTGGTACAGCCCGCCGTACGTCCCCGAGGGGTCCACGGCGTTCGGGCGGCCCCCCGACTCGCAGGTCGCGAGCCCCTGCCAGTCCAGCCCGTCCGCGCCCTGCACAGAGGTCGGCATCGCCTTCGTCCCGACCTTCACCACCTGGGTGCGCGCCTCCCGCACCACCTCGGACCTGATCCGGCGCGGCTTCTGCCGGACGCCGTTGACGGTCCGCAGGGAGTACGTGACCCGCCGCAGGCCCGCCCGGCCGGCCTGCTCGACGACCTCGGTGCCCTTGAACAGCGAGGGGTCCGCGGTCCGCTCCACCCGGAACGGGATCGCCTCCTCGCGGACCTCCTTCGTCCCGGTGATCCGCAGCACGGTCACGGTCTGGCCGTCCCGGGGGAAGCTCCCCGGCGCGACCGATGTCGTGTCCTGGCCGCGCAGGGTGATGCCGGCCTCCTCGACGACCTCGCGCACGGTCGCGGCGTTCGTGCGGACGACACGGGAGCGGCCGTCCGCCATGACAGTGACCGCGCGCTCGGTGCGCACGTCCAGCGTGAGCCCCTCGCGCCCGATGGGCAGGGAGCGCGCGGTCGACAGGTACGCGCCCTCCGCACGCACCCCCAGCTGCTTGAGCGCCCCCTCCACCGTGCGCGCCGTCGTCCACACCTCGTGCCGCTGCCCGTCGAGCGTGAGCCGTAGGGGGCGGCCGTAGTGCACCGCGATCTCGTCGCCGCTGGACAGCGCCGTCCCCGGGGCGGGCGCGACCACGTCGTGCGCCCCCACGTCGACGCCCTCGTCGGCGAGCAGTTCGGTCACGTCGTCCGCGAAGGTGTGCAGCGTGCGCGGCTTGCCGTCGACGGTGAGCTCGATCGCCTTGTCCTTGGCGACGAACGCGGTGGTGCCGCCGGCGAGGAACGCGACGACCAGCGCCTGGGGCAGCAGCCTGCGCATGGCGCTGTCCGCGCGCTCGGAACCCCGCGCCTTCCGCCGGCGCGCGGCCCGGCGGTCGGCTCCGGCGACGCGCGGCACGGTCGCGGGCACGGGCGCCGGGGTCTCGTAGGCGGGCTGGTACGTGTCCGCGTACGCCCCGGGCGCGGGCATCGGCATGGGCATGGGCGGAGTGGGCGTGGGCGCCACCTGTACGCCGTACGCCACCGTCTCCGCGTTGTGCGGGTCGTAGACCGCGCCGTACGGATCACCCGGGCCGTACGCCTCGTACGTCTGGTACTGGGAGTTGCTCATGCCGACACGCTCCAGGGTCCAGAGAGACCCAGAACCTAGCGGAGCGACCGTCACTCTCCAAAGCGGCTCAACTACTCAGAGTGGTGTTCAGTAGCCGAACGCGCGTGCCGTGTTGGCGGCGAGCGCCGTGGCCAGCGCGTCCTCGTCGATGCCCCGCACCGCGGCCATCGCGCGCACCGTGACCGGAACGAGATAGGGCGCGTTGGGCCGTCCGCGGTACGGCGCCGGTGTAAGGAAGGGCGCGTCGGTCTCCACCAGGAGCAGCTCCAGGGGGGCCACGGCGACCGCGTCCCGCAGGTTCTGGGCGTTCTTGAAGGTGACGTTGCCGGCGAAGGACATGAAGTATCCGGCGCCGGCGCAGATCTCCGCCATCTCGGCGTCGCCGGAGTAGCAGTGGAAGACGGTGCGCTCGGGGGCGCCCTCCTCCTTCAGCACGCGCAGGACGTCGGCGTGGGCGTCGCGGTCGTGGATGACGAGGGCCTTGCCGTGCCGCTTGGCGATCTCGATGTGGGCGCGGAAGGAGTGCTCCTGCGCCTCCTTGCCCTCGGGCCCGGTGCGGAAGTAGTCGAGGCCGGTCTCGCCGACGCCCTTGACCTGCGGGAGCGCGGCCAGGCGGTCGATCTCCGCGAGCGCCTCGTCGAGCGCCTGCGCGCCCCCCGGCTGCCGCGCGCCCTGCCGGGACCAGCCGTCGGGGTCGCCGTGGACGATGCGCGGCGCCTCGTTGGGATGCAGGGCGACGGTCGCGTGGACGGCGTCGTACAGTGCCGCCGTCTGCGCGGCCCACCGCGAGCCCCGGATGTCGCAGCCCACCTGCACCACCGTGGTCACGCCCACCGACGCGGCCTTCGCGAGGGCCTCCTCGACCGTGCCGGACTGCATGTCGAGGTGGGTGTGGGAGTCGGCGACGGGCACCCGGAGGGGTTCCGGGAGCGGCGGCGCGGCGTTCTTCTCACGCGCGCTGGAACTGGTGGAGGGCATGCCCCGATCCTACGAAAGGGGCATGCCCTCTCCCCGGGGGGAGGCGGGGTCCAGGGCTCAGCTCGCCTTGCGGTGGTGGAACGGGTGCAGGAGATCGGACAGGTGCCAGTGGTGGCGCTCCCTGTCCTGCGCGGGCACCTCGGGTGCCTCGACCGGTCCGGCCTGCGGGGCGCGGCGCTGCTGCCGGTGCACCGCGTCGAGCACCGACGAGACCTGGCCCGGCCGCATGATCCGTACGACGTGTGCGTCGCAGTTGTGGCAGGTGGGCCGGCTCAGCGGCGAGGGCACGACCTGGCCGTCCGCGACGTAGATGACGAAGTCGTGGCCGTCGGCGTCGGTGTGGTGCTCGATCTCGTACGACTGTTCCCAGCCGTGCCCGCAGCGCATGCAGGCGAAGGAATACGACTCGTGGACGACGGCGGTGGCGCCGCTGCGCAGTGCGGCGGTCTGCCCTGCGATCTCGCTCATGCCAGCTCCTCTGGTCCGCTGGACACCGGGACGGGTGCGTCCCTTCAACCAGTGGACGCCTCCGCCGGAGCGAATGCATCAGCCCTGTCGAGTGTTGGAACCGTCTTGGACTTTCCTTGCCGAAACGGCCCGTGCGGCGGGGGCTGCGCTTTGCCTTCGCCCCTCGTCCTTTGCCTGCCCGTGGGGCGCACGCTCAAAAGACATGCGCCCTGCTCAGAGGGGGTGTGCCCTCTCTCACACAGACCCTTCACGCACCGGCGTTCTTGGCCGCCACGACGGCGTCGAAAACCTCCCGCTTGGGCAGCCCGGCCTCCGTCGCGACCGCCGCGATGGCCTCCTTGCGTCGCTCGCCCGCCTCCTCGCGCACCCGCACCCTGCGCACCAGTTCGGCGGGGTCGAGCTCCCCGGGCCCCTTCTCCGGCGCCCCCTCGACGACGACGGTGATCTCACCCCGTACGCCCTCGGCGGCCCACGCGGCCAGCTCCTCGAGCGGACCCCGCTTGACCTCCTCGTACGTCTTGGTCAGCTCGCGGCAGACGGCGGCCCGCCGCTCGGCGCCGAAGACCTCGGACATCGCGGCAAGGGTGTCGTCGAGGCGGTGCGGGGCCTCGAAGTACACGAGGGTGCGCCGCTCCTCGGCGACCTCGCGCAGCCGGGTCAGCCGCTCGCCCGCCTTGCGCGGCAGGAAACCCTCGAAGCAGAACCGGTCGACGGGCAGCCCGGACAGCGCGAGGGCCGTCAGGACGGCGGACGGGCCGGGGACGGCGGTGACCTTGATGTCCTTCTCCACCGCGGCCGCGACGAGGCGGTAGCCGGGGTCGGACACGGACGGCATGCCGGCGTCGGTGACGAGCAGCACGCGCGCGCCGCCGACGAGTTCCTCCACCAGCTCCGGCGTCCGGGCGGCCTCGTTGCCCTCGAAGTACGACACCACCCGCCCCTTGGGCGTCACGCCGAGCGCCTGGGTCAGGCGCCGCAGCCGCCGGGTGTCCTCGGCGGCGACCACGTCGGCGCCGGCCAGTTCCTCGGCGAGCCGGGGCGGGGCGTCCGCGGTGTCGCCGATGGGGGTGCCTGCCAGTACAAGGGTTCCTGTCACTTTTCCATCCTCGCAGGACCCATCCACGGGACTCCCACAGACGTGTTCCCTACGATGGCGCGGTGACCAGTACAGCGTCGTCCATGGACTCCACGGACACCCGGCAGGCCCAGGCCCCGCAAGACCAGCGGCCGTCGTGGCAGCAGCGGCTGCGCCGGTTCGGCTACACGGCCGGACCGAGAAGCGACGTACGCGACCGGCTCGTGCCGCCGTACGCGCAGCCCGACCCGCGGATGTGGGCGGCGCTCGGACTGCCGAAGGCGCTGGTCGGACGGATCACGCGCTGGTCGGGCTGGGGCGGCCCGCTGCTCGTCACGCTCTTCGCCGGGGTGATCCGGTTCTGGAACCTGGGCAGCCCCAAGGCGGTGATATTCGACGAGACGTACTACGCCAAGGACGCGTGGGCGCTCGTCCACCGCGGCTTCGAGGTCAACTGGGACAAGAACGCCAACGACCTGATCCTGGACATCGGCAGCAAGGTGTCGATCCCGACGGACGCCGCGTACGTCGTGCATCCGCCGGTCGGCAAGTACGTCATCGGGCTGGGCGAGCTGATGTTCGGGTTCACCCCGTTCGGCTGGCGGTTCATGACGGCGCTGCTCGGCACGCTGTCGGTCCTGATGCTGTGCCGTATCGGCCGCCGGATCTTCCGCTCGACGTTTCTGGGCTGTCTGGCCGGCGCGCTGATGGCGGTGGACGGGCTGGCCTTCGTGATGGCCCGCACCTCGCTGCTCGACGGTGTGCTGATGTTCTTCGTGCTGGCCGCGTTCGGCGCTCTGGTCGTCGACCGCGACCGGGCGCGGGAGAAACTCGCGGCCGCGCTGCCGGCCGACGCCGACGGCCGGGTCCGCCCCGACGCGCACACCGCGGAGACGACCCGCTTCGGCCGGCGTCCCTGGCGCTGGACGGCCGGTCTGATGCTGGGTCTGGCCATCGGCACCAAGTGGAACGGCCTGTACATCCTGGCCGCGTTCTGTGTGATGACGGTCCTGTGGGACGTCGGCTCCCGCAAGGTCGCGGGCGCCCGCCACCCGTACACCGCGGTCCTCAAGCACGACGTCGGCCTCACCTTCCTGGCGACGGTGCCGGTCGCGATCGCCACCTACCTCGTCTCGTGGATCGGCTGGATCCTCTCCCCCACGGACGGCACCGGCGGCTACTACCGCAACTGGGCGGCGACGGACGGCAAGAACAGCGACTGGTCCTGGCTGTTCCCCGACTGGTGGCGCAGCCTGTGGCACTACGAGCACCAGGTCTACGAGTTCCATGTCGGCCTGCACTCCCCGCACACGTACCAGTCCAACCCGTGGAGCTGGATCGTCGACGGCCGCCCGGTCTCGTTCTTCTACGAGTCCCCCACCCCCGGCAACGACGGCTGTCCCGTCGACGCGGGCGAGAAGTGCGCCCGCGAGGTCCTCGCCATCGGCACCCCGCTGCTGTGGTGGGCCGCCGCCTTCGCGATCGCCTACGTCCTGTGGCGCTGGTTCTTCCGCCGCGACTGGCGCGCGGGCGCGATCGCCTGCGGCATCGCGGCCGGCTACCTCCCCTGGTTCATGTACCAGGAGCGCACGATCTTCTTCTTCTACGCCGTCGTCTTCCTCCCCTTCCTGTGCCTGGCCGTGGCGATGATGCTCGGCGCGATCATCGGACCGCCGAACTCCAGCGACACCCGGCGGGTGGCGGGGGCCACGGGGGCGGGCGTGCTGGTGCTGCTGATCTCCTGGAACTTCATCTACTTCTGGCCTCTGTACACCGGCACCGCCATCCCGATCGACGACTGGCGTTCACGTATGTGGCTGGATACCTGGGTCTGACCCATGGGCTGATCTCTCTTCGGCCAACAAAAGGAAACAGCTCTCACAGATATCCCTCACGCCACTTACAGTTCACGGGACTGAGAACGGGGAGGGGATCAGTGCCATGGGCAAGGGGGTCAAGGCCGCCGTCATAGGCAGTGTGTTCGCCGTGATGGTGGGTGGGGCCGGATACGGCGCGTTCAACATCGTGTCCGCGCTGAACGACGACGGGGGATCCGGCGGGTCCGAGGTGAAGTCGGGGCCGCCGAGCGGGGACGAGGTCGAGGAGACCTCGGAGAAGTTCTTCACGGCGTGGGAGAAGGGGGCGGCGGACTCCGCGGCCCAGCTCACGAACAACAACGCCGCGGCCCGGACGCTGCTGACCGAGTACGCCGAGGACGCGCACATCACGGACGTGAGGATCACGCCGGGGGCCGCGCGGAAGACGACCGTGCCGTTCGCCGTACGGGCGAAGGTGGCCTACAAGGGGAAGTCCAAGCCCCTGAAGTACCAGAGCAGTCTGACCGTCGTGCGCGGCCTCACCACGGGCAAGGCGCTGGTCGACTGGAAGCCGGCCGTGGTCCATCCCGAGCTGAGGACGGACCAGGACAGCCTCGTCCTCGGCGGGTCGTCGGCCCCGCCCATCGAGGCGCTGGACCGGAACGGCAAGGTGCTGACGAAGGGCAGGTACCCCTCGCTGGGACCGATCCTGGACGCCCTGCGCGAGAAGTACGGCAAGCAGGCGGGCGGCACTCCCGGGGTCGAGCTCTTCGTCCGGCACAGCGGCGACGGCAGCCCCGACACCCCGCTGCTGACCCTCTCCGAGGGCAAGGCCGGCGAGTTGCAGACGACGATCAGCGCGAGCGCGCAGGCGGCGGCCGAGACGGCGGTGAAGAGGTACGCCGAGTCGTCGGTGGTGGCGGTCAAGCCGACCACCGGTGAGGTGCTGGCGGTCGCCAACAACCGCAAGGACGGCTGGAACGCGGCCTTCGAGGGCGCGGCACCGCCCGGCTCCACGATGAAGATCGTCACCTCGGCGATGCTCATCGACAACGGCGTGACCTCGATGAACGGCCCGGCACCCTGCCCCGATGACGCGATGTGGCAGGGGCAGACCTTCAAGAACCTGAAGAACATGGCGCCCAACGAGAACGCCACCCTCGCCAACAGCTTCATGCGGTCCTGCAACACGGCCTTCATCAAGCTGATCGACGAGAAGCCGCTCACCGACGAGTCGCTGACCGCGGAGGCGCAGACCAGGTTCGGGCTGGGCCGGGACAACTGGAAGACCGGGATCACCTCGGTCGACGGCAGCGTGCCCGCGGAGAGCGGCCCGGACCGCGCCGCCAACGCCATCGGCCAGGGCAAGGTCACCATGAACCCGCTGAACATGGCGTCCGTGACGGCCACCGCCATCACCGGCACCTTCCGCCAGCCCTACCTGGTCTCGCCGAAGCTCGACAACCGCGAGCTGGCCACCGCCCAGGGGCTGCGGTCGAGCACGGCCTCCCAGCTGAAGCAGATGATGCGGCTGACGGCCACCCAGGGCACGGCGGCGCCGGTCATGCAGGGGCTGCGCGGGGACATCGGGGCGAAGACCGGGTCCGCCGAGGTGGACGGAGTGGAGACCTCCAACAGCTGGTTCACGGGCTTCCGCGATGATGTGGCGGCGGCCGCCATGAGTGAGAACGGCGGCCACGGCGTCGACGCGGCGGGCCCGATCGTGAAGGCCGTACTGGCGGCGGGTGGCTGAACTCACCCGCCGAGGACGGGACTCCGGGGTGGTCGCCGTCGTTGAGGTGATGGACGAGGGCGACACAGACCCTGGGATCGCGCGGAGGACCGAGGACAGTGGGCAAGAGAAGGCGCGTCGCCGAGCGACGGAAGACGAATCGCCCCGCCGTGATCGGCGGGATGATCGCCGTGGTCGTCGGCGGCGCGGGCTTCGCCGGCTACGTGCTGTACGGCGGCGGGGCGGCGGCCGATGACCGGACGTCCGCCGTCGCCGACCAGAAGCCGAAGGTCAAGACGGGCCCGCTGTCCGCGAAAGAGGTCAACACCGCGGCGCAGACCTTCCTCACGTCCTGGCAGGCGGGCAAGGTCACCGAGGCCGCGGCCGTCACCGACGACACCGAGGCGGCCGCGAAGCTGCTCACCGGCTACACCAAGGACGCTCACCTCAAGGACGTCACCCTCACCCCGGACGCCCGCACCGGCGACAAGGTGCCCTTCTCCGTGAAGGCGACGGTGTCGTACAAGGGCACCAGCAAGCCGCTGACGTACGACAGTTCGCTGACCGTCGTGCGCGACAAGGCGACCGGGAAGCCGCGGGTCGAATGGCACTCCGCCGTCGTCCACCCCGACCTCGAGGACGGCGACACGCTGGTCACCGGCGAGTCCGGCACCCCGCCGATCAAGGCGCTGGACCGGGACGGCGGCGAGATCACCGAGAAGAAGTACCCCTCACTGGGCTCGGTGCTGGACGGGCTGCGCGAGAAGTACGGCAAGAAGGCCGGCGGCAAGGCGGGCGTCGAGCTCCAGGTGGTGCGCGGCAAGGAGGCCAAGAAGGACAAGCTGTCCGACAAGACGCTCCTTGAGCTGAGCAAGGGCACGCCGGGCACGGTGAAGACGACGCTCAGCCCGACCATGCAGGCGGCGGCGGAGGCCCAGGTCGCCAAGAAGGCACAGTCGTCGGTCGTGGTGCTGCGGCCGTCGACCGGGGAGATCCTGGCCGCCGCGAACGCCTCGCACGGCTTCAACGTCGCCTTCCAGGGCTCGCTCGCGCCGGGTTCGACGATGAAGGCCGTCACCTCGTCGCTGCTGATCGAGAAGGGGCTCGCGTCGGCGGACAAGGCGCATCCGTGCCCGAAGTACTTCACGTACGGCGGCTGGAAGTTCCAGAACGACGACAAGTTCCAGATCAAGGGCGGCACCTTCAAGGCGAGCTTCGCCCGCTCCTGCAACACCGCCTTCATCAGCCAGGCGCCCGAGCTGGACAACGACTCGCTGACCAAGCAGGCCCAGCAGGTCTTCGGGCTGTCCATGAACAACTGGGCGGTCGGCGTGCCCACCTTCGACGGCTCGGTCCCGGTGCAGTCGCAGGCCCAGATGGCGGCCTCGCTGATCGGTCAGGGCGGGGTGCGGATGAACCCGCTGAACATGGCGTCGGTGTCGGCGACGATCGAGTCGGGCGTCTTCAGGCAGCCGTACCTGGTCTCACCGGACGTGGACGGGCGGACGCTGGCGAAGGCCTCGCGCACGATGTCGTCGGGCACCCTGTCGCAGCTGCGCGAGTTGATGTCGTACACGGCGGCCTACGGCACCGCGGCCGAGGCGATGCAGGGTGTCTACGGCAATGTCGGCGCCAAGACCGGCTCGGCGGAGGTCGACGGGCAGAAGAAGCCCAACGGCTGGTTCACGGCGTACCGGGGCGACCTGGCCGCGGCCGGGGTGGTCCAGGCGGGCGGGCACGGCGGTGACACGGCGGGGCCGATCGTGGCGGCGCTGCTGAAGCTGGGCGGCTGAAGCCGGGCGGTTGACCGCCGGCTAACTCCCCACCGGGGTGGCCATGTAGGTCCGCCGCAGGAACCTGAGCAGCGCCTTGGTCTCGAACTGGACCACCGAGACGCCCTGCGCGGAGTGGAACTCGAGGACGGCCTGGACCCGGCCGCAGGGCCACACGCGGACCTCGCCGCTGCCGACGGGTGCCCGCAGGCCCTGTTCGAGCAGGGCGCGGGAGAAGGTCCACTCGTGGGTGCCGGGCAGGTCGACCCGTACCGACCGGGGGTCGGCGTCGGGGTCGTAGCGCAGGACCACGGGGATCGCCTCGTCCTCCGCGATGTCCGCGTCCGAAACGATGTGGGCTCGCGCGTACTGTTCGACTACAGACATCGTGACGGCCCTCTCACGCTGCGTGACCTGTGTGGAAGCTGTGCGTCCACTCTGACTCCAGCGTCGCACATTTCCGGGATTCCGCCGCCGGGGCCGCAGGGCCTGCACCTTGCAGTTCACATCCCTCCTCTCTTGCAAAAGGTTCGCATTAAGCCACATCATCAATGCGTGCATGTGCCTGACGGATTCATCGATGCCCCCACTTCCGCCGCCGCCGGCGTGGTCGCCGCCGCGGCCGTCGCGGTGTCCCTGCGCGGCGCCCGCCGTGAGCTCGACGAGCGCACCGCGCCGCTGGCCGGCCTGGTGGCCGCGTTCATCTTCGCCGTGCAGATGCTGAACTTCCCCGTCGCGGCGGGGACCAGCGGGCATCTGCTCGGCGGCGCGCTCGCGGCGATACTCGTCGGCCCCTACACAGGGGTCCTCTGTGTCTCCGTCGTCCTGCTGATGCAGGGCATCCTCTTCGCGGACGGCGGTCTGACCGCGCTCGGCGTGAACATCACGGTCATGGGCTGTGTGACGACGGTCGTGGCCTACGCCGTCTTCCGCGGCCTGGTCAAGGTGCTGCCGCGCACCCGCCGGTCCGTCACCGCCGCCTCCTTCGTGGCCGCCGTACTGTCCGTACCGGCCGCGGCCCTCGCCTTCACCCTCATCTACTGGATCGGCGGCACCACCGACGTCCCCATCGGCAAGGTCGCGACCGCCATGGTCGGCGTGCATGTGCTGATCGGCATCGGCGAGGCCGCGATCACCGCCCTGACCGTCGGCGCCGTGATCGCCGTACGCCCGGACCTGGTGTACGGGGCGCGCGGGCTCCAGCAGAAGCTCAAGCTGCGGGTGAACGGCGAACTGGTCGACGTGCCGGCCGCCGAGGGGGCGCGCACGGCGCCCGTCGCGGCGCGCACCTCCCGGCGCACGCTGTGGCTCTCCGGCCTGGCCACCTCCCTGGTCCTCGCCGGCGTCGTCAGCTTCTACGCCTCCGCCAACCCCGACGGCCTGGAGAAGGTCGCCGCGGACAAGGGCATCGACGCCAAGGTCGAGGACCACGCGGCCGCGGATTCGCCGCTCGCCGACTACGGCGTGAAGGACGTCGACAACGCCCGCCTGTCCGGGGGGCTGGCGGGCGTCATCGGCGTCGGTGTGACGATCGTCGCGGGCACCGGCGTCTTCTGGGCGGTGCGCAGGCGTCGTACGTCCGAGCCGGTCACCCCGGTGAGCACGAGCGTCTGACGTGGGTTCCGGGCACGCGCACAAGCTCTACCGGCACGGGCACTCGCCCGTGCACGGCCTGCCGCCGCACACCAAGCTCGCCGCCGTCTTCGCCTTCGTGGTGGTCGTCGTCTCGACACCGCGCGAGGCGATGTGGGCCTTCGGGCTGTACGCCGTGCTGCTGGGCGTCGTCGCGTACGTCGCGCGCGTGCCCGCCGCCTTCGTGCTGAAGCGGCTGCTGATCGAGGTGCCGTTCGTGGCGTTCGCGGTACTGCTGCCGTTCGTCGCGGAGGGCGAGCAGGTCGAGGTGCTGGGCCTGTCCCTGAGCGTCAGCGGGCTGTGGGGCGCCTGGAACGTGCTCGCCAAGGGCACCCTCGGCGTCGCCGCCTCCGTCCTGCTGGCCTCCACCACCGAGCTGCGCGAACTCCTGCTGGGCCTGCAACGGTTGAAGCTCCCGCCGCTCCTTGTCCAGATCGCGTCCTTCATGATCCGCTACGGCGACGTCATCACGGACGAGATGCGGCGCATGCGGATCGCGCGGGAGTCACGCGGGTTCGAGGCGTCCGGCGTGCGCCACTGGGGCGTCCTCGCGAAGTCGGCGGGCGCCCTCTTCATCCGCTCCTACGAACGCGGCGAGCGGGTGCATCTGGCCATGGTGAGTCGTGGGTACGCCGGTTCGATGCCGGTCATCGACGAGGTGACCGCGTCCCGTGCGCAGTGGACGTACGCGTTCGCGCTCCCCGTCGCCGCTCTTGTCGTATGTCTGCTGGGATGGACGCTGTGACCGCATCTCTGGAGGTCTCCGGCCTCGCCTACGCCTACCCCGACGGCCATCAGGCCCTGTTCGGCGTGGACTTCTCCGTCGCGCGCGGCGAACGCGTCGCGCTGCTCGGCCCGAACGGCGCCGGCAAGACGACCCTCGTGCTCCACCTCAACGGCATCCTGTCCGGCGGCACCGGCACCGTGACGGTCGCCGGACTGCCCGTCGGCAAGCAGCACATGGCCGAGATCCGGCGCAAGGTCGGCATCGTCTTCCAGGACCCGGACGACCAGTTGTTCATGCCGACGGTCCGCGAGGACGTGGCGTTCGGGCCGGCCGCGGCGGGCGTGAAGGGCGCGGAACTGGAGGCGCGCGTCGATCGTGCGCTGGCTCAGGTCGGCATGGGCGACTTCAAGGACCGGCCGCCGCACCACCTCTCCTTCGGACAGCGGCGCCGGGTGGCGGTCGCGACGGTGCTGGCCATGGAGCCGGAGATCCTCGTCCTGGACGAGCCGTCCTCCAACCTCGACCCCGCCTCCCGCCGCGAACTCGCCGACATCCTGCGCTCCCTGGACGTGACGGTCCTGATGGTCACGCACGACCTGCCGTACGCCCTGGAGCTGTGCCCGCGCGCCCTGATCCTCAGCGAGGGCGTCATCGCCGCCGACGGCAGGACGGCCGAGCTGCTCTCCGACGACGACCTGATGCGCGCCCACCGCCTGGAGCTGCCCTACGGCTTCGACCCGCGTTCGGTGTCCGGCGCGTCCGGGCGTCCGTGACAATGGGCGCGTGACGAACCACGACGAGGACGCCGGGTCGCTGCTGCTGGACGACCAGCTGTGCTTCGCGCTGTACGCCGCCCAGCGCGCCGTGACGGCCGCCTACCGTCCGGTGCTGGACGAACTCGGCCTCACCTACCCCCAGTACCTCGTCCTCCTCGTCCTGTGGGAACGCGGCGAGACCACGGTGAAGAACCTCGCGGAGGCCCTGCGCCTCGACTACGGCACCATGTCGCCGTTGCTCAAGCGCCTGGAGAGCGCCGGGGTGGTACGCCGAGAACGCGCCCCCCACGACGAACGCTCGGTACTGATCGCCTGCACACCACACGGAGAGCAACTCAGGGAGCGCGCGGCACGCGTCCCGAGCGCCCTCCTGACCGCGACGGGGCTCGCCACCACGGAGGTCACGAGGTTGCGCGAGGAGTTGTGGCAACTCGCGGACAGGGCGCACAAGGCGGCCGAGCGCCCGCACTGACCTCCCGTTACCCACGGTTGCCACCCCCGGTAGTCCAAGCATCACCTACCGGCCGGTACCTTGTGCACGATGTATTCGCGCGCACTTGTCCTGGGGGGCCAGCCATGAGTGACAGCACCGTCGTCGACACTCGTCCGACAAAGATCATGTACGTCGCCGAGGCGACCGCGCATGGTGGTCGGGACGGTTATGTCACCAGTCAGGACGGGCAGATCGAGCTGAAGGTCGCGATGCCGCCGGCGCTGGGGGGCGACGGGAACGGGACCAATCCGGAGCAGTTGTTCGCGGCCGGGTACAGCTCCTGTTTCCACAACGCGCTGATTCTCGTCGGCAGGCGCGAGGGCTACGACCTGTCCGGCTCCACCGTCGCCGCGAAGGTCGGCATCGGCCCCAACTCGTCGCGCGGCTACGGCCTCGCGGTCGCCCTGAGCATCTCCCTCCCCGTCCTCGACGCCGACCTCGCGGCCAAGCTGGTGGACGCCGCGCACCAGGTCTGCCCGTACTCGAACGCGACCCGCGGGAACATCGACGTGACGATCCTGCTTGGGTGAGAGAGGTACCCGAGCACAGCAGGAGGAGTACGGACGTGGATGTGAACGGCACGGTCGCCGCGGGCTTCGAGCCGGTCAGGGACGCGTTCGTCAGGAACTTCGAGGTGCTCGGGGACCGGGGCGCGGCCGTCGCCGTGTACCGGGACGGGCGCAAGGTCGTCGACCTGTGGGCGGGGACCAGGAACGTCGACGACACCGTCGGCACCGCCCCCTGGCAGCACGGCACCGCCCAGATCGTCCGCTCGGCGACCAAGGGCGTCGCCGCCGCCGTACCCCTGATGCTCGCCCAGCGCGGGCTGCTGGACCTGGACGCGCCGGTGGCCGCGTACTGGCCGGAGTTCAAGGCGTACGGCAAGGAGCGGGTGCTGGTCAGGCAGGTGCTGAACCACCGGGCCGGGCTGCCGGTCCTGGACACCCCCCTCAGCCCCGAGGAGGCCCTCGATCCGCTGCGGGGCCCCGAGGCCGTCGCCGCGCAGGCGCCCGTCTGGGAGCCCGGCACGGACCACGGGTACCACGCGCTGACGTACGGCTGGCTGCTCGACGGGCTGGTGCGGCGGGTGACGGGGCGCGGCACCGGGGAGTGGATCGCGGCGGAGATCGCCGGGCCGCTTGGCGCGGAGCTGTGGCTGGGGCTGCCGGAGTCGGAGGCGTACCGGACCGGTCGGGTCGGCCGTGTCGAGGCCCCCGAGCCCCCGAACGCCCTGCATGCCCGCCCCAAGCGCGCGGTGACCGAGGCCTACACCGACCCCGGCTCCCTCACCAACCGTGCCTTCGGCGCGATCACCCCCTTCCCCGACCAGAACGACCCGGCGTACCGCGCGAGCGCCCTGCCCGCGACGAACGGCATCGCGACCGCGGACGGGCTGGCCCGGGTCTACGCGGCGCTGATCGGTGAGGTCGACGGCGTGCGGCTGTTCACGCCGGCCACCGTCGAGGCCGCCCGCGCGGAGGAGTCCGCCGGGCCCGACCGGGTGCTGGTGATCAACACCCGGTTCGGCCTCGGCTACATGCTGCACGGCAGCGCCTCGCCGTTCCTCGGCCCCGGCTCCTTCGGCCACCCGGGCCGCGGCGGCGCCCTCGGCTTCGCCGACCCCGAGTCGGGCATCGCGTTCGGCTATGTCACCAACGGCCTGCGCAAGACGGTGACGGCGGACCCGCGGGCCCAGGCGCTGGTGCGGGCGGTGCGCGCGGCGCTCTAGGAGCGGCGCTCCAGGACCGGCCCCTCAGACGTGGATCGGGTGCGACGTGCGCCCCGACGCCTCGTCGATCTCCCCGTGGGCCTTGGTCAGCAAGCTCATCGCGAGCTCGTTGAGGGCGCGGGCGCCCGCGATCTCCTCGCCCACCCTCGGCTGGTTGGAGTCGGTGTGGTGGCGACTGGCCTGGCCGTGGGCCCGTACCTCGGAACCGTCGGGCAGGCGCACCATGGCGACCGCCCTGGTGTGTTCGGTGTCCTCCTGGAACTCCAGCTCGACGTGCCATCCCACAGCGGTGTGCATCATCACGATCACCTCCGGAAGACCTGCTTCCAGGGTGCTCCTCGGGCGAGGCCGCGACTAGTCGGGCTCGGCGTACTCCTCGGGCCGCGGGGCGGGCGCGGTCGGCTTGGTCCGGGGCGGCAGGCTCATCCGCGCGACCCGCAGGAGCAGGTCGTCCCGGAACCCGGTGACCTGTCGAGCCAGCTCACGGCGCTGGCGCCGCTGGTAGCGGTACGCGGTCTCCAGCGTGCCCAGCGCCAGCGCCCCGCCGATCAGCGCCACCACCCCCAGCACCACATACCGGCGGACCGTCCCCTCCCCCGCCCCGGCGTAGGCCAGCCCCGACGCCACGAGCAGCGCGGCCGTCAGCGCCAGCCACAGGGCGTACCCGGCGAACAGCCACGGATGGTCCCCGCTCAGCCACTCCCGGCGCGTCCGCCCGGCCTCGTTCTCCACCCGGTCCACCGCGTCGGCGATGTCGTCGAGCTCCCAGGCCGCTTTCTCGCGCTGTTCGAGGGAGAGCGGGGCCGTCATCCGGTCCAGGCGCAGGTGCAGCCGGGCGACCGCGCGGCGCAGTTCGGCCCGGGAGAAGCGGACGGGCAGCTGGTGCGGCCAGCGGGCCCACAGGTCGTCGTCCCGGCGCTTGAGGCGGAGGTGGGTGACGGCCGCGCGGGCGACGGCGACACCCAGGACCAGCAGCAGCGGCAGGGCCACCGCCATGCCCTGGTCGCCGCGCAGCGCCCCGTACCCGCCGAGCAGGACGATCCCCAGTCCGATCGGCCAGGTGTGCCGGATGTAGGTCCGGTGCCGGACCGCGTGCAGCTCCCGCTCCAGATCGTCCACGGACCGCCGTACGAGACGCACGGCGGCGACCGCGACGAACGGCGCGCACAGCAGCAGGGTGGACATCAGGGCCGCGCTCAGCGTGTACGGCAGGACCTCCGTCCCCGCCCAGCTGTCGTCCTGGGGCAGGGCGGGCACACCGGCCAGGACCGCGCAGGCGAGCGCCGCGGTGAGGACGCCGAGCCACCGCCCGGGCCGCCGTCGGCGCTCGGGCGGTGCCGGGACGGGCCGCCAGTCCGGGCGCACCTTGTCCTCGAGTACGGCGAGCAGTTCCGCGAGGTCCGCGGCCCAGTGGGTGCGGCGCAGCGGCTGACCGTTGCGGCCTACGAGTTCGCGGATCGAGGGCGGCAGTTCGGCGGGCCGGGGTGCCGTGACGCCGTCCAGGAAGACCGGGATGATCACCTTGCCGCCGGCCAGGGCCTGTTCGATCTCCCGGCGGACCCAGTCCTCCGCGTCGTCGAGCCGGCGCGCCCCGGCCACGTCCCGTACGTCGGCCCAGCCGGGGTGGATCACGGCGAGCAGCACGTCGCAGTCGTCCACCCGCGCCCGCAGCGTGTCGGAGAACCGCTGCCCCGGCACGATGGACGGCCGGTCCAGGAACACCTGGCCGCCGCCGAAGTTCCGGTCGAGTGTCGTGTAGAGGTGTTCCACCGTCTCGTTGTGGTCGCCTCTGCGGTAGTTGATGAATACGCCGCCCATGGGGCCGTTGCTACCAGAGAAAGGGCCGCGCACGTGCGCGGTTCACCCGTACGGGTGCTACCCGGCGTGCAGCATCAGCCCGATCCCGACGACCAGCAGCCCCGCCGCGGCGATCCTCGGCATCCCGAACCGCTCCTTGAAGAACACCGCACCGATCGCCGCGCCCACGATGATGCTCGACTCGCGCAGGGCGGCGATGGGCGCCAGTTCCGCCTTGGTCTGGGCCCACAGCACGAGCCCGTACGCGGCGACGGAGAGGGCCGCGCCCAGCAGTCCCACGGCCGCGAACGGCCGGAGCGTGGGCACCAGTCGCCCCCGCCAGCGGTGGGCGGCGTACGCCGGGAGCACCACGCCCTGCACCGCCATCAGCCAGGCGATGTACCCGAGGGAGGAGCCGGAGGCGCGGACGCCGAGCCCGTCGACGACGGTGTACGCCGCTATGGTCACCCCGGTCGCCAGCGCCGCCCCGATCGCCGCCCAGTCGGGGCGCCGGCCGCGCAGTCCCCACAGGGCGACCCCGGTGAGCCCGGCGCAGGACACCGCGATGCCGGCCGCCGCCCAGCCGTCCGGGACCTCGTGGGCGAACAGGGCGGCGAGCACGGTGACCACGAGGGGCGCGGAGCCGCGCGCGATCGGGTACGCCTGCCCGAAGTCCCCGAGCCGGAAGGACTTCATCAGCAGGGCGTAGTACGCGATGTGGATGCACGCCGAGGTGAGCAGATACGGCCAGGCCCCCGCCGCCGGGAACGCCGTGAACGGCACCATCGCCAGCCCGATCAGCATCCCGCCGCCCGCGATCAGCGTGAACCCGACCAGCTTGTCGGTGATCTTGTGCGCGATGGCGTTCCAGCTGGCGTGGGTGACGGCGGCGAGCAGGACGGCGGCGGTGACCAGCGGGGTCACGCGGTCTGCTCCCGGACGTCCACCAGGGTGCCGCCCGCGTGCGCGATCAGCGTCTTGGGCTCCATGGGGAACACGGTGTGCGGGGTGCCGGCCGCCGCCCACACGAGGTCGTGGTCGAGCAGCGACCGGTCGGCCAGCACCCGGGTCCTGGTCCGGTGCCCGAAGGGGGGCACGCCTCCGATGGCGTACCCCGTCGTCTCGCGTACGACCTCCGCCTTGGCCCGGGTCACCTTCGCGGCGCCGAGTTCCTGCCGGACCCGCTCCACGTCCACCCGGGAGGCCCCGTCCATGAGGACCAGCACCGGCACCCCGTCCGCCGCGAAGATCAGCGACTTGCAGATCTGGCTCAGCTCGCAGCCGATCGCCGCGGCCGCCTCGGCGGCGGTGCGGGTGGCGTCCGGGAAGCGGCGGATCTCGGTGTGCAGTTCCCCGAGGCCGAGGGCGTCGAGGGCTTCGGCGAAGAGGGGGTGGGCTCCGGAGTCTGTCGTCATGCACGGCACGCTAGCGGTCGGTGTAGAGGGCAAGCGACCGAGTTCCCGCGGCCGCCCCTGCCGACTCCACCGCTCACCCCAGCCCGCCGCCCCGGATCACGTCCCGTCCGCCGCGGTGGGCCCCTCGAACGTGACCGCCTTCGCCTCCGACACCCCCGCCGTGCGCCCCGGCGCCGCCTGGTACTGCCAGTAGAGGTTGGTGTGCGAGATGACCTGGTCCGGCGACGGGGCACCCCAGGCGCTCTTGTCGCCGGTGGTGTGGCCGTCGGCGACGAGGGTCACGTCGTAGCCCCGGACGAACGCCCCGTGGATCGTGGACCGGATGCAGGCGTCGCTCTCCGCACCGGCGACGACGAGGCGTCCGACCCCGGCGCCGGCGAGGACCTCCTCCAGGTCGGTGCCCTCGAAGGAGTCGCCGTAGCTCTTGTGGACCAGCGGCTCGGAGTCGTGGCGGGGCAGCTCCTCGACGTACTCCCAGGGCTCGCTGCCCTTCGGCATGTCCTCGTCGGAGTGCTGGACCCAGACGACCGGTATCTCCTCGGCGCGGGCCCGCTCGACGAGGGCGGCGATCGTGGCGACGACCTCGTCGCGCCGGTGGGCTTCGGCGACGACGCCCTTCTGGACGTCGATGACGAGCAGTGCCGTACGCGATCGTGCAGACAGTGTGGTCATGGCGTACACGCTAGCCGCGGGCACTGACAACGGCCTCGGTCCGGCCGCGGCGGCCCCCGACGATGCCGCCCAGCGCGCCCAGGGAGACCAGGCCCATGGAGGCGGCGCCGATGATGCCCTTGGCGCCGTCCATCGTGAGGTACATGGCGACGGCGGCGGCCGCGTTGAACAGGAAGAGGAACCACAGGGTGCCGGGGCGGGACAGAAACGCCTTGATCCTGGGCTTCCTCGCGATGGTCGAGCCGCAGATCAGCGCGACGACACCGCCGGCCGCGGTGGCCACGTCCTTCCCGGTCCCGTCGAGGACGGCTTCGGCACCGCCCGCGGTCAGGGCGAGGCCGCCCACGAAGAAGGACCAGAGCAGCAGGTCGGCGACGAACTTACGGACGGCGGCGAGGGGAGACGTCATGAGAGCTTCCTTGCAGGTGGAGGGCGGTTTCTCGAACTGCCTCCACCCTCCCGTCCCGCGCTTTTCGCCACGAGGGAGCGCACTGCCGAAGCCGTGGTGCAGCGAGCTACACCACGGCTTCGGATCAGGACCGGTAGTAGATCAGGCCGTCAGGCCCGTACGAGCTCCCGGTCCTCGTCGTTTTGTCGTCGTCCCTCTTGTCGTCGTCCAGGGCGCGCAGTCCCTCGCCCTCGACGTCCACGTTGGGCAGGGCACGGTCCAGCCACTTCGGCAGCCACCAGGCCTTCTTGCCGAGCAGCGCGAGGACCGCCGGGACGATCGCCATGCGGACCACGAAGGCGTCGAAGAAGACGGCGATCGCGAGACCGAAGCCGATCATCTTGATCATCGACTCGCTGGAGCTGATGAAGCCGCCGAAGACGGCCATCATGATGATCGCGGCCGCGACCACGACCCGGGAGCTGTGCCGGAAGCCGGTCACGATGGCCTGGCTCGGGCTCTCGCCGTGGACGTAGGCCTCCCGCATCCGGGTCACGAGGAACACCTCGTAGTCCATCGCGAGGCCGAAGACCACGCCGACCATGAAGATCGGCATCATCGACATGATCGGGCCGGTCTCCTCGACCCCGATCAGGCCGCTCAGCCAGCCCCACTGGAAGACCGCGACGACGGCGCCGAGCGCGGCGAGCACGCTGAGCAGGAAGCCGAGGGCCGCCTTCAGCGGGACCAGGATCGAGCGGAAGACCACGATCAGGAGGAGGAAGGCGAGGCCGACCACCAGGCCCAGATACGGGATCAGGGCGTCGTTGAGCTTCTGCGAGAAGTCGATGTTCATCGCGGTGGTGCCGGTGACCAGGACGTTCGCACCGGTGTCGGCCTTGACGTCGGCGCCCTCGTCACGGATGGCGTGCACCAGGTCCTCGGTCTGGGTCGAGGACGGCTTGGAGTCCGGGATCACGGTGATCGTCGCGGTGTCGCCGGCCTTGTTGAACTGCGCCGGGGTCACCGTCACGACATCGTCGAGACCCTTGATCCGGTCGGTCAGCGCGGCGGCGTCGGCCTTGGGGTCGGCGCTGCCCGCGGCGTCGTAGACGACCATCAGGGGGCCGTTGAAGCCGGGGCCGAAGCCCTCCGACAGCAGGTCGTAGGCGCGGCGCTGGGTCGTGGACGTCGGCTGGGAGCCGTCGTCGGGCAGGCCCAGTTCCAGCTGGGTGGCCGGGACGGCGATGGCGCCGAGGCCGAGCACGCCGAGCAGCAGCACAGCGGAGGGGCGGCGGATGACGAAGCTCGCCCAGCGCTCGCCGAGACCGGGCTTGGTCTGCCCGTCCGAAGGCTTGGTCGCGGCCTTGGTCTCGGCCTTGGCCTTGGCCGACTTGCGCTTCTCGCCCGCCGGACGGACCTTCCGGCCCGCGTATCCGAGCAGCGCCGGGACCATGGTGAGCGCGATGAGGACGGCGACCACGACCGTGCCGGCGGCCGCGAGGCCCATCTTGGTCAGCATGGGGACGTTGACGACCGCGAGGCCGGCCAGGGCGATCACGACGGTGAGTCCGGCGAAGACCACGGCCGATCCCGCGGTGCCGGTGGCCCGGCCCGCCGCTTCCTCGCGGTCGCGGCCCTCGGCCAGTTCGCCGCGGTAGCGGGAGACGATGAACAGCGCGTAGTCGATGCCGACCGCGAGTCCGATCATCAGCGCGAGCGTGGAGGTGGTGTCGCCGAGGTCGAGCGCGTTGGCGAGGGCGGTGATGGTGGAGACGCCGATGCCGACGCCGATGATCGCCGTGAGCAGCGGCAGTCCGGCCGCGACCAGCGAGCCCAGCGTGATGACGAGGACGACCGCGGCGATGGCGAGGCCGATGATCTCGCCGACCGCTCCGGGCTCGGCCGCGGCCTGCAGCGCGTCACCGCCGATGTCGACGGTCAGACCGGTGGCCCGGGCCTCGTCCCCGGCCTTCTCCAGGGCGTCCCTGGTGGAGTCCGCCAGTTCCATGCCCGGGGCGTCGTACTTCACCGACGTGTAGGCGACCGAGCCGTCCTTGCTGACGGCGTTCGTCTTGAACGGGTCGGTGACGGAGACGACCTCGGAGCCGTCGCCCAGTTCCTTGACGGTCTTCTCGACGGTCGCCCTGTTGGCGGCGTCCGTCATCTTCTCGCCCTCCGGCGCCTTGAAGACGATGCGTCCGGTACCGCCGTCCGCGCTGCCGCCGGGGAAGCGCTGTTCCAGCAGGTCGAAGGCCTTCTGCGCCTCGGTGCCGGGGATGGAGAAGGAGGTGGTTCCGGGGCTGGGGGCGCTGGCCGCGCCGACGCCCGCGAGCGTCAGCAGGGCGACCCATATCAGGGCGACGAAATGCCGTCGCCGAAAGGCGAGCCGGCCGAGTTTGTAGAGGAACGTGGCCACGTGGGCGTACTCCCGGTCAGGTCGTGGGTGTGTACGGGCAGGGGTGATCGACCCAGTGGGTGGCAGGGGTGATCGGCCCGACGACGTGAGCGGTCGCGTCAGGTTGGGCTGGTGGTGGGGAGGATCAGGGGTGGATCAGGGGGTGGGGGTGACGCCGAGCGCGGGGAGCACGACGGCGTCGATGTACGAGGTGAGGAAGGCCTGCGTGGGAGGCAGCTGGTCGATCATCGTGCGGGTCGCGAAGGCCCCCACCATCATGTGGACGATGTAGTCCAGCGCGGGGCGGTCGGCCTGGACCTCGCCGCGGTCGATCGCACGCTGCATGACCTTCTTGAACTCGCCCATCTCGGGTTCGACGAGGATTTCCCTGAAGGCCCGCATCAGGTCCGGGTTTCCGTGCGCGGCCATGGTCATGGCCCGCATCAGATCGGAGTTCCGCTCCATGGTGCAGTCGTCCTCGCGGCCGACCAGGGTCAGGAGGTCACCGCGCAGGGTTCCGGTGTCGATGTCGGCGGTGCCGCCCGGCTTCTGGCTCCGCATGGCCTTCACCACCAGCTCGGGCTTGCCGCCCCACTGACGGTAGAGCGTGGCCTTGCTGGACTTGGTGCGGGCCGCCACGGCGTCCATGGTGAGGGCGTCGTAGCCGACTTCGCGGAGCAGTTCGAGCACGGCCGCGTACAGCTCGGCCTCGCGCTCAGGGGTGAGCCGACTGCGACGCGCGCTCGCGACCTCAGTCATGATTCCCGCCTCCCACTCCGAACGACACGGTTTCGTACGTGACGAATGTAGCGCACTCTCATACGAAACGAAACCGTTTCGTACGTGTCGTGTCTCACGTCCGTGCCCCGCCCGGCGGAATTTCACAAGTTGCTCCGGTCCATCCCCCGGAAAAGCATGGGGAGGTGAGCTATCTGCGCCTGCCGCACCTGAGCGGTGACCTGTTGTGCTTCGTGGCCGAGGACGACCTGTGGCTGGCCCCCCTCGACGGGAGGGGCCGCGCCTGGCGCCTCACCGTCGACCGTACCAAGGTGGGCCATCCACGCTTCTCCCCCGACGGCCGCCACATCGCGTACACGAGCTGGCGCAGCCTGGTCCCGGAGATCCATCTGACGGACGTGGAGGACGGCGGCCCGGGCCGACGCCTCACCTACTGGGGCTCGGCGGACACCCAGGTCTGCGGCTGGACCCCCGCCGAAGGAAAGAGGGGCGCCCAGATCCTCGCGGTCGCCTCGCACGGCGAGCCCTTCTCCTACTTCACCTGGGCCTACAAGGTCCCCGTCGACGGCGACCCCGGCCGCAAGCTCCCCTGGGGCCCGGTCTCCGACCTCCAGGTGGCCGACCTCGACGGCGACCGCCGGACCCTGCTCCTCACCGGCACCCCACCGCACGAACCGGCCGCCTGGAAGCGCTACCGGGGCGGCGCCACGGGCCGCCTGTGGCTGCACGGCCACCGCCTGCTCGAAGGCCTGGAGGGCCACCTCCACTCCCCCATGTTCGTCGGCGGCCGGATCGCCTTCCTCTCCGACCACGAGGGCGTCGGCAACCTCTACTCCTGCGCCCACGACGGCTCCGATCTGCGCCGCCACACCGACCACGACGCCTTCTACGCCCGGCACGCGGCGAGCGACGGCACCCGGGTGGTGTACCAGTGCGCGGGCGATCTCTGGATCGTCGACGACCTCGCCAGTGAGCCACGCAAGCTAGACGTACGGCTGAGCGGGCCGCGCACGGGCCGCCGCGCCTACCAGGTACCGGCCGCCCAGCACGTGGACGGCGTCTCCGTCGACGAGACGGGCCGCGCGAGCGCCGTCGTCGTACGCGGCAGCCTGTACTGGCTGACCCACCGCGACGGCCCCGCCCGTACGATCACCGACACCCCCGGCGTACGGGTCCGGCTCCCGGAGATGCTCGGCTCGGTCGGCCAGGTCGCGTACGTGACGGACGCGGAGGGCGAGGACGCCGTCGAGATCGCCTACCTGCCCCGCGCGACCGGCGACCGCGAGCCCCGCCGGCTCGCCTCCGGCGAACTGGGCCGGGTCCTGGAGATGGTCGCCGACCCCCAGGGCGAACGCCTCGCCATCGCCTCCCACGACGGCCGCCTCCTCCTCATCGACGCGACCGAGGACTCCAACGGCGAGGTCACCGAGCTGATCCACTCGATCAACGGCCCGGTCCGCGACCTCTCCTTCTCCCCCGACGGGGCCTGGCTGACCTGGTCGCACCCGGGCATCGGCCGCTCACTCCGCCAGATCAAGATGGCCCGCATCTCCCCGAAGGCAGGCGGGGAGAGGCTGATCGTCGACGTCACCAACGGCCGCTTCGAGGACGAGAACCCGGTCTTCACCAGGGACGGCCGCTATCTGGCCTTCCTCTCCTGGCGCGGCTTCGACCCGGTCTACGACGTCCACACCGGCGACCTGTCCTTCCCGCTGGGCTGCCGCCCGTACCTGGTCCCGCTGTCCTCGGCGACCCCCTCCCCCTTCGCCCTGAACCCCGAGGGCCGTCCGGCGGCGGGCGGCCTGGACCCGGCCGAGGACGAACCGGGCGACGGCTCGGCGGTGACCGTGGAGGTCGAGGGCCTGGAGAGCCGCGTGACGCCCTTCCCGGTCACCGCCTCCAAGTACTCGGCGCTGTACCCGGTGGCGGGCGGCGGACTGGTCTGGCTGCGCTGGCCGATCTCGGGCGCGCTCGGCGAGACCTTCGCGAACCCGGACGACACGACCGGGCGCCCCACCCTCGAGTACTTCAACATCACGAAGGCCAAGAAGTCCGAACTGATCGAGCACCTCGACTGGTTCGCGGTCAGCGGCGACGGTTCCCGCCTGGTCGTCGTCGACGAGGGCGACCTGCGCGCGGTGCCCGCCACCGAGTCCGGCGACAGCGACTCCACGGTCTGGATCGACGCCCGCCGCATCCTGCACGAGGTCGACCCGGCCGCCGAGTGGCGCCAGTCGTACGAGGAGGCAGGCCGGCTGATCCGCGCGTACTTCTGGGAGCCGCAGATGTGCGGCATCGACTGGGAGGCGGTACTGGCGCAGTACCGCCCGCTGGTCGAACGGGTCGCCACCCCGGACGAGTTCGCGGACCTCCTGCGCGAAGTCCTCGGCGAACTCGGCACGTCCCACGCCTACGTCTCCCCGGCCCGCCGCAACGAGGGCCCGCCCCACTACCAGCGCCTCCAGGGCCTGCTGGGCGCCAACTTCGTACGCAGGGAAGCCGGCTGGACGGTGAAGCGCATCCTCCCCGGCGACTCCTCCGACTCCAAGGCCCGCTCCCCGCTCGCCGGCACCGGCATCCGCGAGGGAGCGGTCCTCACCCACGTGGACGGCCGCCCGGTGGACCCGCTGACCGGCCCGTACCCCCTGCTGGCGGGGGCCGGCGGGACGACGGTGGAGCTGACGTTCACCCCGGCGGAGGGCGAGGGCAGGGCGCGCCGGGTGGCCGTGGTCCCGCTGACGGACGAGCGCCCGCTGCGCTACCAGGACTGGGTGGCCAAACGCCGTGAAGTGGTACGCGAGTTGAGCGGCGGCCGCTGCGGCTATCTGCACATCCCCGACATGGGCGGCTCGGGCTGGGCCCAGTTCAACCGGGACCTGCGCCTGGAGGTCTCCCGCCCCGCGCTGATCGTCGACGTACGCGGCAACGCGGGCGGCCACATCAGCGAACTCGTCGTGGAGAAACTCACCCGCACGATCCTGGGCTGGGACCTGACCCGCAACGCCCAGCCGGTGTCGTACGCGTCAAACGCCCCGAGAGGCCCGGTGGTGGCGTTGGCGGACGAGGCGACGTCCTCCGACGGCGACATGATCACGGCCGCCTTCAAACTCCTCAAACTCGGCCCGGTCGTCGGCCAGCGCACCTGGGGCGGAGTGGTCGGCATGACCGGCCGCCACCAACTGGGCGACGGCACGGTGATCACGGTCCCGATGAACGCGGCCTGGTTCGACGCCTACGGCTGGACCGTGGAGAACCAAGGCGTGACCCCGGACCTGGAGGTCCTCCGCACCCCCCTGGACTGGGCGGAGGGCAGACACGTACAACTCGACGACGCGGTAAGACTGGCAGTGGACCTACTGACGACGACCCCTCCGGCAACCCCACCGGACTACGCGAACGTACCGGACCGTTCGAGGCCGAAACTGCCGCCAAGGGAGCGCGGGGACGGATAGGCGGCGCAGCCGCCTTTAAGGGGCGCGGGGCTGTATCGATTTGCGGCTCCGCCGCGTGGGCGCGACAAGCCCCCACCGGACCGGCACCCGACAACGCACCCAGAAACCGAACGGCAACGCAAACGTGGGGCGCCCCAACACACAGGGCACCCCACGTTCAACGGCCTGAGCCAAGCGCAGCGGCTACGCGTCGTAGTCCTGGTCGAGCCGGTCCTGCTCCTCCCGCTGGAGCCGCTCCGTCTCCTCGTCCCGCTGCTTGCCGCGCTCCTCGCGCCGGCCCTGACCCTGCTCCCGGGCCTGCTGGGCCTTCTGCTTGGCCTGCTCCTGCCACTGCTCCGACTTGTCCTGGAACTGGTCCTTCATACCCATGTGGGTTCACTCCCGAATCGGGTGAGGGGATGAGCCCCGTAGCGGGGCCTCGACCAGATTCACACGACAGGACAAAGCCCGCATTTCGATCAGTTACGGCGCGTAACTCAGCGTCAGTCGCGACGTACCGCGCGCGCCTGTTCATCGGCCGCCCCACCTGCGCCGACGAGCCCCGACCCGACCCCCTTCAGCCGGTCCCCGAACCGCCGCATCTCCCGCTGTCCGACCGTCCCGATGAGCCCCGGCAGATACCCGCGCATGCCCTGCGTGCCCCGTAGCCACCCCTGCCCGTACACGTGACTGGAGCGGCGCTCGATGCCCGCCACGATCCGGTCGACCGCCGGTCCCAGCGGATACGTCTTGTTGGCCGGCCACGGCAACCGCTGCCGCAACTCCCGCATGACGTCGTCCTGATCGGCCCCGCGCACCATGTCCGTGTCGGTCCACGACAGATACCCGACCCCGACCCGTACGCCCTTGTAGCCCACCTCGGCCCGCAGACTGTGCGCGAAGGCCTCCACACCGGACTTGGACGCGCAGTACGCGGTCATCATCGGCGCCGGGGTGATCGCGGCCAGCGAGGCGATCTGCAGCAGATACCCCCGGCTCTCCATCAGCACCGGCAGGAAGGCGCGGGCGGTCACGGCGGACCCGATCAGATTGACCTCGATCACGCGCCGCCACGCGTCCGGATCGGAGTCGACGAAGGGACCGCCGCTGGCCACACCGGCGTTGGCCACCACGATGTCGACCTTCCCGAACCGCTCCTTCACCTCCCGCGCGACCTGCGCCATCGCCTCGTGGTCGGTGACGTCGGCGTACCAGTGGCCGCAGTCGGTGTGCAGCCGCTCGGCGACCTGCTTGAGCGCGTCCGGCTCCAGCCCGACCAGCGCCACCTTCGCCCCGCGCGCGGAGAGCTTGCGGGCGAGCAACTCGCCGACGCCGCGCGCCGCTCCGGTGACGACGGCGACCTGTCCTTCGAGGCTGACCCTGCTCATGCACCCTCCTTGATCGTTGCGTACGTCGTCACGAGGTCCCGGATCTTCCCGGTGACCAGTTCCGGCGCCTCCACCGGCGTCATGTGTCCGAGCCCGGGCAGTTCGGTGAGCCCGACACAGTTCGGCAGCGCCGCGACCAGCGAACGCGCGTGCACCGGCGGCGTCAACCGGTCCGCCGTACCGACCACCACGGCCGTCGGCACGGCAAGGGACCGCACCCCGTGGTCGAGGTCGAGCAGATCGAGCACCCGCGACCAGGAGTGGCGCACCTTGCGCGGACAGGCGTGCACGATCCGCGCGCACGCCTCCACCATGTGCGGGGCCGAACCGGGGCCCATCGTCCCGTACTTGAGGATCCGGCGCGCGAGCGGCGTGACCGGCCCGAGCGGCGCCCGCGACCCGAGGACGTGCTGGGTCAGCCAGGTCCGCAGCCGCCCGGCCCGAAGCGGTACGACGGTCGACTCCGCGACCAGCCGCGAGGCACCGGTGCTGCACAGCAGGACGGCCGCGGCATGCTCCCGGAAGACGGCCCGGTCGGCCGCCGCCATCACCGTCATCCCGCCCATGGAGTGCCCGGCGATCACGGCCTTCTCACCGGGTGCGAGCGTCGCCCTCAGTACGGCTTCGAGGTCGTCGGCGAGGGCGTCGGTGCTGCATGCCGGGTTCGCCGGGCTGCGGCCGTGGCCGCGCTGGTCGTAGGCGATGACCCGGTGGTCGACGGCGAGGTCGCGGATTTGCGCCGCCCAGAAGGCGGTCGAGCAGGTCCAGCCGTGCGCGAGGACCACGGGGGGCGCGTGCTCGGCCCCGTGCACCTCGACGTGCAGGCGCGCGCCATCGGCGGAGACGGCGGTCAGTTCACGGGTGGGGACGGGCGGGGCGTACGGCCCGGAGGACACATGCATGAGCCGGCTCACGCGCTCACCTCTTTCACGTCTTCCTCAACCCGGTCTGCCTTCTCGGCGGTCTTGGTGGCACGGACCACCTCGTACTCGGCGAGGTCCACGCGCCGCGTGGCGCGCCGGAACTCGGTCGTGGTGCCCGGCCAGATGGTGGTGTTGCGGCCGCTCGCGTCGAGGTACCAGCTCGTGCAGCCGCCGGTGTTCCACACCGTGCGCGTCATACGCTCCTGCACCCGCCGGTTCCAGGCGGCGACCGCGCTCGGCCGGGCGTCCAGTGCCACCCGGCCACCCAGCACGTCGAGTTGGCGCACGTAGTCGGCCAGGTAGTTCAGCTGGGACTCGATCATCAGGATCATCGAGGAATTCCCGAGCCCGGTGTTGGGCCCGATGATCGTCATCCAGTTGGGGAACCCGGCGGCGGACGCACCGCGCAGGGCCTCCATCCCGCCCTTCCAGGCCTCGGCGAGGGTACGTCCGTCCTTGCCCACGACCCGGTCGGCGATCGGCATGTCGGTGACGTGGAAGCCGGTCCCGAAGATGATCGCGTCGACCTCGGTCTCCGTGCCGTCGGCGGCGACGAGGGTGGAGCCGCGGACCTCGTCGAGCCCGCTCGCGACGAGGTCGACGTTGGGCTGGGCGAGCGCCGGGTAGTACGCGCTGCTCAGCAGGATCCGCTTGCAGCCGATGCGGTAGTCGGGGGTCAGCTTGGCCCGCAGGGCGGGGTCCTTGATGGCCCGCGCCATGTTGGCCTTGGCCAGCTTCTCGACCAGCCCGAGTTCGTTGGGGCGCTTGGTGAAGGCCTGGACCTGCAACTCCCGGATGCCCCACAGCAGTCCGCGCCGGGCCTGAGTGGTGAAGGGCAGCGCCCGGTGCAGGGCCCGCTCGGCGTCGCCGATGGCCCGGTCGACGCGGGGCATGACCCAGGGCGGGGTGCGCTGGAAGAGGGTCAGCTCGGCGACCTCGGGCTGGATGGCGGGCACGATCTGGATCGCGGAGGCCCCGGTGCCGACCATGGCGACCCGCTTGCCGCGCAGGTCGTAGTCGTGGTCCCAGCGGGCGGAGTGGAAGACCTTGCCCGGGAAGGAGTCGAGGCCGGGGATGTCGGGGATCTTCGGGTCGGAGAGCGGCCCGGTGGCGGAGACGACGAAGTCGGCGGAGAGCCGGCCGCTGCTGGTCTCGATGTCCCAGCACAGCCGCTCGCCGTCCCAGGTCATCATCTTCACCTCGGAGTCGAAGCGGATGTGGGGCCGGAGCCGGAAGACGTCGGTGACATGCTCCAGATAGGCCCGGATGTGCTCCTGCCCGGAGAAGGTGCGCGGCCAGTCGGGGTTGGGCGCGAAGGAGAACGAGTACAGATGGGACGGCACATCACAGGCGCACCCGGGATAGCTGTTGTCCCGCCAGGTACCCCCCACGCTGCCGGCCCGCTCCAGGACGACGAAGTCGGTGACCCCTTCGCGCCTCAGCCGCACGGCGGCCCCGAGCCCGCCGAACCCGGACCCGATCACCGCCACCCGCACATGCTCGTGCTCGGTCATCCCGAAGCCTCCACGCATCGCTGCATCGCTGCATCGCTCTCTCGGACTCCGCCAGTGAACACTGGCGCAATGGGAGCGTAGGACAGCACCGTACCGATGGGTAGGGGTCGGGCCACGAAAGTTACCGGCGGTACAACATAGGCTGCGATCGTGACGGAGAAGCGCGAGTACCGCATGGAGGAGCTGGCCAGGGAGGCCGGCATCACACCGCGCACCCTGCGCTTCTACCGCGAACGCAAACTCATCCCGCCGCCCCGCCGCGAGGGCCGCATCGCCTGGTACGACGACCACCACCTGGCCCGCCTGCGCACGATCGCGGCACTCCTGGAACGCGGCCACACCCTGACCGGCATCGCGGAACTGGCGGAGGCCCTGGATCACGGCCGCGACGTGGCGGACCTCCTGGGGGTCGCGACCCCCACCGAGGAGGAACCGGTCCGCCTCACCCCCGAGGAACTCGCCGCCCGCTTCGAGGGCCAGGTCACCCCGGAGAACCTCGCCGCCGCCCTCGACCTCGGCTACCTCGGCACCGACGGCGACGAGATCGTCCACATCAGCCGCCGCCTCCTCGACGTCTCCTCCGCCCTGGTCGCCGAGGGCATCCCCCTGTCCGAGGTCCTCGCAGCCGGCAAACGCGTCCGCGAACACGTCGACGCCCTCGCCGAAATGTTCGCCGAACTCGTCCTCCGCCACGCCACCGAGAACGACATGCAGCGCCTACGCCCCCTCGCCCGAAGCGTGGTGGAGGCAGAACTGTCCCTGGCACTGGACCGGCGGTTGCGGTAGCGGTAGCGGTAGCGGACCAAACGCCGCAGACCGAAATTTTCCTCAAGTGCCCGGCATTTCACGAGCATTCACTCCATCGAGGCACTTCGCCCGCAGTCGCAGACGAAGACGCGTTCCCGGTCCGAGAGTGAGATCGAAAAGGCCCCGGCGACTGTGCGACCAGTCCCGGGGTGTGGCCGACACTTCACGGAGCGCCGACATGCCCGAGCCTAGCCCCACCGAACACCCGCGAGCTCTTGGAGCCGTGCGTCTCAGCACCCTGACCGGAGTGACCACCTCGCCCGACAGACAGCGCGCCGACATCCGACTGCGTGCCGAGCAAATGGGCTTCACGTTGATCGCCGAAGCCACCGACCTCGGAGTCTCCGCGCGCCAGAAATCCCCCTTCGAGAGGCCTTCATTGTCGTCCTGGCTGCAGCGCCCGGACGAATACGACGCCATCGTGTGGTCTCACGTGGACCGCGCCGCGCGTTCCGTCGCCCACATGGCAGAGTTGATCGAGTGGGGTCGGCAGCACGCGACAACACTCGTTTTCGGAATGTCTGAAGAGCGTCAGCCGCTCGTGGTCACACCCCAGGCGGACGGCGACGCCATTCGCCGCTGCATGAACCTGGCCTACGCCGCCGAGCAAGAGGCTCACGCCCTTTCCACCCGTCTCACCAGCGCCCACCGAGCGCTGCGCGCGATGGGCCGCTACGGCGGTGGCCTTGTACCGTTCGGGTACAGGAAGGCTCCCCACCCGTCCGGCATCGGGTGGTGTCTCGCTCCCGACCCACAGACCGTCCCCGTCGTCCGCGCGATCGTGGACGACGTCCACTCCGGGCTGTCCCTGGTCGCCATCGCCCACAAACTCGAGACCGCGGGCGTCCTGGTGCCGCGTGACCGCCACGCCCAGCTACAGGGACGCCCAACAGGCGGGCGGCGCCACGGACGCGACTTCGAGCGATTTCGCTGGACAGCCGGCAGCCTGTGCAAGATCCTCCGCACCCCGGCGCTGATGGGTCACCGGGTGCACAAGAGGGAGACGGTCCGGGACATCGAAGGTGCCCCCGTACTGATCGGCGCTCCGCTGCTCACCGAAGAGGAGTTCCAAGCGCTCCAGGACGTCCTCGACACCCGGTCCAACGGCACCCACCCCAAGCGCCGGGAGACCTCCCTGCTGATCGGGATCGCGCACTGCGCCGGGTGCGGTGGCCGCATGTACTTCGCCACGCGTAAGGCCTATTCGTACGGCGACTATGTCTGCCGCGCCGCTGCCCGTGGCGCGACCTGCCCCTCCCTTGCCGCAATGCGTGCCGACTGGCTCGACGAGTACACAGTCGGCCGCTACCGCGAGGCGTTCGCCGTGGACGGCGAGGTGACTCGGGAGCAACTCCTCAGGGACGGAGTTCGCGTCACTGTCGCCAAGGGCCGATCGGGCGGCGGACCGGAGCCGGTCGGGTCGCGTTCCTGATCTGTCCTGCGGCACGTGTGGGGGCGTGCCAGACACCGGCACACCCCCACACGTCATGTCACTTGTCGAAGACGACCGTCACCGGAGCATGATCCGACCACCGCTCGTCGTGGCTGGCGGCCCGCTCCACGAGTGCCTTGACCGCTCTCTCCGCTAGCCCCGGGGTCGCGACGGCGAGATCGATCCTCCAACCCGTGTCCCGGTCGAAGGCCCGCCCCCGATAGGACCACCACGAGTACGGCCCCTCGACCTCAGGGTGCAGAGCGCGTACGACGTCGACGTAGCCGCCGTCCGACGGCGTCAGGACGCGGGTCAGCCACTCGCGCTCTTCCGGCAGGAAGCCGGAGTTCTTCTGGTTGGCGCGCCAGTTCTTCAGGTCGGCCGGCTGGTGGGCGATGTTCCAGTCGCCGCAGACGACGACCTCGCGGCCGTCGGCGGCGGCGCGCTCGCGGAGTTCCTTGAGGTAGGCCAGGAACTCGTCCATGAAGCGGACCTTCTCGTCCTGCCGCTCGGTGCCGACCTCGCCGGAGGGGAGGTAGAGGGAGGCGACCGTCACACCCGGGAGGTCCGCCTCGACGTAGCGGCCGCTGGTGTCGAACTCCGACGAGCCGAAGCCGATCCGGACCCGGTCGGGCTCACGGCGGGTGTAGAGGGAGACGCCGGCCCGGCCCTTGGCGGCGGCGGGGGCGTGCACCACATGCCAGCCGTCGGGGGTGCGGACCTCTTCAGGCAGTTGCTGCGGCTCGGCGCGTACCTCCTGGAGGCACAGCACGTCGGCGGAGGTGTCCGCGAGCCACTCGACGAAGCCCTTCTTCGCGGCGGCGCGGAGTCCGTTCACATTCACAGAGGTCACAGTGAGCACCCGGGCACGATACCGGCACACTGGACTGGATCCCGTTCTGGATGTATTGACATACGGTAGGAAGCATGAATATCCGTCGCGTCTCCTTCGACCACCCCGACGCCGTCAAGCTCAACGACCAGGTCCAGGCCGAGTACGCCGTCCGCTACGGCGACGACGGCGACGCCACGCACATGGACGCGGCCCACTTCGAGCCACCGAACGGCGCATACCTCATCGCGTACGACGAGCTCGACGTACCCGTGGCCACGGGCGGCTGGCGCGCTCAGGACGCCAACGAGGAGGGCAACCGCGACGGCGACGCCGAGGTCAAGCGGATGTACGTCATAGAGCAGGCGCGGGGCAGAGGCCTCGCCCGGCGCATCCTGGCCGCGCTGGAGGAGGACGCCCGGGCGGCGGGCCGGGTCCGGATGGTCCTGGAGACCGGCGACAAGCAGCCGGAGGCCATCGCGCTGTACGTCTCGAGCGGCTATGAGCCGTGCGAGAAGTTCGGCTACTACCGCCACTACGAGTCGAGCCGGTGCTACGCGAAGGCGCTCTGAGAAGTCCCGCGGGGGGCAGTCCCGCGGGGGTCAGTCCCGCGGGGGTCAGCCTCTGAGGTACGCCAGTACCGCCAGCACCCGCCGATGCGTGTCGTCCGCCAGCGGCAGGTCGAGCTTGGTGAGGATCGAACCGATGTGCTTGCCGACGGCCGCGTCGGACACCACCAGCGCCTTGGCGATGGCGCCGTTCGACCGGCCCTCGGCCATCAGCGCGAGTACCTCCCGCTCGCGCGGGCTGAGCCGGGCGAGCGGATCCCGTCTGCGGCGCAGCAGTTGTCGTACGACCTCGGGGTCCACGACCGTGCCACCGACCGCCACCTCCCGCAGCGCGGCCACGAACTCCTCGACCTGGCCCACCCGGTCCTTGAGCAGATAGCCGACTCCGGTGCCGTCGCCGGAGTCGAGGAGCTCGGCGGCGTACGCCCGCTGTACGTACTGGCTGAGGACCAGCACCGGCAGTCCGGGCCGCTCCTCGCGGAGCTTCACGGCCGCGTGCAGCCCCTCGTCCTGGAAGCCGGGCGGCATCCGGACGTCGGTCACGACCACGTCGGGGGTGTGCTCGGCGGCCGCCGCGAGGAGCGCGTCCGCGTCGCCGACGGCCGCGACCACCTCGTACCCGAACCGCGTGAGCAGCCCGACGAGTCCGTCGCGCAGCAGGACGCTGTCCTCGGCGAGGACTAGGCGCGGGGCTCGGTCGGCCGGCAAGGGATCTCCACTCGCAGCAGGGTCGGTCCACCCGGTGGGCTGGACAGGGAAAGTCTGCCATCGAGCACTGACACCCGGTCGGCGAGACCGGTGAGCCCGGTGCCCTTCGCACTGGAGGCGCCGCCGCGTCCGTCGTCGCGGATGTCGAGGGTCAGCCGTCCGTCCTGGTGCCGGCCGCTGACGGTCACGCGGCTCGCGCCGCTGTGCCGGGCCACGTTGGCGAGGGCCTCGCGGACGACGAAGTACCCGGCGCTCTCCACGGGTTGGGGCAGCCGGTCCGGGAGGTCCAGCCGGACGTCCACCGGGACCGTACTGCGGTCCGCCGCGTCCGCCACGGCGGCTTCCAGTCCGTAGTCGGCGAGCACCTTGGGGTGGATGCCGTGGATGAGTTCACGCAGTTCCGCGAGGGCTTCCCCGGCTTCGCCGTGCGCCTTGGCGAGTTGCTCGGCGAGCGGGCCCGGGGGTGCGTCCAGGCGGGCGAGGCCGAGGGTCATGGTGAGGGCGACGAGCCGCTGTTGGGCGCCGTCGTGCAGGTCGCGCTCGATCCGGCGCCGTTCCGCCTCGAAGGCGTCCACCAACCGCACGCGGGAGCGCACGAGTTCGGTGACGCGCTCGCTGTCCCGGGGTGAGCACAGCAGCATCTTCGCGACCTCGGCGCGCGCCCCCGCGGCCGCTCCGAGGGCGTACGCCCCCGCGATCAGCAACGGCACGCCCGCCGCCGCGACCCCGAAGGCCGCCGGCCACGTCTCGACCGTCCACAGCTTGACCACCTTCGCCTCCCCGTCCACGGCCACCAGCAGCGGCGTGGCGAGAAGGAACAGCGGCACCCCCGCCGCGAAGGCGACGGCGAGCGCGTCCAGCGGCCACAGCACCAGACCGAGCAGCACGGCGTACGCCAGCTCCCGCCAGGTGGCGCCCTCGGTGAGCCGTACCGTGAGCCACCGGGCGAGCCCCGGCGCGTCCGGCACCCGGTGCGGCGCGACCGGCACGGGCCCCGCGCCCGCCCACCGCAGGCGCCACCGCTCGACGGCGGCCACGGGGATCCCGGACAGCGCGGTGAGCACGAGGAGCGGCAGTCCGACGAGAACGCGGGTTTATGGGGGTCTACCTGCGGATTCACCCCGGCACCCCCTCGGGATCCCCTTCGAGCCCCACAATTCACGATGTGCACAGCGCTCAATTAGATGACGAATGTGCCCTTGCCGCGCACTGTCTGGACCAAGCCGCGCTCACGCAGCTCTCTGACTGCGCGCGCCACGGTCATTCTGGCGATGCCATATGTGGCTGCCATCTCCAGCTCACCGGGAATCCTGTCTCCACTCTTCAGCTCGCCGCTGGCGATCTGCGCCGCCACCGCGTCGGCCACGGCCGCGTAGACCAGCTCAGGCCCGCGCCTGTCGAGATTCCGGATGTCGTCGCCCTCGGTCATGCCTGCACCCTAGGCACCGTCTGACCTGCAAGGACAAACATAGGGTTCCGCAGTGCCCACCACATGTCTATAGTGCCCTACATGCACCCACGTCGCATGTGCCTGGACTGCCACACCCTCACCGAGACCCCGGTTCTGCTGTACGCCATCGAGCGCGCATCCGGTCCATCGTTCCCGGTCTACGCCTGTCCAGACTGCGCCCCATCTCGCATCTCCTACGACTCCGCCCTCGCTCTGCTGTTCAACCACACACAGCACTGCGACGACTGCACCCCGGTGGACTCGTGTGCACAGGGCTGGGCGCTGTCCCGTGTAGTCGGCCGCTGCCTCCGCCGCGTTCGCCCCGCCGAACCGACCCCCGCCGCGCCCCCGCCGCCCAATTCTTTGGGGTCATAGGCGAGCCCGCGCCCCGTCTCCGGGGAAAGTCACCGACCCACCCGCGCCGAGCCCTTACGCGCCCATACGCTGATTCCGATGAACGTATCGGGCTATTCGGTCTTATCCCGCCCCCAATTGACTGCACATTCCGAATTCACACTGTCTCGGAATAGCGCGCTGCCCTCCGAGGTAGGATTCCCTCGTTCGCCACGCTGCTTAGCGAGGCACCGACAATGCAACACGGCACGAGGCATCCCGGAGATGGAGGTCAAAGGGATAACCAGACCGCCGAGTCGGAGACCAGATAGCCCAACGCGGATACCGCAGCTTTGCGGCTCGCCACGGACTGTACAACCGAATATCTACACAATGTGTGCCGATCTTATGGTGAAGCGCATATGCACAAGTGCCGAATGTCGCTGACGAGCGACGGTGGCGGAACAGCCCGTGTGGGCGACTTGGACCAGCAACGAGGACTTGTCCATTCAATGCCCATGCCCTGGAGGCTTCCAATGGCTGTTTCGAAGATCAAGATGTCCAATGCCCGCCGCGCTCTGATTGCTGCGGGAATGTCCAGGACCATGGCCCGTGCTGGCCTCAAGCTCCTGGACCTGAACGAGCCCCTCAAGCCGCAGATCGAGGCGCTCGCCGAGGAAGACCCCGAGCTGTTCGGCCTGGATGCCGACGGCAACCCTCTGGACGACGCGGACAACAGCGACGCCGAGGACGAAGACGAGCGCCCCATGACGGTCGCAGAGGCCAAGGTGGCGCGACTCCGGGGCACCAACAACCCGTTGGTCCACAAGCGGCCCCGTACGGAGCGCCCCTCCACGGCCAGCAAGTCCGCTCAGGAGGCAGCCGCGCACCTGCGCGCGCACTCCAAGGACAACCCGCCCCCGGTGCGCAAGTACATCGAGCCCGTGCGCGACATCAACGCCGGACACAAGCCGTCCACACGAACGCGCCCGTCCTCGGCCGACGCTCTCGCCAACCGGCTCAAGGGCAACTGACTTTCTCCCCAACTCGCCACGCAACACACACAGTTAGGACAACAACATGGCCGCTGTCACCCTGGAGACGACCGAGCTCGAAACCCTCATCGAGGCCTGCCTGACCGGCAAGGTGGAGGTCGGCATCGAGGCGCTGAACCTGTTCAAGACCAAGAACGGCACCGGCGTGCTCCCCAACTCCTCGGCCCTCGTCCGCCCGCACGACTCCGCATGGCGCGGCGCGCTCGCCGGTGTCCAGGCCGACCTGGCGGTCTGACATGAGCAACGAGACCAAGCCCAACGTTCGGGTGCGCGTACACGGCCGCGACTACGCGGCACAGGTCGCCAACGACCAGGTGCACAAGGTCCTCTCCGAGGCCACGGCGCAGGCGGTCCAGGACCTCATCTGCGAAGCCGTGGAGGTCGGGCTCGACCTGGCTCACAAAGCGCACTCCGGCGACCAGGACATCCGCGAGTGGCTGGAGCCGATCCGCGCTCTCGCCGCCGAGGACCGAAGCCCGAGCATGACCCCGACCATCCGTGACTTCATCGCTCGGTATCTCGCCTGATCCACAGACCACACGGCGCGGGGTGACCTAACAGCCCCGGCCCGCGCCACACGAGGGCGGGACTCGGCTGCATGGCCACGAACGCCCAACACGAACGCCCCTGGACAGCCGGACATGCTCCCGGTCCAGGGGCGTTCGTGCGTTCTGGAGTCGGTTACGCCGGTAGTAGCGGCGTAACCCTCGGAATCAGCCGCTGGCCGCCTTACGAGCGAACGCGCGGCCGTCGGACGCGGGCACCGCCCCGCCCTCTACGAGCCGCCTACGGCCCCAAAGATCGGCGTTACGGAGCCTCCCGCGCCGAGGGTCGCCCCCGAGCCCGACAGGAAGGCGTCTACCCCGGCCATCTTGTCTGTGTAGTCCGTGCGGAACAGGTGGACGTAGGTCTTCTCTGTGGTGGTGATGGACGAGTGCCCCATCCACTTGCTGACTTCGTAGATGGTGATGCCGGGTGCAGCCGCCATGATCGAGGCGTACGTGTGGCGAAGGTCGTGCCAACGGGTTGCAGTCGAGATGCCGGCATCTCCGACTCCAGCTCGGACGGTCTTGCGGAAGTGCGACTTGATCAGGTTGTTGATGTCGAACGGGATGTTCCAGTCGATCTCGCTGCTCTGGAACTTCTTCCGGCTGCCCGGCCACAGCGCCGCGTCGGGGTTCGTGCGGTTGGGGTGCGCGTCGAGGTACACCCGGAGCTCGGCCGCGAGCCGGGGCAGCAGCGGCACCTCACGGACGGACCGCTTGGACTTGGGGGAGGCCGCGACCCAGCCGCCGCCCTTCTTCCGGCGGACCGTACGGCGCACCTCCACTGTGTTCCGGAACAGGTTGACGTCCCGGATGCGGAGGCCCGCGAGCTCGCCCGAGCGCAGCCCGGTGTACGCCGCCATGCGGACCACCAAGGCGTAGTGCTCGCGCCGCTCGGACATCGCCACGGCCAGAGCCTCCACCTGTGCAGGGGTGAGGAATTGGCGCTTGTCCTCTACGGCGTCGTGGTCCTGCGGGAGCGCCACGCCTGTGCACGGGTTCACCGTCAGCCAGTCATGCCGGATGGCGTACTTGCAGAGCTTGTTCAGCACCACATAGGCGTTGCGGACTGAGCCGTGCCCCAGCTTCTTGCCGAGTGCAGCCACCCACTTCTCAACGTCCGTGGCGCGCACGCCGGTTACCTGCCTCCGCCCGAGCGCCACCGCGATGTGGTTCTTGTAGATGGAGCGCTGCCCCTCCAGGGTGCGCGGCTTGAGGTGGCCCTCACCGGCCGCCATGCACGCCTCGAACACCTGGGCAACGGTCTTCTTGGAGGTGAGCGCAGATGTGGACCGGCCAGCAGCCAACATGTCCTCGATGCGGACGAGTTCGCGTTCGGCCTGAGGCTCGGTCTTGCACGTGATCTGTCGATCCTTGCCGTGGTCTCGCCACCGGACCTCGTACGCCCAACGTCCACCGGCGCGCGGTACGGGCTTGATGTGGGCCATGGAATCTCCTTGGAACGTGGCCCAGGCCCGGTGACCCCCGTACTCCGAGGGTCACCGGGCCGGACCGAGGTGGACTAGCTGAAGATGGAGGCCACGGCGGAGCAGACGCCCTTGACGCCGTCCCAGCCCAGGACCGTGAAGAGGGCGACCGACCAGATGCCGACGAGCGGCGCGGCGATGGTCACGAACTCGCGCTCCGCGTTCGCCCGGCTCCAGCGCTTGAAGCGCTCCCAGCGGGACGGCCGCTTGTGGGCGCGAGCGGGCCACGACGGCTCCGGGAGGTCCACGGGCGCGGGCTTCTCCGCCGGGAGCCCGGCGAGTTCGGCCATGAGGAGGCCGGACAGCTTCTCGCCCGTGGGCTCCGGGTCGGTGGTGTCGATGGCCTCGTACCCGGCGAAGTTGCGAGCCGGGCGGACCCAGTAGGCCCAGAGCTGACCGTCGCCCTCTTCCAGCACCTCGGCCCAGGTGCCACGGATGCGGCCGGTGGCCTGGATGGGCTCCTGCTGGATGGCGTAGACCCGCTCAACGAGCTGGTCAAGCGAGATGCCGCACTCGAAGAGGCGGACACCGCAGACGGTGCAGTGGAGGTCCCAGATGTCCGAGCCCGGCGTGTGCTGGGCACAGGGTGTAGCGTTCATGATGCGTAGGTCCCTTCGGGGGTCTGGAAGGGCCGGGACTCCACTCCCGGCCCTTCCGCTTGTGTGGACTTACTTGCTGGTCTCGGCGGTCTTGGCGGCCGTCGTCCGCCGCGTACGGGGAGCGCGCGCCTTCGGCTGAGCCGGGGCCTCGGTCGCCTTCGCGGGCTCGGCAGGCGTGGGCGTAGCGGCCTTGGCGGGGGTCGCCTTCGCGGTGGCCTTCTTGGCTGCGGGCTTGGTTGCCGGCTCCACGGCTGCGGTCTCCTTGGCCAGCTCGGCCTGGAGGGCCGCGAGCTGCTTCTCCAGCCGCGCCTTCTTCTCGGCGGCCTGCTTCTTGCGCTTGGCCTCCGCAGCGGCCTTCCGGTCGGCCAGGTGGGACTGGTTCTCCTCCGAACGCTGGAAGTCCATGCGCATGGCGCAGACGATCTGCACGGTCTTCAGGTCGGGCTCGTAGCCGGTCTGCTCCTTGATCCACTCCGCGAAGTTCTTGTGCAGCTCCGTGGGCTCGGAAGCGGCGCGCTCGGTGTAGGTCTTCGCGTTCTCGGACTTGCTCATTTGGGCCTCCTTGGGGCTTCGTTCGCACTGGTGTTCGAGACGGAAGTTAACGCCAACTTCCACAAAATGGAAACTCCCCTCCCAAAGTTGGACAATCTCCGCAGGTGGGACTGTGGAGGCCAGGAAGTCCGAGAGCGGTTGGAGCCTCACCGGGCGAGCGCTGCACGTGTCTTGGCCCTGATCACGGCACACCGACGACGGTTGTTCTCGGCGTGCGTCACAGGCTCCAAGTGGCCAATCCAGACACACAACTTGGAGCGGCAGCCCCAGTCGTAGACGTGATCCAGGGTGTAGCCCTCGGGGATGTCACCCATGTACGCCTCCCACGCCACTCGGTGGGCTACGTACTGGTCTCTGCCGATGCGGAACCGGCCGTACTCGCCGTTGTAGGTGATGCCGGTCCACAGCGTGCAGCCGTTCTCATCGGGCGCGGCCACCTGTGGCCAGAAGCGCTCCAAGTCCGCATCGGTAACGGTGAGTTGGCGAATCCTGAGCGGCATGTCAGGCCTCCTCTTCTGGGTCGGCACCGATGGGCGGGCTCCCGGCGACCTTCCATGCGGGTGTGGCCCGGACGCCGGGCGGGAGCGTCCTGCGGCGGGTCCGCTTGCGTGGTTCCTGGGGCGCGGCAGGGGTGGTTTCGGTAGAACCACCCTCCCCAACTCGCCTGCGCCGCCTGCGAATTGGCTTCCTGGGCCCGTCCTCGCTCACCGCGCCACCGCCTTACGCACGCCGTACGGCTGTCGGGGGAGCTTCCATGAGCGCGTGGACATACCGCTCAGCCGCTCGACGCCTTCCGCGTTGATGGCGTAGCCGTGGACGTAGTAGGTCCGCGACGAGATGGAGTAGATGACCGGGCGGAGGCAGTCCCGGCGACAGTTGGCCGCTCGCCACTCGGGCTCGCGCGCCTTGGAGCGGCGAAAGCTGAACTTGGTGCAGATGTCCACCAGGAGCCAGCAGCGCTCCCCGTCGATCTCGACCTCTCGCGCCTCACCCTCGTACTCGTCGAGGATGTGCACCTCTACGCGGTCACCCTCGGCAGTGCGCAACAGCTCAGGCATCCTGCACCTCCACTGCCGGCCGGAAGGCGTCCATCGGGACACGCAGGAACTCAAGGGGATGACCCTCACGCCGGGCGGTGGCAGAGGCGCGGCGGGGCAGGCGCATGTACGGAACCCCGGCCGACTGAGCCGCCGCGAGCACGGGTGGCGGAACGGCGACCAGATAGCAGATGCCCTCGCCTGGAGGCTGATTAGTGGCGAGCCGGGCGTATGCCTCACGCACGCTCGACACGGGGTGTTGCCAGACAAGACCCCGGTTGTAGGCGAACTGGACGATCAGCCCTCGTTCTTCGGTAACGCAGCGCTCCAGATGACGCCGGAAATGGGGCCTTTGCATCTCGACGTTCAGCGCGTAATACACCCACTTGGGCAACTTGCGAAATTGCATGTCGAACTCCTGTTCGAATCGGAAGCCGTAGGCGGCCCGTAGGGCTGAGAACGGGGCGGGGTGAGCCCGGTTGCCTCGGGGCGGCGTACGGAGCCGCCTACGGCCTGATTCTGTGAGCGGGCGGGGTCAGTCTTCGTCGGCCGGGACCGAGCGCGGCGTGGGAGCCGGGTCGTCCAGGGACGGAGACCAGTACTCGACGGCCACGGCATGGCCGTCCAACAGACTCGCGGCGAAGAGGCAGGCCCACACGCCGGGCGCGAACGCCACGTTCACGAACCGGGTGCCGTCGTCCTTGATTCGCCAGACGATGAGCGAGCCGTCTTTGAACTCCACCTCATCGCCGTGCACGTTGACTTCGGTGTTGTTCATGTCGGCAAGGCGAATCCCGTAGTACCAATTGCCGTACTGGCCGGACTGGATCACTTGATGGCCTCCATTACGGCTTGGGCGAGATTCCGCATGTCGGGGCAGACGAACACGCGAGCGCTGCGCCCGTCGGAATTGCGATGCGTGGCGATGGCGTCCAGGGGAGGCATCCCGTTGATGAGCCCTTCCAGCTCGATCACGTCCGGCAGGCACACGAGGCTCTGGTGAGCGGAGGCCCGCAACATGCCGCGCTGGAAGAAGTCCTCATTGGACTCGTACACGAGCGTCTGGAGCAGGTCCTTTCGGTGCAGCTCCAGCACCACAATTGCGTTCCGCGCAAAGGCCAATTCGGTGCCCATCTCGATGGCCTGCATCTTCATGTGCGCATCCATCGTTCGCCACGTTGCGGGGCGCTCCCGGCGCGTCTTGTTCGGCTTGCGACGCCCCATCAGATGCTCACTCCACTGGCCTCGTCCTCGACGAGCGCAAGTCCGACATACTTCACGCCGACGCGCTTACCCTTCTCCTTGACGTCCCGCTTGGAGACGCCTTCAACGTCCTTCCACAGGGCGGACATCTGCATGGAGAATGCGCGCTCCTTGAGAATGTCGCTGCCGCGAACCTCTTGCGCCCAGCACCACTTCCGATAGCGGTCGTACACCTCGTAGAACCACACTTCGGAGTCGTCTTTCTGCACGACCTCCGATGACCAGAAGTCGCCAGCCTCGGAGGCGTCCCGGAGGAACTGCCGCGTGGCGGCCTCGACGGCGGCAGGACGCTTGTCCAAGCCGTTCTCGCAGTAGTCCACCCAACCTTGAAGAAGCGACCACAGAATGGCCTCCAGGATGGGCTTTTCGGTGCGGACCCGGTTCCTGATGGCGGGGTCCTCTTCGGACTTCTTCAGCGACACGTCACACGGGATGGTGGTTATGCGCCGCGTTGTGGCCTCGTCCATATCCTTGATCTGCGGGGCGTGGTTTGTGGCGAGCCAGGGCGTCATCTGCGGGGTCGCCTGGATGATCTCGTTGGCCTTCCCGTACATGTCGCGCAAGGACATGCTGTCTTCGCCAACCATCCGCTTGACCTGGTCGCCGTGAAGCGTCCACTTGTTGTTGGCCTCGGACGAGTGGCCATACCGCTTGGGCAGCAGCCGGATCAGGTCCGGGCGCGGCTTGTCCTTGGAGTTGGCGTGGAATATGGACTGGCCATAGCTCGCGGAGTACGAGCCCAGCGCCGAATCCACAGCCTCCATAAGCGTTGTCTTTCCGCCCGTCGTCTCTCCGCACAACACGCACAACTGGCGTTCCGGATTCCCGCCGAGGATGCTGTATCCGAGCAGACGGACCAGGTGCCGGCGAACCTCCGGATCGGGCCAGAACTTGTTGAGCACCTTGTCCCACACCTCGTGCGTAGCCCCTTCGACCACTGCCACGCCCGTGTTCATGGTGGTGTAGTCGTCCGGGCGCAGCTCGCGGACCTCGAAGCCGGTTGCCGTGAGGATGACGGCCTTGTCCAGGCAGGCGATCAGCCGGGGATTCTGGTCAAAGCTCTGCTGAACGCTCTTGAGCGTCACACCCTCGTGATGGCGGAACGCCTCCAGCGAGCGCCTGCGCCCGGCCACGGAAAGGCCAGATGCACCGTGCGACATCAGCATCTTGCCGTACTCGCGCTCGGCCTTGGCCTCTTCGCTGTCGCCCTTGGCCTTCTTGCAGATGTATCGCCCGGCGTCGAACTGCTGCTGCGCCATGTCGCGCGCCTTCCGGCTCACGATCCCGCTGTAGTCCCGCTCCCAGCCGTGGCCACCGTGGGCGTAGAAATCCTGCTCCTTCTCGATCCACACGACCTTTCCGTCCAGGATTTCGGCGAGAATCCGACCGTTGTCCGAGTCGGAGAACACCTCGGGCACAACGTTGACGCCGTCCAGAACGCCAACTTCACTGCCGGCCGAAGCCCTTACAGTCTTGAACTCCAGGTTTACCCTGGGGCATTCGGACAGGTCATCCGTGGTGGCGGCGATCGGCGGAAGCAATTCGCCATATCCAGCCTCGCACTTGTGACACCACAGCTTGACCTGTGCGCCACCTCGGATGTCCTTGTGCTCCTCCACGGTGTAACGGAGCTGTCGCGGCCCCTCGCACAGCCAGCACGGCCCCTCGTACTGGCCGGGCGGGCAGTCGGCGGACGGGAACCAGTCCGGGTTGACGGCCAGGATCAGCCCCTTGACCCGCTCGTGCGCCTTCTCCATGCGCCGCTTGAGCTTCTGGTCAGCCTCGGACTGTGCCTGCACCTCGGCCATCGCTTCGGGCGTGAACTCGATCAGCTCATCCCATGTGCCGCCGTTCTCGAAGTGGTCCCGCAGGTCGTGGCCGGGGGTCGGCGGCATCAGCACCGGATGCCCCGGAACAGCGTCCTGCCGCATCTTCGCGTACTTGTGCCCCTTGGGGTCGTTGTCCGCGATGAAGGGTCCAAGTCGGCCCGCTGCCTTGAGCTGTTGGGCAACCTTGGTGTGCGCGTCGTCCCAGATGCCCGAGCCCCACGTAGTTGTGCCCAGGAGGCCCGTAGGCACCCCGTAGAGGCCCGCGCGGGACGCCTCGGTCAGAAACTCCGCGTCGGACTCGCCCTCGGTCGGTACACGGACGTACGCGGCTTCGGCGTCGACGACAAGGTGGTGCTGCCAGAACACCGACTTCAGCAGATCCTTGTTGGCCTCGTAGTCCAGCTCAGGCCGGTTCGTGGCCATGCGCTGGGCTTCGGTGATCTGGTGCGGAAGCTGGTTCGGCTTACGCTTGGAGGACGCGGTGAACATCCCCTTGGTGCCGTCGGCCCTGCGATAGCGCTTCTTGACGCCGATGCCGATGCCTTCTGCATTCGCCCAGACTTCGAGCTGTTCCTTGCCGTCACCAACCTTGATGATTCCGGGCTTGAGCGGATCGAGCCGCTTAGCGCGTAGACTTCGACTTGAGCGCATTGCCATACGCTGTCTCCTCTGATGTTCCTGGAAGCCCTCGGTTGTTGCGAACCGGGGGCTTCTGTCATGCGCGGGTGTAAGTGGTCGGCCGTGGGGCTTCCACCTCCACACAGAGGTAGTCGCGGGCGTACTCGTACAGGACTTCGCGTATCGCCGTGGCGGTCGAGATTCCCCGGCTCTGCGCGTCGGCCTTGAATGCGTCCAACACCTCTGGGTGAACCTTGGCCGCTGCACGGGGCATATCGCTGATTTCGCGAGTCCGCGTGTTTTTGGACATGGGTGTCCCCTTGGGGGTTTGTCGGATGGGCTGACAAGATCAACTTTACGCCATCGGGTCTGATTTCCGCTGGCACAGCATCTCGATATTGGCAATAGCTGTATGGAGAATGAGCGAAAAGGCTGAGAATTCGGCCGAACCTCTCGAAGGTCCGCCCCAGGTTCGGCCTGGCATCTGCGCAGGTCAGAGGGTGTTTTTTGGCCTGTCGGGCGAACCTCGGACCTTGGGTGAAGAAATCCCCCTAATACGAGGAGCCCTTACGAGGGGTCTTCTTCTTCCTCTCTCGCGCGACTTTGTGACAAAGAGTGAGAGGTTCGGCCTAGGGAGGGAAATTCATGCTTCTACCTGCGGAAACGTCGGGCCGAACCTGTCAAGTGAGGTTCGGCCGGTTCGGCCGGGGAGGGGCGTATCGGTCGGGTTGGGTGGGGCGAGTTGCGGTGAATGCGCAGGTAGGGCTGAGGATTGGGTGTGTGGAATGGGACTCGATGCTGGTACTCGGTTCGGGTCGATCAGCCGATACGCCAGGCGGGGAGCCTGCGCATGACGACAAAGCGGCTATGTGTAGAGGGAATTAACTACGCTAATTACGAAAAGAACGCTATGGATTCGAACAAGGTCTGTATGCATCGAGTCGGGTTGTCTTGGATGGCAGGCGCGCCGACCAAGGAGAGACCTCCCGGTTTCACAGGGGCACCGGCCTGGATCAATCTTTCACCATGCTCTGCACAGTGCGATTCGCCCACCTGTGGCCCTCTGACCTGGGGCTCTGCCGCGTCCGGGCTGGCCGCCGCGTCGCCCCTCTGCCCGGCGTCGCCACGGAAAGTGACCGAGCTCACAGCCCCTCCGGAACCCCTCGGCCGATGTCTGCCCTGGCCGGGCTGTGAACGGGGCGCGGGGTCGCGCTCAAAACGGCGAATCTCCAGGTCAGACAGGGTGCTGTTCGGGCTGGCCGGATGGGTGCGCCGAGCCCCGCCCGGCTCAGGCTTACGTTCGACGAGTACGACGGCCGTGGCGCCGCCCACGACGGCCCCCGCGACGATCACCACCAGCACGACCGCCCCGAACAGCGCCCCGCTCGCCAGAAAGGCGACCGACCGCCACGGCCATGCCGACCCCAGGTATCCGCGCCTGCTCAGCGCCTGCCACACCGTCATGGAGATCACCGTAGGAGCCGGGCGAGGCCTGGGGGAATCGGTCCAGCCGGAGACCCGGGGGTATGCCTGGCCCTACCCCGAGTCTCGGTCCTGCCGCACTGCTCCGGAGCCCGGTGACGGGGTTTCGTGGAGCCCTCTTCGACTTAATGAGGGCAGATGACGATCCAACTGACGTCCGTCAGCAGGCGGTACGGCAAGGGTGACAGCGGCGTGACCGCGCTCGACGGTGTCTCGCTCGGCTTCGGACAGGGCACCTTCACCGCCGTCATGGGCCCGTCCGGCTCGGGCAAGTCGACGCTGCTCCAGTGCGCGGCCGGCCTGGACCGTCCGACCTCGGGCTCGGTGCGGGTCGGGGAGACGGAGCTGACCGGTCTGAGCGAACGGCGGCTGACCCTGCTGCGCCGCGAACGCATCGGCTTCGTCTTCCAGTCGTACAACCTGCTGCCCTCGCTGACCGCCGAGCAGAACGTCGTCCTGCCGCTGCGGCTGGCCGGCCGCCGTATCTCGAGGGCACGCGCGCGTGAGGCGCTCGGCCGGGTCGGGCTCGGCGACCGCGCCCGGCACCGGCCCGCGCAGCTGTCCGGCGGTCAGCAGCAGCGCGTGGCCCTGGCCCGCGCGCTGATCACGCGCCCCGAGGTGCTGTTCGCGGACGAGCCGACCGGGGCGCTCGACTCACGGACCGGGCGCGAGGTGCTGTCCCTGCTGCGTTCCCTGGTCGACACCGAGGGCCGCACGATCGTGATGGTCACCCACGACCCGCTCGCCGCGTCGTACGCCGACCGCGTCGTCTTCCTGGTCGACGGGCGCGTGCACGGTGAGACGACGGGCGCGTCGGCGGGGGAGATCGCGGGGCGCATGGCGTCGTTGGAGACGGGGGCGGGGACCGGCGCTTCTGCGAGGGCCGAAGCTTCGGCGACCGGCGCTTCGGAGGTCGTCCCGTGCTGAGCCTCGCCGCGCGTACCGTGCGGTCCCGCTGGAGCGCGTTCGTCGGCAGCTTCGTGGCCCTGTCCCTCGGGGTGTCCTTGATCACCGTGATGGGTCTGGCCCTCGCCTCCTCCCTCGACGCCCCCGAACGCACACCGGAACGCTTCGCCGTGGCCCCGGTCGTGGTGCAGGGCCAAGGCACCCTGCGCGTGCCGACCCCGATCGGCGACCGCGTCCAGAAGCTCGCTCAGCCACGCCCCGTCCCGGCGAGGACGATCGCCGCGCTGCGAAAGCTCGGCAAGGTCATCGAGGACCGCACCTTCGTCGTACGCGGCGACCTGGTCGGTCACCCGTGGTCGACCGCGGCCTTCGCGCCGTACGAACTGACCGCGGGCCGCGCGCCCCGGGCGGCCGACGAGGTCGTGGCCACGGGCGACCGGACGCCGGTGGGGCAGCGTCTGCGTACGGCGCACGGGGTGGTGCGGGTCGTCGGCACGGTGGGCGCGCTCGGCTTCGAGGAGGCGCTGTTCTACACGGACGCGCGGGCGGCGCGGCTGGCACCGGTGAGCACACAGCTCGTGGTGGAGGCGGACGCGGCGGCGGTACGGCGCGTGGTGGATGGTGGCGCGCCGGGGGGTGGTGGAGTGCGGGTGCTCACCGGCGCCGACCGGCGGCTCGCGGACGCCGATCCCGCGCGGGACACCGAGGCGCTGACCACGCTGAACGCGCTGTTCGGCACGGCGGGCGGGGTGACCGGGTTCGTGTCGGTGTTCGTCGTGGCGTCGACCTTCGCCTTCGCGGTGGCCCAGCGCCGCCGGGAGTTCGGGCTGCTGCGCACGGCGGGCGCGACGCCGGGTCAGATCCGTCGCACGGTGCTGATGGAGGCGCTGCTCGTGGGCGCCCCGGCGTCCGCGGCGGGTTGCGCGCTGGGAGCGTACGCCGCCCCTTGGCTGGCGCGGCGGGTGGTGGACGGCGGTCTCGCGCCGGCCTGGTTCGCGATCGGCGATCACGTGTGGCCGTACCATCTCGCCTTCTGGACCGGTCTGTCGGTGGCCCTGTGCGGGGCGGCGGCCGCGTCCTGGCGGGCGGGCCGGATCGCGCCGACGCAGGCGCTGCGCGAGGCATCGGTGGACGAACGGCCCCTGACGCGGGGGCGGCTGCTGTGCGGAGCGGCCCTGTCGATCGCCGCCGCGGCCACCCTCACGCTCACGCTGCTCACGGATCCGGGCGACCTGCTGCACCGCAAGACGTATGTCAGCCGCCCGATGCTGCTGATCACCGCGACGGCCCTGCTGGCCCCGGCCCTGGTCCGCCCCCTGATCCGCCTGCTCGTGCCCCGCGGGACGCTGGTCCGCTCGAACGCGGGCACCGCCGTCCGCCGCACGGCCGCGATCGCCGCCCCCGTCCTGGTCACGGTGGCTCTGACGGGCTCCCTCCTCGGCGCGACGGCGACCCTGAACGAGGCACGGGCGGCGGAGGCGCGGGCGCGGACCGTCTCCGACTTCGTGCTGACCTCTCCGACCGGCTTCTCCTCCGACACCCTCCGCCGCCTGCGCGCGATCCCGGGTGCCGAGGTCTCGGCGACCGCGTCGAGCGCCGTGTACGTCCTGGAGGAGGGCGTCGCGCTCGTCAAGTCCGAGGCGCGCGCGGCCGATCCGGGAGCGCTCGCCGCGACCACGCGCCTCCCGGTGACCGCCGGGCGCGTGGCCGACCTCGACGACGACTCGATCGTCGTCAACGAGGAGTGGGCGCGGCACGAGGTCGGCCGACGGGTCACCGTCTGGCTCGGCGACGGCACCCGCAGATCGCTCCGCGTCGCCGCGGTGCTGCCGGTCGGCACCGGCGACAACGGGGTGTACGTCACACCGGCCAACGCACCTCGGGCCGCTGTGGACCGGGTGGAGGTGAAGGCGGTGAAGGCGGCCCCGGCCGTGGGCGCGGAGCTGCGTGCGGCGGTGCGCTCGACGGACGTGACGGTCCTCACCCGCGAGGCGTGGCTGCGAGCCGCCTACCCCACGGCCGGCCTCTCGGGCGCCGACGAGAAGACCCGCCTGGGCTTCCTCCTCGTCCTGGGCATCGCCCTGCTGTACACGGCCATCTCCCTCGCCAACACCCTGCTCATGGCGACGTCCGACCGTCGGCGGGAGTTCGCGTCCCTGCGGCTGGCGGGAGCCACGACCGGCCAGGTGTTGCGCCTCGTCGCGACGGAGGCGGCGGTGGTGGTGACGGTCGGCGCGGTTCTCGGCCTGCTGGTGACAGCGCTCAACCTCACCGGCCTGTGGAGCGCCCTGCACCTCCAGTCGGCGCCGTCCGCACTCCGACTCCCCTGGCCCGAACTCGCCGCGACGACAGCCACCTGCGCACTCCTCGCGGTCGCCTCGGCGGTACTCCCGGCGGCCCGCGTCCTGCGCGGTCCCTGACACCGCATCAGCCGACCGCGTCCGAGAACGTGTAAGAGCCCCAACCGGATCGCTCCGGTTGGGGCTCTTAGCTGCGGTGGACCTGTGGGGATTTGAACCCCAGACCCCCTCGATGCGAACGAGGTGCGCTACCAGACTGCGCCACAGGCCCTTGCAACGAGTGAAACTTTAGCACCTCGATCGGGGTGCTTGGAAATCCGTTCCCTGCCCGGTCGACGGGACAGCCACAGGTGGGGCGGGTGGGCGCGGCGGCTCGGGTCGCCGCGCCTACTCGTTGGCCGCGCGCGGCCGCTCCCCGTCCTCGTACTGATCGAACAACGGCGTGCGGCCCCGCTCGCGCGCCCGTCGCGCGGACGCGGCCCGGCGGGCGTCGCTGCGGCCGCCCTCCTCCGCCCTGTCCTCGGCGCCGGACGAATCCTCCGCCTCGGCGTCCTGAGCCGGACCGTCCTGCCCGGCACCGCTCTCGGCTCCGGCCCCGTGCGCCTCGCGCTCGCCGGCGACCGAGCTGGACCGCGCCGAGCTCCAGGCGTCCGGTGCCCCCAGGTCCACGTCAGCCGTGGCCCGCGGGGCAACCGGTGCCGTCACATACGTCGGCAGCGGCACCGGCACCGGTTCCCAGCTGTCCCCGTGGCCCGGCCTGCGCTGCCGCTCGCGCTGCTGGTCGACCCACTCGGCGTGGTCGGTCTGCTCGACGAGGGCGCGCCGGTCGGCGGCGAGCGCCGAGAGCCCGGGGTGTTCGGGCGCTGGTCCTTCGTCCGGTTCGTCCGCGTCGACGGCCTCGGCCGCGGCGCGCCGACGCGGCTGGCGCGCACGCTCCTTCAGCCGCTGCGCCGCCGCCTCGGCCCGTTGCCGGTCCATCTGGTAGGCGAACCGGCGGCGTTCCTGGGAGCGCAGGTAGGCGATGTACGCGCTGAGCAGCACGGCGGGTACGCCGGGCGCCCAGAGGAACGCGAGTCCTCCGACGGCGGCGACGATCGCGCCGAGCGTGAAGGCGAAGAAGAGCACCACGGTGGTGCGCCTCCGGCGCGCGAGCGACTTGGTACGCCGAGCACGCGCCGCTGCGGCTTCCGCCGAGGGCGTGCGCCGGGCTGCGGGCACCTGCTTGCGTACCGGCGCGGAACCGGATGCGCGCGCCGGGGTGGAGGCGGATGCCGGGGCGTGCGAGGCCGATGCGTGCGCGGCCGGGTCGCCCGTCCGCTCACGTACCGGATCACGCGCCGGCTCGCGCGTCACTTCCCTGCGCGCCGGCGCCTGTACCTCCGCACGCGCCTGCGGGCGCGTCGGAGGCATGGCGAAGGCCCGGACGTCCACCGAGTCGGTGACGGCATCCGGGTCGACGGCGCTGGACTCCCCCTCCTCGGTGGAGCGCGCCCGCAGGTCCTTGGCGTACCGGCGCTCCATACCCGCCCGTCCGGACAGGAGCCGGATGGCGGTGCTGAAGCGTTCCGTCGGACGGGCCTCGTTCAGCTCGTCCTGCCTACGGAGCCACATCGGCACCAAGTAGGCGGCCCAGGCCCCGACAATGACTGCGTAGATGAGGCCGCTGCTGCTCACGCCTCACACGGTAGAGGGATTCGCGTGAGGCCATCCGCCAATTGGGCCGGTGTGTCGCACGATCTGGCTGATATTTCGAGCTTTTTTTGTGACCGATGCGATCAGCAGGCCGCCGGAGCCGCGAATTTAATGCCCTGAGACGATCGCCGCCCGATCATTCTCGAACATTTATTCAATTTACTCGACGGTGTCCCGGCCCGTGCGCGGGCGGCTCCCCGGCTATGCGGGATTCCCCGGCGTGTTCTGCGGGTTCCGCGGCGTGTTGTGCGGTGCCTTCTGTGAGCGTGCCCGCTGCCACCGCCCGAGCAACCCCTCCGGCACCTCTTCCGCGGTGAGCGCGAAGACCAGATGGTCGCGCCAGGCTCCGTCGATGTGGAGATAACGGGGCCGGAGCCCCTCCTCGCGGAATCCGAGTTTCTCCACGACCCGGCGGCTGGGCCCGTTCTCCGGGCGAATACAGACCTCGATGCGGTGCAGACCGACGCTCCGGAAACAGTGGTCCACGACGAGTGCCACGGCCGTCGGCATGACTCCACGGCCGGCCACCGACTCGTCCACCCAGTAGCCGACGTGCCCCGAGCACATCGAGCCCCAGGTGATCCCGGCAACGGTCAACTGCCCGACGAGGCGCCCCTGGTACTCGATGACGAACGGCAGCATCCGGCCCGCGTTCGCCTCGGAGCGCAGATGGCGCACCATCTGCCGGTAGGTCGGCCGGTGCGCGATCGGTCCGGTGGGCGTGGGCGGCGGGATGGTCGCCTCCCAGGGCCGCAGCCAGTCGCGGTTGCGCCGGTTGACCTCGCGCCAGGCGCGCTGGTCGCGCACCTTTATGGGCCGGAGGACGACATCGCCGTCCGCCAGCACGACGGGCCAGGACGGGCTGTTCAGCTCACACCCCCAGTGCCTGCGCCGGGTCTGGGGTGGTCGCCGCCGCGGATCTGGTCGACGGCGTGGGCCAGGAGGGGTTCCAGGACGGCCAGCCCGTCCTTCACCCCGCCGGTGGAACCCGGCAGGTTGACGATCAGCGTCCGTCCCGCCACTCCCGCCAGGCCCCGGGAGAGCGCGGCGGTCGGCACCTTCTCCCGCCCGAACGCCCTGATGGCCTCGGCGATGCCCGGCACCTCGTAGTCGATCACCGCGCGGGTCGCCTCGGGTGTGCGGTCGGTGGGCGAGATACCGGTGCCGCCGGTGGTGACGACGGCGTCGTAACCGGCGTCGACGGCCGCTCGCAGGGCAGCCTCCACGGGGTCTCCGTCGGGGACGACCTGCGGTCCCTCGACATCGAAGCCGAAGCCCTTCAGGCCGGCGGCGATCAACGGACCGCCCTTGTCCTCGTAGACCCCGGCCGCGGCCCGGTTGGACGCGGTGAGCACCAGAGCACGATAGGTCATGCCCGGCTCCAGTCGCCCGACTTGCCGCCCGTCTTCTCCTCCACCCGTACGTCCGTGATGACCGCTCCCTTGTCGACCGCCTTGACCATGTCGATCACGGTGAGCGCGGCGACGGAGACCGCGGTGAGGGCCTCCATCTCGACGCCCGTGCGATCCGTCGTCCTGACCGTGGCGAGGATCTCCACGGCGTCGTCCGCGACCGACAGATCCAGTTTCACACCCGACACCGACAACGGGTGGCACAGCGGGATCAGGTCCGGGGTGCGCTTGGCTCCCATGATGCCCGCGATGCGCGCGGTGGCGAGGGCGTCGCCCTTGGGGACGCCCTCGCCGCGCAGCAGCTCGATCACGCGGGGCGAGACGAGGACCCGGCCGCTGGCGCGGGCGGTGCGCGCAGTCACGTCCTTGTCGGATACGTCGACCATACGGGCGGCGCCCGCCTCGTCGATGTGGGTCAGTCGGTCCTGCGTACTCATGCTGTGCGGCGCTCCCGGTCCCGGCCCTTCGCGGTGCGGCGCGCGGGCCTGTTGTGCGCGACACGGTACCGCCAACCAGGAGCACTCAGCCGAGCAGGACCACCTCGACCTCGGTGCCGGGCTCGACGGACTCGACGTCCTCCGGGACGACGATCAGCGCGTCCGCGTGCGCAAGGGCGGCGACCAGGTGCGACCCGGCGCCCCCGACCGGGGTCACGGCGCCCTCGGCGTACATCCCGCGCAGGAACTGCCTGCGCCCCTTCGGCGAGGTCAGCGCCTTGCCGGCGGTCAGCTTCGCGGTGGTGCGCGGCCGGTGGACGTCCTCCAGGCCCATGAGGGTGCGGATCGCGGGGCGGACGAACAGTTCGAAGGAGACGTACGACGACACGGGGTTGCCCGGGAGCGCGAGCAGCGGGGTGTGGTCGGGGCCGATGGAGCCGAAGCCCTGGGGCTTGCCGGGCTGCATGGCGAGCTTGCGGAAGTCGATGCCGCCGCCGGCCTCGTCCTCGTCGCCGACGTACGACAGCGCCTCCTTGACGACGTCGTACGCCCCGACGCTCACGCCACCCGTGGTGACCACGAGATCGGCGCGGACGAGCTGGTCCTCGATGGTGTCGCGGAGGGTCTCGGCGTCGTCGGCGACGGCTCCGACGCGGTAGGCGATGGCGCCGGCGTCGCGGGCGGCGGCGGTGAGGGCGAAGCTGTTGGAGTCGTAGATCTGGCCGTTGCCGAGTTGTTCGTCGGGCTGGACGAGTTCGCTGCCGGTGGACATGACGACCACGCGCGGGCGCGGGCGTACGCGTACCGTGCCGCGGCCGATCGCGGCGAGCAGGGCGATCTGCGGCGGGCCGAGGACGGTGCCGGCCTCGAGGGCGCGGTCGCCGGCCTTCACGTCGCTGCCCTTCGCGCGTACGTGCGCGCGTGCCTCGGCGGGCCGGTACACGTGCACGTGCCCCTCGGCGCCCTCGGGAGACTGCGCGCGGGCGCGCATGCCGGTCACGGGTCCCTCGCCGAGGCCTCCGTCGGTCCACTCGACGGGGACGACGGTCTCGGCGCCGGGCGGCAGCGGGGCGCCGGTCATGATGCGGGCGGCCTGGCCGGGGCCCACGTGGAGCAGCTCGGCCTGGCCCGCCGCGACGTCCCCTACGACGTCCAGGACGGCGGGGAACTCCTCGCTCGCGCCCGCGACATCCGCGACCCGTACCGCGTACCCGTCCATGGAGCTGTTGTCGAACGGCGGCAGGGAGACCGGCACCGTGACGTCCTCGACCAGGACGCAGCCCTGGGCGTCGAGGAGTTGCAGCTCGATGGGTTCGAGGGGGCGGACGGTCGCGAGGATGTCCTCCAGGTGTTCGTCCACCGACCACAGGTGGTCCTGGCCGGTGGTGCGGGGCGCGGCGCTGCTCAACGTTGCTACATCTCCTCGGCTACGTAACTGCGAAGCCAGGTCCGGAAGTCCGGGCCCAGGTCTTCACGTTCGCACGCGAGTCTGACAATGGCACGCAGATAGTCGCCGCGGTCGCCGGTGTCATAGCGGCGGCCCTTGAAGACCACACCGTGCACGGGGCCGCCGACCTTCTCGTCCGCGGCGAGCTGCTGGAGGGCGTCGGTGAGCTGGATCTCGCCGCCGCGGCCGGGCTCGGTCTTGCGGAGTATGTCGAAGATGTGCGGGTCGAGGACGTAGCGGCCGATGACCGCGTAGTTCGACGGGGCGTCCGTGGGGTCGGGCTTCTCGACGAGGCCGGTGACCTTGACGACGTCGCCGTCGCCGGTGGCCTCCACGGCCGCACAGCCGTAGAGGTGGATCTGCTCGGGAGCGACCTCCATGAGTGCGATGACGCTGCCGCCGTGCTGCTCCTGGACCTCGACCATCCGCTTGAGCAGCGGGTCGCGCGGGTCGATCAGGTCGTCGCCGAGGAGGACGGCGAAGGGCTCGTGGCCCACGTGGGGCGCCGCGCATAGGACGGCGTGGCCGAGGCCCCTGGGGTCGCCCTGGCGGACGTAGTGCATGGTGGCGAGGTCGCTGGACTCCTGCACCTTGGCGAGCCGGCTGGCGTCGCCCTTCTTCTGAAGGGCCGATTCCAGCTCGTAGTTGCGGTCGAAGTGGTCCTCCAGGGGGCGCTTGTTGCGGCCCGTGATCATGAGGACGTCGTCGAGGCCCGCGGAAACGGCCTCTTCGACCACATACTGGATCGCCGGCTTGTCCACGACCGGCAGCATCTCCTTGGGAGTGGCCTTGGTCGCCGGCAGGAACCGGGTGCCGAGACCTGCTGCGGGAATGACAGCCTTGGTGATCCGAGGGTGCGACTGAGTCATGCCCGCAACCTTATCCGGTGGCTTTGCAAGGAATCTGATGCTCCGGTTAATTAGCTCTGATATGAGCGCATTGGAACCGTGCGGGAGAGATCTTTGAGTCACATCGGACGTCCGGCCGAGCCTGACAAACGTACGTTGCGGCGAGAGTTCCTCGCGGTGAGGAACAGGTTGACGGCCGATGACGTGCGGGAAGCGGCGACCGCGCTGGCCGCGCGGGCGTCGGAGCTGCCCGAGCTGGCGCGGGCGCGCACGGTGGCGGCGTACGTCTCCGTGGGGAGCGAGCCGGGCACGCTCGCGCTGCTGGACGCGCTGCGCGCGCGGGGCGTGCACGTCCTGCTTCCGGCGCTCCTGCCCGACAACGATCTGGACTGGGGCGCGTACACCGGCGAGGACTCCCTCGCGCGCGTCCGGCACGGCGGAAAGATGGCCCTTTTCGAACCTGCCGGCGCCCGTCTGGGACCGGACGCCGTGACCGCCGCCGATGTCGTACTGCTGCCCGGTCTCGCGGTCGACGCGCGCGGCATGCGGCTGGGGCGCGGCGGCGGGTCGTACGACCGGGTGCTCGCGCGTCTGGAGCGCTCGGACGCGCACCCCGCGCTGGTGGTGCTCCTCTACGACTCCGAGGTCGTCGAGCGCGTCCCCGAGGAGACGCACGACCGGCCGGTGCACGCGGTGGTGACGCCGTCGGGCGTGCGCCGCTTCCTGGACGACGTGTGAGCCGCGGCATGTGAGCGCATGCGAACGGGCCCTCCACGCACGCGTGGAGGGCCCGTTCGACGGTTCGCTGTCAGCGGCTCATGGCCTCAGCACCAGCGTGTCGCTCGTGCTCTTGTCGACCGCTTCCTTCGAGAAGGACCAGTCCAGCAGTTCGCCCTTGACCCACTTGCCCGTCTGGTCGGTGTAGTGGGCGCTGTAGGCGTGGCCGGAGGCGCCGGTGAGGTTGATCCACTTCGACTTGTCGAGGTCGCCGAGGTTGACCACCATCCGCATCGACGGCACCCAGACGACGCCGTAGCCGCCGGCGGCGTTCCAGCCGGTCGCGTTGACCGTGGCCTCGCCGCCGCCGAGCTTCCAGGGGCCGCGGTTGAGGATGTACTGGACGAAGCCGGGGCCCTCGGTGCCGAGCGTCTGGTTCTTCAGGAACAGGCGGTGCAGCCGGCCCCAGCTCCAGGAGTCGATGTCCTTGCCGAGCTTGGCGGTCAGCTCCCAGCGGGCGTCGATCATGGCGCGCTTGAACAGCTGGTCGCGGTTCTCGGCCTTGGGACGCTCACCCACCCCGGCAGGCGTCTTCCACCAGGCGCTCTTCTCGTCGTCCATGAGGTTGCGCACGACCTCGAACCAGCGGTCGCCGCCGTCCGGCTGCGCCTGGTCGGCGTCGCGCTGGCCGCACTCGCGGACCTTCTCCGTCTCGTCGGCGGGACCGGTCGTGTCGATGGGGTCGACCCACAGGCACTGGCCCTTGACCCGCAGTTCCTTGGGCAGCTTGTTGCCGAAGGCGAGCTTGAGGATGTTGCGCCAGACCGAGTTGAAGTAGGCGGCGGCCGCCGAGTCGGCGTCCTGGGTGTAGTCCCAGCCCTCCAGCAGCTTCTGCGCCTCGCGGACGTCCTTGTCCTCGATGTCGATCTTCAGCAGCTTGGGCACGAGCAGCTTGGCGATCTCGCTGCTGTTGTCCAGCTGCATCTGGCGCATGTCGTCGGTGGAGATCTTGCCGCCGTCGTCGATCTTCGACTTGATCAGGTCGGTGATGCGCTGGCTGCGGGCGCCGTAGCCCCAGTCGGTGGTGAGCGTGTAGGGGTACTTGTCCTGGTCGATCACGGCCTGGTTGGCGGTGACGATGTAGCCGCGCGCGGGGTCGTACTCGTAGGGGAGCTGGTCCTGCGGGATGTAGCCGGTCCAGCGGTACTTGGAGTCCCAGCCGGGCTGCGGGATCGAGCCGTCGACGCCCTTCGCGCGCGTGGGGATCTTGCCGGGGAGGGTGTAGCCGATGTGGTTCTTGGTGTCGGCGTAGACCAGGTTCTGCGACGGCACGTCGAAGAGGGCCGCTGCCGCACGGAAGTCGTTCCAGTCCGACGCCTTGTCCATCGCGAACACGGCGTCCATGGAGGTGCCCGGGTCGAGGGCGGTCCAGCGCAGGGAGATGCCGTAGCCGTCGCCGCGGTCGGGGGCGGCGGTGTCGACCTCGGCCTTCTTGCCGACCTTGACGAGTTCGTCGTCGCGGTCGGACAGCAGGGGGCCGTTGTCGGTCTCCCGGACGACGATCTTCTTGGGCTCGCCGCCGGCGACCTTGATGGTCTCCTCGCGCGTGGTGAAGGGCTTCACCTTGCCGTCGTTCAGGTAGCCGTCGCTGCTGAGCTTCTCCAGGTAGAGGTCGGTGACGTCGACGCCGGAGTTGGTCATGCCCCAGGAGATGTCCTGGTTGTGGCCGATGATCACGCCGGGCATGCCCGCGAAGGTGTAGCCGCTGACGTCGTACTGGCACTTGCTGGAGACCGTGCGGCAGTGCAGGCCCATCTGGTACCAGACGGACGGCAAGGAGGCCGACAGGTGCGGGTCGTTGGCGAGCAGCGGCTTGCCGGTGATGGTGTGCGAGCCCGCCACGACCCAGGAGTTCGAGCCGATGCCGTTGCCGTTGACGCCGACGGCCGCGGGAAGGTCCTCCAGGACCCCGTAGAGGCCCGAGAGCTGGCTCTGGAGGGCTGTGGTGCCCGAGGTGGACGCGGTGCCCGTGGTGCCGCTCGTGGACGTGCCCGCGGTCGACGTGCCCGTGCCTGTGCCTGTGCCCGCGGTCGAGGTACCCGTGCCCGTGCCCGAGGTGTCGTCGCCCTGCTCGAACGTCCTGGTCAGCTCGTCGTACTGGCCTTCCTGGACGATCGCCTTGTTGCGGCTGTACGGGTAGTCCGGGTACAGGTCCTTGATCTGCTTGGGACCGAGGCGGCTGGTCATCAGGGCCCGGTCGACCTCGTCCTCCATGTTGCCGCGCAGGTCCCAGGCCATCGCCTTCAGCCAGGAGACCGAGTCGACCGGGGTCCACTCCTCGGGCTTGTAGTCGTTGGCGAAGCCCAGGACGGCGTACTCGAGGGAGATCTCCTTGCCTTCCTTGCCCTGGAGGTAGGCGTTGACTCCCTTGGCGTAGGCCTGGAGGTACTTCTTGGTGGAGGCCGACAGCTTGGTGTCGTACTCCTTCTTCGCGACCCGGTCCCAGCCGAGCGTGCGCAGGAACTCGTCGTTCTTGACCTGCCCCTTGCCGAACATCTCCGACAGGCGCCCGGAGGTCATGTGGCGGCGCACGTCCATCTCGTAGAACCGGTCCTGCGCCTGGACGTAGCCCTGCGCCATGAACAGGTCCTCGTCGGAGGAGGCGTAGATCTGCGGGATGCCGTAGCCGTCGCGCTGCACGTCGACCGGTCCGGACAGGCCCTCGAGCGAGATCGAACCCTTGGTCTGCGGGAAGGACGCGCGGACGGTGCTGATGGACCAGTACGCCCCGTAGGCCACGCCCCCGATGATGGCCAGCACCAGGATGAGGACGATCAGACGGGCTTTGCGCCCCTTTTTCCTGCCGGACTTGCCGGGCTTCTGACCCGATGAGGCGGTGGTGTTGGGGGGCATCGCTGTCCTTGCTGTCCTAACGCGAGCGGCAGGCGGGGCTGTGACTTTGAATGAGCGCTGGAGCAACCATAGGCGCAGGGCCCGACGCCACTTGACGCGGAGTCGGCTACCAACGCGGACGGGCGTTCGATCTTGCCCTCCGGAGTGTCAAGAAATCGTCAAGAGTTAGGTAAGGTAACGAAGTACTTGGGTGCGGAGACTCACCACTTCGTGTCCTATGTACGTGAGCCCACGCGCGCGTGACGCCCGTGAGCCAGGGAAGGGAACAGCCGCTGACCGTCCACGACCTCAACCAGCTTCTGCTCGTCTGCTCGCTCGTCCTGCTCGTCGCCGTCGCAGCGGTCCGGATCTCCTCGCGCAGCGGGCTCCCCAGCCTGCTCGTTTATCTGGGCATCGGCGTCGCCATGGGGCAGGACGGCATCGGCGACATCCACTTCGACAATGCCGAACTGACCCAGGTCATCGGATACGCGGCCCTGGTCGTGATCCTGGCCGAGGGCGGTCTCGGCACGAAGTGGAAGGAGATCAAACCGGCGCTGCCGTCCGCCACGGCGCTGGCACTGGTCGGGGTCGCGGTGAGCGTCGGGGTCACGGCGACGGCGGCGCACTATCTGGTCGGGCTGGAGTGGCGCCAGGCGCTCATCATCGGGGCGGTCGTCTCCTCGACGGACGCGGCGGCGGTCTTCTCGGTACTGCGCAAACTCCCCCTCCCCGCGCGCGTGACGGGCACGCTGGAGGCCGAGTCCGGCTTCAACGACGCCCCCGTGGTCATCCTGGTCGTCGCCTTCTCCACGGCGGGCCCGGTCGAGCACTGGTACGCCCTGATCGGCGAGATAACCCTGGAACTGGCCATCGGCGCCGCCATAGGCATCGCGGTCGGCTGGCTCGGCTCCTGGGGCCTCAGGCACGTCGCGCTGCCCGCCTCCGGTCTCTACCCGATCGCCGTCATGGCGATCGCCGTGACGGCGTACGCGGCGGGCGCGCTGGCCCACGGCAGCGGCTTCCTCGCCGTCTACCTCGCCTCCATGGTGATGGGCAACGCCAAGCTGCCCCACTGGCCCGCCACGCGCGGTTTCGCCGAAGGGCTCGGCTGGATCGCCCAGATCGGCATGTTCGTCCTGCTGGGCCTGCTCGTCACGCCGCACGAACTGGGCGACGACGTGTGGCCGGCGCTCGTCATCGGGCTGGTGCTGACCATGGTCGCGCGGCCCTTGAGCGTCGTGCTGTGCCTGACGCCGTTCCGGGTGCCGTGGCAGGAGCAGACCCTCATGTCCTGGGCCGGGCTGCGCGGCGCCGTGCCCATCATCCTGGCGACGATCCCCATGGTGAACGGCGTCGACGGCAGCCGCCGCATCTTCAACATCGTCTTCGTCCTGGTCGTCGTCTACACCCTCGTCCAAGGCCCGACACTGCCCTGGCTCGCGCGCCAGCTGCGTCTGGGCGAGGACGCGGAGGCCGCCGACCTCGGCATCGAGTCGGCACCCCTGGAGCGGCTGCGCGGGCATCTGCTGTCCGTCGCCATCCCCGACGGCTCGAAGATGCACGGTGTCGAGGTCAACGAGCTACGGCTGCCCTCGGGAGCCGCCGTCACCCTCGTCGTCCGCGATGGAAAATCGTTCGTTCCGCTGCCCACGACGGTGCTGCGGCGCGGCGACGAGCTGCTCGTGGTCGCCACGGATCCGGTGCGGGACGCCGCCGAGCGGCGACTGCGCGCGGTGGGCCATGGCGGCAAGCTGGCCGGATGGCTGGGCATGAACGGGGAACCTCCGCGGCGCTGACGGGGCCTCCGGATCGACCCATGTCGTTAAGGGCACGTTTCGTACGGTTCACACCCCCGGTAATCGCAGGTGAACAAGGCTCATGGTGCTCGTTTTCACAGGCGCACCAGGCCTTGATCCCTGTACGATGAAGGCGCATTCTGATCGAACCAACTCTGCCTGACGCATTGCTGGCGCGACCGTACGGCGGCCGAGACGCTCCCTTCGCAGTGGGCGCCGGTATCTACCGCAGTCAGCGCAAGAGGACAGCTCTCGGCGCCCCCGCACAGGCGCGCTACCAGGCGGCAGAAAGGCACGGGCCGTGGCATCCACGGTCACCGCACGCCCGGGATACGGGCAGCTGCTGCGCACCCGCGGCGCCTGGACGTTCCTGCTCCCCGGCTTCGCGGCGCGTCAGCCGTTCGCGATGCTGACGATCTCCATCGTGCTGCTCGTGCAGCACACCACCGGCTCGTACGGCGCGGCGGGCGCCGCCGCGGCCGTCACCGGCGTCTCCATGGCCCTGTTCGCGCCGTACAGCGGGCGCCTCGCCGACCGCTACGGGCAGCGCGCCGTGCTGATCCCCGGCGTGCTCGTGCACACGGCGTCGGGTCTGACGCTGACGGCGCTCGCCCTGTCGCACGCGCCGCTGTGGGCGCTGTTCGCGGCGGCCGTCCCCACGGGCGCCTCGGTGCCGCAGATCGGCCCGATGGTGCGCGCCCGCTGGGGCGTGAAGCTCCAGGGCTCGCCCCTCATGACCACCGCGGCGGCCTTCGAGTCCGTCACCGACGAACTGACCTTCGTCTTCGGCCCACTGCTGGCCACCGCGCTGTGCACCACCGTCGACCCGGCCGCCGGCCTGCTGACGGAGTCGGCGCTGACGCTGCTGGGCGGTCTGCTGTTCGCCGCGCAGAAGAGCACGCAGCCGCTGGTCAGCCTCGACGAGCACGCACGCGTGGAGCACGGTTCCGCGCTGCGGGTACCTGGCGTGCGCGTGCTGATCGTGACCTTCCTGGGCATCGGCTCCGTCTTCGGCGGCATGCAGGTCTCGCTGGCCGCGTTCACGGAGTCGATCGGCGAGCCCGGGCTGAACGGCGTCCTGTACGGCGTCTTCGCCGCCGGCAACATGCTCTCCGGGATCGTCTGCGGCGCCATCGCGTGGAAGACGGCCCCGCAGCAGCGCCTCCTCGTCGGGTACGGCGCGCTCGCGCTGACGGCCTCCGGACTGTGGGCCGCGCACTCGGTGCTCACGCTCGCCGGACTCGGCCTGCTGGTCGGCATGTGCATCGCGCCGGCGCTCATCACCGGCTACACGCTGGTCGAGAGCCTGGTTCCGGCCGGTGCCCGCACCGAGGCCTTCACCTGGCTGACCGGAGCGGTGGCGCTCGGCCAGGCGGCCGCCGTCACGGCCGCCGGACAGCTCGAGGACCGCTTCTGGAACGGTGCCGGATTCCTGGTCCCGATGGTCGGCACGCTGCTCGCCCTGGCGACCCTGCTGGCGCTCCGGTCACGCCTTGCGGCGCGGCCCCGGACGCGCACCGTGGCACGTGGCGTCGGTCACCGCGTGCCGGTGACGGTGGACTGATCCTCGGGAATACGTCACTATGGACCCTCGTTAGCACTCATTGAGTGAGAGTGCCAGGAGGAAGACAGTGCCGACCTACCAGTACCAGTGCACCGAGTGCGGCGAGGGCCTCGAGGCGGTGCAGAAGTTCACCGACGACGCCCTGACCGAGTGCCCGAACTGCCAGGGCCGCCTCAAGAAGGTGTTCTCCGCGGTCGGCATCGTCTTCAAGGGCTCCGGTTTCTACCGCAACGACAGCCGCGGCTCCTCGTCGAGCAGCTCGCCGGCGTCGTCGTCCACGAAGCCGTCGACGTCCTCCGCGTCCACCTCGACCTCGTCGTCCTCGGACTCGAAGCCGTCGAGCACCGGCACCTCCTCCAGCAGCAGCACTTCCGCCGCTTAGGGACTCGCTCGCAGGACCCTGTCGTCGTACGACGACAGGGTCCTCGGTGTTTTCGCGGGCCCTCTCGGCCCGGCGCCGGGGCCAGCTAGTGTGCGGGGCATGGCGAACGCAGAGATCGGCGTAATCGGCGGCTCGGGCTTCTACTCGTTCCTCGACGACGTGACCGAGATCCAGGTGGACACCCCGTACGGCCCGCCCAGTGACTCCCTCTTCCTCGGCGAGATCGCGGGCCGGCGGGTCGCCTTCCTGCCCCGGCACGGACGCGGCCACCATCTGCCGCCGCACCGGATCAACTACCGCGCCAACCTGTGGGCGCTGCGGTCGGTCGGGGCGCGCCAGGTCCTCGGTCCGTGCGCGGTGGGTGGCCTGCGCCCCGAGTACGGGCCGGGCACGCTGCTCGTGCCGGATCAGCTGGTGGACCGTACGAAGTCGCGGATGGGGACGTACTTCGACGGGTTGCCGTTGCCGGGCGGCGACGTACCCAACGTGGTGCATGTGTCGCTGGCCGATCCGTACTGCCCCGTCGGACGGACGGCCGCGCTGAAGGCGGCGCGCGGGCGGGACTGGGAGGCGGTGGACGGCGGGACCCTGGTCGTGATCGAGGGGCCGCGCTTCTCGACGCGTGCCGAATCGTTGTGGCACCGGGCGCAGGGCTGGTCCGTGGTGGGCATGACCGGTCACCCCGAGGCGGCGCTCGCCCGTGAACTCGAGCTCTGCTACACCTCGTTGACGCTGGTCACGGACCTCGACGCGGGCGCCGAGACCGGCGAAGGCGTCTCGCACGACGAAGTACTCCGTGTGTTCGCGGCGAATGTGGACCGGCTGCGGGGTGTGCTGTTCGACGCGGTGGCCGCGCTGCCGGCGAACGAGGAGCGGGACTGTCTGTGCACCACGGCACTGGGCGGCATGGATCCCGGGTTCGAACTGCCGTGACGCTGTGGAGGACGGCGGCCCCGGACGGGTGGAACTCCTCGTTCGGGTGAGGGAGTTGTCCACAGCGACCCAGTGATCCACCTGTCCCGGCGGGCGGCGGCGCGAGGCCCCATCGTGGCCTTGCAAGCCGATCCCTCGTGACAGGTGGTGGCCCCCGTGTCCTTCGCTCCCTCTCCCCCTCCGCTCTCTCCCCCTGTCCTCTCTCCGCCTCCCCTCTCTCCCTTTGCCGCGCGTCCACCGGGCACCGAGGCTCCCGCCACCTGCGAGGTGCCGCACTTCGCTCCTGTGCGGGTGGGCGGCGGGCGGTATCTGCTGGCCCGGCTCGTACGGCAGCGCAGGCGGGCCGTGGCGGCGGGCCTCGCCGTCACCGCTGCGGCGCTGGTGGCCGTCGGCCCGGGGGGCGCCGACGGGGCGCGTGGGCATCCGGTGGCCGAGCCGGTGCGGGAGCGCCGTGCCGTCGAGATGGTGACGGCACCGGTGCGCATCGCCGACGGTGCCACGGTCCTGCTGTTGCGGCCCGGCGACCGGGTCGACGTGATCGCCGCCGAGACGACGGCGACGGGCGGTGACGCCCAGGTGGTCGCGCGCGGGGCGCGGGTGAAGAAGGTGCCGAAGCCGTTGGAGGGCGCCGCGGAGAGCGGCGCGCTGGTGGTGCTCTCGGTGCCGCGTTCGATCGCGGCGCGGCTCGCGGGTGCGAGCGCCACGGCACGGCTGGCGGTGACACTGTGTTGAGTCGTGCGCTCCGCCTGTTGCGCGGATTCCTGTCAAGTCCCCCTTTCGAGCTACCCAATTGGACAGGGTCGCCTCGCGTTGACGTAGGTTGCGGAGCTGTTTGTTCCACAACCTGCGCGTGCGAGGAGAGTCCCCTAGGTGAGCGAGAAGAAGCCGAGCGTCTGGGAGGGCTTCAAGGCCTTCCTGATGCGCGGGAACGTCGTCGATCTGGCAGTAGCGGTGGTCATCGGCGCCGCCTTCACCAACGTCGTCAACTCGGTGGTGAAGGGCGTCATCAACCCGCTGGTCGGAGCGATCGGCACCAAGAATCTCGACAGCTACAGCTCGTGCCTCCAGGACCCGTGCAAGGTGGCGGCGGACGGAACCGTGCTGAGCGGCATCCCCATCAGGTGGGGCACCGTGCTCGGCGCGACGCTGAGCTTCGTGATCACCGCGGCGGTCGTGTACTTCCTGATGGTGCTGCCGATGTCGAAGTACCTGGCCCGGCAGGAGGCCCGCAGGAAGGCCAAGGAGGGCACGCACGAGGTCCTGGAGGTGACCGAGCTGGAGGTCCTCAAGGAGATCCGCGACGCGCTGGTCGCGCAGCGGGGTTCCGGACACGACGAGCGTTAGCGGGAGCCGCCCGTGTCGTGCGGCGGGCGGTGATCCGGCTCGGTCAGATGTGGTGGGGCGGCTTCTCGTCGAGGAAGCGCTTCAGGTCGGCCGCGCTGTCGCCGCCGGGTCGCTCGCCCCACCCGCGATCCGTGTCGTCCGAGGACTGCTGGTCCAGCGGGTCGTCGAAGACCAGTGACGGCTTCGGGGCGCGCGGCTCGGGGTCGGGGGCGGTGCTCATGCGTCCAGGGTACGGCCCTGGGGGCGGTCGGCGTCCGGGGCTGCCGGGCCGTCGGCGCCGGTCGACAGGTCCCACGAGTGGACGAACCGCGGGGCTTGTGGACCCTCGCGCGCTTGTGAATGCCTTCACAAGAATTTCCGGTCGGTATCTGCTGTGCTTGGACTCATGACGTCCTCCCCCGCAGGCTCCAGACCCTTGCGCAGGCTCACCGCCCGCGGCCGTGACGAGACCCATCGGGTCGCCTCGCCTCTGGAGCTCTTCTTCGACCTGTGTTTCGTCGTGGCCATCGCTCAGGCGGGCGTTCAACTCGTGCACGCCGTGGCCGAGTCGCACGCGGGCGAAGGGATCCTCAACTACGCGATGGTCTTCTTCGCCATCTGGTGGGCCTGGATGAACTTCTCCTGGTTCGCCTCGGCGTACGACAACGACGACGTCCTGTATCGGATCGTCACTCTCGTCCAGATCGCCGGTGTCCTGGTGCTCGCGGCCGGGGTCTCGCGGGCGTTCGAGGACCATGAGTTCCTGGCCGTCTGGCTGGGCTACCTGATCATGCGGCTCGCCATGTCGGCGCAGTGGCTGCGGGCGGCGAGATCGAGTGAGGGGCCCGAGAGAACGACGGCCCTGCGCTACGCCGGGGGCGTGCTGCTCTGTCAGGTCGGCTGGCTGGGGCTGTTGATTCTGCCCGAGGGCGGGCGGGCCTGGCTGTTCCTGGTGATGGCGGTGCTTGAGATGTGCGTACCGCTGTACGCCGAGAAGGACTTCAACACGTCCTGGCATCCGCACCACATCTCCGAGCGCTACGGCCTGTTCACGATCATCGTGCTCGGCGAGACGATCGCCGCGGCCACGGTCGCCGTGAAGTCCGGCGTGGAGGAGAACGACGCACTCGGCGAAGTGCTGCCGATCGCCGTGGGCGGCCTGCTGATCGTCTTCTCCGCGTGGTGGATCTACTTCGTCGTGCCGATCCACGGCCATCTGCGCTCCAACAGACAGTCCTTCCTGTGGGGTTACGGCCACTACCTGATCTTCGCCTCGGCGGCCGCGATCGGCGCCGGCCTGGAGGTCGCGGTCGAGCAGGCGGTCGGCAAGGCGCACATCTCCACGCTGGCCGCGTCGGCCGCCGTGACCCTGCCGAGCGCGCTCTACCTGCTCACCGTGTGGGCACTGCACTCGCGCCACTTCAAGGTGGGCATCGCCCAGCAGTTGGTGCTGCCGACCACGGCACTGCTGGTGATCCTCTGCACGTTCCTGGGGGACTGGGCCGTGCCGGCGGCGGGCGTCGTCTCCGCGCTCGCGGTGGCGACCGGGGTGACGCTGACGGCGCGCATGGCAGGCCGGGAGAGCAAAGAGTCGGTGCCGGTGGGGTGACCTCCTGGGGCGGCGACGGTACCTGGACGAGACTGATCCCATGACAGTTGACGCTCTGACGGACGTCACCGGCGTACGCGTGGGACACGCGACACGCGTCGGCGACGGATGGCTCACCGGTACCACCGTCGTGCTCGCCCCGGACGGCGGGGCCGTCGCCGCCGTGGATGTGCGCGGCGGCGGGCCCGGCACCAAGGAGACCGACGCCCTGGACCCGCGCAACCTCGTGCAGAAGGTCGAGGCGATCGTGCTGACGGGCGGCAGCGCGTACGGGCTCGACGCCGCGTCCGGCGTGATGGCGTGGCTGGAGGAGCAGGGGCGCGGAGTTCCTGTCGGGGTGGATCCGGCGCACGTCGTTCCGGTCGTACCCGCCGCCTGCGTCTTCGATCTGGGGCGGGGCGGCGACTTCCGGGCCCGTCCGGACGCGGCCACCGGCCGGGCCGCGGTCGAGGCGGCCGCGGCGAGCTCGGTCGGCGCGGCGGTCCCTGAAGGGGGTGTGGGCGCCGGTACGGGCGCGGTCGTCGGAGCGATGAAGGGCGGGGTCGGCACCGCGAGCACCGTCCTCGACTCGGGGATCACGGTCGCGGCGCTGGTGGTGGCCAACGCCGCGGGCTCCGTGATGGACCCCGAAACGGGCGTGCTGTACGGGGAGTTGTTCCAGGGGCGCGTGCGCTATCCGGAGGCGCGCGTCCACGAGGCCGCGCGCCGGCGCCTCGCCGAGGGCACGGCGAAGAACGCGCCGCCCCCGCTCAACACCACGCTCGCGGTGGTCGCCACCGACGCGCGGCTGTCGAAGGCGCAGGCGCAGAAGCTCGCCGGTACGGCGCACGACGGCATCGCACGCGCCGTGCGGCCGGTGCACCTCCTGCACGACGGCGACACGGTGTTCACGCTGGCGACCGGGCAGCGCCCGCTCGACGCCGAACATCCCCTGGCGCTGAACGAACTCCTCGCGGCCGGCGCCGACCTGGTGACGCGCGCGATCGTACGGGCCGTGCGCGCGGCCGAGTCGGTGGACGGACCGGGCGGGGTGTGGCCGTCCTACGGGGAGTTGTACGAGGGCGGCGAGAGGAGGTCGGGGGCGGGACGATGACCGCAGTGGTGATGGGGCGCGGGTAGTCGTCTCAGAGCGCCGGTCGGTGGCGGGGGTTCACGGCATGCGCCGACTGCCCGAACCGCGACTCCCGACCGGCGCTCGCTCACCCCTGCGTGCGCGGCTCCGATCACATCGGTGTGCGGGTGGCGCATTTTGTGCGGTTGATGTCCCGGTTGTGTCACGTGATGGCGTTCACGGCTGTCGGAGGGAACCCGGTCGGTCACGGATGCGCTCTTTCTCCACGCAGGGGAGCGGATCACGCACATCACACTAATCTGGAGCAGCTCGTGACTACGCCGGACATATCAGCGCGGCGCGCACTCGGGGCCTGTGCCGTCCTGGCGGTCGGCGCCCTCACTCTCACCGCCTGTGGCGGCGGCGCCGATGCCGGGAAGGACGACGGCAAGGGCGGCGGGGGCTCGTCCAAGGCGTCGGAGGCGAAGATCGTCATCTCGGCGAAGGACGGTTCGACGGGTGCGTCGATCAACGCGACGGGGGTGAAGGTCAGCGACGGCGAGCTGACCGACGTGAAGATGACGGTGGCGGGGACCGGACAGTCCGTGCCGGGGTTCATCTCGGCGAACGGCGGCAGCTGGAAGCCGAGGGAGCAGCTGGAGCGGGGGACGAAGTACGAGATATCGGCGACCGCGAAGGACTCCGACGGGCGGGCCGTGGCGGCCGATTCGACCTTCACGACGGTCAGCAAGGCGAACAGCTTCATCGGGACGTACACGCCGGACAACGGGACGACGGTGGGCGTGGGGATGCCCGTGTCGTTCAGTTTCGACAAGGCGATCGGCGACAAGAAGGCCGTGCAGTCGCACATCACGGTCACGTCCAGCAGCGGGCAGAAGGTGGTCGGGCACTGGTTCGGCTCGCAGCGGCTCGACTTCCGGCCCGAGGAGTACTGGAAGGCCGGTTCCAAGGTCACGATGAAGATCGACCTGGACGGCGTCGAGGGCGCGAACGACGTCTTCGGGGTGCAGAAGAAGACCGTCACCTTCGCGGTCGGCCGGTCGCAGGTCTCCACGGTCGACGCCGACACGCAGACCATGACGGTCGTGCGCGACGGGAAGACCCTCAAGAAGGTGCCGATCTCGACGGGTGACGCGCAGAACACCACGTACAACGGCCAGATGGTGATCTCCGAGAAGTTCCCGAAGCTGCGCATGGACAGCCGGACGGTCGGGCTCGCCAACGCCTACGACATCCCGGACGTGCCGCACGCGATGCGTCTGACGCAGTCGGGGACGTTCATCCACGGCAACTACTGGTACAACAAGAGCAATCCGCCCTTCGGCCGGCAGGGCACCAGCCACGGCTGCGTGGGACTCCAGGACGTGCAGGGCGGGCAGGGGAACACGAACGCCGCGTGGTTCTACGACAACTCCATGCTCGGGGACGTCGTGATCGTGAAGAACTCCCCCGACAAGACGGTGTCACCGGACAACGGGCTCAACGGCTGGAACATGTCGTGGAGTCAGTGGGTCGCGGGAAGCGCCGGGTAAGCGCCCGCTGAGCGCCGGGGCGTGCGCGGACGGCGACGCGCTGCCCGGGGCGCCATGACGCGGCAAGTGCCGTCTGACCGGCGGGTTTTGACGGGTCCTCGGGTCGCGTGGGAACTTCTCACGCGACCTGAGCGTTTTCTGTGCGCACGTTTTCTCGGTTCCCGGACATGATGTCCGACCGAGGGGCTACGGTATGCACCCACAAGGTGACATGCAGCAACGCCGGGAGAAACCTTGAGCGTTCCGTACGAGACAGCAGCGTACGAGCCACGCGAGTCGCCCGAGTCTCCGGAGGAGCACCTCGCGCGACTCCTCGGCCGCGCGCTGAACTCCTTCGAGCTGCCCGACGACACGATACGGCGACTCGACTGCGCGCTCGCGCACGACAGCTCGCTGCACTCCGCGCACCACAGCGCGGGGCTGCACCGCGAGACGTATCGCCACACCTGGCTGCTCGCCGACGGCTCGGCGCTCACCCTCTGGGAGCTGGTCCACAACACCGCGCCGGGCAGCGCCCCGCAGCACGAGGTGTACGTCGACGAGGAGGAACTGCACGCCGCCACGGCCCGGCTGCCGCTGCCGCCGGACGCGCCGGACTTCGAACTGCCGGTCACGGTGCAGCTGTCGCCGATTCCCGCGCCTCGGCACGCGTACGTACCCGACGACTCCGCGGACCACGCGCGTCGGCTCCTGCGACGCGCGGAGAACCCGGACCGGCCGGACGGGGAGATGGCGGCGCTGCTGAAGACGGCGTTCGCGCACCAGATCACACAGGCCTTCGGGCGGCCGTGCCGCGCGGGGCGGATCGGGTTGTGCTTCTCGCTCTACGAGCACGCGTTCCTGCTGCGCGACGGCAGGGAGATCTCCCTGTGGGAGGTCGAGCACACGGCCACGCCCGACGGGCGGCACATGTGCGAGGTGTACGTCTCCGAGGACGCGGCGCGTGAGGCCATGGAGCGGCGCGCGGCGCGGGTCTCGTAAGCCCCTGAGGTCCCCGAGCTCCCGGGCTCCCGGGCTCCTGTTCAGCGGCCGTCGCTGAGCTGTCGTACCAGGCCCGCGAACGCGTCCCGCTCCGCCGGTGTCAGCTGGACGGACTCCAGCTCGGGGGCGGTCCGCCGCTGGTACGGAAGGGCCGGGAGCGTGGCGGAGGTCCGCCACAGGGCGGCCTCGCGGCTGCGGCGCAGGACGCGGGTCAGGCCGATCGCCCAGACGACGGTCGCCAGGGCGAGGACGGCCATGCCCGTCAACTGGTAGATCGAGACGTGCTCAGGCATGCGCCCCAGTAGACACCACGGTCCGGGACTTTGACCCCGGACCGTGACGTATCTCGCAGGTGCCGTGAACAACTCACAGCCACCCAAAGGGACATAGGGCCACTGAAACGGCTGCGGCCGGTCACAGCCCCGTCCCGCCAGGGCTGTGCCCGGCCGCTCACCTGGGGGCGGGCCACAGCAGCGCCCGCCCCGGCCTGTTTCTCCTACGCGGCGACCGGCTGCTTCGCCTCCGTCGCCGGGGCCGTCGCGGACTCGTCGGAGGCGGTGGCAGTGCCGTCCGGGGCCGTCTTGCGCAGGCCCTTGAGGACGATGACCAGGCCTGCCGTCACCGCGGTGCCGATGGCGATGGCCAGCAGGTAGAGGAACGGGCTGCCGATCAGCGGGACCACGAAGATGCCGCCGTGCGGGGCGCGCAGGGTGGTGCCGAAGGCCATCGACAGGGCGCCGGTCACCGCGCCGCCCGCCATCGAAGCGGGGATGACGCGCAGCGGGTCCGCCGCGGCGAACGGGATCGCGCCCTCCGAGATGAAGGAGGCGCCCAGGACCCAGGCGGCCTTGCCGTTCTCGCGCTCGGTCTGGGTGAAGAGCCTCTTGCGGACGGTGGTCGCCAGCGCCATGCCCAGCGGCGGGACCATACCCGCGGCCATCACGGCGGCCATGATCTTCATCGCGGAGTCGCTGGGGTCCTGGACGGCGATGCCCGCGGTGGCGAAGGCGTACGCGACCTTGTTGACCGGGCCGCCGAGGTCGAAGCACATCATGAGGCCGAGCAGGATGCCGAGCAGGACGGCGTTGGTGCCGGAGAGGCCGGAGAGCCAGTCCGTCATTCCCTTCTGGGCCTCGGCGATGGGCTTGCCGATCACGACGAACATCAGGAAGCCCACGACGATCGAGGAGATCAGCGGGATCACCACGACCGGCATGATGCCGCGCAGCACCGGCGGGATCCTGACCCGCTGGATCGCGAGGACGACGCCGCCCGCCAGCAGACCGGCGGCCAGACCGCCGAGGAAGCCCGCGGCGATGTTGGAGGCGATCATTCCGCCGACGAAGCCGGGGACGAGGCCGGGGCGGTCCGCCATGCCGTACGCGATGTATCCGGCGAGTACGGGGATGAGGAAGCCGAAGGCGACCTGGCCGATCTGGAGCAGCAGGGCGCCCCAGCTGTCGACCTGGGTCCAGGAGAAGTGCTCCATGACCGAGGGCGCCTTGGTGATCTCCCAGCCGCCGATCGCGAAGCCGAGAGCGATCAGCAGACCGCCCGCCGCGACGAACGGGACCATGTAACTCACGCCGGTCATCAGCCACTTGCGGAGCTTGGTGCCGTAGCCGTCGCCGGACTCGCCGGCCCGCTCAACGGGCGTACCGGCACCCGCGCCTCCCGTCACCTCACCCCGCGCGTGCTTCCCGCGCACCTCGCCGATGAGCTCCGCCGGGCGGTTGATGCCCGCCTTCACACCGACGTCGACGGTCGGTTTGCCGGCGAAGCGGTCCTTCTCGCGTACGGGGACGTCGTGGGCGAAGATCACGCCGTCCGCCGCGGCGATGACGGCCGGGTCGAGCCGGGTGAAGCCGGCCGAGCCCTGCGTCTCCACGACGAGTTCGACACCGGCCTCGCGGCCCGCGTTCTCCAGCGACTCGGCCGCCATGTACGTGTGGGCGATACCGGTCGGGCAGGAGGTGACGGCGACGATACGGAACGGGCGCTCACCGTGCTCCGCGCGCTCGCCCGCGTCCGTGGCGCCCGGCGCCGGAGCGCTCGCGCCGCCCGGCGCCGGGGCCGTGCCACCCGTGGCGGCATCGGCGGAGGCCGCCCCCGACGCCGCCACGGAGTCTGTAAGGGCGCCCGCGGGGGTGCCCACGGCGCTCTTCGCGCCCTCGGAAGCGCTCGCGCCCCCGGCGTCCGCCCCCGGCTCGTCGCCGCGGATCAGCGCCGCCGCGTCCGCCGCGTCGCCCGCCGCGCGCAGCGCGTCCGTGAACTCGGCGTTCATCAGCTGCCGCGCCAGCGACGACAGGATCGTCAGGTGGGCGTCGTCGGCGCCGGCGGGCGCCGCGATCAGGAAGATCAGGTCGGCGGGACCGTCCGCCGCGCCGAAGTCGATCCCGGCGGCGCTGCGTCCGAAGGCGAGCGTCGGCTCGGTGACGTGTGCGCTGCGGCAGTGCGGGATGCCGATGCCGCCGTCGAGGCCGGTCGGCATCTGCGCCTCACGGGCGGCCACGTCGGCGAGGAAGCCCTCCAGGTCGGTCACCCGGCCCAGGGTGACCATGCGCTCGGCGAGGGCACGCGCCGCCGCTTCCTTGGTGTCGGCGGACAGGTCGAGATCGAGATCGACCAGGTCCGCGGTGATCATGTCGCTCATCGCGGGCTCCTTCGCACGCGTATCGCCCGGGGAGTGGCGAGGGCGGGGGTGGGGACGGGGGCGTGGGGGTTTTCGGGGGTGGTGGGGGCGGGACCGGGGAAGCCCCGCCCCCACCGGGTGACCGGGCCGCTCAGGTGGCCCTGCCTCCCGTAGGCCGCGACGAGTAACGGGGAGCCTCGCCGCATCATGGCCGGTTCAGTGGGGTGCGCCGGGTTGCTCATGACGCCGGCTCCTTCAGTACGCGGTCCACCGGTACCTCGGTCGTGACCGTGACCGCTGACGGGTCCAGGTCGGACGGGGTCGGCATCACGCTGCCGGGCAGCTGTACCGCCGCCGCGCCGTGCGCGACCGCCGAGGCCAGCGCGTCCGGGCCGCTGCCGCCGGCGATGAGGAAGCCGGCGAGGGAGGAGTCGCCGGCGCCCACGTTGGAGCGGACGACGTCCACGCGGGCGCTCGCGAACCAGGCGCCCGTGCCGTCCACGAGCAGCTGCCCGTCCGCGCCCAGGCTCGCGAGTACGGCGCGTGCGCCCATCTCGCGGAGCTCCTCGGCCGCCTTCACCGCGTCGCCCACCGTGGACAGGGGGCGTCCGACGGCTTCCGCGAGCTCCTCGGCGTTCGGCTTCACCACGTCGGGCCGCTCGCGCAGCGCCTCCAGGAGCGCACGCCCCGAAGTGTCCAGCGCGATCCGCGCGCCCCCGGCGTGCGCCCGCGCGACCACCTCGGCGTACCACGACGGCGCGAGCCCTCGCGGCAGGCTCCCGCAGCACGCGATCCACGCCGCGTCCCGCGACTGCGCCCGCACGGTCTCCAGAAGCAGCTCCTGCTCCTCGGCCGACAGCTCCGGACCCGGCGCGTTGATCTTGGTGAGCACCCCGTCCGCCTCCGCGAGCGCGATGTTCGAGCGGGTGGCTCCGGCGACCGGTACCGGCGCGACCTCGATGCCCTGGGCGTCGAGCAGATCCGCCACGAGCGCCCCCGGCGCACCACCCAGGGGCAGTACCGCGACCGTGCGCCGGCCCGCGGCCGCCACGGCGCGCGAGACGTTCACGCCCTTGCCGCCCGGGTCCATGCGTTCGCCGGTGGCGCGGATGACCTCGCCACGGTCGAGCGAGGGCACCTCGTAGGTGCGGTCCAGGGACGGGTTCGGGGTGACGGTGAGGATCATGCGCGCACTACTTCCGTGCCGCCGCGCTCGATGGCGGTGGCGTCTTCGGGGCTCAGCCCGCTGTCGGTGATCAGCAGGTCCACGTCGCTCAGGTCGCCGAAGCGGGCGAAGTGCTCCTGGCCGTGCTTGGAGGAGTCGGCGAGCAGCACCACGCGGCGGGCGGCGGCGATGGCGGCCCGCTTCACCGCGGCCTCGGCGAGGTCGGGGGTGGTCAGGCCATGGTCGGCGGAGAAGCCGTTGGCCGCCACAAAAAGGACATCGGCCCGGATCTCGCCGTACGCGCGGAGCGCCCAGGCGTCGACGGCGGCGCGCGTGCGGTGCCGTACGCGCCCCCCGACGAGGTGGAGCTGGATGCCGGGGTGGTCCGCGAGGCGGGCGGCGATCGGCAGGCTGTGGGTGACGACGGTGAGGGAGGCCTCCAGCGGGATGGCGGCGGCGAGGCGCGCCACCGTCGTACCGGCGTCGAGGATGAGGGTGCCCTCGGTCGGCAGTTCCGCGAGGCCGGCCTTGGCGATGTGGTCCTTCTCGTCGGCCGCCGTCGTCTCGCGCTCGGCGAGGTCGGGCTCGAAGTCCAGGCGCCCGGCGGGAATGGCACCACCGTGCACCCGGCGGAGCAGGCCCGCGCGGTCGAGGGCCTTGAGGTCGCGGCGGATGGTCTCCGCGGTGACCTGGAACTCCTCGGCCAGCGACACGACGTCCACCCGCCCGCCGTCACGCGCGAGCCGGAGGATCTCCTGCTGCCGCTCCGGTGCGTACATGTCCGTTCGCCTCCGCCTCAACGTCCGGTCGCTCCCGACCGATGCCCGAACTTGTGGTTTCGTTCGGAGGCTACGCCCGGATTTCCAGAAAGTAAACAGGTTCGGGCATCAGTCGGACATGAACGGGCCTGAAGGTCGGACATGAACGGACCTCACGGCATACGGAAGGCCCGGCACCCTGGGCGGAACCCAGGTACCGGGCCTTTTCCTCCGCGTTTCAGACGAGCTCCGGCTCCTTCTCCCCCACGGGCACCTCCGTCGCCTCGGCCCCCTCCACATGCTGAGCCGCCCGCTTCGGCAGCGCGAACATCAGCAGGAAGATCACGCCCATCACCGCGGCCACCCACCACAGCGCGTGCTGGAAGGCGTTCACGAAGGCCGGGCCGATGTCGACGGGCCGCAGGTCGTCGGCGATCGAGCCGAAGAAGACCACCGAGACCAGGCCGAGCCCGAGCGCGTTGCCCATCTGCTGAACCGTGTTGATGAGCCCCGACGCCGATCCCGCGTGTTCACGCGGTACGCCCGACAGCACCATGTCGGTCAGCGGGGCGAAGATCAGGCCCATGCCGACGCCCATCACGACCAGGGGCAGCGCCATCTGCCAGGGGGCGATGGCCATGCCGTAGCGGTCGGCCTCCCAGAGGTAGAGCAGGACGCCCGCCACCATGGTCAGCGCGCCGGCCTGGAGGACCTTGCGGCCGAAGAGCGGGACCAGCTTCTGGACGGACATGCCGGCCGCGACCGAGACGGCGATCGAGAACGGCACGCCGGTCAGACCCGCCTTCAGCGGCCCCCAGCCCAGACCGATCTGCATGTACAGGGTCCACACCAGGAAGAAGATGCCGAGCCCGATGCCGAAGACGGTCTGCACCGCGATACCCGCCGCGAAGCTCTTCACCTTGAACAGCGACAGTTCGACGAGCGGGGAGCCGTCCCGGGCGCTCTTGCGCCGCTCGTACGCCACCAGCGCCCCGAAGACGACGAGCGCCCCGGCCATCGACACGTACCCCCACAGCGGCCAGCCCAGCTCACGACCGCGGGTCAGCGGGTAGAGCAGCATGAGCAGGCCCAGGGTCACCAGGGCGACGCCCACCAGGTCCAGCTTCAGCGCGCGCGGCGCCCTGGACTCGGTGATGTAGCGGCTGCCGAGGATCAGGCCGGCGATGCCGACGGGCAGGTTGATGAGGAAGATCGGGCGCCATTCCAGGCCGAACAGGTTCCACTCGGTGAGCAGCGCGCCGAGCAGCGGCCCGGACACCGCCCCGAGGCCCACGATCGCGCCGAACAGCCCGAACACCTTGCCGCGCTCCTCCGCCGGGAACGTCGCGTGCACGATCGACAGGACCTGCGGCACCATCAGCGCCGCCATGCCGCCCTGGAGCAGGCGCGCGGCGACCAGCATCTCCGGGTTCGCGGCGAAGCCGCACAGGGCGGAGGCGAGGGTGAAGCCGCCGATGCCGACGAGGAACAGCCGCTTGCGGCCGTGGATGTCGCCGAGCCGTCCGCCGGTGATGAGACCGGCGGCGAAGGCGAGCGCGTAACCGGCGGTGATCCACTGGATCTGGCTGACGGAGGCGCCCGCGTCGGCCTGGATGGAGGGGATCGCGATGTTGACGATCGTGACGTCGACGAGGTCCATGAACGCCGCGGTCATCACGATCGCGAGGGCGAACCAGCGGCGCCGGTCGGGCGCGGAAGCCATGGGCTCCGGGGTTTCGGTGGAGGTCATGTGCATCAAGCTATGACCCCAATAGGTCAGATAGTGTCCTAGTTCTACGGCATTCTCTGACTCATGACGACGGACACCCCGGCACGGCTCCTTCAGCTCCTCTCCCTCCTCCAGACCCCGCGGGAATGGCCCGGCGGCGAGCTCTCCGACCGCCTCGGCGTCTCCCGCCGTACCGTGCGCCGGGACATCGACCGGCTGCGCGAACTGGGCTATCCCGTGCAGGCGACGAAGGGCGCCGACGGCGGCTACCGGCTCGTCGCGGGCAAGGCGATGCCACCGCTGGTCCTCGACGACGAGGAGGCGGTGGCGATCGCGGTCGGACTGCGGGCGGGCGCCGGGCACGCGCTGGAGGGCGTCGACGAGGCGTCGGTGCGGGCCCTGGCCAAGCTGGAGCAGGTGCTGCCGTCCCGGCTGCGCCACCGGGTCTCGACCCTGCAGGCCGCGACCACCCCGCTGACCAGCGGGGACGGGGCGAGCATCGCGCCGGAGACGCTGACGGTGATGGCGTCCACGGTGGCCGGCCGGGAGCGGCTGCGGTTCGCCTACCGGGCCAAGGACGGTGTCGACTCGCGGCGGGTGGTGGAGCCGTATCGGCTGGTGTCGACGGGTCGGCGCTGGTACCTCGTCGCGTACGACCTCGATCGCGCCGACTGGCGGACCTTCCGGGTGGACCGGGTGAGCGAACCGTTCGCCACCGGGGCCCGGTTCACCGCGCGGGAGCTGCCGACGGGGAGCGCGGCGGAGTATCTGCGGCAGTCGATGTACCGGCGGCAGGAGACCTACGAGTTCGAGGCGACGTTCGAGGCCTCGGCCGACTTCGTCGCGGCTCGGCTGCCCAAGTGGCTCGGCGAACCGGAGCCGTTGGAGGAAGGGCGGTGCCGGCTGCGGGCGACCGTGGGAGACGCCGTGGAGTGGATGGCCGTACGGCTGGCGATGGTGGACTGCGAGTTCACGGTGCGGGAGCCGGAGGAACTCGTGCGCTGTGTACGGGAGTTGGGCGGGCGGCTGAGCCGGGCGGCGGGCGGCTGAACCGGCCGGGGCCCGACCCCGGGCCCACCCTGACCCATCGGCGTGGGCTCGCTCACATCGGCAAGCTATGCCCATGTGACACAATCTGCCATCCGGCGGGCGTCCCCGGGGTTCAGGTACGGGGAAGCCCGCCGTCCAGCGTGTCCGGACGCGGAACGCGCGACGCCGGCACGCGAAAAGGGGTGGAGCCGGACCCCGGCACCCGGGGGGAGGGCGCCGAAGGTCCGGCTCGGGGAGAGTCCCGGCGCCGGGGGGAGTGCGTCGGGACTTGGTCTGAGGCGGCCCGGACCGTCGTCCGGAGCCCGAACTCCTGGGCCCTGAAGTGTTTTTCCCAGGGCCCCGCCTGTTGAAGCGGCCGGGCACCGCCGTCTTTGCGCCGCATTCACGACCCGGCGCACGCGGGCACACGGCCCGTGAGGCGAGCCGTGTCCCAGGCCTTACGCCGCCGCGTCGAACCCGGTGTCCCGGGCCAGCTTCTTCAGTTCGAGCAGCGCGTGCTTCTCGATCTGCCGGATGCGCTCACGGGTCAGGCCGTGCTCCTTGCCGACCTCGGTCAGCGTGCGCTCCCGGCCGTCCTCGATGCCGTACCGCATCTTGATGATGGAGGCCGTGCGCTGGTCGAGGCGGCCGATCAGGTCGTCCAGTTCCTCGCTGCGCAGCAGCGTCAGCACCGACTGCTCGGGCGAGACCGCGGAGGAGTCCTCCAGCAGGTCGCCGAACTGGGTGTCGCCGTCGTCGTCCACCGACATGTTCAGCGAGACCGGGTCGCGGGCCCAGTCCAGCACGTCCGTGACCCGCTCCGGGGTCGAGCCGAGCTCGGCGGCGATCTCGGCGTGCTCCGGGTCCCGGCCGTGCTCGCGGTTGAACTCGCGCTGCACACGGCGGATCCGGCCCAGTTCCTCGACCAGGTGGACGGGGAGGCGGATCGTGCGCGACTGGTCCGCTATCGAGCGGGTGATGGCCTGACGGATCCACCAGGTCGCGTACGTCGAGAACTTGAAGCCCTTGCGGTAGTCGAACTTCTCGACCGCGCGCACCAGGCCCGCGTTGCCCTCCTGGATCAGGTCGAGCAGGGGCAGACCGGCGCGGGGATAGCGGCGGGCCACGGCGACGACCAGGCGGAGGTTGGAGCGGATGAAGACGTCCTTGGCCTGCTCGGCCTCGGCGACCAGCGCCTCCAGCTCCTCGCGGGTGGCGTCCGCCTTGGCCTCCTCGAATCCGTCGAGGACCTGTCGTGCGAACACACCCGCCTCGATGATCTGTGAGAGCTCGACCTCCCTGGCGGCGTCGAGCAGCGGCGTGCGCGCTATCTCGTCGAGGTACATGCCGACCAGGTCGCGGTCGGCGATCTCGCCGCCATGGGCGCGAACACTGTTTGCCGCGTTAGTCCTGCCAGTGGCGGACTGACGACGGGCGACGGCACGGGTTGCCATGCGTGCTCCCTTGCGATGGTGGGCTGGCGGGTGGTCCGGTGGACGCCTGGCGCCTGATTCGGCACTGTCCTCGGGTGCCCTGCATCCGATGGAAACAACGACTGGAATCAGGACAGAATTCCCAACCCGCGCCTCTATTTTTCTGATCATGCAGTACCCTGTGCGGCCACACGGGGAGGCCAGATGATGACGGAACGTACAGAGGTGCAGGTCAGGCCAGGAGTCGAGGCTGACCTCAAGGCCCTCACGGACATCTACAACCACTACGTACGTGAGACGCCGATCACATTCGATACGACCGTCTTCACCCCGGAAGAGCGACGTCCTTGGCTGCTCTCCCACCCTGAAGACGGTCCGCATCTCCTAAAAGTTGCCGCGGACGCGGTCTCACAGGAAATTCTGGGCTACGCCACATCCAGCCCGTTCCGTCCCAAGCCGGCCTACGAGACCTCGGTGGAGGTGACGATCTACCTCGCGCCCCACGCGGGCGGCCGCGGGATCGGCACGCTCCTCTACAAGGCCCTCTTCGAGGCGCTGGCCGGCCAGGACCTGCATCGCGCCTACGCGGGCATCGCCCAGCCCAACGAGGCGTCCGCGCGGCTGCACGAGCGCTTCGGCTTCCGGCACGTCGGCACGTACGAGGAGGTCGGCAGGAAGTTCGGGCGGTACTGGGACGTGGCCTGGTACGAAAAGGAGCTGTAGGCCGGTTCGAGAAGGAGCTGCAGACCGGTACGAGAAGGAGTTGTGGGCCGGCTCAGCCGAACTGCACCGACCGCTTCGCCATCCCCATCCAGAACCCGTCGATCACGGACTTCTGCGCGTCCAGCTCACCGGCCACGTCGGCCGCGCCCATGGTGACGAACAGGGGCGCGAAGTGCTCGGTGCGCGGATGGGCGTAGCGGCCCGCCGGGGCCTTGTTCAGGAAGTCCAGCAGGGAGTCCACATCACGCGTCTCCAGCGCCCGCCGGCCCCAGTCGTCGAACTCCGAGGACCAGGTGGGCACGCCACCGCCGGTGTGCCGCAGTGCGGCCAGGTTGTGGGTGAAGAACCCGGAGCCGACGATCAGGACGCCCTCGTCGCGCAGCGGCGCGAGCTTGCGGCCGATCTCCATGAGCTTCACGGGATCGAGGGTCGGCATGGAGATCTGCAGGACGGGGATGTCGGCCTCGGGGAACATCTCGACGAGCGGGACGTAGGCGCCGTGGTCGAGGCCGCGGTCCGGGATGTCCTGGACGGGGATGCCGGGGGCGCGCAGCAGCTTGCGGACGGACTCGGCGAGTTGAGGGGCGCCGGGGGCGTCGTACTTCACCCGGTAGTAGTGCTCCGGGAAGCCCCAGAAGTCGTAGACGAGCGGGACGGGCTCGACCGCGCCGAGCGCGAGGGGGGCCTCCTCCCAGTGGGCGGAGACCATGAGGATGGCCTTGGGGCGCGGGAGGTCGGCGGACCAGGCGGCGAGTTCGCCGGGCCAGATCGGGTCGTCGGCCAGGGGTGGGGCGCCATGGCTGAGGTAGAGCGCGGGCATGCGTTCCTGGGTGGCGGCGGACATGGCGGCGACTCCCTCCGGACGGTGTTGCTTGAAGTCTAAAACGCCTACAGAAAAAAGTGTACGCCGAACTTGTTTAACATTCAAGGAGAGCTCTCGTACAGTGGAACCCATGAACACGGCATCCCCATCGACCACCGAAGAGCCGCAGTGGCTCACCGCCGAGGAACAACGCGTCTGGCGCTCCTATCTGCACGCCACGCAGCTCCTCGAAGACCACATGGACCGCCAGCTCCAGCGTGACGCGGGCATGCCGCACATCTACTACGGGCTTCTCGTCAAGCTCGCCGAGTCCCCCGAGCGGCGGCTGCGGATGACCGAGCTGGCCATGCACGCCAAGATCACCCGCTCCCGGCTCTCGCACGCCATCGCCCGGCTGGAGAAGAACGGCTGGGTGCGCCGCGAGGACTGCCCCTCCGACAAGCGCGGCCAGTTCGCGGTGCTGACCGACCAGGGCCTCGAGATGCTGCGCCAGGCGGCGCCGGGCCATGTCACCGTCGTACGCAACGCGGTGTTCGACCGGCTCACCCCGGAACAGCAGAAGTCCCTCGGCGAGATCATGGAGATCGTCGCCGAGGGACTTCAGCCCAACGAAGCGGGTGCGGACCTGCCCTGGCTCCGCTGAGCCGCTCACTCAGCGAGGCCGGGACAGGCCCTGGGTCGTACGTACGGAGCGTCCCCATCCCCGTACGTACGAGGCCCTGAAGGGGTACGACCCGACGGTCGTCGTCAGTGGGCGACGACCGGCACCTGGAACTCGTCCTCGACGCCCTCGCCGGAACCGGCGACCGCGTGGTCCTCCGGCTTGCCGGCGTTGACCAGGACCACGACGATGACCGCGGCCAGGGCCAGCATGCCGACGGCGAACCAGATGGCGTTGGTGTAGCCGTGCACCTGGCCCTCGAGCGCCACCAGCTGCTGCTGCGACTTCGAGCTCGCGGAACCGATGTGGTCCTTGATGTACGAGGTCGTGGCCGAGGCGGCGATCGTGTTCAGCAGGGCCGTACCGATCGCGCCGCCCACCTGCTGCGAGGTGTTGACCATCGCGGAGGCGACACCGGCGTCCCGGGGCTCGACGCCCAGGGTGGCCAGGGACATGGCGGGCATGAACGCCGTACCCATGCCGAGACCGAGCAGCAGCATCGCGGGCAGGATGATCGAGGCGTACGACGAGCCGATCTCCAGCTGCGTCATCAGCAGCATGCCGACCGCGGCGACCAGGAAGCCGGGGCCCATGAGCATGCGGGCCGGCAGGCGGGTCATCAGGCGGGTGCCGATCTGGGTGGAGCCGACCATCATGCCGACGATCATCGGCATGAAGGCGAAGCCGGTCTTGATCGGCGAGAAGCCCTTCACGATCTGGAGGTAGTAGGTGAGGAACAGGAAGGTGCCGAACATCGCGATGATGGCGATGCCGAGCGAGAGGTAGATGCCACCGCGGTTGCGGTCGGTCACCACGCGCAGCGGCAGCAGCGGGGCCTTGACCTTGGCCTCGGTGATGACGAAGGCGATGAGCAGGACCGCGGAGGCGACGAACATGCCGACCGTCACGGAGTCGCCCCAGCCGTTGGACTCGGCGCGGGTGAAGCCGTAGACCAGCGCGACCAGGCCCAGGGTGGAGAGCAGGACGCCGGGGATGTCGAGCGGGTTGCGGTTGCGGCCGCCCTCGGGCTCACGGATGACGAAGTACGCGCCGAGCGCGGCGACGATCGCGAACGGGATGTTGACGAAGAACGTCCAGCGCCAGTCCATGTACTCGGTCAGCACACCGCCGAGGATGAAGCCCACGGCGCCACCGCCACCGGCGATCGCACCGTAGATGCCGAACGCCTTGGCACGCTCCTTGGCGTCCGTGAACATCACGGCGAGCAGGGAGAGCGCGGCCGGCGCGAGCAGGGCACCGAAGACACCCTGGAGGGCGCGGGCGCCGAACATCATCGCCTCGTTGGTGGCCGCGCCACCGAGCGCCGAAGCCGCGGCGAAACCGATCAGACCGACGACGAAGGCGTTCTTGCGGCCCCACAGGTCGGCGATCCGGCCGCCGAACAGGAGCAGACCGCCGAAGGCGAGGGCGTAGGCCGTGACGACCCACTGCCGGTTGCCGTCGGAGATGCCCAGGTCGGTCTGGGCGGAGGGCAGGGCGATGTTCACGATGGTCGCGTCGAGGACGACCATCAGCTGGGCGAGCGCGATGAATATCAGCGCTTTCCAGCGGTTGGCGTCACCGGACGTGGCCGGTGCGCCGGGAGCCTTGGAGGCTGTTTCAGACATGGGGATACCCACTTCGGGACTGCGTGACGGAAAAAGGGAACGAGAAGGTTGCTGCTGAGGACTGTTGAAGACTGCTGCTAAGGACTACTGGGACGCTCTGAACTCATCGGTCAGGACTGGCGCAGGTCCTCCATGGTCATGGCCGCGCCCGGCAGGACGGAGCGGGCCGGGGCCCGCAGCCCGTCGAGGAACAGCTGGAGATGGCGGTGGACGAACCGGTCGGCGCTGGCGCACCCGGCGCCGGCCGGCGGCCGGCTGAGCTGGGCCACGACGACCATCAGGTCGCCGACGCCGACGTCCCCCCGGAGCTGACCGGCCGCCTTCGCCCGGTCCATGAGCTCCCCGACGAGTTGCTCACTCCGCAGCCGCGCGCCCTCCAGGTCCGGGTGGTTCTGGTCGAAGGTGCTCTGGATCATCGGGCACAGCGCGCTGACCCGCTCGTCGGCGGAGGTGTGCACGAAACGCTCCAGAGCCTCGAAGGCGTCCCCGGTCTCGGCGAGCGCGAGCTCGGCCGCCTCCGTCATCCGGTCCATGACGGAGCAGACGACCTCGCGGACGAGGGCGTCGCGATCGGGGAAGTTCCGGTACACCGTGGCGTTGCCGACACCGGCCCGGCGCGCGATCTCGTCGAGCGGCACGTCGGGGCCGAACTCGGTGAACATCTCGCGGGCGGCGGTGACGATCCGCTCCCGGTTGCGCAGGGCGTCGGCACGGGGCCGGGTCACCTTCTTCTGCACAGTGGTCGCGGTCACGGTGTGCTCCTCGGGCAGTGGGCTGGCGATCCGGGGAAGGTCTCCCCGTTTCGCTCGACACAGGTCTAAACGGGGAGACGCTCCCCGGTTATTTCAGGTTGACGAAGAGATTTCATGTGACCTGAATCACTAAGGCTCTCGCGAGAACCCCACGTTCGGCCCCTCCAGCGCGCGCCCGCGCATCCCTCGACACAGGGTGATCGAAAGGGTGCAGCCCGTTGACCTGCGGCTGCCGTGGACGGAAGAGGGCCGTGCATGCAGCAGCAGACCAGCCGTCGGATACGACCGCGCCGTGTCGCCGCCCTGATGTCCGTGACCGCGCTGACCCTCGGGGTCTGCACCTCCGCCGGCACCGGGCACCTCACGACGCAGCCCACGCCCGCCGGAGCCGGTCCGATCGCGCTGGCCCGCACCTCCGCCCACGGTCCCTGCATGATCCGCGGCGGCACCGCCGTGCAGATGTCCGAGGGCGTCCCCACCCCCGGCGGATACTCCCGCTCCACCGGCACGGTCCGCGCCCTCACCCTGATGATCGACTTCTCGGACGCCCCGGGCCGCGGCCGCGCGATGGACCGCTACGAGGAGTTCTTCCCGCAAACCCAGAGCTGGTTCCGCACCAGCTCCTACGGCCGTCTCGACTACCGCGCCGAGACCCCGATCCCGACCTGGCTGCGCATGCCGAAGTCCTTCGCGTCCTACGGGATAGAGCGCGGTGCCCCCTTCGACCCCGGCTACCGGGACCTGGTCCAGGACATCGTGGCCGCCGCCGACCCCAAGGTGGACTTCCGGTCGTACGACTTCCTGAACGTGCTGGTCACCCCGAACGCCGGCCCCTCCGCGCTGGACACGGTCCTGTCGGTGACCTTCGCCGGGAACCCGGACGCCCCGGTGGCCGACGGGGTCCCGGTCGCCAACGCGTCCTTCGTCTACTCCCGCCAGGACGACGGCTCGGGCTCCTACGCGCAGACCGGCTACCGGGTGCTGCCGCACGAGAACGGCCATGTCTTCGGACTGCCCGACCTCTACACCGCGGACGGCGGGGGAGCGGTCGGCCACTGGGACATCATGAGCGAGGACTGGGGCGCCAACAACGACCTGCTCGGCTGGCACAAGTGGAAGCTGGGCTGGCTGGACGCCTCCCAGGTCAGCTGTGTGACGGCGACCGGCACCACCGAGTACACCCTGACCCCGCTGGCCCGCTCGGGCGGCGCCAAGCTGCTCTTCGTCCCGGTCAGCGGCCGCACCGGATACGCCGTCGAGCTGCGCACCCGCGAGGGCAACGACGAGGCCGTGTGCCGGCCCGGGGTGCTGATCTACAAGGTCGACGCGGACGTGGACACCGGCATGGGCCCGGTCTCCGTCTACGACTCCGAGCGCGACAGCGGCGGCTGCACCCGCAGCCCGAACGTCCACGCCGAGCTCTCCGACGCCCCCTTCACCCCCGGCGAGGACTTCCGGGACCGGAAGAAGGGCATCCGGATCAGTGTGGCGAGGGCGGACACGGCCGGTGACTACCGGGTACGTGTGACGCGGAGGTGAGTGGCCGGGGCGGACCGGGATTACGGTAGGGCTGCCCGCGACCGCCGTACCGGAGAACCGATGCCCGCGAAGACCACCACGGACACCACGGCCGCCCTGGCGGCCGCCGGCTCCGCCGCCGCACCGGCCGAGGCGGTCACCCCGCTGATCCGCGGTGTCGCCGTACTGCGGGAGCTGACCGAGGCGGGCGGCACCCTCAGCCCGAGCGCCCTGGAACGCGCCACCGGGCTCGCCCGCTCCACGGTCGACCGCATCACCTCGACGCTGGCCCGCATGGGACACGTCCGCATCGACGGCCGGGACGTGGTCCTGACCCCCCGCCTGATGGAACTCGGCAACGCCTATCTGGCCGCCCTGCGACTGCCGGCCCTGCTGGACGGACGCGCCGACGCGCTCGCGGACGAACTGGACGAGTCGGTGTCGCTTGCGGTCGCCGACCGCGACGGCATCCGCTTCATCCACCAGAACACCCGCCGCCGCGCGATGTCCCTGAGCTTTCGCATCGGTGACCTGCTCCCGGCCGAACGCACCGCGCCGGGCGCCCTGTTCGCGACCGAGTGGACGGACGCCGAGTGGGCCGACTGGCGGGCGCGCCGGGCGGCGGACCCCGAGGACCGCGGCTTTCCCGCCGTACCCCCGCGTGAACAGGCCGCCCCCGCCGAGGAGTTCGAGCGCCGGGTGCGCGAGGCGACGGCGGACGGCTGGGCGCTGGACGACCAGTTGATCGAGCCGGGCCTGGTGGCCGTCTCGGTTCCGGTACGGGATCCCCGTACCGGCCGGATCGTGTGCGCGGCGAGCGTCGTGAGCCACACCAGCCGGCACACCGCGGCCGGCCTGCGGGACACGCTGCTGCCGCGACTGCGGGCGGCGGTGGCGGACATGGAGCGGGAGTTGCGCGAGACCCCGGCGGGCGACGCCGTGGCGCCGCCGTCGGATCTGGCCGTGTGGACCGGGGCGTCCAAGCAGGAGCTGGGCAGGGAGTTCGTCGAGTCGCTGGCCCGGGGACTGACCGTGCTGACCGCCTTCGGCGAGGGCCGGGCCTCGCTGACCCTGACCGAGGTGGCCAAGGCGACGGGCCTCGCCCGGGCGACGGCGCGCCGGGCGCTGATCACGTACGAGCACCTGGGCCTGGTGACGGCGACCCCGCACCGCACGTTCACGCTGACACCGCGGGTGCTGTCGCTGGGCTTCCCGCCGCTGTCGCGGACCTCGCTCTCCCGGATCGCGACACCGCATCTGGTGGAACTGGCCGCCCGGATCCACGAGTCGGCGTCCCTGGCGGTGCTCACGAACTCCGGTGCCGCCGGCCACGAGATCCAGTACACGGCCCGGGTGGCCACCCATCGCGTCATGAGTGTGAACCTCGCCGTCGGCACCCGGCTGCCCGCCTACGCCACCTCCATGGGCCGGGTCCTGCTGGCCGGACTGCCCGCCGCGGAACGGGAGTTCGGCGAGCTGCGCCCCCTGACCTCCCGGACCCTGACCGACCCCGAGGCCCTCACCCGGGTGCTGACGGAGGTCCGCGCCCAGGGTTACGCCCTGGTCGACGAGGAGTTGGAGGAGGGGCTGCGCTCGATCGCGGTCCCGGTGCGCGACCGTACCGGCCGGGTGGTGGCGGCGCTGAACACGGCGATGCACACGACCCGCCGGACCACCGCGGAGTGCGTCCGGGACGTCCTGCCCGAGCTGACGACGACGGCCACCCGCATCGAGGCCGACCTGCGGGTCGCGGCGCGGTTCACCCGGGTGCCGTTGGGCTGAGCCGACGCCGGTGTCGAGGGCGGCGGGCCGGCGTCAGTCCGTGACGAGCTCGTCCGGCGCGGACCGGGCGAGGTCGGCGAGCGTGCCGAGCGCCCGGGACAGCTCCTCCGACTGCGGCGAGGCAAGGCCCAGCCGGATGGCGTTGGGGGCGTGGTGGTCATGCGTGGTGAACGCGGCGGCGGGCACCACCCCGATGCCGTGCCGCGCGGCCGCCGCGACGAAGGTGTCCGCGCGCCACGGCCGCGGCAACTGCCACCAGCAGTGGTAGGAGCGCGGATCGCTCTGCACGGCGAACCCGTCGAGACAGCGGGCCGCGATCCGCTGCCGCACCACCGCCTCCCGCTGTTTGGCCGCGACCAGTGCCTGCACGGTGCCGTCCTGCTGCCAGCGGTGCGCGACCTCCAGGGCGAATCGCCCCGGAGCCCAGCCGCCCGAGCGCAGGGCGGAGACGATCCGGCTCACCAGCGCGCCGGGCGCCACCACGAACCCGAGGGTCAGACCGGGGGCGACCCGCTTTGACAGGCTGTCGATCAGCACCGTCCGCTCGGGCGCGTACGCGGCGAGCGGCGGCAACTCGTCGTGCAGGAAGGCCCAGATGGCGTCCTCCACCGCGGGGATCCCCAGCCGGAGCAGCACCTCGGCGAGCCGCTCGACGCGCGCGGTGGGCATCGTGAGCGAGAGCGGGTTGTGCAGCCTCGGCTGGACGTAGACGGCGTCCAGCGGAGCCGCCGCGTGGGCCTCCGCCACGGCTTCCGGGACCAGCCCGGAGGCGTCCATGGCCAGCGGGACCAGGGTGATGCCGAGGCCGGTCGCGATGGCCTTGATGACGGGATACGTCAGTTCCTCGACACCGAGCCGGCCGCCCGGCGGCACCAGGGCGGTGACGACGGCCGAGATCGCCTGGCGTCCGTTGCCCGCGAAGAGCACCTGCGCCGGGTCCGGACGCCAGCCACCGCGGGCGAGTACGTCGACGGCGGACTCCTGCGCGGCCGGGAAGCCGGCGGTGCCGACCGCGCGCATGGCGTGTCCGAGGGCGTCGGGACGCAGCAGCCCGCCGAGCGCCTCGGCGAGGAGCGCGTTCTGCTCGGGTACGACCGGATAGTTGAGCTCCAGGTCGATCCGGCGCCCTTCGGCGGGTTCGGTGAGCGCGGGGGCAACGGCCCCGGACCCGGCGGGCACCGCGCGGACGAACGTGCCGCGCCCCACCTCGCCCACCGTCAGGCCCCGGCGGCCCAGTTCCCGGTACACGCGGGCGGCGGTGGAGTTGGCGATGCCGTGCTGCCGTGCGAACGCGCGCTGCGGGGGGAGCCGGTCACCGGGGCGGAGGGCGCCGGTTCTGATCTCCCCGGCCACGGCGTCGGCGACGCTCTGGTAGTCCTTCACGGCGCTCCCCGTCGTCCCACTGGTCCTGTCGTTCGGACGTTCATCCAACCACAGCATTGCACTGAGTGCAATATTTAAATTGCATCGAGTCAATCGACTGCAATACACTCCGAGCATTGCCCCGAGCTCGATCCTGCATCGAAAGGAGTCCAGGACGCGATGCAGTCGACGACGCGCTCCCGGTCACCGCTCGGCCCGACTCCCCCGCCCACGCCGGACTGCCGCCACTGCGGCTTCACCACCGCTCTGAACAGCCCGGACGCACTCCCCGAGACGCTCCTGGAGTACACGACCGGCTGGCAACGGCTGTTACGGGACCCCGGACACGACCACCGGCGCTCCGGCCTGCCCGCCTGGTCCCCGCTGGAGCAGGGCTGCCACGTCCGGGACATGTGCCAGCTGTTCCACCTCCGGCTCGATGCAATCCTCGGTCCATCACCGATTGCACCGAGATCACCCGCCGAGGCGCTCCCGGACACCCCCCGGCGCTACCGGGACGAGGAACCCCACCGGGTGGCGGACGAGCTACGGCAGGCGGCCGAGGCCCTGGCCCGCCGGCTGGCCACGCTCACCGCCGCCGACTGGGACCGCGACGACCCGCGTCTGGCCGATCCACGGCTCACCGTCGGCTTCTTCACCCGCCACCTCCTCCACGACATCGCCCACGACCTCGCCGAGGCCCTACGGGTCCGGGGCGACTGCGGCACAACTCACCAGCGAACAGGGGACTTTCATGGTTGAACCGAGCGGGATCCTCGGCGTGACGGTGGTGGCTCTGGGCATGGTGCTCACCCCCGGTCCGAACATGATCTACCTCGTCTCCCGCAGCATCACGCAGGGCAGGCGGGCCGGCCTGGTCTCCCTCGGCGGTGTCGCGCTGGGCTTCGTGGTGTACCTGCTCGCCGCGAACCTCGGCCTGTCGGTCGTCTTCATCGCGGTGCCCGAGCTGTACTTCGCGGTGAAGCTCGCGGGCGCCGGCTACCTCGCCTACCTGGCCTGGAACGCCCTGAAGCCGGGCGGTGTCTCCGTGTTCTCGCCCCAGGACGTACCGCACGACTCCCCGCGCAAGCTGTTCACGATGGGCCTGATGACGAACCTGCTCAACCCGAAGATCGCCATCATGTACGTCTCGCTCATCCCGCAGTTCATCGACCTGGACAAGGGCCACGTCCTCCTCCAGGGCCTCGTCCTCGGGTCGGTCCAGATCGTCGTCAGCGTCGCGGTCAACCTCTCCATCGTCCTGGCGGCCGGCACGATCGCCGTCTTCCTCGCCCGCCGCCCCTCCTGGCTCAAGGTCCAGCGCTACGCGATGGGCACCGTCCTGGGCGCGCTGGCCGTCTCCCTGGCCATCGACACCTCGGGGCCGACGAAGGCGAGCTGACGCCCTCCCCCACCCACAGGAGACCTGGCCACAGCCCTCACGCCACCCGCTACACTGTCGGCGGTGGCTCGACCCACGCCACACCTTCGCCTTCGTAGCTCAGGGGATAGAGCACCGCTCTCCTAAAGCGGGTGTCGCAGGTTCGAATCCTGCCGGGGGCACAACGCATTGCCGCTCCGACCTGGGGTTCATCCCCCAGGGAGGGCTTCTGTTCGGCCTCGGACTCGTCGTCCGGGGCCGTTTTGCGTCAGCGGGCGGGGAGTTGCGTCAGTAGTACCAGCAGTACGGGCTGACCTCAGGGTTCGGGCAGAACGAGATCCAGGCCGTGTTGTAGCCGGGTGCTCCGACGGTCAGGCGAGGTGGGTCGGCGGCATTGAAGGAAGAACCCGGATCGGCCGTGGCGACGAAGGTGACGGTCGTTCCCACCGGGAAGCTCGCGGAGCAGGTGCCGGTCTGGGCCGGGCGCCCCTGTTCGCTCTCGTACGGGTTCAGAAACGCCGCCACATGACAGTTGATCCCGGCCGGCTGGCTGGTGACGGTTCCGCCGCCGAAGCTGTCGTCCATCCACACGACCACCTGACCGTTCTGGGTCGCGGCGCGCGCGGCTCCGACCGGGGCGGCGGTGCTGAGCGCGGCCGAGGCGGCGAGCGCGGTCGCGACCAGGACCCTGCGCCAGGCGGTTGGATTTGGTTGGCTGCTCATCGGTTGCTCCTGAGTCGGCTCCCTCCATCCTGGACGGCGGCCGGGCGCACGGCCCATCCCAGAAATGTGGGGAATTGCGTCGTACGCTCGAAACATGGCGGTTCCTGTCGTCTACGGGCGATCGCTCGATCGTGTCGTCCGCCTCTGCGAGGCCGAGGCCGGTGGCGACTCCCGGAACCTGCGTGTGCGGCTCCTCGACGAGCTGCGGATGACCACCGGCTTCGACGCGTACGCCTTCCTTCTCACCGACCCCGAGACCGCCGTGGGCTGCTCACCGGTCGCCGACGTACCGTGCCTGCCGGAACTGGCCAAGATGTCCCGCCTGAAATACCTGACCGCGCTCGACCGCTGGACGGCACTCGACGACGTCGCCCTGCTGAGCGATCTCCCCGACCCCTCCCACCACCTGCTGTGGCGCGAACTGCTGCGGGACTACGGCGTGCGGGACATCGCCTCGTTGGTGTTCAAGGACCGCTTCGGCTGCTGGGGCTTCCTCGACCTGTACCGCTACGACCGGGTCTTCAGCGCCGCGGAGGCCGAATACCTGGCCCGCCTCACCGCCCCGGTGGCCACCGCGGTGCGCCGCAGCCAGGCGGGCACGTTCGTCGTACGACCGTCCCACACACCGCGCTCGGGCCCACTGGTGCTGCTGCTCTCCCCCGACCTGCGCGTCCTCGCCCAGACCCCTGAGACCTACGCCTGTCTGAGCCGGTTGGTGCCGCCCGACCACGGCCGCCCCGCGGTGCCCGTGAGCGCCTACAACGTCGCCGCCCAGCTGCTGGCCGTCGAGGCCGGAGTCGACGCCAACCCGCCACGCTCCCGGGTCCACCTCGCCGACGGCCTGTGGCTCACCCTGAGCGCCGCCCGGATCGGCGACGCCGCTCCACCGGCCCGGCGCCGGGCCATCGCCGTCACCATCGAGGAGACCTCACCGACCGAGCGGCTCGCGGTCTTCGCCAGGGCCTTCGCACTGAGCCCCCGCGAGGGCGACCTGCTCGGCCACCTGGCTAGGGGCGGCGACAACCACACGGTGGCCTGCCGAATGTCCCTGTCCGAGCTCACCGTGCAGGACCACCTGAAGTCGATCTTCGCCAAGACCTCGACCAACACCCGAGGAATGCTCCTCGCCCGCGCCCTCGGGGCATGAGGTCCCACCTCTTGGAGGGGCCCTCTTTCCGGACCTCTACTCGAGCTCGGCCGCCGTGAAGTACTCGTCCTTGATCAGGACGTCGTAGTTGGACTTGTCGATGCTCGTCGGCTGGAGCAGGACGGCGGGGACGGCCTTGACGCCGTTCTTGTAGGCGATCGAGCTGTCGACCCAGGGGTCCCGGCCGCTGAGTACGTCGTCGACGACGGTCGCTGCGGCGTCGGCGAGGCGGCGGACGTCCTTGAAGACGGTCTGGGACTGCTTGCCCGCGATGATCGACTTCACGGAGGCCAGTTCGGCGTCCTGGCCGGTGATGACCGGGAGGCGCTTGACGCCGGAGCCGTAGCCGACCGAGGTGACCGCGGTCAGGATGCCCCGCGAGATGCCGTCGTAGGGGGACAGGACCGCGTCGAGGGTCTGGTTGCGGTACCACTTGGCGAGGAGGCGGCTCATGCGCTTCTCCGCGGTGGGCCCGTCCCAGCGCAGGGTGGTGATCCGGTCCATGGCCACCTCGCCGGACGGGACGATCAACTGCTTGCTGTCCAGATACGGTTGCAGCAGCGCCATCGAACCGTCGAAGAAGTACTTGGTGTTGTTGTCGTCGGGCGAGCCGGCGAACAGCTCGATGTTGAACGGCCCCTTGCCCTTGGCCAGTTCGAGCTTCTTGATGATGTGCGTGGCCTGCATCCGGCCGACCATCTCGTTGTCGAACGAGACGTAGTAGTCGACGTTCTTGGTGCCGAGGATGAGCCGGTCGTAGGAGATCACCGGGATCTTTGCGTCAGCGGCCTGTTGCAGTACGCCGTTCAGCGACTTGTTGTCGATGGCCGCGATGATCAGCGCGTCGACACCCTGCTTGACCAGGTCCCCGATCTGCGAGACCTGGGCCTTCGGGTCGTCGTCGCCGTAGACCAACTTGCTCTTGTAGCCCATGTCCTTCAGGCGCTCGACGACGCTCTTGCCGTCGGTGAGCCAGCGGTCGGAGGCGCGGGTCGGCATGGCGATACCGACGGTGCCGCCCTCGGGACTGCTGCCGGAGCTGCTCTCGTTCTCCTTGCCACAGGCGGACAAAGTGACGGCGAGTGAAGCGGCTCCGGCCAGGACGGCTCTTCGATTGAGCATGGTGATGGTTCCTTGTGCCTCTCGTCATTGAGGGGGGTGACGGCTGGTCAGACCGGACTCCAGGCATGGCCGTGCACACAGATTCCACAACGAACGTTCGAAATTTCGTCACACGTTCGCGAGATTGGCGTGAGATTAGGGGCGCGTGTGCAGGGTGTCAACGGTGTGAACAGGATCGGTTACGGAAAGGTGCGGTTGGCATGTGCCGCAGGCCGATCGTCGAGCCGGTCCAAGTTGATCGGAAATTCTTCGAAACATTCGTAAAGCTTCGATCCTGAATTGATCTTATGGCGGCAGGGTAATTCGATCATCCTCGACAGGTGTCGCTGAATTGCCGTCACGAGCAGGGGAAATGGTCATCCCTCCTCTGACTCAACCTCTCGAATGTTTCGCAACAATTGCCGAAACCATTGACAGTTGACAGGGCCACTCCAAAACTGCCGATGACCGAGCTACTCGACGAGGAGGAAGCAGGCACATGAACGACATGAGTCGCAGGATGTTCGTCAGCGGTGTCGGTACCACGGCGCTGGCCGTCGCGACCGGGGTGGCGCTGCCCGGGACCGCTCACGCCGACACGGTGGTCACCACCAACCAGACCGGCACGAACAACGGGTACTACTACTCGTTCTGGACCGACGCCCCGGGCACCGTCTCCATGACGCTCGCCTCCGGGGGCAACTACCGCACCTCGTGGCGCAACACCGGCAACTTCGTCGCGGGCAAGGGATGGGCCAACGGCAGCCGCAGGACCGTGAGTTACTCGGGCTCCTTCAGCCCGTCCGGGAACGCCTATCTCTGCCTCTACGGCTGGACCTCCAGCCCGCTGGTCGAGTACTACGTCGTCGACAACTGGGGGACCTACCGGCCGACGGGGACGTACAAGGGCAGCGTCACCAGCGACGGCGGGACGTACGACATCTACCAGACCACCCGGTACAACGCCCCGTCCGTCGAGGGCACCCGCACCTTCAACCAGTACTGGAGTGTCCGGCAGTCCCGGCGGACGGGCGGCACCATCACCACCGGCAACCACTTCGACGCCTGGGCTCGCGCCGGAATGGGCCTCGGCAGCTTCCGCTACTACATGATCATGGCGACCGAGGGCTACCAGAGCAGCGGCAGCTCCAACATCACGGTGGGGTGACCATGCGACACAGGACAGGCACCCGGATTCCGTTACGCTCCCCCGTCACCCGGCTCGCCGTCGTCGCGGCCCTCGCCGCCGGGGCCCTCGGCGTCCACGCCGCCGAACCCGCGGGAGCCGCCCAGGCCGCCGTCTGCAACGGGTACGTCGGGCTCACCTACGACGACGGCCCCTCCGGCAGTACCCCCGCCCTGCTCACCGCGCTCCGGCAGAACGGGCTGCGGGCCACCATGTTCAACCAGGGCCAGTACGCCGCCGCCAACCCGGCCCAGGTACGGGCCCAGGTCAGCGCCGGTATGTGGGTCGGCAACCACAGCTACACCCACCCGCACCTCACCCAGCAGAGCCAGGCGACCATCGACTCCGAGATCTCCCGGACCCAGCAGGCCATCGCGGGCGCGGGCGGCGGCACACCCCGGCTGTTCCGGCCGCCGTACGGCGAGACCAACGCGACGGTACGGGCGGTCGAGGCGAGGTACGGGCTGACCGAGGTGCTCTGGCAGGTCGACTCGCAGGACTGGAACGGGGCAAGTACGGACGCGATCGTGGCGGCCGCCGGCCGGCTCACCAACGGGCAGGTCATCCTCATGCACGACTGGTCCGCCAACTCCCGCGCCGCGATCCCCCGTATCGCGCAGGGACTGGCCGCGCGGGGCCTGTGCGCCGGGATGATCTCCCCGCAGACCGGCCGCGCCGTGGCCCCGGGCTGACCACCGGCCGCCGCACGCGCGTGTCGTATCCTCGCCGCATCTGTCGCGCCCGTGACCTGGGGGGTTCCAGGGTCCGCGGCCGGCTCGAGGCAAGATGGGGATTCATGCGTGCAGCAGTCATGGGCGCCGTTCTCGGCGGCGCCCTCGTCCTTGCCGGTTCCGCCCTCACCGCACCGGCCGCCCACGCGGCCGAGACGGGGGTGGTGATCGAGAAGGTGTCGGTGAACGGTGGCAGGTCCATCGTCTTCGGTACGTCCCGTACGGAGTCGTTCACGATCGCGGTGACCGTCTCCGACGACTCGGGCATCAGCAAGGATCTCGCGTTCGTGGCGATCGACCGCGAGAAGGGGGACGACTACTGGTCGTTCCACGGCGTGCCCACGTGCACCGCCACCAGCTCCACCACGTCCAGCTGCAAGCTCACCGTGCGGCTGGACAAGAACATCGACCTGCCCCGCAACACCCTCGCGGGCCCCTGGGACGTGTACGTCCAGTTCCAGGCCAAGGACGGCGACTACTACGGCGGCGACCGGGGCACCCACCCCGTCAAGCGCCGCGCCACCCTCGGGGTCGACGCCTCGCCCGAGCCCGTCACCAAGGGCAAGGCCATCACGGTCACGGGCAAGCTGGCCCGCGCCAACTGGGACAGGTACGTCTACGCCGGCTACACCTCGCAGCCGGTCAAGCTCCAGTTCCGCCCGAAGAACAGCGCGACCTACACCACGGTCAAGACCGTCACGACCGACGGCACCGGCAAGCTGAGGACGACCGTCACCGCGTCCCAGGACGGCTACTGGCGCTGGAACTTCGGCGGCACGACCACCACCGCGGCCGTCAAGGCGACCGGCGACTACGTGGACGTACGCTGATGGGAACCAAGTCTCGGAGGGTTCCCCGCATGGTGGTCGCGACGGTCCGTGAGTGGCGGGACGAGGAAGGCTGGGGGGTGCTCGACTGCCCCGAGACCCCGGGCGGCTGCTTCGGGCACTTCGCCGACATCGAGGGGTCCGACTCCGGCTTCCACACCCTCTCCCCCGGCCAGCAGGTCGACCTGGAGTGGGAGGCGCCCGGCTTCAAGCAGGACGGGTACGACTACCGCGCGGTGCGGATCGTGCCGCGTCCTGCCTGAAACCCGCTCACCGGCCCCGCCGACCGACCCCGGTCACTGACCCAGGGGCGCCGGCGGGGTCGCGTCCGGGACGGCCTTCGGGGACGTCGGGGTCGGCGGGCGGGCGGTCCTGGTGCGCTCCTTCGTCAGGGCCTTGGTGACCTTGCGGGCCAGCAGCGGGTCCGCGGGCAGGACGTGGGAGGCGAACCAGCGGGCCGGGCCCGGGTCCGGGGAGGGTTCCACGAACTCCGCGCCCGCGTAGTCGTCCAGGGGCGGGTCGTAGATGTAGCCGGTGACGATGCCATGGGTGACCAGGCGTTCCACCAGCTCGTCGCGGCCCTCCACCAGCAGGGGGACCCGGAAGAGCGGCAGGGGACCGTTGCCGACCGCCCGGTCCCTGAGCGCCGGGGACGCCCACGGGGTGCCCGCCAGCAGGGTCACTCCGGCCCGGCGGGCGGCGAGGTTCTCGTCCAGCAGGTTCAGGCGCAGGTTCAGCCCCGCCCGGACCAGCCGCCCGTGGCGGGCCCGGTAGTCGTGCAGATCCACCCGGATCCAGGGGTCGTACGGCAGCAGGTTCGGGGCCTCGTGGGCGGACAGCGCGAGCCGCGGGGCGTGCAGGGGCATCCGGAAGTCGTCGCGTTCCAGCACGCCCAGGCGTTGCATGGTGCGCCAGGTGGGGCGTACGAGGTGCAGGGCGCGGACCGTCGAGCGGGCCAGGGGCCGGAGGGTGGCCGCCAGGTCCGCCTTGAGCCGGGCCGGAGTGAGCAGGTCGTCCCGCAGGAGTTCCAGCTCCCTTCTGGTGCGGGCGTCCTCCACCGCCAGGAAGCCGCCCGCCATCGCCGCCACATGCTTGGACAGACTGAAGGCCGCCGCCTTCCCGAACGTACCGATCGGCTGTCCGTCCACGTGCGTGCCGATCGCGTGCGCCGCGTCCTCGATCAGCGGGATGCCCAACTGCTCGCACCGGTCCCGGAGTTGGACGATCCGGTCCGGCATCCCGTACAGGCTCGTGGTCAGTACCGCGTCCACCTCGCGCCAGGTGGACTCGGGGACGGCCGCCGGGTCGATGTTGCCGTCCCAGGGGGACACCGGGGCCTGGACCGGGCGCAGACCGGCCGCCAGGACGACGAAGAGGATCACGTCGTCGTTCACCGGGGACATCAGGACCCTGGCGCCCGGGCGGCACCAGCGCCGCAGGGCCAGGTAGAGGGCCAGTCGCGCCGAGGGCGTGTAGACGCATTCCCGTCCGAGCCGCCGAGACATCGTCGCGGCGAGCCGCGATCCGTACGGCATCGTCACCTCTTCCAGAAAGCAGTTCCAGCAAGGAGTGATGGAGGGGTCGGAGTCCCGTCGCGGCAAGCCCCGCCGTGGGGTAATTCCGTCGCGGGGATCTCCGAAGGGGCACCCGGGCGAGCGTCGTACGCTCTCGGATGCCGTACGAGGCAACGGCGCTCAGTGAGTCTTGGCGCGCAGTCCGCCGACCGTCTTCAGCAGCCGGTCCGCCGGTTCCCGCAGCCGCGGATGGGCCAGGACCGTGTTCCGCAGACCCCTGACCGGTCTGCGCCACAGGCGGTGGGCCGCCGCCACCGGATGGGGCCGGTACGCGAAACCCTCGCCGACCCGCAGCTCACGCGTCTTGAGCCAGTCCTTGTACTCCTTGTCACCGCGCCCAAGATCCATCACCCGCACGCCCTGCCGCCCCGCCGCCTCCGCCATCCGCAGATGCATGAGCAACCCCGGGGAGTAGTAACGCAGTTCGGGGTCGTACGCGGTGAACCAGGCCGCGAACACGGTCCGCGAGGTGGGGCCGAAGTGGGCCGCGACCGGGCGCTCCCCGGCGTAGACGACCGACAGGACGCCGGTGAAGTGCTCCTCGCGGACCTGGAAGAAGTGGTCGGTGAGGGCGACGATCCACTGGCGGGCGAAGCGGTCCATGCGGCCCGTGCGTCGGTACTGGGCCGACTTCCACCGCATCAGCTGCCGCAGCGCCTTCGGGTCCCGCTCGTCGAAGACGAACCGCAGCTCGCCGTGGTCGCGGGCCAGTCGGCGTTCCTTCTTCAGGACCGTCTTGGCCAGGCCCGGGTAGGTGCCGCGCAGCCACTCGGGGTAGCTGCCCTCGGCCACCTTCAGATCGACGACCGGGGAGGCGAACGTCCCCGTGACATACCGGCCGAGCGGCTTCTGCTCGTCCACCAGATGGTCGAACTCGAAGACCGACAGCCCGCAGGCCCTCAGCAGCTCCCCGGTGTCCCAGGTGACCCCGGGCCGATGGACCAGCGCCTGGCAGTCGGAGAGGCCGAGACCGATGGCCCGGCCGACGCCGAGTGCGTTGCGCTCGTACGGGAAGAACCCGACGGGCTCCCCGTGCTCGTGCAGGACCGCCACCCGGGCCCCGCCGCGGTAGGTGCCGACCCCGGCCGCGAACTCCGGGGCCAGGAAAGGATTTCCGAAGTCGGGCGACTCGTCCATCACCCGGTGCCAGGCCCCGCGGAGCTCTCCGCCCAGCTCCTCGGGTCTGTGGATGGTGATCCGGTTTCTCATGGAGTTGCTCATGGATCGCATCGGCGACCGCTCCCCCCAGTTCCCCCCATGACGCGCCTGCCGCGTCCTGTCACGCGCACAGTGTGCGGTGAGGCTCAAACGTCGCGAAACAGTACGCAGGCTGTCAAGAGTGCCTGTCGTAACGGAACCGTACGAAGCGCGCTGGAACTCCGGCCAACTCCTGCTCACCGGCTCTACATTGATCTCATGGCCGAGCCGCCCGTTCCCGATGTCCGTGTGCTCATCTCGTACTCGCACGACGGCGACGCCCACCGCAAGGCGGTCCTCAACCTCGCGAACCGGCTCCGCCAGGCCGGCGTCGACGCCTGGATCGACCAGTTCGAGGAGCACGCGCCGCCCGAGTCGTGGCCGGACTGGATGCGGCGCGAGCTGGACCGGGCGGACTTCGTGCTGGTCGTGGTCACCGAGGTCTATCTGGAGCGGTTCAACCGGGAGTCGGAGGCCGGGGTCGGGTCGGGGGTCCGCTGGGAGGGCTCGCTGATCACAGCCGGCCTCTACCACGGACGCCGCGACAAGGCCCGCTTCCTGCCGGTCGTGCTGCGGGAGGAGGACCGACGGCTGATCCCCGTACCGCTGAACCTGACGACGTCGTACGTGGTCGGCGAGACGGGTGACGGTGATCTGGCGCCGCTTCTCCGGGTCCTGAAGGGGAGCCCCGGGGCCGTTCCGTCGGGGCTCGGTTCCTTGCCGGAGGATGCGGCGCGGGACTGGCAGGTCGATCTGTACCTCGGGAATGCGGGCGAGGTGTGGAAGAGGCTCGCCCACGACCTGCGGCTCGCGCTCGCTCAGGACTGGATCCTCGCCAACTCCGCTCATCCGGAGGTCGATGGGCAGGACCAGGACACCCTGGCCAGGGCGCTGGCCGAGGAGTCGCCTCGGCACGCGCTCGCCCAGCCGCTGCTGGAGGGCAGGATGTCGGCGCTGCGTGAGCACTACGCCGCCGTGAACCCGGCCTCCTGGGGTCCCGCCGGGGATCCGCGCCGGATCGGGGCCGACCACGCGCTCGTGGTGATGACCTCGTCGTCCGACAGCGGTGCGCCGGTGCGGCCGTTGTTGATGAGGAGGGAGGGCCGCGAGTGGTTCGTGGCCAACTTCCGGGCGGCGTACGTGATTCCGGGGTGGCCGCCGCGGCAGGAGGAGATACCGGGGTCTTTGTGGGATGGGGGTGCGTGAGATGGCGGACGTGGAGTTCGTGCAGGGGATGACGCAGTTCCTGAGGGAGTCGTTGGGGGTGTACGGCGACGAGGTGCTGACGGGTGAGGCGGTGGCCGGCGCGGGGGCGGGGGCCGAGGTCGGGCGGGGGGTGCTTCGGGCGACGTACGGGCGGGTCGACGAGCGGGGGCGCGAGGGGCTGGTGGAGGCGGTTCAGGAGGCTGCTGCCGAGCCTGGGAACGAGGATGCGTTGGGGGTGCTTCGGCAGGAGATTCGGCGGGCGTTGCGGAAGCACCCGGAGTTGGAGGGTGAGTTGGCCGCGCTGTTGCCGGGTGGGGGTAGTGGTACGACCGTCATCGCGTCGGGGGCGCGGTCGATCGCCGCGGGCGGGAACATCGGGATCGCCATCACCGGTGACGGTCACGGTTCGTCGAAGCGATGAGCGACGTGGACGCCTCCGGGGAGCGGGCGATCGCGGCGGGCGAGTCGATCGGGGTCGCCGTCAGTGGGGACAACGCGCGGGTCGTGGTGCTGCCGGCGGAGGCGGTGCACTGGGCGCGGACGGTCGTGGCGCCGGCGGGGGCGGGGTTTCTGCCGGGGTCGGCGACCGAGGTGTTCGTGGGGCGGGGCAGCGAACTCGACGAGCTGCGGGCGCTGTTGACCGGGGGCGGGTCGGCCGCGGTGACTCAGCAGGTCGCCGTGCGGGCGATCCATGGGCTGGGCGGGGTGGGGAAGAGCTCGCTGGCCTTGCACTACGCGCATGAGTACCGGGAGTCGTACTCGCTGGTGTGGTGGATCACCGCGGAGAGCGCCGAGTCGATCGTGTCGGCTCTGGCGGGGCTGGCCATGGCGTTGTGCCCGCAGTGGGCGGGGGCGGCGGGGCCGGACGAGCGGGCGGCCTGGGCGGTGCTTTGGCTTCAGGAGCATGAGGGGTGGTTGCTGGTCTTCGACAACGTCGAGGATCCGGGGGTGCTGAAGCCGTACGTGGGGACGCTGCACCGCGGGCATCATCTGGCGACCAGTAGGAAAGCCACGGGATGGCATGTGGTGACCACCCGGACCATGGCGTTGGGGGTGCTGCCTCTGGAGGACGCGGTTGATCTGCTGACCCGGCTCGCGTTTCCCGATCGGGCTCCGACGAGTGAGGAGTGGGGCGCGGCGACGGAGTTGGCGCGGGACTTGGGGTGTCTGCCGCTGGCGTTGGAGCAGGCGGGGGCGTATGTGCACCAGACGGGGACCGGGCTGGAGGAGTACCGCCGGTCACTGGGGTTGGTGCTGGACGAGGCGAGCGAGGGGATCGATCCGGAGCGGACGATCGCGCGGATCTGGGATCAGACGATCGTTGCGGTCTCGGGACGGGATCCGTTGGCTGTCGTGTTGTTGGGTGCGATGGCCTGGATGGCACCGGACGACATTCCCCGGGCGATTCTGGCGCCCTTGGCGTCGGACGCCGTCGCCTTGAACAGGGCGCTGGGCGTGCTGCACGCGTACAACATGGTCAGCTTCACCGATGCGCGGAACATCAGCGTCCATCGACTGGTGCAGACGGTGCTCCGTGACAAGGGCCAGGCCGAAGGACGGGAGAATGCCGAACAGGCCGTTCAGCAGGCCATGCCGTCAGAAGACGACGACTTCGGTGCGGACCGCTGGCAGCAGATCCTCCCGCACATCACCGCTCTGGCGGAGAACGCGTCGGCGGTCCGTGTTCCGAACATCGAGATGATCTTCGCTTATCAGGCAGCCTCCGAGTATCTGCTTCAGCAGTATCGAGACGCCCAGTCCATCAGCCTGCGCCGACAGATCCTCATCCAGTGCGAGCAGGTCTTCGGCGACACCCACCCCGACACCCTCGGTGCACGCAACAACCTCGCCAGCGCCTACGCCACCGCCGGGGACCTCGAAAGGGCCATCCCCCTGCTCGAGAGCACCGTCGCCCAGTGCGAGCAAATCCTCGGCGACACCCACCTCAACACCCTCACCACACGCCACAACCTCGCCGAGACGTACGCGGAGGCCGGGGACCTGGAACGAGCCACCCCCTTGCTGGAAGTCAATCTGGCTCAGTACGAGCAGGTTTTCGGCGCCACCCACCCCGGCACCCTCGGCGCACGTCACAGCCTCGCGCGCGCCTACCACGCGGAGGGGGACCTGGAGCGAGCCACTCTCCTGCTGGAAAACACCCTCGCCCAGTGCGAGCAGGTCTTCGGCGCCACCCACCCCAACACCATCACCGCACGCCACAACCTCGCGCATGCCTACAACACCGCCGGAGACTGGCGACGAGGCATCCCCCTCATGGAGACGGCCCTCGCGCAGAGCGAGCACAGCCTCGGCGACACCCACCCCTATACCCAGAGCAGCCGCGCCGCCCTCGAACAGGCCCGCAAAGCCGCACCGGCCGGTGGCGACCCGTACAAATGACTTGTACGGGTGACAACGGGTGAACGTACGCCCCCCAATGGGCAGTTCCTCCGCATGAGCAACAAGAGCCGCAGCTCGCGGATGAGGAAGAACGCGTCCGCCGTGAAGCTGGTCGGGAGTCTCGTCGGGGTGTTTCGGCGGGCCGCCGGTCTGACCCAGGTGGCGCTCGCCGAGCGGGTGGGTGTGGACGAGGAGACCATCGCCTCGATCGAGCAGGGCAGACGGACGCTGAAGGAGGATCTGGCGGGGCTGCTGGACGAACTCCTCGACACGAAGGGCGCGTTGGGCGTGGCGCTCGCGAACATGCCCGAGATCGATCTGTTCCCGAGGTGGGTGGAGCAGTACATCGACCTGGAGCAGGAGGCGTTGGCGCTGTCGTCGTTCGAGAATCAGGCTCTACCGGGCCTCCTCCAGACCCCGGCCTATGCCCGCGCCGTCTTCCTGAACGAGGTGCCCGCTCTGACCGAGGACGTGATCGAGCAGCGTGTCGCGGCACGCATCGAGCGTCAGGAGATCCTTAAGCGAAAGGTGCCGCCGACGGCGACCTTCATCCTCTCCGAAATGACCCTCATGGACCGGCTCGGCGGGGACGAGGTGCGCCACGGACAACTGCGGCGTCTGCGCGAGTGGGCCGTCCTGCCGGGGATCACGATCCAGGTCATGCCTGGGGGCCGGGACTTCCACGCCGGACTCTCCGGGCCCTTCGTTCTCATCGAAACCCTCGACCACCAGCACCTCGCCTACGTCGAGGGCCAGCGAAAAGGCTGGATGATCGCTGACCCCGACGAGGTATCCGTCCTGGAACTCAAGTATGCGATGCTGCGGTCACAGGCTCTCAACCCCCAGGAGACCAGAGACCTGTTGGACCTTCTGCTAGGAGAGCGATGAGCACCGCACTGGAATGGTTCAAGTCCAGCTACAGCACCGAGCAGGGCGGTAACTGCCTCGAGGTCGCCCCCACCCCCCACACCATCCACATCCGCGACTCAAAGCACACCCACGGCCCCCGCCTCACCGTCACGCCCGACACCTGGACGTCGTTCCTCACGCTTACCCGCGACCGCTAGCCCCAGCGTCACCGCCACCGACGCGGTCGCCATCACCGTCATCCCCGTTGCCGGTGACGTCAGTTGGGCCACCGTGCCCGCGAGCGCCGCCGCCACGCCCTGCATCGTCAGCATGCCCGCGGACCGCAGCCCGAGCGCGTGCCCCGCCATGTCGTCCGGTGTGAGGGACATCAGCCGCTCCTGCTGGACCAGGCTCGCGGCGAACCCGACGTTGGAGAGGAACACGGCCACCGCGGCCACGGGCACCTCCGGGTGCAGCGCGAAGATCAGGTACGGCGTCGCCAGCAGCAGGAGCAGTGGAGTCGCCAACCTCTCCCGCACCGCAGGCCCTACGAAGCGGCCCACCCACACGTCCCCGGCGAACATGCCCAGCGCCCCGCTCGCGAACAGCACGCCCGCCGCCTCCGGGGCGTAGGAGACGTAGAGCGAATCGCAGCCGACGACCAGGCCGTTGGGGATCCACAGGCCCAGGTAGGTCAGGCGGCGCGGGCGGGAGGACCACAGGATGGCGTTGGTGCGCCAGGTCGCGCGGACCGAGAGGCGGCCCTTGACGCGGGCCGGGCGGTCGGTGAGGCCCAGGCGGTAGCCCAGGGCCTGGACGGCGTAGAGCGCCGCCGCGAGGAGCAGACAGGTGCGCGGGGACAGGAGGGCGAGGAGCGCGCCGCCCGTCGCGAAACCGAGGACCTGCATCAGGCCCGAAGCCATGTTGAACACCGAACGGCCCAGCACGAAGCCGTCCTTGGGGAGGATCTCGTTCAGCAGCCCGCCGGTCACTCCGCCGCCCAGCGACGCGATCAGCCCCTGCGCGAGGACGACTACGAACACCGCCCAGACCGGCAGTCCGGGCAGTGCGAGGACCGACGTGAGGGCCGCGAAGGCGAGCCCCATCCCGGCCAGCGTCGCCCGCGGGCGCAGCCGATCGGCGCCCGAGAGCAGGAACGTCGCGCCGAGCACCTGCGCCAGCTGCGGCCCGAACATGCTCAGCGCCGACAGCAGCGGTGACTCGGTGGCCCGGTAGACCAGCGTGGCGAGCGACAGGCCGCCGATCGTCAGGGCCGCGTTGAAGGCGGCGAAGGAGAGGAAGAACGGGGTGAACTCCGGGGTACGGAAGAGCTCGCGGTAACTGCGCATGCGGAGGAGTCTCGGAGCGATCACCGGCCGGTCGTTAATCTTTCGCGCACACACGAAAGGTCGTACGACGTATGGGCTTATGGCTGATCGGCACGGACACGCTCGCCCGCAGCCGTTTTCTGCTCTCCCCGTTCGCCGAGACCTTCGCGAGCGTGCGGCTGCTGCACACGGCGGCCGCCGGCCACCCGGGCGAGGAGACCTGGCTGCGCGCGCATCTGCCGGGCTACCGCGCGTTCCTCGCGGCCGACCCGGTGGCAGGGCCCCTCGTCGACGCTGCGCTCAGGTCCTGGATCGCCGACTTCATCTGCCCCACCCCGCGCGCCGGGGAGAGCTTCGAGGAGACGGTGCGACGGGTCAGGGAGGCCGCTCCCGACTCCGCCCGCGCCAACCTCCGCGTCTCCCTCTCCGGCGGCCCGCTCCCCGCCGTCCTGGACCGCGACGACCTGCCCGAGCGGGCGACCGCGCTCCTCACCCACGTGTGGGAGGAGGCCGTGCGGCCGTACTGGGATCGTCGGCGGCGGGTTCTGGAGGCCGACGTGGTCGCCCGGACCGCGCGGGTGAGTCACGGCGGCTGGGCGGCCGTACTGGACTCGCTGCGGCCGTGGACGCGGTGGCTCGGCGGGAACCGGTTCCAGGTCAATCTGCACGCGTATCCGCCGCGGGAGATCGCCTCCGGCGCCGAACTGGCCTTCATCCCGGTGACCACCGGGAACGGCTGGGTCTCCTGGGAGGGCCGGGACCGGTACGCCGTGGTCTACCCGTGCTCCGGCGTCCTCGCCGAGGACCACGACCGACGGCCGGTCCCGGCCGGGCTCGGAGCGCTGATCGGCACGACACGCGCCCGCGTCCTCATGCTCCTCGACTCCCCCATGAGCACGACCCAGCTGGTCGCCGTCACCGGGCAGAGCCTGGGCTCGGTCGGCCGCCATCTGCGGGTGCTGCTGGACGCGGGTCTGGTGGAGCGGCGGCGGGCGGGGCGGTCGGTGCTGTACGAGCGGACGGCGGCCGGGACCGTGCTCGTCGAGGCCTCACGACGCCCCGACACGTACCGGAGTTAGCATCCGCTTATGACGCTTTCGAACAGCACTTCCCCCCTCTCCGTCGACATCGACACCCTCCAGGGCGGCGCCGCCGACCTCTCCCAGTACGCGGGCAAGGCCGTGCTCATCGTGAACGTGGCCTCCAAGTGCGGGCTGACCCCGCAGTACACGGGCCTGGAGAAGCTCCAGAAGGAGTACGCCGACAAGGGCTTCACCGTCCTCGGCGTGCCCTGCAACCAGTTCCTCGGGCAGGAGCCCGGCAGCGCCGAGGAGATCGCGGAGTTCTGCTCGGCGACGTACGGCGTGAGCTTCCCGCTGACCGAGAAGGTCGAGGTCAATGGTGAGGGCCGGCACGCGCTGTACGAGCGGCTCGTCGGGTTCGCCGACGCCGAGGGGCACACCGGTGACATCCGCTGGAACTTCGAGAAGTTCCTGATCGGCCGGGACGGGACCGTCGTGGCCCGCTTCTCCCCGCAGACCGAGCCGGAGTCGGCCGAGCTCGTCGCCGCCCTGGAAGCCCAGCTCGCCGGCTGAACCCCCTTCCCAAGGACGGTTGACCTTGTCCCTGGGGCAGGGCTGAGCCTCCTCGTCACCGGGCGGACGAAGCCGTCCGGTGACGGAGGATGAACCGGTGACCGACGAACTGCTCACCATCGGCGCGTTCGCCGCCCGGGCCCGCCTCTCGGCCAAGGCCCTGCGGCTGTACGACCGGCTCGGCCTGCTGTCCCCGGCCCATGTGGACGAGGTCAGCGGCTACCGCTACTACCGCGCCGACCAGGCCGAACGCGCCCGGCTCGTGGCGATGCTCCGGCAGCTCGACATGCCGCTCGCGCGGATCGCCGAGGTGGTCGAGACGGGTGGCGTCGAGGGCGCCGACCGGCTCGGCTCGTACTGGGCGGACGTCGAGGCGCGGGTGGCGGGGCAGCGGACGCTCGCCGAGTACCTCCGTGGACGACTGTCGGGGAGGAGCTCCGAGATGTACGGGAAGTTCGTGGTGGAGACGGTGGAACTGCCGGGGCAGGTGGTGATCGCCGAGAAGCGGCACACCCTGGCGGACGAGCTGCCGACGTGGATCGGGGCGTCGCTGGACCGTCTGACGGCAGCCGCGCGGGACTGCGGCGGCGTGCCGGCGGCGCCGTTCGTCGTCTACTACTCCGAGGTCTCCATGGAGAGCGACGGCCCCGCCGAGTCCTGTGTGCCGGTCGCCGACGAGGCCGCGGCACGGGCCTGGGCGGACGGGCCGGGCCGGACCCGGGGGACGGCGGTACGGGTGGAACCGGCCCAGCGGTTCGCGTACACCCGCGTCACCAAGGCCCAGGTCGCCCATCCCCAGATCCTGGCCGCCTTCGAGGCCGTCGAGGAGTGGATCGGGCGGGAGGGCCTGGAGCAGACCGGCCCCTGCCGGGAGATCTACTTCGCCGACTGGCACGCGGCCGGCCCGGACGACCCGGTGTGCGACGTGGCGTTCCCGGTCAGGAACGTCAGCTAGCGCCGGCCACTCTCACAGTCGCTCTCACTTCAGCTCGTCGGGGCACGGTGTCCCCCTCGGCAGCTGATACGGCGCCGCCAGCCGGTACGTGCCCGCCTTCGGGGCCAGCAGCTCGGTCCAGCGGTCGCCGTGGACGTCCTCCTCGGTCTCCATCAGGCAGCCGTTGACGTTGTCGTACGTCTTCGGTGTGCCGTCGGCCCGGTCCTTGGACGCCTGCGTCTCCTGCGGGCCCTCGAGGCTCTTGCCGTCGGCGTCGACGACACTCAGCCAGGGCGAGTACGGGATGCGGATGAGGATCCGGCCCGGCTTCTTCACCCGCAGCGTCATCTCGCCCTGCGCGGCCCGGTCCACGATCGCGTCGGGCTCGGCGAGCGGGGTCGGGTCGGTGACCTGGAACAGCTGCCAGTTGGCGTCGCCCCAGATCTGCTTCAGATACGGCATCCCGCGCTGCACCAGCTCCCGCTCGCGCTCCCCGCCGTCGTCGGGCTGGTCCTTGGGCAGCACCACGAAGTGCACGGCCCAGCGCTTGAGCCACTCGTGGTAGTTCGCCGAGTTCAGGGTGTCGTCGTAGAAGAGCGGGTTGCGCTTCATGTCGGCCTGGCGGTTCCAGCCGCGGGCCAGGTTGACGTACGGGGCGAGGGCGGAGGCCTCGCGGTGGGAGGCGGCCGGGACGACCTCCACGCGGCCCTTCTCGGCGCCGACCTCCTGGAGCTCGTTGACGAGCGGGGCCAGTTCGCGGGCCCAGGAGGCGGCCGGGGTGGTGTGGACGACGTCGTCGACCGACTTGAAGCCGATCCAGCCGGTGAAGACGGCGATCGACAGCACGATCGCGTACCACTTGCGGGTGCGCGGGACGGCGTAGGGAAGCGCCGCCACCAGCGTGACCCCGGCGAACAGCATCGGGAGCCGGGAGATGTTGGTGCCGATCTGGGAGCTGATCAGCCAGACCATCAGCACGCCGAACGCGTACACCCCGGACGTCAGCCGGACCGTCGTCCACGCCTTGGGCACCAGTACACAGACGAGGACGCCGTACGCGAACGGCAGGATCACCGAGCCGAACGCCATCGGCTGGGTGCCCGAGAACGGGAACAGCCACGCCGACACCGCCACCACCGCGGTCGGCGCGATGCCCAGCGCCCAGGCGCCCGGCCGCCGCTTCTGGAGGAACAGCGCCGCGGCCACGATCCCGACAAACAGTCCCGCCACCGGCGAGGCCATCGTGGCGAGAGCGGCCAGCGGCGCCGCGCACAGCGCCTTCGCCCACCGCTTGTAGCGCCAGCGGTACGGCCAGCAGAACACCACCGCCACCGCGCCGAGCGCGAAGACCGTGCCGAGACCGAAGGTCACCCGCCCCGAGGCGGCGTTGCAGAGAAAGGCGAAGACCCCGGCGAGCGCCGCCCACAGCGGGTTCTTCACGGTCCGGCTGCGGATGAGGACCATCGTGAGCAGCCCGGCGGAGATCGTCCCCGAGATCATCATCGTCGTACGGACACCGAGCACCGACATCAGATACGGCGACACCACGCTGTACGACACCGGGTGCATCCCGCCGTACCAGGCCAGGTTGTACGCCGAGTCGGGGTGCCGGCCGACGAACTCGGCCCAGGCGTCCTGGGCGGCGAGGTCGCCGCCGCTGTTGGCGAAGGTGAAGAACCAGACGATGTGCAGCACGCCGGACAGCGCGGTGATGGAGAGGACGGGGTGTCTCAGCAGACGCTCACGCAGAGCGAGGAAAGCGGTACGCGCGGCCGACGACCGCTCCGGTGCGGGACCGCTCTCGCGTTCCGCTCCGTCACGTGCTCCGTCGCGCGGTGCGGGCACGCGTATTCGCGGGCCGGCTCCCGGGCCCGGATCGGCGTCGTCGGCGCGTGTCGGCTCGGCTGTGGCCACCTTCAGGCACTCCCCGTGTCCCGTCTTCTTTTCTCGGCCCCGTCCCGTTCCGGCCAAGTTCACGGCCGCGTCCCCGGGACCGGCGACCTGCCCCGATTCGTGACGCTAGCACGCACCCCGCCGACGGGCGCCCTGACGGGTACCCGCGCGACGGGGTGCATACAGGATCTTCGCCACGGTTTTGCCGTACGCGTCGGCTTTCGCCGTACGGGTCACGCGATGCGCGTGAGCTTGTCCGTGAAGCCCGGCTCGACGAGATCCTTCTGAAGCGCCACCGGCACGCTCACCGCACCGGCCGAGGCGTCACCCACCGTGAGCGTGCCGACCTTGGTGCCGGCCTTCGCGGTGTGCGGTACGTCGTCACCGGCGAAGGTCAGCTTGACCGTGAGCCCCGACCAGCCGACGGCCGTGACGTCCTTCGTGGCGATCACCGGGGTCTTGCCGCCGAGGCCGTCGTCGACATACCCGACGACCTCGCCCTTCTTGATGATCGTCGCCGACTTCAGCGCACCCTGCGCGGCCCGGATGAGCTGGTCACCGGCGGTCAGCGCGGCACTGAGGATCGTGTTGTCGACGCCACCGGCGGGCTGCCGGATCACGGCGCCGACGATCGTCCGGGTCTCGCCGTCGACCTCCTTCTTCGCCGCGAAGAGGAGGTTGCCGAGGGCGGAGGTGGTGGTGCCGGTCTTGATGCCGACGACGTTGTTCTTGCCGACGATCTGGTTCCAGTTGCCGTGGTTGACGCCCTTGTAGTCGTCGTACGACATCATCGCGGCGACCTCGCGGAACGCGGGCTCCTCCATCGCCTTCTTGCCGAGCTTCACCTGGTCCACGGCGGTGGAGACGGTGGTGTCGTTCAGGCCCGAGGGGTCGGTGTACGTCGTGTTCTTCATCCCGAGGTCCTCGGCGGCGGCGTTCATCTTCTCGACGAACGCCTTCTCCGAACCGGCGTCCCAGCGGGCGAGGAGGCGGGCCACGTTGTTCGCGGACGCGATCAGGATGCTTTCGAGTGCCTCGCGCTGGGAGATGGAGTCCCCGGCGGTCACGTTCACGGTCGATTCCTGACCGGCCTTGGACTGGTCCTCGGCTGTCTGGTCGATCTTGATCTTCGGGCCCTCGGCGCCGCTCTTCAGCGGGTGGTCGCGGAGGATGATGTACGCCGTCATGACCTTGGCGACACTGGCGATCGGCACGGGCTTCTGCTCGCCGGAGGAGCCGAAGGTGCCGATGCCCTGGACGTCGAGGGCGGCCTGTCCGTCGGCCGGCCACGGGATGTCGACCTTGCCGCCGTCGAAGCTGTAGCTGTCCTCGGCGGTGAGTTCGAGGGTCGGGGACGGCAGCGGGCGCAGGGACTGCGCGATCGCAAACACGACCAGCAGGAGCAGGACCAGCGGCGTCCAGATCTTGACCCGACGCACGGTGGTGCGGAGCGGGGTCTCCGGCGGCCGGGGCGTGTTCGTGAGCTCGGCCAGCAGATCCAGCGGCGGCTTCGGCGGCAGCGGCTGCTGAGTGGTCCGCTCGGGGCCCACCTGGGGGACCGGGCTGGTCACATCGGGCTTGAGCGCCACGAACTTGCTCGTCCGCTCCGCGGCGGACGGCAACTTCAGCATGGTGGTGGGCTGATCCACGGGGGCGTCGGCCGCGGGGGCGGCCTTCACGGCGTCCCCGACCGGACCGGCGGCGCGGGTTTTGTCGCCGGGGGCGGGGGTGGCCTTGTCGGCGGGGGCCTTGTCGGCGGGCGCCGCGGGCTTGTCGGCGGGCGCCTGGTCGCTGGGGGCCTTGTCGGAGAGCGCCGCGGGCTTGTCGGCGGGCGCCTGGTCACTGGGGGCCTTGTCGGTGGGGGCCCTGTCGGTGGGCACCGCGGGCTTGTCCGTGGCGGGCTTACCTGCCGCCGCGGGGCTCTCCGCCGCCGTACCGGGCGATGCGCTCGCCGCGCCGGGGCTTGCCGCCGCCGCGCCGGGCTTGCTTGCCGCCGTCCCGGGCTTGTCTGCTGCCGCGCCAGGCGTTGCGCTCGCCGCGGCGGGCTTTGCGGGTGCCTCCGCGGAGTCCGCGGGCTGCTTGTCGGACTCCGGGTGCTCGTCGGTCGCGTCGCCGAAGGCCTCGGTGTCCTCGTCGTCGGCCTCGGGGCCCGGCTCGGCGTCCTTCACGGAGGTGACTGCCTGGTCCTCGGGCTCAGCAGGCTCCACGGCGCCGTCTGCGCGGTCCTCGGGCTCGGAGTCCGGCTCGGGGACCGCGTCGGCCTTCTCGGCGCTCTCCGGGCCCTCTCCGGCCTCGGCAGCCGCGTCCTCGTCGCCCGAGTCCGCCGTAGCCGCCGAATCCCCGGTCCGCACCCAGGCCGCCACCGCCGCGCGCAACCTGGCGTCACCCGTCGCGTCGCCCTTGGGAGCCTCGGTGCCGTCCTCGGCCACCACGGCGTCCTGCACGTCCTCGGCGTCCTCCGCGCCCGCGTCCTCGGCGGGGGCCGCCTCATCGGCCGCCTTCGACGCCTTCGCGCCCCCGGCAGCCTCGGCACGTCGCGGGTCCTCGGCGCCATCGGCACCGCCAGACGCCTTCGAACCCTCCGCGTCGCCGGCGTCCCCGGCGCCCCCGGACGCGTCCGAAGCCCCCGAGCTCTCCCCGGCGGCCTCGTCACCGGCATCCGCCGTTCCGGCGCCCGGCGCCGAGGCTCCCGCGTCGGCGGACGTCTCAGCCGTGCCGTTCTCGCCGGACTTCGTCTCCGTCGACTCCGCGTCGGACGTGGCGTTCTCGGCCTCGCCCCGCGCAGCGGCCCGTGCCTTCGCCACGTCGCGGGCCGAGATGACCCGGGTCGCCGTGTCGACGCCGCCGCGCGCTGTGGGCGGCTCGGCGTCGCGGGCGACCGCGAGGCGGGGGTCTCGGGCCTCGGGAACCGGACCCGTGCTCCCCGACGTCGGTTCTTCCGACGACTCGCGCTGCTTCGACCTGTCGGGGAACTCGCCCGCCACCGATGCCTCCTAAACCGTGAACCCGTCTGAATCGCCCGCCCTGACACCGCTCCCCCGCGCTGTCCGAACCATGTACCAGTGTCCTGTGTGAGGGCTTGGCTCCTGCGGTAGACGAGAACGACATACCTACCGGTTCCACTACAAACAGGTCACGCACCCTCGACAGACCAATGTGAGAGGGGTCACCCTGTCTTTCATCCACGCGGGGAGGCATGGATGGGCAGGAGCCGCAGAACACTTCCGGAGGAGCTTCTGCTGCTGGCGTTGGACCCGGCCACGGGTACCACCGCACAGCCGCAGTCGCTCGACCTCGGTCTGGCCGGAGCACAGCTAGTGGAGCTGGCGCTGGCCGGACGGATAGCCCCAGACGGGGATCGTATCGCCGTGGTGTCCCCACGGCCGACTGGAGATCCGACACTCGACTGCGCGTTGGAGTTGCTGCGAAGGCGTGGCGCTCCGGTCCGGGCGGTCAACTGGATAGGCGGGCCGCGTCTTGGGCTACGCCAGACCTACCTCTCGCATCTGGAGCGGTGCGGCATGGTGCATGCCGTGGCGGGACAGATGTGCGGAGTGCTGCCGACGACTCGCTACCAGGCGAGTCAGACCGAGATCAGCCGGGAGATCAGAGCCCGACTGGACTCCGCGATCCGCACCGGCGTGCCGCCGGACCCGCGGACCGCGGCGCTCGCCGCCCTGGCGCACGCGGTCGGCCTCGGCAAGCACCTGTATCCGGGCAACGAGGGACGGTCCTCGAGGTCCCGGCTGCGGGACCTCATCAGGCACGACCCCATGGGCGGTCTCGTCGCGCACGCCGTGATGGACGTCCAGAACGGCGTGGCGGCACAGCCGCGCCGCAGCCCGGCCCCGACCGGCCGTCCGGCCGGACCAGGTGCCAGGCAGGCAGCGGAACCCGCCCGCGGTGTTCCGGTGCAACCGCACCGCGGTTCCATGGCGCGTGTCGTGGCCCACTGAGCCGCAGCACCACGACACGAACGACCAGAGAACCGCACCGCGAGCACCACCCGCACCACAAGCATCTCCGGCGTACCCCAGACCCGGTACCGGGAGCCGCTGGTCCGCGCGGGGCGGCGAGACCGTGTGTCCGGACGACATCACGGTCCCGCCGTCCCGCGCGGTTTTTTTTGCCCCGCGAAACACTCACGGGACGCCCGCGGGACGCCAACTGCCTTTCGATCATGGCGAACTGGCGTGTACGCAGCGCATATCCACCGTTTCCCAGCGGTAGAAACCACCTTGGTGGCAGTCTGCTCAACAGCAGATACGCAAAGTGGCAATTTTCGAAGGCACGCAGCCGGAGGTGCACGTTCCCGTGGCGTCCAATGTCAATCCCACCGTCAGGCGACGCCGGCTCGGCCAGGAGTTGCGCCGGCTCCGTGAACTCAAGGGCATGACGGCCGAAGAAGTGGCCGAACGGCTTCTGGTGTCGCAGTCGAAGATCAGCCGGCTGGAGAACGGCCGGCGCAGCATCAGCCAGCGCGACGTCCGCGACCTGTGCGGGGTGTACGAGGTCGAGGACCACCGGATCGTCGACTCCCTGATGCAGATGGCCAAGGACAGCCGCCAGCAGGGCTGGTGGCACTCCTTCGGCGACATCCCCTACAGCGTCTACATCGGGCTGGAGACGGACGCCGCGAGCCTCAGGGTCTACGACCCCCAGGTCGTCCCGGGTCTCCTCCAGACCCGCAGCTACGCCGAGTCCCTGATCTCCGGCGCGCTGCCCGAGGCGACGCCCACCGACATCGACAAGCGCGTCCAGGTGCGGCTGCGCCGACAGGAACGTATCTCTGCCGCCGAGAACCCGCTCCGGCTGTGGGCGGTCCTGGACGAGGCGGCGCTGCGGCGCGAGGTCGGCAACCGGCAGGTGATGATCGAGCAGTTGGAGCATCTGATCGAGATGTCCCAACTGCCGCACGTCACGGTGCAGATGATCCCGTTCACGATGGGCGCACACCCGGGGGTCAGCGGGCAGTACGCGATCCTGGAGTTCCCCGACGCCGCCGATTCCAGCGTGGTCTACATCGAGGGCGTGACGAGCGACCTGTATCTGGAGAAGGCGCAGGACGTACAGAAGTACAGCGTCATGTACGAGCATCTGCGGGCACAGGCCCTGAATGTGGACCAAAGCCGGGAATTCATCTCAAGCATCGCCAAGGACTACGCACGCTGACCGACTCTGTAAGGCGAGGCGCCGAAAGGTACACCTTCGCCCGGCCGCGGCGGAAGACCCCCATGGAATATGCCACTCGCCCGGGTGAATACTTCCTCCGCTCCCCGATGTTGGCGAGTAGCGTCGATCACGCCATCGGATAACAACGTTGGCGCAAACCCGTGCCGTGCAGACGGAGACATACGCACGCCACGGCGACAGCTACTCAGCAACTGGCAAATCGGAGCGAAAATGGCAATCAAGCAGGGCGCCTCGGACAAGTGGGTCAAGTCGTCGTACTCCCAGGGCAATGGCGCGTGCGTCGAGATCAAGTCCCCTGTCCTGTCGGCGATGGCCGTCCGGGACTCCAAGGTCCAGAACGGCCCCACCCTGGCCTTCCCCGCGGACGCGTGGAACGCCTTCGTAGGCTCGGTCAAGGCGTAAATGGCCGAGTGACCGAGCGCTACACCAAGCACCACATCAAGCACTACACAACTACACAAGCACCACCGAAGAGCCCTCTCGACCAGCTCGCCGTCCTTGCCGAGGGGGCTCGGCTTGTGTCCGGAACCCCGTGAGCGGGGTTCAGCGCAGCCGGTCCACGTACGTGTCCGTCCCGGGCACGGTCGGGACGAACGGCGCCACCAGCTCCACCCTCCCCAGTCCCGCCTCCTCGACCGGCTCCGCCAGCCCCGTGAAGTACCCCTCCCAGCACTCCCGTGGATCCGCCTCCAGGAACCACAGCAGCGTCAGCCGGGTGTCGACGCCCTCGACCTGCTTCACGTACGTCATACGGTCCCCGGGCAGCGGTGTCGGCCGGAAGACCGTCACCATCGCCGCCGGTGACCCCGCGACCCGCTTCGGCAGGTGCCGTGAGCGCAGCCACTCCAGCAACTCCCCGCGCTGTTCGGCCGATTCGGCGTCGATCACCTCGACGACGAGACCGGCGTAGGGGTGGTCGAGGGCGTGGAAGTCGCGCGGCCCGGCCGCCCCGTCCCGGTAGACCGTCACCTCGTGGTCCTGGAACGCGGTGAAGACATGGGTGCGGTCCTGGTAGACCCGGGCGTCCCGGTTGAGGCGCTTGTTGATGCCGACGGTCCACTTCATGTGGTCGTCGTAGCGGCCGTCGGTGATCCAGTACGTCGAGATGTAGCACCCGGCGGTGACCGGCTGGGCGATCGCCGACTTCTCGGGGTAGCGCAGGAGTTGGAGGTCCCGGGTCGCGACCCAGCGGCGCCCGGCGTACATCCAGGGCATCGCCATCGCGCCGGCGTAGTAGTGGTCGTCCTCGTACCAGCGGTTGTACGCGTACTCGTGGCCCGGATGCGGCTCGACCATGGTGATGAGCGCATGGCCGGGGCGGACGCCGTACGGGCCCACGGCGGCCAGTTCGGCGTACGTCTCACTGCGGGTCTCTTCGCTCATGCCCTTCCCCTTCCTGGGTGGCTCGCCCATACTCTGACGCCCCGTCAGATATTGCGCCAGGGTCGGGAATCAGCCGGATTCAGGGAGGTCTGCCATGCCACTGCTCACGGGCAGGACGGTGGTCGTGTCGGGTGTCGGCGCCGGACTCGGTCATCAGGTCGCCGCGGCCGTCGTACGGGACGGCGGGAACGCCGTGCTCGGGGCGCGCACCGAGGCCAACCTCGCCAAGAGCGCGGGGGAGATCGATCCGGACGGGGCGCACACGGCGTACCGGGCGACGGACGTCACCGACGAGCAACAGTGCGTGGCGCTGGCGGAGTTGGCGGTGGAGCGGTTCGGGCGGATCGACGCGGTGGTCCATGTGGCCGCCTGGGACAGCTACTTCGGGGGTCTGGAGGACGCGGACTTCACGACCTGGCAGTCGGTGCTCGACGTGAACCTGCTGGGCTCGCTGCGGATGACACGGGCCTGTCTGCCGGCGCTGAAGGAGTGCGGCGGCTCGGTCGTCTTCATCGGGACCCAGTCGGCCGTGGCCGCCCCCTCGCAGGTGCGGCAGGCGGCGTACGCGGCCTCCAAGGGGGCGCTGACGAGTGCCATGTACTCCCTCGCGCGGGAGCTCGGGCCGCACCGGATCCGGGTCAACACCGTGCTGCCGGGCTGGATGTGGGGCCCACCGGTGCAGGCGTACGTCCAGTTCACCTCCCAGACCGAGGGCGTGGCCGAGTCGGAGGTGCTGGGGCGGCTCACCAGCCGTATGGCGCTGCCCGATCTGGCCACGGACGGGGATGTGGCGGACGCGGCGGTGTTCCTGGCGTCGGATCGGGCGCGGGCGATCACCGGACAATCACTGCTGGTCAACGCCGGGGAGCTGATGCGTTGAGTTCATATAGGTGAACCAAGGCCATCATGCCGAATACTTTTACCTCCCTTTGACCTTACGCTGACTTGTCGTGTTCACGCGAGAGCGCCCACGATGAGCGCCGGGTCGAACCCCTGGGAGGACGCACATGAACGGTCTCGACTGGGCCGTGCTCATCGGCTATTTCGGCGTGATGGTCGCGATCGGTGTGTGGTCGCACAAACGCGTGGACAACGTCAGCGACTTCTTCACCGCCGGCGGCAAGATGCCCTGGTGGCTCTCCGGTATCTCGCACCACATGTCGGGCTACAGCGCGGTGATGTTCACCGGGTACGCGGGAATCGCGTACACCTACGGCGTCACCTCCTTCGTGACCTGGTCCTTCCCCATCGCCCTCGGTATCGCGATCGGTTCGAAGCTGTTCGCGCCGCGCATCAACCGGCTGCGCTCGCGCCTCCATGTGGCCTCCCCGCTGGAGTACCTGAAGAACCGCTACGACCTCAAGACGCAGCAGGCGCTGGCCTGGTCCGGCATGCTGCTGAAGATCGTGGACGTGGGCGCCAAGTGGGCCGCGATCGCGACCCTGTTGTCGGTCTTCACCGGCATCTCGCTCAACCAGGGCATCCTGATCACCGGCACCATCACCGCCGTCTACTGCACGATCGGCGGCCTGTGGGCGGACGCGCTGACCGAGCTCGGCCAGTTCGTCATCCAACTCCTCGCCGGTGTGGCGATGTTCGTCGCGGTCGTCGCGGAGCTGAACGACAAGGGCATCGGCTTCTTCGAGGCCTGGGACCGCCCGGAGCTCCAGGGCCACGGCGAACCGCTGGTCGGCCCGTACGGCACGGTGTTCCTGCTCGCCTTCCTCTTCATCAAGCTCTTCGAGTACAACGGCGGCATGCTCAACCAGGCCCAGCGCTACATGGCCACCGCCAACGCGTACGAGGCCGAGCGCTCGGCCCGCCTGTCGGCGATCCTCTGGCTGGTCTGGCCGGTGGTGCTGTTCTTCCCCATGTGGATGTCGCCGCTGCTGGTGGAGTCCCAGAAGCCGGACGGCTCCGACTCCTACGGCCTGATGACCGAACAGCTTCTGCCGCACGGTCTGTTGGGCCTGGTCATCGTCGGCTTCTTCTCCCACACCATGGCGATGTGCTCCTCCGACGCCAACGCCATCGCGGCCGTCTTCACCCGCGACTGCGCCCCGGTGCTCTGGCGTCGCGCCCGGGCCTGGAACGAGGGCCAGGGCCTCAAGGTCGCCCGTATCACCACGGTCGTCTTCCTGGGCCTGTCGATGGCGGCGGCCACGCAGGTCAACTCGCCCGCCTTCAAGGACATCATCACCGTCGTCATCAAGTGGGTGGCCGGTCTGATGGGCCCGATGGCGATCCCGATGATGCTGGGCCTGCTCCGCCCGTTCCGCCGCTCCGGCCCCACCGCGGCGCTGACCAGCTGGTCGATGGGCCTGCTCACCTTCTGGCTGGTCAACTACCCCATCAACTGGAACGTCGAGGGCGGCGTCCCGCTCCAGTACCAGGTCTCGATCCCGCTCGCGGTGTCGCTGATCCTCTACATCCTGGTCGGCTTCATCAAGCCGGAGGACACCCCGGAACGCCTCGCGATCATCGAGAAGATCAACACGGACGGGGACGGGGCGGCTGCCGCCGCGGTGCCGGTGCCGGCGGGGCCGGTGGACGAGGTCGTACGGACGACGAAGGAGTAGGCGGGGCGAGGCGGGGGCTGGGGTGCGGGTGCAGGTGGGAGTTTCCTCGCCCCCGCCGCCCCTACCCGTCCCATCCCCCAGGGGCGCTGCCCCTTCGACCCCGGCCCCCTGGGGGCTACGCCCCCAGACCCCCGTCGGCCCTGAAGGGGCCTCGTCCTCAAACGCCGGACGGGCTGAAGGACACGGTGGGTGGGAGTCAGCCCCTCGGGTATCTGGCCAGCCACCCTGGTGCCGAGCCCGCCGGGCCGTGCAACGCCGGGCCCTGGGTCATTTCCATGGCGAAGTCGTCCGCCAGTTCCAGGAGTGTCGGCCGTCCTTCCAGCTCGGCCAGCCAGGCCGGGGGGAGGGCGGTCTCGCCGTGCAGGGTGCCGAGGAGGCCGCCGGTGAGGGCGCCGGCCGCGGCGGAGGGGCCGTCGTGGTTGACGGCGAGGCAGAGGCCGTGCCGGACGTCCTCCCCGACGAGGGCGCAGTACACGGAGACGGCGAGCTGCCCCTCGGCCGTGCCCTCCCCCATCAGCCCCGTGACCCGCTCCGGGGTGGGCATGCCCTGCCGTACGGCGCCGAGCGCGTGCTGGAGGGCGTCGGAGACGGGCTCGTGCCCCGGCCGGGGGGCCAGCAGCGCCAGCGCCCGCTGCACGGCCCCGTCGAGGCTCTCGCCGCGGGCCAGCGCGTGCACGATGACGGCGTACGCCCCCGCGGACAGGTAACCGACGGGGTGCCCGTGCGTCTGCGCCGCGCACTCCACCGCGAGCTGTGCGACGAGTTGCGGCTCCCATCCGACGAGCAGCCCGAACGGCGCCGACCTGGCCGCCGCCTCGGGCCCGGCCTCGCCGGGGTTCTTGGGTGAGTCGAGGGTGCCCATGCTCTCGTCGCCGAACCCGATGAGCAGCGAGCGGGCGGGATCACGCCGGGCGTACAGCCACTCCTCCCTGGCCAGCCACCCGTCGTCCTTGCGCCGCTCGTCGGGCCCCCAGTCCCGCTGCGTGGTCGCCCACCGCAGATAGGCCCGATGCAGATCGGTGGGCGGATGCCAGGCCCCGATGTCCCGCCGGACCTGGGCGCGTATCAGCCCGTCGACGGTGAAGAGGGTGAGCTGGGTGAGATGACTGACCGTGCCGCGCCGGCCGTACCCGAACCCCAGGTCGACGAGGCCCTCGCCCCCGTACTCCTCCCGGATCTCGTCCAGCCCGAGCCCGTCCACCGGCGCGCCCAGCGCGTCCCCGACGGCGACACCGAGCAACGCCCCCCGCACCCGGCTCCGGAAATCCTGCTGCTCGACCCGCCCCCAGACGGCCCCGGCTGTCGCACCCACCAAGACCTCCCAGGCGACCGTCCGTATGTACGACGTCCTGCACTGTAATCGAATGAGGTTGACGGGTTCAGTGCACAGTTTGTTATGCGGGGTGTGCCCTGGTCGGTCGGAAACGATCCGAAATCACACCTCGGCCGCCTACTCCGCGTAAAGCGCCCGTACCGCGTCCCTCGCCTCCGCCACCGGCTCCAGGCAGGTGGTGATCAGGGGGACGTCCGCGTCCGGGCTGTCCTTCAGGTCCGTGAGGATGGATGCCAGGTTGGCCAGGGGGAGCCAGCCGGGGTTCAGGGCCAGTGTGTCCGCGAGGCCCCGTTCGGCGGTGGGTGGGTCAAAGAGGGCGCAGCCTGTGAAGCAGTCGGCCTGGGCGCGTTCCACGGGAGACAGCTGGGTGCCTTCCGCAACCAGGCGGACCAGTTCCCGCCACAGCGTGGCCGCCTCGGGCAGGCCTTCCGATCTGCTCACGGTCAGCGCCGCCAGGAAGGTGCCCAGCATCGGCTCGTCGCCCGCGCGGAGCCGTTCGGCGATGCGGCCGGCCTCGGTCCAGCGGCCGGCGCGCCAGTGCAGTTCGACGGACAGATCCTCCAGGTCGTCGGTGAGGCGGGCCTCGGCCTCGTCCCAGCGCTCGCAGAGGATCAGCAGCTCGACGGCCTCGCGGCGGGCCCAGTCCGGCTCCCTGCCCAGGGTCACGCAGCGGTCGAGGTCCGCGAGCGCCTGGTCCGTGCGGCCCGTCGTGAGGCCCACACGGGCGCGTTGGGCGTACGCCCAGCCGTAGTCGGAGGACAGGGCGAGGGCCCGGTCCAGGTGCCGGAGCGCCTCGGCGTGGTCCTCGCGGGCACGGTGGACGCTGCCCAGGATCGCCCAGGAGCTCGCGTCCTCCGGGTCCTGGTCCAGACAGTGCCGCAGGGCGGCGGTCGCCTCGTCGTGGCGGCCCGCGTCCAGGTACTCCGAGCCGAGTTCACGGCGGATCCACAGCGCGTCCGGGGCCGCCGTCACGGCCGCCTCGAGGTCGACGAAGTGGCCCGCGTCGTCGCCGTTCATGTACTTCGCCCGGGACCGCATGACCAATGCCCAGGCGTATCCGGGCCGCAGCGCGATCGCGCGGTCCAGGTCCGCCTGTGCCTCCTCGCCACGGCCGAGCTCGCCCAGCGCCGCGCCCCGGCTCGCCCACGCGGAGGCGTGTTCCGGATCCAGGATGATCGCCCGGCCCAGCTCGGTCACCGCCTCCTCGTAGCGGCCCGCCAGCCGGTAGGAGTCGCCCCGCTCCGAGGCGACCCAGGCCGCGTCGGGGGCACGCGAGACCGCGAGGTCGAAGTCGGCGAAGGCCTGCTCCGACTCGCCTCGGCTTCGCCGCAGTCGGGCCCGGCGCACCAGCGTCCACAGGTCGTCGTCGATGGCGAGCGAGCGGTTGAAGTCGGCGAGGGCCTCGTCGTACCGCCCGAGGACATGCCGGCACACGGCCCGCCCGGTCAGGGCGCCCGCGTCGGTCGGGTCGAGGGCGAGGGCGCGGTCGAAGTCGGCGAGGGCCTCCTCGACCCGGTCCGCCAGCCGGTAGGTCTCGGCGCGCTCGGCGATGATCCAGCCGGTGTCGGGGGAGAGTGCGTCGGCACGGTCGAAGGCGGTCAGGGCGGCCGGGTAGTCGTCCATGAGCTGGAGGGTGAGGCCCCGGCCGTAGTGGGCGAGGACGGTGTCGGGGGCCAGCTCTATCGCCCGGTCGTACTCCTCCAGCGCCCGCCCGTACTCTCGCTCGTGGCGCCACTCACGTCCGCGCAGCGCGTGCGCCGCCGCCCAGCCGCTCGGGTCCAGGCCCGGGCGGGTCAGGAGCAGGTCAAGGGCGCGGACCAGACCGGCCTCGTCGTCGAGCGCCTCGCCCAACTCCCGTCCCCAGTCAGCCGACTGGGTGTGATCCGTGGCGCTGCCCGCGTCCTGGAGCATCCGGGCCCAGCGGCGGCCTTCGACCTCGTCCTCGCGGCAGGCCTCGACGAACAGCCGCAGCGCGTCGGCGAGGGCGGTCGCCGGGCGGGCGCAGAGCAAGTGGTAGGTCTCCTCCAGGCGCAGGGCCCGCCACTCCTCGTCCGCCCAGAGGTCGTCGGCGTCCAGGCCTTCTCCCACGTCCTGCCGCCACTCGGCGAACGCCGCCGCCAGTCGCCGGTGCCGCTCCCGCCAGCGGCGCGGATAGTGCAGTCGCTCCTGCCGGAGCATGGGCTCCCGTACGACGTCGTGGTACCGGACGCGTCCGCCGTGCTCGCCCACGAAGGGCAGCCCCCGCAACCACCAGTACTGCGCGTCGAGTTCGCCGTCCGAGAGGCCGTCGACCAGGATCCGGAAGACATCGCCGTCCAGTCGGCGCGGCAGCGCGCAGAGCCGGGCCACCTCATGGCGGACCTCGGGCTCGGCGTGCAGGAACCGCTGCACGGCGTCGGCGCTGGGGTCCTCGACCTGCTCCGGGGCACCGGGCCGCTTCTCGGCGAGGGTCGACACCAGGACGGGCAGCCCGCCGGTCAACCGCAGCACCTCGGCGACCACCGGCTCGGCCACCACCCCTTTACCGGCGAGGAGTTGACGCGCCTCGGCTTCTGTGAACGGGGCGAGCGGCAGCTCCACGACCCCGTCGACCCCGTTCCAGCGGCCTGCCGGCAGGGGCAGTTGACCCGCGGTGACCACGACGACCTCGTCCGGCGGTCCGCCGTGCTCGTCCCGCTTCCTGAACATGCCGTGCAGCCACGGATCGAGGAACGGTCCGGTCCGCTCGTAGGTGTCGAAGAAGAGGACGATCCGCGGTACGGCGGACGCGGCGGCGCGCAGTTCACGGAGCAGGACCGGGGTGAGCGCGACCTCCGGGTGCAGGACGAGGTCGATGTCGTCGGCGTTGCGGAAGCGGGTGCTGAGGCCGGCCCGCAGCCGGTCCGCGCCCTGGGCGATCAGATCGGCGGGCAGGGCTCTGGTGAGCAGGGCGGATCCCGGTACGGCGGTCTCCAGCGCGCCCATGCCCAGTTGGACGGCGGCTCGGCTCCCGGCGGACGCCGGCTCCGGTTCCTGCGCGCGCATCGCCACCTCCGCCTCGCGCCGCCGCTCCCGGTACACGGCCAGCCGACGTTCCAGCGCCTTCAACCTCCGGCCCTGCGCGGCGAACTGGCGGCAGATCACCTCCAGCGCGTCCGGCACGCTCCCGGTGTCCTCGTCGACATACGCCGTGAGCGCTCCGTGCTCCCGGGCGAGCCGCTTCAACTCCTCGACCAGGAACGTCTTCCCGACACCGGAGTCACCGCGCACATGGAACCGGGGGCGATGGTCCGGGGCGTCCGGAGACAGTGCCAAGTTCCCTAGGAACAGAGCCCGTTCGGCTTCCCGGCCGACGAACCGGGCCCCCGGCTCCCCCTCAGACGGCTGCGCCATCCCCGTACATCCCCCTCGCTGTGGCGGCTCCCCCGTCATTCTGGCTCAATGCGTACCGCGTACGGCGGCCGCCGCGGGGAAACATGCCGCCATGGCCACGACACCCCCACGCAGCGCACTCCATCTCACCGGCACCCTCCTCACCGCGACCGTCGCCCTCTACATGGCGTTGGTCGCCTTCGGAAACATCACCGACTTCGGCACGAATCAGGCGTTCGTCCAGCACGTCCTCGCGATGGACACGACCTTCAAGGACGACGACCTGATGTGGCGGGCCATCACGAACGAGGGCCTGCAGAACACCGCGTACGTCGCGATCATCGTGTGGGAGACGGTCTCCGCGCTGGTGCTGGTCTACGGGACGTGGCTGTGGTTCCGGCGGGACGACGTGCGGGCCCGGCGGTTCTCCACGTACGGGCTGCTCATGGTGATGCTGCTCTTCGGGGCCGGGTTCATGGCGATCGGTGGGGAGTGGTTCTCGATGTGGCAGTCGGAGGACTGGAACGGGCTGGACGCGGCGCTGCGGGTGTTCGTGCTGAGCGGGGTCGTGCTGCTGGTCGTGCAGCTGACCGGGGGTGACTCAGCCCATCAGGCCCGGACGTGAGCGGCGGCGGCGGATCTCGGTCATCCGGTCGCGGACGTGGTCCGCGGGCAGTTCCTCCGCCAGCCGGGCCAGCTCCTCGAATATCGTCATGTAGTTGCCGCCACCCGTCTCGCCCCGCAGCTCCCGTTCCCGCTCCACGAACGGCCGGACGGCCTTCCAGACCGAGACGATCCGGGTGCGCAGGATCGTGACCAGCAGGGTGTCGTCGAGGAGTCCGAAGACGGCGAGGTTGGCGAAGGACTGGTAGTAGTACACGACGCTGTAGAAGGCCTCCTTGGCCTCGGCGGGCAGCCCGCGCACGCCGTCCGCCGGGTCGTGTTCGGCGCCCAGGCGCAGGCACACGTAGTCGTGCTGCTCGTGGAACTCGGCGGAGCGGAACTCCGCGAGCAGGTCGATCACCACCGAGATGTGGTTGGCGTGGTTGGCGATACGGGCCTGCCGCGCGCTGAACACGACGGAGGTCACCACGGCGATGACGGCGATGGCCGTGGTCACGAGGTTGAAGACGACGGAACTGTCCATCCGGTCACCGTACGGAGCCGGGCGGGCCGGTGGGAGCCACTTGAACGGCCTGCCCGGACCGCCTACTTGACGACCACGACGGCCGTGCCGGTCTCCCCGAACGTCCACAGCGCCGACCCGTCCGCCTTCTTCATGCGGATGCCGCTCGTCTGCGTGCCGGCGGCGACCGCCGGGGGCGAGGAGCCGTCGACGGCGTTGGAGAAGGCGATGGAGAGGCCGGACTTGCTGGCGAAGTAGATGATGTGCTCGATCTGGACGCCGTCGGAGCCGGTGGTGGCGTCCCGGCGGACGTCGACCTTGTAGTCGCCGAAGTCCGGGCTGACCGTTCCCGGCCAGACCGTGAAGGTGCGCTGGGGCGCGTCGCTCGCGTCGACCAGCCACACCCGCTTCCCGCCGAGCGAGTAGACGATCCGGCGGCCGGTGCCGGAGTCGTCCGGCACCGCCGCGGAGGAGGGCTTCGTGGGGGACGCGGAGGGCTGCGCGGACGCGGACGCGCTGGGGCGTGCGGCAGCCGTGGCCTCGGGCTTCACGCCCTTGTCCGCCTGTACGGCCAGGGCGGCGACCACTGCTATCGCCCCCACCGTCAGACCGGTCACCCAGACCTTCGGGGCAGGCACGGCACGTATCTCCTCAGCTCACCGACAGGGTCGGATCATCGTACTGCCGTGCGCCCACCCTCTTCGTCCCCGTCCGGCGCCCCTCGTCTCAGTCGAGCACCGGCAGCAGCTCCGGCAGGTGCCCGTCGGACACGGTCGCGGCCCGCTGTCGCTCCTCCGAGACCTCGCCGTACAGCGTCGTACGCGGCCTCGCCGGCCTGCCCGCCGCCTCCGCCACCGCGATCAGGTCCTTCACCGACTTGTAGGAGCCGTACGACGAGCCCGCCATCCGCGAGATCGTCTCCTCCATCAACGTGCCGCCCAGGTCGTTCGCGCCCGAGCGCAGCATCTCCGCCGCGCCCTCCGTGCCGAGCTTGACCCAGCTGGTCTGGATGTTGGGGATGTACGGGTGCAGGAGGAGCCTCGCCATCGCCGTCACCGCACGGTTGTCCCGCATGGTGGGGCCGGGGCGCGCGATGCCCGCCAGGTACACGGGTGCGTTGGTGTGGATGAAGGGCAACGTGACGAACTCCGTGAAGCCGCCCGTGCGCTGCTGGATGCCGGCCAGGGTGCGGAAGTGGCCCAGCCAGTGCCGGGGCTGGTCGACATGGCCGTACATCATCGTCGAGCTCGACCGGATGCCGAGTTCGTGCGCGGTCTCGACGACCTCGATCCAGGTCGCCGTCGGCAGCTTGCCCTTGGTCAGGACCCAGCGGACCTCGTCGTCGAGGATCTCGGCGGCGGTGCCGGGGATGGAGCCGAGGCCCGCCTCCTTCGCCGCCGTGAGCCACTCGCGGATGGACATGCCGGTGCGGGTCGCGCCGTTCACCACCTCCATCGGGGAGAAGGCGTGCACGTGCATGCCGGGGACCCGGTCCTTCACGGCCTTGGCGATGTCGAAGTACGCCGTCCCGGGCAGGTCGGGGTGGATGCCGCCCTGCATGCAGACCTCCACCGCGCCGACCTCCCACGCCTGCTGGGCGCGGTCGGCGACCTGGTCGAGGGAGAGGGTGTAGGCGTCGGCGTCCGTCCTGCGCTGGGCGAACGCGCAGAAGCGGCAGCCGGTGTAGCAGACGTTGGTGAAGTTGATGTTCCGCGTGACGATGTACGTCACGTCGTCGCCGACCGCCGACCTGCGCACGTCGTCCGCGATCCGGGTCAGGGCGTCCAGCGCGGGCCCGTCCGCGTGCAGCAGCGCCAGCGCCTCGGCGTCCGTCAGCCGCGTGGGGTCGTCGGCCGCCACCCGCAGCGCCTGCCGTACGTCGGTGTCGATCCGCTCCGGGACCATCCCGGGCGCGGCCGCCTCCCGCAGGGCGCCCCAGTCGCCGTAGACCTCGTCGAAGTCGTCGCGGCGGTCGGACGTACGGCCCTCGGTGTCGATGGCGGAGTGCAGGTCCGTACGGCCGGACGCCACGAAGACCTCCTCCGGCTCCTGCCAGGGCAGCCCCCGCGGCAGGGCGTCGGGGCGCGCGAGGCCGGTCTCCGGGTCGGCGAGGGCCCGTACGTGCGGCAGCAGCCGTGGGTCCATCCAGGGCTCGCCACGCTGGACGAACTCCGGGTACACACACAGCCGTTCGCGCAGCTCGAACCCGACGGCGGCCGAGCGCTCCGACAGCTCGTCGATCTGCGGCCAGGGGCGCTCGGGGTTCACATGGTCGATCGTCAGCGGGGAGACCCCGCCCCAGTCGTCGATACCGGCGCCGATCAGCCGCTCGTACTCGGAGTCGACCAGGTTCGGCGGGGCCTGGAGGCAGGCGGAGGGGCCCATGATGTGCCGGGCCACGGCCACCGTCGCGACCAGCTCGTCCAGTTCCGCGTCCGGCATGCCGCGCATCGCGGTGTCCGGCTTGGCGCGGAAGTTCTGGATGATCAGTTCCTGGATGCCGTGGTAGGCGCGGGACACGCGGCGCAGCGCGAAGAGGGAGTCCGCCCGCTCCTCGTAGGTCTCGCCGATGCCGATGAGCAGGCCGGAGGTGAAGGGGACCGAGGAACGGCCCGCGTCCTCCAGCACGCGCAGCCGGACGGCCGGTTCCTTGTCCGGGGAGCCGTAGTGCGGGCCGCCGGGCTTCGACCACAGCCGCTCGGCCGTCGTCTCCAGCATCATGCCCATCGACGGCGCGACCGGCTTCAGCCGCTGGAAGTCGGTCCAGGACATCACGCCCGGGTTGAGGTGGGGCAGCAGGCCCGTCTCCTCCAGGATGCGGATGGAGATGGCGCGGACGTAGGCGATGGTGTCGTCGTAACCGTGCGCGTCGAGCCACTCCCGAGCCTCCGGCCAGCGATCCTCCGGTTTGTCGCCCAGCGTGATCAACGCTTCCTTGCAACCCTGCTCGGCCCCGCGCCGGGCTATGTCGAGCACCTCGTCCGGCGACATGAACATCCCGTGCCCGGCCCTACGCAGCTTTCCGGGCACCGTGACGAACGTGCAGTAGTGGCATTTGTCCCGGCACAGCCGGGTCAGGGGGATGAAGACGCTCTTCGAGTACGTGATGACACCGGGCCGGCCCGCCGCCTCCAGGCCCACGTCACGGACCCGGGCGGCGGACGCGGTGAGGTCGTCGAGGGCCGCGCCGCGCGCCTGAAGCAGCACCGCGGCCTCACCGACGTCGAGGGCGACGCCGTCACGGGCGCGTTTGAGGGCGCGACGCATGGAGTTCTCGGTCGGGCCGGTGCCGCTGGCGGGCTCGGTGGGGCCGGTTCCGGGGGTCGCGGAAGTCGTCATGGCTTCGAGCATACGGAGAGGCTCCGCCGGTTCAGCGGGGTCGGGGGTGGTTCGAGGGGGCTGTGATGCGTTGCCGGGTGCGGGTGCGATGTGGCTGGTCGCGCAGTTCCCCGCGCCCCTGGGTCGGTTGCCACGCCCTTGGTCACAAGTGCGCGGCATACCCGTCGAGCACTCCCAGCACCTCCGCCTCCCCCGCCGGCGGCAACTGCACCACGACCTCCTCGATGCCGAGGTCGGCGTAGTGCGCGAGCTTGCCGGGGGTGGGGTGGATCGCGTACGGCACGACCTGGAGGGCGCCCGGGTCGCGGCCCGCGTCGGCCCAGGCGGTACGGAGCACCGGCAGGGTCTCGGTCAGCCCGCGCCCGCCGATGGGCATCCAGCCGTCGGCGTACTCGCAGATGTGGGAGAAGAGCTTGGGCCCGGCGGCCCCGCCGACGAGCGTGCGCGGGCCGACGACCGGTCCGCGCGGCTTCTGCGCGGGCTTGGGATGGGCATGGCTGGCCCGCACACTCCCGAACTCCCCGTCGTACGCCGTCGGTTGGTCCGTCCACAGCGCCCTCATCAGCGCCATCCGGTCCCGGACCAGCTCCCGCCGGGTACGCCACTCCACGCCGTGGTCGGCGGCCTCCTCGACGTTCCAGCCGAAGCCGAGGCCAAGGGTGAAGCGGCCCTGGCTCAGGTGGTCCAGGGTCGCGATCTGCTTGGCGAGGTCGATCGGGTCATGCTGGGCGACCAGCGTGATGCCGGTGCCGAGCCCGAGCCGCTCGGTGACGGCGGCGGCCTGACCCAGGGCGACGAAGGGGTCGAGCGTACGGCCGTACTCGGGCGGCAGGTCGCCGCCCGCCGGGTACGGGGTGGCCCGCTCGACCGGGATGTGGGTGTGCTCGGGCAGATACAGGCCGGCGAACCCCCGCTGCTCCAGCTCACGGGCGAGCCGGGTCGGGGTGATCGTCTCGTCGGTGAGGAAGATCGTGGCGGAGATACGCATGAGGGCATCTGTACCGCGCCGGGTGGGATATGTCCATACCGACCAGTCGGCACCCCTGGCTGAACAACTCGGCCGCCTCTGGTTCCCTTTTCTTCCACGGGAGTTCACTGCCGTCCACGACAGTGGAACGCATGTCTGAAGACGAGCACCCCATCGGAAGACGCACACTCGTCGTGACGGGCGCCGCCGCCGCGCTTACGTTGGGAAGCGTGACCTTCGCTTCAGCGTCCGCGGCCGCCGACGGAGACCAGGAGACGAAGACGATCCGGGGCACGCTGCCCACCGGGTCCCCCGACTTCGTGTACGTACCGGTCGAAGTCCCGGCCGGCGTACGGGAGATCAGGGTCGCCTACACCTACGACCGCCCCACCGTCCCGACCGGCACGGCCGGCAACGCCCTCGACATCGGCATCTTCGACGAGCGGGGCACGGAGCTGGGCGGCTCCGGCTTCAGGGGCTGGTCGGGCGGAGCCCGCTCGGAGTTCTTCCTCCGCGCCGACGACGCCACGCCCGGTTACATCCCGGGCCCGGTGCGCGAGGGCACCTGGTCGATCGCCCTGGGCCCGTACACGGTGGCGCCCCAGGGCCTGTCGTACGAGATCACGGTCACGCTGACCTACGGCGAGCCGGGCGAGGTGGTGGAGCCGACGTACCCGCCCTCCCGGGCGCGGGGGCGGGGCCGGGCCTGGTACCGGGGCGACTGCCATCTGCACTCCTGGTACTCGGACGGCCGCCGTACCCCGGCCGAGATCGGCGCCCTGGCCCGGGCGGCGGGCCTTGACTTCATCAACACCTCGGAGCACAACACGCATGCGGCGCACCCGCATTGGGCGGACGTGGCGGGCGACGACCTGCTGATCATGCTCGGCGAGGAGGTCACGACTCGGAACGGCCACGTCGTCGCGCTGGGCACGGACCCCGGCACGTTCATCGACTGGCGCTACCGGGCCCGAGACAACCGCTTCGGCCGTTTCGCCCGCCGAATCCGACGCTCCGGCGGCCTGGTCGTCCCCGCCCACCCGCACGCCACCTGCATCGGCTGCGGCTGGCGCTTCGGCTTCGGCGAGGCGGACGCGGTGGAGGTCTGGAACGGGCCGTACACCCCGGACGACGAGGTGGCCCTGGCCGACTGGGACGCCATGCTCGTCGTATCGACACGCGAGGGCCGCGCCTGGCTCCCGGCGATGGGCAACAGCGACGCCCACCGCGACCCGGACGTCATCGGCCTCCCCCAGACGGTCGTCCTCGCCGACGCCCTGACCCGCGAGGCGATCCAGGAGGGCATCCGGGCAGGGCGGTCCTATGTGGCCGAGTCCAAGAACGTGTCCCTGACCTTCACGGCGTCGGGCGGCAAGGGCGAACACGCGGGCATCGGCGGCCGGTTGAGGGCGGCCGCGGACACACCGGTGACGGTACGACTGGAGGCGACGGGCGCGCCCCGCTGCACGGTCCGGTTCGTGACCGACCAGGGCGTGCTGTTCACGAGCGCCCCGCTGCCGGCCTCCGGATCGGGGGTGGTGGAGTGGCGGACCACACCCGCGTACGCGGCTTATGTGCGGGCCGAGTTGAGGCACGAGGGGTCGGTGGGACCGTTGCCGGGGGCGCTGGCGGCGTTCACGAACCCGATCTTCCTCGACGCCGGGTGATCGCTGCGGCGGAGTCGCGGGCCAGCGGGGTCGTGTACGTGTACTCGACGGAAGGTGGACGCCAACCGGGGATCTCGCGGCCGGCCGTCGGGGCCCGGGCGATCACGCTCAGGGCGTCCCGGACCGCTTCCCGCTCCCCCTCCGTGAGATCACCGAACGCCTTCCTCGCGGGCTCGGCCTCCTCCAGCGGGATCTCGCTCACGTACCACCGCCGCCACGCGCGTCTTCCAGGGCCGTCATGATCTCGGGCGAGTTCCTGATCAGGACCCGGTGGCGGTAGGCGCGGACCACGGCTGCGGCGCCCGCGAAGTCGTTGGTCGGGGCGGCTCCTATGGCGGCGGCCAGCTCTTCCTCGAAGCGCTCGCGGTCACCCGGGAAGCCGTAGCGGCTGAGCGCACTGCGCAGGTCGTCCACGGTCCGGATCTCGGGCAGGGGCATCGCTCCCCAGCCGTGCTCGGGCTGTGCGCTCATGATCAGCTCCTGATGAACGGGCCTCGCTCCGGTTCCCAGTATGGCCCTGCTCACCACGCCGCCGCCCCGCCTCCGCACTCGGCCCACAGCAGCTTGCCGCCCTTCGACGCGCCCAGCTCGCGGAGCACCGACGCGCCCCAGGTGTCCGCGCAGGCCCGGACCAACGCCAGGCCCCTGCCGTGCTCGGCGTGCGGGGGCGGTGGTTCGGGGGTGGTCTCGGTCGAGAATCCGGGCGGGACTCGGGGGTCCGTGTCCCATACGGCGACCCGGAGGCGGCCGGGGTGCGACGAGAAGACCCGGAGGGCGTACGGGCCCTTCGTGTGACAGTGCGAGTTCGTCAGCAGTTCCGCCGCGAGGAGCTCCGCGGTGGGGGTGAGGTCGGGCATCTCGTGCGCGGCCAGGATCAGTCTCAGGGCGCCTCGGGCGATACCCGGGGCACGGGGATCGTGCGGGAGGTGCAGGGTGTAGTTCCAGGACGGGGATACGGTGGCCATCGGAAGTCTCCGCTCGACGGGGGGAGTTGGACCGGTGCCTGGTGTCTCCGCCGTGGCGTCCCACGGTGCGCTTCCAGACGGGGCGCCCGTGAATGACATTAGCGGCTCAGCAAATGACATTTGCGGGTTCGGCGGACAACTTCCCTCGCGTGAGTGACCAACGGGAACGGACGTCCAGGAGGAAGACGTATGCCGCCGAGACCGCCGCTGACGGCCCGCCGTCTCCGGGTCGCCGTGGAGCTGCGCAAGATGCGCGAGCGCGCGGGTATGACCGCGACCGAGGCCGCACGTGCACTCGGCTCCAGCCAAGGTCAGCTCAGCAACGTGGAGTCGGCCCGGTTCGGGGTGAGTGCCGAACGCATTCGGGCTCTGGCCTCCCTCTACTCCTGTCCGGACCAGACGTTCGTGGAGGCCCTGAGCGAGCTGGCTGCCGACAGGATGCTGGGCTGGTGGGAGACGTACCGTGAGGTGCTCCCCTCAGGTCTCCTCGACCTGGCCGAGCTGGAACACCACGCGACCGCCATCCGGACCGCGTACACGTCCCATATGCCGGGACTTTTGCAGACCGCCGATCACGCGCGTGAGATCTTCCGGCACGTCATCCCCGAGCCCACCCCACCCGAGGTCGAGCACCGCGTCTCGCACCGGGTCAAACGGCAGGGTGTGCTGTACGGCGCCCATCCGACCCCGTACCGCACCACCGTCCACGAGGCCGCCCTGCACATGCTGGTCGGCGGTCGGAACGTGGCCCGCGCCCAGTTGCAGCATCTGCTCGACATGAGCGAAGAGGACCACATCACCTTGCGGGTGCTGCCTTACGACGTCGGTGCGTTCCCTGGCTCAGGTCAGTCCATCAACTACCTGTACGGCCCCGTCTCCCAGCTCGACACCGCGCAGCTCGACCAGTTCCACGGTCCGGTGCTCCTCGACGCCGAGGCCCTTCTGGACAAGTACCGGCACCTGCTCGACATCGTCGAGGACATCGCCCTCAGCCCCGCGAAGTCCCGGGATCTGATCCACGCCATCGCCCAGAACCTCTGAAGGAGCCGTCATGCCCTCGCGCCGCTGGCACAAGTCGTCCTACTGCCAGGAAGGCGACGCCTGTGTCCACATATCCAGCACCCCCACCGCAGTGCACCTCACCGACCGCGACACGGCACCGCAGACCGTCCTCACCGTCAGTCCCGCCGCCTTCGCCGCCCTGCTCGGCATGCTGAAGTCATCCGTCGGATAGGTCCGCGACCACCGCCGCGTGGTCCGATGGCCACACGCCGTCCACGGGCCCCGCGCCCGCCCGCCGTACCGCCCGTACCGTGCCCTCGCCGTTCGGGCCCGCCGGGGCTCCGACGTGGATGTAGTCGATGCGGGCGCTGGGGCCGAGGCCCGGGTGGACGTACGGGTTGGCGATGTCCCAGGTGGCTCCGATCGCGCCCGGGTCGGCGTACTCCCAGGTGTCGAAGAAGGACTGGCCGGGGACTGCGGGGGCGGTGCGGACGCCGTTGAAGAGGCGGATCTCGTCGGAGTCGGGGAGGGCGTTGAAGTCGCCGGTGACGATGGGTGGGAAGTCGGTACCGGCGCGGTGGGTGGCTATGAACTCCGACAGCGCGGTGACCTGTTGGCAGCGGACCGCCGAGGCGTGGAGGGGGGAGGCCAGGTGGGTGGTGAAGAAGGGGACGGGGTGGTCGGGGGCGTCCAGGCGGGCGTACAGGGCCAGTCGGCCGTCGTCGATGTCGGGCGGGGCCGGGAGGCGGAGGACGTTCCGGTCGGTGATCGGCCAGCGGCTCAGCACCGCGTTGCCTATGTCCACCGACGGGTCCCCGATGCGCCGCTGCCAGCGTTCCGGTGTCGGTGAGACCGCCCAGGTCCAGTGCAGGCCCAGCTCTGCCGCCAGCCACCCGGCGAGGTTCTCGCCGGTCTCCCGGTCCGCCCAGACCTCCTGCAACCCGACCACGTCGGGCTCCAGTTCGCGCAGTACGGCGAGAATCGCCTTCTGCCGCTCGGCCCACGGGCCGAACCGCCACCACAGGTTCCACGTCACCACACGCATCGACCACCACCGGACTCGGGATCTCCAGGAGACTCAGTGACCATGCCCCGTCACAACGAACGCAAGTACCGCGCGGTCTCCGCTTTTCAGCGCCACCTCGGCAACCCGATCCTGCGCCGCCTCCCCTTCCAGACCGTCCTGGAGACCACGGGCCGCACTTCCGGCCTGCCCCGGCGCACCCCGGTGGGCGGCCGCCGGGTCGGGGAATCCTTCTGGCTGGTCTCCGAGTTCGGCGAACGGTCGCAGTACGTCCGCAACATCAAGGCCGACCCCCGGGTACGCGTACGGCTGCGCGGCCGTTGGCACACCGGCACCGCGCACCTCCTCCCCGACGACGACCCGATCGCCCGCCTGCGCGGCCTGCCGAAGCTCAACAGCGCGGGCGTGCGGATCATGGGGGCGGGACTGCTGACGGTGCGGGTGGATCTGGACGGCTAGGAGGCGCTCGCGGCCGCCTCCAGCACCAGGTCGCGTACCGTCTCCGGCGCCCGCAGGGTCGGCAGATGGTCGCAGTCCGGCAGGCGTACGAGGTGACAGTCCGGGATCGCGGCGGCCATGGCCTCGTTGCAGCGGACCGTCCTGGCCGTGTCCCTCTCACCGAGGAGGAGGGTGCAGGGCATGGTCAGCTCACCGAGGCGCGGGAAGGCCGGGGGATCCTCGCTCTGATGGCCGTACGTCGTGAACCAGGCCGGGATCGCCGCCCGCAGCCACTCCGCGGCCTGCGCGTCGGGGGGTGTGCCGGCCGCCGCCCAGGTCTCCAGGGACAGGGCGAGCAGGCCCTCCATGTCTCCCGCGGTGGCCAACTCTCCGATCTTCGCCGTCAGTTCGGGGTCCTCCAGGTCGGGGTAACCGGTGATGCCCGGCACCAGCAGCACCAGTCCCGCCACCCGCGACGGTTCGTTCAACGCCCCGCTGACCGCGGTCACCCCGCCCATGCTCGTACCGACGAGCACCACGCGCCCCACACCGAAGTGGTCGAGCACGGCCCGCAGATCCTCGGCGAGGGAGTAGGAGGCGGTGGGGTTCGGTGAGCGCCCGAATCCCCGGGCGTCATAGCGGATCACTCGGTGGCGGGCGGCGAGCTCCGGCAGCACGGGTTCCCAGCACCTGGAGTCCGCGATCCCGGGATGCAGCAGCACCACCGGGACCCCGTCCCCGCCCGTGTCCTCGGCCCAGACCTCGCCGTCCTTGACCTGCACCATGGTCTCCATGGGACGACTGTGCCCGAGCCGGGCGCCGGGGAACCGTCTCATCCCGGCCAGACGATGGCCTGCACCTCGCTGTACGCGTGCAGCGCGTACGAGCCGACGTCCCGGCCGACCCCGCTCTTTTTGAACCCTCCGAACGGCGCCTCCATGTTCCGGCCGACGGTGTTCACGCCCACCCCGCCGGCCCGCAGCCGCCGTGCCACGCGGAAGGCGCGGGCGACGTCGCCGGACCAGACGTAGTCGATGAGGCCGTAGTCGGAGTCGGCGGCGAGGGCGAGGGCCTCCTCCTCGTCGTCGAAGGGCAGCACGGCGACGACCGGCCCGAAGATCTCCTCACGGACCACGCGCATCCCGCTCGTGCAGTCGGCGAGGAGGGTGGGTGCGACGTAGAAGCCACGGTCGTACGACGGGCGTTCGCCGCCCGCGACGACCACCGCGCCCTCCTTCCGTCCGATCTCGACGTAGGACTCCACCCGCTCCCGGTGCGCGGCCGAGATCACCGGTCCGACGACGGTGTCCGCGGCCCGCGGATCCCCGACCTTCAGATGCCCGGCGTAGGCCACGAGCCCGTCGACCAGCCGCTCGTACACCCCGCGCTGGGCCAGCACGCGGGTCGGCGCGGTGCAGATCTGGCCGCTGTAGAAGGAGAAGGTGGTCCCGATGCCGGAGACGGCCGACGCCAGGTCGGCGTCGTCGAAGACGATCGCCGCGCCCTTCCCGCCCAGCTCCATGAGCTGCCGTTTCATACCGCGGCCGCACACCTCGCCGATGCGCTGCCCGACGGCGGTGGACCCGGTGAAGGAGACCATGTCGACGTCCGGCGAGTCGACGGCGGCTTCGCCGACCTCGACCGACCGCCCGGAGACGACGTTGAGCACCCCGCGCGGCACCCCGGCCTCCTCCAGCGCGTCCGCCATCCGGAAGACCGACAGGGGGTCCTGCGGGGCGGGCTTCACGACGACCGTGTTGCCCATGGCGAGGGCGGGGGCGATCTTGCCCGCGGGGTTGGCCCAGGGGTTGTTGTACGAGGTGATGCAGGTGACGACCCCGACGGGCTGCCGTACGGCCAGCGCGCCCATCACCGCGGCCTTCCCCATCGGCCCGGCCTCGTTGATCTGCGGCGGGATCGCCCACTCGGCGGGCTCCACGCGCGCGTACCGCTGGAAGCGGGCGGCGGCGACCCCGACCTGCATGGCCCGCGCCGTGCCGGTCGTGGCGCCGGTCTCGGCCTGGGCCAGCTCGGCGTACTCCACGAACCGCGACCGGATGACGTCGGCGGCCCGCGCGAGCAGCGCCGCCCGTTCCTCGGGCGCGGTGCGCGACCACGGCCCGAAGGCCTCGCGGGCCGCGGCACAGGCCGCGTGCACCTGATCCCGCGAGGCCTCCGGCGCCCACCCGATGGTCTGCTCGGTGGCCGGATCGACGACGGCGTAGTGCCCGACCTCGGGCTCGGTCCACTCCCCGCCGACGAACAGCCGCTGCCTGCGCTCCCGGGTCATGCGGTCGCCACCGTCCGGGTGTCCCGCCCCGACCGCAGCACCCGGCCCGGCACGGCCCCGCTCACCACGTCGTCCCGGATCGCCTCGACGCCGTTGACCCACACGGCCCGTATCCCGATGGCCTTGGAGTCCAGTCGCGGACTGTCACCCGGCAGGTCGTGCACCAGGGTGGCCGTGCCCGCGTCGATCCGCTCCGGGTCGAAGAGCACGAGGTCCGCATGGAAGCCCTCCTGGATCCGCCCGCGCTCCCGGAGCCCGAAGAGCCGCGCCGGGTCGTCGGTGAGCATCTTCACCGCCTGCTCCAGGGTGGCCAGCCTCCGGCCGCGCAGACAGTCCCCGATGAACCGGGTGGTGTACGGCGCCCCGCACATCCGGTCCAGATGCGCCCCGGCGTCGGACCCACCCAGCATCACGTCCTCGTGCTGCCAGGTCTCGGCGCGCAGGGCCCAGGAGGCGGGGTCGTTGTCGGTGGGCATGGGCCACAGGACCGTACGGAGATCGTCGGCCGCGCAGATCTCGACCAGACAGTGGAACGGGTCCTGCCCCCGCTCCGCCGCGATGTCCTTCACGACCCGCCCGCTCAACCCACGGTTCGCCTCGCTGTAGGTGTCGCCGATGACGTACCGCCCGAAGTTGGCGAGCCGCCGGAAGACGCCGGCCTCCTTGGAGTCGGCGCGCCGCAGCATCTCGGCGCGGACGTCGGCGTCCCGTAGCTTGGCGATCCGCTCGGGCACCGGCAGCCCGAGAATGGGCCCCCACCCGGGGATGAGATTGAGCGCGCAGAAGGTCCCGAGGGACATGTTCATCGGCGTCAGGATCGGCATGGTGAGCGCGACGATCCGCCCACCCGCCTTCCGGGCCCGCTCACTGGCGAGCAGCTGACGGGGCACACGTTCGGGCACGGAGGCGTCGACGGTGAGGACGTTCCAGTTCAGGGGCCGTCCCGCGGCCGCGCTCATCTCCACGAACAGATCGATCTCGGCGTCACTGAACTGGTCGAGACATCCGGCGACGATCGCCTCGATCTGCGTTCCCTCATGCTCCCCCACGGCCCTGGCGAGCGCGATCAGTTCGCCCGGCTCGGCATGCCGCGAGGCGACGGGCCGCCCGTCACCGTCGGAGTGCGTGGACGACTGCGTGGTGGAGAGCCCCCAGGCCCCGGCGTCCATGGCCTCGTGGAACAACCGCAGCATGGCGTCGAGTTGCGTACGACTGGGCTGCCCCCCGACGGCCTCCGGCCCCATCACATACCGCCGCAACGCACAATGCCCCACCATGAACCCGGCGTTGACCGCGATCCGCCCTTCGAGCGCGTCCAGATACTCCCCGAAGGAGTTCCAGTTCCATGGCGCCCCCTCCTCCAGGGCGACCAGCGACATCCCCTCCACCTTGGACATCATCCGACGCGTGTAGTCGGCGTCCTCGGGACGATCGGGGTTGAGGGGCGCGAGGGTGAACCCACAGTTCCCGGCGGCGACGGTGGTGACACCGTGGTTGAGGGAGGGCGTGGCGTACGGGTCCCAGAACAGCTGAGCGTCGTAGTGGGTGTGGGGGTCGACGAAGCCGGGGGCGAGGACGAGTCCGGCGGCGTCCTCGGTGGAGCGGGCTTCTTCGGTGACTTGGCCGATGACGGCGATACGCCCGTCGCGGATTCCGACGTCGGCGGTATAGGCGGGGGCGCCGGTCCCGTCGACGACGGCCGCACCTTTGATGACGTGATCGAGCACGGAGGTTCACCTCCCAGTTGGCGGCGGATCTACCTACCCAGGGGCGCGGGGAACTGCGCGACCAGCCACAACGCACCCGCACCCCGCAACGGCGCTTACGAGGCAGCCCGGAACCGGGAAGTCCGATGCACAGGATCCGTGTCGATCTTCGGAATCACGTGCTCCCCGATCAACCGAATCGTCTGCAACGTCTCCTCCTTCGGCACCCCGACAGGCAACCCGAAGCTCAACTGATCCGCCCCCGCCTGCTCCCACCGCTTGCACTGCCGAGCCACCTCATCCGGATCCCCACAGATCAGCAGCTCCTCCTCGATGAGCAGCTCCACGAACTCCGCGTTGTACTCCGGCAACGTCTCCGGCCACACCGGGAACCCCTCGGGACGAGGAAACGTGTCGTGGTACCGGAACACCAGCGAGGGCAGATAGTGCAGCCCCCCGTTGACGGCGACCTCGATCGCCTCCGCGTGCGTCGGCGCGCAGATCGCCGTCGTCGTCACCATCACGTTGTCGTTGACGAAGTCCCCGATCGGCTCCGCGTTCACGACCGCCGTCTTGTACTGCTCCAGCACCCACTCCATGTCGGAGACCTTCTGCACGCTGAAGCCCAGCACCCCGAGCCCCTTCTTCGCCGCCATGGCGTACGAGGGCGGCGACCCGGCGGCGTACCACATCGCGGGGTGCGACTTCCCGTACGGCTTGGGCAGCACCTTGCGTGGCGGCAGCTGCCAGTGCTTGCCGTGGAAGCCGACGTACTCGTCCTGGAGCCACATCTTGGGGAACTCGACGATGGTCTCTTCCCAGATCTCCTTGGTGTAGTTCATGTCGGTCACACCCGGTATGAACCCGAGGATCTCGTGCGACCCGGCCCCGCGCCCGCTCCCGAACTCGAAGCGGTTGCCGGTGAGATGGTCGAGCATGGCGACCTTCTCGGCGACCTTCACGGGGTGGTTGACCTGGGCGAGGGGGTTGAAGATCCCCGAGCCGAGATGGATCCGCTCCGTGGCGTGCGCCAGGTACCCGAGGAAGACGTCGTTGGCGGAGAGGTGCGAGTACTCCTCCAGGAAGTGGTGCTCGGAGGCCCAGGCGTACTTGAAGCCGGACTTGTCCGCCTGGATGACGTACTCGGTCTCCTCCATCAGCGCCTTGTGCTCGGCCAGCGGGTCGGTCTCGCCGCGCTTGCCCACGTATCCCTGTACAAAGAGCCCGAATTCCAAGGAGGTTCACCATCCCCAGTTGTTTCTGACGCATCGTCAGATTCCAGATCTGCCGCCGACTGTGGCACCGGGTGGATACAGCGTCAATAGCTGACGTCCAGTCAGATGCCACGGATGCGGTCAGATGACGGAGACCCCCGCCAGCCACCCCCCGTCGATCACGAACGGCTGCCCGGTGATGTACGAGGAGTCGGCGGAGGTCAGGAACAGCGCCAGCGCCGCGACCTCCTCCGACCGGCCGATCCGGCCGAGCGGTACGACCTTGCGGTAGAAGCGGTCGAGCCCCCGGGAGGCCTGCTCCCCGTCCGCCGACGGGTCCAGGACGGCCGGGTTGGACATCGCGGTGTCCACGGCCCCCGGGCACATGGCGTTGACCCTGATCCCGCGCGGCGCCAGCTCCAGCGCGGCGACCCGGGTGAGCCCGAGGATCGCGTGCTTGGAGGCGGCGTAGGCACCCACGCCCGCCATCCCCGTCACGCCGGTGTAGGAGGCGGTGTTGACGATCGTGCCCCCGTCGGCCATGACCGGCCCGACGGTCTTGATGCCGAGGAAGCAGCCGACCTGGTTGACCTGGACGATCTGCATGAACTCGTCGAGAGGGGTGTCCAGGAGCGCGTTGAAGCGCAGGATCCCGGCGTTGTTGACTAGCCCGTCGATCCGGCCGTACTCCTCGACGGCCGCCTCCACCGCGGCCCGCCAGCCGGACTCCTCCCGTACGTCGAGGTGGACGTACAACGCCCCTATCTCCTCGGCGAGTTCCTTCCCCTGATCGTCGAGGACGTCGGCGAGGACGACCTGCGCCCCCTCCTCCCGGAACAGCCGCGCCTCCTGCTCCCCCTGCCCGCGCGCCGCCCCGGTCACGATCACGACACGTCCGTCCAGCTTGCCCATGCGGTGACTCCTCAGAGGTGGGGGCCGATGTCGGCGCCGAACGCCGCGATCTGGTCGGTGAGTTCCGCGCGGCTCCGGCTGCGGAACCGCACCTGGATCTGGTGCACGCCCATCGCGCGGTAGGCCCGCAGGGACTCGGCGAGCTGCTCCGGGGGGCCGGTGAGGGTGCGGCGGCCGGTGTCCCACGCGGGCGTACCGACGTACAGCGGCTCGGCGATGGCCCCGATGGTGAACGGCCCTTCGCGACCCGCCTCCGCCCGCAGCCGCCGTACACGAACGATTTGCCCGGGCAGCCGGTCCCGGGGGTCGCCCTGGGGCAGCCAGCCGTCGCCCTTGAGGGCGGCCCGGCGTACGGCGGCCGGGGAGGAGCCCCCGACCCACAGCGGAACGTGGGCCTGTGCGGGCCGGGGGCGCTGGCCGAGTCCCTCGAAGTCGTAGAGCTTGCCGTGGTGTTCGGGGAACTCCTCGGGGCCGAGGGCCTTGCGGAGGGCGTCGATCGACTCGTCCAGGACGGCCCCGCGCCCTGCGAAGTCGACCCCGAGCACCTCGAACTCCTCCTGGACATGCCCGGCCCCGACCCCGAGGATCAGCCGGCCGCCGCTCAGATGGTCGAGGGTGGCGTACTGCTTGGCGGTGAGGAGCGGGTGGCGCAGCCCGACCACGGCCACATGGCTGAGCAGTCGTACGCGCTCGGTCGCCGCGGCGAGGTAGGCGAGGGTGGCGACGGGGTCGTACCAGACCGTGCTCATAGCGGGGGCGAGGCGCCGCGGGATGGCGACGTGGTCGCAGGTAGCGACGTAGGCGAAGCCGGCACGGTCGGCGGCGCGGGCGATGTCGAGGAGGTCGGCGGGGCCGGCTGCGGCCTCCCAGGGTTCGGCGTAGATGGTGCTCTGGGACTGGACGGGGAGTTGGATGCCGTAGTCCGTCACCTCGCCCACAGCCCTTCCGGGGTGAGTCCGAGGAGTTCGATGGCGTTGCCGCGGACGATCTTCTCGATCACGTCCGGGGCCAGGTGCCCCATCTGGGCCTCGCCGACCTCGCGGGACTTGGGCCAGGTGGAGTCGGAGTGGGGGTAGTCGGTCTCGTAGAGGACGTTGGCCAGGCCGATGGCGTCGAGGTTCTTGAGGCCGAAGGCGTCGTCGAAGAAGCAGCCGTAGACGTGGTCGGCGAAGATCTCGGACGGTGGGCGGTGGACCTTGTCGGCGACGCCGCCCCAGCCGCGGTTCTCCTCCCAGACGACGTCGGCGCGCTCCAGGATGTAGGGGATCCAGCCGATCTGGCCCTCGGCGTACATGACCTTGAGGTTCGGGAAGCGTTCGAACTTGCCGCTCATCAGCCAGTCGACCATCGAGAAGCAGCAGTTGGCGAAGGTGATGGTGGAGCCGACGGCGGGCGGGGCGTCGGCGGAGGTGGAGGGCATCCGGCTGGAGGAGCCGATGTGCATGGCGATGACGGTGCCGGTCTCGTCGCAGGCGGCGAGGAAGGGGTCCCAGGCGTCGGTGTGGACGGAGGGCAGGCCGAGGTGCGGGGGTATCTCGGAGAAGGCGACGGCCCGGACACCCTGTCCCGCCATGCGACGGACCTCCTCGGCTGCCAACTCGGCGTCCCACAGGGGGATGAGGGTAAGGGGGATGAGCCGGCCCTGGGCCTTCGGGCCGCACCACTCCTCCACCATCCAGTCGTTGTAGGCCTGCACGCACAGCAGGCCCAGCTCACGGTCCTCGGCCTCGGTGAAGGTCTGGCCGCAGAAGCGCGGGAAGGTGGGGAAGCAGAGGGCGGACTGGACGTGGTTGACGTCCATGTCGGCGAGGCGGGCGGGGACGTCGTGGGAGCCCGGGCGCATCTGCTCGTAAGTGATGACTTCGAGCTTGATCTCGTCCCTGCTGTAGCCGACGGCGGTGTCGAGGCGGGTGAGCGGCCGGTGCAGGTCCTCGTAGACCCACCAGTCGCCGATCGGCCCGTCGTCGCCCTGACGGCCCATCACGGGCTTGAACCGCCCGCCGAGGAAGGTCATTTCCTTCAGCGGGGCGCGGACTATGCGGGGGCCGGTGTCCAGGTACTTCTTGGGGAGCCGGTCCTGCCAGACGTTCGGCGGCTCCACGGTGTGGTCGTCGACGGAGATGATCTTCGGGAATTCCGGGGCGCTTGCCCGGGTGCTTGCCGGGGTGGTCTCCATGGCGCTCACGGTAGCGCCGATCTGACGGCCCGTCAGCTGTGGTGACGGCGCCCGGTCCTGGTCGTTCGTGTGCGGAAGTGTGCGAAGGCCGCGTGAGGGCATTGTGATATCCCGCGCGCCTACCTGTGATCACGCTCTCCACAGCTGACGCATCTGCCATGAACAAGGCAAACTGGCGTGGTTGCTCACTGTGTTTAGGGGGACGCGATGGACGGTGTACCGCGGGTGCCTGAGCAGCGGCGTCCCGGCTCCTCTACGGAGCCCGAACCGCCGCTGCGCTTCAGCGTGCTCGGACCGGTGCGCGCCTGGCGCGGCGAGGAGCCCCTGCCGACGGGCTCGCCCCAGCAACGGGCCCTGCTGGCCGCGCTGCTGCTGCGGGAGGGCCGTACGGCGACCGCGGCCGAACTGATCGACGCCCTGTGGGGCGAGGAACCGCCCTCCCAGGCGCTGGCGGCGCTGCGCACGTACGCCTCCCGGCTGCGCAAGGTGCTGGGCCCCGACGTCCTGGTGAGCGACGCCGGCGGCTACGCGATCCGCTCGCTGGGCGAGGGCGCGCTCGACCTCACGGTGGTGCAGGAGCTGGCCACGGCGGCGGAGAAGGCGCGCGGCGGCGGGGACCTGTGCCATGCGCGGGACGTCCTGACCCGGGCGCTGGCGGTGTGGGACGGCGAGGTGCTGGCGGGGGTGCCGGGGCCGTACGCGTCCTCGCAGCGGGTCAGGCTGGAGGAATGGCGACTCCAACTGCTGGAGTCCCGCCTCGACATGGACCTGGAGCAGGGCTGCCACGCGGAGGCGGTCTCCGAGCTGACGGCGCTGACGGCCGCGCACCCCCTGCGGGAGCGGCTGCGCGAGCTGCTGATGCTGGCGCTGTACCGGTCCGGCCGGCAGGCGGAGGCGCTCGCGGTGTACGCCGACACCCGGCGGCTGCTCGCCGACGAACTGGGCGTGGACCCGCGGGCGGGCCTGCGGGAGCTCCAGCAGCGGATCCTCCAGGCGGACCCGGCGCTCGCGGAACCCTCGTCCCCGCAGCCGGAGCCCACGGCCGTACCCGTACGCCCGGCACAACTCCCGGCGACGGTCCCCGACTTCACCGGCCGCGCCGCCTTCGTGTCCGAGCTGAGCGACGTGCTCGCCACGGCGGAGGGCCGGGTGATGGCGGTCTCGGCGCTCGCGGGCATCGGCGGCGTGGGCAAGACGACGCTCGCGGTGCACGTGGCGCACGAGGCGCGTTCGGCGTTCCCCGACGGCCAGTTGTACGTCGACCTCCAGGGCGCGGGTTCCCGGGCGGCGGAACCGGAGACGGTACTGGGCTCCTTCCTGCGGGCCCTGGGCACGGCCGACTCGGCGATCCCGGACTCCCTGGAGGAACGGGCCGCGCTGTACCGCTCGGTCCTGGACGGCCGCCGCGTACTGGTGCTCCTGGACAACGCACGCGACGCGGCCCAGGTACGTCCACTGCTCCCCGGCACGGCGGGCTGCGCGGCCCTCGTGACCTCCCGGGTGCGGATGGTGGACCTCGCCGGGGCGCACCTGGTCGACCTGGACGTGATGTCGCCTGACGAGGCACTGGCCCTGTTCACGAAGATCGTGGGCGAGGAGCGGGTGGCCAGCGAACGCGAGGCCGCCCTCGACGTGGTCGCGGCCTGCGGCTTCCTGCCACTGGCGATCCGCATCGCGGCGTCCCGGCTCGCGGCCAGGCGGACCTGGACGGTGTCGGTGCTCGCGGCGAAGCTGGCCGACGAACGCCGGCGCCTCGACGAGCTCCAGGCCGGCGACCTGGCCGTGAAGGCGACCTTCGAGCTGGGCTACGGCCAGCTCGAGCCCGCCCAGGCCCGCGCCTTCCGCCTGCTGGGCCTGGCCGACGGCCCGGACATCTCGCTCGCCGCCGCGGCCGCGGTACTGGACCTCGACGCGGAGGACACCGAGGACCTGCTGGAGTCCCTCGTGGACACCTCCCTGCTCGAATCGGCGGCGCCCGGCCGCTACCGCTTCCACGACCTGGTCCGGCTCTACGCGCGTGCGTGCGCGGAACGGGACGAATGGCCACCGAGCGAACGGGGCGCGGCACTCTCCCGGCTCCTCGACTTCTACCTGGCCACGGCGGCGGGCGTCTACGCCGTCGAACGGCCCGGCGACCGTCTGGTGGACCACCTGGAGCCCGCCGAGTACCCGGGCCTGACGTTCACGGACCGGCACCGGGCGCAGGACTGGCTGTACGCGGAGGCGATCTGCCTGCTGGCGTGCGTGCGGCAGGCCGCGCAGCCCGGCTCGCTGCGGCGCGCCGCCGACCTCCTGTGGGCGGCCGTCGACCTGGCGGAGTCGGGCGCCAACTCCAAGGAGTACGAGACGGTCGCGGCACTGCTGCGGGACGTGGCGCAGGAGGCCGGGGACACCCGCACGGAGGCGCGGGCCTCGGCGGCACTCGCCTTCGTGCACCAGCACTCCGGGAGCAGGTTCGACGTGGCCTCCCAAGAGGCGGAACGCGCCGCAGAGCTCGCCCGTGAGGCCGACGACCCGCTCACCGGCTGCTGGGCCTCCAACATCGGCGGCGTGATCGCGTTGTACCAGAACCGGCACGACGAGGGCATGGCGTACTTCACGCACGCCATCGAGAGCTTCCGCGCCCTCGGTGACCGCCCCGGTGAGGCGAGCGCGCTGTGCAACCTCTCGCGCATCCACCTCGCCACCGGCCGGACGGGGAGCGCCGTCGAGCTGGCCGAGCAGGGCACGGCGATGTACGACGGCATGGGCCATGCCTTCAAGGGGGCCAACGGCCGGTACGCGCTCGGTCTCGCGCTCACCCAGAGCGGCCGGCTGTCCGAGGCGACGGAGTGCCTCCAGCAGGCGTTGCGGGTGTTCCGCGACAGTCGCCAGCGCCTCTGGGAGGGCATGACCCTGTTCCGGCTCGCCGAACTCGACCTCGCGGCACGGCGTCCCGCCCAGGCGGCGGCGAACGCCGAGACGGCGCTGACGCTGCTGCGCGGCATCGGCGGGGAGTGGCGGCACGCCAACGTGCTCACCGTGCTCGGGCGAGGACTGAACGGGATCGGTCAGCTCGGCCGGGCCCAGGTGTGCTGGCGTGAAGCCCTGGAGATCTTCGAGGCGTTGGGCTCGGCGGAGGCGGACGAGGTCCGCGGGCTGCTGAGTCCGAGGGCGGTGGCCTGAGCGGGACGCGCCTGACCGGCAAAAACGCGCGTTCATCATTCGTTTATCGCGGCACGGCACTCTCAACAGTGTCGTCGAGCCGTCGCGTCGGGGGGCAGACGGAGCGACAACCGGCCGGGCCTCTAAGGTGAACCGGCCCAGCGGGTCCGCCCGGCAACCCTCGGGGGAGTTGCCGGGCGGATTCCGCCCATACACCGCACCACACTGCCAGGGGAGTCAGCGCATGAGCGACGAGACCAGCACCGAGAACGTCCACGCGACGGGCGAGCCGACCGCGACGACGGACAACGTCCACGCGACCAGCGAGCCCGTCGAGGTCAAGAACGTCCACGCCACGAGCGACCCGCTCAAGCTCGGCGAGGACACGGGCGAGGCCTCCACGGACAACGTCCACGCCACGGACGAGCCCGCCTGACCAGAGCTTTTTTTCCCGCACGGGGATCGGCCGCGGCGGCGCGGAGGGGGAGCCGCCGCGGCCGCCGTGCGTCCAGGAACTGGCCTTATCAGCAGGGAGTTGGGATGAACCGCACCAAGAAGGTCCTCGTCACCGTCGTCCTCGCCATCGCCGCGGTGGGCGGTACCGCGGTCTCGGCGTCCGCCGACACCCCCAGCCCGAACGCCCCCGTCACCACGGACAACATCCACGCCACGGGCGTCTCGGAGTAACGCCGGCCTCACCCCCGCAGCTCCCCCTTCACCACCTTCCCGCTCGCGTTCCGAGGCAGCGCCGCCACGAACTCCACCGCCCGCGGGACCTTGTAGTTCGCCATCTCGCGCCGCGCCCAGGCGATGAGGTCGTCGCCGGTGGTCACCGCACCCGCCCGTCGCACGACGTACGCCTTGCCGACTTCGCCCAGTCGTGGGTCCGGGACGCCGATCACCGCCACGTCCGCCACGTCGGGGTGCAGGCCGAGGAGTTGCTCTATCTCCGCCGGGTAGGCGTTGAAGCCGCCGACGATGAACATGTCCTTGAGGCGGTCGGTGATCCGCAGGTTGCCCGCCGTGTCCAGGACGCCGATGTCGCCGGTGCGCAGCCACCCGTCCGGTGTCATGACCTCCGCCGTGGACGCCTCGTCCTCGAAGTAGCCCCGCATGACGTTGAAGCCGCGGACCAGTACCTCGCCGGGCTCACCGGTCGGGGCCTCGACCCTGACCTCCGTGCCGGGGATCGCCCGGCCCGAGGTCGACGCGATGACCGACGGGGCGTCTCCGCGGCGGCACATCGTGACGATGCCGCTCGCCTCCGAGAGGCCGTACGCGGTCAGGACCGTCTCCACACCCAGCTCGCCCCGCAGCCGCTCGACCAGCGTCAACGGGACCACCGCCGCACCCGTCACGACCAGGCGGAGGGCCGAGAGGTCGTACGCCGTCCGGGCCGGGTGGTCCAGCAGGGACTGGTGGAGGGTCGGGGGGCCCGGCAGGACGGAGACCCGTTCCGCGGCGATGTTCGCCAGGACCGTGTCGACGTCGAACACCGGCTGCGGGATCATCGTCGCGCCCCGCATGAGACAGGCGATCACGCCCGCCTTGTAGCCGAAGGTGTGGAAGAAGGGGTTCACGATCAGATAGCGGTCGCCCTGACGCAGCCCCGCGAGGTCGCTCCAGATCTCGTACGCCCGCAGCGTCTGGGCGTGTGTGATCACCGCACCCTTGGGGCGGCCGGTCGTCCCGGACGTGAAGACGATGTCCGACGGCCATGAGCCGCGTACCGAAGCCGCCCGCTCCCGTACCTCCGCCTCCCCCACGCCCTCCCCGCTCGCGAGGAAGTCCTTCCAGGTCGAGAAGTCGGCGGGCGCGTCGTCCGACAGCACCACGACCTGCTCCAGCGCGGGCAGCCCCGGCCCCTCCGCGACCGCCCTGCGCAGGGACGCCACGTACGACGTGCCGAGGAACGTGCCCGTGACGAACAGCAGTCGGGCGCCGCTCCTGCTCAGTACGTCGGCCGCCTCACCTCCCTTGAACCGGGTGTTCAGCGGCACCAGCACCGCCCCGGCCGACACCGCGCCCAGCGCCGCCACCATCCAGTCCAGGGAGTTGGGGGCCCAGATCGCCACCCGGTCGCCGGGCGCCACCCCGTTCGCCATGCACGCCGCCGCCGCGCGCTCCACCCGTGCGCCCAGTTCGGCGTACGTCACCCGGGTGCGGCCCTCCACCACGGCCTCGACGTCCGCGTACCGCTCCGCCGCCGACCGGACCAGACCCGGAACGCTGCCCCACTCCACGTCTCCGCGCACAACCAGCCTCCCGATCCCAGTAGCTGACTACCCGTCAGATTAGCTGTAGCCTGACGCACTGTCAGCCAGGTGGACAGCCCTCGCGGAGGTGCCCGATGACCGGACTCAAGGACGCCACCGCCATCGTCGGCATAGGCCAGACACCGTTCGCCAAGAACCTCCCCGAGGGCGAGAGAACGCTCGCCTGCCGTGCCGTCCTCGCCGCTCTCGACGACGCCGGCATCGCCCCGGGCGAGGTGGACGCCCTGGCCTCCTTCACCATGGAGGAGACCGACGAGGTGGAACTCGCGAAGGCGGTCGGCTTCGGTGACCTCACCTTCTTCAGCAAGGTCGGCTACGGGGGCGGCGGTTCCTGTGCCACCGTCGCCCATCTCGCGGCCGCCATCGCCTCCGGACAGGCGACGGTCGGGGTGGCCTGGCGGTCCCGCAAGCGCGGGTCCGGCCCCCGGCCCTGGCGGAACACCACCGCCCAACTCCCCACTCCCGCCCAGTGGACCCGCCCCTACGGCCTGCTCCGGCCCGTCGACGAGATCGCCATGCTCACCCGCCGTTATCTGCACGAGTACGGCGCCACCCGCGACCACCTGTTCAACGTGGCCCTCGCCTGCCGGAACAGGGCCAACCAGAACCCGGCGGCCGTCATGTACGAACGCCCCCTGACCCGCGAGATGTACATGACCTCCCGCTGGATCAGCGAGCCGCTCTGTCTCTTCGACAACTGCCTGGAGACGGACGGGGCGTTGGCCTGTGTCGTCGTCAGCAGAGAGCGGGCGCGGGACTGCCCCCACACCCCCGTCTACGTCCACTCCGCCGCCCAGGGTCTGCCCGCCCAGCACCACGGCATGGTCAACTACTGGAACGACGACCCGCTCACCGGCCCGGCCTGGACCGCCGCCCGGCATCTGTGGAAGCACGCCGACTTCACACCCCAGGACGTGGACGTCGCCCAGATCTACGACGCGTTCACCGCCCTCGTCCCGCTCTCCCTGGAGGGCTACGGCTTCTGCGGACGCGGCGAGGGCGGGGCGTTCACCGAGCAGGGCGCGCTGGAGATCGGCGGGCGGCTGCCGCTCAACACCGGGGGCGGAGGGCTGAGCGAGGCCTATGTGCACGGCTTCAACCTCATCAACGAGGGCGTCAAGCAGCTGCGCGGCACCGGTACCGCGCAGGTCCCGGACGCCGCGACCTGCCTGGTCACCGCCGGTGAGGGCGTCCCCACATCCGCGCTCCTGCTCAGGAGGTAGCCCCGTGCTCACCCCCGTCACCGACCCCGACGGCGCCCCCTTCTGGCGCTACGCCGCCCAGGGCGAACTCCGCGTCCAGGCCTGCGCCGACTGCGGCGAACCCCGCTTCCCGCCCCGGCCCTGCTGCCCGCACTGCCAGTCCTTCGACTCCGAGTGGCTCAGGACCTCCGGCCAGGGCCGCGTCTGGTCCTGGGTCGTCCCCCATCCGCCCCTCCTGCCGGACTACGCCGAGCAGTCCCCGTACAACGTCGTGGTCGTCGAGCTGGCCGAGCATCCGCGGATCCGCCTCGTCGGCAACGTCGTTGCCGAACCGGGCGCGCCTCTCGGCTCCCTCTCCCCCGACCGCATCCGGATCGGCGCCCGGGTGCGGTTCGTGTACGACGAGCGGTCCGGCCTTCCCCAGTGGGTCCTGGAGCGGCCGTGAGCGGCGTCCGCGTCACCGCCGACAAGGACACGGCCGTCGCCGTCGTCACCCTCGACCGGCCCGCCCGTCTCAACGCCATCGACCTCGCCATGCGCGACGAACTCGTGGCGGTATGGCGGGAGTTGCGGTTCGACGACTCGGTACGGGCGATCGTCCTCACCGGCGCGGGCGAACGCGCCTTCTGCACCGGGCTCGACCGGGACGCCGAGGTGCCGCAGCCGGGCTCCCCCTACATGGCCGACGATCCGCTGCTCCGCGTCGGCCCCAAGGCCAACGACCTCTGGAAGCCCGTGATCGCCGCCGTCCAGGGAATGGCCTGCGGAGGCGCCTTCTACCTGCTCGGCGAGAGCGAGTTCCTCGTCGCCGACCCGACGGCCACCTTCTTCGACCCGCACACCACCTACGGCATGGTCAGCGCCTACGAGTCGGTCCTCATGGCGCAGCGGATGCCGTACGGGGAGGTCGCCCGGATGATGCTGATGGGGACGGCGGAACGGATGTCCGCGCGGCGGGCGTACGACATCGGCCTGGTCTCCGAACTCACCGCGCCGGGAGCGGCGTTGGACACGGCCGTCGCACGCGCCGCCGTCATCGCCGGTTACCCGTCCGAGGGCGTCCAGGGCACGGTCCGCGCCCTGTGGGCGGCCAAGGAGGCGGCCCTGGCGGCCGGGTTCGCGCAGGCGCCGCACCTGATTTCGCTGGGCAACCTGCCCGGTGACCGGCAGGCGGAGCTGTTCTCCGCCCGCCGGCCGGAGTTCAGGACGCGCTGACGGCCTGCGCCTCGCTCAGTTCGCAGGTGCCGTCGGTGGCGGTCGCGTCGGCGGCGGTGACCAGGACGGAGTCGGAGGCGCCCGGGGCGACGCCGAAGAGACCGCTGTGCTCGGTCGCCACCACGGTGCCGGAGGCGTCCTTGAAGACCACCTCGATCATGTAGTCGTTCGTGACGGTCGTGCTGCTGTTGGTGGCGCGGACGTCAGCGACGAGGCCCGTGTCCTCGACCCGGCACTCCTTGATCGTGACGTCCTGGGTCGACTGGCCCAGGGTGGTCTCGGAGACACCGCCGCCGGAACCCGGGACGGAGTCGTCATCGTCGTCGTAGTGACTGCTGCCGCCCGTCGAACTGTGCGACGAGCTGCCCGAGTCGGAGCTGTTCCCTGAGCATCCGGCGCCGGACGAGTGCCGGGCACCCGTCAGCGCGACCACCACTCCGACGAAGACGGCCACCGCGCGGACATGGCGAAGCTTGACCACTGTTCCCCCGTAAAAGACTTCCAAAGACGACTGCTTGATCGTGAACACGTCACGCTAGCAGCCGTCACCTGGCGTCCCTCGTGCCCCGGGCGTAGCGTCTGGTGTGAGGGCCGTGAAGAACGCATGACCACGCGCTCCCACCGAATCGGCGGCCGCCGTCCGGAACCCCTTCCAAGCGCTCGGTACGACGGCCGTCCCGGGTCGCCTCAGGCCGTGCGGGCCGTCCCCGTCCCCTTCTCCGCGTCGAGGGCGTACACGCAGCGGTCCTTGCTGCACGCGTACACCACGCCGTCCCGGACGACCGGGGCGCCGGTGATCTCGCCGCCCGTCGCCAGCTTCCAGCGCAGCCGGCCGTCGTCGGCCTTCAGGGTGTACAGCAGATGGTCGGTGGAGCCGAAGTGGATACGGCCCTCCGCCACCGCGGGGGTGCCCACGATGTCGCCGCCCGCCTGGAAGCGCCACTTCGGGGTGCCGGTGACCGCGTCCAGGGTGTAGAGCCCCTTGCCGCTGCCCACGTGCACATGCCCCGCGACCACCAGCACCGGCTCGATCGAGGCCCGGGACTCGGTGGCGATGCGCCAGCGGTCGCGGCCGTCGGCGGCGTCGAGGGCGTAGACCGTGCCGAGGTAGTCGGCGAGGTAGACGCCACCGCCGGTCACCGCCGGGCCCGGCACGAAGGTCGGCGGGCACAGGAAGACCGCCGGGGCCTCGAAGTGCCACTTCACATGCCCGGTGGCGATGTCCAGCGCGAGCACCCGGGTGCCGGCCGAGACGTACACATAGCCGTCCGGCGCGTGCGTCACCCGGACCGGTACGCCGCCGCAGGAGACCGCGTCGCCGATGGGGTACGACCAGCGCTCGTCGCCGGTGCGGGCGTCCAGGGCCCGCAGCCGGGCGTCCTGCCAGACGTAGACCGTGCCGTCGTGCAGGGCAGGGCCCGCCTCGGGGGACTCGAAGTCCGTCTGGGCCCCGGTGACCTCCCAGAGCTTCTGGCCGTTCGAGGCCTCCCAGCCCTGGACGCCGCCGCCGCGGCTGCCGGTGACGACCGTGCCCCGGTCGGCCCTGAGCGAGTAGACCCAGGCGTCCGCCTGGAGCCGCCACAGGTCGGCGCCCTCACGGGCCTCCAGGGCGAAGAGGGTGGGGCCGTCGGAGGCGTGGATACGGCCGTCCGCGACCGCCATCGACCAGGCGACGTCACGCGTCTTGAAGCGGCGGCGGCCGGTGGCCACGTCGAGGGCGTGCACCTCGAAGGAGGTGACATAGACGAGGTCGTCGGCGACGGAGGGGGTGCCCCACACGTCGTTCGACATCCGGAACCGCCAGGGCCGCCAGCCGCCGCCCGGCTCCGGGGCCGGCGGCGGCGCGGGTACGGCGGGGTCGGCGCCGTTGACCCCGGGGCGGGGCTTGGACCAGCTGGCCACCAGGCCCGCCTCCGGCGGCGGCGCCTTCACGGCGGCGGCGCGGGCGTCGGCGACGCGCGGTCCGGGCCCGATCGGCACCTGGGCGCCCGCCAGGCGCACCGGGCCGGTGTCGGGGGCGCCGACGGGCACGGGTGCGGGGACGACGGGGTCGTGCGAGGGCGGCGGCGGTACGGGGGCGACGCGGCCCCCTCCGCTGCGGCCGCCGGAACCCGGCTTGACGGCGGGACGTCCGTTGCGGCGCCCCTCGATCAGGCTCACGGCCCGCTCGGGCAGCCAGGCCGACGCCGTACCGCTGTCGTCGGAGCCGGAGCCGAAGAGGTGGGGGGCCAGCTGGGCCTGGAGGTCGGCCGGGTTGGGGCGGCCGGTGGCCTCCATCTGCATACAGGACTCGATGAGCGGGCGGAGCTCGTCGGGCAGGCCTTCGAGGTCCGGGCCCTCGCGGAGCAGCATGAAGACCGTCTCGACCGGGTTGGCGCCGTGGAAGGGCAGGTGTCCGGTGGCGGCGAAGACCAGCATCGAGCCGAGCGAGAAGACATCGCTCGCGCCGGTCACGCTGCGGGAGTCCTTGGCCTGCTCGGGCGACATGTAGGCGGGGGTGCCGACGGCGACGTTCGTCATCGTCAAACGCGTGTTCGATACACCGGAGGCGATACCGAAGTCGATCACCCGGGGCCCGTCCTCGACCACCAGCACGTTCGACGGCTTGAGGTCACGGTGGACCAGTCCGGCGCCGTGGATCGACTGGAGCGCCTCCGCGACACCCGCCGCGAGCCAGCGCACCGCCTGGGCCGGCATGGGCCCGCACTCGTTCACTATCTCCTCGAGGGAGGGCGCGGGGACGTACGCGGTGGCGAGCCAGGGCACGGCCGCGCGCGCGTCGGCGTCGACGACGGCCGCCGTGTAGAAGCCGGAGACCGCGCGGGCCGCCTCCACCTCGCGCGAGAAGCGGACGCGGAACAGCTGGTCCTCGGCGAGCTCCGTCCGGACCGTCTTGATCGCCACGCGCCGGCCGGACGCCGAGCGCGCGAGATAGACCAGCCCCATGCCGCCGGCGCCCAGCCGTCCCAGCACCTCGAACGGCCCGATCCGCCGCGGATCGTGCTGTGTCAGCTGATCCACCACTTGCCTGCCACCTCCCCGTACGGGTCGCGTCACACCCTTATGCACGCGACCCCGTGCAGCGTCTCACCACCGCACCGCCATGGCGGCACGCACCCTGATTCTTCCTGGCCGAGGCGCAGGTTGCGAACCCGGGTACGAATCGGGATGTCTACCGCCAAACCGGGACGTATCACTGCTCCGGTCGGGCGGTGAGGCGTTCCAGTACGGCGAACGACGCCCCCTGATTGTCGGTGACGACGGCGACTTTCCCGTACGACGTCTCGAAGGGTGGAGCCTGGACGCGTCCGCCGAGCCGGGTCACCGCGGCGACGGCCGCCGCACAGTCCTCGACTCCGAAGTGGACGAGAAAGTGGGGCGGCATCTCGGCCGGAAAGACGTCGGAGACCGGGGCGCGGCCGAAATCGGGCTTCGCGTCCGGTCCGAAGAGGGCGTCGTGGAAGAGCCCGCCGTAGAAGGTGTTGGCGGCCTCGGTGTCCCGCGCGTACAACTCGGCCCAGACGAACGTGCCCGGCTCGTGCCGTACGCCGAAACCGGGGTGGGAGTCCGGCTCCCAGAGGCCGAAGACGGCCCCCTCCGGGTCGGTGACCAGGGCGCTGGTGCCCAGGTCGCCGACCGGCATGGGGGCGGTGACGACCTGTCCGCCGGCGGCCCAGACCCGGTCGGCGAGGCCCTCGATGTCGGGGGTCGCGAAGTACACCGTCCAGACGGTGGGCATCCGCCCGTCCGCCTTGTGCGCCAGCGCGGCGACCGGCTCACCCCCGTGCAGGGCCTGTACGGCCCCGCCGTAGCGCTGCTCCTCGAAGGTCCACCCGAAGAGCTCACCGTAGAACCGCTTGCCCGCCTCCACGTCGGGAAGCTGTGCGTCCACCCAGCACGGGACGCCCTCTCCGTACGTGGATGCCCTGTTTTCGGCCATACCGCCAAACTAACGGCGACTCACGCGGCGCGCAGACCAGCGCACCAGGGCCTGCCCGGCGGATCAGGTCGGCACAGAGCGACGGCACTTGTCAACTCTCCCGAGCGGGGCCTGGTGCGTCCAGCTGCAAGGCGGAGGAGGGCGTCGACGCGGAGCGTCGGCAACCGACGACAACGCCGCAGATGGGCGCACCAGGCCCCGCGACGCCGGCATGATCCGCCGGGCAGGCCCTGGCCCCAAGGAGCCCTCGCACCCCATTTGCAGTCGGCCGAATCGCGCTCCGATCACCCCTCGGTAAGCTGACGGCATGACAGGACAAGTGCGTACCGTCGACGGCCGCGTGGCCGGCCGGCGTGGGCAGGCGACCCGGCAGAAGCTGCTCGACTGCCTCAGCGAGATGCTCAGCTCCTCCCCTTACCGGGACGTCAAAGTCATCGATGTCGCCCGGAAGGCGGGGACTTCGCCCGCCACCTTCTACCAGTACTTCCCGGACGTCGAGGGCGCCGTCCTGGAGATCGCCGAGCAAATGGCCACCGAGGGCGGGCAGTTGACCCAGCTGCTCGAAGGGCGGTCCTGGGTCGGCAAGGCCGGCTGGACGACCGCCCAGGAACTCGTGGACGGGTTCCTGGAGTTCTGGCGCCGCAACGACGCGATCCTCAGGGTCGTCGATCTCGGGGCCGCCGAGGGCGACAAACGGTTCTACAAGATCCGTATGAAGATCCTGAACTCCGTGAACAACTCCCTGGCCGACTCGGTCACCGAGTTGCAGTCCAAGGGCAAGGTCGACAAGGACGTGAACCCGGCGGCGGTCGCCGGTTCGCTGGTCGCGATGCTCGCGGCGGTCGCCTCGCACCAGAAGGGCTTCCAGACCTGGGGCGTCAAGCAGGCCGAACTCAAGCCGAACCTGGCCCTGTTGGTCCACCTGGGCGTGACCGGCAAGAAGCCGACGAAGTAGCCGGCGTCCCCGTCAGGCGTCTCTTTTCAGGCACCAAGTCCTGTCAGGCAGGCGGTGGTTCACACAGGTGAGCCGCCGCCTGCCGTGCATGTCCGGCCACGTACGCAGGCACTTACGCAGGCAACGGCCGGTCCTTCACCACGTGCTTCATCACCAGCGTGGACGTCAGCCGCTGCACCCCCGGCAGCGTGGCCAGACGCTCGTCGTACAGCCGCTGGTACGCGGCGAGGTCGGCGGTGACCACCCGCAGCAGATAGTCCGGCTCCCCGAACAGCCGCTGCGCCTCCTGCACCCCCGCCACCTCCGCGATCGCCCGCTCGAACTCGGCGACGGTGTCCCGGTCCTCCTGGCGCATGGTGACGAAGACGAGCGCCTCGAAGTCAAGGCCGACCGCCGAGGGCTCCACGACCGCCCGGTAGCCGCTGATGGCACCGGCCCGCTCCAGCTCCCGCAGCCGCCGGTGACAGGGCGAGACGCTGAGCCGCACCCGGGCCGCCAGCTCGGTCACCGTCAGCCGCCCGTCCTGCTGGAGCTCGGCAAGAATTTTCCGGTCCACGTCATCCATGGGGAAGATTCTTCCCTCAATGCCGCGATCATGGGCAAATTTCGGGAACACTTTCGGGCCATTCACGCCTAATGTCCCCGGCATGGACATCGGGCTGCTGCTTTCCTTCCTCGCCGTCGACCTGCTGCTGGTCTGCGTACCGGGCGCCGACTGGGCGTACGTGATCGCGGCCGGGGTGCGTGGGGCGTCGGTGGCGCGGGCGGTGGCGGGCCTGGTCGCGGGGTACGCGCTGCACACCGCGCTGGCGGTGGCGGGGCTCGCCGTCCTGGTCGCGAGCTCACCCGGGCTGCTGACCGCGCTGACGGTGGCGGGCGCCGCGTATCTGGTGTGGCTGGGCTGGGGCGTCCTGCGCCGCCCGGCGACCCCGGAGGCGGACGCCGGGGCGCGCGGCGGACTGTTCCTGCGCGGCGCCGCGATCAGCGGCCTGAACCCCAAGGGCCTGCTGCTCTACCTCTCGGTGCTGCCCCAGTTCCTCGTCACCCGGGGCACGCACCCGCCGGTGGCCCTCCAGACGGCCGTGCTCGGCGTCCTCCACATGGCGTGCTGCGCCGCCGTCTACCTCGCCGTCGGCACCCTCTCCCACACCCTGCTGGCCGCCCGCCCCCGAGCCGCCCGCGCGGTGACCCGCACCTCCGGGGCGGCGATGCTGGGCATCGGCGCGGTCCTGCTGGCGCAGCACACGCTATGACTCGCGCGGGACGATCCTGAAGAGCCGTATCTCCCGCTCGATCCGCGCCTGATACGTCGCGTACGGCGGCCAGAACGCCAGCGCCGCCTTCCATACGGCGGCCCGCTCCTCGCCCTCCAGCAGCTGGGCGCGCACCGGGATGTCCGTGCCCTTCCAGCTGATCTCGGCGTCGGGATGGGCCATCAGGTTCGCGGTCCAGGCGGGGTGCCCGTCCCGTCCGAAGTTGGACCCGATGAGGATCCAGCGGCGCCCGTCCTCCTCGGGCATACAGGCCAGCGGCGTCCGCCGGGTCAGTCCGCTTCGTGCCCCGGTCGAGGTCAGGATGACCCCCGGCAGCATCTGCGCGCTGAGGATGACCTTCCCGCGCGTGAGCCGGTGGACGGCCCGGTCGAGGGCCGGGATGACGTGCGGGGCCACCTTGGCGAAGCCCCGCGTCGAGGAGATCCGCTGCACCACGCGTTCACCGATCACACCGTCACCTCCGGCTGTCCCGGTCCGAAGAGCCGCGCCGCGTCGGCCGCGTGCGCCCGCAGCCGGTGCACCGGCCCGAACAGCAGCTCGTCGCCGGCGGCCCGCTTGAAGTACAGCTGGACGTCGTGCTCCCAGGTGAAGCCGATGCCCCCGTGCAACTGGATCCCCTCACCGGCCGCGTCCCGCAGCGCCTCCAGTCCCTGAGCGAGGGCGAGCCCGCCGACCCGTTCCCCGTTCGCCGTGGCCCAGGCCGCGTAGTAGGCCGCCGAACGCGCCGCCTGCACCCGCACATACACCTCGGCGAGCCGGTGCTTGACCGCCTGGAACGACCCGATCGCCCGCCCGAACTGCTCCCGCTGCTTCACGTACTCGACGGTCTTCTCCAGCACCCGGTCGGCGGCCCCGACGGCCTCACAGGCGAGTACGGCGGCGGCCCTGTCCCCGTGCCGGGCGAGCGCGCCGAGCACATCCGCGTCCTCGTGGCCCAGCAACTCGGCGTCGACGTCACGCAGTTGGAGCCGGGCGAGCGGCCGGGTGGCGTCGAGGGCGGTCTGCCGTACCCGCACCAGTCCGTCGGTGTCCCCGGGGACGAGGAAGAGCAGGGTGCGGGAGCGGGCGAACCCGCCGGCGTGCGCGGCGACGAGCAGCGTCCCGGCGGAGTGCCCGTCGAGGACGTGCTCGATCTCCCCGTACAGCCGCCATCGGTCACCGGCGCGGCGGGCCTGTATGCCCCCGGCGCGACCCCCGCCCGCCCAGTCGCCGTCGTTGTCCGCGACGAGCGCGAGGCCGGCGGCGGGTGCGGCGAGGGTGGCGGTGAGCGAGCCGGCGGCGAGCCGCGGGAGCAGTTCGCCGCGCTGGGCGTCGGTGCCGAGCGCGAGGATCAGCGGGGCGGTGAGGACGGCGGTGGCGAGCAGCGGCGAGGGGGCGAGGGCCCGCCCGGTCTCCTCCGCCGCGAGGGCGAGCTCGGTGACGGAACATCCGACACCGCCGTACGCCTCGGGAAGGGCGAGGCCGGGCAGGCCGAGCTGTTCGGCAAGGGCGGTCCACAACCCGGCGTCGTACCCGGTGGGGCTGTCGACGGCGGCGCGCAGCTCCTCCGCTCCGCACCGCTTGTGCAGCAGTTCGCGCAAGGCGCGGCGGATCTCGTCCTGTTCGGCGGTGAAGCCGGCGTCCATGGCGACCCCTTCCCTCCGGATCTGACGGTCCGTCATATTAGGAGCGGTCGGTCGAGATGCACAGACAGAGGGAGAGACCTTTCATGACTGGCGGAACCCGCAAGGTCGCCGTGGTCGGCGTGGCGCTCTCCGACTGCGGCCGGGTGGACGACGCGACGCCGTACACCCTGCACGCGCAGGCCGCGCGCCGGGCGCTGGCGGACGCGGGCCTCGACCGGTCCCTGGTGGACGGCTTCGCCTCGGCCGGGCTCGGCACGCTGGCGCCGGTCGAGGTCGCCGAGTACCTGGGCCTGCGCCCGAGTTGGGTCGACTCCACCTCCGTGGGCGGCTCGACGTGGGAGGTCATGGCGGCCCACGCGGCGGACGCGATCGCCCTGGGCCACGCGAACGCCGTACTCCTGGTCTACGGCTCGACGGCCCGCGCGGACATCAAGGCGGGGCGGCGCACCGGGAACCTGTCCTTCGGCGCGCGCGGCCCGCTCCAGTTCGAAGTCCCCTACGGTCACACGCTGATCGCCAAGTACGCGATGGCGGCCCGCCGCCACATGATCGAACACGGCACGACGATCGAGCAGTTGGCGGAGGTCGCGGTCCAGGCCCGCGCGAACGCGGCGCTCAATCCGGACGCGATGTTCCGCACCCCGATCACGGTCGACGAGGTCCTGTCCGGCCCGATGATCGCGGACCCCTTCACCAAGCTGCACTGCTGCATCCGCTCCGACGGCGGGGCGGCGGTCCTGCTGACGTCGGAGGAGTACGCACGGGACTGCCGCACCGACCCCGTCTGGATCCTCGGCACCGGCGAACACGTCTCCCACGCCACGATGTCGGAATGGCCCGACTTCACGGTCTCCCCCGCCGCGGTGAGCGGCCGCCTCGCCTTCGAACGGGCCGGGATACGCCCCGACGAGATCGACCTCGCCGAGATCTACGACGCCTTCACCTACATGACCCTCGTGACCCTGGAGGACCTGGGCTTCTGCGGAAAGGGAGAAGGGGGTTCCTTCGTGGAGAAGGGCCGCCTGAAGGTCGAGGGCGGGGATCTGCCGGTCAACACGGACGGCGGCGGCCTGTCGGCCCAACACCCCGGCATGCGAGGCCTGTTCCTGCTGGTCGAGGCGGTACGACAGCTGCGGGGCGAGGCGGGCGCCCGGCAGGTACGACGCCGAGACGGCGCTCTGCCGGGGCTGGCGGTGGCTTCGGGGACCGGGGGGTGGTTCTGCTCTTCGGGGACGGTGGTGCTGGGGCGGGGGTGAGCCGGGTGGGCGTCACGCGATGGTCACCGCCGCTCTCGGCCCGCGCAAACGGACGGCGGCGGTGACGCGGTGAAGGCGACGAGTTGCTGGGCGGCCGTGAGTTGGAGCGTCACAGGGTCATCGGCCCGATGCGTCATTCCCCCGTGCTGCCCTACCGGCGCCGGGTGCTGACTACGGTTCGGCTCGAACCCTGACGACCGCCTCGTCATTGTCCGGATCCGGGTCCCGGCGGCCCACGTCCCACGGGGTCGTCGGAGTCGACGGCTCCAGGGACAGGGTGCCGTCGGACGGTTCGCCGAGGGTCATCGTGAATTCGAAGGTGCGGGTCTTGCCGGGGGGCAGGTCGCCGACGGGGCAGGTGTAGGTGTAGCCGTTGTTCTCGCAGTACGGCTGGTAGGCGCCGTCGTCGTACTCCTCCATGGGCTGTTTCAGGACGGTCGTGCCGAGGGGTGGGCTGAAGACGAGGTCGGCGGCGGCGTTGGCGTCGGCGGGGCCGTTGTTGCGGACCGCGAGGGAGAGGGTGCGGCGGTCGCCGGGGGCGCCGGTGAGGGTGGCGTCGGAGACCTCGTAGTCGGCGTGGGAGTCGAGGACGACGGAGGTGCTGCCGCCGCCGGCGACGAAGGCGCCCTGGGCGGGCCCGGTCCTCGTGACCTTCAGTGGTGGTCCGTCGCCGGGGTCGCCGCCCTCCGGGTACGTGTCGTAGTGCCCGGGGCCCATGTCCAGCGCCCAGACGTCCTTGCCATAGGAGACGTACATGTCCGACTCCGCCGTACGCAGCCGCACGGCGGGCCGGATCGTCACGGTCTCCCCCGGGTCGAGCGTCAGCTTCGGCCACTCGCACACGGCGGTGTGCCCCTTGTTCTGGTCCGGGTAACGGCAGTTGGCGTACCGCTGCGCGAACTCCAGCGTGTCCGCGCTCAGTTCCAGCCCCAGACCCCTGACCGGCACCTCGCCGGTGTTCCGTACGACGAGGGGGTCGGTCAGCACCGCGCCGGGGCGGGGGCCGTCCTTGACGTACTCGGGCGCCAGCGCCTCCACGACCGGCTCACCGACGACGAACCGGGTCCGCGCGGTCAGCTTCTCGCCGCCTTTCGTGGTGTACGTGTACGTCACGACCGCCGAGTCCCCGACCTCGACCCCCTTCGCCGCCACCACCTTGGCGCGGGGCGCGTCGGCCCAGTTGCTGTAGTCGCCGTCGACCTCGCACGTCGCGTGGGCGGAAGTGCCGTGACAGCCGCCGTACTTGCGGATCTTCACCGTGTTCTCGGCGCCCTTCGGCACGTCCGCCGTGAGCCTGCGGACACCGGGCCCGTCGCCGTCCTCCGCCGTGAGGGCGTACGGCGTCTTGTCGTGCGGGCCGGCCTTGTCGCCGCTGGGGCGCAGGTAGTAGACGGACGGCGCCGATATGGACGGCCTCTCGCCGAGGCTGCCGACGCCGCACCCGGCGAGGGACGCCGCGAGGAGAACGGCGGCCGCCACGGGGGCTCTCCGTTTCGCGTGCACGGGATCAACGTATCGGGGAACACCCTTCCCCCGGACGGGTGTTGTGGCACAGGACAGCCACGACCAGACCGAGGAGAACCGCCATGGCACTTACCCGGTTGGAGCGCGAGCAGTTCCTGGCCGAACCGCATGTCGCCGCGCTGTCGGTGGACGGCGAGGAGGGCCGCGCCCCGCTTTCCGTGCCGATCTGGTACCAGTACGAACCCGGCGGCGACATCTGGATCCTCACCGGCCTCGGCTCCCGAAAGCAGCGCCTGATCGACGCCGCGGGCCGCTTCTCCCTCCTCGTGGACACGGTCGAGCCGACCCTGAAGTACGTGTCCGTGGAGGGCCCGGTCCTCGACACCACCCCTGCCACGGTGGAGCTCCTGCGGGAGATCTCGGCCCGCTATCTCCCGGCCGAGAAGGTGGAGGCGTACGTCGACTACGCCTGGAAGAACCACGGCGAGCAGGTGATCATCCACATGCGCCCGGAGCGCTGGGCGACGGCGGCCATCGGCTCGCTGTAGCCACTTGGCGCGGACGCGAGCCCGGTCCGCGCGAGAATCGGGGCATGGGAACAGATCTTCACGAACTCCTGAGATCACTGCGGGTATGGGCCCCGGAGGCCACCACCCTGCCCCCCTTCGACCCCGCCACGGCCCCCGCCGAGCCGCTCCCCCTCTTCACGGAGTGGTTCGCGGAGGCGGTGGCGGCGGGCCAGCCCGAGCCGCACACGATGTCCCTGGCGACCTCGGACCCCGACGGCCTCCCCGACGTACGCACGGTGATGCTGCACGGCGCCGACACCGCCGGCTGGTCCTTCGCCACCCACCTGAGCAGCCGCAAGGGCCGCCAGCTCACGGCCCGTCCGTACGTGGCGCTCGGCTTCTACTGGCCCGTCCTCGGCCGCCAGGTCCGGATCCGCGGCCCGGTCACCGCCGCCCCGTCCGAGGAGGGCCAGGCCGACCTCCACGCCCGTTCGACGGGCGCCCTGGCCGCGGCCCTGACCGGGCGGCAGAGCGAGGCCCTGGGCTCCCTGGAGGAGCTGGCCCAGGTGTCCGAGGCGGCCTGGACCGAGGTCCAGCGCACCCCGGACGCCCCGGTCCCGACCTGGACGCTCTACCGCCTGGTCCCCGACGAGGTGGAGTTCTTCCAGGGGGACGCCCAGCGGCGGCATGTGCGGCTCGCCTACCGCCGTACGAAGGCGGCAGCGGGAGCGGAAGGTGCGGCGGAAGCCTGGAGCCGGACCCTGCTCTGGCCCTGAAACGGCGCCTCACTCGAGGAAGTCGTACACCTCGAAGTCCGCCACCCCGCGATAACCGACCCGCTGATACAGCCCGTTGCTCGTGGGGTTGGCCAGGTCCGTGAAGAGGAGCACCTCCCCGGCCCCGGCCTCCCGCGCGGCCCGGCTCGCCGCGACCGTCGCGGCGCCCGCGTACCCCCGGCCCCGCAGCTCGGCCGGCGTGTAGACGGGGGCCACCCGGGTCTGTCCGGCGACCATCGGGAGGGTGCCGGCCATGGCGAGGGGCTCGCCGTCCGGGGACTCCCAGAGCACGGTCCCGCCGCGTTCGATGCGGATGTCGGCCCAGTCCCCGGCGTCCCGGGGGGCCTCGTTCCCGACGTCGGTGACGAACGCCGCGTACCAGCGCATGAGCAGCTCGCGGTCGGGTGGCCCGGCGATCCGGGACTGTCCCTCAGGCGCGGGCGTCGGCTGGGTCAACTCGCCGAGCCGGTAGAGACGTTGGCGCTGACGCAGGTCGGTCTTGGCGCCGGTGTGCCGTTGCCACGCCTCGGCGAAGGCCCGGGCCGTCGCCCGCTCCCCGGACACCCCGGGCAGGGTGTGCCCGAGACCGGCGAGGTGCTCGGCCAGCGCTTCCGCCTCCGCCGGGGCGAGCGGGGTGAGGGTCAGCCGGTGGGGCGGCGTACGGAACCAGCCCCCGCGGACCGCCCCGGCCGCCTCCAGCGCCCCGAAGACCGGCGCCTCGGTCCCGTACGCCCGCGGCCCCCGCGCCCGCAGGGTCTCGGTGACGGTGAGCGGGACGGTGTGCAGCACCGGCCGGGAGTGCAGGAAGGTTCCGGCAGCTTCGAGGAACGCGTCGAGATCCTCGAACAGGGTCCACCTCATCGCACCCCCACCTCCGGATCGGTGGCCAGCCGGGCGTGCAGGTGCACATCCCGGAAGGCGTCCTGCCGTCCCGCCTCGAACATCGCCCCGCGCAGCGTCCCCTCGTAGGGGAAGCCGCATCTCTCGGCTATCCGGCAGGACGCGTCGTGGCCGAGGGCGTGGCCGAGTTCGAGGCGGTGCAGGCTCAGGTCGGTGAAGGACCAGCGGGCGACGAGGGTGAGGGCGCGGGCGGCGACGCGGTGGCCGCGGGCCTCGGGGAGGACCCAGTAGCCGATCCGGGCGACGCGGATGACGTGGTCGATCTCGTGGACGCCGACGTGCCCCAGCGTCGTACCGCTGGCGGCGTCGGTGACACGGAAGCCGATGCTGACGCCGTCCGCCGCGGCCTCGGCTCCGGCGCGGAGCGAGGCGCGGGCGCCTTCGAGGTCGGTGACCGTCTTGAGGGGGGTGTTCCAGCGCCGGAACTCGGGGTCGGAGCGGCCGCGCAGCCAGGCCGCCGCGTCGGCGTCGGAGTCGGGGTTCCAGTGCCGCAGCCGCAGCCCGTGGCCGAGCAGTTCGGGAGCGGGGTGGCTCGGGGACCGTTCGCGTGTATGGGCCATCGGGCCATTGAATACGGAAGGAGCCCGACGATCACCCCCTCGGCCGGAACACCTGGGTCCCTTTCGGCCGGAACGCCCCGGAACCTACGGGGTGTTCGGCCGGAACACCGGGATCCCTTGCCGGAAAGCGACCTCCAGGGCCATGCCCGGCCGCAGTTCGTCCGCCACGGCGTCCACCACTTCCGTCATCATCCGTGGCCCCTCGGCGAGTTGGACGACCGCGGCGACGTACGGGGTGCGTTCCCCGAACGGCGGCAGGTCGTTGCGGTGGACGACGGACCAGGTGTACAGCTCGGCCCGGCCGCTCGCCGGCTCCCACGCCACGTCCTCGCTCCAGCAGTGCGGGCAGAACTCGCGCGGGTAGTGGTGGGCCCGCCCGCAGGCCCCGCAGCGGCGCAGGAGCAGCCGGCCCTCCTCGGCGGCGTCCCAGTACGCGCGCGTGAAGGCGTCGGCCTCCGGGACGTCGAAGCGGGCGGTCATCAGAACCATCCCAGCGCCGCGTCCAGCGACCAGTTCTGCCACGACATCCCGAACAGCGCGACCACGGAGATCAGCGCCATCATCGCGTTCTGCCCCTGCTCGGCCCAGTCGTGGATCATCAGCGTGAAGTAGAGGACGTTCAGGAGCAGTCCGCCGATCAGCGCGGCGGGCGTCAGCAGGCCGGCCACCAGGCCGAGACCGACGGCGAGTTCGGCGTACACGACGACGTACGCCATCGTCCGCGGGCGGGGCGCGACCACCACCTCGAAGCCCGAACGGACCGCGTTCCAGCGGTGTTTGGCGGCGACGTCCGCCGCCCACGCGATGCCGGTGCCGCGCTCGAACCAGCCCTTCTTGTCCTTGTGCCGCCAGCTCTCCAGCCACCACAGTCCGAGCCCGATCCGCAGCAGGGCGAGCCACTGCGCCCCGGTGAGCCAGATGGAGTCCATGGATCTGACGGTACGTCAGATAAAGCCTCGCAGGGAAGACCGTGTGCCCCACCTGGGAGAAACCTGTGCGGTGACCCCGAGGCTGTGCGCCCGCCATGAATCCCGGCAGATTGTTGGCAATCCTGTTGGCACTCCAATACGTTCGCAACCGCAAGGAGAACCGACGGCGATCCCGGGATCGAGCGAGCGAGAGGCACCACCGTGAAGCACAGGGCAGTCAAGCGCAGGAGCGTCGTGCTGGGCATCGGCGCGACGGCCGGAGTCGCGGCGGTCGGCGGCATCGCCCTGACCGCCCAGGCCGAGAGCAGGGACAGTGGCACCTCCACCGGCTCGGACGCCCTGGTCTTCGACAAGGACGCCTACACGACGAAGACGACCACCGTCACCGACACCGACGGCGCCGAGCACAGCGTCACGTACCGCTTCTGGAAGGCCGTCACCTACGTCGCCAAGCCGGTCGACGAGGCCTACCAGTCGCTCGTCGTCAGCGCCCCGGTCGAGATCGACGGCAAGACGGTCGACCCGAGCGACGCGCCGATCCTGTTCGCGAACTCCGTCGGCGGCTACATGCCCTCCTCCGTCGCGGACGCCACCGGTGTCGGAGCCGGCGGCATGGCCATGGGCGGCGGCGCCGGCGCACCCAGCGGCGCCCCGACCGAAGCCGCGAGCGGCGGCTCCTCCTCCGCCGCTCCCAACGCGAACGAGAACACCAACGCCAACGGTGGCGCGACCGCGAGCAACCAGCTCCTCGCCCTGGCCGCCGGGTACGTCGTCGTCGAGCCCGGCGCCCGCGGCCGTACCCTCAAGAGCTCCGCCGGCGAGTACTACGGCACCGCGCCCGCCGCGATCGTCGACCTCAAGGCCGCCGTACGGTACGTCCGCTTCAACAAGGGCCGCATCCCCGGCAACACCGAGCGGATCGTCTCCGCCGGCACCAGCGCGGGCGGCGCCCTGTCCTCGCTGCTCGGCGCCTCCGGTGACAGCAAGCTCTACGACAGGCTGCTCGAGGAGATCGGTGCCGCCGACGCCTCCGACTCGGTCTTCGCGGTCGGCGCCTGGTGCCCGATCACCGACCTGGAGCACGCCGACGGCGCCTACGAGTGGAACTGGGGCACCAACGCGCTCAGCACCGGCAAGCAGGCCGACCAGAGCGTCTCCAAGGAGCTCCGGTCGCAGTTCGCCGAGTACCAGGCATCCCTCAAACTGCGCGGTCTGAACGGCTTCGGGACGCTGAACGCCCGCAACTACGACGCGTATCTGCTCAAGCAGTACATGGAGCCGTCCGCGACGACGTACCTCGCGGCCCTCTCGGACTCCGACCGTGCGACCTACCTGGCGAAGAACACCTTCATCACCTGGTCCGGCGGCAAGGCGTCCTTCTCCTGGGACGACTACCTGACCCATGTCGGCGCCCGCAAGAAGACCGTCCCGGCCTTCGACGCCTTCGACCTGTCGGCCGGCGAGAACAACCTGTTCGGCGCGGGCACCACCGAGAGCCGCCACTTCACCGCGTACGGCGCGAAGAACGACTCCACGGGCCTGAGCTCCAAGCGGGTCGCGAGCGACCTCGCCGCGACGCTGCACCTGATGAACCCGATGTACCACCTGGAGCGGAAGAACCCGGGCCGCGCCAAGCACTGGTGGATCCGCCTCGGCACCAACGACACGGACACCTCGCACGTGGTCTCCGCCAACCTCGCGGCCGCCGCGAAGGGCCTGGGTGACGACGTCAACCACCTCTACTACTGGGACCAGGGCCACGGCGCGAACACCGACCCCGGCGACTTCATCACCTGGATCGCCAAGGTGACCGGCCACAAGAAGCGGTAACCCCCCAAGAACGCGGTGCCGGTTTCCCGTCATAAGAACCTGGCCACCGCACCCACGGCGCCGAGCCCCGCGTACGCGGCCTCGGCGCCGTGGCCTTTCCGCACTCCTCCGGCACAACCAGGTGACGTACGCCACGAGTCCCACCCACTCCTCCTACAGGCGTGATCAATCCGAAACCAATTCCGGTCTTGACCGAGACCCATCAACCGGAAGCCTGATTACGCTCGCGGACATGGCCGACTCCGCCGACACCACCGCGCCCTCCGCCGCCCACCCCGTGTACGTCATCGGCGGCGGCCCCGGCGGGCTCGCCGCCGCGTACGCGCTGCGGGCCCAGGGCATCCGTGCCGTGGTGCTGGAGAAGTCCGACCGCGTCGGGGCGTCCTGGCGGCGCCACTACGACCGGCTCCATCTGCACACCACCCGCCGTCTCTCGGCCCTGCCCGGACTCGCGATGCCGCGCCGGTTCGGCCGCTGGGTGGCCCGCGACGACGTGGTGCGCTACCTGGAGAAGTACGCCGAGCACCACGAACTGGAGACGGTCACCGGCGTCGAGGTCTCCCGCGTCGAGCGCTCCCCCGACGGCACCGGCTGGCTCCTGCACGCCACCGGCGGCCGTGAACTGACCGGCGCCGCGGTGATCGTCGCGACCGGCTACAACCACACCCCGCTGATCCCCGACTGGCCGGGCCGCAAGGCGTACACCGGCGACCTCGTCCACGCCGCCGAGTACCGCAACCCCGAGCCCTACGCCGGCCGTGACGTCCTGGTCGTCGGCGTCGGCAACACCGGCGCCGAGATCGCCGTGGACCTGGTGGAGGGCGGGGCCTCCCGGGTCCGGCTGGCGGTGCGCACCGCCCCGCACATCGTCCGCCGCTCCACGGCCGGCTGGGCCGCGCAGTACACGGGGGTGCTCGTACGACGGCTCCCGGTCGGGCTCGTCGACCGCCTCGCCCGGCCCATGGCGAAGCTCAGCGTGCCGGACCTGTCCGCGCACGGTCTGCCCCGCCCCGACACCGGCCTCTACAGCCGGGTCAAGGAGGGCGCCATCCCGGTCCAGGACGTCGGTCTCATCGACGCCGTTCGCAAGGGCCGGGTCGAGGTCGTGGCCGCCGTCGACAGCTTCGACAAGGCCGAGGTGGTCCTCGCCGACGGCACCCGTGTCGACCCGGACGCGGTGATCGCGGCCACCGGCTACGCCCGCTCCCTGGAGGACCTCGTCGGCCACCTCGACGTCCTCGACGCACGAGGGCTGCCGGTCGTCAACGGGCCGCGCTGCCCCGACAACGCCCAGGGCCTGTTCTTCACCGGGTACGTCACTCCCATCAGCGGCACCTTCCGCGAAGTGGCGCTGGACGCCGAGCGGATCGCGAAGAGGATCGCCAAGGACCGGGCCGGGCAGGTCTCCAGACTCCCCGTCTGACGCAGGAACCCCCGACCGACGCAGAAACCCCCAACTCGCTGACGTGCGCCTTTCGTTACTCCTGAGTCAGAAGTGACGAGAGAGCTGTACGGCGCCACCGCATGGGGCCAGAATGTGAGCACTGTTCATGTTCTGGCTCCACTCCAACCTCTCGCTCCCGACGGAGGATGCACGTGGCACGCGAAAGACAGCTCTCCCGCCGCTCCCTGCTGGGCGGTGCCGCCGCGGCCGGCGCCGTCACCCTGACCGGCACCGCCGCCTCGCCCGCCGCCGCGGCCACCCGTGAGGCCGACGTGGTCGTCGTCGGCGCCGGGCTCGCCGGGCTCACGGCCGCCCGCGACCTGGTGGCGGCCGGCAAGTCCGTGATCGTCCTGGAGGCCCGGAACCGCGTCGGCGGCCGGGTCGTCAACCTCTCCCTCGCCAACGGCGGGGTCACCGAGGGCGGCGGCGAGTTCATCGGCCCGACCCAGGACCGTATGAAGGCGCTCGCCGACTCTCTCGGCGTGGAGACCTTCGCGACCTACAACACCGGCAAGAACCTCCTCTACAAGGACGGCAAGAAGACCGCGTACGCCACCGACGGTCTGCTCGGCTCGGTCCCTCCCATCGACGCGGCCGGTCTCGCCAACGCCGCGATCGTGCAGGCCACCCTGGACGACCTGGCCAAGCAGATACCCGTCGACGCGCCCTGGACCGCGGCGAAGGCCGACGAATGGGACCGCCAGACCTTCGAGACCTGGCTGCGCGCCAACGCCGTGATCCCGTCGGCGAAGTTCCTCTTCGACGTGGCCTGCACATCGATCTTCTCGGCCGAACCCCGCGAACTGTCCTTCCTGTTCGTGCTCTTCTACATCGCTGCCGCCGGCAACGAGACCAACGTCGGCACCCTGGAGCGGCTCACCGAGACCGCGAACGGCGCCCAGGAGCTGCGTTTCGTCGGCGGCTCCCAGCTGGTGCCGATCAAACTCGCCGCCACCCTCGGCGACCGGGTGGTACTCAACGCCCCGGTGCGCTCCATCGCCAAGTCCGGCGCCAAGTACGTCGTCACGGCCGATGGCACCACCGTCACCGCGAAGAAGGTCGTCGTCGCCGTACCCCCGCCTATCGCCGCCCGCATCACCTACGACCCGCTGCTTCCGGCCGCCCGGGACCAGCTCACCCAGCGTCTGCCGATGGCCTCGGTCGGCAAGGCGATCGCGATCTACGACACCCCGTTCTGGCGTGCCGACGGTCTCAACGGCCAGGTGGTCAGCGACACCGGCGTGGTGAGCTCCACGTTCGACAACTCCCCGCCCGACGCGTCCTACGGCGCGCTGATGGGCTTCATCGAGGCCGACGAGGCCCGCAAGTACGACGGGGCGAGCGAGGCGGAGGTCAAGGCGGCCGTCCTGAAGGACTACACGACGTACTTCGGCGCGAAAGCGGCCTCCCCCACCTCGTTCGTCCTGCAACGCTGGAACAACGAGGCCTACACCCGCGGTGGCCCGGTCTCCATCGCCGCGCCCGGCGTCCTGACCCAGTACGGCCCGGCTCTGCGCGCCCCGGTCGGCGGCATCCACTGGGCCGGCACGGAGACCTCCATCCACTGGATGGGGTTCATGGACGGTGCGGTGCGGTCGGGCGAGCGGGTGGCGAAGGAGGTCGTGGCGGTGCTGTGAGCGGTGCCGAGGCGGGCCTTCTCGCCGACCCGGTGGACGGTCCTGCCCAACTTTGTGTGCACAGCCATTCCTGACACAGCGTCAGTTCCTTTAATCTGACACTGCGTCAGTTAATCGCTGTCACACAGGAGCGGGCGGACCGATGCTTGGATCAACCCACGGCACCCTCACCACCGACTCCCGCCGGGCCCGGGTCATCGCTTGCGGCGAGCAACCCGGGCCCGCCGTCCACGGCAGGCCGGCCGACGTCGACGACCTCGACGTCAGCGGCCGCCCGCTGTACGGCGACGTCCCCGATCTGGACCGCTTCTTCCGGCCGGAGTCGGTCGCGGTCATCGGCGCCTCGGACACCGAGGGGCGCCCGAACACCGGCGTCACCCGCCAGCTCCTCGACTGGGCCGAACGCGTCGGGGCCCGGCTGCACCCGGTGCATCCCAGCCGGCCGTCCGTCTTCGGCATCCCCTGCGTACCGTCCGTCGCCGACCTGCCCGAACAGGTCGACCTCGCCGTCCTGCTGGTCTCCGATCCGCTGCCGGTGATCGAGGAACTGGCCGAGGCCAAGGTGAGGTTCGCGGTCGTCTTCGCCTCCGGCTTCGCGGAGACCGGCGAGGCGGGCGCGGCCGCACAGGCCCGACTGGCCACGGCCGTACGGCGGTCCGGGATGCGGCTGCTCGGGCCCAACACCAACCTCAACGCCTTCGAGCGGTTCCGCGACGACCTCGAAGGACCGGGAATCGCTCTGATCACCCAGTCCGGGCACCAGGGCCGCCCGGTCTTCGCCCTCCAGGAACTCGGAATCCGCCTCACCCACTGGGCGCCGACCGGCAACGAGGCCGACCTGGAGACCGCCGACTTCCTCTCGTACTTCGCCGAGCGGCCCGAGGTCGGCGCGATCGCCTGCTACGTGGAGGGCCTGAAGGACGGCCGCTCCTTCCTCCTCGCCGCCGACCGGGCCGCCCGCCGCAAGGTGCCGGTGGTCGCGGTCAAGGTGGGCCGCACCGAGACCGGCGCCCGCACGGCCGCCTCCCACACCGGCAAACTGACCGGCGCGGACGCGGTGGTGGACGCGGCGATGCGGCAGTACGGCGTGATCCGGGTCGACGGTCTCGACGAACTCCAGGACACGGCCGCCCTGTTGGCCCGCGCCCGCCCGCCGCAGGCCGACGGGGTCGTCGTCTACTCCATCTCGGGCGGCACCGGAGCGCACTTCGCCGACCTGGCGACGGGGGCGGGCCTGAGGCTGCCCACGCTCACAGCCGCCAAGCAGGCCGAGCTGCACCAGTGGATACCCGAATACCTGAACGTGGCCAACCCCGTCGACAACGGCGGCCACCCGGTCGGCGACGAACGCGGCCGGAAGATCATCGACGCCATCCTCGACGACCCCTCGGTCGGCGTGCTGATCTGCCCGGTCACCGGCCCCTTCCCACCCCTCAGCGACAAGCTGGTCCAGGACCTGGTGGACGCGGCCGAGCGCACGGACAAGCTGGTCTGCGTGGTCTGGGGCTCCCCGGTCGGCACCGAACCGGCGTACCGCGAGGTACTGCTCGGCTCCTCCCGGGTGGCCACCTTCCGCACGGCCCGCAACTGCGTCACCGCGGTCCGCGCCTATCTCGACCACCACCGCTTCGTCGCGGGCTACCGCTCCCCGCTCGACGAGGCCCCGCGCACCCCGTCCCCCTCCTACCGCAAGGCACAGGCCCTGATGCGGCCGGGCCAGCAGCTCAGCGAGCACGCGGCGAAGCAGCTGCTGCGGGCGTACGGCATCCGGGTGCCGCGCGAGCAGCTGGTGACCAGCGCGGCGGCGGCCGTCCGGGCTGCGGGACTGGTGGGCTACCCGGTGGTGATGAAGGCGTCCGGCGCGCAGATCGCCCACAAGACCGAGCTGGGCCTGGTGAAGATCGGCCTCACCTCCGCCAGCCAGGTCCGGGACGCCTACCGGGAGCTGACCGACATCGCCCGCTACGAGGGCGTCTCCCTGGACGGCGTGCTGGTCTGCCAGATGGTCGAGCGGGGCGTCGAGATGGTCGTCGGCGTCACCCACGACGAGCTCTTCGGACCGACCGTGACGGTGGGCCTCGGCGGGGTCCTGGTCGAGGTGCTGCGCGACACCGCCGTACGCGTACCGCCCTTCGGGGAGGAACAGGCCCGGGACATGTGCGGGGAACTGCGCGGGCGGGCCCTGCTGGACGGGGTCAGGGGGCGTCCACCGGCGGATCTGGACGCGCTCGTCGAGGTCGTCCTGCGGGTGCAGCGGATGGCGCTGGAACTCGGGGACGAGCTGGCCGAGTTGGACATCAACCCGCTGATGGTGCTGCCGCGCGGCCAGGGTGCCGTGGCGCTGGACGCGCTGGCGGTGTGCCGTTGATGGCGCGGGAAGGGGCACGGCAGGAGAGCGGTGTGCCGTTGGTGGCGCCGGTGGGGGTACGGCAGGAGACCCGCGACCACGTCCTGCACCTCACGCTCGACCGGCCCGAGGCCCTCAACGCCCTCGCCCCCGAGCACCGGGACCACCTCATCGCGTGGCTCGGCGAAGCCTCCGGTGACCCGGACGTACGGGCCGTGGTGCTGACCGGCACCGGCCGGGGGTTCTGCGCGGGCGCGGATCTGCGCGGCTCGGCCGCGACGGGCGACCGGGTCCCCGGTGACGTGGCCCGTACGATCCGGCTCGGCGCCCAGCGGCTGATCGCGGCCGTCCTCGACTGCGAGAAACCGGTGATCGCCGCGGTGAACGGCACCGCGGCGGGCATCGGCGCGCACCTCGCGTTCGCCTGCGACCTGGTCCTGGCGGCGGAATCGGCCCGTTTCATCGAGGTGTTCGTCCGGCGCGGTCTGGTGCCGGACGGCGGCGGCGCGTATCTGCTGCCCCGTCTGATCGGTCCGCAGCGGGCGAAGGAGCTGATGTTCTTCGGCGACGCGCTCACCGCTTCCGACGCCGAGCGGCTGGGCCTGGTCAACCGGGTCGTGCCGGACGGGGAGTTGGCGAAGACCGCCGCCGAGTGGGCGGCCCGGCTCGCCACCGGCCCCACCCGCGCCCTCGCCCTGACCAAACAGCTCGTCAACGCCTCCCTAGACACCGACCGCACCACCGCGTTCGCCGCGGAGGCCGCCGCACAGGAGATCAACATGACGACCGCGGACGCCCAGGAGGGGGTGGCGAGTTTCGTGGAGCGCAGGAGCCCGGAGTTCAGGGGCCGGTGAGGATCCAGAGCTCCCCGCCGTCCGGATCCCCGAACAGCACGAACAACTCGGGGTCGGCCACCGTTCCGCCGATCGTCCAGTACGTCGTCCTCCCGCACTCGCCGTCCAGCCGTACGACGACACCGTCCCGCTCCTCGGGACCGTCCTCGGCGTAGGGGTCCTCTCGGCCCTCCCGGTCCAGGCTCCAGGTGCCGGTGCCGTCGCACCGGTCGTAGTCCCAGCCGCCGGACCGGGCGGGCAGTGCGGTGAGTTCGGCCCGTCCGTCGGGGCGCAGGGTCAGCGCGGCGCCGTCGTCGCCGCGCCAGACGCCGGTGAGCTGCCGGGCGGACAGCACGGGAGGCTCGTACTCCCTGATCAGCCCGGCGGCCGTGGCCACGCCCGCGCCGACGAGGACCAGCACACACAGGCCGACGGTGGCGCAGGCGGAACGGAACCACACGCCGAGGAGCCCCCACGTCCGCCGCTCGGCCCGCGCCCGGCGGCGTACGTGACCGACGGCCAGGAGGGGGAGCAGGGCGAACCCGGCGACGTACAGGACGACTTGAAGCGATGCGGCCCTGAAGACGGCCGACCAGACCACGCTCAGCAGGGCCACGCCCAGCAGCGCCCACAGCCACCGCGGGCCGCCCGCGCGCCGCGCCGCCACGCGCGCGAAGACGGTCACCGGCATCGTGAAGAGAGCCGCGTACAGGGTCGCGAGGACGGGCAGCACGATCAGGAGCAGCAGGAAGAAGGCGCCGGCGAGACCGCCGCCCAGACCCCTGCCGTAGTCGTCGTCGCCGAAGGTCCCCACCCACGCGATCAACCCGAGCACCGGAACCTGCGCCGCCGCGGTCGCCGCCGCCGCGTGCACCTCGGGCCACTTCCAGCCACTGTCTTCCCACCCCATGCGCGCAGCGTACGCAGCCGCCCGCCCCGCCTCCCCGCACCCCTTCCCATCTGACGCACCGTCAGCTTCAATGAGGGATGTGATGGGACAAGCAGGCATGGCCGAGGCCGCCGTCCGCTATCTCCGGTCGGCCGGCCGGGCGGCGCCCGTGGAGGCGCTGCCCCGCCCCGAGCTGCGCTGCGTCCGCGAGGGCGAGCGCGCGCCGGTCGGACAGGCCGAGTTCCGGCGGGTGCTGGGGAGCTTCGCGACGGGCGTGGCCGTGATCACGGCACCCGCCGCCGAAGGCGAGGGCGCCCAGGACGGCCCCGCCGGCCCCGCCGGTTTCGCCTGCCAGTCCTTCTCCTCCCTCTCCCTCGACCCGCCGCTGGTCGCCTTCATGGTCGGCCGTACGTCGACGACCTGGCCGCGCATCGCCCGCGCCGGGGTCTTCTGCGTCAACGTCCTCGCCGCCCACCAGGGCGAGCTGTGCCGGGGCTTCGCGGTGAGCGGCGCGGACAAGTTCGCCGGAGTGGCCTACGACGCCGCGCCCGTCTCCGGCGCACCGCGCCTCGCGGACACGCTCGCGTGGATCGACTGCACGATCCACGCGGTGCACACCGGCGGCGACCACCTCGTCGTGGTGGGACGGGTGGACGCCCTGGGCGCGACGGACGACGAGGACCGGGCACCCCTGCTGTTCCACAAGGGGCGGTTTCTTTAGTCGTTATCCGCTCTTGCGTGACCTGCGCCTCTTCCGGGCCGGTGGACGAAGCACTCGCGCGGGATATCCTCGTTAGGACTGCACTACTAAGAAGTACAGTCCTAAGGAGCGCCGGTGCACCACGCAAAGCCCCCCAAGCCACCACGGGTCTTCGACCGCGCCCCCGAATGGGAAGCGCTCACCGCTTTCGCGAGCCGTCCCGCGCCGCACGCCATGCTCGGGATCGTCAGCGGCAGGCGGCGTATGGGCAAGACCTACCTGCTGAGGGCACTCGTCGAGCAGTACGGGGGCTTCTACTTCGGGGCCACGGCCGGGACCGAGGCGGAGTCCCTCCGTCAGTTCGGCGCCGCGCTGGCCGAGCATGCCGGTTCCCCGGTGCCCTTCGCCTTCGCCACCTGGGACCACGCGATGTCATACCTCTTCGGGCTCGCCGCTCCCGGGCAGCGGGCTCCCGGTGATCCGACGGGGGCCGACAACCACTTCCTGATCGTCATCGACGAGTTTCCCTATCTCGCCAAGGTGGCTCCCGAGCTCCCCTCACTCATCCAACGCGAGATCGACCGCTTCCAAGTGGAGGAGAGCCGCGCGCGGCTGCTCCTGTGCGGATCGGCGATGTCAGTCATGGGCGGCCTGCTGGCCAGCACCGCGCCGCTACGGGGCCGGGCCCAGCTCGAACTCGTCGTCAGGCCGTTCGGATACCGGGCGGCGGCGGACTTCTGGGGGGTGACGTCCGCTCCCGCGCTCGCCGCCCGGCTGCACGCCGTCGTCGGCGGCACCCCCGCCTACCGTCGCCAGTTCCTGGCCGACGATGTCCCCACGGGCCTGGAGGACTTCGACGACTGGGTCTGCCGGACGGTCCTCTCCCCGTACAGCCCGCTGTTCCGCGAAGCGCGCTATCTGCTCGCCGAGGAGGCGGACATCCGCGACACGGCGCTCTACCACTCCGTGCTGGCCGCCGTCGCACAGGGCAACACGACTCGGGGCGGGATCGCGGGCTACATCGGCAGGAAGTCCGTCGACATCTCCCACCCCCTCAACGTGCTGGAGGACAGTCATCTGCTGGCCCGGGAGGCCGATGTCTTCCGGGCCGGGAAATCGCAGTACCGCATCACCGAGCCGCTGATCAACTTCTACGAGGCCGTCATGCGCCCCGCATGGCCCCGGCTGGAGAGCGGCCAGGCGGCGGAGGTGTGGGCACAGGCCGCAGAGCGGTTCGCGGCGCAGGTGGCGGGTCCGCACTTCGAGGCGGTGTGCCGTGAGTACGTACTGGGTCCTGGACGGTCGCTGCTGAGCACGTCCCTCGGCGAAGTGGGCAGCGGCGTCGTGACCGACTCGAAGAACCGCCGCCAGATCCAGGTCGACGTGGCCGTCGTCGAGCGGGGATCCGGCGGAAGCCGTTCCTCGGTCTCCCTCCTGGGCGAGGTGAAGTGGGGCACGGTCATGGGCACCGCCCACCTGGAGCGCCTGGCCCGAGCCAGAGAGCTGCTCTCCGCTCGGGGCGTCGACACCTCGCACTGCGGGCTGGCGTGCTTCAGCGCGGCGGGTTTCAGCGAGGCCCTGCGGACCGAGGCGGCACGCGGCGGGGTCCTGCTGATCGGTCTCGCCGAGTTGTACGGGCGGGCGATGCCGACAGGATTCCTCGTCTGAGCGGGTCGGGCAGTGTCGGCCACGACGGTGCCGCAGCCGAACACCGTCACATCGCCGCTACGCCAGGCCCACCGCAGGAGTCGGCTTCCGCCGGATCACCAGCGCCATCAGCGCCGCCGCCGCGCACAGCGCCCCGGAGAAGTACCAGACCATGTCGTACGACCCGAAGGCGTCCCGCGCCACACCGCCGAGGAAGGCCACCAGCGCCGCCCCGACCTGGTGCGAGGCCAGCACCCAGCCGAAGACGATCGCGCTGTCCTCGCCGTACTGCTCCCGGCACAGCGCCACGGTGGGCGGGACGGTGGCGACCCAGTCCAGGCCGTAGAAGACGATGAAGAAGAGCATCGGCGGATGGACGCTGGGCGCCAGCAGCATCGGCAGGAAGAGCAGCGAGATGCCGCGCAGCGCGTAGTACATCGCGAGCAGGCGGCGCGCGTCGAAGCGGTCGGTGAACCAGCCGGAGGCGATCGTGCCGACGACGTCGAAGACGCCGATGACCGCGAGCAGCGAGGCCGCCGCCTGGACCGGCATGTGCGCGTCGTGGGCGGCGGGCACGAAGTGGGTCTGGATCAGGCCGTTGGTGGAGGCGCCGCAGATCGCGAAGGTGCCGGCGAGCAGCCAGAACGGGCCGGTGCGGGCCGCTTTGAACAGCACGGTGACCGCGCGGCGGGCGGCGCCCGGCACGGGCTCCGGCTTGGGTACGAACTCCTTCGACCCGTACGGCTTCAGGCCCACGTCGGCGGGGTGGTCGCGCAGCAGCAGCCAGACGAAGGGGACGACCGTGAGGGCGGCGAGGGCGACGGTGACGGCCGCCGGGCGCCAGTCGTGCTTCTCCACCATCCAGGACAGCACCGGCAGGAAGATCAGCTGGCCGGAGGCGGAGGCGGCGGTCAGGATGCCGGTGACCAGGCCGCGCCGCTCGGTGAACCAGCGGTTGGTGACGGTCGCCGCGAACGCCAGCGCCATCGATCCCGACCCGAGGCCGACCAGGAGACCCCAGTACAGCATCAGCTGCCAGGCCGCCGTCATCCACACCGTCAGCCCCGACCCGACCGCGATCACGGTCAGCGCGACGGCGACGACCCGGCGGATGCCGAAGCGGTCCATCAGCGCGGCCGCGAACGGGGCGGTGAGCCCGTACAGGGCGAGGTTGATGGAGACGGCGGCGCTGATGGTGCCCCGCGACCAGCCGAAGTCCTCGTGCAGCGGGTCGATGAGCAGCCCGGGAAGCGACCGGAAGGCGGCCGCGCCGATGATCGTCACGAAGGTGACGGCGGCGACGAACCACGCCCGGTGGATACGCGGCTTTCTCGGGCGCGGGGTGTCCTGGGCGGCCGCTGCGGCCTCTGTCGTCTGAGTCACGTCATAGAGCATCGCGGCCGGATCCCACCGCATCGAGTGGCCCGAAGGACAGCATTCGCTAGGATCGGGCCATGAGCGGTGAGCCGGAGTTCCGCCCGCACCGCGTCGTCGTCCTCGCCATGGACGGCCTGCTCCCCTTCGAGCTGGGCATCCCGCACCGCATCTTCGGTCGCCCGAGGGACGCCGAGGGGCGGCCTCTGTACGAGGTCGTCACCTGCTCGATCCGGCCGGCCGGCCCGGTCCGCACCGACTCCGACTTCGAGATCCTGGTCCCGAACGGCCCGGAGACCCTGGCCACCGCCGACACCGTGATCGTCCCCGCCTCCTATGAGTTCGGCCCGGTGTACGACGAGGGCGTCCTCACGCCCGAACTGGCCTCGGCCCTCGCCCACATCCGCCCCGGCACCCGGCTCGCCTCCATCTGCACGGGCGTCTACGTCCTCGCCGCCGCCGGCGCCCTCGACGGCCGCCCCGCCACCACGCACTGGGCCGACGCCGAGCGCCTCCAGCGGCTCTTCCCGCGGATCAAGGTCGACGCGGACGTCCTGTACGTCGACGACGGCGACGTCCTGACCTCCGCGGGCGTCGCCGCCGGGGTCGACCTGTGCCTGCACATGCTGCGCCGCGACCACGGCACCGCCGTCGCCAACGCCGTGGCCCGCCGCACGGTCGTACCGCCGCACCGCGAGGGCGGACAGGCACAGTTCATCCAGCGTCCGGTGCCCGAGCCGCAGCTGGCCACCACGACCACGGCCCGCGCCTGGGCGCTGGACCGGCTGCACGAGCCGATCCAGCTGCGGGACATGGCCGAGCAGGAGGCCATGTCCGTACGGACCTTCACGCGCCGCTTCCGCGAGGAGGTCGGCGTCAGCCCCGGCCAGTGGCTCACCCAGCAGCGGGTGGAGCGCGCCCGGCAGCTCCTGGAGTCCTCCGACCTGTCCGTCGACCAGGTGGCACGGGACGCCGGCTTCGGCACGGCCCAGTCGATGCGCCAGCACCTACAGACGGCGCTCGGCGTCACCCCGACCAGCTACCGGCGCACCTTCCGCGCGAGGACCGGCAACCCCGTTGCTCCGATCAGCGCCTGAGCCGTCCCGCCGCCGCTCTCCCCACCACCCGAGCGCCGTCAGCAGCAGCCCCAGCGCCACGCCGGCCAGGATGGCCGTGGACGGGGACACCACCTGAAGCAGCCCACCGGCAAGGGAGCCCGTCGCCGCGTAACCCGCCCCCGCCGCCGCGTACATCACGGAGTACCCGGCGGCCATGGCACCCGGCGGCACAGCCTCCCGAAGGGAGAGGTTGCGGGTGATCAGCGCACCCGACTGGAGCGTGCCCGCGAGCGCCAGGGCCACCGCGATCCCGGCGGCGCCCGGTATCAGCGCGGCGAGGGCCACGAACGCCGACATGCCGCCCATCAGCACCACGCTGCGGGTACGCAGTCGGCCCGGCCACGCCCGCAGCCCGTACAGAAACGCCCCGAGTCCCGCCGCCACGGCCATGCCGGCCAGCATGGGGCCGGTCCAGCCGACGCCGATGCCGCGCTGTTCGAGGAGGGCGGGCAGGGTGAGTTCGGCGAGGCCCAGCAGGGTGAGGCTGGCGGCGCCGGTGACGTACACCGGCCAGGCGCGTATCAGCACGCGGAGGCCGGCCCGACCCGTCTCCCCTTCCTGCTCCCAACGGGCGGGCAGCAGCCACAGCCCCGCAACCGAGGACGCCATGAGGGCGCCCGCCAGCAGCAGCGGCGCACGCGGCGCCAACCCGAGGGCGAGCCCGGCGACCGCGACCGGCGACACGGCCCACACCCCGGACATCAGCATCGACTCGGCGGACAGCGCCTGCGCCACGGCACGTTCCGGAACCAGCGAGGTCAGCAGCGTCCGCAGCCCACCGGTGACCGCCCCCGGCGCGAACCCCGCCACGAAGGCGAACACCCCCAACACCACGGACGGCGCGCCCGGCACCACCCCGAGCCCCGCGAACCCCACCGTCCCGACCGCCAGCCCGAGGGCCAGATGCCGACGCCCCCGCGCGGGATCCAGCCGCATCCCGAGTACCGGCGCACCGACGATCTCGCCGATCACATAGGCCGCCGCGAGCGCCGCCCCCAGCGTGTACCCACCGGGCCGCTCCCGCACCAGGAAGACCAGTGCCAACGGGGCCATGGCGACGGGCATACGGGAGCCGACGGCCGTACCGGCCCAGATCAGCACCGACTTGGAGGCGACGTCGCGATAGGTCATGCGAACGACCGTAGGCGGCGGCACCGACAACACGGCACTTGTTTTCCGGGCCTGTGGATAACCCTCCCCACCGACCCCTGCCCACCACCCCCGCCGGCCGCCCGCCGCCCCTCAGAACGTCAGCACCCCCCGGGCCACCTTCCCCGCCTCCGCGTCCGCCGCCGCCCGCTCGAACTCCTCGACCGGATACGTCTGCGTGACCAACTCGTCCAGCAGCAGCCGCCCTTGCCGGTACAGCTCGGCGTACAGCGCGATGTCCCGTTGCGGCCGCGAGGAGCCGTAACGGCACCCCAGGATCGACTTGTCCAGGAACATGGACGCCACGACGAAGGACGCCTCCGCCCCGGCGGCGGGCATCCCGAGCAGCACCGCCTGTCCGTGCCGGTCCAGCAGATCGACGGCCTGCCGTACGAGCTCCACCCGCCCGACGCACTCGAAGACATGGTCCGCACCCGTCGGCAACAGCTCCCGCACCCCTTCCACCGAGGTCAGGAAGTCGGTCGCCCCGAACTGCCGCGCCACCCCCTCCTTGGCCGGATTGGCGTCGACGGCGACGATCCGCAGCGCCCCCGCGATCCGGGCCCCCTGAAGGACGTTGAGCCCGATCCCGCCGGTCCCGATCACCACGACACTGTCGCCGCGATCCACCCTGGCCCGGTTCAGCACGGCCCCGACCCCGGTCAGCACCCCGCACCCGATGAGCGCGGCGGACGGCAGGGGGATGTCCTTCGGGATGCGTACCGCCTGCACGGCCTTCACCACGGTCCGTTCCGCGAAGGCGGAGTTGGAGGCGAACTGGAAGACCGGCCGCCCACCCAGCGAGAAGGGCTGCCCGGGCCGTCCGACGGCCTTCCGGCACATGGTGGGCCGCCCCCGGTCGCAGTCGGCGCAGGTGCCGCAGGCGGCCAGCGTGGACAGCGACACATGGTCCCCCGGCGAGACATGCGAGACGCCCTCCCCCACGGCCTCGACGACCCCGGCCCCCTCGTGCCCCAGCACCACGGGCACGGGGAACGGGATGGTCCCGTCCACCACGGACAGATCGCTGTGGCACAGCCCCGCCGCCGAGATCGCGACCAGCACCTCCCCCGGCCCCGGCCCCCGTACCTCCAGGTCGTCGACGACCTCGACCCGCTTTCCGTCGAACACCACGCCGCGCATCACACAACCCCCTTCGGTTCCTTCGGCAGCCCGAGCACCCGCTCGGCGATGATCGTGCGCTGCACCTGGTCCGAGCCGCCGTAGATCGTGTCGGCCCGGGAGAACAGGAACAGATGCTGAAACACGTCGAGTTCGTACGGCGCCGAGGCCGACCAGTCATCGGGCCCCACACCCGCCGCCACGCCCCGCACCTGCACGGCCAGCTCCCCGAGCCGCTGATGCCACCCGCCCCACAGCAGCTTGGCGACACTGGAGGCACCGGCGTCCCCCGAACCCCCGAGCGTGCGCAGGGCGTTCCACCGCATCACCCGCAGCTCGGCCCACTGCCGGACCAGCCGGTCCCGTACGACGGGATCCGCCACCGTCCCACTGTCGACGGCCGCCCGCACGACCCGCCCCAACTCCTGTGCGAACCCGACCTGCTGGGCGAGCGTGGACACCCCCCGCTCGAACCCGAGCAGACTCATCGCGACCGCCCAGCCGTTCCCCGCTCCCCCGACGACATCCTCCCTACGCGCGTGGGCCCCGTCGAAGAACACCTCGTTGAACTCACTGGTCCCGGTCATCTGCCGAATCGGCCGCACCTCGATCCGCCCCGGCTGATCCATGGGAACGAGCAGAAAACTCAACCCACGATGCCGCCGCGAACCGACCTCGGTCCGAGCGAGCACAAAACACCAGTCCGCCTCATGGGCGAGCGAGGTCCAGATCTTCTGCCCGGTGACGCGATACGTACCGTCCGCGCCCCGCTCGGCCTTCGTCCGGATCCCCGCGAGGTCCGAGCCCGCCCCGGGCTCGCTGTACCCCTGACACCACAGTTCGTCTCCGGCGGCGATGGCGGGAAGGAACCGCGCCTTCTGCTCAGCGGTGCCATGCGCGAGCAGGGTGGGGGCCAGCAGATTCTCCCCGATGTGCCCGGACCGCGGAGGCGCACCGGACCGCACGTATTCCTCGGCCCAGGCGACCTGTTGGGTAAGGCTCGCGGTCCGATTCCCGAACCCGCCCTCAGGCCACCCAAGCCCGATCCACCCGGCCTTCCCGAGCGTGCGCTCCCAGGCACGCCGCTCAAGCCCGACGGAGGCATGCTCACCGAGCCATGCCCGCGCCCCCGCCCGGAACGCCTCGTCCTCGCCAGTGAACCCGAAGTCCATGGACCTCTCCTCTGAACACCGCTGACTGGAGTCACCTAGGGGCGCGGGGAACTGCGCGACAAGCCACAACGAACCCGCAGCCGCCAACTCACAGATCCACGCACCCCACTAGGCGTTAGGACGTTCCCCTTCACGCGCGGCCCTCTCCATCGCAGCCACCCGCTCCAGCATCGGCATCGGATCCACCCCCACCGACCCCGGCAAGAACTCCGCGATCCGCTCCGGCGTCCAGGAACCCTCCGCGTAGGCCGAGCGCAGCTCTCTCGGCTGAGCCCACACCGCGATCTTCGGCCCCGCGACCGTGTACACCTGCCCGGTCACCTCCCGAGCCCGCTCCGACAGCAGATACACGACGAGCGCGGCCACATCCTCCGGCTCCCCGATCTCCGCCAACGACATCGGCACCCCCGCCGACATCCGCGTACGAGCCACCGGCGCGACCGCGTTCGCGGTCACTCCGTACTTGTTCAGGCCCAGCGCGGCGCTCCGCACCAGCGAGATGATCCCGCCCTTCGCGGCGCTGTAGTTGGCCTGCGAGACGGACCCCTGATGGTTCCCGCTGGTGAACCCGATCAACGTCCCGCTCCGCTGTCGCCGCATCACCGCGGAAGCCGCCCGGAACACGGTGAACGTGCCCTTGAGGTGCGTGGCGACCACCGGGTCCCACTCCTCCTCGGTCATGTTGAACAGCATCCGTTCGCGCAGGATCCCGGCGACGCACACCACCCCGTCGAGCCGCCCGTACGACGACAGCGCCACGTCGACGACCCGCTGCCCGCCCGCCATCGTCGAGACGTCGTCGGCCACGGCGACGGCTTCCCCGCCGGCCGACGAGATCTCCTTGACGACGGCCTCGGCGACCTCGCTGGTCGGCGACCCACCGTCCACGGACACCCCGTAGTCGTTGACGACGACGGACGCTCCCTCGGCCGCCGCGCAGAGCGCGACCGCCCGTCCGATCCCTCGCCCCGCCCCGGTCACGGCGATCACCTTGCCTGCCAAGAAGTTCCCCACGCCCGGCCCCTTCCCGCGGTTTCTGACGGACCGTTAGATTTTATGACCCGTCAGATACCCGTAGACAAGCCCCGGGGAGCACCGATGCCACAGCCCGCGATGCATCCGGCGTTTCACGACCTCGCCAAGCGCGTGAACAACTGGGGTCGTTGGGGCGCCGACGACGAGATCGGCACGCTCAACCTGATCACCGACGAGGTGGTGCGCCAGGCCGCGGCCGAGGTCAGGACCGGCCGCCGCGTGCCCCTGGCCCTCCCGCTGAGGGAGGACGGCGTGCAGACCGGGCTGATACCGGGCCGGGTCAACCCGCTGCACGCCATGGTGCAGATCAACCAGGAGATCTTCGGCCCCGGCACGGTCGCGTGCAGCGACGACGCCGTGACCATGGGGCTTCAGGCGGCCACCCACTGGGACGCGCTCACCCATGTCTCGCACTCGGGCAGGCTCTACAACGGCCGTCCGGCCGGTTCCATCACCCCGCACGGCGGCGCCGAGTTCAGCGGGATCGACAAGGCACGGCACGTCGTCTCGCGCGGGGTCCTGCTGGACGTGGCGCGCGCCCACGGCACGGCCCGGCTGGACGGGTCGCACGCCGTCACGCCGGAGGATCTGGAGGCGGCCGAGGAACTCGCGGGCACGCGCGTGCGGGCCGGCGACATCGTGCTCGTACGGACCGGGCAGGTGCAGGTATATCTGGCCGGCGACAAGCACGCGTACGGCTATCCGTCGCCGGGTCTGTCGGTCCGTACGCCGGAGTGGTTCCACGCGCGCGATGTCGCGGCGGTCGCGAACGACACGTTGACCTTCGAGATCTTCCCGCCCGAGATCGAGGACCTGTGGCTGCCCGTACACGCGCTCGACCTGGTGGAGATGGGGATGCTCCAGGGCCAGAACTGGAATCTCGAAGAGTTGTCCACAGCCTGTGGAGAAGAGGGCCGCTACACGTTCCTGCTGTCGGCCATGCCCGAACCGTTCGTCGGCGCGACGGGGACTCCGGTGGCGCCGGTCGCCATTCTCTGACACGGGCAAGGCAGGACGGCGGCGCTCCAACGCCCACCCCGAGTGCGGCATCGTGCGCCGCCGTCCGACTCCGGCGTACCCGCCCCGACTCCACTTGGCCCCGAAGGAAGCCGACGCCGAATCACGACCCACACTCGCCGAGGGCTCCCGTCACCGGAACCCTCGTCGTCCCCTCACGGCGAATCGCTGACCACAAGCGTGAGCAAACGGACACGTGGCGTCAACACCCGTTCGATGATTTATTACTTACGCACCATTTGTGATGGGCGCGCGCGGAAGCACATCACGGCGCACCACCTCTCGACCGGCCTGGACGGCCAGGTCACCGTGCGACCGTGCACCGGTCACGCGGCCGCAGACAAACTCAGGCGTCCTCAGACGGCCTCGTACGCCAGCCCCTCGTACCCCTCGAACGCCGAGGCGCCGCCGCCGAAGGACGCCGCACCCTCCTGGCCCCGGGCCGCGCAGCGGTCGAGTTCGCACCAGATGCGCTTGCCGGCCCCTTCGGGGCTCCAGCCCCACCGGTCGGCGAGGCCGTCGACCAGGGCGAGTCCGCGGCCGCCCGTCGCGTCACCGTCGACACAGCGGGGCACGGGGGCGCGGCCGCTGGCGTCGGCCACCTCGAGGCGGACGGTGGCCTGTTCGGTCGCGGCGCCGGGCAGCGACAGCCGCAGCACGGCCGGTCGGCCGGTGTGCACCACGGCGTTGGTGACCAGTTCGGACACGAGCAGGATCAGGGTCTCGGCGAGCGGCTCGTCGGCCTCTATCCCGGACCCGGCGAGCCGCGAGCGGGCCCACCGCCGGGCTCGCCCCACCTCCGCGGGGTCGGGCCGGATCTCCAGCTGCACTTGAAGCACCTGCACCGCTCACACCATCCGAACCGGCAGACACATAGCCTCGCGCCTCACGAGGGCCACGATCGTAGCCATTTTTTGCATGGCCAGAACAATGGCCAAAGCCGGGGTCACAGAACGTGAGTCCCTTACGAGACAGCATGGTTGACGTACAGTCACCTCAACAAGCGCTTCGGGCATATTCCAGCGCGAAGGAGTACCCCGGTGGCATACTGTGCGACGCTCATTGCGGGGAGTCGAACAGGTGGAGGCCCACAGCCCGCCGACCCTGCGAGAAGTGGCGCGCATCGCCGCATCCGGAGCCGCCGCAGAGGCAACACCGGCATCGCTGGCGCTCGGAACCACTCGCATCCCACAGAAGGTACCGGAGCGACGCGCCGACTCCAGGACGTGACGGGTCACGCATAGGACACAACCCGATATCAACGCTCCGTAATTCCGGTATGCCACAATCCGCGACATTCACGGGGCGCGCCTCGAAGACTCCCCAGCCCAGCACCTGTCAGGCCGTCAGTTCGGCCGCGAGCAGCTCCTCACTCTCCGTACGACCACCGCCACGCTGCGCCCGCACCCACGCCCGCTTCAGATGCAGATGCACCTCGGACTCCCAGGTGAAGCCCATGCCGCCGTGTATCTGGAGGCAGTCGCGGGCGCCCCGCACGGCGGCCTCGTCGGCGAGCAGCCGGGCGGCGGCGATGTCGCCGGGGTCCTCGGTGACGGCGGCCGCGTAGACCGCCGCCCGGGCCACCTCGGCCCGCACCAGCAGCTGTGCGCAGAGGTGCTTCACGGCCTGGAACGCCCCGATCGGCTTGCCGAACTGCTCGCGGGTCCGGGCGTGTTGCACCGCCAGCTCGCACACGCGCGTGGCCGTACCGAGCTGCTCGGCGGCGGTGAGGAGCACGGCGACGGGGTCGGTGGCGGCGACCCCGGGCACCCGGTGCAGGGGCGTCAGCGGATCGACCGACCTCAGGGGTACGGCGCCGGCGGTGTCCCCGCGTACGACGTCGGCGGCGTCCAGCCACTCCACCAGCGTGCCGTCGACGGCTGCCACCACCACCGACCCGTCGGCCGCCCCGGGCACCGACCCCGCCGCGAGCTGGGTGGCCACCAACGGGCCCGGCAACAGGGCGCGCCCCGCCTCCTCGAAGGCCAACACCGCCTCGGGCACCCCGAGTCCGACCCCGCCGTCCGCCTCCGGCAGCCGCAACGCGAAGAACCCGGCCGCCCCGAGCTCCCGCCACAGCGCCCGGTCCAGACGCCCCGGGACCTCGACGGCCGCCCGCAGCGCCTGCCCGTCGAAGCGCCGGGCCAGCATCTCCCGGACGCCGTCCCGCAACGCCCGCTGATCTTCAGTGAGTTGAAAGCGCACCTCAGGATCCTTTCGGCAGCCCCAGAATCCGCTCGGCCACGATGTTTTGCTGGATCTGCGAGGTACCCGCGGCGATGGTGTACGACAGCGAGGAGAGCCGGTCGAGGACCCACGACCGGTCCAGGTCCAGGGCGTCGGGGCCGAGGACGTCGGCGGCGGTGTCGTAGAGCTCCTGCCGTGCGTGCGAGTAGCTCAGTTTGAAAACCGAACCCCCGACGCCGGGCACTCCCCCGGAGGCCTCCGCCTCGCTCACGTTCCACTGGGTGAGCCGCCACAGGGCCCGGAACTCGGCGTTGAGCCGCCCGAGCCGCCGTCCGACCTCCGGTTCGTCCCACCGCCCGTTCTTGCGCGCCTCGGCGGCGAGGTCACGCAACACGCGCCTGCACGCGACCACTTCGCCGACGAAGGCGGTGCCGCGCTCGAAGGACAGCGTCACCATGGTCACGCGCCAGCCGTCGTTCTCGTCCCCGACCCGGTTGCCGACCGGCACCCGCACCTCGTCGAGGAACACCTCGGCGAACTCGGCCGACCCGGCGAGGGTCTTCAGCGGCCGTACCGTGATCCCCGGCGCGTCCATGGGCATGGCGAGCCAGGTGATGCCCTTGTGCTTCGCAGCCTTCGGGTCGGTCCGCACCAACAGCTCGCACCAGTCGGCCACTTCGGCGTGCGAGGTCCAGATCTTGGACCCGCTCACCACGTACTCGTCGCCCTCCCTGCGCGCGCGTGTCCGCAGTGCCGCGAGGTCGGACCCGGCGTCCGGTTCGCTGAACCCCTGGCACCAGACCTCCTCCCCGCGCAGGATCGGCGGCAGCCAGCGCGCCCGCTGCTCCTCGGTCCCCTCGGCGGCGATCGTGGGCCCGGCGTGCAGCAGCCCGACGAACCCGGCGCCCACATAGGGCGCGCCGGCCTTCTCGGTCTCCTCCAGGAAGATCAGCCGCAGGGTCGGTGAGGCGTCCCAGTGCACGTCCGCGTACCCGGCGTCGTACAGCATCCGCTGCCAGCCCATGTCGTAGGCGCGCCGCCCGGGCCAGTCGTCGGGGGACGGCTTGGCGGGGAGCGTGGGCAGCACGCGGCCCAGCCACTGCCTCAACAGCGCCCGGAACTCCTCCTCTTCGGGGGTGTACGACAGGTCCATTACTTGTCGAGGTCCAGACCGAGCATGCGGATGGCGTTGCCCCGCATCAGCTTGTGGACGGTCTCGTCGTCGAGGCCCTTCACATGGTCGAGGGCGACCTCCTTGGTGTGCGGGAAGGTCGAGTCGACGTGCGGGTAGTCGGTCTCGAAGGTGGCGTTGTCCCGGCCGACGACGTCCAGGGACGCCACCCCGTGCTTGTCGCGGAAGAAGCAGCAGAACATCTGCCGGTAGTAGTACGTCGACGGCGGCTCGGGGACGATGTCGCGCACCCCGCCCCAGGCCCGGTGCTCCTCCCACACGTCGTCGGCGCGTTCGAGGGCGTACGGGATCCAGCCCATCTGGCCCTCGCTGTAGGCGAGTTTGAGCGTCGGGAACTTCACGAGCACCCCGCTGAACAGGAAGTCCATCATCGAGGCCATGGCGTTGTTGAAGCTGAGCGAGGCCTGGACGGCGGGCGGGGCGTCGGGGGAGGCGGCGGGCATCTGGGAGGACGACCCGATGTGCATGTTCACCACGGTCCCGGTCTCCTGGCAGGCCGCGAAGAACGGGTCCCAGTAGCCGGAGTGGATGGACGGCAGACCGAGGTAGGTGGGGATCTCGGAGAAGGTCACTGCCCGCACGCCGCGCGCCGCGTTCCGCCGGATCTCGGCGACCGCCAACTCCACGTCCCACAAAGGGATCAGGCACAGCGGGATGAGGCGTCCGCCGCTGTCCCCGCACCACTCCTCGACCATCCAGTCGTTGTAGGCGCGCACGCAGGCGAGGGCGACCTCCTTGTCGTGCGCCTCGGCGAAGGTCTGGCCGCAGAAGCGCGGGAAGGTGGGGAAGCACAGCGAGCCCTCGACGTGGTTGAGGTCCATGTCCTTGAGGCGTGCGACGGGATCCCAGCATCCCCGCCGCATCTCCTCGCGGGTGATCCCCTCCAGGGTCATCTCGTCGCGGTCGAAGCCGACGGCGGCGATGTTGCGCTTGTACGGGAACTTCAGGTCCTCGTAGATCCACCAGTCGGTGGGGGGACCGTCCGGGTCCATCGTGATCTGGTACTTGCCGCCGACGTAGGCGAGTTCACCGATCCCGGCGGTGAGCGGCTGCGGTCCCCGCTCCCGGTACTTGGCGGGCAGCCAGGTCTTGAACAGGTGCGCGGGCTCGATCACATGATCGTCGACGCTGATGATGCGGGGCAGTTCGGTCGGCATGATCCCCTCCGCCGGACGGTGTTCACCTGACAGGCACTATCTGATGGATCGTCAGATAGCATGTCACCTGACGAGTCGTCAGCCAAGCAGGGGGCACACGTGAACGAGAGCCCGCACTCCCTGAGCTCCTCCCGCACCCTCTGGGAACTGGTCGCCCGCCGCGCCGACCTCACCCCCGACCGCCCGGTCCTCCTCCAGGACGACCGCTCCCTGAGCTTCGGCGAGCTGCGCGCGCGTGCCGAGCGGGTGGCGGCGGGCCTGTACGACATGGGCGTACGCCCCGGCACCGTCGTCGCCTGGCAGCTGCCCACCCGCATCGAGACGGCGGTGCTCTCCTTCGCGCTGGCCCGCCTGGGCGCGGTGCAGTCGCCGATCATCCCCTTCTACCGGGACCGCGAAGTCGGCTTCGCACTGCGGGAGTCGAAGGCGGAGTACTTCGCGGTACCGGGCGAGTGGAAGGGCTACGACTACCCGGGCATGGCCCGCCGACTGGGCGCGAAGGGCGTCTTCGAGGCGTACGACCACCTCCCCGACGGCGACCCGGACCTGCTGCCCGCCCCTCCCTCCGAGGGCACCTCGGTCCGCTGGATCTACTGGACCTCGGGCACCACCTCCGACCCCAAGGGCGTACTGCACACGGACCGTTCCTTGATCGCGGGCGGCTCCTGCCTCGCCCACGCGCTGCGTCTGAGGCCCGACGACGTGGGCTCGATGGCCTTCCCGTACGCCCACATCGCGGGCCCCGACTACACGGTGATGCTGCTGCTGTACGGCTTCCCGGCGGTGATGTTCGAGCAGTTCGCGCTGCCGGACGCGCTGGAGGAGTACCGCAGGCACGGGGTGACGGTGGCGGGCGGGTCGACGGCGTTCTACTCGATGTTCCTGGCGGAGCAGCGGAAGCGGCCGGAGGAAAAGGTGATACCGACCCTGCGGCTCCTGGCGGGCGGCGGGGCGCCGAAGCCGCCGGAGGTGTACCACTCCGTCGTACGGGAGATGCGGGTCCAGCTCACGCACGGATACGGCATGACCGAGGTGCCGATGATCACCATGGGGTCGCCGGACGACACCGTGGAGAACCTCGCGACGACCGAGGGCCGGCCCCCGGAGGGGATGGAGATACGGATCGTGGACGGGGAGGTGCGGTTGCGCGGGGAGGCGGTCTGCCAGGGGTACCTGGACGCGGGTCAGACGGCGGAGGCCTTCGACGAGCAGGGCTTCCTGCGCACGGGCGACCTGGGACATCTGACCGGCACCGGGCACCTCGTCCTCACGGGCCGCCTCAAGGACGTGATCATCCGCAAGGGCGAGAACATCTCCGCGAAGGAGATCGAGGACCTGCTGGCCGCGCACCCGGCGGTCGGCGACGTGGCGGTGATCGGGCTGCCGGACCAGGAGCGCGGGGAGCGGGTGTGCGCGGTGGTGGAACAGCCGCCCGGCGCCGCGGAGTTGACCCTGGAGGCACTGGTCGCCCACCTCCGCGCGGAAGGGCTGTCGGTCCACAAGCTGCCGGAGCAGCTGGAGGTGGTGGACGCCCTCCCGCGCAACGAGACGCTCAGGAAGGTACTGAAGTACAAGCTCCGGGAGCGCTTCTCGGAGACGGTGAAGTAAGGGGCCGGCCTACTCGGGAACCGTGAAGTAGCGGGCGAAGGCGGAGACGATCTCCTCCTCGCCGACCCGGCCGTCGCCGTCGGTGTCGAGCGCACCGGCGGCCGCGGCGGCGATGTCCTGGGCGACCCCGAGGATCCTCAGCACGCGCGCGGTGTCCTCCACGGTGGCCGCGCCGTCCCCGTCCGGGTCGGCGACGGCGAGGGCCGCGTGCAGGAAGGGGCGGGCGATCTCGGCGAACCGGTCGGGGTTGTCGCGCAGCCGCTTGACCGCGCCGTTGACGAACTCGTCCCGGGTGATCCGCTGGTCGCCGTCCCGGTCCGCGATCCCCGCCATGCCCTGCCAGAACGCCTCCGCGCCGAGATACAGGGCCTGTCCCTTGTCGGACCGTGCCGCCGTACCGAACTCCGCGAGCAGCGCCTTGGCCGCCACGCTGAAGTCCGCCCGGTCGATATAGCCGTTGCCGTCCTGGTCGAAGGTGGCGAACCGGCCGGCGATCCTGCGCTCGTACTCGCTGCTGACCATGTCTCTTCGGGCCGCCTTACGTCACGTGGGGTACATCTCGATCGGAGCGTACGACGCCGGACCGGACCGGGGAGCGGGAAAGCGGCGGTTGTGCCAAGACCGGGGGAATTTCGGGACAACGGCGTGGCACATCCGTGAGGTGATCCACATGCGATCCGCCGGTCACGCCGACAGTGGACCCGCCTCGTCCTCCGTCGCCGACTCCAGGTCCGCGTGGACGTCGAAGAGGCGCCGTACCCCCAGCGCGCCCAGCACCCGGTTGACATGGGAGCCGTCCACCGCGCCCTGGGCCGGGAGGATCAGGCGCAGCCGGCCCTGGCAGGAGCGGATGAGGCGACGCGAGGCTATGAGGACGCCGACGCCGCTGGAGTCGCAGAAGAAGACCTCGGAGAGGTCGAGGACGAGACTGTGGCGGCCCTCGGCCACCGCGTCGTGCACCCGCTGACGCAGCACCGGCGACGTCACCAGGTCCAGCTCGCCCGACACCCGCAGCACGGTCCAGTCGCCGTGCTCGTCGTCGGTCACGTTGAACGCCACCACCACGCCTTTCGCTCGCCGGGACTTGCCGGAACGACCCACAAACGGAAGGCGTTCCTACGTTTCCTTGCAGCGCGGCTGCCCAGCGGCGGTTCCCTGAAACCAGACACAGGAAACGGAAACTGATCAAAAGAGGCTTGTTTTAGTCGTCTTCGATCCTGTTCGATCGAGGATGGACGCACAGTGGAGGGGTAGGCGAAGGTCCACTATCACCGGCCGCTCTCCCGGGGGCGCACAATGCGACAAAGGGGCGTGCGCTGTCGGACGTGCCGACTACATTCGAGGAGACGGTGGGTTCAGGCTTGACGAGCACGCGAACAGGGTGAGGGGGCCGCATGGCGAAGAAGGACGCACCGCCCCGCTGGGACCGCAAGATGCAACAGCGGCTCGCACGCGGTGAGGCGGCCGCCCTCGGCGAGCTCTACGACCGGTTCGCCTCGCTCGTGCACGGCCTCGCCCACCGCGTCCTCGGCGACGAACGCGCCGCCGACGGCGTCACCCGCGAGGTCTTCGCCCACGTCTGGCAGCACCCCGACGCCTACGACCCCAAACAGGGCCCCCTGCGCTCCTGGGTCGCCGGCCTGACCCACCGCCTCGCCGTGCAGCGTCTGCGCGCCACCGAGACCGCCGCCCTCGCCCAGGGCGGCCGCGGTTCCACCGAGGACCTGGAGCGCAAAGTCCGCCACGCCTCCGTCGCCGCCCGCGCCGACTACATCGTCCAGTCCATGCCGTCCCCGCTGCGCGCCGCCCTGGAGCTGGCCTACTTCCAGCGCCGCGACTACCGCCAGACCGCCGCCGACCTCGGCGTCACCGAGGACGAGGCCCGCCGCCGCCTCCGCCTCGGCCTCCAGCTCCTCGCCACCGCCCACGACGCCGGCGCCGCCCCCGGAGCACCCCCCGGATACGGAGGTGCGGCGTGAACGAGCCCAACCGGTTCGAGGCGTACGACGAGCACGAAGAGCAGGACGGCCAGGACGGCCAGGAGTACGAGCCCTCCGGCGACTCGGAGAAGAAGGGCACGGACGAGAAGGACGAGGCCGCGACCCCCGGCAGCCCCGGAGCCCCCGGCGGTCCGGCCGACGGCGACCGTCCCACCCCCGACCCCTCCGACGGCCCGCCCCGCATACCGCTCCCCCGCGCCTCCGTCGAGGACACCGGGCACCCCCTGCCCTCGCTGGACCCGCCACCGCCGCTTCCACCGGCCCCCTTGGTCCTGGAGCACCCCGTACTGAAGGCCCTCCTCGGCGCGTGGGCCCTCGCCGCCTGCTCCCCGGAGGAGACGGCCGCCGTCGAGGAGCACCTCGGCGACTGCGGCTCCTGCGCGGACGAGGCGCTGCGGCTGCGCGGCGCGGTCGGCCTGCTGCACCCGCCGGAGAGCCTCGACCTGGACCCGGGCCTGCGCACCCGCGTCCTGGAGGGCTGCCTGGACCGCCGCCCGCCGCGCATCCCGGTACCCGAGTGGGCGACGCCGTACGACGCCGAGACCGCCCGTCTCGACGCGCTGCTGCGGGACATGGGCGACGCGGAGTGGCACGCGCCCGTGCGGCTGCGCTGGTTCGAGTCCGACGAGGCGACGAGCCGCCGTACGACGGTCGCCGGTGTCATCGCGCACCTGCTGACGGTCGACGGCCTGGTGGCCCTCGCGCTGGGCCTGGACGACCCCCTCGGCGACACCGGCGCGCACTCCCCGACCCCCGCGGCCCGCACCGAGGCGTACTGGCGCGGCTCGCACTACCCGCCGACCCGCTCGGTCCGGTCCCCCTGGCGCGAACAGAGCCACGACCTGGTCCGCACGGTCTCCTTCACGGGCGGCGGCGCCGGCAAGCTCGCCGTGTCGTACGGCGACTTCGAACTCCCCCTGCACGACGCCATGCTGGACCGCGCCTTCGAGTGCTGGGTCCACGCGGAGGACATCGCCGAGGCGGTCGACTACCCCTACGAGCCCCCGTCACCCCGCCATCTGAACCGCATGATCGACCTCGCGGCCCGCATGCTCCCCACCGCGCTCGCGGTGCGCCGGCGGTCGGGACTGTCCGCACCGGCCCAGGGCCGCCACCTCGTCCCCGCGGGCGAGCCGGGCCGTAGCCTCCGGCTGGAGATCGAGGGCCTCGGCGGCGGCGACTGGCTGATCCCCCTCGACTCCCCCGCGGCCATCGGCTCCGCCGATCTCGAGATCGCCCACATCGCCCTGGACGGCGTGGAGTTCTGCCAACTGGCCGCGGGCCACGTGTCTCCTGCGGAGGCTGCGGCAGGTCAGCTCGGCGACCGGGAGGCGATCAAGGACGTACTGTTCGCGGCGGCGAGCTTGAGCCGGATGTAGGGGCGGGGTACGGATCAACCGGCGGAAGTGGAGAAACCCAGGGGCGCGGGGAACTGCGCGACCAGCCCCCACTCATCCGCAGTCGCCGTACGACCCAAAGGCCCCGTGCTGCTAGGCGAAGACGACCGTACGGCGACCGTTCAGCAGGATCCGCCGCTCCGCATGCCACTTCACGGCCCGCGCCAGCGCCTGGCACTCCACGTCCCGCCCGATCGCGACCAGCTGGTCCGGGGTCACGTCGTGCCCGACCCGCTCGACCTCCTGCTCGATGATCGGCCCCTCGTCCAGGTCCGCCGTCACATAGTGCGCCGTCGCGCCGATCAGCTTCACACCGCGCGCATGAGCCTGGTGATACGGCTTCGCACCCTTGAAGCTCGGCAGGAACGAGTGGTGGATGTTGATGATCCGCCCACTGAGCTGCTTGCAGAGGTCGTCGGAGAGCACCTGCATGTACCGGGCGAGCACGACCAGTTCGACGTTCTCCTCGCGCACCAGCTCCAGCAGCCGCGCCTCGGACTCCGCCTTGTTCTCCCTCGTCACCGGGATGTGGTGGAAGGGAATGTCGTACGAGCCCACGAGCTCGGCGAAGTCGGTGTGGTTGGACACCACGGCCGCGATCTCCACCGGCAGCGCGCCGATCCGGGCCCGGAACAGCAGGTCGTTCAGGCAGTGCCCGAACTTGCTGACCATGAGGACGACCCGCATCCTCTGCTCGGGCTGGTGGATCTGCCAGTCCATGTGGAAGGCGTCACCGATCGCCGCGAAGGACGCCCGCAGCTTGTCCACCGTGACCGGCGCCTCCGCCGAGAAGTGGACGCGCATGAAGAACAGACCCGTGTCGTGGTCGCCGAACTGCTGGCTGTCCTCGATGTTGCAGCCGGTCATGAAGAGGTAGCTCGACACGGCGTGCACGATGCCCTGCTTGTCGGGGCAGGACAGCGTGAGGACGTACTGCTCGGCGGGGGCCGCGGCCCGGGTGGACTGCTCGTTCATGCAGGACAGGGTCCCATATCCACCTCGGTGGCAAGGACCCCGTCCGTCACGCGGACCGGGTCATGATCTGGAGCACCTGGAGCGAACGCGGCGCCGCGTCCGGATCGTCACCGTCCGCCGTCGCCATCCGTACATGGGCGTCGCGCGCGGCCCGTACCGCGTCCGGCCAGCCCTGGTGGTCGACGTAGGCGGAGACGGGGGCGTCCGGACCGACCTGGTGCATGATCCGCAGCACCCTGAGGACGGCGGAGTCGACGAGGGCCGCCTCCTGGGAGTCCCGGAAGATCGTGCCGACGTATTTCTCGGCGGACCAGTTGTCCAGCCAGGTGTCCTCGACGAGGCGGTACACGGCGTCGGTGACGTCCCCGTACCCCTCGACACCGGCCAGCCAGACGTCCCGCTGGAACCCTGGGTCGGAGAGCATGTGCAGCGCGGAGCGCACATTGCTGCGCCAGCGCCACCACGGCATGTCGTTCAGTGGCATGCCGCCCATGGTGGAGGAGCGACGGCCGCGACGGGAAGAGTTCTCCGAACCTTGCACGGTCATCGATCGTACGTTCCGCGTCACACGAGCCGCACCGACCCCCGTAATTCACCTTCGCGTCACCGTTCGTTGACCGTAAGTCACTCCCGGGTTGTCCATGTGGCGGAAGCGTGTGTGCCCATGACCGGCAGGCGACGCATCCGCAGCACCTTCCTCCCCAGGCTCCACCGGCCCGTCAGAGCCACCGCCCTCGCGGCGGGGGCACTGGCCGCGTGTGCGTCGCTGACCGTCGGTTGCGGGGTGGTTCCCGGGGCCACGGGGGGCTCCGGGAACGACCCGATCAAGGTCATGACCTGGGCCTCGATGGACACCGACGCCACCAACAAACCCGGCATGCCCGCCTTCGCGCAGGCCTACGCCCGCTGGATCAACGCGCAGGGCGGCATCAACGGCCGCAAGATCACCGTCCTGGTCTGCAACGACCGCAACGACACCATCACCGCCGCCAAGTGCGCCCAGCGCGCCGCCGACGAGAAGGTCGCCGCGGTGGTCGGCTCCTACAGCCAGTTCGGCGACACGTTCTTCTCCACGCTGGAGAGCGCCGACATCCCCTACATAGGCGGCTACGGCATCACCAACGCCGAGTTCGACAGCCCCCTGTCCTACCCCGTCAACGGCGGCCAGCCGAGCCTGCTGGCCGGGCTCGGCAAGGAGCTCGGCGGCAGCTGCGGACCGGTCGCGCTGGTCCGCCCCGACAGCATCGCGGGTGACGAACTCCACGTCATGCTGGACTCCGGGCTCAAGGCCGCCGGGCACCCCGCGGCGACCGACCAGCTGGCCGCGGAGGACGCCACCGAGTACGCGGCGCAGTCCGAGCGCGCGCTGGGCCGCTCGACCGGCGACCCGGCGAGGAAGGGGTGCGTGGTGCCCGCCCTCGGGGACCGCACCAGCACCTTCATGGACTCCTTCCGCCGCGCCCGCGAGGACTACCCCGACGTACGCACCGCCACCGTCCTCGGCAGCGTCGACCAGACGGTGATCAACGCCACGGGCGGGGCGTCGGGTCCGTACGAGGGCTCGTACGTCGCCGGCTGGTACCCGGTCGCGACCGATCCGCGCTGGGACCCGATGAAGCAGGTGATCAAGGAGCAGGCCTTCGGCGACAACCGCATCGACCCCGCGGACGCCGGTGTGCAGACCACCTGGCTCGCGTACACCGTCTTCAAGGCCGCCGTCGAGTCGCTCGGCGGCGGCGAGGTGACGTCGACCACCGTGCGCCAGGCCCTCGACGACGGCCTGAAGGTCGACACCGGCGGCCTGACACCGACCCTCAGCTGGCAGTACGAGGGCGGCCTCGCGGCCGTCGGCCTGCCACGCCTGTTCAACACCGAGGTGACCCTCCAGGCCGTACGCAAGGGCCGCCTGGTGACCGCCCGGAAGGGCTTCACCGACGTACGCAGGACCCTGGAGAACGCCGACGTGAGCTAGGGCCTGGGCGGGGGGCCGCCGTGGGCGGTCCCCCGTCCGTCACAGCTGGGTGCGGGTGCGTTCGGTCAGGCCGTACTGCTTGGCGATCGCGTTCCACAGCTTGGCCGCGGTGATCTTCTGCGTGCTGGCCTCACCGCTGGCCTGGTTGCCGGCCTGGGTCTGCGGGGTGTTGCGCGCCTGGCCCTTCTTGCAGCCCTTCTTGCCGGCGGTCTGGTCGGCCCACGCCGCGTAGTGGTTGTCGGCCGACGCGGACGCCTCCCACGCCTTGGTGAGGGCGGTGGTCAGCTGGGCGTGGTTCGGGAGCTTGTCGACGGTCAGGCCGGACAGACGGGTCACGAGGTCGTTGCGCTGGGTCGCCGCGTCCCGCAGGTCCTTGGCCGCCTGGCCGAGGTTCTTGCAGGCCTTGACGTCCTCCACCGCGCTGATCACCGAGGCCCGGCTGTCACCGCTGTCGGCCAGCAGCTTGTCCAGCTCGACGGCCTGCGCCTCGGCCGGGTCGGCGGACGGCGACGCGGACTCCGACGCCGGAGCGGTCGCGGCGACGGTCTTGTTCCCGTCCCCGCCGTCGTCCCCGCCCCCACTGGCGAGCAGGGCCCCCGCACCGATCCCGAGCACGGCGATACCGATCCCGACCGCGGCGATGACAGGGACCCGCGACCGACGCCGCCCCCCACGGCCACCGTCGTCGTCGTCGTGGCGGTCGTGCTGCCCGTACGACGGCTGCGGGTGCCCCATGCCCGGCTGCGGCCCCGGCTCGAAGCGCGGCAGCTGCTGCGTGGCGCCGGCCGGGCTCTCCGCGCCGGGCCCGCTGCGGAAGAGGTTGTCGAACTCGGCGGGCGGCTGCCGCTCCCCGCCGTGCTGCCCGGGCACGGGCGGGATGTACTGCGTGGCCTCGGAGTCCGGCCCGGACACGGGCGGCAGCGGCCCCGCGCCCTGCGGGGAGCGCCCGAGGAACTGCGTCTGCTCCGCACCCCCCTGCATGGGCACCTCGGGCGGCAGCGCCCCGGGCGCGATGGGCGGGATGTACTGCGTCGCGCCCTCGTCGGGGGCCGCGGCGACGGGCGGGATGTGCGGGATGTACTGCGTGGCGCCCTCGTCGGCGGGCGGCAGCGGGGCGGCGGGGTAGCCGTACGCGTCCGTGCGCGCCTCGGGCATGGGCCCGCTCGGCGCGGCGGGCGGCTGGGGTGCGGCCGGGGGGTTCTGGTTCACCGGCGGCAGGTAGTACGAGGTGGGCTGGTCGGTGTCCTGGCCGGCGGGCGGCAGCGGCGCACCGGGGCCGCCACCGTGACCGGCGTGCGGGGCCGCGGGCGAGCCGTAGGCGTCGTAGCCCGTGGGTGGCTGCGGCGGGTTCTGGTTGACCGGCGGCAGGTAGTAGGAGGTCGGCTGGTCGCTGTCGTAGCCGCCGGACGGGGCCGGGGCCCCTTCCTGCGGCAGCGGCTGCGACGGGTCCTGGGCGGTCCACCCGGCCTGCGCCTGGTACGGGTCCTGCGCGCCCCACTGCTGCCCCTGCGGCGCGCCCCAGCCCTCGCCCTGCTGCGGCGCCGGGCTCTGCTGTTCGGGCCCCCACGGGGTGCCCCAGGCCTGGCCGCCGGGCGGGGCCGACGGGGGCGGGGCGGCGGGGGTCGGGATGTGCGGGGCGGACTGGTGACCGCCGGGTCCGCCCGTCTGACCCGGCAGCAGCGGTTCGCCACCGTCGGAGGGCAGCACGATGCCTTCGCGCGCCACACGCGGCGAGGGCTCCTCGCCCTGTCCACTCTGCGTCACCGGGACTCCTACTAATGGGGGACCTTGTGAATCGTCGGCTCACGCTACCGGGTCCCCCGAGCCCGGTGCCACGCAGCACGGAACGCGACCTGCGTCCCTGTGACCGCGGTAACAAAACCGGGCCCGCATCCGCTATATACGCCCTCCCTTCCCCTTCGGAGCCTTCGTTTCCTGCGCGTTCACGTCCTCGTACCCAGGGGTTTCACGCCGCCGCCTGCAAGTCCAGGCGCGCCCCGAACTCCCTTACCACCGGCTCGTCCCGGAACGGCTCCAGCCGCTGCTGGAAGTCCTCCAGGTACTCGGCACCCCGGTTGGAACGGACGGTCTCCAGCAACTCCACGGCCTTCAGCCCGGTGTGGCAGGCCTGTTCGATCTCCCGCTGCTGCACCTGCGCGGTGGCGAGCAGCACATAGCCGATGGCCCGGCGCCGCGCCTTGGTGTCCGGGAGCCCGTCCAGCGACTCCTGGGCCCGCCGCGCCGCCGCCTCGGCCTGTCCCAGGTCGCGGTGGCAGTGCGCCAACTCGTCGGCCAGATAGGCCTCGTCGAAGTGCGCGATCCACGCCGGGTCGTCCCCGGACGACGGATCCGCCGCCTCCAGCGCGCTCACCGCCCGCCCGGACGCCGTCTGCGCCGCCCGCGCGTCGCCCATCAGCGCGTGTCCGCGCGCCTCCGCCGCGAGGAACATCGCCTCCGCACGCGGTGTCACACGCCCCCGCGCCCCTTCCTGCGCCGCGCGCGCCAACTGGGCGATCTCCCGCGGGTTCCCGAGCTGCGCGGCGAGGTGGCTCATGGACGCGGCGAGCACATACCCGCCGTAGCCCCGGTCCCCGGCGGCCTGCGCGAGCCGCAGCGCCTGGATGTAGTACCGCTGGGCCAGGCCCGGTTGGCCGGTGTCGATGGCCATGTACCCGGCGAGCTCCGTCAACCGCGCGACCGCGGCGAACAGTTCGCGCCCGACGGCCTCCCGGTACGAGCCGGCCAGCAGTCCGGAGACGACGCTGTTGAGGTAGTGCACGACCACCGGCCGCACATGCCCGCTGCCGTACTGGTGGTCGAGGTCCACGAGGGCCTGGGTCATCGCCTTCACGGCCGCGACATCGGACTGTCCCACCCGGGGCCCCGCCTGCCGCGCCACCTGCGAGTCGGGCGAGGAGATCAGCCAGTCCCGGCTCGGCTCGACGAGCGCGGAGGCGGCGACGGACGAGCCGGACAGGAAGTCCCGCCGCCCCACGTCACTGCGCCACAGCTCGCAGACCTGCTCGATGGCGCCCAGCACGGTCGGCGAGAACTGGAGACCCACGCCCGAGGCGAGGTTCTTGCCGTTGGCCATGCCGATCTCGTCGATCGTGACCGTACGGCCGAGCTTGCGGCCCAGCGCCTCCGCGATGATCGCAGGGGCGCGTCCCCTCGGTTGCTGCCCGCGCAGCCAACGGGCCACGGACGTCTTGTCGTAGCGCAGGTCGAGGCCGTGCTCGGCGCCGCACATGTTGACCCGGCGGGCCAGCCCGGCGTTCGAGCAACCCGCTTCCTGGATGAGCGCCTGCAACCGTTCGTTCGGCTGCCGCGCGACGAGAGGCCTTGCGGCCATGGCATACCCCCTGGGAACAACCCCTGAAGCGAAAAGATCCGGCCGTGAAGATCAATGCCCCACGGACATACCGAAAATGCGAGGCATGTGAGGATTGCCGGGGTAAAAGACAGAAGCCACCCCGCATGTGGCTACCCAGCACCGCCCGCGGATCCTCCTGCGCGCCCCCACACATGCATCCATGCGCCCCAGATGCGGAATCGATGCGCTTCCCCCGCGCGCGCAGGCCCTGGCGCCGGACTGGCTTCGTCCGCCCGTAGGGCGGGCCTCGCGGCGTCTGGTGCTCCCCCAGAGGGGGTACCCCCAGATCGCAAGGCGCGGAAAGGTCCTAGTAGCGGGGCTACTCGGGCCTTTCCGCAACGCCGCTGGGGGTCCCCCCGCGCGAGCGCAGCCGAGCGTGGGGGAGTGCGGGCCAGCGCCGCGAGGCAGAAGTCAGTCCGGCGCCAGGGCCTGGCCGTAACTCCAGGTGGGTGCGGGAGTTGTGTTGGGCGTGGAAGAGACGATCGCGAGCACCGAAGCCGCCCAGATTCCGAAGCAGCGCGGGGAATCCCTGCTGGAGACAGCCGTACGGTATGCCGAGGAACGCCACTGGGACGTCTTCCCCGGCGCCTGGCTGGAAGCCGTCGACGGGGTGCAGCAGTGCTCCTGCGGCGACTCGGCGTGCGCCGCCCCCGGCGCGCACCCCTCGCGCGAGGACTGGGCGACGCAGGCCACGGGCAGTGCGACCGTCGCGCGCCGGTTGTGGTCGAAGCAGCCGCTCGCGTCGATCCTGCTGCCGACGGGGCGGACGTTCGACGCGATCTCCGTGCCGGAGACGGCCGGTTTCCTGGCGCTCGCGCGCATGGAGCGCATGGAGTTGACGCTGGGACCGGTGACCCTGTCGCCGGATCGCCGTATGCACTTCTTCGTGCTGCCGGGCGCTTCGGTGAAGGTGCCGGACCTGGTGCGCAAGCTCGGCTGGACGCCCTCGTCGCTGGACCTGGTCGCGCTCGGCGAGGGGGCGTACGTGGCGGCGCCGCCCACCCGGTACGGCTCGCGCGGCGCCGTCCAGTGGGCCTGCCGCCCCACCCCCGCGAACCGATGGCTCCCGGACGCGGAGGAGTTGATCTCGCCCCTCGCCTACGCGTGCGGACGGGACCGCTAGAAGATGCTCCTCGTGTAAAGGCTCTTCGTGCCCCTAGGTTGGCTCCCATGACGTCGGCCGTAAGTGTGCGCGGGCTCTGGAAGCGATTCGGGCAGCAGATTGCCGTCGCCGGGATCGATCTGGAGTTGCCCGCCGGGAAGTTCATCGGACTGGTCGGACCCAACGGGGCCGGGAAGACCACCACCCTCTCCATGATCACCGGGCTGCTGCGCCCCGATCAGGGCACCGTCGAGGTCGTCGGGCACGACGTCTGGCGGGACCCGGTGGAGGTGAAGGCACGGATCGGGGTCCTCCCGGAGGGGCTGCGGCTGTTCGAGCGGCTGTCCGGGCGGGAACTGCTGGCCTACTCCGGGCGGTTGCGGGGGCTGCCCGGCGCCGAGGTCGACAAGCGCGCCACCCAGCTGCTGGACGTACTCGATCTGGCGGGAGCGCAGCACAAACTCGTCGTCGACTACTCGACCGGGATGCGGAAGAAGATCGGGCTCGCGGCGGCCCTGCTCCACAATCCCGAAGTGCTGTTCCTCGACGAGCCGTTCGAGGGCGTCGACCCGGTGTCCGCGCAGACCATCCGCGGGGTGCTGGAGCGGTACACGACCTCCGGCGCCACGGTCGTCTTCTCCTCCCACGTCATGGAGCTCGTCGAGTCGCTGTGCGACTGGGTGGCCGTGATGGCCGCGGGGCGCATCCGGGCGCACGGCCCCCTCGCCGAGGTCCGCGGGGCCGCGCCCTCGCTCCAGCAGGCCTTCCTGGAGCTCGTCGGGGCGGGCGGCCGGGACACCGGGTCCGATCTGGACTGGCTGGGCGGCGGGGCGGCGCGATGAGTGCCGACGTCACCGCCGTCGTCGTACGGCTGAAGCTGTCGCTGCTCAGGAACGGGCTCAGGCAGTCCGGTGGTCGGCGGGCCGCGTATGTCGCGTCGGTCGTGATCACGCTGCTGTTCGCCGCGCTCCAGCTGCTCGGGCTGATCGCGCTGCGCGGCGACGAGCACGCCGAGTCCGTCGTGGTGCTGCTGGTGGCGGTGCTGGCGCTGGGGTGGGCGGTGATGCCGCTGTTCTTCCCCGGCGGGGACGAGACGCTAGATCCGACGCGTCTGGTGATGCTGCCGCTGCGCCCCCGCCCGCTGGTACGGGCGCTGCTCGCGGCCTCCCTGGTCGGGATCGGCCCGCTGTTCACCCTGTGTCTGCTCGCCGGGTCGGTGATCTCGGTGGCGCACGGCGCGTCGGCGTACGTCGTGGGTGTCGTCGCGGTCGTGCTCGCGCTGCTGGTGTGCGTGGCGCTCGCGCGGGCCGTGGCCGCCGCCAACCTCCGGCTGCTGACCAGCCGTAAGGGCCGCGATCTGGCCGTACTGAGCGGGCTGGTCATCGCGATCGGGGCGCAGCTCGTCAACTTCGGGGCGCAGCGGCTGGGTTCGAACGGGCTGGGCGAGCTCGATCCGGCGGCCCAGGTGCTGAAGTGGGTGCCGCCGGCGTCCGCGATCGGAGCCGTGCGCTCGGTGAGCGAGGGGTCGTACGGCTTCGCCGTGGTCCAACTCGCGCTGAGCGCGGGGGCGCTGGTGGGGCTGATCGTGGTCTGGTCCCGGCATCTGACACGGCTGATGACCGCGCCCGACGGCTCCACCCTCCAGGCCGCCGGCGAGTCGGGCACGCGCGAGCGGACGTCGACGGGGCTCGGGCGGCTGCTGCCCGCCGGGCGTACGGGGACGGTCGTGGAGCGCAGCCTGCGGTACATCTGGCGTGATCCCAAGACCAAGGCCGCGTGGGTGACCTCGCTGGCGATCGGGCTGATCGTGCCGGTGTTCAACGCCTTGCAGGGCACCGGGTCGATCTACTTCGCCTGTTTCGCCGCGGGGATGCTCGGCATCCAGATGTACAACCAGTTCGGCCAGGACACCTCCGCGTTCTGGATGGTCGCCCTGACCATTTCCTCGCCCCGGGACGCCTACGTCGAGCTGCGCGGCCGGGCACTGGCGCTGCTGGTGATCACCCTGCCGTACGCGGCGTTCGTGACCGTCCTGACGACGGCCATGCTCGACGACTGGGCCCGGCTGCCCGAGGCGCTCGGGCTGTCCTTCGCGCTGCTCGGCGCGATGCTGGCGACGGGCGCGTGGACCTCGGCCCGCTTTCCGTACTCCATCCCTCAGGAGGGCTACAAGAACGTGGCCCCCGGGCAGACCGGGCTCGCCTGGATCTCGATCTTCGGGGGCATGATCGGCGCCGCGCTGCTGTGCGCGCCCGTCATCGCCCTGGTGATCTGGCTGAACGTGAGCGCGGGCGGGGACGAGTGGAGCGGGCTGCTGCTGCCGGTGGGGTCGGCCTACGGGGCGCTGCTCACCTGGCTGGGGCTGCGGCTGGCGGCGCCGCGGACGGCGGCTCGGCTACCGGAGATCCTGGCGGCGGTGAGCAAGGGCTGAGCCGCGTCCACGGCACTGCACCCACGGCCTCGTGTCCACGGCCTCGCACCCACGGCACGAGAGCCCGGGTTTCCAGGCGCCCCTCACCCCGTGATCCCGTCGATGAACGGCTCGATCGCCGCCCGCCACGCCTCCGGCTGGTCGTAGTGCACCAGATGCCCGGCGTCGGCGACCTCGGCGTACTCCCCCCGGGGCAGCACCCGCACCATCTCCTGCGCCTCCGCCCGGCCCAGCTCCCCGTCGAGCCCGCGCACCACCAGTGCGGGGCAGCGCACCTGGGCCAGTTCCTCCCAGTGCGCGTCGAACACCCACGGTTCCCGGGACTTCAGCATCTGCTCGTGCTCGAAGACCGGCCGCCAGCCGTCCGGGGACTCGGCCATCACCTCGGCGTAGAACTCACCCCGCGCCGGATTGGGACGCTCCACCCACGGGTCGTCCTCCCCGAACCACTTGCGTACGTCGGCGAGGGTGGCGAAGGGGACGGGCCAGGCCTTGAACCAGTCCGCCCACTCCCGCTGCGAGGCGGCTCCGAGCGCGGAGGCCCGCATGTCACAGATGATCACGCCGGACACCAGGTCCGGGCGCTTGGCGGCGAGCTGCCAGGCGGTCAGCGCGCCCATGGCATGGCCGACGAGGACCGCCGGGCCGAGGCCGAGCTGTTCGACGGCCGCCTCGGCGTCGTCGACGTAGGCCTCGCGTGTGAAGGAGGCCTGCGGGGGCTTGTCGCTGCGGCCGTGGCCGCGCTGGTCGAGGGCGACGGCCCGGTGGCGTTCGGACAGCCAGCGGGCGGTGGAGGCCCAGTGGGAGGCGCGGCCCATGAGGCCGTGCAGTAAGAGCACGCCGGGGGAACGGTCGAGGGCGCCCTGGGCGGTGCGGTGGCCGAGGTGCCGGCCGGCCGTCTCGCCGCTCTCCCGGACACCCTGTTCCGCCGCGTCCCTCGCCGGGTCGGTCTTGGGTGGGTCGCCGAACTCCCAGGCCGCGAGACGTACGCCGCCCGCCCCGGTCACGTCGATGCGCCGCGCCATTGGTCCTGGCACCCCCCTCAACGGGTCCGTCGAAGTCCGATCCGGCACCGCACCCCTGAGGACGCCGAGCCGGCCGGTCCTGTGAACCGTGTGCTGCCTTGCCCTGTCTGACGTGCCTGCTGTCGTGCCGCCCCCTCCCTGAAGCGCACGTTCCGCCCGACGTGTCACCCCGAGGCTATCGAATGCCTATTCGAGAATGCGGGTTCCGCCGGCAACACCCCTCGTTTGAGTGACCTTGCTCAAGGATTGATCGCCACGGCCGAGGGGAGATCTTCAGCGGGAGGCGGACCGGCCGGGGAAACCGGTCCGAGGGGAATGACCCTGGGAGCTCGGGGCTCCGGGTCAGCACAGGGGAGGACAGGCCCCGGCGCCACACGGCGCCGGGGCTTTCCACACGTCTGCGGCACATCCTCCCGCCCCCTCAGGTCATATGCCTCACGCGACAGCCTCGCACGCGGGGCGTCCGAGCGCTGCGATTCGGCACATTGAATCTTGGAATCGACGACATCGCCGCGATGCCACAACTACCCCTGATGTTCCGGCATTTGAGACGGGATCAGGCCGGTCGGCGGCTTACCGCTTGGCGACGAACACATGCGACGCGACATCCGACTCCAGCTCGGCCGCCTCGCCCCCGCTGCCCACCAGCACCCCGCCGGCCGACTCCGTCACGCTCACCACCGAACCGGGCTGCACGCCCGCCCGACGCAGTGTGTACATCAGCTGCGCGTCGGTCTGGATCGGCTCACCGATCCGGCGCACGACGACCGTCTTGCCCTCCGGGCCCGGGTCCAGGTCGGCCAGCGACACCATGCCCTCGTCGAGGAAGGGGTCGGCGCCGTCCTTCTCGCCGAGCTCCTCCAGACCGGGGATGGGGTTGCCGTACGGCGACTCGGTGGGGTGCCGGAGCAGCTCGAGCACCCGTCGCTCGACGGCCTCGCTCATCACGTGCTCCCAGCGACACGCCTCGGCGTGCACCTGCTCCCACTCCAGGCCGATGACGTCGACGAGCAGGCACTCGGCGAGCCGGTGCTTGCGCATCACGCGCGTCGCCAGCCGGCGTCCCTCGTCCGTCAGCTCCAGGTGCCGGTCGCTCGCCACGGACACCAGTCCGTCGCGCTCCATCCGCGCCACCGTCTGGCTGACGGTCGGCCCGCTCTGGTCGAGCCGCTCGGCGATCCGGGCGCGCATGGGGACCACACCTTCCTCCTCCAGCTCGAGGATGGTGCGGAGATACATCTCCGTGGTGTCGATCAGTCCGGACATACGTGCCCCTCGATGAGATCTGCCGGAAGCGCGACGACTTCGCGGCGCGTGCGCTGGCCCTGGCACCAATTCTGACGCATACCACTGACAACCGTGCCGCGCCGGTGAAACGAGCTGGTTTCGACCACCTTCCGACCACACCCGCGGGCCCCCGCCAAGGCCGTCAAGGGGTGTCCTGGCGGCCGTATTGACACCGGACTGGTCCAGACCGCACGGTGATCCGCGACACAGCCGACCCGAAGGGGCCCGTATGAGCGACGGCACGCCCGCCGACCGGTTCTTCGACGCCGCGATCGGCCTGCTCCAGCGGGTCCGCGACGAGGAGGCCGAGAGCATCGACGCGGCCGGGACCCTCCTCGCCGACACCGTCGCCGCCGGGGGCCGGCTGTTCGCCTTCGGCGCCGGGCACTCCTCGCTCGCCGCGCAGGACGTCGTCTACCGCGCCGGCGGGCTCGCGCTGATGAACCTGCTCACCGTCCCCGGAGTCGTCGGCGTCGACGTCATGCCCGCCACGCTGGGCTCCGCCCTGGAGCGCGTCGACGGGCTCGCCAGCGCCGTCCTGGACTCCTCCCCGCTCCGCGCGGGCGACACCCTGGTGATCATCTCCCTCTCCGGCCGCAACGCGCTCCCCGTGGAGATGGCGATGAGCGCACGCGCGCGTGGCATCAAGGTCATCGGCGTGACCTCGGTGGCCTACGCCTCGCAGACCACTCCCCGGCACTCCTCCGGCACCTACCTCAAGGACCACTGCGACGTCGTCCTCGACTCCAAGATCGCCATCGGCGACGCCGAGCTCACCCTCGACACCGTCCCGGCCCCCTTCGCCCCGGCGTCCACGGTCGTGACCTCGGCCCTGCTCCAGTCGATCGTGGCCACGGCGGCGGCCGACCTGGCGGGGCGAGGCGTGGAGCCCCCAATGCTGCGGTCGGGGAACGTGGACGGCGGCCTGGAGTGGAACGCGCGGGTCTTCGAGGAGTACGGGGACCGGATCTTCTACCGGTACTGAGCGCTCCGCCGGAAGTGCGGTGGCCGGGTTGTTGTTCGTCTGCGGCGCCGTCGCGGCCGGTCGCGCCCACGCGGCGGAACCGCATAGCGATACGGCCCCGCGCCCCTTGAGGCCGCTGCCGAACCGAAGTGGACTTCACCCGGCCCGCTGAGGGCGAGACGGGGGTGCGGGCCGGACGGCGAGGGCCGACAGGGCTGCGTGCGGCCGGGTGCGGGGCGGCTCTCGCGGCCGCGCTCGCCTCACCCCCGTAGGGCCCCCGCCAGGTCCAGTGCCGTGGCGATACGGACCGCCACGTCCTCCGCGTACACCGCGTCGGAACGCTCGAACTGGCTGCGGCCGGCGCCCCGCAGAAACGTCACGACACCGAGCGTGCGCCCCCGGCAGCGCAGCACCGCGCACAGCGCGTGCACGGCGTCGCCCGGCCACTGCCGGTCCAGGGCCCACTGCCGGGCCTTCTCCGCCGGCACCGAGCCCACACTCGCCCGCACCGAGCCCCTGCGGTCCACGCACTGGAACGCCGGATGCCCCTCGGCGTACCGCACGGGCAGCCCCGCCTGCCCGGTCAGCGGGCTCGGCCCCGGCGCCCCGGCGGGTGTCGAGGCGACCCGGACCAGTCGTACGGGCCCGTCCGAGTCGGTGGTCGGATCGCCCGCCACCCGGTCGATCAGGGCATGGTCGGCGAACCCGGCGAGCGCGAAGTCCAGGTGGATCGTCGCCGCCTCGGCCGGGTCCTCGCACTCGGCGGCCGCCCGGGCCGCGCGATGCAGCTGGTTGGTGCGGAAGCGCAGCAGGGACGCCTCCTGCTCGGCCTGCTTGGCCTCCGTGACGTCGTTGAAGAGCCAGCCGACGCCCAGCGGCACCGGCTCCTCCGCCAGCGGCGAGGCCAGCCGTACGAAGCCGCAGCGCCAGCAGCGCCGCTGCTCGCCCTCCGGAGTCCGCACGCTCACCCAGATCTCGGCGGGCGCGGGCGGCGCGCCCTCGGCCAGCACATGCTGGAGCGCGCTCTCCAGCTCCTCCACACCCTGCGCGAGCAGCTCCCCGAGGGGCCGGCCCAGGACGGCGGTGCGGCCGATGCCCAGGGCGCGGGCGGCATGGGCGTTGACGACGGCGGGCCGCAGATCCGCGTCCACCAGCACCACACCCCAGCTGGCGTCCTCGAACAGTGCCTCGCTCAGCGCGATGGACCGCTCCAGGTCGATCTGCGCGTGCACCTCGCTGAAGGCGCAGTACACCCCGGCCGGCTTCCCGTCCGGTCCGCGTACGGCCGCGGACTGGGTCCGGACGAGGACCCGGCCGCCCTCCTTGGTCAGCAGCGCGAACTCGTGCACCTGGCGCCCGGGAGCCCGCATGGCGGACAGCAGCCGCCCCTCGACCTCCTGGGCGTCCGCGCTGCGCACCGCCCAGCCGGCGAACCCCTGCCGTCCCACCGCCTCGGCGGCGGTCCAGCCGAGGATCCGCTCGGCCTCGCGGTTCCAGTGGGTGACCACACCGTCCGCGTCGAAGGCGCACAGCGCCGCGTCCATCCCGTCGAGCAGGGCGGCGAGCAGATCCGCGCCGTCGGGCTGATCGGGCTGCTCTGGCTGTTCGGGCTCGTTCGGCCCCAGCTCGTCGGTGGTCCCACTACGCCGGGAAGCACTCACCTGGACCCCCTGCCGGCTGCGTCCGTCCTTACGGCACGTCGGTTCGCTCACTTGCAATCATCTAACTGGAACGTGACGCAGCACACACCGAGTTCCCGCAAGTTGGGGGAATCGTTGTACGCCGCTCCCGCATCTATGCCGCCCGATTCAGCCGGAGGTCGACCCACAGGTCGCTCTCCCCGGGCAGCACATAGCGCTCGACCTCGACAAATCCCTGTTTCACGGCGAAGCGCAGCCCGTCCTCGTTGACCGCGAGCACACAGGTCTCGATCGCCGTGGCACCGAGCACGCGCGCGTGGGCGAGCCCGTTCTCGTACAGGGCCGTCCCGAAGCCCCGGCGCCGGTACTCGGGCAGCACGCGCGCGATCACCGTCACCGCCCCCTCCTCCGGCGGCCGCACGGTCGAACACCCGACGAGCAGCTCACCGACGTACGCGTTCTCCAGCCGGTACCGCGTACTCCGCTCCCGCACCGCGTCGAGGGACAGCTCGTCCGCCGGGACGATCACGTTGTGCACGTACCGCCACTGCTCCAGCATGGCGTCGCCGACGGCCGGCTCGATCCGGAGCTCGGCGGCCGGAAGGCCAGATGTTCGAAGATCAGACACAAGACCCACCTCCCCGCCGCGCGTACACCTCAATCTCGATCTTCATACGAGGATCCGCGAGCCCGCACATCATCATCGTCGCCGCGGGCCGCACCTCCCCGAAGGTCCGCCGCAGCGCAGGCCAGCACGGCTCGAAGTCCGCCCGGTCAGGGAGGAGATACCGCACCCGTACGACATCGGCGAACCCGCAGCCGGCCTCCGCCAGCGCCGCCCCGATGTTCCGCAGACACTGCTCGGCCTGCTCGACGACGTCGTCGGAGATCGTCATCGTCGAGTAGTCGAACCCGGTGGTCCCCGAGACATGCACCCAGTCCCCGTCGACCACCGCCCGGGCGTACCCGATCCGCTCCTCGAACACCGAACCGCTGAGAATCGCGCGTCGCTTCGTCATGTGCCGGAACGCTAGGTGAGCAGGGGATATACGTCTAATAGGCGACGAGGGATGAAGTGATATCCATGGCGATATGGAGCAGCGACCCGAACTCCCCCTCCCCCAACTCCACGCCTTCATCGTCCTCGCCGAGGAACTGCACTTCGGGCGGGCCGCCGCGCGGCTCGGCATCGCCCAACCACCCCTCAGCCAGCAGATCCGACGCCTGGAGGACAAGGTCGGCGCACCTCTCTTCGTACGGCCACCGGGCCCCGTCGCCCTCACCCCGGCCGGACGCGAACTGCTCCCCGCCGCCCGCCAGGCCCTCGCCACCCTCACCGACGGCCTGGCGGCGGCCCGCGCGGCGGCGGGCGGCCGGACCGGCAACCTGCGCCTCGGCTTCGCCGCGTCACTCGCCCTGACGCTGCTGCCGGGGCTCCTGCGGACGTACGTGGACCACTATCCGCAAGTACGCCTGGACATCCGGGAGATGACCACCGCACCACAGCTGACCGCCCTGCGCGAGGGAAGCCTCGACATCGGCCTCCTCCGCGAACCGCCCTCCACCGACCCGGACCTGTCCTTCCGTACGGTCCTGACGGAGCCGTTCGTGGCCGTGCTACCCCGGGCCCACCCGCTCGCGGTCCAACGCACGGTGGACCCGGCCCAGTTGGCCGAGCACCCGTTCGTCCTCCTGCCGCGCGAGGCGGGCCCCGGCCTCCACGATCGCATCACCGCCCTCTGCGCCCCGCGCATCGCCCAGCACGCCACCGAGTGGCAGACCGTCTGCGCCCTCGTCGAGGCGGGCCTCGGGGTCTCGGTCGCACCGGCGAGCATCCGCCGTATCCGGCTGGGAGGCGTCGCCTTCCGTCCTCTCACCGCGCCGCACGCGCGGACCGTGGTCGCGGTGGCCTGGCGGACCGGAGACGACAGTCCGCTGGTGGCGAATCTGCTGGAGACGATCACGCGTTCGGGGTGATGTGGTCCTTCGCGGCCTTGTGGAACGCCGTCACCAGGCGGCTGCGGTCGTCCGCGCGGGTCGCCACGACGACATGGCTCGGCTCGACGCCCTCCAGCGGGACCATGGTCAGATCGGGCCGCAGAACCCGCCCCACGGAGTGCGCGGCAACGGCCAACGACTCGCCGGAGGCAACGAGTTCGAACTTGTCCTCGACCGCCTCGATGAGCGGCCCGTCCGGCGCCGGGCGCCCGTCCGGACGAGGCTCGAACCGCCAGAACGCGCTGCGCACCGGGTCCGCCGTACGCGGCAGCCGCTCGTCGGCGATGTCGTCCAGCGTGACGGACTCCTTGCCGGCCAGCCGATGGTCGAGCGGGACGATCAGGACGCGCGGCTCGTCGTAGAGGACCGTCACCCGCAGCCGGTCGGTCGGGAACGGCAGCCGGGTCACCACCGCGTCGACACGGTGGTCGAGCAGCGCGTGGTGCACGTCGTCCCAGTTCAGGTGGGCGGTCTGGACGTCGGCGTCCGGGTGCCGGTGCCGTACCGCCCGGACCGCCGGGGTGACGATGATGCCCGAGGTGAAACCGACCGTCATCCGATGCGGCTGAGCGGCGGCACGCGCGCGTACGCCCGCCTGAGCCGCCGCACGCAACAACTCCCGCGCCTCCGGCAGGAAGACCTCCCCCGCCTCGGTCAACCGCGTCCCCTGCGGCGTCCGGTCCAGCAACCGCGCCCCCAACTCCCGCTCCAGGCGCTGCACCTGACGGCTCAGGGACGGCTGAGTGATGTGCAGGGCGGCGGCGGCACGACCGAAGTGACGGTGCTCGGCGACGACGGTGAAGTACCGGACGAGGCGGAGATCGAGGTCGGCGGAGACGGGGATCGGCTGAGAGTCGGCCATACAGCGAGCCTAGCTGCGGTGATGCCCGGATCGCATTGCCGTATACGAAAGAGGCTTTGGACGCGGGGCCGCTGCGGCACGGACGCTGAAGTCATCCCGAACCCCGCATCCCATCCCTCTGGAGGGCATCGACATGCGCGTATTCGTCACCGGCGCCAGCGGCTTCGTAGGCACCGCGGTCGTACGTGAACTCATCGGCGCGGGACACGAGGTCCTGGGCCTGGCCCGCTCCGACTCCTCCGCGGCGGCGCTGCGGACGACAGGGGCGGAGGTGCACCGCGGCGACCTGGACGACCTGGACAGCCTGCGCCGGGGAGCCGAGTCGGCCGACGGTGTCATCCACACCGCCTTCAAGCACGACTTCTCCGACATCGCCGCCTCGGGCGTGATCGACCTGCACGCCATCGAGGCGATGGGCTCGGTGCTCGAAGGCACCGAAAAGCCCTTCGTGACGACGTCGGCGTTCCTGGTCGAGCCCGGCATCTTCGCCACGGAGGAGGACGCGGCCCACCCGGACTCCGTGGCCCCCTTCCGCGTCCCCTCCGAGCAGGCCACGCTCGCCCTCGCCGACCACGGCGTACGCGCCACGGTCGTCCGCCTGCCCCCGTCCGTCCACGGCCCCGACGACGGCGGCTTCATCCCCAAGCTCATCGACATCGCCCGCGAGAAGGGCGCGTCCGCGATGATCGCCGAAGGCACCAACCACTGGCCGGCCGTCCACCGCGACGACGCGGCCCGCCTCTACCGACTGGCCCTCGAGAAGGCCACGGCAGGCACCCGCCTCCACGCGATCGACGACGAGGGCGTACCCCTCCACGCCATCGCCACCGCGATAGGCCAAGGCCTGGACGTACCGGTGGTACGGGTGACCGCCGCCGAAGCCCCCGCCCACTTCGGCTGGATAGCCCACTTCGCCTCCCTCGACCTCCGCGCATCCAGCACCCTCACGCAGCAGCGTCTGGGCTGGAAGCCGGAGCACCCGAACCTGCTCGCGGACCTGGCGGAGGGCCACTACTTCGGGGAGGGGCGCAGGAGCATGCTCTGAGGGCTTGGCGACGGCGATTGTCAGACCCGGCCGGCACAGTGCGGTGCCGTGGACACGAAAGAGTTCTGGCACCTCATCAATGCGGCACGCTTCGCCATGACAGACGAAGTCCCCTTCCACGAGGCACTGGCCACCCTTCTGGCAGCCTGCCCCAAGCGACAGATCCTGGAGTACCAGGACCACTTCGACACCCTCCACAACGCCCTCTACCGCTGGGACGTCTGGGCCGCCGCCTACCTCGTCGGCGGCGGCTGCTCCGACGACAGCTTCATGGACTTCCGCGCGGGCCTGATAGCCCAGGGCCGCCACTGGTACGAGCGAGCCGCCACATCCCCGGACGCCCTCGCCGACCACCCCGACGTCGTCGCGGCAGCCGCCGACTTCGAGGACCGCACCCTCTTCTACGAGGACGCCAACTACTGCGCCTCTGAAGCCTACGAGCGGATCACCGGGGACACCGAGATCTTCTGGGAGGACTGGAAGCAGTACGCAGCCGACCATCCGTCTTCGGACTCCCCCACCGAGCCACTGGGCGAGGACTTCGACTTCGACGACGAGGACGAGATACGTCGACGACTGCCTCGGCTGGCCGGGCTGTTCCTCTCGGAGGGGACCTGAGTAGCAGCGAGATCGGCTGCGCGCCGGAGAAGCCCGCGATATTCGCACGAATGAGCCACTTCCGAAGAAGTGATCCATCGGGGTAGCCCGTAGCAACTAGCTTCAGCTGCACTTCAGAAGGGAGGCCACTCGCTCCCCGGCCGTGATGCCGCCGAGTGGCCAGCCCCAGTCATCACGATCCGCAGGATCAGGGAGGTGCCCCGATGACTACGTTTCCTGTGGGCGAGCAGACCCACCAGGCTGTGCTTCCTCAGCAGCCTGCTCTGGAATCCGTGGGAGCAGACACCCCTGGGAGCAGGGACGAAACGGCTCACGGACACCCCGCCACCGCGCGGGGCACCGGCAGGGAACATGGGCGAGGGGAGACCGTCGGGCACGGCATCAAGGCCCGACGGCGTCACGCCAAGAGCGCCGCTCCGGCGGCGAAGGCGGCAGAGAACGGGAGCGGTGACGCTCCCCCGCACAATCCGCCGTACGACGGTGGAATCGGCGCGAGCAGAGTCTTCGTGCTGTCCAAGGAAGGGCAGCCCCTCATGCCCTGCCACCCCGCCCGCGCCCGCGAACTCCTCGGCAAAGGGCGAGCAGTCATCGCACGGCAAGTCCCCTTCACCATCCGTCTCAAGGACCGCACGCGAGTCGAATCAGCCGTCGACGGCGTCCAGTTACGCATCGACCCCGGTTCCAAGGGCACCGGTCTGGCTCTCACAGACGAGAAGCAGGAAGCCGATGGCCGCGGGACCACCGTCACAGTCCGGCGCGGACTCGTCTCCATCGAACTCCAGCACCGCGGCGACCAGATCCACTCCTGCATGCAACAACGCGCCGGTTACCGGCACAGACGGCGCTCGGCCAACTGCCGTTACCGGGCTCCCCGCTCCCACAACCGCACCAAACCGGCAGGCTGGCTGCCCCCGTCCCTGCGCCACCGCGTCGACACCACCTTCTCCATGGCTAACCGACTGTGCCGCTACGCACCCGTCACCGAAATCCACGTGGAACAGGTCGCCTTCGACACCCACTCCATGAGCGCGGACAGGCCCCTCAGAGGAGCCGAGTACGCGCAAGGCACGCTCGCGGGGACCACCGCTCGCGACTATCTGCGCGCCAGGTGGGACAACGGCTGCGCCTACTGCGACGCCATCGGCGTCTCCCTGAACATCGAGCACGTCAGGCCCCGCAGCCGAGGAGGCTCGGATCGGATCGCCAACCTCGTCCCAGCCTGCGTCCCCTGCAACACCGCCAAAGGCGCCAAATCCGTTGCGGCGTACCTCGCCGACCGACCTGACCGGCTCGCGCAGATCCTCCGCCAGATCAAGGCACCCCTCCGCGACGCCGCCGCCATGAACTCAACCCGATGGCTGCTCACGGAGGCACTCGCCGACCTCGGCATCCCCGTCCACACCTTGCCGGGGCAGACCACGAAGGAAAACCGCAGCGCCATGGGACTGGCCAAGACCCACACTCTGGACGCCCTGTCAGTAGGTCAGCTGGATCACGAAGCCGGGGACGCGATCGTGCGATACCCGAGGCAAGTCCTCGTCGCCAAGGCCACCGGACGCGGATCGTACGCACGCACCACTCCGGACCGGTTCGGATTCCCACGGCTGCGGAGGACCCGTGCCAAGCAGCACTTCGGGTACATCACCGGAGATCTCGTACGCGCCAACGTCCCGGCCGGGAAATGGGAGGGCGTCTGGACGGGCCGCATCTCGGTCCGGGCCAGGGGACAGCACAGCCTCCAGACGCTGACGGGCAGACTCAACGTGTCCCACTGGAATCTGGAGCTCCTGCAACGAGGCGACGGCTATGGGTACAGCAGCAGCCCGGAAGCCGCTGCGTCAACATCTCGAAAAACCGGTTGATCGACGACTTGGCGGTTCTTAGGGTGGGGGTCATCGCTGAAAGGAGGTGATCCGGTACATGTATGAATCCCGGACGCGCGAGGTGGCTGCGGGCTAGCGGCCCGTCACCACATTCAGTGCGGTGCCGGACCAGCGTGTGTGAGAAACACGCAGCCGGCCAATACAACGCAGTCACCCGACCCGCGAGCTCGCCGGTACGTCCGGCCGGCTCCCCCGCTGAGGCGGTGGGAACCCGAGCTCGCGGGTCGTCTGCGTTTTCGTGTGGGTGGAGGATTTTCGGGGGTGATCTGCGCCACCCGCGCTTCTTGCGGCACGCAGTACCCTGAGCTCATGCTTTCGCTCGTTCGACGCCGCCACGTGGACTACGTCCGCGTCACGAGCATGGGCTGTCGACGCTCCGTCTGAGCCTCCGGTCCTTCGCGCAGCCAGCCCTACGCTGCCGCCTTTTCTCCCTCTCACCCTTTGTGGACGCACCATGACCACCAACGTGTCGACGACTCCGTCGTACCAGCAGCTCCCGATCATCGATCTCTCGGCCGCCGACCGCGGTCCCCAGGCCCGTGCGCTGCTCCATGCCCAGCTGCACAGTGCCGCGCATGACGTGGGGTTCTTCCAGCTCGTCGGGCATGGGGTCCCGGCAGCCGAGGTCGGCGCCCTTCTCTCCGCCATGCGGAGGTTCTTCGCGCTGCCCGAGGGGGAGCGGCTGGCCATCGACAATGTGCGGTCGCCGCACTTCCGGGGGTACACCCGGACCGGTGACGAGCGGACGGGCGGTAGCCGGGACTGGCGGGATCAGCTCGACATCGGGGCGGAGCGGCCCGCGCGGATACCCGGGGCCGGTGAGCCTGCCTACTGGTGGCTGGAGGGGCCCAATCAGTGGCCCGATTCCCTTCCCGAGCTGCGTGCCGCCGCGCTCCGCTGGGTCGAGCGGCTGAGCTCCGTCGCCGAGCGGCTGCTGCACGAGCTGCTGGCGTCGATCGGGGCGCCGGCGGACTTCTACGACCCGATCTTCGGGGAGCGTGCCCATCCGCATCTGAAGCTCGTGCGGTACCCGGGGAGTGCCGGTGACGGGGCCGATCAGGGGGTCGGGGCCCACAAGGACTACGGGTTCCTCACGCTGCTTCTCCAGGACAAGGTCGGTGGGCTTCAGGTGCAGCGGGAGGACGGGGTCTTCCATGACGTGCCGCCGCTGGAGGGGGCCTTCGTCGTGAATCTCGGGGAGCTGCTCGAGGTGGCGACGAATGGGTATTTCGTCGCCACCAATCACCGGGTCGTCTCCCCGCCGGGTGCCACCGAGCGGTTCTCCGTGCCGTTCTTCTACAACCCGCGGCTGGATGCGCGGGTGGAGCCGCTGGTCTTCCCACACGCCTCCACCGCGCCGGGCATCACCGACGACCCGTCGAATCCGCTCTTCGCCGAGTACGGCTACAACGAGCTCAAGGGCAAGCTGCGGGCGCACCCGCTCGTGGCGGAGCGTCATCACGGGAATCTCTTGACTCCGGCGTAATAACGCCCCTCAGGGGCGCGGGGAACTGCGCGACCAGCCACAATCCGGCCCGCAGTCGCCCGCGCTCCTCACGCACCCTGTCAGTGGGCGATGTCCTCGTATCCCGCGACATCCTGCGGACCGCGCACGCCCGGCCCCACATACCGCGCCGACGGCCGCACCAGCCTCCCGGTCCGCTTCTGTTCCAGGATGTGCGCCGACCAGCCGGCGGTACGGGCGCAGGTGAACATGGACGTGAACATGTGCGCCGGGACCTCGGCGAAGTCGAGGACGATCGCCGCCCAGAACTCGACGTTCGTGGCCAGGACGCGGTCCGGGCGGCGGGCGTGGAGTTCGGCCAGGGCCGCCTTCTCCAACGCCTCCGCCACCTCGAAGCGCGGCGCGCCCAGCTCGCGCGCCGTGCGGCGCAGTACGCGGGCGCGCGGGTCCTCGGCGCGGTAGACGCGGTGGCCGAAGCCCATGAGGCGTTCGCCCTTGTCGAGGGCCTGCTTGACGTAGGCCTCGGCGTCGCCCGTGCGTTCGATCTCCTCGATCATGTGGAGGACGCGGGAGGGGGCGCCGCCGTGGAGCGGGCCGGACATGGCTCCTACGGCGCCGGAGAGGGCCGCCGCCACGTCCGCGCCCGTGGAGGCGATCACCCGCGCGGTGAAGGTGGAGGCGTTCATGCCGTGCTCGGCGGCGGAGGTCCAGTACGCGTCGACCGCGGCGACGTGCTTGGGGTCGGGCTCGCCGCGCCAGCGGATCATGAAGCGCTCGACGACGGACTGGGCCTTGTCGATCTCGCTCTGCGGGACCATGGGGCGGCCCTGGCCGCGGGCGGACTGGGCGACGTAGGAGAGGGCCATGACGGCGGCTCGGGCGAGGTCGTCGCGGGCCTGGGCCTCGTCGATGTCCAGCAGCGGCTTGAGACCCCAGACCGGGGCCAGCATCGCCAGCGCGGACTGGACGTCGACGCGGATGTCGCCGGAGTGGACGGGGATCGGGAAGGGCTCGGCGGGGGGCAGGCCGGGGCGGAAGGCGCCGTCGACGAGCAGGCCCCAGACGTTGCCGAACGAGACGTGGCCGACCAGGTCCTCGATGTCGACGCCCCGGTACCTCAGGGCGCCGCCCTCCTTGTCCGGTTCGGCGATCTCCGTCTCGAACGCGACGACTCCTTCGAGGCCAGGTACAAAGCCGGGGTCGAAGTCGGACATCAGGCGGCTCCTCGTGACGTGTGCGACAGGTCCTGTCGGGGGTGGTGTGGGGGACGACCTTCGGAGGGGACGGCTCCGGGGGGTCGGTTGGCCCAGTGATGCCCCGTTCGGCGAGTGGTCACCCCACCGCGGCGGCATCTGCACCATATCCCCGAGTGCCACCTTTGGGGAGTCTTGCGGCACTGAGTGCCACCCCGCGCGTGATGGCCCCGACCGGCCCTCCAGCGGATCCCATACGGCAAGATGACCGCGTGACCGACGCAGACGCCGTCTCCGGCGAGCCCGCCTCCTTCCCGGACCCGGCCGCCATGCGCAAGCAGTACCGGGCCGAGGGCCTCGCCGAGAGCGAGCTGGCGGCGACGCCCGTGGCACAGTTCGCGCGCTGGTTCAAGCAGGCCGCGACGGAGGCCCATCTTTTCGAGCCGAACGCCATGGTGGTGTCGACCGCGGACGCGGAGGGCCGGCCCGCCTCCCGCACGGTGCTGCTGAAGCAGTTCGACGAGCAGGGGTTCGTCTTCTACACGAACTACGACTCCCGCAAGGCGCGTGACCTGGCCGAGAACCCGTATGTCTCGCTGCTCTTCCCGTGGCATCCGATGGGCCGGCAGGTCATCGTCACGGGCGTCGCGCGCCGTACCGGCAGAGACGAGACCGCCGGGTACTTCCGCACCCGGCCGCACGGTTCGCAGCTCGGCGCGTGGGCCAGTGCGCAGTCCTCGGTGATCGCCACGCGTGCCGAGCTGGAGGCCTCGTACGCGCAGCTGGAGGCCCGCTATCCGGAGGGCGAGCAGGTGCCGGTGCCGCCGCACTGGGGTGGTTTCCGGGTGGCTCCGCAGGCGGTGGAGTTCTGGCAGGGCCGGGAGAACCGGCTGCACGACCGGTTGCGTTACGTGGCGGAGCCGGACGGGAGCTGGCGCGTGGAGCGGCTCAGTCCTTGAGGGCGGTCAGACCTTGAGGGCGGTCTCCACCAGCACGGTCCATTGGGCGACCACCTTGTCGCGCCGTGTCCCGTCGTCCGTGAGCAGGTTGGCCAGGCCCAGACCGCGAGCCATGTCCAGCAGGCCCTGGACCGTCTCCCGTACGCCTGGTCCGGACTCGTCCGCGCCCAGCAGCTCGACCGCGATCCGGTGCGTCTCCCTGCCTACGCGGGCCTCCAGTTCCGTCACGCGCGGGCGTAGTTGCTCCTCGTTGGAGGCGGCGACCCACAGGTGGAGGGCGGCCCGGAACAGCGGGCCGGTGTAGAGGTCGACGAGCGCCGAGACGACCGCGCGCCGGTCGCCTGCCGCGCCTTCGGGGAACAGGTCTCTGAGCGCTGTGGAGCGTTCCTCGGCGACGTACTCCACCGCCGCCGTGAAGAGGTCCTCGCGGGTCGGGAAGTGGTGCTGGGCGGCGCCCCGGGAGACGCCGGCGCGTTCGGCGACCACCGACACCGTGGAGCCCGCCCAGCCGTGCTCGGCGAGGCAGGCCACGGCGGCTTCCAGGAGCCGCTGCCGGGTGGCCCGGCTGCGGTCCTGTTTGGGAGTGCGTTCCGCCCGGTCGCCGACCGTGCTCACAGCGCCCATGCGGGGTCCCGTCGTTCTAGGAAGGCTGTCATCCCCTCGCGGGCCTGTTCGGAGGCGAACAGGCGGGCCGAGAGCGCGGTGAGGTGGGCCGCGTCCCGGTCGAAGGCTTCCAGCACCCTAGCGGTGAGCAGCTGTTTCGTCTCCGCGAGGGCTTCAGGGGCGGACTTGCGGAGCCCGTCCAGGAGGGGTTCGAGTACGGCGTCCACGTCGTCGCCGGTCGCCGTCAGCAGGCCGATGCGGGCGGCCTCGGGGGCGTCGAAGCGTTCGCCGGTGAGGTAGTAGCGGGCGAGGGCGCGGGGGTCGGTGCGGGGGAGCAACGGCAGGGAGATCACGGCGGGGGCCACTCCGATCCGGACCTCGGTGAAGGCGAAGGTCGCCGCCGCCGAGGCCACGCCGATGTCGCAGGCCGCCAGCAGGCCGAGGCCGCCCGCGCGGACGTGACCCGTCACCCGGGCGAGCACCGGCTTGGGGAGTCCCACGATCTGCCGCAGCAGACCGACCAGTGCGGCCGGGTCGGGCGGGTCCTTCAGGTCGGCGCCGGCGCTGAACGTGTTCCCGGTGTGGGTGAGGACGACGGCGCGTACGTCGCCGTCCTTGCCGCAGTCGCTCAGCGCGTCCGCGAGCTCGCCCACCAGCGCCGCCGACAGGGCGTTGCGGTTGTGGGGCGAGTCGAGGGTGAGGGTCTCGACGCCACGCGCGCGTGTGCGGCCGATCAGGGTCACGGTCACTGGGGCTCCCTCAGCTGCCGGCGCAGGATCTTCCCGGAGGCGGCCCGTGGCACTCCGTCGATGAAGGTGACCTGGCGGACGCGTTTGTACGGGGCGACGCGTTCGGCGACGTACATCCTCACCTCTCCTTCGGAGAGGTCGGTGGCGTCCGGTTGGCGGACCACGTAGGCGTGCGGGACCTCGTTGCCGTCGTCGTCGTAGGCGCCGATGACGGCGGCGTCGGCGATGCCGGGGTGGGTGAGCAGGAGCGCCTCCAGTTCGGCCGGGGCGACCTGGAAGCCCTTGTACTTGATGAGCTCCTTCACCCGGTCGACGACGAAGAGCCAGCCGTCGGCGTCGGTGTGGCCGACGTCGCCGGTGTGCAGCCAGCCGTCGGGGTCGATCATCGCGGCGGTGGCGTCGGGCTTGCCGAGGTAGCCCTTCATGATCTGGGGGCCGCGGATGAGGATCTCGCCGTCCTCGCCGATGCCGACGTCCTTGTCGGGGTCGTCGAGGGAGACGATCCGCATCTCGGTGCCGGCGATGAGCCGGCCGACCGTGCCGGGGGGCGCCTCGCGCATCGCGTCCAGGGGGACGATGTGGGTGCCGGGCGAGAGTTCCGTCATGCCGTACGCCTGGCCCACGGGCGGCAGGTTCAGACGCCGCGAGCAGGCGTCCGCGAGCCGGGCGTCCAGGGGCGCGGCGGCGCTGAGGATGTACTGGAGCGACGAGAGGTCGTACTCGGCGACCAGCGGGTGCTTGGCGAGGGCCAGGACGATCGGCGGGGCGACGTACAGGCCGGTGATGCGGTGGTTCTGGATGGCGGCGAGGAAGGTCTCCAGGTCGAAGCGGGGCAGGACGACGACCGTGACGCCCCTGCGCAGGGGGGCGTTCATGAGGGCCGTCAGGCCGTAGATGTGGAAGAACGGCAGGACGGCGAGGATGCGGTCGCCGGGGCCGGCGTCTATGGCGGACTGGAGCTGCGCGAGGTTGGTCGCCATCTGGCGGTGGGTGAGCATGACGCCCTTGGGGAGACCGGTCGTGCCGGAGGAGTACGGCAGCGCCGCCACGTCTTCCACGGGGTCGATGTCGATCACCGGTTCGGGGGCCGTCGAACCGAGCATGTCGAGGAGCGAACGATGTCCCGGAGCGCTGTCGCAGACGAAGATCTCCTCGACGCCGCCCGCGAGTTCGGACGCCCGGCGGGCCGTCTCCAGGAGCGGGGAGACGGTGACGATCCAGCGGGCCGCCGAGTCCTTCAGCTGCTTGGCGAACTCCTCCGCCGTGGCCAGCGGGTGCACGGTGGTGACGGAGGCTCCCGCGCGCGTGGCGGCGTAGAACGCCGTGGGGAACGCGATCGTGTTGGGGCTGTGCAGCGCGAGCACGTCCCCCTTGCTCACCCCCGCCTCGGCGAGTCCGGCGGCCACCCGTCGGTGGAACCGGTCCAGTTGGTCGTAGGTGAGGGTGGTGCCGTCCACGCCGTCGACGAGCGCGGGATGCTCGCCGAACTCGGCGGCCCGGCCCAGGACGGCCTCGTGGATGGGGAGTTCGACGGGTGGGACGTCTGCGTACTCGCTGCGGAACACGGTTCCTCCAAGACGGCCGAGAGGGGCCTAGTACGACTTGGGCAGACCCAGGGTCTGGTGGGAGACGTAGTTGAGAATCATCTCCCTGCTCACCGGAGCAATACGAGCCACGCGCGCGGCGGTTATCAACGAGGCGAGTCCGAATTCCCGGGTGAGGCCGTTGCCGCCGAGGGTGTGCACGGACTGGTCGACCGCCTTCACGCAGGCCTCCCCCGCCGCGTACTTCGCCATGTTGGCGGCCTCGCCCGCGCCGACGTCGTCGCCCGCGTCGTACAGATGGGCCGCCTTCTGCATCATCAGACGGGCCAGTTCGAGGTCGATGTGCGCCTGCGCCAGGGGGTGGGCGATGGCCTGGTGGGCGCCGATGGGGGCGTTCCAGACGGTACGGTCGCGCGCGTACTCGACGGCTTTCGACAGGGCGTACCTGCCCATGCCGATCGCGAAGGCGGCCGTCATGATGCGTTCGGGGTTGAGGCCGGCGAAGAGCTGGAGGAGCCCGGCGTCCTCGTCTCCGACGAGCGCGTCCGCGGGGAGGCGCACGTCGTCGAGAGTCAGCTCGAACTGCTTCTCCACGGCGCCGAGTTCCATGTCGATCTGGCGGCGGGTGAAGCCGGGCGCGTCCCGCGGGACGATGAAGAGGCAGGGCTTGAGGCGGCCTGTTCGGGCGTCCTCGGTGCGGCCGACTATGAGGGTGGCGTCGGCTATGTCCACGCCGCTGATGAAGACCTTGCGGCCGGTGAGGAGCCAGTCGGTGCCGTCCTTGCGGGCCGTGGTGGTGATGCGGTGGCTGTTGGAGCCGGCGTCGGGTTCGGTGATGCCGAAGGCCATGGTGCGGGTGCCGTCCGCCAACCCTGGGAGCCACTCCTGCTTCTGGGCGTCCATGCCGAAGCGGGCGATCACTGTGCCGCAGATCGCCGGTGAGACGACCATCATGAGCAGGGGGCAGCCGGCAGCGCCCAGCTCTTCGAGGACGATGGAGAGTTCGGAGATGCCGCCGCCTCCACCGCCGTATGCCTCCGGCAGGTTGACGCCGAGGTAGCCGAGTTTGGCGGCCTCGGACCAGAGTTGTTCGCGGTCGTAGGTGCGGCCGTGGCGTTTGCCGAGGGCGGCTACGGCTTTGCGGAGGGCTGTGTGTTCTTCGGAATCGATCGTGGATGGCATGGGACTCCTCCCGGGTGCGGGTTGTAGGTGGCTGGTCGCGCTCGCGCGGCGGTAGCCGCAAATTGATGCGGCCCCGCGCCCCTTAGGTGGGTTCCACGACCGCCAGTAGAGAGCCGACCGTCACCTGGTGGCCGACAGCGGCATGCAGAGTTGTCAGCGTTCCCGTGACGGGTGCTGCGATCCGATGCTCCATCTTCATCGCCTCCAGCCACACCAGCGGCTGTCCGGCCGTAACAGCAGCCCCCTCGCCCAACCCCTCCGCGATCCTGACCACCGTTCCCGGCATCGGGGCCACCAAGGAACCCGGGGCCAGCTGGGTCGCGGGGTCGGAGAAGCGGGGCAGCGCCCTGAGTCGCGTCGCGTTGACGTACACCTCGTCGGCGTACCTCGTCACCTCGAACTTGCGCTGCACGCCCTCCACTTCGAGTACGACCAGAGCCGCGTCCGCGTGCACGATCCGTGCCCCGTCCGCCTCCAGGCCGGCGCGTGTGTGGCGGTAGCGGACCTCGATCTCCTCGCCTGCCGTCTCGTAGCGCTTGAGCTGGGGCTGGGAGGGCACGTTGCGCCAGCCGCCGCCGAAGCGGGAACGGCCGTGGGCGTCGGCGAGGGCCGCGGCCAAGGGGGCGTACGGGTCGGGGGTTGAGCCGGTGAGGTCGGTGAGGTGGTGGTCGTAGAAGGAGGTCGTCATCGCCGCCGAGGTGAACTCCTCGTGGCGCAGGCTGCGTACCAGGAGGTCCCTGTTGGTCGTCGGGCCGTGGATGGTGGCCCGCTCCAGTGCGCCCGCCAGCTTGCGGAGGGCCTCCGCGCGCGTGGGGGCGTGGGCGACGGCCTTGGCGAGCAGGGGGTCGTAGTGGACGCCGATCTCGGTGCCGTCGTCGTAGCCGGTGTCGAGGCGGATCGAGTCCGGGACGGTCAGGCGGTGCAGGGTGCCGGTCTGCGGGGTCCAGTCGGTGGCCGGGTCCTCGGCGTAGAGGCGGGCCTCGACGGCGTGGCCACGCGCGCGTGGGGGGTCGGTGTCCAGGGCGCGTCCCTCGGCGACCGCGATCTGGAGCGCCACCAGGTCGATGTCGAACACCGCTTCCGTGACCGGGTGTTCGACCTGGAGCCGGGTGTTCATCTCCAGGAAGTGGGCCTTGCCGTCGGCGACCAGGAACTCGACGGTGCCCGCGCCGACGTAGGCGACGGCGCGCGCGGCGCGTACGGCCAGCGTGCACAGCTCCTCCGTGAGCGCCTCCGGGAGCCCGGGCGCCGGCGCCTCCTCGATCACCTTCTGGTGGCGCCGCTGGAGGGAGCAGTCGCGCGTGCCCAGTGCCCACACCGTGCCGTGCGTGTCGGCGAGCACCTGGACCTCGACGTGGCGCCCGTGCTCCACGTACGGCTCGACGAAGACCTCGCCGTCCCCGAAGGCGCTCGCGGCCTCGGCGCGCGCGCCCTCCAGTGCGGCGCTCAGCTCCTCGAGACGGCGCACGATCCGCATCCCGCGCCCTCCGCCGCCCGCGGCCGCCTTCACCAGCAGGGGGAGATCGGCCTCCGTGGGTTCCCCCAGCAGCGGGAGGCCCATCAGCTCCTTCGCGCGTGTCTTGGACGCCATCGCCTCGATCGCCTCCGGCGGCGGGCCGATCCATACCAGCCCCGCGTCCAGGACGGCCCGGGCGAACTCCGCGTTCTCGGAGAGGAAGCCGTAGCCGGGGTGCACGGCGTCCGCGCCGGTCGCCAGCGCCGCCTTCACGATCAGGTCGCCGCGCAGATACGTCTCCGCGGGCGTCGCGCCCGGCAGCCGTACCGCCGTGTCGGCCACGCGCGCGTGGAGGGCGTTCGCGTCGGCGTCGGAGTGCACGGCGACCGTCCGGATTCCCAACTCACGGCAGGTGCGGAAGACGCGGCAGGCGATCTCGCCGCGGTTGGCGACCAGCACGGTCCCTATCAAGTGGTCCCTCACATCCGTCATGCCCGTCACATCCTGAAGACGCCGAAGCCGCCGCGCGCACCCTCGTACGGCGCCGTGTGGATGGCCGACAGGCACAGGCCGAGGACGGTGCGGGTGTCGCGGGGGTCGATGACGCCGTCGTCGTAGAGCCGGCCGGACAGGAACATCGGCAGCGACTCGGACTCGATCTGCTGCTCCACCATGGCCCGCAGCGCGGCGTCCGCGTCCTCGTCGTACGGCTGTCCCTTGGCCGCCGCCGACTGCCGGGCCACGATCGAGAGGACGCCCGCGAGCTGCTGGGGCCCCATGACGGCCGACTTGGCGCTGGGCCAGGCGAAGAGGAAGCGGGGGTCGTAGGCCCGGCCGCACATGCCGTAGTGCCCGGCGCCGTAGGAGGCGCCCATCAGGACGGAGAGGTGCGGGACGCGGGAGTTGGAGACCGCGTTGATCATCATCGCGCCGTGCTTGATGATGCCGCCCTGCTCGTACTCCTTGCCGACCATGTAGCCGGTGGTGTTGTGGAGGAAGAGCAGCGGGATGTCCCGCTGGTTGGCCAACTGGATGAACTGGGCCGCCTTCTGGGACTCCTCGGAGAACAGCACCCCTTGCGCGTTGGCCAGCACGCCGACGGGATAGCCGTGCAGCGCGGCCCAGCCCGTCGTCAGGCTGGTCCCGTACAGCGGCTTGAACTCGTCGAAGTCGGAGGCGTCGACGATCCGGGCGATCACCTCGCGCGGGTCGAAGGGCGTCCGGAGGTCGCCGGGCACGATGCCGAGGAGTTCGTCGGCGTCGTACTTGGGCGGCTCGGCCGGGCCCGGATCGCCGTACGCCTTGCGGTGGTTGAGGCGGGCGACCACCCGCCGTGCCTGCCGCAGCGCGTCCGGCTCGTCCACGGCGAAGTAGTCCGCGAGGCCCGACACGCGCGCGTGCATCTCGGCACCGCCGAGGGACTCGTCGTCGCTCTCCTCCCCCGTGGCCATCTTCACCAGCGGCGGACCGCCGAGGAACACCTTCGCGCGCTCCTTGACCATGATCACGTGGTCGGACATGCCGGGGATGTACGCGCCTCCGGCGGTGGAGTTGCCGAAGACGACGGCGACGGTGGGGATTCCGGCGGCCGAGAGCCTCGTCAGGTCCCGGAAGATGGCGCCCCCGGGGATGAAGATCTCCTTCTGGGACGGCAGATCGGCGCCCCCGGACTCCACCAGGCTGATGCAGGGCAGCCGGTTGGCGAGCGCGATGTCGTTGGCGCGCAGGGCTTTCTTCAGCGACCACGGGTTGCTGGCGCCGCCGCGCACGGTCGGGTCGTTCGCGGTGATCAGGCACTCCACGCCCTCGACGACCCCGATACCGGTGACGAGGGAGGCGCCGACGGTGTAGTCGCTGCCCCAGGCGGCGAGCGGGGACAGTTCCAGGAACGGGGTGTCGGGGTCGAGGAGCAGCTCGATGCGCTCCCGGGCGAGCAACTTGCCGCGTTTCCGGTGCCGTTGGACATACTTCTCGCCACCGCCCGCGAGGGCCTTGGCATGCTCGGCGTCCAGTGCGGTGAGCTTGGCGAGCATGGTCTCGCGGTGGGCGCGGTAGTCGGGGCCGTTGGTGTCCAGCGCCGACGACAGGACGGTCACAGCAGGGCCTCCGGGATGTCCAGGTGGCGGGAGCGCAGCCATTCGCCGAGGGCCTTGGCCTGCGGGTCGAAGCGGTGCTGGGCGGCGACACCGGCGCCGAGGATGCCCTCGACGACGAAGTTGAGGGCGCGCAGGCCGGGCAGGGTGTGGCGGGTGACGGGCAGGTCGGCGGTCTCCGGGAGGAGTTCGCGCAGCCGCTCGACGGTCAGGGTGTGCGCGAGCCAGCGCCAGGCCTCGTCCGTCCGGGCCCAGACGCCCACGTTGGCGTTCCCGCCCTTGTCGCCGCTGCGGGCGCCGACGACGAGGGCGAGCGGGGCCCGTCGCGTGGGCCCCGCCGCAAGCGGCTCGGGCAGGGCCGGCTCCGGCACCTCGTGGAGTACGAGGGTGTCCTGGGCCGGCGCCACAGCCAGCCGCCGTCCGTCGTGGAGGACGGCCACATGGGGTACGGCGCCATGGGGGACGTACACATCCTCGAAGACACCGTAGGGCGCGCCCTTCCCCGGTGGCGCGAGCACATGGAAGCCGGGGTAGCTCGCGAGTGCCAGCTCGATGGCGGCGCCGCTCAGCGCCCGGCCCACGGCCTCCTGGTCGGGGTCCCGTACGACGAGCCGGAGCAGCGCGCTCGCGGTCTCCTCGGTGTCGGCGTCGGGCCGGTCGGTGCGGACGAGGTCCCAGCGGACGTCGGTGACCTTGCCAAGGTGGGGTTCCATCTGGGCGCGGACCAGGGCCGCCTTGGCCTCGATGTCGAGCCCGGTCAGCACGAAGACGACCTCGTTGCGGAAGCCGCCGAGCCGGTTGCGGCCGACCTTGAGGGTGGGGGGCGGGGCCTCGCCTCGCACACCGTCGACGCGGACGCGGTCGGGGCCCTCCTGGGTGAGGCGGACGGTGTCGAGGCGGGCGGTGACGTCGGGGCCGGCGTACCGGGCACCGCCGGTCTCGTACAGGAGCTGCGCGGTCACCGTGCCGATGTCGACGAAGCCGCCGGTGCCGGGGTGTTTGGTGATGACGCAGGTGCCGTCCGCGTGGATCTCGGCGAGGGGGAAGCCGGGACGTCGGACGTCGCCCTCCTGGAAGAACGAGTAGTTCCCGCCGCTCGCCTGTGTCCCGCACTCCAGCACATGCCCGGCGACGACGGCCCCCGCGAGCCGGTCGTACTCCCCGGGCCCCCAGCCGAAGTGGGCGGCGGCGGGCCCGGTGACCAGGGCAGCGTCCGTGACGCGCCCGGTGACCACGATGTCGGCGCCCTCGCGAAGACAGGCGGCGATGCCGAAGCCGCCGAGGTAGGCGTGGGCGGCGAGGCTGCCGGGGTGCTGTGCGGTGAGGTCGTCGCCCTCGACATGAGCGACGCGGACGGGGATGCCGAGCCGGTCGGCCAACTCGCGTACCCGGTCGGCGAGTCCGGCGGGGTTGAGGCCGCCGGCGTTGGTCACCAGACGCACACCCCGTTCGTGCGCCAGGCCCAGGCACTCCTCCAGCTGCCGCGGGAAGGTGCGGGCGTATCCGGCCGCCGGGTCCTTCAGCCGGTCGCGGCCGAGGATCAGCATGGTCAGTTCGGCGAGGTAGTCGCCGGTGAGGACGTCGAGTTCGCCGCCGGTGAGCATCTCGTGCAGGGCGTCGAACCGGTCACCGTAGAAACCGGAGGCGTTGCCGATCCGGAGGATGCTCACCCGGCGTCCCCCGTCGGCTCGCGTCCGTCCCCCTTCGGTTCCCGTCCCTCTCCCGGCGGGCCCGCGAAGGCCTGGGCGATGTCGAGCCAGCGGTCGGCGTCCGAGCCTTCGGCGCGCAGGGCGAGGTCGGCGCGGTGGGCGCGCTGGGTGACCAGGAGGCAGAAGTCGAGGGCGGGGCCGGTGACCCGGTCCGTGGCGTCCTCGGCGCCGTACACCCACAACTCGCCGGAGGGGCCCACGAGTTCGACCCGGAACTCCTCGAACGGCGGGGTCAGCCCGTGCACCCCGAAGGCGAAGTCCCGGGTGCGGACGCCGAGGCGGACGATGTGCCGCAGCCGGTCGGTGGGGGTGCGGGACACACCCAGGGCGTCGGCCACGTCGAGGCCGTGGGCCCAGGTCTCCATGAGGCGGGCGGTGGCCATGGAGGCGGTGGACATGGGCGGGCCGTACCAGGGGAAGCGGGCGCCGTCGGGGGCGGTCCGCAGGGCGTCGGCCAGGGCCTCACGGCCGGTCCGCCAGTCGGCGAGCAGCTGCTCGGGAGGCTTCCCGGCACCCTCCCGCGCGCCGTTGTCCACGAAGTCGCCGGGCTCGGTCAACGCCTTCTCGACCGCACGGGCGAAGCCCTCCTGGTCGGTTATGGCGAGCAGCGAGGAGTGGTCGGTCCAGGCGAGGTGGGCGATCTGGTGAGCGACGGTCCAGCCGGCGGCGGGCGTAGCGAGCGCCCACTGCTCGGCACTCGCCCCGGCCACGAGCCGGTCGAGTTCCTCGCTCTCCGCACACAGATCGTCGATCACGGGGGTCGGGTCTGCCATGGGTGGAGGATGGCAGCGCGGGGAAAAACAAGCAAGCGTGCTTGCATGAAAATCTGCGCCGAAGCCGACCGGCGTCTCTCTGCGCCGGGCCTGTCACATCTCCTTCGTCCCCTCCGTCAAACCGATGACGGCACAGAAGAGGGACTCACGAAGGAGCGACGACGATGAGCACAGGCAAGAAGATCGCGGTGGCCGGGGCGACCGGGCGGCTCGGACGGCATGTGGTGGACGTGCTGACGGAGCGCGGCCACCGGGTCGTCCCCGTCTCCCGTTCCACCGGCGTGGACATCGAGTCCGGCGCCGGGCTCGCCGAGGCGCTGGAGGGGGTGGAGACAGTGATCGACGCGGCGAGCACGCCCTCGCCCGACGAGCGGGTGGCGACGGAGTTCTTCACCGCGGCGGCCCGCAATCTGCACGAGGCCGGGGCGAAGGCGGGGGTACGGCGGCTCGTCGTCGTCTCGATCATCGGCATCGACGGCTCGGTGGCCGGCTACAACGCGGCCAAGCTCGCACACGAGCGGGAGGTGCTGGCGGGGCCCGTGCCGACGCGGGTGCTGCGGGCGGCGCAGTTCCACGAGTTCGTGGAGCAGCTGGCACAGTGGGGGCGGCAGGGCGACACCGTGTACGTCCCGAGGATGCGGACGCAGCTGGTGGCGGCGCGGGCGGTCGCCGAGGCCCTGGTCGACCTGGCGCTGACGGAGGACGACGTGTCCTCCGCGGTCCCGTTCGCCGAGGTGGCGGGACCGCGCGAGGAGAGCCTCGAGGAGGCGGTACGACTCCTGCTGCGGACACGCGGCGACACGGCGACCGTCGTCGCGGTGAGCGACCCGGACAACCCGGACCGGGAGCTGTTCGAGAACGGCGGGTTGCTGCCGGGGGCGAGGGCACGGCTGGCGGGGCCGGGGTTCGCGGAGTGGGTGGCGTCCGCGTGAGCGGGCGCGGGGCCCAAGAGGCTCCCGCCCAGATGTTCACAGCCTCTCGGTATGCCTGGACCGGCGGCGGCAACCGTTCGGTGCGGTCACCGACCAGGCCATCGAGCAAGCGTTCGAGGACGTCGTGATCCCGCCCGACGCTCCGCTCTTCGTCTGCCCGTGACGGCGCCCGAGTTTTCCACAAGGCCGTCTTCGACGAACTGGTAGCGGCCGATCCGCAAGTGCTCAAGGGGCCTTCACTCACTTCGTGACGGCAGTTGGGGACGATGTCCTCCGTTGACGCGTGACGGCGGCACGACGGGAGGCGTCGGCGGCTGTGCTGCGGCGAGGCCGTCGAGGAGGCGCCTGCGGATCGGGCGGAGTCGCGGCGCGCGCCGGTAGTTGAGGTGGCGTTCCAGTGGCCAGAAGACGGGCTGACCCTCGGTGCGTCCTGGTTCCGTCGTGGCGGGCTCGGCCGTCGGGTCCACCCCGTCCTTCCACTCCACGTCCTCGAATCTGCCGCTCTCCGCGGCGCCCCCGACGACGGGTCCCCCCAGTACGTCGGTGGTCCGATGGATGTTGACCCAGGCGTGCAGGGCCTTCAGGGCATCGATCGAGCCGGCGGGCGCGTAGCCGGGGTAGTGGCGCCGGAAGACGACCCCGACCGGGCTGCCCGTGGTCAGTAGGGCGATACGCCAGCGCAGTTCGGGCCGCACCTGCCAAAGCGCCGCCACGGCGATCACCGACCCCATGGAATGCGCCTCGATCAACACGCGCCTGCGGCCGTCCTGGTCCAGCAGGTGCTCGATCCGGTGCACGAGTTCGGGGACGGTTCGCACCGCCCAGGCCGCCGGGGTGAACGGGTGCGCCGCACGCGGCCAGAACGCGCCGAACGCCCAGGCGAGCCCGGCGTTCCGGCGCATCTCGGGGCGCAGCACGAGGGCTCGTACGGCGAACACGGCCACCGCGACGAGACCGACCAGGATTACGGCTCCGAAAGTCGTCAGTTGCTGCAGAGTCTCGACCGTCTTCTCCCGTACACCCGCCAGCCAGGAACCGTCACCGACCCAGTAGGCCCCGTACATGGCGCAGGTCAGGACGACGACAAGGACCGCGAGTGTGGCCAGGCCGCGGTCGTACCAGCCCAGCGCGCGGGCTCCGGCATGGTCCGCGAACCGCAGCTTCTTCCAGTGTCGTTGGTTGTCGAGGGTGTCGTCGGGGTCGTCGCCCGGTTCGGGGGCGGGGGGCGAGACGTGCCTCAGCCAGGGGCGGCGCAGGGCCATGCACGCGGCGACGACCGCACCCACCGCCACCCCGCCCAGCACGACCAGTGGGAAGGCCGCCGCGACCACCTGGACGGCCCTGGGGATGAGGGCCGCGTACGGGTCACCGTCGGGGGTGAGCCAGCCCTGGAGCCACAGGGAGAACGCGGCGGTGTAGAGCCAGCCCGTGAAGCAGGCGAGCACGCCGACCACGGGTCCCAGCAGCCCGTACAGGGTCGTCCTGGACGCCGACCCGGTCTCTCCCGCGACCAGGATGAGACAGGCGACGACCATGAGTACGAGACCCACCCCCTGGGCGATGACCACGTAGTTCGCCTCGGCGCCCATGCCGGGCAGCATCCTGGAGCGCTCCCGGGCGGCGTCCCAGTCCCGGGACGGCAGGGCGCAGCACAGCATGGCGGCCACCATCACGAGGAGACAGCCGCCGACGGCGGACTTCGCATACCGCAGGGGCCATCGGAGCCTGCGCCGGGGACCGCCCACGGTTCCGTCGCGCTGGACGTAGGCGGCGCGGAAGTACGGGCCGTCGATCACCACGAGGGCCGCCATGACCAGGGTCAGCACGAACACGGTCAGGGCAGCGGTGGCGTCGCCTTCGTGCAGGTCGTACTGGAGGGGCGGGACGATGAGCAGCATGGCCACCGTGAGGACCCCCGCGCACAGGTGCCGGGTGGTCAGCCCCTTCGCCCGGGTGTTGTGCTCCCAGAAGCCGCGGACCTCCAGGGGCTGCCGGGTGCCGTGCCGGTCGGGTCGGTGCCGGTCGCGTACCTCGGCGCGCTCGTAGGCCTCGCGCGAGGCGGTCCTGAGCACCGGTCGGTACTCGCTCTTGGCGTCCCTGGCACTGAACGCCATCAGGGTGCCGACGAGCAGGGGCGCGAGGGCCGCCAGCGCCAGGCCCGTTCCGGTGTCCCGATCGCGGGCCACGGTCACCGCGAAGTTGCCCGAGACGCATACGGCGGTGTCGGCTCCGCACTGCCAGACGATCTGGTCCATGACCGCCTGCCCGAAGACGCCGACCAGCATCACCGTCAGGGACAGTCCGAGCAGCCTCGCACCGAAGCTGTACAGGGCTCCCGGCCAGGACCGATCCGGTAAGCGTGGCTCCATCCACGTCACCAGGTTGATCATGAGAAAGGGCAGAAGGAAGAGCCAGACGGCCCGGCCGGCCCCACCGATCAGCAGCCGGGGCCAGTCGTACACCTCCCGCAGGGTGCGTGGCTCGTCCGTGTCCTCCTCCGCGGGCCGGTACCAGCCCGCGCTGTCGTCCCCGCTCACCTGGCGTACACCGGGTGGCCGGAGAACCTCCTCGCGGTCCACGACGCCGGTGCCGGGTATGACCAGTTCGACCAGTTCGATCGGCCCCGACGGGGGTGGTTCGCCGACGTGCGCGCCCGGTGTTCCGTTGTCCATGAGGGCTCAGGGTGAGGCTGCCGACCGCCGCTGACAATGCGCAGAATGTACGAGATGCCGACAGGGCGAGTGAGGCGTCAACTGCCCAGGGAGTCCGGGACCTTCGCCTTCCCTCGCCCCACCTGGGTCCGTACCGCCCCCATGCTCGCCGCGATGACGAGGGCGATCGCCGCGGCCTCGGTCAGGGAGAGGGCCTGGTTCAGGATGAGGAAGCCGGCGGTGGCGGCGATGGCGGGTTCCAGGCTCATCAGGATCGCGAAGGTGGAGGCGGGGAGGCGGCGCAGGGCGACGAGTTCGAGGGTGTAGGGCAGGACCGAGGAGAGGACCGCCACGGCCGAGCCGAGGGCGATCGTCGTCGGCTCGAGGAGCTTCGCGCCGGATTCGGCGATGCCCAGCGGGAGGAACAGCAGGGCCGCGACCACCATGGCGAGGGCGAGCCCGTCGGCCTGCGGGAAGCGGCGGCCCGTACGGGCGCTGAAGACGATGTACGCCGCCCACATGGCACCGGCGCCCAGGGCGAACAGCACGCCGACGGGGTCGAGGCCGCCGAAGCCTCCGCCGCTGAGCAGGAAGACGCCGCCGAGGGCGAGGGCGGCCCAGACGAGGTTGACCGCGCGACGGGAGGCCACGACGGAGAGCGCCAGGGGGCCGAGCACCTCCAGGGCGACCGCCGGGCCCAGGGGGATTCGGTCGATGGACTGGTAGAAGAGCCCGTTCATCCCGGCCATCGTGATGCCGAAGACGACGACCGTGCCCCAGTCCGCGCGCGTGTACCCGCGCAGCCTCGGCCGGCACACGACGAGCAGCACCAGCGCGGCCGCCACCAGCCGCAGGGTCACCACACCGGACGCCCCGGCCCGCGGCATCAGGCTCGCCGCGAGCGCGCCGCCGAACTGCACCGAGATCCCCGCGGACAGCACCAGCCCGATGGAACCGAGGGAACGCCGGCGGTGCGGGGCATCTGCCGGGGCGGCCTGGGTGAGCGGGGTCTCGGAAACCGGGGTCGGCGTGGTCACGGGGCCTTCCAGAGGACTTGGCACGAGGTTCGTTCATCTTGATGGACTTGCAAGTCCAGAGTAATGGACTACGTCAGGCACGTGAACCTCTTTTGCCACTGTTCCGGATGACTCAGCTCACGCCCGCCGCACCGCCCCGGTCCAGCCCCTCCACCAACCCCTCCGCCAGCACCTCCGCCAGATGCCGCCCCCGCACCCCCGCCAGCTGATCGAGCTGCGTCCGGCACGAGAAGCCGTCGGCCAGGACGATCGTGCCGTCGGTCGCGTCCCGTACGGCCGGGAGGAGCTGCTCCTCCGCGCAGGCCCGCGACACCTCGAAGTGGCCCTTCTCGAAACCGAAGTTGCCCGCGAGGCCGCAGCAGCCGCCAGCCAGCTCCCCGGTCAGGCCCGCCGCTTCCCGCAGCCGGCGTTCGGCCGCGTCGCCGAGGACCGCGTGCTGGTGGCAGTGGGTCTGGCCGACCGCCGGGCGGTCCACGCGGGGCGGCCGCCAGTCCGGTGCCAGGCGTTCCAGGGCCTCCGCGAAGGTCAGCACCCGTGCGGCCAGACGTCCGGCCCGCTCGTCGTCGTGGAGGAGTTCCGGGAGGTCGGTGCGCAGGGCGGCGGCGCAGCTCGGTTCCAGGACGACCACCGGGAGGTCGGTCTCCAGTACCGGTGCCATCAGGTCGAGGGTGTGGCGCAGGACTGTACGGGCGCGGTCGAGCTGACCCGTGGAGACGTACGTCAGGCCGCAGCAGACCCGGCCGCGGCGGGCCGCGAGGGGATGGAAGCCCTCGGGCGCCGTGCGCAGGGTCGGCGGGAGCACCGTCCCGATCCCCGCCGCCTTCAGCACCCGTACCGCCGCCCGCCCGACTTCGGGCGACAGATGCTCGGTGAAGGTGTCCGGCCACAGCACGACCCTTCCGCGCGGCCCGTCACCGACCGCCCGTCCCCGGCGACCCCACCACCGGCTGAACGTCTCGGGCGCCACCCGCGGAATGCCGCGCTCCGGAGCGATCCCGCCAAGCCTCTTCCCCAACCACGCGAGCGGCGGCACCGCTGCCAGCGCGTTGACCAGCCGTGCCGTGCGCGTACGGGCCACCGCCCGCAGCCACACCGGCAGCCGGCCCATCGAGTGGTGCGCGGCCGGACGGCGCCGCCCCTCGTAGTGGTGGTGCAGGAACTCCGCCTTGTACGTGGCCATGTCGACCCCGACCGGACAGTCGGACCGGCAGCCCTTGCAGGACAGGCACAGGTCCAGCGCGTCCCGTACCTCCTCCGACCGCCAGCCGTCGGTGACCAGTTCACCCGCGAGCATCTCGTGCAGCAGCCGGGCACGGCCGCGCGTGGAGTGCTCCTCGGCACCGGTCGCGCGGAAGGACGGGCACATGACGGCGGACCCGGACACCGACGTCGTACGGCATTTCGCGACGCCCACGCACCGCCGGACCGCCGCCGAGAAGTCGCCGCCGTCCAAGGGGTAGCCGAAGGCCACGTCGACCGGGCGGCGCGGGAGGACCGAGAAGCGGAGGTTGGAGTCCAGCGGGGCGGGGCGCACCAGCATCCCCGGGTTCAGCAGGTCGTCCGGGTCCCACACCGCCTTCGCCCGCTCGAAGAGGCCCACCAGCTCCGGGCCGTACATCCGGGGCAGCAGCTCCGCGCGCGCCTGGCCGTCCCCGTGCTCCCCGGACAGTGAGCCGCCGTGCGCCACGACCAGCTCGGCGAGCTCCTCCGAGAAGCGCCGGAAGCGGCCGACACCCGCGTCCGTGAGCAGGTCGAAGTCGATGCGGACGTGGATGCAGCCGTCCCCGAAGTGTCCGTACGGCGTCCCGCGCAGCCCGTGCTCGGTGAGCAGCCCCCGGAAGTCCCGCAGATACGCGCCCAGCCGGGCCGGCGGCACCGCGCAGTCCTCCCAGCCGGGCCACGCCTCGCTGCCGTCCGGCATCCGGGTCGCCGTACCGCTCGCGTCCTCCCGGATCCGCCACAGAGCCCGCTGCCCGGCCGGGTCGGTCACGACCACCGCGTCCACGACATCGGCCGCCCGCACGATCGTCTCCGCACGCGCGCGTGCCTCGGCCGCCGTGTCACCGCCCGTCTCCACGAACAGCCACGCCCCGCCCCGCGGCAGCGCGACCGCCGAGGGCACCAGGTCGACCGCCATGCCCTCCACCGTCAGGGGGCGGTGCGACAGCAGCCCGGCGGCGGCCTCGGCGGCCGCGCCTTCGTCCGGGTATCCCAGGACCGCGAGCGCACGCGCGCGTGGCGACTCCACCAGCCCTACGACGGCTTCGGTGAGGATCCCCAGAGTGCCCTCGCTCCCGCAGAAGGAACGGGCGACATCCGCGCCCTTCTCCGGCAGCAGCGCGTCCAGCGCGTACCCGGAGATCCGGCGGGGCAACTCCGGGAACCCGGTCCGCAGCCGCGCCAGATCCCCCTCCACCAGCTCCCGCAGCCCCTCCGGCGCCCCGGCCCACTCCTGCCCGAGCCGCAGCCGCTCCCCGCGCGCGGTGACCACGGCCAGCTCCCGCACACTGTCGGCGGTCGTCCCCCACGCCACCGAGTGCGACCCGCACGAGTTGTTCCCGATCATCCCGCCGAGCGTGCAACGGCTGTGGGTGGAGGGGTCGGGCCCGAAGCGGAGCCCGTGCGGGGCAGCGGCGTCCTGGAGGCGGTCGAGGACGAGGCCGGGCTGGACGACGGCCGTGCGGGTCGCGGGGTCGAGCTCCACGAGACGGTTCATGTACCGGGTGAAGTCGAGGACCACACCGATGCCGGTCGCCTGCCCGGCGATGGACGTACCACCACCCCGCGCGACGACGGGCACCCCGTTCGAGCGACAGACCTCCAGCACGGCGGCCACGTCGTCGGCGTCACGCGGCGCGACGACGCCCAGAGGGACACGCCGGTAGTTGGACGCGTCCATGGTGACCAACGCCCGGGACGTGACGCCGAAGCTCACATCACCGCGGACGGCCGTACGCAGCTCAGCCTCCAGATCGGTCATGGGTCCACCCAACCAGCCCGGCACCCCGGGCCGCGGTCCCGCGCGCACGTCTCAGCCGACGGACTACGTTTCACCCACGTTTCCCCCACCGGCTAACCTCACTCCGTGGCTGAGATCCAGATTCCCGCTGACATCAAGCCCGCCGACGGACGTTTCGGCGCGGGCCCCTCCAAGGTGCGGACGGAAGCGCTGGACGCGCTGGCCGCCACCGGTACCTCCCTCATGGGCACCTCCCACCGCCAGGCCCCGGTCAAGAACCTGGTCGGCAAGGTGCGCGAGGGCATCAGTGAGCTGTTCTCCCTGCCCGAGGGGTACGAGGTCGTCCTCGGCAACGGCGGCTCGACCGCGTTCTGGGACGTCGCGACCCACGGTCTGATCGAGAACAAGTCGCAGCACCTGAACTTCGGCGAGTTCTCGTCGAAGTTCGCCAAGGCCGCCAAGCTCGCGCCCTGGCTCGCCGAGCCCACCGTCATCGCCTCCGACCCCGGCACGCACCCGGAGCCGCAGGCCGAGGCGGGCGTCGACGTGTACGGCCTCACGCACAACGAGACGTCCACCGGTGTCGCCGCCCCGATCAAGCGCGTGGCCGGTGCCGACGAGGGCGCGCTCGTCCTCGTGGACGCCACGTCCGGCGCCGGCGGTCTGCCCGTCGACATCGCCGAGACCGACGTCTACTACTTCGCCCCGCAGAAGTCCTTCGCCTCCGACGGCGGCCTGTGGATCGCCGTCTTCTCCCCCGCCGCGATCGAGCGCGCCGAGCGCATCCACGCGAGCGGCCGCCACGTACCGGAGTTCTTCTCGCTCCCCACGGCGATCGACAACTCCCGCAAGAACCAGACGTACAACACCCCGGCCCTCGCCACCCTCTTCCTGCTCAACCAGCAGCTGGAGTGGTTCAACGGCCAGGGCGGTCTCGCCTGGTCCACGGCCCGCACCAAGGACTCCTCGACGCGGCTCTACAGCTGGGCGGAGGAGTCGAAGCACGCGACCCCGTTCGTCACCGACGCCGCCAAGCGCTCCCAGGTCATCGGCACGATCGACTTCTCCGACGAGATCGACGCGGCCGCCGTCGCCAAGGTCCTGCGCGCCAACGGCATCGTCGACACCGAGCCCTACCGCAAGCTCGGCCGCAACCAGCTCCGCGTCGCCATGTTCCCGGCGATCGACCCGGCGGACGTCGAGGCGCTGACCAAGTGCATCGACTACGTCATCGAAAAGCTGTAGCAGAAGCTGTAGTCGCCGCCTGAAGCGATACGACGACAGGGGCGCCCCGGCGAGAGCCAGGGCGCCCCTTTCTCATGCCGCCGTGCAGGTCACCGCTGGCACCCCGCCTCCCCCGGGCGCCCCGCCGAAGCCGAAGCTCGCCGAACCCCCGGCCGCGATCGTCCCGTTGTGCGAGGCGTTGGTCGCGGTCACGGTCCCGCCGCTCTGGGTGTACGAGGCGTTCCACATGCTCGTCACCTTCTGCGAGCCGCTCCAGGTCCAGGTCACCTTCCACGAGCTGATCGCCGTGCTCCCGGAGTTGGTGACCTTCACCTCGGCGTTGAAGCCGCCGCCCCAGTCGCTGCTGACGGTGTAGGCGGCGGTGCAGGCAGCTGATCCCCCGCCACCACCGCCTCCTCCGCCGCCTCCGCCACCGTTCGACGGGAAGCCCGGCGCCTTCACACTCGCCAGATAGCCGTCCTTCACGGTGTCCACGGACTGCCAGTCGTCCTTCAGAATCCCGCCCGTGTCACCGGAGTTGGGGTTCCAGGACCAGAAGGTCCAGTGGAAGGAGTCCGAGCCGTACGTCGAGGTCGGCCGGAGGTAGTCCACCAGTGCGGCCAGCCACCGCTGGTCCACCGTCGACTGGAGGGTCGTGCCGAACTCGCCCACCCACACGGGCGCGATGTTCTGCTTGAAGATGTAACCCCAGTACTTGTCCCAGATCCCCGGCATGTTCGCCGGGAACGCCGGATCGCTGAACCAGCTCTGCTGGGCCACGGACGTGGCGTAGTCATGGGCGGAGTAGACGAGCTGGTTCGGCACGCTGAGCTGCACGGGGTAGTCGGCGACGCCCATCAGGTTGCCGCCCCACCAGCCGGAGACGCCGTTGAAGGTCTGGACGCCCTCGACGAAGATCAGCAGCTCGGGGTTGACGGCGAGGACGGCGTTCCCGGCCCGCTGGGCGGCCAGTCGCCAGTCCCTCGTCGTGTCGCCGCAGCCCCAACAGGCGGGGTCGTGGGGCTCGTTGTGCAGATCGATGCCTACGACCGTGTCCTGGCCGAGGTAACGGGTCGCGAGGGCGCGGAGGTTGGCGATCCAGGTCGACTCCGGGACCGCCGAGGTGTACCAGAGCGCCGACTGGCCGCCGGCGTCCGGGCGGTGCCGGTCGAGGATGACCTTGAGGCCGTCCTGACCGGCGTAGGCGACGATCTTGTCCAACACCCCCAGGGAGTTGAGCCCTTGGAGGTCGGCGTTCTTGCCGCTGCTGAAGTCGATGCTGTTGGGGACGGTCCCCGACTTGAAGATGTCGTCGCTGAACGGGATCCGGATGGTGTTGTAGCCCAGCGTCTTCATCTGGTCGATCATGGACTTGTAGTCGCGGGACCAGAGGCCGTGGACGACGTGGTTGCCGGTCTCGAAGCCGAACCAGTTGATGCCGGCGACCCGGACCGGCTGCCCGGCCTCGTCCAGGATCTGGCGGCCGCTGGTGTGCCAGTAACCGGCGCCGGCCGCGGCCTCGGCGGCCTGAGCCGACGGGTTGACGCCGACCAGGAGCGGTAACAGAAGCGCCGCCGCGCACAGCGCTCTTCGCAAGCTGCGGAACATGTAGCTGCTTCCTCTCGGGGGAGGGGGCGCGGGTCCGGAACAGGGTGGGAGCGCTCCCACACCCGCTCCCCCCATGGAAGACAGGTCACATGAACACGTCAAGACACTGGACGCTACCGGCTGAGCTTCTGGAACCTGCGCACCGCGAGCGGCAGGAAGATCGCCGTCAGGATCACGGGCCACACGTACGCCATGAGCAGGGCGTGTTCCTCGATCCAGGAGTCACCGGCGCCGACCGGGGTGCCGAAGAGCTCGCGGGTGGCGGCGGAGGTGGAGGAGATCGGGTTCCAGGCGGCCACGGCGCCGAGCCAGTCGGGCATCAGCTGGGGGGCGACGAAGATGCTGGAGATCATCGTGAGAGGGAAGGCCACCGCGAACAGGCCGCCCGCCGCCTCCGGGTTGGGCACGAGGAGCCCCAGCCACACGCCGATCCAGATCAGCGCGAACCGCAGCCACAGCAGCAGCCCGAAGGCCGCGACGAAGCCGAGCCCACCGTCCGGGCGCCAACCCATGGCCATCGCGGTCAGCATCATGATGGCCAACTCGGCGCAGGCGACGAGCAGATCGGTGACCCCTCGCCCGGCCACCACCGCCGCGGAGGCCATCGGCATCGAGCGGAACCGGTCGATCACGCCCTTCGTGGCGTCGTACACGACGAGCGTCGCGGTGTTGATGAACCCGAAGGCCATCGTCATCACGAACATCCCGGGCATCAGGAAGTCCTTGTAGTCCCCGCCGCCCGGCACCTGCATGGCGCTGCCGAAGACATAGCCGTAGAGCAGGACGGAGAGGATCGGGAAGCCCAACTGCCAGGCGATGTTGACGGGTTGGCGTTGGTAGTGGGTGAGGCCACGGCGGACGATGTTCCAGACGTCGGCGAGGACCCAGTAGGTGCGGCCGTGAGTGGCTTCCAAGGTGTTCACGCGGCGGCCACCTTCTCGGTGCGGTGTCCGGTCAGGCGCAGGAAGACGTCGTCGAGGCTGGGCCTGCGCAGCCCGATGTCCTCGACGCGGACACCCTCGTCCTGGAGGGTGCGGGCCACCTCGGTGAGCGCGGAGACCCGGTCGACGACGGGGGCGTGGACGCGCAACTCCCCTTCCTCCGCCTCGGGTTCGCCGTCACAGACCCGTGCGACGACCTTCACCACCTGCGGGATGTCGGCCCGTTCGGCGACCACGACCTCGATACGGTCGCCGCCTACCCGGCTCTTCAGCCCGTCCGGGGTGTCGTCGGCGATGGCCCGCCCCTGGTCGATGACGGTGATGCGGGAGGCCAGCTTGTCGGCCTCCTCCAGGTACTGCGTGGTCAGCAGCACGGTCGTGCCGCTCGCCACCAACGCCCGTACGGAGTCCCAGACTTCGCCTCGACTGCGGGGGTCGAGTCCCGTGGTCGGCTCGTCCAGGAAGAGGACGGCCGGGGCGAGGATCATCGAAGCGGCGAGGTCGAGGCGGCGCCGCATGCCGCCGCTGTACTTGCCGACTCCCTTGTCCGCGGCGTCGGTGAGGTCGAACTGCTCCAGCAGTTCGGCGGCCCGGGTCTTGGCCCGCCTGCCGCCGAGGTGGAAGAGACGGCCGAACATCTCCAGGTTCTGCCGTCCGGTGAGCACCTCGTCCACGGCCGCGTACTGCCCGGTCAGCCCGATGCGGGCCCGCACCTCGCGCGCCTGCCGGGCCACGTCCAGGCCGGCCACCGTCGCCCGGCCGCCGTCCAGCCGGAGCAGCGTGGACAGGATGCGGACGGCCGTGGTCTTGCCGGCGCCGTTCGGCCCGAGCAGTCCGTGGACGGTGCCCTCGCGGACGGCCAGGTCGAAGCCGTCGAGGGCGCGTTTCTCGCCGTACCGCTTCTCCAGCGACTCGGCGCGGACGGCGTATCCGTCGGTCATGGGTCCCCCTCGGCTCGCTTGACTCGGCAACTGAGTACACCGTACCCGATTACGCGTACGCCGTACCCAATTAATTTCCGGGGGCCTAAACTGCACCCATGACGAGCAGTTCGGAGACCAGCGGCAGCGGCGACATCGTCCGCACCCTCGAGCTGCTGTGGGACACCGGCCGGCGGCCCAGCCGCGGGCCCAAGCCGGCCCTGAGCCTGGACCGGATCGTGGAAGCGGCCGTCCAGGTGGCGGACGCCGACGGCCTGGAAGCGGTGTCGATGCGCCGCGTCGCCACGGAACTCGGCACCGGCGCGATGTCGCTGTACCGGTACGTCCCCGGCAAGGGCGAGCTGCTCGACCTGATGCTGGACCGGGTCCAGAAGCCCTCCGAGAACCCGGCCGACCTCGGCGCCGGGGACTGGCGCTCGGCCCTGGAGGCGATGGGCCGCGCGACCCTCGCCCTCTACCGCCGCCATCCCTGGCTGCTCCAGGTCAACCAGTCCCGCCCGATCCTCGGCCCGAGCGCGCTGGACGGCATGGAGAAGGTCCTCACCCTCATCAAGCCGATGGGCCTGACCGACCCCGAGCTGGTCTCGGCGATCATCATGATCGACGGTTACGTCGTCGGCGCCGCCCGCACCCAGCTGTACGCCCAGGAGGTGGAGCGCCGCACGGGCCTGACGGACGCGGAGTTCTGGCAGGCCCAGGTGCCGACACTGGAGAAGGTCATGGCGAGCGGCCGCTACCCGGTGCTGGCCGCCCTCTCCGAGGACGCCTTCGGCACCGACTTCGACCACTTCGAGTTCGGCCTGCAACGCATCCTGGACGGCCTGGAAGTGACCGTGTCCCGGCGCCGTACGGGAAACTGACCCGGCCCCGGCGAATCACCCCCGGCCGCTCACCCCCGGTGGCTCACCTGCGGCGCAGCACCCGCCGGAACCCGAACGCGACGGCGGCGACGACGGCCACGGCGAGCGCGCCGACCTTGACGTTCTTGTTGTCGGAGGCGCCGTCACCGCCGTCGGCCTGGCTCGAACCCCCGTTGCCGGACGGCGAGTCGGACCCCTGGTCGCCGGGCGCGTCCTCCGCGACCACCTCGCTGCCGACGCCCTCGCTGCCGAGCATCAGCTTCGTACCGTCGGGCGAGTAACTGACCGACTCCCCCTGCCCGATGGGCACGCTGATCCGGCCGCCGCGCTTGAGGTCGCCGCCGTTCCAGTCGTACCAGATGCCGCCGAAGTACCCACGTACGGCGAGCTGTTGGCCGTCGGGCGAGAAGGCGGCGTCGGTGGCCCAGAGGTCGACGGCCTTGGTGGGCTTGAAGATGTTCGCACCGGAGGTGGAGAGCTTGGCGGGCCCCTCGTACAGATGCCCGCCGTCCTCCTGCTTGTCGATGATGTAGACCCGCCCGGTCTTGGGGTGGACGATCATCGACTCGGCGTCCCGGGAGCCGTCGGAGTACTTCACGACGTACTGCTTGGCCCGGATGGTCTGGTCCTTGAGCTCCGTGGGCTCGGGCAGCTGATAGATCCAGACGTAAGGCCAGGTAACGCCGTCGTTGTCGCCGATGTCCCCGACGTAGATCTGGTTGTCGGGCCCCATGGCGATGGCCTCGACGTCCCGCTGGGTGCCGACCCCCTTGAGGGTGATCCGCGCGACGGTCTTCCCGGTGGAGCTGTCGACGGCGTAGAGGTAGGTGCCGGTGTCCTGGTCGTTGTGGGTCCAGTAGATGCCCGGGTGCTGACGGGACGCGGCGAGCCCGCTGGACTCGGTGATACGCGGGTCCTCGATGGTGAACCCCTGGTCACCGTCCCCGTCGGCGGCGGCCGCGGGGCTCGCACCCGTGAGAACGAGCAGGGCAGTGACTCCGACGACACCGAGTAGCGCACGCATGGCCTCAAGCTTGCCATCCCGGAAGGCACACAGGTCGGGCACCGCACGGCCACACACGTGGCCAGCCTCACACCCCACCGCCCCCGGTGATCGTTCATCATGAGCGGATGCTCAGGTTCATGCCCGTCGGCGACTCCATGACGATCGGTAGCGCGGGCGAACACACTTGGCGTTACCGGATGTGGCAGCACCTGCGCGACTCCTACGGCGGCCCGTTCACCCTCGTCGGCCCCCGCGAGACCCTCCACGACAAGGCGACCGACACGCCCACGTCGTACGAGTACGCCGACCCGGACTTCCCCCGCGCCCACCTCGCCGGCTGGGGCGAGGGCTGGCTGCACATGGCCCCGCTGATCGGCGAGGCGATCCGCACCCACCGGGCCGACGTCCTGCTGGTCTCCCTCGGCCTCATCGACCTGGGCTTCTACACGAACGCGGAACAGACGTCAGAGAACGTACGGTCCTTCGTCACGGAGGCCCGCGCGGCACACCCCCGCATCCGCATGGTCGTCCTCCCGGTCATCCCCAACGTCCGCGCCCAGGACGACCCGCCCTTCGGCGCACAGGTCACCCTCTTCAACGAACTCCTCGCCAAGACCGTGGCCGACCTGGACGAGCCCCGCTCCCCCCTGCTGCTGGCGTCGCCGCCGAAGTCGTACGACATCAACCACGACACCTACGACGGCACCCACCCCAACGCGAGCGGCGAGCACCGGATCGCGGGGGCGTTCGCGGAGGCGATGCACCAGGGCTGGGGCATCGGGGAGCCCTACGCGTCGGTCTGATCACCGATGCCCCGAAGCAGGGCCTCGGCACAGGACCGTACGGCAAGGTCCCCCCACTCCTCCTCCCGCTGCCCCAGGTAGACGGCCCGCGCGTGCGCGAGGACGGCCCGGCACTCACCCGGCAACCGGCCGATGGCCCACTCGGCGGCAGCATCCTTCGAGCGGATCTCACCGGTGGCGAGGGTGACCCAGACACGGGCCAGGGTGAGCAGCACGTTACGGGTGTCGCCCTCCAGTTCGTCGACAAGCTCCGGCACCCCCGCGCGGACGGCCCGCCTGAGGTCCTCGTGCGGGACGGGGTCCAGGAGCTCGGCGGGCGGGGGCCCGTAGAGGGGCGCGTCGCCGCGCAGGGCCATGGTGAGAAGCGGGGCGAGGTCGGGCATGGGCGCGGGACCGGGGACGAGACCCCGCTCGTACTCCTGCCGAAGCCATTCCCCGTACAGGAACTCACAGGTGGGCGGATACCGCCAAGGCCGTACGTCCCTCTGCACCACGACGATCAGCTCGACGGGACGAGCACTGTCGAAACCCAGCAACTCCCGCACGAGGGCCCGGCGTTCATCAAGGGTGGTGGGCTCACGGACCACGACGAGGAGATCGAGGTCACTGTGCGGACGGAGGCCGCCGAGGGTGGCGGAGCCGTGGAGGTAGACACCGAGGGGGTTGCGGGCGCCGAGGGTGCGGTGGATGAGGGGGACGAGCGTCCGCGGGTCCGGCTCTGGCACGCGTCTTCCTCCTCGTGTCCTGGTCACCGTGCGTATCGTTGTACTGCGCGGCTGGGCTCGTCCATGGGGCCGCCGTCCTCGCAGACAGGATCAAGATGGCCGACGCGAACACCGAGCGTCTGGACGCATGGTTCGAGCGCCTTGAGCGGCTGCCCGTCCCCGAAGGATTCAGGGTCGAGATCGTCGGGGGCAACGTTCACATCACGCCGCAGCGGGACACGCACTGGGAGATCATCCGCCGGATCGTGCGGGCGCTGGAGGACAGGTTCGGGAGGAGCGTCAAGGTGTTCTCGGACGTCCGCATCGACTTCTCCGGCCACGAGAACGGCTTCTGCCCGGACGTCGCCCTGCTCAAGGACTCGGCGACGAAGGACTCCGAGGGCCGCTGGCGCTATCAGGACGTCGAGTTCGTCGCCGACCCCTACCAAGGGCGCTGCCACATCTACACCGAGCCCAAGGGAAGCGAGTACGAGATCGAGACCAGGGTCCCCTTCGGTAAGGATCTGGACCTGACCGGCACCATCGTGGACCTCACCCTCAGGACCGACGAGTTCCCGCGCGACTAGCCGGGGAACACCTCGTCGACGGCGCCCCCGCTCTTCCTCCTCGTGTCCTGGTCACCGTGCGTATCGTTGTACTGCGCGGCTGACTTTGTGCGAGGGCAGCCGGGGAGGAGCGCCACGATGACCGTCCTTGAAGACAGGATCGCGATGGCCGAGAGCGACAACGAGAGCACGCTCGACGAGATGTTCGACCGGCTCGAGAAGATGCCCGTCCCCGAGGGATACAAGGTCGAGATCGTCGAGGGGACCGTCTACATGTCGCCGCAGCGGGACACCCACTGGGAGATCATCCTGGACATCGTCGAGCAGTTGCGGACCAAGTACCCCCGGAAGCGACTGAAGTCCGATGTCCGGATCGACTACCCGGGCCATCTCAACGGCTTCGCGACCGACGTGACGGTCGTGAAAGAAGGTGCCGCAAAGACGGAGAAGGGCCACTGGCGCCACGAAGACGTCGAGTTCGTCGCCGAGGTCATTTCCAAGGGCACGGCTGCCAACGACTACGGCCCCAAGAAGACCGCCTATGCCGTCGCCGAAGTCCCTGTTTACCTCATCGCCGACCCCTACAAAGGCACTTGCTACGTCTACACCCAGCCCAAGGAAGGCGACTACATCACGAGGACGAAGGTCGACTTCGGCACCGACATCGACCTGACCGGCACCATCGTCGACCTCGTCCTCAAGACCGACGAGTTCCCGCGCGACTGAGCTCCACCACCTCCCACAACAACTCCCCCACCACGAACGGCGTCCCCTCCGACGGCACCGACCGCCACCCCAGCGGCCATGTCACCCCGGTCAGCGCGGGTACGCCCACGTACGCCAGACCCCGGTCACTGCGCGTCAGGGCGCGCACGCCGGGCGGCCACTGGAAGGACGCGGCGGTTTGCGGGGGCAACAGGAAGTACATGTTGCGGTCCCCCGTCGCCTCGGCCACGATCGGGCCGGCCTCGAAGTCCGTACAGCGCATCAGCTCCGAGGCGACGCGTTCGGCCAGCGGCTTCTTCATGCGTACGGCGTCGAAGTGGATACCGGCGTGTCGCAGGGCGTGCCCGGAGGCGGGGATCCAGCTCGGGATCCAGGGGGCGGCGATTCTCTCGTTCATGCCGCAAAGCGTTGCGGATGCTCACATACTGTGACCAGGGTTGGGCAACGTCCGTGCGGGGTTGTGTACTTGGGGAGGCGTTTGTGCACTCCGGTGAACGGGGCTCGGGGAACCTGGAGATGTTCGGCTCGTTGTTGCGGTTCCACCGCGAACGGGCGGGGGTCACACAGGAAGCGCTGGCCAAGGACGTCGGCTACTCCAAGTCCCAGGTGGCCATGGTGGAGCGGGGAGAGCGGGCACCCAAGGGGCAGTTCGTGGAGGTCGCGGACGAGCGGCTCGGTGCACAAGGCGCACTTCTCGCGGTGGGGCGGAAGCTGAAGGGCGGTCGGTTCCCGTCGTGGTTCGAGGACTACGCGGAGCTGGAGGCGACGGCAACCGCGATCTACATGTACACAACTCATGTGATCCCGGGCTTGCTTCAGACCGAGGCGTACGCGCGGGCGACCTTCGAGGTCCACCGACCTTCGCTGGACGACGACGAGATCGATGCTCGGTTGGCTGCCCGCCTGGACCGGCAGCGGGTCCTGGGACGTACACCGGTTGTCGGCTTCGTGCTGGAAGAGCACATCCTCAAGCGACCGCTCGGGGGCGCCCAGGCGCTGAAGGAGCAGCTGAGCCACATCCTCGACGTCGGCCGACACCGCAACGTCGACATCCAGGTGATGCCGATCGACCGCCAGAACCACGCCGGCCTGGACGGCCCGATGATCCTGCTGGAGACCGAGGACCCCGACCGGATCGCCTATGTCGAGGGCCCGCGCAACGGCTACTTCGTCACCCAGCAACCCGAGTTGGGCCAGATGTTCGCCCGGTATGGCATTCTGCGAGCGCAGGCCCTCAACCCCGAGGAGTCGGCGCAGTTGATCAGCGAGGTGGCAGGCAGGCTATGAGCGCGGACCTGGACTGGTTCAAGAGCAGCTACAGCAGCGGCCAGGGTGGCGAGTGCCTGGAAGTAGCCCGCACCCCCACCACCATCCACCTCCGCGACTCCAAGACCCCCACCCCGACCGTCCAGGTAACCCCCACCACCTGGACGGCCTTCCTCAACACCCTCCGCTAGAACATCCCGTTCTCATTCGCCGAGGTCTCCGGAACGTCCTGGATCACATCCCAGTGCTCCACGATCTTCCCGCCCCGCACCCGGAACAGGTCCACGATCGCCTGCCCCCGCTCCCCCGGCGCCGGAATGTAGTGGCTGTGGACGGCGACCAGGTCCCCCTCGGCGATGACCCGCTTGGGTTCCACCTTCAGCTGGGGGAAGGCCGAGAAGTACGCGCCGAGGCCTGACTTGACGCCCGCCACGCCGTCCGCGATCCCGGGGTTGTGCTGGTGGTACTCGGTGCCCCAGTAGCGGTCGATCGCCGACAGGTCCTTCTTCACGAGCAGTTGGTCGAAGGCGGCGGTCACGACCTTCTTGTTGTACGCGGTGAGGAACCCCGGCCCCGGCTGCGACGTGCGCGGCCAACTCACCGTGGAGAACATGTCGTTGCCGTTGGCGGAAGACTCCGGCACCGCCTGTCCCACATCCCAGTGCTCGGCGATCTTCCCGTCCTGGAACCGGAAGATGTCGAAGACGGCGGAGCCACGCGTACCCGGGGTCAGGACGACGTTGGAGTGGACGAGGACGAGGTCGCCCTCGGAGATGACCCGCTCGATGTCGTACTCGGCGTCCGGGAACTGCTGGTGGACCGAGACGGCCAGCCCCTTCAGCGTCTCCGCCCCGTCGGGGGCGAGCGGGTTGTGCTGGATGTAGTCCGGCCGTACGAAACGGTCCACGACCCGCGTGTCACCGCGCTCGAAGACGCCCTTGAGGACGCGGGAGGCGACGGCCTTCTGGTAGTCGAGGCGGGCGGCATCGCCGTAGCCGACGAACCCCGCGCCGGCGGACGGGACGTGCGGCGACGCGACGGCCGGGACGGCGGCCGCGCCCAGCAGGACGGTGGAGGCGGCGAGGGCGATGAAGGCCCTGCGGGCAGGCGTGGTGGGGGTCACGAGGCTTCCTCTCCGAGACAGCACAAGAGATATTGAAAGTTCAAGCTGACACTCACCGAAGGAAAGCACTAACCAACAGATAGCGTCAAGGGCAAGATCGCAAGATCGACTGAACTCCCTTGCCTAGAGCGCACTCCACGTCGTTGGCTAGGGAGTCATGAAGTACACGCAGCTCGGACGCACCGGACTCAAGGTCAGCCGACTGGTCCTCGGCACCATGAACTTCGGCCCGCAGACCGACGAAGCCGACTCCCACGCGATCATGGACTCGGCCCTCGACGCGGGCATCAACTTCTTCGACACCGCCAACGTGTACGGCTGGGGCGACAACAAGGGCCGTACCGAGGAAATCATCGGCACCTGGTTCGCGAAGAGCCCCGCGCACCGCGACAAGACCGTCCTCGCGACCAAGGTCTACGGCAACATGGGCGCCGACGGGCCCGCCTGGCCCAACCACGACAAGCTCTCCGCGCTCAACATCCGGCGGGCGGTGGACGCCAGTCTGAAGCGGCTCCAGACGGACTACATCGACGTCTACCAGTTCCACCACGTCGACCGTTCCACCCCGTTCGAGGAGATCTGGCAGGCGATCGACACCCTCGTCACCCAGGGCAAGATCCTCTACGTCGGCTCCTCCAACTTCCCCGGCTACAAGATCGCCCAGGCCAACGAGATCGCCGCCCGCCGCGGCGGGACCATCGGCCTGGTCAGCGAGCAGTGCCTCTACAACCTCTACGAGCGCCGCGCCGAGATGGAGGTCATCCCGGCCGCCGAGGAGTACGGCCTCGGCGTCATCCCGTGGTCGCCGCTGCACGGCGGTCTGCTGGGCGGGATCGTCAAGAAGGAGGCCGAGGGCGGTCGCCGGGCCTCCGGCCGGGCCGCCGAGACGCTCGCCGACCCGGCCGCACGCGCCAAGCTCCAGTCGTACGAGGATCTGCTCGACAAGCACGGGATCGCCCCCGGCGAGGCCGCCCTGGCCTGGCTGCTCACCCGCCCCGGCGTCACCGGCCCGATCGTCGGCCCGCGCACGGCCGAGCAGTTGGAGTCGGCGCTCCGGGCGGTGGAACTGGAGCTCAGCGAGGAACTCCTGACATCCCTGGACGAGATCTTCCCGGGCCCGGGCCCGTCCCCGGAGGCCTTCGCCTGGTAACGCCGCGAGGCGAGACGCCCCTCAGGGGCGCGGGGAACTGCGCGACCGGCCACAGCCGACCCGCACTCGGCGAACGACGTGCAGTTCCCCGGCGCTTCCCGCTCGGCCCTACCTGCCCAGCATCGACGCCAACGCCACAACGACGAACATCAGCACCAGCACAACGGCCATGATCCGGTTCCGCGTCTTCGGGTCCACCCCTGGAGCCTAACCGCCCCCGCCGAGCGCCCACCGGGCGACCACCTCGTACCGCGGCTGCTCCCCCGGCACCCCCGACCTCGGCAGGTTGCTGCGCACCAACGCCAGCTCGCCCACGGTCCAGGTGTCGCTGGTGAAGTCGGCGAGGGCCTCGACGTACGGCCGTACGTCGACGTCCGACCGACTGCGCGCCACCGTCAGATGCGCCTTGTACCGCCGGTGCTCCCCCATCTCCAGCCCCGCCTTGCGCGCCGCCGCCTCCGCGCGGTCCGCGAGCAGCCGCAGGGCGGGCACGTCGCCGGCGGCCCCGGCCCACAGGGCGCGCCCGTGACCGAACTGCCCGCCGCCGCGCACGGCCAGCGGAAAGGGGGCGCTGCGTGCGGCGGCCCGCTCGAGGCGGGCCGACAGTTCGGGTACGGCGTCGTCGGCGACCTCGCCGTAGAACGCCAGCGTGAAGTGCCACCCGGGGCGGCCGGTCCAGCGCAGGGCGGCCGCGCCGGGGAGCTTCTTCAGTTCGTCGACTTCGGCGGCGAGTTCATGAGCGACGCCCTCGGGTGGCAGTACGGCGGCGAAGAGTCTCATGCGCCCCAGCCTGCCAGCCCGTCGGGCGGCGTCACGCGGCCGCGGCCAGCTGTTCCCGCTCGCGCGGGACGAGGCCGACGCGCGGGTGTCCGTGGTGCCAGCCCACCGACAGGCGCAGGTTGCCCACGCGGGCCAGAACCAGGCCGATGGTGGCGGCCGCGGCGGCGGCGATCACACCGCCGGACGCGAGGCCCGCCCGGACGCCGTACGCGTCGGTGATCCAGCCGGCGATCGGGGCGCCGAGGGGGGCGCCACCCATGAACACCATCATGTAGAGGGACATCACGCGGCCGCGCATGGCCGGGTCGGTGCTCATCTGGACGCTGCTGTTGGCGGTGACGTTGACCGTCATGCCGAACATGCCTATCGGGATCATGAGCAGGGCGAACAGCCACAGGGACGGGGCGATCGCGGCCACGATCTCCAGTGTGCCGAAGGCGACCGCGCCCGCGACCAGCACCCGCATCCGGGCGGTGCCGCGCCGGGCGGCGAGCAGGGCGCCCGCGAGGGAGCCGACGGCCATCAGGGTGTTGAAGAGGCTGTAGGAGCCGGCGCCGGCGTGGAAGACGTCGTCGGCGAAGGCCGACAGATACACCGGGAAGTTGAAGCCGAAGGTGCTGACGAACCCGACCAGGACGATGGTCCAGATCAGGTCGGGGCGGCCCGCGACGTAGTGCAGCCCCTCCCGCAGCTGGCCCTTGCCGCGCGGGGCGCGCTGGACGGCGTGCAGGTCGCGGCCGCGCATCAGGAGCAGTCCGGTGATGGGTGCGATGAAGGACAGGCCGTTGGCGAGGAACGCCCAGCCGGTGCCGACGCCGGTGATCATCAGGCCCGCGACGGCGGGGCCGACCAGGCGGGCGGACTGGAAGTTGGCGGAGTTGAGGCTGACGGCGTTCTGGAGCTGGTCGGGGCCGACCATCTCGGAGACGAAGGTCTGGCGGGCCGGGTTGTCGACGACGGTGGCGAGACCGACGACGAAGGCGGCCAGGTAGACGTGCCAGACCTGCACCTGGCCGGTGAGGGTCAGGGCCGCGAGCGCCAGGCCGGTGACGGCCATCGAAGACTGAGTGACCAGCAGCGTGGGGCGCTTGGGGAGACGGTCGACGAGTACGCCGCCGTAGAGGCCGAAGAGCAGCATCGGCAGGAACTGGAGCGCGGTGGTGACGCCGACGGCGGTCGAGGAGCCGGTGAGGCTGAGGACCAGCCAGTCCTGGGCGATGCGCTGCATCCAGGTGCCGGTGTTGGAGACGACCTGGCCGAGGAAGAAGAGGCGGTAGTTCCGGATCTTCAGGGAGCTGAACATCGAGGACTTCGCCGGCTTGACGGGGTCCTCGGGGGTAGAGGTGGACGGTGCGGGGGCGGAGTCTGCTCCGGGTCCCGTACTCAACAGGGTTCGCCTCCTCGAAAACGGCTTACAGGTGTGCGAGCTTCTCCAGCACGGGGGCGGCGGCGCGCAGTTTCGCCCACTCGTCCTCGTCGAGTCCGTCGACCAGGGTGGCCAGGAAGGCGTTGCGTTTGGCGCGGCTCTCTTCGAGCATCGCCTCGGCCTGTTCCGTCTTCGTGACGACCTTCTGGCGTCGGTCCTCGGGGTGCGGCTCCAGTCGGACCAGCCCCTTGGCCTCCAGCAGCGCGACGATGCGGGTCATCGAGGGCGGCTGGACGTGCTCCTTGCGGGCGAGTTCGCCCGGGGTGGCCTTGCCGCACAGGGAGAGGGTGCCCAGCACCGACATCTCGGTGGGGCTCAGCGACTCGTCGACCCGCTGGTGCTTGAGCCGACGGGACAGTCGCATCACGGCGGAGCGCAGGGAGTTCACGGCGGCTACGTCGTCGCCATGGGTAAGGTCCGGCATCTCTTTAGCGTAACTCATTACTCTCGCTAAACAAGCTGCCGTGCGCGAGGATTCCCGTGACTCCGGCCACTGAAACCGCAAAGTCACCCGTACGAGTGAGTGAGCAGCGGAAAGTGAACGCCGACCGCTCGCGACCCGGACCCTCGTGTTCATGGGGACCAGCGTGCTCAGCCTGCGGATAGACGGGGAGCTGCTCGACCGGCTCCGGGACCATGCGGCCAAAAGGGGAATGAGCGTCCAGGACTATGTGGTCCAGACGCTCATTCGGGACGACTTCGACGAGCGGTTCCAGACCGCCGTCGAGGAGACAGAGAAGTTCTACGGGGTCACCTGACCCCCGCGGCTCAGGTCAGACCCAGCGCCGGCATCAGGTAGTAGAAGCCGAAGACGGCGGCGACCACGTACATCGCGGCGGGGACGTCCTTGCCCCGCCCGGCCGCCAGCCGCAGCACCACGAAGGTGATGAAGCCCATGCCGATGCCGTTGGTGATGGAGTAGGTGAACGGCATCATCACCATCGTGACGAAGGCCGGGATCGCGATCGTGTAGTCGGCCCAGTCGATCTCCCTGACCGAGTTGGCCAGGATCATGAAACCGACGGCGAGCAGCGCCGGGGTGGCCGCCTGGGAGGGGACCATCGTGGCGACCGGCGTGAGGAACAGCGCCACGGCGAACAGACCGCCGGTGACGACATTGGCGAAGCCGGTGCGCGCGCCCTCGCCCACACCCGCCGTGGACTCCACGAAGGCGGTCGTGGCCGAGGAGGAGCTCGCGCCGCCCGCCGCGACGGCGAGGCCGTCCACGAAGAGGACCTTGTTGATGCCGGGCATCTGACCCTGGGCGTCGGTCAGCTTGGCCTCGTCGCTGACGCCCATGATCGTGCCCATCGCGTCGAAGAAGCACGACAGCAGCACGGTGAAGACGAAGAGGACACCGGTCAGCATCCCGACCTTGTCGAAGCCGCCGAACAGGCTGACCTTGCCGAGCAGCCCGAAGTCGGGAGAGGCGACGGGGTTGCCGGGCCACTTGGGGGTCGTCAGGCCCCAGGACGGGACCTTGGCGACGGCCTCGATGATCATCGCCACGACCGTCATGGCGACGATGGAGATGAGGATCGCGCCGGAGACCTTGCGGACCATCAGCGCGAGGGTCAGCAGGGCGCCCAGGACGAAGACCAGGACGGGCCAGCCGTTGAGGTGACCGTCGCCGCCGAGCTGGAGCGGGACGGTGGTCTGGGCGACGTCGGGGATCCGGGAGACGAAGCCGGAGTCGACCAGGCCGATCAGCATGATGAACAGGCCGATACCGATCGAGATGGCCTTGCGCAGCCCGAACGGGACCGCGTTCATCACCCGCTCACGCAGACCGGTGGCGACCAGGAGCATCACGACGAAGCCCGCCAGCACCACCATGCCCATCGCGTCCGGCCAGGACATCCGGGGCGCGAGCTGGAGGGCGACAACCGAGTTCACACCCAGTCCCGCGGCCAGCGCGATCGGCACGTTGCCGATGACGCCCATCAGCAGCGTGGTGAACGCCGCCGTCACACAGGTGGCGGTGACCAGCTGACCGTTGTCGAGCTGGTGGCCGTACATGTCCTTCGCGCTGCCCAGGATGATCGGGTTCAGCACGATGATGTAGGCCATCGCGAAGAAGGTGGCGAAACCGCCGCGGACCTCACGGGACAGCGTGCTGCCACGCTCCGAGATCCTGAAGTAACGGTCGAGGGCGGTCGGCATTGGATGTTCCTACGAGCAGAAGTGGACAGACGTAAACCGTTTCAGTATGAACGTATAACTTCGGCGATGACCATCTCCGCGCGTAGACCTGATCGCGAGTCGGCCGGACCCGACCGCCTCGTAAGCTGTCCCCATGGCGAAGTGGACCCCCCAGCACGAGGCACCGGAGCCCCTGGAGGGCCCGATCGTGCCGACGATCATCGGCGGCACGATCCTCTGGTTCGTCCTCTTCCTCGTCCAGCTGCCCTTCTACGGCTGGTTCGACGACCGCGGGCACGCGTGGTGGGTGTGGACCTGCCTGGCCGGAGCGGGGCTCGGACTGATCGGCATCTACTACGTCCGCCGCCGCGACGCCGCCATCAAGCGGGCGACCGCCGTAGGAGAAGGCCAGTAGGCCGTACAACCCCCGTACCACTTCGTGTCCTCCCCAGGTCGGATCTTCCGGTCACTCGGCGGGTGAAGCCGTAAATCCGCACGTACCGTCGAATGCATGACGCACATCGACGCGGGCGCCGAACTCGATCCTGTGCATCCCGTTCCCCTCCCCGCCACTGCGGCGAGCGGTCTGACCGCCGCCGAGGTGGCCGAGCGGATCGCCGGCGGGCAGGTCAACGACGTACCGGTGCGCAGCAGTCGGTCGATGGCCGACATCGTCCGCGCCAATGTCTTCACCCGGTTCAACGCCATCATCGGCGTGCTCTGGCTGGTCATGCTGTTCGTCGCGCCGTTCCAGGACAGCCTGTTCGGGTACGTGATCATCGCCAACACCGGGATCGGCATCATCCAGGAGTGGCGGGCCAAGAAGACCCTCGACTCCCTCGCGGTGATCGGCGAGGCGAAGCCGACGGTACGACGGGACGGGGTCGCCCTGGAGGTCAGCACCTCCGACATCGTCCTTGACGACCTCATCGAGATCGGGCCCGGCGACAAGGCCGTGGTCGACGGGGTGTGCGTCGAGGCCGACGGCCTGGAAATCGACGAGTCGCTGCTCACCGGCGAGGCCGACCCCGTCGTCAAGCAGCCCGGGGACGAGGTCATGTCCGGCAGCTTCGTCGTCGCGGGCGGCGGCGCGTTCCGGGCCACCAAGGTGGGGCGCGAGGCGTACGCCGCCCAGCTCGCCGAGGAGGCCTCGCGCTTCACCCTGGTCCACTCCGAGCTGCGCTCCGGCATCTCCACGATCCTCAAGTACGTGACGTGGATGATGATCCCGGCCGCGACCGGCCTGGTCATCACCCAGCTCGTCGTCAAGAGCAACGACCTCAAGGAGTCCATCGCCCGCACGGTCGGCGGCATCGTCCCGATGGTCCCCGAGGGCCTGGTCCTGCTGACCTCGGTGGCCTTCGCGATCGGCGTCATCCGCCTTGGCCGAAAACAGTGCCTCGTGCAGGAGCTGCCCGCCATCGAGGGCCTCGCCCGCGTCGACACGGTCTGCCTCGACAAGACGGGCACGCTGACCGAGGGCGGCATGGACGTCATGGAGCTGCGGTCGCTCAACGGCGGCGACGAGACGTACATACGCAAAGTGCTCGGCGCCCTCGGCGAGTCCGACCCGCGCCCCAACGCCTCCCTCCAGGCCATCATCGACGCCTACCCGGACGCCGAGGACTGGCGCTGCACCGAATCGCTGCCCTTTTCCTCCGCCCGCAAATACAGCGGCGCCTCCTTCAGCGAGGGCAACGGCGAGTCGAGTACGTGGCTGCTGGGGGCGCCCGACGTGCTGCTCGCTTCGGACGACCCCGCGCTGGAGGAGACCGGGCGGCTGAACGAACAGGGCCTGCGCGTCCTGCTGCTGGCCCGGACCGTGCGGGACCTGGACGACCCGGAGGTGGCCCGGGGTGCGCGGGCCACCGCCCTCGTCGTCCTGGAGCAGCGGCTGCGGCCCGACGCGGCGGACACCCTGCGCTACTTCGCCGACCAGGACGTCCGGGCCAAGGTCATCTCCGGGGACAACGCGGTGTCGGTGGGCGCGGTGGCGTCCAAGCTCGGGCTGACCGGGGCGACGGTCGACGCGCGTGCCCTGCCCGCCGACCAGGAAGGCATGGCGAAGGCCCTCGACGAGGGCACGGTGTTCGGACGGGTCACCCCGCAGCAGAAGCGGGACATGGTCGGCGCGCTCCAGTCCCACGGGCACACGGTCGCGATGACCGGCGACGGGGTCAACGACGTCCTGGCGTTGAAGGACGCCGACATCGGGGTGTCGATGGGCTCGGGCTCGGAGGCGACCCGGGCCGTGGCGCAGATCGTGCTGCTCAACAACAGCTTCGCGACGCTGCCCTCGGTGGTCGCGGAGGGGCGCCGGGTCATCGGGAACATCACGCGGGTGGCGACGCTGTTCCTGGTGAAGACCGTGTACTCGGTACTGCTCGCGCTGCTGGTGGTGTGCTGGCAGGTGGAGTACCCGTTCCTGCCGAGGCACCTGACCCTGCTGTCCACCCTGACGATCGGCGTCCCGGCCTTCTTCCTCGCCCTCGCCCCCAACACCGAGCGGGCCCAGCCCCACTTCGTGCGCAGGGTCATGCGGTACGCCATCCCGGGCGGGCTGCTGGCCGGGGTCGCGACCTTCGTGACGTACCTGATCGCCCGTCACCACTACACCGGCGAGGGCGCGCTGGACGCCGAGACCAGCGTCGCGACGCTCACCCTGTTCCTGATCTCGATGTGGGTGCTCGCCATCATCGCCCGCCCCTACACGTGGTGGCGGGTGGCCCTGGTCGCGTCCATGGGCGCCGGGTTCCTGCTGGTCCTGGTGGTGCCGTGGCTCCAGGACTTCTTCGCCCTGAAGCTGGTGGGCGTGACGATGCCGTGGATAGCGGTGGGCATCTCGGTGGTGGCGGCGGCCGCCCTGGAACTGACCTGGAAATGGGTCGACCGCCGCGTTCCCGCTTAGCGCTTGGCTTGAGCCGAAGAGGCTTGTGCCGGGTCTCGTCTGCGACTCCGTTGTGGCTGGTCGCGACCGCGCGGCGGTAGCCGCAAATGAATACAGCCCCGCGCCCCTTAAGGGGCGCGTTTTACTGGACGTCTATGTAGTCGCCCGTCGCGCTCACTGCCGGGGTCGTCGTCGTTCCCGCGAAGCTGTAGCGGTAGTAGCCGTCGGCCGAGGCCGTGACCGTGGTGCTGAGGGTGCCGGTGGAGCTGGTCTTGATGGTCTTGACCGTGGTGTAGGTGCTCGTGCCCGCCTTGCGGAACTGGAGCTTGACGTACTGGCTCGCGTAGCCCGCGTACTTGTGGGTCTCCCAGTTGGCGCGGGAGAGCTTGCCGGTGACCGTGATGGCCTTGCCCTTCTTGACCGGCTCGGGAGAGGCGTTGACGGTGAGGGTGGACTTGCGCTGGAGATGAGTGGTGCCGAAGCCCTCCTGCCAGGTGAGCCCGCCGTCCTTGGCGGCCGCGAGGGCGCCCAGCTTCCAGGTGCCCGCCTGGGAGTTGACCAGTTCGTCCTCGTCGGAGGTCTGAGGACGGAACTCGATCTTCGCCGTGCACTTCAGGACGGTCGAGGAGGACGCCGTGCAGGTGCCGGGGTTGTCGCCCAGCATGAGGTCGTCGGAGTTCAGGCCGAGGGTGTCGCCGCGGTAGAGGACGGGCCCGGTCTGGAAGGAGCTCGCGGACAGGCTCGCGGGCTTGGTGACGGTGTAGGTCGCGGAGACCGTGACCGTGGTGGTGGGGCCGACCACGATGTTCTTGCCGCTGTTCACCTTGAGCGCGGAGAAGGTGACGGCCGGCCCGGCGGGGGTGGCGGCCTGCGCGGCCGGGACCGCGAGGGCGGTGATCGCCAGGGCGCCGGTCACGGCGGAGACGGCGGCGAGGGTGGTTCTGTTGCGCATGTGCGTTCCCCAGGGGGAGAAGTGATCTAGGAGTCTGTTGACTCGTGGGATCAGATCCGTGACGTCTGGGGCGGGTTGTACGGACGTACGCTGATTTTGTCCTTACCGGTGCAACGCTTTGCCAAGCACGAACGCCGGCCCCGAACGGCTTCCGGGACCGGCGTCTTCGGTGGTGCGAGCGCTGCTTACTTCACGTCGACGAAGTCACCCGCGGCGGAGACCGCCGGGGTGGTCGTGGTGCCCGCGAAGGAGTAGCGGAAGTAGCCGTCGACCGACGCCTTGACGGTGGTGCTCAGGTTGCCCGTCGAGTTGGTCTTGATGGTCTTGACGGTGGTGTAGGTGCTGGAGCTCTTCTTGCGGAACTGCAGCTTCACCGACTGGCCGGTGTAGCCGGCGTACTTGGCGGTGTCCCAGTTGGCGCGGGAGAGCTTGCCGGTGACCGTGATGGTCTTGCCCTTCTTGACCGGCTCCGGCGAGGCGTTGACCGTCAGCTTGGACAGGCGCTGCATCTTGAACGCGTTGGTCTTGTCGGTCACGGCGACACCGACGTTGTCCAGGTTCGGGTTCTCCGGGTCCTCGCCGTTGAACGCGACGGCGAAGCCGGCGGCCTTCCAGGAGCCGGCGTCCTCGTTCAGCAGGTCCGCCGGGTCGACCGCGACGGTGGCCGTGCAGTTGGCGGCGGTCGTGGAGGCGTCCGTGCAGGTGGCGTCGCCGCTGTCGAACCACCAGATGGAGCTGTCGAAGTCCTCGCCCCGGTACAGCTCGATGCCGCCGAAGAAGTCGTCGGCGTAGATGTTGACGTCCGCGCCGTGGTTCAGCGTGAAGGAGACCGGGACCTTCACCACGCTGGTGGTGCCGACCACGATGTTCTTGCCCTTGTTGACCTTCACGTTGGAGAAGGAGGCGTCGAGGGCGTAGGGGGTGCCCTCCACGGCGGAGGCGAACGCGGACTTGCCGGAGGCGGCCGCGGCGGCCTCGTGCGCGGCGGAGGCGCCGGCGGGAACCCGCTCGTCGGCCTGCGCGGCCGGCACGGCGAGGGCGGACAGGGCCAGGGCGCCGGAGACGGCGGCCACGGTGGCGCGAATACGCATGTGTTTCCTCAGGAGAGAGAGAAAGTGGGAGGTACCGGTCCTGGACGTACCGGGGACCGGTGGGGTGTGAGGGACCGCTGTCGTCTACTGCACGTCGATGAGGTCACCGGTGGCGTTGACCGCCGCGGTGGTCGTGGTGCCCGCGAAGACGTAGCGGTAGTAGCCGTCGACCGACGCGGTGACCGTGGTGCTCAGGTTGCCCGTCGAGTTCGACTTGATGGTCTTGACCGTGGTGTAGGTGCTGGAGCTCTTCTTACGGAACTGCAGCTTCACCGACTGGCCGCTGTAGCCCGCGTACTTGGGGGCCGGGTAGGCCTCCCAGTTGGCGCGGGAGAGCTTGCCGGTGACCGTGATGGTCTTGCCCTTCTTGACCGGCTCGGGCGAGGCGTTGGCGGTCAGCGTGGCCGCCCGCTGGAACAGGAAGGACCCGGCCTTCTCCATCCAGACGTAGTCCTCGTCCTTGGCGTCGATCCAGGCGCCCACGTACCACTTGCCGGCGCTGGCGTTGGCGAGGTAGTCCACCTTCGGGTCCACCGTGACCGAGGCGGTGCAGGTCGAGGTGGTGGCACTGGCGGCCGTGCAGGTCGGCTTGCCGGTCGAGAGGTAGCCGTTGCCGGGGCCGATCAGGTCGAACTCCTCGGCGCCGGCGATGCCCGAGTTGTCCGTGGCCGTGATGCTGACCTTGATGGTCTTGGCGGCCGAGGTACCCACGGACACCTTGTTGTCGCCGTCGACGACAACCTTGGTGATCTTGGTGTCACCCTGGCTGCCGTCCGCCTGCGCGGCAGGCACGGCGAAGGCGGAGAGGGCCAGGGCGCCGGTGACGACAGCCCCGATGGCTCGAATGCGCATGCGATCCCCGTATGGAGAGGGCCCCGACGGTCGTCGTCCCCCACGGCGATCGCCTACACGCCGGGGCCCAAGTGATCAAGGAGTCTGTTGACTCACGTGATCAGATTCGTGACGCGAGTGAATGGTTGTACGGGTGGTGAGAAATTTGTGCGAGAAATTTCAAGATCCCATACGCCGTTCGGTCAGTCGAACCATCGGTCCCGCGCCAACTCCGCTGTCCGCGACGGATCTTCCAGCAGCGCCGCGACCTCGAACCGGCGCGGCCACTGCCCCGCGGCCCACGCGAGCCCGGCGGCGACGCCCTCCAGCGTCGAGGCGTGCAGCACCCCGTCGTCGGTGAGCCGCCAGTCCAGCTCCACCCCGTCGACCACGAGCTCCTCGTGCTCCACGTACGTCGCAGGCGTCCGCGATCCGAGCAGCACCCGCACCGACTCCGGTACGTCGTGCTCGGCGCCCTCGGAGTCCACCGACCCGGTGACCGACTCGCTCAGCCGCCGCACCTGGAACAGCTCGGCCAACTCGGCGGCGCGCACCGGCCGTACGGGCAGCAGGGGCATGCCCTCGGTGAAGGGCAGCAGGTCGGGCGAGTCGACGACCACGGCATCCGCGGCGTCCACCACCGTCACCCGCCCGTCCACGACGGCCCGCAACTCGTCGGGCAGCGTCACCTGCTCGGGGTCCAGCTCGGCCAACGCGCCGTAGAGGGCGTGCAGTTGGGCGCCGGTCACCTCGCGCTCGGGGTCGGCGAGCCGGTCCAGGAGCTCGGCGGCGCCGCCGGGCTCGTCGAGCAGCGCGGCGACCGACGTCCGTACACCCAGCGCCCGCAGCACCTGCTCGTCGTCGAAGCCGGTCGCGTCGGCCTCGTCGTACAGGCCGCGCAGCAGCGGGTCCCCGCCGGCCGCGAGCAGACCGGCCGGGCGACGGCCGTCGAGCACCGGGTGACCCCTCAACCACCATGCCGTGTACGGCCGTACGGTCTCGTGCGTGCCGTCCGGCAGCAGGATCCGCATCGGCTGGGTCAGGGCGTCCCGCAGGGGCGGCTGGGCGAGCAGCGCGAGGGCCTGGGGCCAGCACTCCTCGTCCACCAGGTCCAGATCGCGGACGGCGACCAGTTCGGTGGCGACCGGCGGCACCGGCGAGTCGGGGAAGCGGTCCAGGACGTCCTCGCTCCACACGTCCACCGCGTCCAGCAGACCGGCGTCGTCCGGCTCGGCGAAGTCCCCGTCGCGCGGCTCCAGTTCGTCCGGGTCCAGGACGACGTCGGTGGCGCGCACCAACGCGAAGTTGGCGAGCACCCCGCAGGCGGCCAGCGGCTGCTCCCCCCAGCGCTCGGCCAGCTCGGCGTCCACGGTGGCGAGTTCGCCCTCGCGCATGATCTGCGCGAACGGGCTGCCGGGCAGGACGAGTTCACCGGCGGGTGCCGCCTCGCCGTCCTCGTCGGGCAGGGCGAGCGCACCGAGCCAGGGCTCGTCGCCGGGCTCCAGGCCCGCGTCCCGGACGAGCGCGAGGACGGTGTCGGCGAGCTCCTCCGCGTCGAGGGTGTCCTCCTCCCAGTCCAGGGCGCCCTCGTCGTCCAGCGACGCGGCGACCGCGGCCCGCACCTGCGGGGTGGTCAGGACCGCGCGCGGCGAGGCGGGCAGCGCGCCCAGCTTCTCCAGCAGCGGATGGGCGGCGTCGGGGTGGGCGACCTTGAGGCCGAGCCGGGCGAGCAGCTCCGGCTCGACGGCGGCGCCGTCGGCGGTGGGCAGCAGGACCTGCCGGGGCCCGATGGTCGTACGCCCGTCGGCGAGCGGTACGGGAAGACCGGACAGCCGGTCGGGGTCGACGCCGGCGAGGCTGTCGTACAGCCGCTGCCACCAGCCCGGCTCCTTCTCCAGCCCGGCCAGCCGGTCGACGGCGTCGGTGAGCGGGATCCGGGCGACGCCCAGGGTCCGCAGTTCCACGCGGCGTTCGAGACCGGCGGGCAGGAGGGTGGGGAGCACCTCGGCGAGGACGCGCACGGTGTCGGCACCGGCGCCCTCCACCACCTCGGCGTCCCGCGGGCGCAGGGCCTCGGGCAGGTCGTCGTCCTCGCCGGGGGCAAGGGCCGGCGGCAGGAACGCGGTCCGGGGCAGCCGCTCCAGGATCGCCTGGCGCAGCGCCCCGTCCAGCTCGCCCTTGCCGAGCGGGCCGGGCACGAGATCGATGATGCCGGTGGTCACCGGCCGCCACTGGCCGAGCAGTTCGGTGTAGGCGTCCGCCGCGCGCTGCACGACGAAGTCGGTCAGCGGCCCGGGCGCCGCGTGCCGGCGGGTGGGGTCCAGCGGGAAGGACGCGATGAGCAGCGCGGGCACTCCGAGCGGCTCGTCGCTGGGAGTGGGCGCGTGCACGACGGGGCTGGTGCGGGGCCGTACCGGGACTCCGTCGGCGTCGGCGGGCACGGCCCAGGTCACCGACCAGTGCGGCCGCAGCCGCTCCTCGACGGGGCGATCCGCGAGGAGGTCAGGCGTCAGGGGCCCGTGCGAGCCGGCGACCCGCCAGCGCGTCACGCCCTCCCGCGAGTCCTCCACGACCGTGAAGTCCCCGTCGGTGCCGCGCCGCAGGGTCCGCACGGTGTCGGTCTCGATCACCACCTCCTCGAGCCCGGGCAGGGCGAGGAGCAGGGCGTCGTCGACGGCGTCGAGCAGGCGTTCGGCGAGGTCGGTGGCGGCCGGGTCGCGCAGGGGCAGGATGACGGCGGTGTCGTACGGGTCGGGGGCGGTGCCCTCGGCGGCGAACGGCAGCCGCAGCAGCGGGATGTGCCCGTCGCGCCGCCGGACCTCGTCCCCGAGGCCCGGGCTGTGCCGGGCGACGTCGGCGGCCAGCTCCCGGCCCTCGGCGAGGGACCAGCGGACCCCGCCGTGCCGGCCGACGACCGCGGGCTCGTCGGTGACGGCGAGCACGGCGGCGAAGCCGACGCCGAAGCGGCCGATGGCGGGGCTGTCCCGCTTGGCCGAGGCGCGCAGGGTGGAGAGCGACTCGACACCGGCCGCGTCCAGCGGGGCGCCGGTGTTGGCGGCGACGAGCACGCCCTCGCGGAGGGTGAGCCGGAGCCGTCCGGGCACGCCGGCCCGGGCGGCGGCGTCGGCGGCGTTCTGAGCGAGCTCGACGACGAGCCGGTCCCGGTAGCCGCCGAGGACGAGATCCTCCTCGGCGTTGGCGTCCTCCCGGAACCGGGCGGGGCTGGTGGCCCACGCGTCGAGCACACCTCGCCTGAGACGGGCGGTCCCGAACGGGTCGGCACCCTCGGCTGCGGGCCGCACGAACTTGCTCACGTTCCACACTCTCCTCGTCGGCGTGGGGACGAAGGTACCGCGAGGAGAGGGGACCGCAGATCGGGGAGCCCTGGGGCCCCCGCTGTCGGCCCTGAACGGGCCTCGTCCTCAAACGCCGGACGGGCTGAAAGACCAAACCGCTACGAGTGGCCCAGTTCCGCCGTCGCCTCGTCCGAGACGTCCGGGACCGAGCCCGAGTCGGGGGCGGGGCGCAGGGGGAACGGGTCGACGCGGGTCTCGTCGATCACCGGTGGGGCCGGGCGCGGGGGTTTGGGCATGACGGCCGCCTCGGAGTGGCCGCCGCAGCCGTACGCCAGGGACACCACGCGCCCGTCCGCCGGGGCGAACTCGTTGGCGCAGACGCCGAAGGCCTGGCCCAGGGAGCCGCCGATCGGCTGGAGGAAGCCGCAGCTGACGCAGGTCGCGGGGGCCGCCTGGGCCATGGTGGTCTTGGCGCCGTACGCCTCGTCCCAGCGGTCGGCGGCGGTGTGCAGTCCGTAGCGGGACAGGACCCGCGCGCGGCGCATGCCCAGTTCCTCCGCCACCGCGGCGATCGAACCCCGGGCGGGCGCCACCGGAAGGTTCGCCGGGCTGCCCGCGGTGACCTCCGCGTCCTCGGCCTCCACCAGCTCGGCCATCTCCTCGGAGACGGCGGAGCTCGGCACCGGCTCGTCCTCGCCGGAGTAGCCGGGCTCCAGGCGCAGGTCCTCGGCGTCGGTGGGGAGGAGATCGCCGGGGCCCATGTCTCCCGGGCGCAGCCGCTCGCTCCACGGCACCCACTCGGGTGCCAGCAGCGCGTCCGGGCCCGGCAGCAGCACGACCTCGTCCAGGGTCACGACCTTCGCCCGGGACGCCCGCGCCACCGTGACCGCCCAGCGCCAGCCCCGGTAGCCGAGCTCCTTGCACTCGAAGAAGTGCGTGACGACCCGGTCGCCCTCGGACTCGTGCCCGGCGTGCTCGCCGACGACGCCCGGCGCCGCCGCCTCCTCGGCTGCGGTGCGGGCGAGATCGACCGCCTCGGCGCACAGACGGTCGGGGGTGCGGCTTCGCGTGGTCGCTGCGCTCACAGGTATCGCTTCTCTCCTACGCCGTCACTGTAGGTGCGTACGCCGGGGGCGAGGGTGGCGGACGGAGCGGACCCGGGGACCGCGTCGACGTCCGCGCCCGCTCACGCTCGGGCGCACCTGTGCCATCCATTGTGCAAGATGGCTGAGATACGCACGCTACCTGCTCGCGTGCGCTCGGCCTACACCGACGGGACGTTTGGCACCCTCGCACCGGTCTCGGTATGGCCACGGCAAGTCCGTAAATGCGCGGCCATACGCGCGGTAACCGCACTACGAACGCCTCAGTCGGGGCACTATGACGTCGTGGCAGCCGCGAAGACACCCCAAGGAGCCACCGGGATCGGTGGGGCCAAAGGGCTCAAGGGGAGCAGCCGACGCACCGGTACGGGCCGGGCGCGCGGCTCCTTCCGCTCGGTCGGCCGCGCCCTGCACCTGCCGTTCACCGGCCCGGCCCGCGGGATCCGCAAGGCCACCCACGCGCACGGGGCGGGCGAGTCGGGACTCGGCAAACTGATCGAACTGCACGGTGTGAACGGCGCGGGCGATGTGATGATCACGGTCGCGCTCGCCTCCACCGTCTTCTTCTCCGTCCCCACCGACGAGGCCCGCGGGCGTGTCGCCCTCTACCTCGCCATCACCATGGCGCCCTTCACCGTCCTCGCCCCGGTGATCGGCCCGCTCCTGGACCGCCTGCCGCACGGCCGCCGGGCCGCGATGGCGGGCGCGATGCTCGCCCGCGCGCTGCTCGCCCTCGTCCTGTCCGGGGCGGTCGCCACCGGCAGCATCGAGATGTATCCGGCGGCCCTGGGCGTCCTGGTCTCCTCCAAGGCGTACGGCGTGGTCAGAAGCGCCGTCGTGCCCCGCCTGCTGCCACCCCGCTTCTCCCTGGTGAAGGCCAACTCCCGGGTCACCCTCGGCGGGCTCCTCGCCACCGCGATCGCCGCGCCCATCGCGGCCGGGCTCCAGTCCATCGGAGCACACTGGCCGCTCTACGGCGCCTTCGTGATCTTCCTGGTGGGGACGTTCCTGTCCTTCACGCTGCCGCCGAAGGTCGACTCCGCCAAGGGCGAGGACATCGCGCTGCTCGCCGCGGACGAGGCGCACCTGCACGGCCCGCACCGCCAGCCCGTCAAGCGCCCCGGGCTGCGCACGGTCGGTATCGCCGTCACCCACGCCCTGGGTGCGAACGCCGCGCTCCGCTTCCTCTCCGGGTTCCTGACCTTCTTCCTGGCGTTCCTGCTGCGCGAGCATCCGCTGTCCGGGCAGACCGCGGCGGTGTCCCTGGGGATCGTGGTCGTCTCGGCGGGCGTGGGCAACGCGCTGGGCACCTCGGTCGGGGCGTGGCTGCGGCAACGGGCACCGGAGATCATCATCCTGACCGTCGTCGCGTTCGTCCTGGGTGTCGCCATCACCGCCGCGATCTTCTTCGGGGCGTTCCTGGTGGCCGTCCTCGCCGCGGTCGCCGGGTTCGCGCAGGCGCTGTCCAAGCTGTCCCTGGACGCGCTGATCCAGCGGGACGTGCCCGAGCAGGTCCGTACGTCGGCGTTCGCCCGCTCGGAGACGATCCTCCAGGTGTCCTGGGTGTTCGGCGGTGCGGTCGGCATCGTGATGCCCCTCAACGGCTCGCTGGGCCTGTCGGTGGCCGCCGGGGCGGTCGCCGTGGGCTGGCTGCTGACGGTCAAGGGGCTGCTGAGCTCGGCCCGCCACGGCGGGACCGCACGCGCGCGCGTGGCGTAACGCACGGCACGCCGCACCCCACGTAGCGGGACGGGTGAAGGCGCCCGATAGCCTTCGGCCATGACCTCCATGCAATCCGTTGTGCGACGCCGCCGCGCCGTCGCCGCCGCCGGCGCCGTTTCCGCCGGACTGCTTGTCCTGTCGGCCTGCGACAAGCCGACGCCGCGCGCCACCGTCACGGTCGGCAAGAACTCGGTGAGCACCGAGGCCGAGTGCTGGGAGGACGGCGACAACCTGGGCCAGGAGAAGGCCACCAAGTGCGCCCTGAAGAAGGGGTCCGACTCGATCGACGTCCCGCAGAGCGAGACCCTGCGCATCGGCGTCGACCCGGAGATCGCGGACACCGGCTGGGCGCTGTGGATCAACGGCCAGCAGGTCACGGACGTCTACGAGTCGACGTACTACTCCTTCCAGGGCGTCGACCTGTTCGCGAGCCAGCAGGGCCAGGCCGCGCCGAAGGAGCTGAACATCAGCGTCGTCCAGCAGGACAAGTCGGACGGCGGGGTCAGCAAGTCGTACAAGGGCGTGTGGAACTTCAAGCTCGTCAACGACAACGCCTGAGTCGTACGACGCCGATGCGCATCCTCGTGGCCACCGCGGTCCCGGTCGAACGGGACGCGGTGGCTCGCGCGTTCGAGGGGACGGCGGCCGCCCTCGTCGACGTGATCGCCGCGGGTGTGGGTCCGGCCCTCGCCGCCGCCGGCACGGCCACCGCTCTGGCGGGCGGCCGCTACGGCCTGGTCGTGTCCGCCGGAATCGCCGGGGGTTTCCAGCCCGAGGCGCCTGTCGGCTCCCTCGTGGTCGCCGACGAGATCACCGCGGCCGACCTCGGTGCCGAGACCGCCGACGGGTTCCTGCCCGTGACCGAGCTGGGCTTCGGGACCGTCACCCACCGTCCCCCGGAAGCACTCGTACGGGACGCCGTGGCCGCCACCGGGGCACGCTCCGGCGCCGTGCTCACCGTCTCCACCGTCACCGGCACCGCCGCCCGTGCCGCCGCCCTCCGCGAACGGCACCCCACCGCGCTCGCCGAGGCCATGGAGGGCTTCGGGGTCGCCGAGGCCGCCGCGCTGCACGGTGTGCCGGTGCTGGAGGTGCGGGCCGTGTCCAATCCGGTCGGGCCCCGCGACCGGGCCGCCTGGCGCATTCCGGACGCCCTGGCCGCCCTGACCGAGGGCTTCGGGAAGCTCGCGCCCGTACTGGAGAGTTGGAACCAGGCATGAGCCTTCAGATCGCTTACTCCCCCTGCCCCAACGACACCTTCGTCTTCGACGCCCTCGCCCACGGCCGCGTCCCCGGCGCGCCCGCGCTCGACGTGACGTTCGCGGACATCGACATCACCAACGGCATGGCCGAGCGCGGCGAGTCCGACGCCCTGAAGGTGTCCTACGCCGTACTGCCGTACGTCCTCGACGAGTACGCCCTGCTGCCGTGCGGCGGTGCGCTGGGCCGGGGCTGCGGGCCGCTGGTGCTGACACGCGAGGCCGGGACGGATCTGACGGGCCGTACGGTCGCCGTGCCGAGCGAGCGGTCGACGGCGTATCTGCTGTTCCGCCTCTGGGCCGCGGACACGCTGCCCGCCGGGGTGGGCGAGATCGTCGTCATGCCGTTCCACGAGATCATGCCGGCCGTGCGGGACGGGAAGGTCGACGCGGGGCTGGTCATCCACGAGGCGCGCTTCACGTACCGCGGCTACGGGCTGCACAAGCTCGCGGACATGGGCGAGCACTGGGAGCGGACGACCGGGCTGCCGATCCCGCTGGGCGCGATCATCGCGAAGCGGTCCCTCGGCGCGAAGACGCTGACGAACCTGGCCGATTCCATCCGTACGTCGGTGCGCGCCGCGTGGGACGACCCCGAGATCTCCCGGCCCTACGTCATGGAACACGCCCAGGAGATGGACCCGTCCGTCGCCGACCAGCACATCGGTCTGTACGTCAACGAGTTCACCCACGATCTCGGCGTGGACGGCTACGCGGCGGTGCGGGGGCTCCTCACCCGTGCGGCGGCCGAGGGGCTGGTGCCGCCCCTCGGCCCGAACGCACTGCAATTCCCGTAGAAATCAAGGGATTCCGGACGGTGGCTCCAGATGGTTTCTATACGTCGAGCTGGTCGGCGACCGCCCGGAGCAGACCGGCGATCTTCTTTCCGGCGGCCTTGTCGGGGTAGCGGCCCCGCTCCAGCATCGGCGTGATGTTCTCGAGGAGAGTCGTCAGATCCTGGACGATGGAGGCCAGCTCGTCCGGCTTCTTGCGAGTGGCGGCCGCGACCGACGGCGTCGGGTCCAGGATGACCACCGAAAGTGCCTGATCACCGCGTTGACCGGCGACGACCCCGAACTCCACGCGCTGGCCCGGCTTCAGGCTCTCGACTCCGGCGGGGAGGACCGAGGAATGGACGAAGACGTCACCGCCGTCGTCGCGGGAGAGAAAGCCGAAGCCCTTCTCGCTGTTGAACCACTTGACCTTGCCGGTAGGCACGTCTGTTCCTCGTCCTCGTACTCGTCGGAAAACTGCTTCTGAAAACTGCTGCTGAAAACGGCTCTTGATAGCACTGGGGCGGGTCGTCGGGACCCGCCGGTACCAAGGCTAATGGTCTTCGTGTCGGTGACAAGACGTCGCCCGGTTGTTCCTTCGGGCAGGGAACTACCCTGGTCCGGTGCGTGACAAAACCCAAACGAATTCCGCCGGGCCCGGTGACCGACTGATCCGTGCCGGTGCCATCGTGTTCTTCATCGGTACGGTGGCCACACTCGTCACCGTGGCCCCGCTGTTCCTCGGAACGACGCCCTTTCCGACGTACATGTTCGGACTGAGCATGCTCATGGGCGTCGGCTTCCTGCTGGCCGGCGCGGGCGTGCTCCAGTCGATCGCGGCGGGGCGGCGTCAGGCGCGGGCCGGACGGTAGCCGGCGAGCCAGGCGGGAAACTCCGTCAGGTCGGCGAGGACGACGTCCGCACCGGCCGCGGTCAGCTCCTCCGCACTGCACGGCCCGGTGGCCACGGCGACCGAGAGCGCCCCGGCGGTCCGGGCGCCCCGGACGTCCCCGAGGTGGTCGCCGACGTAGACGCTCGCCCCGTGCTCGCGCAGCGCCTCGGCCTTCTGCTCGGCCCACAGGTCGCCGATCACCGCGTCGGGGGCGAGGCCGAGATGCTCGACGTGCAGCTTGGCGCTCGGCTCGTACTTCGCGGTCACCACGATCGCCCGGCCGCCGGCCGCCTGTACGGCGGCTATCGCCTCGCGGGCGCCGGTCAGCGCGGGCGTCGCGGTGATGGCGATCGACGGGTACAGCGACCGGTAGAGATCGGCCATGGCCGGGATCTCGTCCGCCGGGAACCAGTGGGCCAGCTCCTCCACCAGCGGCGGCCCGAGCCGCGTGATCGCGAGCTCGGCGTCGATGTACGCTCCCGTCCGCTCGGACAGCGCCCGGTAGCAGGCGTGGATGCCGGGGCGGGAGTCGATGAGGGTCATGTCGAGGTCGAAGCCGACGGTCGGGGCGGAGATGGGTGCAGTGGCCATATGGGCCATTGTGCCCAGTCGGTACGACAGTCCTACCTGTGCCGCTGTGATCGCCACACGAGGAACAGCGCCGACGCGACGGCCGCGCCCCGGATCACCCAGGGCCAGGTGTCGGCGACCGCGTCGTTCATCTGCCCCTTTGCGATGGGGTCGCCCCAGCGGCCCTCGCTGCGGCCCCACAGCCACACCACACCGGCGGTGAGCGCGAGGCCGGGCAGGAACATCACCGCCCACTTGGTCTCGGCATCGGTCAGCCGCCGGGAGGCGTAGGCGATGAGCCAGCCGAGGAGGAGGACGACGAGGTTGCCGAGAACGGCGCCCGCGACGAGCAGCCCGGCGGCGATCAGCAGCAGCGGGTTGGTCCACTTGCCCTTGGGCAGCGAGAACAACCGACGGCGACCGGCCGGGACTTCCTCGACCTCGACCTCGGGGACGGGTTCCGCGGCCTTCTCGACGACGGGCTTCGGCTCGTCCTTCGGCGGCGGGGGCTTGAGGAGCTCCGGGATCTCCACGCCCCCCACGAACCCGGCCGGGACGCTCTCCCCGACGCCGAACGGCGTGCTGTCCGTCCGCCACCAGTCCGGCTGGCGCGAACGGTCCCCGATCTCGGCCTCGCCGGCGAGGTGCGGCGGCACGGAGACCTCGGGCACCGTCTCGGCGGGGCGCGGCTTGGGGACGATACGGCGCAGTCCCTTGAGCCGGGGCTCACCGCCCTCCCGGTCCCGCTGCACGGGTACGGCGGTAGGGGCAGGAGCCGCGGCCGGAACCGGGGCCTGCGGCACGGCACCCGTGCCACCCGCCGCGGTGACGACCTCGTCCGGGCTCCCGAGCCGGTCCAGGATCCGGCGCACGGCCGCGGGACTGTCCACGGGGGTCTTCGCCCGCCGCCGGTCGATCTCGTTCCGCAGCTCCGACACGAGCCGCATCCGGGTCCCGGACGGCAACTGCCGCTGCTGGGCCACGTCACCGACACGGCTCAGATACTCGTAGACGACCTGGTCGCTCTCGATACCCACGAAGTCCCTCCGGGGGGCGGCGCGTTGATTCCCCGGGGACGACCGTATCGCGCGGCGGGCAACCGACGTAGCGGTGCGGGGGCGTGCCGCGGGAGGACTCCGGGTCGGTCCTCGCAGCGTGGGGAGCGGTCGGGCCGGCCGTGTGGGGGTGGGTCGTGGTGGGGGTTTCCGCATGCGGACGCGCGCCTCGGCGTCGTACGCACCCGCTACCGTGGGTCGGATGAGCACCTCGGCCACACCGCCCCGCTCCCTCGCAGAGGCTCTGCGTGTCAGAGACGACGCCTCACTCGGCGCGCTGCTGCGGGCTCGCCCCGATCTCATCACTCCCGTGCCCACCGACCTCACGCAGCTCGCCACGCGGGCCGGCACGCGGGCTTCCGTGGTCAGGGCGTTGGAGCGGCTGGACCGGTTCGCGTTGCAGACCGCGGAGGCGCTGGCGGTGGCGGGGGAGCCGGCGTCGTACGAGGAGCTGCTCGGTCTGATGGCCGGGGACGCCGGGGAGCCCGCCGTCGCCAAGGCGCTGCCGAAGGCGCTGGGCACGCTGCGGGAGCAGGCGCTGGTGTGGGGCGACGACGGTCGGCTGCGGCTGGTGCGGACCGCGCGGGAGCTGCTGGCGCCCTCGCCGCAGCATCCGTCGCCGACGGGGCTCGGGCCGACCGTGCAGGAGGCCACGGCCGGGATGTCGCCGGGGCGGATCCAGGAGATCGTGGCCGCGGCCGGCCTGCCCTCGACGCACGACTCGGTCTCCGCCGTCGCCGCGCTCACGGCTCTCTTCTCCGGCCGCAAGGGAATGTCGGCCCTGCTCGCAGGGGTCCCCGAGGAGTCCCTGGAGGTACTGCGGCGCCTGGTGTGGGGCCCGCCGTACGGCCAGGTCACCGCGGACCCCGCGCCGAGACTGCGGCGTCTGCTGGACCTCGGGCTGCTGCTGCCGACGGCGCCGGGGACGGTCGTACTGCCGCGGGAGGTGGCCCTGCATCTGCGGGCCGGTCTGGCCCACCGCGTCACCGAACCGCTGCCCCCCGCCGTCGAGGCCGCGGCCACGCACCGTCCACAGGTTGTGGACGCGACGGCGGCCGGCCAGGCGTACACGGCGCTGGCGACGGTGGAGGAGCTGCTGAAGGACTGGGACGAGGGCGGGCCCGCGGTGCTGCGGGCCGGCGGCCTGAGCGTCCGCGACCTCAAGCGCACTGCCGTCGCGCTCGACGTGTCCGAGCCGATCGCCGCGTTCTGGGTCGAACTCGCCTACGCGGCAGGCCTGATCGCCTCCGACGGCGAGGCGGACGAACGGTACGCGGCGACCCCCGCCTACGACGAGTGGCTGGAGCGTCCGGCGGCCGAGCGGTGGGCGCACCTGGCCGAGACCTGGCTGACGGCGACCCGGACGGCAGGCCTGATCGGCGGCCGGGACGCGAAGGACCGCACCCTGTCCGCGCTCGGCCCCGGCCTGGACCGCGGCGCCGCGCCGGAGGTACGGCACCGCGTACTGACCCTCCTGGCGGCCCTGCCGGAGGGCGCCTCACCGTCGGCGGAGTCGGTACTGGCCCGGCTGCGCTGGGAGCGCCCGCTGCGAGGCCCCCAACGGGACGACGACCTGCGGTCAAGGCTCGCGGAGTGGACCCTGAGCGAGACGGAACTCCTGGGCGTGACGGGCCGGGGCGCACTGTCGAGCCAGGGACGAGCCCTGCTGGGAGCACCCCCACGAACAACCCACTCCACCCCCGCTCCCGGTCCGGGCGACAAACTGCCGGTCCACCACCACACACCCCCCACCCCCGAACCCCTCACCGCCCCGGAACAGGCGGTGGCCTCCGCCGCGGCAGCCCGCCTCCTGGCCCCCCTCCTCCCCGAGCCCCTGGACCACGTCCTGCTCCAGGCCGACCTGACCGCCGTGGCCCCGGGCCCGCTGCAACGCCCCCTGGCCGACGTGCTGGGCGTGCTCGCGGACGTGGAGTCGAAGGGCGGCGCGACGGTGTACCGCTTCACGCCCGGTTCGGTCCGCCGCGCCCTGGACGCCGGCCGGTCCGCCTCCGACCTGCACGCCTTCCTCACCGCGCACTCCCGCACGCCGGTCCCCCAGCCGCTGAGCTACCTGATCGACGACGTGGCCCGCAAACACGGCCACCTGCGGGTGGGCGCGGCCTCCGCCTACGTCCGCTGCGACGACGACGCCGTACTCAACGAGATCCTCGCCGACAAGCGCGCCGCCGGCCTGGGCCTGCGCCGCCTCGCCCCGACCGTCCTGGCGGCCCAGGCGGACCCGGCGACGCTCCTGGACGGCCTGCGCCAGATGGGCTTCGCCCCCGCCGCCGAATCAGCCGAGGGCGACGTCCTGATCGCCCGCGCCCACGCCCACCGCACCCCGCCCCGCACAGCCCCCGAACCGGTCCCGGACGGCCCGCCGGTACCGGACGCCACCCTCCTGTCGGCAGCGATCCGAGCCATCCGCGCCGGCGACCTGGCCTCCACGACCCCGCGCAAGGAGAGCCCGTCCCACCCCGCCGGCGAACTCCCCCGCACCAGCTCCGCCGAGACCCTGGCCACCATGCAGGCCGCCGTCCTCACCAACGAGACCCTCTGGATCGGCTACGTCAACGCCGAGGGCACCGCCAGCCAACGAGTCATCGCCCCGATCCGAGTAGAGGGCGGCTTCGTCACGGCGTACGACCACACGGCGGACGAGGTGAAGACGTACCCCTTGCACCGCATCACGGGAGTAGCGGAACTGGCGGACGACTAGCGCCCCCAGCCGGAACGCACCGGCACCGGCGCAACGGCGAGCAGGGGACGTACCGGGGGGTGTCCGCCCGCAGCGTCGGGCGTCAAACCGACAGCACAGCCCAGACGAAACAGTGTCGCCCGACCGAGGACGGACACCCCCCGGTGCGGCACCGACTCACAACGCACCGTAGTGCGCGACGCGAACCCCCACGAAGAGGCCACGGGCCGCCGCAGGCATCCACCCACAACGCGAGCCAGGCAACGAGTCAGCACTCGCCGACCGGACCACCCGCCGGCAGCCCGAAGTGGGCCCGGGCCTCCGCCTCCAACGAGTCGGCCGACAGAGAGCCCTCGGCAGCGGACTCCGCGAACACCCCGAAGTGGGACTCCGTCCACTCCGCGTACCCGGCACCGTCGGGCGGCGACTCCCGGGACAGAACGCGAAAGCCGCCGTCCGCCTCCCGGACCAGCCGCACCACCTGCGGATACGAGCCCCCGCTGCACTCCACGAGGGCCCGGTCGTGCACCCCGTACTCCATGCACAGCGTGTTGACGCCGGCCCGTATCAACCCCTCGCGCTCGTCCAGCTCCAGCGCCTCCGCCCGGCAGAACCAGCGCGCGTCGATCCCGGGCACCGCCTCCCCGTACCCGCTCCCCCGTGAGTCCGCAGCGAGCCGCGCCTCGATCACCGGCCGCACCTCACCCCACAGCCGCCCGTCGACCCCGGCCGGCCACATGGCCCACGCGCCGGTGGCCACCAGCACCCCCACGGCGCCCCCGCCGGTCACCCAGCCGCGCACAGACAGCCCCGCCATAGCGCCCACCGCCCTCCACCCGTCGCACGTCACGCGTCGCGCCCCGTGCGCTGCTCGCCCGGTCAGACGGTCGAGGAGTGACCAGGGTTGCCCAGGACGAGGCCACCGCTTCGGCGCGAGGTACGGCACACTGGAGGTTTGGCCGTTACGGAAAGGGTGTGCCGCGCGTGAACGGACCGCTGATCGTCCAGTCGGACAAGACGCTGCTCCTGGAGGTCGACCACGAGCAGGCCGACGCGTGCCGTCGGGTCATCGCGCCGTTCGCCGAGCTGGAGCGGGCCCCGGAGCACATCCACACCTACCGGGTGACGCCGCTGGGGCTGTGGAACGCCCGCGCGGCCGGGCACGACGCCGAGCAGGTGGTCGACGCCCTGGTGCAGTACAGCCGGTATCCGGTGCCGCACGCGCTGCTCGTGGACATCGCCGAGACCATGGACCGCTACGGTCGGCTGACGCTCAGCAAGCATCCCGCGCACGGGCTCGTGCTCACCACCACCGACCGGCCGGTGCTGGAGGAGATCCTGCGCTCCAAGCGGATCACCCCGCTGGTCGGCGCCCGGCTCGACCCGGACACCGTCGCCGTGCACCCCTCCGAGCGCGGGCAGATCAAGCAGACCCTGCTGAAGCTGGGCTGGCCCGCCGAGGACCTCGCGGGGTACGTCGACGGCGAGGCGCACCCGATCGAGCTGGACGAGGACGGCTGGGCGCTGCGGCCCTACCAGAAGCAGGCCGTGGAGAACTTCTGGCACGGCGGCAGCGGAGTGGTCGTGCTGCCCTGTGGCGCGGGCAAGACCCTGGTCGGCGCCGGGGCCATGGCGCAGGCCAAGTCGACGACCCTCATCCTCGTCACGAACACCGTCTCGGCCCGGCAGTGGAAGCACGAGCTGGTGAAGCGGACCTCGCTGACCGAGGAGGAGATCGGCGAGTACAGCGGGACGCGGAAGGAGATCCGGCCCGTCACGATCGCCACCTACCAGGTGCTCACGACCAGGCGTAAGGGTGTCTATCCGCATCTGGAGCTCTTCGACTCCCGGGACTGGGGGCTGATCCTCTACGACGAGGTGCATCTGCTGCCGGCTCCGGTCTTCAAGTTCACGGCTGACCTCCAGGCGCGGCGGCGGCTCGGGCTGACGGCGACCCTGGTGCGGGAGGACGGGCGGGAGTCCGACGTGTTCTCCCTGATCGGGCCCAAGCGGTTCGACGCGCCGTGGAAGGAGATCGAGGCGCAGGGGTACATCGCGCCCGCCGACTGCGTCGAGGTCCGGGTCAACCTCACCGACTCCGAGCGGCTGGCGTACGCCACCGCCGAGCAGGAGGAGAAGTACCGCTTCTGTGCGACGACCGCGACCAAGCGGAAGGTCACGGAGGCGCTGGTCAAGCGGTTCGCCGGGCAGCAGATCCTGGTGATCGGCCAGTACATCGACCAGCTCGACGAGCTGGGTGAGCATCTGAACGCGCCCGTGATCAAGGGCGAGACGCCCAACGCGCAGCGCGAGAAGCTCTTCGACGCCTTCCGTGAGGGCGAGATCAGCGTGCTGGTGGTGTCGAAGGTGGCGAACTTCTCCATCGACCTGCCGGAGGCGACGGTCGCCATCCAGGTGTCGGGCACCTTCGGGTCGCGGCAGGAGGAGGCACAGCGGCTGGGACGGGTGCTGCGGCCGAAGGCGGACGGGCACCAGGCGCACTTCTACTCGGTGGTGGCCCGGGACACGATCGACCAGGACTTCGCCGCCCATCGGCAGCGGTTCCTGGCGGAGCAGGGGTACGCCTACCGGATCGTGGACGCGGACGAACTGCTGGCCGAGGAGAGCTGAGCCGACCCGGGCTTCCGACTTCCGATCCGGGCTTCCGACCCGGGCTTTCGCCGGAGGCCCGGCTACTTCCGGCGGACGCCCGCTTCCTCGCTGTACTCGCCGAGTATGAGGACGTCGAACGCGGCACCGGCGAAGACGCGGATCGCGCGCAGGGCGTTGCCGAGTCGGTGGCCGGTGTGGTCGCCGGTGAGGGAGGTCGCTCCGGAAGGGCGACCGGGGGCTGGGGTGAAGGTCGCTGCACTCATGTCTCCATGGTGGCTCCGCAGGCATAAGGAGGGCATCGGTCCCAGGGCCCCACTTCCTCTGCTACCTGGGTACACCCCGAGGGTGGAGCCTCCCCCACCGGAGGGAGGGGTGATCCCCTAGGGGCCGGGCCATCGGGGCCGCCGAAATGCATTCGCGACCGCACCCCGCCCTCCCGTAAAATCCCGCTCTTGCCCGCCTCCCCTTCGGAGCGCCGCCGACCGGACGGAAACCGGTCGGCACCTCGCAGCAGCCACCCAGCCCGCAGCACCTTCGGAGGCACCCCCTTGTCCACGCCCGTCGACGACCCCCTCGGCCGCGAACGCTCCCACCTCGCCCGGTCCCGCGCCGCCCTGCGTGCCATGCGCGAGGACGTCGAGTCCCTGGACATCAGCGATGTGACCGCGAACTGGGTCAACGCCGAGGTCCTCGCCCGCCAGATCGACGAGCGCATCAAGGCGCTCGCCGACCTCAGCGAGACCCCGCTGTTCTTCGGCCGCCTCGACTACCTGCACGCACCCGGCGCCGACCAGGCCGAGGGCGCGGAGGGAGAGCGGTTCTACATCGGGCGGCGGCACGTCCACGACCACGACGGCGACCCGATGGTCATCGACTGGCGCGCGCCGGTCTCGCAGCCGTTCTACCGGGCGTCCAAGAAGGACCCGATGGACGTCGGCCTGCGCCGCCGCTTCGGGTACACCCGCGGCGACATCACGGCGTACGAGGACGAGCACCTCTCCGACCCGGCTGATCCGTCGGAGGCCACCACCAGCAAGCTCCTCCAGCAGGAGATCGAGCGGCCCCGCGTCGGCCCGATGCGGGACATCGTCGCCACGATCCAGCCCGAGCAGGACGAGATCGTACGGTCCGGGCTCGGCGGGACCGTGTGTGTGCAGGGAGGTCCGGGGACCGGGAAGACGGCGGTCGGTCTGCACCGGGTCGCCTATCTCCTCTACGCCCACCGCGAGCGGCTCGCCCGCACCGGCACCCTAGTCATCGGGCCGAACCGGTCCTTCCTGCACTACATCGAGCAAGTCCTCCCGGCGCTCGGCGAGTTGGCTGTCAAGCAGGCCACCGTCGACGACCTGGTCGCCCCGGGCGCGGAGGTGCGGGGCACCGACGACGCGGCCGCGGCGGTCGTCAAGGGCGACGCGAGGATGGCGGAGGTGCTCCGGCGTGCCGTCTACTCGCACGTGACGATGCCCACGGAACCGGTCGTCGTCGTGCGCGGGTCCCGGCGGTGGCGGGTCCCGGCGTACGAACTCGAGGGCATCGTCCGTGAGTTGCTGGACCGCGACATCCGCTACGGCGCCGCCCGCGAGGCCCTTCCGCAGCGCATCGCGCACGCCGTGCTGGTGCAGATGGAGCGCTCGGGCGAGGCCCCGGACGACCGGGTGCAGGACTCGGTGGCCCGCAACGCGGCGGTGAAGGCGGCCGTGAAGGAGATCTGGCCGCCGGTCGACCCCGCGAAGCTCGTCCTGCGCCTGCTCACGGACGCGGACTTCCTCGCCGTACACGCGGAAGGCGTCCTCGACGAGGACGAGCGGAAGACGATCCTGTGGGCCAAGCCCGTGCGTTCGGTGAAGTCGGCCAAGTGGTCTTCCGCGGACGCGGTGTTGATCGACGAGGCGACGGATGTCGTCGAGCGCACGCACTCGCTGGGCCATGTGGTGCTGGACGAGGCGCAGGATCTGTCGCCGATGCAGTACCGCGCGGTCGGCCGCCGCTGCTCGACCGGTTCGGCGACGGTCCTCGGCGACCTGGCGCAGGGCACCACGCCCTGGGCGACCCGGAGTTGGGACGAGGCCCTCGCCCACCTCGGCAAGTCCGACGGTGTGGTCGAGGAGCTGACGGCCGGTTTCCGCGTGCCCACGGACGTCATCACCTACGCCTCCCGGCTGCTCCCGCACATCGCGCCGGGGCTCACCCCGGTCGCCTCGGTGCGTGAGAACCCGGGGTTCTTCGACCTCCGCGAGGTCGGCGGTACGGGCGAAGTGGTCGCCGCGTGCGAGGAGTTGCTCGGCAACGAGGGGTCGACCGGGCTGATCGCGGCCGACGCCCGGATCCCGGCGCTGGCGTCGGCGCTGACGGCGGCGGGGATCGGGTTTCTGGCGCCCGGCGAGGAGACCACCGCCGAGACCCGGCTCACGCTGGTGCCGGCGTCGCTCGCGAAGGGTCTGGAGTACGACTATGTCGTGCTGGACGAGCCGCAGGCGGTGGTGGACGGGGAGCCGGACGAACGGACGGGCTTGCGGCGGTTGTACGTGGCGCTGACCCGGGCGGTGTCGGGGCTGATCGTCGCGCACGCGGCGCCGTTGCCGGCGCAGCTGGCCTAGGGCCTGTCGTCTGGATCAGCTCGGCGTCGCCCCGGAAGCACTGTTTCTCAAGGCCGACCTGATCCAAACGACAGGCCCTAGCCCCCTGGGCGGCTCCGCTCAGCCCGCGTCCAGGACGCGGCGCCACTCCTCCACGGCCGTGACCGAGACCGGAGCCGTCCAGCCTCCGGGCCTCGCGGCGCCCCCGATGTGGAAGGCGCCGATCCCCGCGGCCCGTAGCCGCGGTACGTGTTCGAGGGTCAGTCCGCCGCCGACCAGGATCTCCGGCTCGTATCCGGGCTCCCCGGCCCTTCCCGCTTCCGCGAGGAGGGTCGGGAGGCCCTCGTCCACGCCCGTCGCGGAACCGGCGGTCAGGTAGGTGTCCAGGCCCGGCAGGTCGGCGAGCTGCTTGCGCAACGCGTCCCGGTCGGCCGCGTGGTCGATGGCGCGGTGGAAGGTCCACCGGCACCCGTCGAGCTCCGCGACGATCCGCTCCACCGCGCCGAGGTCCACGCCGCCCTCCGGGTCGAGGAAGCCGAGCACGAACTCGTCCGCCCCGGCCGCCCGCAGCTCCCGGGCCACCCGCACCAGCCGCTCGGCGTCCCCGGCCGCGAAGCCGTCGGTGAGCCGCAGCATCACGCGCAGCGAGACGTCCACGGCGCCCCGGATCCCGGCGAAGGTCTCCACGGACGGGGTCAGGCCGTCGGCCGCCATGTCGGTGACCAGCTCCAGCCGGTCCGCGCCCCCGGCCTGAGCCGCGAGCGCGTCCTCGACATCGAGGGCGATCACCTCCAGGACTGCACGCTTGCTCATGGGACCCCATTCGTTGGCGGAGGACGGCGAGGAAATCGACGACTACAGGTCTAGTCCAATCTCCAGCCTACGCCCACCCCACCCGAAGATCACCAGAACCCACGCCTCACCCGAAGATCACCAGCTCCCCCGCCTCCGCCCCCGCCAGCTCGTACGTCCGCCCCGTCACCGGGCGCCCCGCGTACAGCCGTACGAGGGTGGCGGCGTCGCCGATGAAGCGGGCCGGGGTCCGCTCCCCCGACGCGGCGCCCAGCGTGAGCGGCTCGTCCCGGTCGTCCAGGTCGGCGTGGACCGGCAGGCGCCCCCGTTCCCGGGTGAGCCGGGCGAGGAGGGCGAGCGCGTGGGGCAGCCCGGGTCCGCCGTACGCGCCCGGCTCCCCGAGGACGTCCCGTACGTCTCCGGCGTGCACCCACTCGCCCAGCGCGATCCCGTCCAGCGCCCCGCCCGCCTTGGCGATCACCGGGCCCGCCTCGGTCATCCCGCGCTCCAGCTCGTCGACGACCCGCGCGTTGCTCCAGTCGGCGCGCTCGGCGATGTCCCGGTCGTTGGACTCGGGCGAGAACACGCCCTCCTCGAACCGGCCCTCCACCACCCGCATCAGCGCGGACGAACAGTGCGCGAGCACGTCCCGGACCGTCCAGCCCGGACAGGCCCTGGTCGGCAGGGCGAAGTCGGCGTCGGGGCGGGAGCGCAGCAGCGGGATCAGTGCGTCCCGCTCGGTGGCGAGGAGGAGGCCGGGCAGGCCGGGGTCGCGTACCTCAGCAGAAGTCATGCCCCTCACGCTAGGGCGCGCGGGACAATCGGAACATGGCCGATCCCGATGCCCTGCGCGCCCGTTTCCGCCGGACCCTGGAAGGGGCCCGGGGCCCCAGCGGCCCCGATCCCGACCCCTACGCCGACAACCTCCTCACCCGCTGGCAGGAGCCGCAGCGCCGGTACCACACGCTCACGCATCTCACCGTGGTCCTCGACCACGTCGACGTACTGGAGAAGTACGCGGACGACCCGGACGTGGTCCGGCTGGCGGCCTGGTTCCACGACGCGGTGTACCTGCCCGACCGGTCGGAGAACGAGGAACGCTCCGCCCGCCTAGCCGAACGCGCCCTCCCCGAAGCCGGAGTCTCCGAGGCGAAGACCGCCGAGGTCGCCCGGCTCGTCCGGCTCACCGTCACCCACGATCCCGCCGAGGGCGACCGCGACGGCGAGGTGCTGTGCGACGCGGATCTCGCGATCCTGGCGGCGTCGCCGCAGACGTACGCCGCCTACACGGCCGCCGTCCGCGAGGAGTACGGCTTCGTGCCCAGCGACGCGTTCCGGGAGGGCCGGGCCGCGGTGCTGCGGCAGCTCCTGGAGTTGCCGCGGTTGTTCAGGACGCCGTACGGCCAGGCGGAGTGGGAGGCCACGGCCCGCTACAACCTCGCCGCCGAACTCGAAATACTTTCGCCCTGAGGGGTGCGGCGCCTTAGCCTGCCCGCATGGCAGACATGGGTGGGGAACGGGTGACAGAAGCCGTCGCGAGCGCGGTGGCACTGTTGCGGACGGCGGTGGACCGGGACTGGGCCGGTGTGCGGGCCGGTTGGCTGGAGTGGAGCTGCCGTGAGACGGCGACGCACATCGCGGAGGATCTGATCGCGTACGCGGGGCAGTTGGCGGGCCGGGCGCAGGACGACTACGTGCCCTTCGAGATCATCCTCGAAGAGGGCACCGACAACGCCGGGATCATCCAGGTCGTCGAGACGACCGGCGTCCTGCTCGCGACCACGCTCCGCACCACCCCCCGGCACGTCCGCGCCTTCCACCCCTACCCCTTCCGCAGCGCCGGCCGCGAGGGCTTCGCCGCGATGGGCATCGCCGAGGCGCTGCTGCACGCGCACGACATCGCGGAGGGCCTCGGCCTGCCGTACGAGCCGCCCGCGCACCTTCCCGAGTACGTGCTGACGCGGATCTTCCCGCACATCCAGCCCGGCGCCGACCCCTGGCGCACCCTGCTGTGGGCCACCGGCCGCGGTGACCTGCCCGGCCGCGCCCCGGTCACCGCGTGGCGCTGGAACAACAACCTCGTCCTGGACAGCGACCGGCTCACCCTGGAGGGCGTCTCACCCGCGGCCGCCGCCGACCTGGCCGCGGGCGGCTCGGGCGGCTTCGACTGGGTCGTGGGCGGGCCGTACCAGGGGACGCGGGAGGCGTCCGGGATGGTGCTGAAGGCGTACGAAGCGGGCGTGCACCGGCCGGAGTTCGGCCTGTTCGTGCTCGTCCGCCGGGAGGACGACCTCGCGGTGGGCGGCATGGGCTTCCACGGCGCGCCCGACGAGGAGGGCCGGGTGGAGATCGGCTACGACCTCGTGGAGGGCGTCCGCGGCCGGGGCTACGCCACGGAGGCGCTGCGCGCGCTGTCCGAGTGGGCGCTGGCGCGGGACGACGTACACACCCTCTTCGCGACGATCGACCGGGCGAACATCCCCTCCCAAGGGGTGGTCTCCCGGGTGGGGTTCACCAAGGCCAGCGAGGACGCGGAAGTGATCGCCTACGAACTCGGGCGCTGAGCCCGCCCCTTGGGCACACGCAGCCCCGACTCCGTCAGCAGCCGCACAACCTCGCGGCTGCTGACCTCCACGGCGCCGGCGGCCACCACCTCGGCGTAGCGGTGCGAGGGGATGTCGTAGTGGTCCCGCTCGAAGGCCCGGCGCGGCACGCCCAACCCGTCGGCGAACGCCTGTAGTTCGGCGTAGGAGACATCGCTCACCAGGTGGGACCACATACGGCCGTGCCCCGGCCACGCGGGCGGGTCGATGTATATGGTCACGAGGACGTCATCCCGCCGGTTGCCGAGCCCAGCGCGCCCACCGCGGCGACCTTCACGCCCGCCTTGTGGCAGACCCAGTGCGGGTCGGGCCCGAGTTCCGGCTCGACCTCGAGGGCGTGCGGATCACCCGCCCCGCACACCGGGCACAGCGGCCACCGCCCGTACCGCTCGAGGAGCGCGTCCTGTACGTCCTGGGCGACCAGCCCGGACACGAACCCGGCCCCCTCCGGCCACTGCTCCACCCACCAGCGGCGCTGTACGACGGACTCCTCCACGAGCGACACCACGTCCGCCTCGGCGACCTGGCCCGCGACGAGGTCGGCGAGCACCAGGGCGCGTGCCGCGTGCAACGCCTGCTCCAGAGGGCTGATGGGGAGGCCGGAGGGATTCATGCACCCATTGTGCGCACTCTTGACCACAACACCGAGCCGAAAATATCTTTCATATGTGACCCAGGAAGTGAAGGAAATTTTCGGCAGCGGCCCGGGAGGTGCGAGCACCGCCCCGCCGGCCCCCGCCGCCCTCGCCGCCAAGGTGCGCACCCTGGCGCCCTCGATGACCCGCTCCATGCAGCGCGTCGCCGAGGCCGTCGCCGGTGACCCCGCGGGCTGCGCGGCTCTCACGGTCACCGGCCTCGCCGAACTCACCGGCACCAGCGAGGCCACGGTCGTCCGCACCGCCCGCATCCTCGGCTACCCCGGATACCGCGACCTCCGCCTCGCCCTCGCCGGCCTCGCCGCCCAGCAGCAGTCCGGCCGGGCGCCCGCGATCACGACCGACATCGCGGTCGACGACCCCCTCGCCGACGTGGTGGCGAAACTCGCCTACGACGAGCAGCAGACCCTCGCCGACACCGCGGCCGGTCTGGACACGGTCCAGCTGGCCGCCGCGGTGACGGCGGCCGCGACCGCCCGCCGGATCGACGTCTACGGCGTCGGCGCGTCCGGCCTGGTCGCCCAGGACCTCGTCCAGAAGCTGTTGCGCATAGGCCTCATAGCCCACGCCCACCACGACCCCCACCTCGCCGTGACGAACGCGGTGCAGCTGCGGGCGGGCGACATGGCGATCGCGATCACGCACTCGGGCGCCACCGGCGATGTCATCGAGCCGCTGCGGGTCGCCTTCGAGCGCGGGGCGGCGACGGTGGCGATCACCGGACGCCCGGACAGCTCGGTCACGCAGTACGCCGACCACGTACTGACGACGTCCACGGCGCGGGAGAGTGAACTGCGGCCCGCGGCCATGTCGTCGCGGACGAGCCAGCTGCTGGTGGTGGACTGTCTGTTCGTGGGGGTGGCGCAACGGACGTACGAGACCGCGGCTCCCGCGCTCGCCGCGTCCTACGAGGCGTTGGCACATCGACACCGCGGCAAGCCCTGATCCGTAGACACGCCGGCCGTAGGTACGCCATCAGTTCAGTTCGCCACCGAAAGAGCCGCCCCCCATGACTTCCACCTCCAACCCCCGTGATCTGCGCTCCGAGTTGGAAACTCTGACCACCGAGGCCTTCCGTCCGGAGCTGGCCGAGATCGACCGGCTCCCGGTCCTGGACATCGCCCGGCTCATGAACGCGGAGGACGCCACCGTGGCCGCCGCGGTCGCCGCCGGACTGCCCGCCATCGCCGCCGCCATCGAGGACATCGCCGCCCGGATGAGCCGGGGCGGCCGACTGGTCTACGCCGGTGCCGGTACCGCCGGTCGCCTCGGCGTACTGGACGCCTCCGAGTGTCCGCCGACCTTCAACACCGACCCCGCGCAGGTCGTCGGCCTGATCGCGGGCGGCCCCGAGGCGATGGTCACCTCCGTCGAGGGCGCCGAGGACTCCAAGGAGCTGGCGCGGGCCGACCTCGACGCGCTCGGTCTGCGGCCCTCCGACACGGTGGTCGGCGTCTCCGCCTCCGGCCGCACCCCGTACGCGATCGGCGCCGTCGAACACGCCCGCGCCCGGGGCGCGTTGACGGTCGGCCTGTCCTGCAACGCGCACAGCGCGCTCGCCGCGGCGGCCGACCACGGCATCGAGATCGTCGTGGGACCGGAGCTGCTCACGGGGTCGACGCGCCTGAAGGCGGGCACGGCCCAGAAGCTGGTCCTCAACATGCTCTCGACGATCACGATGATCCGGCTGGGCAAGACGTACGGGAACCTCATGGTCGACGTACGCGCCTCCAACGACAAGCTGCGCGCCCGCTCCCGCCGTATCGTCGCGCTCGCCACGGGCGCGGCGGACGAGGAGATCGAGCGGGCCCTGGCGGCCACGGACGGCGAGGTGAAGAACGCGATCCTGGCGATCCTCACCGGCGTCGACGGCCCGACCGCCACCCGCCTTCTGGAGGAGTCCGGCGGTCATCTGCGTGCCGCGCTGGCGGCGGCGGGCGGCTGACCAGCACGCTCGGGGAGTGCCTACCTCCACCGACATGGCCGCCGCCCTCCTCCCCCTGGTCGGCGGCCCCGCGAACATCACCTCCGTCGCCCACTGCATGACCCGCCTCCGCCTGGGCCTGGCGGACCGCTCGCTCGTCGACGGCGAGGCCCTCAGAGCGCTCCCCGGCGTCCTGGGCGTGGTCGAGGACGACACGTCGTACCAGATCGTGCTGGGCCCGGGGGTGGTGGCGAGGGTGACGGCCGACTTCGAGGCGCTGCTACGGCAGCGGACCCTGAAGGAGGCGCAGAAAGCCCGCAACGCGACCCCGGTGAAGCTGGCGCTGCGGCGCGTGGCGAACGTCTTCGTGCCGCTGATCCCGGCACTGATCGGCTGCGGAATCCTGGCGGGCCTCAACGGCCTTCTCCTGAACCTGGGTTGGCTCCCCTCCCTCACCCCGGCCCTCGCCGCGATCGCCACCGCCTTCATGGCCCTGATCGCGGTCTTCGTCGGCCACAACACGGCGAAGGAGTTCGGCGGCACCCCGGTGCTGGGCGGCGCGGTGGCGGCCGTGGTCGTGTACCCCGGCGTGGCGAAGGTGACGGCGTTCGGCGTGACGCTCGCGCCCGGTCAGGGCGGGGTGCTGGGCGCGCTGGCGGCGGCGCTCCTCGGCACGTACGTGGAGAAGTACTGCCGCCGACGGCTGCCGGGCACCCTGGACGTCCTGCTCACCCCGACCCTGACGATCCTGGTCTCCGGCCTGGCCACGCTCTACGTCCTCATGTACACGGCCGGCGCGGTCTCCACGGCGATCGGCACGGGAGCGAACTGGCTGCTGACGACCACAGGCGCGTTCGCGGGCCTGGTCCTGGGCGGCCTGTTCCTCCCCCTGGTGATGCTGGGCCTCCACCAGGCCCTGATCCCGATCCACACCACCCTGATCGAACAACAGGGCTCGACGGCCCTCCTCCCCCTCCTCGCCATGGCGGGCGCGGGCCAGGTCGGCGCCTGTCTGGCGGTCTACGTCCGCCTGCGCCACGACGAGTCCCTGCGTACGACGATCAGATCGGCGCTCCCGGCGGGGTTGTTGGGCGTGGGCGAGCCGTTGATCTACGGGGTGTCACTGCCGTTGGGACGCCCGTTCCTGACGGCTTGCGTGGGCGGAGCGGCCGGGGGCGCCTTCGTCGGACTGTTCGCGATGCTCGGGGAACGGGTGGGAGCCACGGCCATCGGCCCGTCGGGGTGGGCGCTGTTCCCGCTGCTGGCGGGAGACGGGGGTCTGGGCGCGGCCGTGGCGATCTACGGGGGCGGGCTGGCGACGGGGTATGCGGTCGGCTTCGGGGCGACGTACGTCTTCGGGCTGCCCCGAGGCCGATAGACCTCGGGGACCCTTGAACCGCGGGCGCCGGGCGTCAGGTCACTTCTTCGGCCTGCTCCGGTGACCCGTCACCTTCGCGATCCAGCTGATGAAGTCGCCCGGGTCCTGGTCGGCGCCGTGGCCCGCGTCCCAGTAGTAGGAGGTGTTCACGTCGTCGCCGAGGGCGGTCAGGCGGGCGGAGAGGTTGCCGGCGACCGTGTGCGAGGTGTCGGAGTCCTTGGTGCCAAGGCGGATCCACCAGTGCTTGGCACGGCTGCCGTTGACCTTGTCGACCAGGTGGTACATCGGGTTCATCAGATGCAGCTTGGCCGGGATGTCCGCATCGAGGCGGGCACTGTCGCCGTTCGCGTGGCGGAGGCTGTAGAGGGTGAAGTGGCGGGCCCTGGTGGTGCCGGTGCCGAACAGGTTGGTCTCGGGACTGGCCATGGCGAAGTCGTCGAACGCCGGGGTGTTCTTCTTCCGCGCGCCGACATGGGTGAGGAAGTCGGCCCAGGTGAAGGTCGCCCTGCCGCCCGCCCAGGTGATGAACGGGTTGGCGGCGAGGTAGGCGGCACGGTCCGCGTCCGACAGCGCCGCGAGGTACTTCGTGGCCGACGGCTGCATGAACGTCTTCAGCAGGTAGTCGTCGACATTGCGGACGGTGAGCCGGCCGAAGCCCTTCGCGGAGAGCTTGAGGGAGGCGAGGTAGTCGCCGTAAGCCGCGCTCAGCGCGGTGGAGATCGTCCGGTCGACCTGCGCGCCGCTGCCCAGCGGATTGCTCCCCCAGCACCACTCGTACGCCATGTCGGCGTGTTCGAGGTCGGTGATCGGGCACCAGGCGCCGGTGGCGAAGATGGCGTCGGAGGCGGGCGCCGCGCCCAGCTCCGCGAGGTACGAGTCATACAACGGGCTGTCGCCGGACGCGCCGAGAAGCGAGGACAGGGCACCGCCTGCGCTGACACCGGAGGACACGATCCGGTTGACGTTCCCGGGTATGCGCCCCTTGTTGAACTTCACATACCGAACAGCCGCCTTGAGGTCGACGATCGCGGCGGGCGCGGTGCCGTAGTAGACACCGGCGGAGTCGACGAGGGTACGGCCACGGGCTCCGGGCTCGACGACGACGTACCCGGCGGCGAGGGCGAGCCCCTGCCGACTGGTGCCGCCGCCCATACCGGTGGCGGTGATGCCGGTCCTGCCCGACACGGACGACGGCATGTAACCGCCGACCGAGTTGGCGAAGAGGATGGGCGCGCCGGAGGCGTCCACGGCGGTGCCGTCGATGGAGACCGGAACGCTGACGTTGAGGGACTGATAGGTCGCGTCGACGGGGTTCGCGACGTACGAGGCGACCTTGTAGAAGCGGTAGACCACGTCGTGGGCGGTGCCCGCGGTGTCGGTGATGGCGATGGCCTGCTCGGTGTAGGCGGCCGGGTCGAAGACGAGCGAGTCGTCGGTGGCGGCCGTACGCGTCGCCGCCCGGGCGGTACCGGACGCGAGACCGACCGCCGCCGGTACCGCCGCGGCTGCGGTGAGTCCCTTGACCACTGTTCTGCGCTGCACGTCGTCTCCTGTTCGTCGCGGCTCGGTGAACCGGGTGGCCCCATGGAAGCAATCGTTCGCAATATTGTCAGCAATATTGCCCTAGATTCCTGAGGCTTTCAGAGACTTCTCAGCCAGCAGCACGGAGGCCAGCCGCTCGGCGGTACGGACATTGCAGCGGCCGAGCTCGACGAGGGCGAAGGGTTCGCCGGTGGCGGCGGTCACGGGATCCACGCACAGCGAGGGGAGAACGACCCCGGCGCCCACGAGGGCCTCCCTCAGGGCCTCGACGACTTCTTCGGTCGAACGCACACTTGCCTCCACTTTCACGCTGGGTTCGTAATTCGCAACACAGCGTGGCGGACAGGCCTCTAACCTGGCCATACGCGGCCACCCAACAACCACGGCTGTTTCACCGGGAGTTGCCCATGCCGGGACCGAAGGACCTCGACCCGTCGTCGTCACCACGAGCACTGCTGGGCGCGGAGCTACGGCACGCGAGAGAGAAGGCGGGGCTCAGCCAAGACGAACTGGGGCAACGGCTGTTCGTGAGCGGCACGTTCATCGGGCAACTGGAGGCGGGGACGCGGAGGATGCAGCCCGACTATGCGCGGTTACTGGACGACGTACTCGGCACCGAGGGCTTCTTCCAGCGGAACTGCACGGCGGCGGCCAAGTCCAAGTACCCGGAGCACTTCGCCGAGGCCGCGGAGGCGGAGGCGCAGGCCACGGTGATCCGGCAGTACGCGCCGCTTCTGATCCCAGGGCTGGTGCAAACACCCGCGTACGCACGAGCCGTGATCCGCGCATACGACCCGACGACACCGAAGGAAACGGTCGACGCGTGGGTGGAAAGCCGAATGGAGCGAGCCCGTCTACTCGACAACCCAACAAGGCCGTTGTTGTGGGTCGTGCTTGACGAAGCGGCATTGCGCCGGAAGACCGGCGGCCCGGCTGTGATGGCGGAAGCCCTGCGCCACATCGCCGACCTGACCGACCGAAGTCGCGTCGTCGTGCAAGTACTGCCGCTCAGCGCGGGAGCGCACGCCGCGATGGAAGGCGCCCTCAAGCTGATGGAGTTCGAGGACGCGCCTCCGTTGGTCTACTTCGAGTGGATCGGCGCCGGACGGCTGGAGGACGACCCTGCAACGGTCACCCAACTGCGGTTCCGTTTCGATCTCCTGGTGGCCTCTGCGCTCTCGCAGGAGAAGTCCCTGGCTCTGATCGATGCGTTGGCGCAGGATTACGCCCATGAGGAGCATCTCTGAGACCTGGTACAAGTCCAGCTACAGCGGCGGCAGCGGCGGCGACTGCCTCGAAGTAGCCGCCGGGCACCCCACCACCGTCCCCGTCCGTGACTCCAAGAACCCCGAGGGCCCGAGGCTCACGTTCCGAGCACCGGCCTGGACCGCCTTCATTGAGGGCATGAAGTGACTGGTCGGGGCGGCGGCTGGGCCGGGATGGACTACCGGGGCTGGCAGGACTACGACGACGTACGGCGGCGGCTCGACGCGGGGGCCGATCCGGAGCGGTGGGGGGTGGGTGGGACGCGTCCCCTGCATCGGGCGGTGCTGTCCGGTTCGCCGGAGGTCGTCGCGGAACTGGCCCGGCGGGTGGCGGACGTGGACGCGCTGGAGAACGGCACGACGGCGTTGTGGGACGCGGTGGTGTCGGACCGTACGGACAACGCCCGCGCCCTGGCCGCCGCCGGTGCCGACCCCTGGCGGACCGTCTTCGGCGGCTGGTCCCCGGGCCGGCTCAGCCTCGCCGGGCCGGACCCGGACCTGTTCCGCCCGCTGCCGGAGGGCGTACCCGAACTGACCCCGGCGCAGCGGGCGGTGGCCGACGAGGGGCGCCGCCTCCACGAGGCACTCGGCACCCTCGACCACGACGGCTACAGCCTCGCCTGCGTCGCCGGGATCGACGCCGAGGAAGCGATCCGCCGCCTGTCGGCGACACCGGCGAACCCGGAGCAGACAGCCGAGATCCTGGAGGACCCCTACGACTACGACGTGGGCGAGATCCTCCACCTCGTCGGCGTCACGACGGTGCCGGGCGGCTGCATACTCGCCCAGCCCTGGGGTTTCGGCGCGAGCCGCCCCGGCGTACTGAAACCCCTCTCCCTGGGCACGGTCTGCTACGGCCTCTACGCCAACCCCAAGAGCGGCAACCAGGGTTACATCTACCGCGACGGCGAGAACGACGGCTGGGACCTCCACCCGGGCGGCGGCCCGTACGAGGAGGACACCCCCGAAGAGACCCTGTTCTCGTACGTCCACCACTACAGCGCGGCCACCTTCTCGATCGCGTACGCGGGACTGCGCCCGACGGACGCCAGGGCGGTGACGGGCCCACCGGACCACTGGGTGGAGTTGCCGGAACGCGACTACTGGGCCACCTGAGAAACGCCCCCGAAGCTCAAGCCACCAGCTCCGAGCCCTCTTTGCTTTGAATGGGAGACGGGCCTCAACCCGCCCTCCCTCCCCCCGAGTTGACTTCCCGCGTTCGGCTTGCCACGCAGAGTCACGATCGTCTAGCGTTCGCAACAACAAACAGCCCCCGCCAGGTGCTAGCAACACCTGCGGGGGCTTGACCTACAAGATCGAAGGACAATTTCGATCCCATGGCTGACGCCCAGCTTAGTCCTGCCTCCCTGCCCGCGCACGCTTCCCCGCACCCGATGGCCAACCCGGGATACGGAAAACGCAGCGCTCCCGACCAACGCCCCCGCACCGCGCACGACTTCGCCCACCTCCCGCCCCGCGAAGCCGCCGTCGCCGCGTACCTGGACCGTCTCCCCGACGGCGCCGACATCTCCGTAAAGACGCTGGCCAAGCAGCTGCCGTACGGGCAGTGCGCCCTCCGTACCGCCCTCAACCGACTGCAACGGGAAGGGCACTTGCGGCGCGGACGCGAACAACTGACCACCAAGTCCGGCAGCTGCCAATGGATCACCCGATCGTGGTTCTCCCGTACCGCGCGAGGCGATGACTGGTGGGCCGCGTTCACGCGCGGCGACGTCCCGCAGGAGCCGCCGGACCGGCAGCGACCCAACCGTTCCCGTGCCCACATCCTCCTCGCCGCCCTCGGCCGCAGCGCCCCCGCGCTCTCCCTCTCCGACGCCGAGTGCACCCGGCTCGCCCCGCTGCTCACGCCGTGGTTCGAGCGGGGCGCCACCGACGAGACCGTCGTCCACGTCCTGACCGCCGGTCTCCCCGTCCCCGTCCACAGCCCGGCCGCCCTGGTCCACAGCCGCCTGACCAGCAAACTCCCACCGGAACGGCCCGCTCCACGTCCGGCCCTTCGGATCCTGGAGTGCGCGAAGTGCGGTGTGCCGGGCCGTCCGGAGGCGCTGCCGGGTGGCGTGTGCGGCGGCTGCCGGGACGAACGCGAGCCCGTACTCCTGGCCACGCTCCTGCCCGCCCCCGTGATCCACGCCCATGCGGCGGAGATCCGTGCCGCGATGACCCAGAAGCGACAGGAAGGGACACCCGTATGACAGCGCCGACGGTCCGCCGACACCGCCCCGGGGCACCATGGAGGGGAGGAGGCGACGCCATGACCCCCAGCACCGCCCAGCATCCGCAGATGTCCGCCGAGGACTTCGAGGAGCTGGCCCGTAGGGCCCCGGAGAACGTTCGGCTCGAATTGGTCCATGGGCGGCTGTACGTCAAAGGCGACCGCATCACGGTCGAGGACTTCGAGGAACTGGCCCGCAAGGCGCCCGAGGCGGTCAAGCTCGAACTCATCGACGGAAAGCTAGAGGTCAAACCGTTGCCGGACCAACGCCACAGGGGCATCGTCATGTGGCTGCTGCGGCTGTTCCTGCAACTCCGCCCCGAGTTGGCCCTGTATCCGGAACAAGGCCTCAAGATCGATGCCTACCGCAAGGGGCACGCCTGTGCGGACGGCGCACTGGCGCCGCTCGATCACTTCATCGCCCAGGAAGGGGACTGGGCCGATCCGGACGGTGTCCTCATGGTCGTCGAAGTCACCTCCCACGACCGTGACACCGACCGCCGCGACCGGGTCGACAAGGTCCGCGGCTACGCGGAAGCCGGTATCCCCGTCTACCTGCTGATCGACCGCGACAACGACACACTCGTCGTGCACAGCGACCCCAGGCACGGGACCTACCAGCGGAACCCCTCGTACCCGTACGGATCCCTGGTCGACCTCCCCGCCCCCGTGAACATCACCCTCGACACCGAGAAGCTCAAGGACTACGCGGACTGAGACACTGACCCCCATGAACCACGCCCAGCTCACCGCCCTGGGCCGAGCCCTGCGCCTCATCGGCGAGCACGGCGAAGCCCTCTCCTCCGACACCCCCGACGCCAAGCTCCACGAGTTCAAGGCCGACATCAAGCGCGCCCTCGACCTGCTCGACGACAGCGTCACCGCCGCCGCCCCCACCACCCGTTGCGCCGAGCACCCGAACGGCCCGGTCGACGAGAACGCCCCGGACCTGTGCCTGCTCTGCGAGACCCGGCGCCGCGCCGCCCGCCGCGCCGAGATCAACGGGCCCGCCGCGCAGACCGGTGCCGCCACCGCCCCCTCCCGGTACGGGGTCCGCGAGGACCGGCCGCAGCCGCAGCAGCGCTGGCTGCCGGAGATGTGGAACGGGCAGGAGTGGCAGCTGTGCGGTACGCCGAGGCGGGACCGGCGTGAGGCCGAGATCTATCTCGCCGCCCAGCGCCGCGGGCCGCGCGCCGCGATGGCGTACCGGCTGGTGCACGAGTTCACCGACTACGAGGTGCTGCGGGTGTGGGGTACCCCGGTGAAGGTGGACATCGAGCCGCTGGGAAACCTGTAGTCGCGCCTTCGGACGCCGAAGAGCCCGCCGCAGCCTGCACGACGGGCCCCGACTGCCGTACGCCGGCTACGACTTCGCGGCGACCCCCGCCGCCTCCGCAGCGTCCTCCGCAACCGGCGCCGCCGAATCCCCCGCGACCCGCTGCCGCGGGATGAACGACGCGACCACGAACGCCAGCAGCGCCGCCCCGGCACCCACCGCGAGGACCACCTTGAAGCCGTTCTCCGAGGGGAGCGCGTATCCGCCGAAGTCGGTGGTCATCTGGGCGAGGATGACGCCCGCGATGGCGCTCGCCGACGAGGTGCCGATGGACCGCATCAGGGTGTTGAGGCTGTTCGCCGCGGCCGTCTCCGAGGCCGGGACCGCGCCCATGATGAGGGCGGGCATCGAGCCGTAGGTGAAGCCGATACCCGCGCCGATGACGCAGGCCGCGAGGACGAAGTGCCAGACCTCGGTCATCAGCACGATGTTGAGGCCGTAGCCCGCCGCCACGATCAGCGCGCCGATCATCAGCGTCGTCTTCGGACCGCGCGCCTTCGACACCGCCGCCGAGACCGGCGCCGTCACCATCATCACCAGGCCGGACGGGGCCATGACCAGGCCCGCGACCAGCATCGACTTGCCGAGGCCGTAGCCGGTCTGCGCGGGGAGCTGGAGGAGCTGCGGCAGGACCAGGGACATGGCGAACATCGCGAACCCGACCGCGATCGAGGCGAGGTTGGTGACCAGGACCTGACGGCGGGCGGTGGTACGGAGGTCCACCAGCGGCTGTTCGGTACGCAGCTCGAACCAGCCCCAGGCCGGCAGGACGACGACCGCCGCGACGAAGAGGCCGATCGTCGTGCCGCTGGTCCAGCCCCAGTCCGCGCCCTTGGAGATGCCGAGCAGCAGGCAGATCAGGCCGGTCGCCATGCCGATGCCGCCGACCAGGTCGAAGCGGCCGCCGGTGCGGACCCGGGACTCGGGGACGAAGAGCGACACCAGCGCGAAGGCGACCACGCCGAGAGCGGCCGAGGTCCAGAACAGGACGTGCCAGCTGAAGTTGTCGGCGATGAGGGCCGCGGCCGGGAGACCGAGCGCGCCGCCGATGCCGAGGGAGGCGCTCATCAGGGCGGTGGAGCCGGCGAGGCGTTCGGCGGGGAGTTCGTCGCGCATGATGCTGATGCCGAGCGGGATCACACCGGAGGCCAGGCCCTGGAGCGCCCGGCCGATGATCATCGGGATCAGGGAGTCGGACAGCGCGCACACCACCGAGCCGGCGACCAGCATCACGACGCTGACCAGCAGCATGCGGCGCTTGCCGAACATGTCGCCGAGCCGGCCCACGACCGGCGTCGCCACGGCGGCGGCGAGCAGGGTCGCGGTGACGGCCCAGGCGGTGTCGGAGGCCGGGGCGTCCAGGAGCTTCGGCAGCTCGGGGACGATCGGGATCACCAGGGTCTGCATCAGCGAGACCACGATTCCGGCGAAGGCCAGCACCGCGACCACGGCGTTCGACCGTGGCACCGCGGCAGGAGCGTCGGACATGGCTGGGCCTCCGTCAGGGTAGTGCAGGGTAGTAATTGACCGAGGCAACCTTAAGTCAGTTGCTTGACTTAACCAAGAGGCGCAGGTCAGCGCCATCGGTCTGCGGGAGCGACCGTCAGCCGCCGTACTGCTCCACGAAGGAGCGCACCTTGTCCTCGTCCAGCTCGTAGACCGTCTCGTGGGCCCGGGGGTCGCGCGCGTGGAAGGTGTGGAACAGCGGGCCGGAGGGGCCGCCGAGTACGACCAGGGACGCCGAGGCCCCGCGCACCGCGCGCTCGGTCCCCGGTGCCGTCGTCAGGTCGATGCGGTTGACCACGCCGGGCGTGACCCATACCGGGACCGACTCCAGCAGGCCGCACAGCTGGAGATGGAAGTGGCCGACGAGCATCACCTTGACGTCGGTGCCGCGGACCGCCGCCGCGAGGTCGGCGGGGTTGCGGAGGCCGAAGACCTGCTGGAGGGGGTTGTCCAGCGCGAAGGGCGGGTGGTGGAAGGCGAGGATCGTGCCGTGCGGCGCGGGGGTCGCCAACACCTCGCGCAGCCAGTCGAGTTGCTCCACGCTCAGGTGTCCGTGCACCTTCCCCGGCACGAGCGAGTCCAGCGTGACCAACCGCCACCCGTCCACCAAGCTCACCGCGGCCCGCTCCCCCGCCGCGGACTCCAGCACCCGGCCGGGCTCCGGGTGCCCGCTCCCCAGCACCTTCGCGAAGGCCTCGCGTTCGTCGTGGTTGCCGGTCGTGTAGAACACGGGCACATCGCCCTTGCTCCGGGCGAACTCGCCGACCAGCTCCCGGAGCGCCGTATACGCCTCCACCGCCCCGTCGTTCGCGAGGTCCCCGGTGACGACGACGGCGTCGACGCCCTGCACGTGCCGGAGTTCGGTGAGCATCAGGCGCAGGGACTCGTGGGCGTTGACGCCGTGTTTGTTGGGCGCGTCGGCGCGTTCGAGGTGGGTGTCGGAGAGATGAAGGATCCTCATCTCCCGCACGCTAGCGGGAGTTGAGGATCCTCACACCGGTAATACGGCTCAGCTCAAGGAGTTCAGCGCGGCCGCGTCGTACGCCTTGAGCTCGTCCGTCCGGCCCGCCAAGACCTTCGCCGCCCACTCCGGGTCCTGGAGCAGGGCGCGGCCGACGGCGACCATGTCGTACTCGTCGCGCTCCAGGCGGTCCAGGAGGTCGTCGATGCCGCGGAGCGGGGAGCCCTCGCCCATGAAGCCCTTGAGGAAGTCGCCGTCGAGGCCGACCGAGCCGACGGTGATGACCTGCTTGCCGGTGAGCTTCTTGGTCCAGCCGGCGAGGTTGAGGTCGGAGCCCTCGAACTCGGGGAGCCAGTAGCGGCGGGTGGAGGCGTGGAAGGCGTCGACACCGGCGGCGGCGAGCGGCGCCAGGATGGCCTCCAGCTCCTCCGGGGTCTCGGCGAGCCGGGCGCGGTACGCCTCCTGCTTCCACTGCGAGTAGCGGAAGATGATCGGGAACTCGGCCGAGACGGTCTCGCGTACGGCGGCCACGATCTCGGCGGCGAACTTCGTCCGCGCGACGGCGTCACCGCCGTAGGTGTCGGTACGCCGGTTCGTGCCCTCCCACAGGAACTGGTCGACGAGGTAGCCGTGCGCCCCGTGGATCTCGACGCCGTCCATCCCTATGCGCTCGGCGGCAGCGGCGGCCTCGGCGAAGGCGCCGATGACGTCGTCGATGTCGCGCTGGGTCATCGTCTGGCCGGTGGGCTCCTCGGCGCCGGGCCGCAGTCCGGAGGGGCCGACCACGGGGGCGTCCGCGACGGGGCCCTTGCCCGGGGTGCGGGTCATGCCGATGTGCCAGAGCTGCGGGACGATGGTGCCGCCCGCCGCGTGCACGTCCTCGGCGACCTTCGCCCAGCCCGCGAGCTGCTCGTCACCGTGGAAGCGCGGGACGCGGTTGCTCTCGCCCGCCGAGTCGTGGCCGACGTACGTCCCCTCGGTGACGATCAGACCGACGCCCGCGGCGGCCCGGCGCGCGTAGTACGAGGCCACGTCCGCGCCCGGGACGCCGCCCGGGGAGAACATGCGCGTCATCGGCGCCATGACGATGCGGTTGGGGACGTTCAGGCCGTTGATCGAGATCGGCCGCGAGAGGATCTCGGCGGCGCGGGAGGCGGGGGCGGGGACGGAGGCGGTCACGCGGGGGCTCCTTGGAGGTGACTCATCTGACCAGTTGGTATGTGCGTACGCATTGTTGCACCTCCTTAACTAACTGGCTGTGTGGCGCCTCACACCCCGCCTCACACCCCGAAAACGCCCGAGGGCGGCACCCCCTGCCTGCGCAGGAAGTGCCGCCCTCGGAAAGGACGTTGATCAACCGGAGCCGAGGCTCCCGGGTCGATCAGAAGTCCATGTCGCCACCCGGCATGCCGCCACCGGCGGGCGCGGCGGCCTTCTCCGGCTTGTCGGCGATGACGGCCTCGGTGGTGAGGAAGAGCGCGGCGATGGAGGCGGCGTTCTGCAGGGCAGAGCGCGTGACCTTCGCCGGGTCGATGATGCCTTCCTTGACCAGGTCGACGTACTCACCGGTCGCGGCGTTGAGGCCGTGACCCGGGGTGAGGTTGCGGACCTTCTCCACCACGACGCCACCCTCGAGGCCGGCGTTGACGGCGATCTGCTTCAGCGGGGCCTCAAGGGCGAGCTTGACGGCGGCGGCGCCGGTCGCCTCGTCACCCTCGAGCTCCAGCTTCTCGAAGACACCGGAAGCCTGGAGCAGGGCCACGCCACCACCGGCGACGATGCCCTCCTCGACGGCCGCCTTGGCGTTGCGCACGGCGTCCTCGATGCGGTGCTTGCGCTCCTTGAGCTCGACCTCGGTCGCGGCACCGGCCTTGATGACGGCGACGCCACCGGCGAGCTTGGCCAGGCGCTCCTGGAGCTTCTCGCGGTCGTAGTCCGAGTCGCTGTTCTCGATCTCGGCGCGGATCTGGTTGACGCGACCGGCAACCTGGTCCGCCGAGCCCGAGCCGTCGACGATCGTCGTCTCGTCCTTGGTGATGACGACCTTGCGGGCGCGGCCCAGGAGGTCCAGGGTCGCGTTCTCCAGCTTGAGGCCGACCTCCTCGGAGATGACCTCGCCGCCCGTGAGGATGGCGATGTCGCCGAGCATGGCCTTGCGGCGGTCACCGAAGCCCGGGGCCTTGACGGCGACGGACTTGAAGGTGCCGCGGATCTTGTTGACGACCAGGGTCGACAGGGCCTCGCCCTCGACGTCCTCGGCGATGATCAGCAGCGGCTTGCCCGACTGCATGACCTTCTCCAGGAGCGGGAGCAGGTCCTTGACGGAGCCGATCTTGGAGTTGGCGATGAGGATGTAGGGGTCGTCGAGCGACGCCTCCATCCGCTCCATGTCGGTGGCGAAGTACGCCGAGATGTAGCCCTTGTCGAAGCGCATACCCTCGGTGAGCTCCAGCTCCAGACCGAAGGTCTGGGACTCCTCGACGGTGATGACGCCTTCCTTGCCGACCTTGTCCATCGCCTCGGCGATGAGCTCGCCGATCTGGGTGTCGGCGGCGGAGATGGAGGCCGTCGAAGCGATCTGCTCCTTGGTCTCGACATCCTTCGCCTGCTCGAGCAGGGCACCGGAGACAGCCTCGACGGCCTTCTCGATACCGCGCTTGAGAGCCATCGGGTTGGCACCGGCGGCCACGTTGCGCAGACCCTCGCGCACCAGGGCCTGGGCCAGGACGGTCGCGGTCGTCGTGCCGTCACCGGCTACGTCGTCCGTCTTCTTCGCGACTTCCTTGACCAGCTCGGCGCCGATCTTCTCGTACGGGTCCTCGAGCTCGATCTCCTTGGCGATGGAGACACCATCGTTGGTGATCGTGGGGGCGCCCCACTTCTTCTCGAGGACGACGTTGCGGCCCTTGGGGCCGAGCGTCACCTTCACGGCGTCCGCGAGCTGGTTCATGCCGCGCTCGAGGCCGCGCCGCGCCTCCTCGTCGAACGCGATGATCTTGGCCATGTGAAGTGGTCCCTCCAGGACTGGGGGTGATTCCTTCGGACCGCGCCCGCGCCCGCGACGGACGGCTCGCCTGCCTCGTGGTTCCTTGCCCCACCCGGCTTGCGGGCCTCACCGACCCGGTCCTTCATTGTCACTCTCACCTTCAGAGTGCTAACGCCAATGATTAGCACTCGACCCCTGCGAGTGCAAGCGCCTCTCAGGGATCGGCCAGGCCCCGCACGGGGTCCGGGGCAGGTGCCGCACGGGGTCCGGGCAGGTGCCGGAGGGGGGTCCGGACATGCCGGAGGGCCCGTACCCATGACTCCCCATGGGGTACGAGCCCTCCGAAAAAGAACGAAGAACGACGCTGCAGTTACCCGGCGCGTGCTTCAGCCTGTCGCAAGGCGAACCATGTCCGCCTGCGGCCCCTTCTGGCCCTGCGAGATCTCGAAATCGACCCGCTGACCTTCCTCGAGGGTGCGGTAGCCGTCCATCTGAATCGCGCTGTAGTGGACGAATACATCCGCACCACCGTCGACCGCGATGAAGCCGTACCCCTTCTCCGCGTTGAACCACTTGACGGTGCCCTGAGCCATGCCTAACTCCCCTATTACTGGCCCTTGCACAGATCCACACTTCGTGGATCCGGGTCAGACCTCACCCCCCACGGATTGGGGGCGTGCGCCGGAACGCGTCGACCGCGGCTGAATGTATCTGTCCAACTGCCGTCTGCAACAGGTCAATCGGACGAGAATTCTGGACGCGAAGGGTCCGGAATGTAGTGAGAATTCGCCCGAATTCGGGGCAAGTCGGGCCCCACAAAAGGCGCAAAATTCGCAAAAGAACCGCACACTTTGGCTACTTCTCGTCGCAAGTGGAGCGAGAACTCATATGCGGATGGCATGGGGGGTGCAGCAGCTTCCCCAACTGTACCGCGCTCAACCATAGAGAATTGCCCCCTCCGTTTCTCTCACGGAGAGGGCAATTCGATGAACTCTTGGTAATCGACGTTACCGAGGGTAACGATCGACGGTCGGTCAGCCTCCGGCGACCGCCGGAATGATCGAGACTCCGACCCCGTCCGGGGTGGCCGTGTCCAGGCCCTGCTCGAAGCGGACGTCGTCGTCGTTGACGTACACATTGACGAAGCGACGCAGCTTGCCCTGGTCGTCGAGAACGCGGGCGGCGATGCCGGTGTGGTTCTTCTCCAGGTCGGCGATGACCTCGGAGAGCGTCGCGCCCTCGGCGGCGACCTCGGCCTGCCCGCCGGTGTAGGTACGCAGGATGGTGGGGATGCGGACGGTGACGCTCATGTTCAAGACCTCCGGTCAGGTAGACGCGCCCCAAAGGGGCGCGGGGAACTGCGCGACCAGCCCCCACCGGCCCGCAGACGAACAACGGCCTCCTAGACGAGACCGGCCTCACGGAACGAATCGAGGTTGGGTCGGATCGTCGCCGTAAGACCCGTACCCGCCACCGCGTCCAGGGTCTTCAGTCCGTCGCCCGTGTTCAGCACAACGGTCGTCAGCGTCGGGTCCAGCAGACCGTTCTCGATCAGCTTCTTCGTTACACCGACCGTCACCCCACCCGCGGTCTCCGCGAAGATGCCCTCGGTGCGGGCGAGCAGCTTGATGGCGTCCACGATCTGCTCGTCGTTCACGTCCTCCACCGCGCCACCCGTACGCCGGGCGATGTCCAGGACGTACGGCCCGTCGGCCGGGTTGCCGATGGCGAGGGACTTGGCGATGGTGTCCGGCTTCTGCGGCCGGACCACGTCGTGGCCCGCCTTGTAGGCGACGGACACCGGCGAGCAGCCCTCGGCCTGCGCACCGAAGATCTTGTACGGCTTGTCCTCGACGAGCCCGAGCTTGATCAGCTCCTGGAGCCCCTTGTCGATCTTCGTGAGCTGCGAACCGGAGGCGATGGGCACCACGAGCTGGTCGGGCAGCTGCCAGCCGAGCTGCTCGCAGATCTCGTACGCCAGGGTCTTGGACCCTTCCGCGTAGTAGGGCCGCAGGTTGACGTTGACGAAGCCCCAGCCCTCACCGGCCGGGTCGCCGATCAGCTCGGAGCAGAAGCGGTTCACGTCGTCGTAGTTGCCCTCGATGCCGACGAGCTCGCCGCCGTAGACCGCGGCCATGACGACCTTGCCCTGCTCCAGGTCGTGCGGGATGAACACGCAGGAACGGAAGCCGGCGCGGGCGGCGGCGGCGCCGACGGCACCGGCCAGGTTGCCCGTGGAGGAGCAGGAGAGAGTGGTGAAGTCGAACGCGCGGGCGGCCTCGATGGCCTGGGCGACGACGCGGTCCTTGAAGGAGTGCGTCGGGTTGCCGGAGTCGTCCTTCACGAAGAGCTTGCCGGCGTCGACACCCAGCTCACGGGCCAGGTTGTCGGCCTTGACCAGCTGGGTCCAGCCCGGGTTGATGTTGGGCTTGTCGGCCACGTCCGCGGGGACGGGCAGCAGGGGCGCGTAACGCCAGATGTTCGCGGGTCCCGCCTCGATCTGCTTGCGGAGTTCCTCGGTGTCGTAACCGGAGAAGTCGTAGGCGATCTCGAGCGGGCCGAAACACTCCTCGCAGGCGAAGACCGGGCCGAGCGGGACGTGGTGACCGCACTCGCGGCAGCTGAGCGCCGCGGCGGGGCCGAGGTCTACGGTGGTTTCGGTGGTGCTTGCAACAGTCTGCGCAGCCATGGAGGCGAGGCCCTTTCTCCTCATCTTCCTCACGACGCACTTCGCCATGAGACGGATTTGGCACCTTCCCGAGTCGGGAGCCTCGCGGAACGATCAGAAATGATCTACGAGTACCGACTGGAGGGTTGCCGGGGCTTCATCGGGCCGTATCCCTCTGCCCCTCTGGATGAGCGGTATGAAGTTGTGTGAACGGCGGGCCACCCAGGACATGCGATGGTCATCCGCGTTGTTCAAGACTGTAACCGACGACCAGGACAGTTGAGATAGTCGTCCGAACCGCGAGATGGATCACAAGTCAGGAGCCGAGCACTGTGCTGAACGAAGTCGAGCGCTGGCTGACCACCCGCTCCTGGTCCATGACCGACCGTCCGCTCCACCAGATCCTGGCGGCCAAGCAGCGCACGGGCCAGTCGGTCAGTGTCGTGCTGCCCGCGCTCAACGAGGAGGAGACCGTCGGCGACATCGTCGCCGTCATCCGGCACGACCTGATGCAGCAGGTCCCGCTGGTCGACGAGATAGTCGTCGTCGACTCGGGCTCCACCGACCGTACAGCGCAGGTCGCCGCGGCGGCCGGGGCGACGGTCGTCCACCGCGACGACATCCTGCCCCGCCTCCCGGCGGTCCCCGGCAAGGGCGAGGTGCTGTGGCGCTCGCTGCTGGTGACCCGCGGCGACATCGTCTGCTTCATCGACGCGGACCTCAAGGAGTTCTCCTCCGACTTCGTCTCCGGGATCGTGGGCCCCCTGCTCACCGACCCCGGCGTCGACCTCGTCAAGGGCATGTACGACCGCCCCCTCGGCGGCGCGACCGGCCAGGGCGGCCGGGTGACCGAGCTGATGGCCCGCCCGCTGCTGAACATGCACTGGCCCCAGCTGGCCGGCTTCGTCCAGCCCCTGGGCGGCGAGTACGCGGCCCGCCGCTCCCTGCTGGAACAGCTGCCGTTCCCGGTGGGCTACGGCGTGGAACTCGGCATGCTCGTCGACGCGCTGCACCTCGTCGGCCTCGACGCGCTCGCCCAGGTCGACGTCGGCGTCCGCAAGCACCGCCACCAGGACGGCCAGGCCCTCGGCCGGATGTCCGCCGCGATCTACCGCACGGCCCAGCTCCGCCTCGCCCGCGGCCACCTCATCCGCCCCTCCCTCACCCAGTTCGAACGAGGCGAGTCCGGCTTCGAACCCCGCACGTACTCCGTGGACACCGAGGAGCGCCCACCGATGGCGGAGATCGCGGAGTACGCGTCCCGCAAGGTCGCCTGACCGCGCCCGTACGTTTGAGCGTTTACGGGTCGGGCTAGGTTGAGGCGTATGGCTTCCACGCAGGCTGATCAGGGCGCCCGGGTGCTTGTCGCGTCCAACCGCGGTCCCGTCTCGTACGAAATCCAGGAGGACGGCACGCTGTCCGCCAAGCGCGGCGGTGGCGGGCTGGTCTCCGGGCTCTCCGCGATCGGATCGGACGCGGACTCCCTGTGGGTGTGCTCGGCCCTGTCCGACGGCGACCGCGAGGCGGTACGGCGCGGGGTGGGCGAGGACGGCGTACGGATGCTCGACATCCCGGCCGACGTGCACGCCGACGCGTACAACGGCATCGCGAACTCGGTGCTCTGGTTCGTCCACCACATGCTGTACCAGACCCCGCTGGAGCCGGTCTTCGACGCGGAGTTCCGGCGCCAGTGGGCGTCCTACGAGACGTACAACCGCGCCTTCGCCGAGGCGCTCGCCGAGGAGGCCGGACAGGGCGCGGCGGTGCTGGTGCAGGACTACCACCTGTGCCTGGTGCCGGGGATGCTCCGCGAGCTACGGCCCGACCTGCGGATCGGGCACTTCTCGCACACGCCGTGGGCGCCGCCGGAGTACTTCCGGATGCTCCCCGACGACATCCAGGCGCGCCTCATGGAGGGCATGCTCGGGGCTGACCGGGTGGCGTTCCTGACGTGGCCGTGGGCGACGGCGTTCCAGAAGTGCGTGGACGGGCTCGACCCCTACCGCTATCTCTCCGCGTGGCCGTCGGGCTCCCCCAGGCACATCGAGCACCTGCGCGACGAGCGGATCTACCGCAGGACGTACATCGGCGTGCACGGCCTGGGTGCCGACGCCGAGTTCCTGCAGGCCCGCTCGCACGAGGCGGACGTCGAGGAACGGATGGCGGCGCTGCGCGAGGAGATCGGCGAGGGGCGAAAGACCGTCGTCCGGGTCGACCGGACCGAGCTGTCGAAGAACATCGTGCGCGGGCTGCTGGCGTACCGGCAGCTGCTGGAGGACCGCCCCGAGTGGCGGGAGCGCGTCGTGCACGTGGCCTTCGCGTACCCGTCGCGGCAGGACCTGGCCGTGTACCGCGACTACACGGCCGAGGTGCAGCGGCTCGCGGAGGAGATCAACTCGCAGTACGGGACGCCGGGTTGGACCCCGGTGGTGCTGCACGTCAAGGACGACTTCGCGCGCTCCCTGGCCGCGTACCGGATCGCCGACGTGGCCCTGGTGAATCCGATCCGGGACGGCATGAACCTGGTCGCCAAGGAGATGCCGGTCGTCTCCGACCACGGGTGCGCGCTGGTGCTGTCGCGGGAGGCGGGGGCGTTCCAGGAGCTCGGCAAGGACGCGATCGCCGTGAACCCGTACGACGTGGTCGGCACTGCCCGGGCGCTGCACGAGGCGCTGACCATGCCCGCGGAGGAGCGGGCCGAGCGGACGAAGCGGCTCGCCGCGGCGGCGACGGCGTTGCCACCGGCCCAGTGGTTCCTGGACCAGCTGCACGCCCTCGACGCTCAGCCCGGCCGCACCGATCAGCCGAGCTGAGCGGCGAGGCCCCTGAGCAGTTCCACGACCCCTCCCGGACCGTCGACCACCAGGTCCGCCCGTTCCGCCAGCTCGGTGACCTCCTCGCTGCCGCTGCACACCAGCAGGCCGGGGACGCCGTCGGAGCGGAGTTTGTCGACGGCGGCGAAGGCGGGGAGGTCGCCCAGGTCGTCGCCGACGTAGAGGACGGCCTCGGCGCCCAGTTCGCGGACGTATTCGAGGAGGGCCACGCCCTTGTCCATGCCGGGCGGCCGCAGTTCCAGCACCAGGCGGCCGGGTTCGACGATGAGGCCGTGGCGGGTGGCGAGGTCGGTGAGGGGTGCGCGGAGCGCCTCGAACGCGGCCTGGGGGTCGGTGGCGCGGCGGGTGTGGACGGCGAGGGCGCGGCCCTTCTCCTCGATCCAGGTGCCCTGCCAGGCGCCGATCCGGTCGAGGAACCCGGGCAGCTCGGCGCGGGCGCGGGCGACACCGGGGTGCGGGGCGGGTGCGGTGATGTCACCGGTGGCGGCGTCCCAGCGTTCGGCGCCGTAGTGGCCGAGCACGACGAGGTGGTCGAGCCCCGCAACCCCGGCGAACCCGGCCAGCCGTACGGCCACGCCGGGCGGCCGCCCGGTGATCACCGCGACGGAGGCGACCCTCGGGGCCAGCGCGGCGAGCGCGGGCACGGCGTCCGGGTGCGCCCGGGCCTGCTCGGGGTCCGGCACGATCGGCGCGAGCGTCCCGTCGAAGTCGAACGCGAGAACGGCCTTGCCCGGCCTGGCGAGGATGGCGTCCAGTCCGTCACGACCACCCTGGGTGACGGGAACCGGCAGGGAGTCGTCCGTGTCGTACGTGTGGCTGCCCATACGGGGACCCTATCCAGCTTTCGGCGCGTCACCGCTCCGATCTTCGGGAATCCCGCACCCGGCGCAGCCGGTTCACCGTCACCGGGTCGTAGGCCAGGGCCCGAGGGTCGTCGAGCAGGGCGTTCAGGAGCTGGTAGTAGCGCACCGGCGCCAGTCCCAGCTCCTCCCGTATCGCCCGCTCCTTCGCACCGGGGCCCGCGAACCCGCGCCGCTCCAGCACGAGGATCGCCCGCTCCCGGACCCCGAGCCCCTCCTGATCGTCCATACCCGCACGGTAGCCCCCGCCACTGACAGGGCCGCCCGGCGCTACTCGTTCTCCTCGCCCTCCACGCGCAGCGCGGTCGCCTGGAGCCGGCCGAGGACCGCCTCGGGGCTGCCGTTCGACGTCACCGCCTGCCCGATCTGCTGCTTGACCGCCGCGCTCACCGCCGCCCAGGAGGTCCGCCCGACGGGGTACAGCTCGGAGCCGGGCAGCTCCTGGAGGAACGGCCGCAGGTGCTTGTCCTGCGCGGCCGTGCTCATGGTCTTGGACGCGGACGTGGTGACCGGCAGCAGGTCGTACTCACGGGAGAAGTCGAGGACGTTCTTCTCCTCGTAGACGAAGTCGAGGAAGTCCCCGACCTGCTCGGCGTGACCGTTGCGCTTGAAGGCCGTCATCCAGTCGGCGACGCCCATCGAGTACTTGGTCTGGCCGTCGGCGCCGGGCATCGGCACCATGCCGTACTTCACGCCCTTCTGCGCGGCCGTCTTCATCAGCGTGGGATGCCCGTTGAGCATCCCGACCTTGCCGTCGGCGAACGCCGCGAACGCGTCGGCCCGGTTCAGCTTCCCCGGCGCGACCGGCCCGGTCAGGCCCTTGCCGACGAGGTCGTCCTTGAGCCAGCTGAGCGTCTTGATGTTCTCGGCGGAGTCGAAGCCGTACGACGCCCCGAGGTTCTCGGTGTAGCCGCCCCCGCCGCTGAGCAGCCACTGCATGGTCTCGGCCTGCGCCTCCTCCGAGCCGAGCGGCAGCGCGTACGGGTACTTCACGCCCTCCGCCTTGAGCGCTGCGGCGTCCGCGGCGAGCTCGTCCCAGGTCTTCGGCGCGCTGAGGCCGGCCTTGGCGAAGAGGGTCTTGTTGTAGAAGAGCAGCCGGGTGGAGGCGGCGAACGGCATGCCGTACTGCGTGGCCTCCACCTCCCCGGCGGAGGAGAGCTGCGAGACGAAGTCGGCCTGCGTGGAGATGGAGAGCAGCTCGTCGGCCGAGTACAGCAGGCCCTCGGCGGCGTAGTCGGCGTACGCCCCGATCTGCGCCATGTCGGGGGCGTCCCCGGCGGCGACCATCTCCTTGACCTCGCGGTCCACGTCGTTCCAGGAGTAGACGCTGACGTCCACCGTCACGTTCGGGTGCTCCGACTCGTACTCCTCGACGAGCTTGTCCCAGTACTTCTTCGAGCTGTTGGCCTTGCTGTCGCCGTAGTCGGCGGCGACCAGCTTCAGTGTCACCTCGTCGGATTCCGATCCGAGGCCGCAGCCGCCCAGTACGGCCGTCATGCCCAGTGCGGACACCACTGCGATCGTTCCTGTCCTACGCCGCTGCACTGCCAGGTCCCCACTCATCGTCGAAAGTTTCGAAAGGTCAGACATAAGGTCTACACCACGTAAGTGGACTAGACCTCTTACGGGTCGGCGGGCCACACTACCCCCGTGAGACATGTCATCGCCCTCGATGTGGGCGGCACCGGAATGAAAGCCGCCCTCGTCGGCCCCTCCGGCGAGCTGCTGCACCAGGCCCGCCGCGCGACCGGCCGGGAACGCGGCCCGGACGCGGTCGTCGAGGGCATCCTCGGCTTCGCCGCCGACCTGCGCGCCCACGGCACCGAGCACTTCGGCGAGCCCGCCCGCGCCGCCGGCGTCGCCGTCCCCGGCATCGTCGACGCCGAGCGGGGCATCGCCGCCTACGCCGCCAACCTCGGCTGGCGCGACGTACCGCTGCGCGCGCTGCTCACCGAACGGCTCGGCGGCGTCCCGGTCGCCCTGGGCCACGACGTCCGCACCGGCGGCCTCGCCGAGGGCCGCATCGGCGCGGGCAAGGGCACCGACCGCTACCTCTTCGTGGCGCTCGGCACCGGCATCGCGGGCGCGATCGGCGTGGGCGACCGGGTGGAGGCGGGCGCGCACGGCTTCGCGGGCGAGATCGGCCACATCGTCGTACGACCCGGAGGGACCCCCTGTCCATGCGGCCAGCACGGCTGTCTGGAGCGGTACGCCTCCGCGGCGGCCGTCAGCGAGGCATGGGCCGCGGCGACGGGCGACCCGGACGCGGACGCGGCGGACTGCGCGAAGGCCGTCGAGTCGGGGGACCCGAAGGCACAGACGGTCTGGCAGAACGCCGTCGACGCCCTCGCCGCCGGCCTGGTCACCGCCCTCACCCTCCTGGACCCGCGCACCCTGATCATCGGTGGCGGCCTGGCCGAGGCGGGGGAAACCTTGTTCACACCACTACGGGACGCGGTCCGGCAGCGGATCACGTTCCAGAAGCTGCCGACGATCGTCCCGGCCGCGCTGGGAGACACAGCGGGATGTCTGGGTGCCGGCCTACTGGCCTGGGATCTGCTCGACACGACGAACGGTATGGAGGTAACTCCCTGATGGCAGCCGACCCAGGGGCGCGGGGAACTGCGCGACAAGCCACGACGAACCCGCAGCCCGCAACGGGCAACGCGCCCCTCGTCCTCTCCGGCGCAACGGTTGTCCTCCCCACCGGACCCGTCAAAGACGGCCGAGTAATCGTCGACGGCACCCGAATCACCGGCGCCGCCCCCGAAAACGCCCAGGTCATCGACGTCCCCGGCACCTACCACGTAGTGCCCGGCTTCGTGGACATCCACAACCACGGCGGTGGCGGAGCCTCGTTCACGTCAGGCACCGCAGACGACGTAGTCAGAGGCATCCACACCCACCGCCTGCACGGCACCACCACCCTCGTCGCCTCCACCGTCACCGACGACATGGACGCCCTCGCCCACCGCGCCGGCCTCCTCTCCGAACTCGCCGAGCAGGGCGACATCGCCGGCATCCACTTCGAGGGCCCGTTCATCTCCCCCTGCCGCAAGGGCGCGCACTCGGAGGAACTACTGCGCGACCCCGACCCGGCGGAGGTCCGCAAACTGATCGACGCGGCCCGGGGACAGGCCCGGATGGTCACTCTCGCCACCGAACTCCCCGGCGGCATCGACTCCGTACGCCTGCTCGCCGAGCACGGCGTCATCGCGGCGATCGGCCACACGGACGCGACGTACGAGCAGACGGTGGCGGCCATCGACGCGGGCGCGACCGTGGCGACACACCTGTTCAACGCGATGCCCACGCTCGGCCACCGCACCCCCGGCCCGATCGCCGCCCTCCTGGAGGACGAGCGGATCACGGTCGAGCTGATCAACGACGGCACGCATCTGCACCCCGCCGCCCTCCAGTTGGCGTTCCATCACGCGGGCGCGGACCGGGTGGCGTTCATCACGGACGCGATGGACGCGGCCGGCTTCGGCGACGGCCGTTACATGCTCGGCCCGCTGGAGGTCGAGGTCAGCGAGGGCGTCGCACGGCTGGTCGAGGGCGGCTCGATCGCGGGCTCCACCCTGACCCTGGACCGCGCCTTCCAGCGGGCGGTGACGATCGACCGGCTGTCCGTGGAGGACGCCGTCGCCGCGCTGTCCGCCAACCCGGCCCGGCTCCTTGGGATGTACGACACGATCGGCTCGCTGGAGCCCGGCAAGTACGCCGACCTGGTACTTCTCGACCATCAATTCGCCCTCAAGGGCGTGATGCGACACGGTGAATGGGTGGTCGATCCCCAACTGGGCTGATGTGTCCATCTGTTGAGGCGGCGGTTGTCCTGGGAGACTTGGGGCGACCGCCGTTTCGCGCGGCCGGAGCACAACGTTTTCCTCGGGGGAGGTCGGCACAGGTGATCCTCACGGTCACGCTGAACACCGCTCTCGACATCACCTACCGGGTAGGGGCGTTGCGGCCGCACACCTCCCACCGGGTCTCCGAGGTGACCGAACGCCCCGGCGGCAAGGGCCTGAACGTGGCCCGCGTGCTCGCCGCCCTCGGCCACGAGGTGACGGTCACCGGCTTCACGGGCGGCGCGACGGGACGGGTCGTGCAGGAACTGCTCACGGCGACCCCGGGCGTGGTGGACGCGCTGGTCCCGGTCACCGGACCGACCCGGCGCACGGTCGCCGTCGTCGGCCAACAGACCGGCGACACCACGCAGTTGAACGAACCCGGCCCCGTCGTCGAACCCGCCGAGTGGTCCGCCTTCCAGGAGGCGTACGAGGATCTGCTCCCGTCGGCGGCCGCGGTGGCCCTGTGCGGCAGCCTGCCGCCGGGCGTGCCGGTGGGGGCGTACGCCGGACTGGTCCGCACCGCCCGCGCGGCCGGGGTCCCGGTCCTCCTCGACACCGGCGGAGAGCCGCTGCGCCGCGGGGTCGCCGCCCGCCCGGACATCATCAAGCCCAACGCCGACGAACTGGCCGAACTGACCGGCTCCCACGAGCCGCTGCGCGCCACCCAGGACGCACGGCGCAGGGGCGCCCACGCGGTCGTCACCTCGCTGGGCCCGGCAGGCCTCCTCGCCGCCTCCCCCGAGGGCCGCTGGCGAGCCACCCCACCGTCCCGCATCCACGGCAACCCCACAGGCGCCGGCGACTCGGCGGTCGCGGGCCTGCTGTCGGGCCTGGTCGAACACCTGCCGTGGCCCGACCGGTTGGCCCGAGCGGTCGCCCTCTCTGCGGCGACGGTACGGGCGCCGGTGGCCGGCGAGTTCGACCACGCGACGTACGAGGAGCTGCGGGGGCGGGTCGCGGTGACGGGGGACGTCAACGCGGCGTGAGTCAGCTCTTGACCTGTCCGGGCTTCAACCGCAGCTGATCCAGCAGGACATCGCACTGATCGCCGGCCTGGCAGGAGATGCTGAAGGTGTTCGTCCCCTTGGTGAGGGTCGGCCAGGAGTAGGTCTCCGTCCAGCCCTTCGTGTAGTCGCCCTCGGCGGCCTTCGCGAAGTTGCCCAGGTTCAGCTTGGTGCCGAAGACCTTCCCGTTGACCTTGAGCGTCATTTTCTGGTCCTTGCCAGGGACGCTGTACTGCGTGAAGAGGGTGTAGACGCCGTCCTTCGGCACTCCGTTGACGGTCCAGGTGACCTCGGCACCCGTCTGGTTGAGCCCGGTCACATAGATACCGCCGTCGGAACCGGCACCCTGGACGTCCGATGCGGTCGTCACACCGGGACCGAGCTTCAGCGCCTTCGCCTCAATGTCCTGCTCTTTCATCTCGCTCGCCGCGCTGCTGCTGCCCGCCGACTCGCTCGGCTCGCTGCTCTGCTGCGCCGAAGGCGTGCTGGAGGCCTGGTTGCCGCCTGCGTCGTCGTCTCCGTCGCCGCCCAGCATGGCCACGCCGATGCCGATGACGACCGCGGCGACCACCGCGATGGCGCCGATCAGGAGGCCCTTGGTGTTGGGGCCCCGGCCGCGACCGCCGCCACCGCCGTACCCCTGCTGCGGGTGCTGTGTGGTGGGGGCGCCGCCCGGGAAGGTCTCGGGGGCGGCGTAGTGGGCGTTGTTCGGCTGGCCGTAGGCGCCCTGCTGCTGCGGGATCTGGCCGTACGGCGTGGTCTGCTGCGGCTGCTGCGGTTGCTGCTGGCCGTACTGGCGCTGGCCCACCGGTCGCGTCCGGTTGACGATGTTCGGGTATCCGTAGCCGCCGGAGGGCGGCTGGGCGCCGTTGGCCTGCCCGTCGGCGTAGAGGTAGCCGAACGGGTCGTCGTCCTCGGGCGGCGTGTTCGCGCCGTTGGTGCCGGACGTCATCCAGGTACTCCTCAGCAGGTGCGGGCGGATGCGATACGAGGGGTGAGAAGGGCGAGCCTACCCGCTCCTGCTGCCCCAAACGGGTGACTCGGACCGCATCAGCTCGCTGACCTGGGGATCATCCCGCGCGTCTGTGCTGTTTGGGACGAGATCGTTTCTCTACGTACATCCGCTCGTCGGCGGACTTCAACACTTCGTCCGCCGTCATCCCGCAGTGCGCCCACCCGATGCCGAAACTGGCACCCACACGGACGGCCCGGCCCTCGGCGCGGATGGGCTGGATGATCTCGTTGCGCAGACGTACGGCGAGGTCGGCGGCGTCCGCGCGGCCGAGGCCGTCGGCGAGGATCACGAACTCGTCGCCGCCGAGCCGGGCCACGGTGTCGCCGTCGCGGACCTGGCGGGAGAGCCGGCGGGCGACCTCGATGAGAACCGCGTCACCGGCGTTGTGCCCGAACCGGTCGTTGATCGACTTGAAGCCGTCGAGGTCGCAGAAGAGGACCGCGAGCCCCTTGGTGCCGTCGTCGTGTTCACTCTCGGGAGCGACGGTGTGCACATGGTGGTCGTAGGCGGCGTCGAAGGCCTCGGTGCCGGGCCGGAAGTCGAAGCCGTGGCCGTTGGCGTCGTAGGCGGGGTGGCCGTAGGCCGCGTCGATGGACTCCAGGGCCGCGTGCGTGGGGCGCTGACACAGCCGGGCGGAGAGCCGGGCGCGCAGTTCGGCGGAGTTCGGCAGGCCGGTCAGGGAGTCGTGGGAGGCGCGGTGGGCGAGCTGGAGCTCACGGCGCTTGCGCTCCTCTATGTCCTCGACGTGGGTGAGGAGAAACCGGGGGCCGTCCGCGGCGTCGGCGACGACGGAGTTGCGCAGGGACACCCAGACATAGGTGCCGTCCCGGCGTCCGAGGCGCAGTTCCGCCCGTCCGCCCTCCGCCGAGGTCCGCAGCAGGGTGCCTATGTCCTCGGGGTGGACCAGGTCGGAGAAGGCGTAGCGGCGCATCGCGGAGGCGGGGCGGCCGAGGAGCCGGCACAGGGCGTCGTTGGTCCGCAGGATCCGGCCGTGCTGGTCGCCGCCCATCTCGGCGATGGCCATGCCGGAGGGGGCGTACTCGAAGGCCTGCCGGAAGCTTTCCTCACTCGCTCTGAGGGCCTGCTGGTCCCTCTCGAGCCGGACCAGCGCGCGCTGCATGTTGGCACGTAGACGCGCGTTGCTGATCGCGATGGCGCCCTGGAACGCGTACATCTGGAGCGCTTCACGGCCCCAGGCACCGGGCCGCCGGCCGTTGCGCGGCCGGTCCACGGACAGGACGCCGATCAGCTCGCCGCAGGAGCTGCCGCCGACGCCCGGCGTGAACATCGGCGCGAAGAGGCGGTCGGAGGGGTGCCACTCGTCCTCGAAGCGGGGCGCGGGGCCGTCGGTGTACCACTGCGGTACGTCGTCGTCGTCGAGGATCCAGCCCTCGGTGTGCGGGATGAAGACCAGGTCGCCCCAGTTCTCGCCCATGCTCAACCGGCGCTCCCAGGAGTCGCGGGAGCCGACCCGGCCGGTGATGAGGGCCTCGGCGGCGGGGTTGCCGGCGAAGGCGGCGACGACGAGGTCGCCGTCGGGGCGGACGAGGTTGACGCACGCCAGTTCGTAGCCGAGGCCGTTGACGACGCCGTCGGCGACCGTCTGCAGGGTGTCCGCAAGAGACCGGGCGGTGTTCATGTCCGCCATGACCTGATGCAGTTGCCGCAGAGTCGCAAGACGGACGTAGGGCTCCGACTCGGTCTCCATGCTCGCCCTCCCCCCGAGACCTCGCAGCGAATCAAGGGTTCTCATCGGCGTATCGTTCTGGCAGCTTCCACGCCACTGAATCACAGCGCGCTGCTCACTCGGTACACAGGGTCAACAATTAATGCCCCTTGTGACTCAAGTCACAGCGAAAGATGAACAATTGAGTGGGGTTTCTGCGTTTTCCCTGTGCGTTTACTGAACGCAAACTTTGTGGGTTTGTGGAGGTTCACCGGAAGGCGACCCGGAAGGCGCTGGTGGGAGTCCGCCGGGGGTCCGTCGGGGGTCCTAGGACCCGGCTCGGGCGGAGGTCCGATGCGGTCCGTACCGGCCGGACACTAGCGTTCCCGACGTGCCGAACACTTACCCGATCACCGCCCCGGCCGGCTACCGGCATCCTGTGGGGGTGAGCAACGACGAGTTCCGCGCCGCCATGTCCCGGCTGGCCGCGGGTGTGGTCCTGGTGACCGCCTTCGAGCCCCCGCTCGACCCCGACGGGCCCGGGGGCGAGGACGTCGGCATGACCGCCACGGCGTTCATGTCGGTGTCCCTGGACCCGCCCCTGGTGCTGGTCAGCCTGCGCGAGGGCTCCCGCATGGACGAACTCCTCGACGAACAGCCCCACTGGGCCGTCTCGGTCCTCTCCGAGAGCCAGCGCCACATCGCCGGCCGCTTCGCCATGAAGGGCCGCATCTCCGACCGCCTCCTCTTCGAGGACATCCCGTACACCCGCGGCAAGGCCACCGGCGCCGCCCTGATCGGCGGCGCCCTGGCCACCCTGGAGTGCCACACGGAACAACGGGTACGCGCGGGCGACCACACCCTGGTCATCGGCCGCGTACTGACGGCAGGGCTACCCAGCGCGGACGGGGGCCCCCTGACCTACTTCCGGGGGCGGTACCGGCAGTTGGGGTGAGACGGGTGGGGGTGTGGTGCAGGGTTCGCGGTGCGCGGGGGGTGCCGGACAAGGCATGCGGCCGTGCGACTTCTGTGGTCACCCGGTCGTGATCGACTCGGTCGACGAGCGTGACTGCCCTGTGTGCGGCGAGGCTGCCGAGGACAAGCCCGCTGCGGCCGGCCTGGGTTCGTAGAAGGCCCCCTCGCGGAACCGCGGAGCCGCGGAAACGGAAAGGGGGACGGGGAGCGAGCGGGACCTGGCGGCGGGCACATCCGACAAGCCGGAGGCGCCGGGTGAGGACCATGGACCGGGCAACGCGCACACCCACCGCAGACCCGCGGCACCGGACCCGTCGGCGACCGGCACGGCCCGCAGGTCGACGGCGCCGGCCGCGATCGCGAACCAGGTATCACGACCGAGACAACGTCAGGGACACCGTCCTCGCCGGGCCGGAATCCCTCGGTGGCCGAAGGCGCGCCCTGAAGTCGAAATCCCTTGGCCCGTCGGTGAATCGGCGCCCTATGGTGCCCGCATGACGACTTGCCTGGAGGAGATCACCTCCCGCAATCTCGACGCGGCTCTCGGAATACGGGTTCGCCCCGAGCAGGAATTCGCAGTCGCACCCGTTGTGAAATCCCTCGCCGAGGCATACGTCCATTCCGACAGCGCCTGGCCGCGGCTGATCGTCGACGACGGCCGGCCGGTCGGCTTCCTGATGGCCTTCCTCGACATCGACTGGCGCGAGGACGGCACCCTCTTCCGCTCCGGCCTGTGGCGCCTCAACATCGCCGCCGAGGAACAGGGCCGCGGCTACGGCCGCTTCGCGGTGAACGCGGTCGCCGCCGAGATCCGCCGCCGAGGCAGCAAGGAGCTCTACGTCAGCTGGGAACCCGGCGAACACGGCCCCCAGAACTTCTACCTCGGCCTCGGCTTCCGCCCCACCGGCGAGATCGAGGAGGACGAGATCGTGGCCGTCCTCGACCTCGACCGCCACCTCGACCAGGGCCGACCCCCCGCCTAGAGCAACTCGACGTCCAGACCGGCCACGCGCGCGGGATCGGCCACCGACTCGATCACGGCGATCCGGCCCCGTACGACCGTGAAGACCAGCGCCCGCTCCAGCCGACCGTCGGCCGGCACCACGAGTCCCACCGCCCCGTCGATCAGGGCGGGCCGCGCGACCCGGGCGAGGTGGGCGAAGCTCGCCGCGTTCTTCGCCACCGCAAGGGCGCCCGCCGTGACACCGGTCTCGCCGCGCGCCACGACGTCCGGGTCGAGCGCGTCCACCAGCGCGTCGAAGTCGCCCTCGCGCGCGGCGGCCAGGAAGGCGTCGACGACCTCCCGCTGCCGGACCAGATCCGCGTCGGGCGCCGGCGCGCCCCGCACCCGGCGCCGGGCCCGGCTGGCGAGCTGGCGGGTCGCGGCCGGCGTACGCCCCACGATGTCCGCGACCTCCTCGAACGGCACCGCGAACAGGTCGTGCAGCACGAACGCGAGGCGCTCGGCGGGCGTCAGCGTCTCCAGTACGACGAGCAGCGCGACCCCGACCGAGTCGGCGAGCAGCGCGTCCTGCTCGGGATCGGGGGCCACCGCCCCCACCGGCACATCAGGCTCCAGCGGCTGCTCGGCCCGCGACTTACGCGACCGCAGCATGTCGAGACAGACCCGCCCGACGACGGTCGTCAGCCACCCCCCGAGGTTCTCCACCTGCCGCGTCTCGGAACGACTCAGCCGGACCCACGCCTCCTGCACCGCGTCGTCCGCCTCCGCGACCGACCCGAGCATCCGGTACGCGACGGCACCCAGATGCCCGCGGTGCGCCTCGAACCGCTCGGCAAGGAACTCGCTATCAGTCATCCGGTGTCACAGCCTCTCGTCACAGTGGTCACTGACATGACGGACCGGAAGACGGCGATGTGACAGAGCCCGCCGACGGGTCGTCTCCCCTCGCGTCATCCGCCGGGGTCACCCCCAGTCGCGCCCCGTCCGCCCCCGCTTGGTGTCACCCCGCTGCTTCTTCTCACGCAGACGGCGTTCGTTGATGCCACGGGGGATGCGGGTCGGCTTGCGCGGCTTGGGCGGCGGTGCGGTGGCCTCGGCGAGGAGGGAGGCCAGGCGTACGGCGGCGGTCTCGCGGTTGCGCCACTGGGAACGGTGTTCCGAGGCGCGGACCGTGACGACGCCGTCCACGAGCCGCCCGGCCAGGCGTTCCAGCGCCCGCCGCTTCCACACCTCGGGCAGGGCCTCCGTCTTGGCCAGGTCGAAACGGAGCTCCACCTGTGAGTCGCTGGTGTTGACGTGCTGCCCACCGGGCCCCGAGGACCGCGAGAAACGCCACATGAGCTCGGCCTCGGGAAGCGAGACGGAGCCACGGATGACATGGGGACCGGACATGCCCCCATGGTCGCGTGTGTGTCCGGTTCACGTCACGCGAATATTGCTTGGTAAAGAAAGTAAAGACACCTGGAACCTTCGGCACCCCTCGCCGCGTTCTTGGGGGTAGATGTAGCTTCGAGCTCGTACTGCCGTACATAACGAGGGAAGGACTCCCAACAATGGCTGTAAGCCTGTCCAAGGGTGGCAACGTCTCGCTCACCAAGGAGGCTCCGGGCCTGACCGCCGTCACCGTGGGCCTCGGCTGGGACGTCCGCACCACCACCGGCACGGACTTCGACCTCGACGCCTCGGCGATCGCGGTCAACACGGAGGGCAAGGTCTACTCGGACGGCCACTTCGTCTTCTTCAACAACAAGCAGACCCCGGACCAGACCATCGTCCACACCGGTGACAACCGCACCGGCGAGGGCGCCGGCGACGACGAGGCGATCAACGTCAACCTGGCGGGCCTCCCCGCCGACATCGACAAGATCGTCTTCCCGGTCTCGATCTACGACGCGGAGAACCGCTCGCAGAACTTCGGCCAGGTCCGCAACGCCTACATCCGCATCATCAACCAGGCCGGCGGCGCCGAGATCGCGCGCTACGACCTGTCCGAGGACGCCGCCACCGAGACCGCCATGGTCTTCGGCGAGCTCTACCGCAACGGCGCCGAGTGGAAGTTCCGCGCCGTCGGCCAGGGCTACGCCTCGGGCCTGGTGGGCATCGCGCAGGACTTCGGCGTCAACGTCTGACGGACGCCCGACGGCCACCGGCCGCCACGCTGTACAGGAACCCCCGGCCTCGGCCGGGGGTTCCGGCGTTGCCGGTCCCGACCTCGCGGCCTCGAACGGCGGTCTCGAACGGCAACCCCGATCGGCCGGTTCAGCGGTGCTCCGGCTTTCCCTCCCCATACAGCCACTCCGACCAGATCCCGTCGAAGTCCTCGTCCGGCGCCCGCTTCTCCACGTACGCCGTGAAGTCGGCGGTGTCCGCGTTGCCGTGGCGGTGGGCGGCCGTCCAGCCCTGGACGATGTCGTAGAAGGCGTCGTCGCCGACGGTCTGCCGGATCTTGTGGACGACCATCGCGGCGCGCTGGTAGACGGGCCCCTCGTCGGAGATGTGCGCGGCGCTCGTCGGCTTCGCGGGCGGGAAGGACCACAGGTCCTCGAATCTGTCCTCGCCGTGTTCGTAGAGCGCGTCGAAGGTCTCCTGGGCGCTGTCGCCGCCCTCGTCCTCCTCCCACAGCCACTCCGCGTACGTCGCGAACCCCTCGTTGAGCCACATGTCCCGCCACGCCCTCGGTGTGACGGAGTCGCCGAACCACTGGTGCACGAGCTCGTGGACGAGGAGCCCGGTGTCCGGGGCGCCGGGGAAGAAGGGCCGGTTCTGCGTCTCCAGCGCGTACCCGGCGTCGTCCTCGCCGCCGACGATCGCGCCGGTGGAGGAGAAGGGGTACGGGCCGAAGTTGTACTCCGCCCATTCCATGACCTCCGGCAACCGCGCCAGCACCTTCCGGCTCGCGGCCTCCTGCCCCGGAGCGACGGCCGTGTAGACGGGCAGGTCACCCGCGGTGGAGCGGCGGACCTCGTAGGCGCCGACCGCGAGCGTGGCGGCGTGGCTCGCCATCGGCTCGGCGGTGCGCCAGGTGAACGTCGTACGGCCCCCGCTGGTCCGCTCGCCCGTCAACTCCCCGTTGGACACGGCCTGCAAGCCTTCCGGCACGGTCACCACCAGGTCGTAGGACGCCTTGTCGGAGGGGTGGTGGCTGCCGGGGAACCAGGCCATCGAACCGGTCGGTTCACCGAGTCCGACCGCGCCGTCCGCCGTGCGCAGCCAGCCCTCCTCGGAGCCGTCGGGGTCGGTGATCACCTGCGGGGTGCCGGAGTAGCGGACCCGCACCTCGAAGGTCTCGCCCTTGTCCAGGCCGCCGCCCGGACGCACGGTCAGCTCCTGCCCCGCGCGGCTCCAACGGGCCTTTTGCCCCTCGACGGTCACCTCGGCGACGTCCAGTCCCTTCAGATCCAGGTCGAAGGCGGACAGGTCCTGGGTGGCCCGGGCGGTGACGGTCGCCGTGCCGGACAGGTGCTCCGCGTCGGGGTCGTAGGACAGCCGCAGCGCGTAGTGGGAGACGTCGTACCCGCCGTTGCCCGCCTTGGGGAAATACGGGTCACCCACACCGGAAGCACCGACCGCGCCCTGCGCCCCGCTGCCACTCCCACTGCCACTGTCGTTGCCATCGCCGCCGCTGCACGCCGTGAGCGTGAGGGCGAGGAGGAGAGACGTACAGGCCGGGACAAGGCGCGCGGATCGGGACATGCCCGTGATCCTAGAGCGGCCCGCGGCCGCCCCGTCCGTGGTCCGGACCCGCCGTGACACCATCACGTACGTGCTCGACATCGGCTACGCCCTCTCCAACCGCTTCCCCGACCCGCCCCAGACGGACTACCGCCGCGCGGACGTCCACGCGCTGCGCCACGACCTGTTCTGCGGCAACGTCTACCTCGCCGACACCAAGGCGGACCGGGAACTGTCCACAGCCTGGGGATGGGTGCCGGTGCTCGACTTCGCCTGGGCGCTGTGCGACATCGTGGAACGCCTCGACCGGGACCCGGCCGGCTCCCGCGCCGCCCGCCCCCAGCACGCGGAACTCGACTTCACCGAGTCCACCGACCGCATGCTCTTCGAGCGCCGCTTCGGCTGGGTCGACATCGAGTCCGACTGGATGCCGGGCGACGAACCGCCCCTCACCTTCTCCCACTCCGAACTCCGCCGCGAGGCACGGGACTTCCTCCACGACCTGATCGCCGACCTGTGCGACCTCCACGAGGACCTCGCGGAGAACCCGGCGATCTGGACCCTCCAGGCCCGCTTCCCCCGACTCCGCTGACCGCGACCGGTCCGCCCCGTCAGCCCCGCACTCCCCCGAACACCACCAGTTCGTCCGTCAGCAGCCCCTCGGGCAGATAGCCGCGGGCCAGGTAGGCGTACCCGGTGCTCAGCCGATGCGCGTCCAGGCCCAGCGCCTCCATCACGTCGTGGTGCTGGGCGTCCGCGAAGACGTACCGGCCGTCCTCCGCGTCATCGGGGTCCAAGGGTCTCCCGCGCAGCACCGCCCCCAGCACGACCTGGTCCACGGGGCCCGCCGCCAGCGGCAGGAAGGCCTCGGGGTCGGCCCCCATGGGCTCATGTCCCTCCGTGGGGCTCCCACCGATCGGGTTGCCGTCCTCGTCGATCTCCCCCTCGTCGAAGTACCCGGGCCACGAGTCGAAGCGGTGCCGCACCTCCCCGTCCACGAACACCCGCAGATCCAGCACGTCCGAGTCATGGACGTACGAGCTCAGCGTCGCCGCCCCCAGCAGCCGGCTCAGCGGTCCCGCCAGCTCGATCGCGTCGCTCTCCGGGCCCGGCTGGAAGATCACCGTGTGCGCGGGACCCGCCGGCAGCGCGTACCCCCGCAGCGCCTCGCCGCCCACCCCCGTCGCCCCCGCGAGCAGCGGCACCACCTCGGCGCACTCCCGTGCGACCAGGACGTTGCCGTAGAAGCTCCCCACCCCGTCAGCCCTCCACCCGAATCCCCAGCTGTCCCGCCAGCACCGGTGCCAGATCCAGCAGTTGCGAGGTACTGACCACCGCCCCCGCCAGCCGCTCCACACCCCGCGCGATGTCCAGTTCCACCGCGCCCCGCAGGTCCACGTCCTTGAGCGTCGCCCCGGTGAGGTCCGCGCGCTTCAGGGCGCAGTCGACGAACTCGACCCGCTCCAGGCGGGCCCCGCCGAAGTCCGGTTCGGCGAGGACACAGGCCTCGAAGACGACGTCCCGCAGGGTCGCCGAGCGCAGGTTCAGATAGTCGATCTTGCCGCCACGGATCACCACCCGCTCCAGCACGGCGCCGTGCAACTGCACCCCGCCGAGCCGGGCGTCGACCAGCTCCACGTCCCGCAGCGTCGCCTCGGACAGGTCGGTGCCCACCCCCCGTATCCCCGTGAACACCGAGTCCAGCACGCGCGCGTTGCGCAGCCGCGTCTCGTCCAGCGCGCACCCCGTCAGCGCGCAGTCCATGAAACGCGCCCCCGAGGCGTCCTGCCCCGCGAAGTCCGCCTCCGTGAACGCCAGCCCGTCGTAGTCCCCGTCAGGCTCCAGTTCCCCACCGTCGTACGCCACCAACGCAGGCAACCGCACCTCCGGCCGCCGCGCGCTCTTCACACCGGCCCCGCCGGCTCCACCCGCCGCTTTCCTCGCCATGCACCCCATGCTGCACCCCACCACTGACAACGCCCCCACAACCCACCACGACCTGCGAAAACTCCCCCACTGTCACAAAACAGGGCGCCCGGTCCGTCGTACTCACGAAGACACGCACGAAAACGCCACACGAAGACGCCAACACGAAGACGCCGGCACGAATACGCGACCCGTAGACGCAAGCCGAATACGCGACCCGAAGACCCAGTCCGAAAGACGTAAGGCGACCCCGACCCGAGGGAGACCCCCAGCCATGCACCGCATCACCGTCATCGGCGGCGGACTCGCCGGACTCACCGCGGCCGTCACCGCCGCCGAGGCGGGCGCCAAGGTCACCGTCCACGAAGCCCACCACACCCTCGGCGGCCGCGCCCGGACCGCCGAGGGGCCGTACCGCACGAACGACGGCCCGCACGCCTTCTACAGCGGCGGCCCGCACTGGTCCTGGCTCAAACAGCGCGACCTCATCGGCACCCTCGCCCCCATCCCGCCCCTGGAAGCCGCCCGGCTGCGCCTGCGTCACCACGGCGTCCTGCGCCGCACCCCGCCCTTCGCCATGCTGAAGCTGCTGCGCCCCGGCCTCCCCCAGGCGCCCGTGGACACCGACTTCCTGACCTGGGCCACCTCCATAGCCGGCGAGGAGGGCGCCCGCGCCGCCGCCCACTACTCCGCCGTGGCCCTGTTCCACCACGACCCCGGCTCCCTGTCCGCCGCGTTCGTCCAGGAACGCCTGCGCCGCGCCACCAAGCTGCCACCCGAGGCGCACTACCCACGCGGCGGCTGGGCCACCGTCATCGACCGCATGGCCGCCCGCGCCTGGAACCTCGGCGTCCGTATGGAGACCCTGTCCCGCGTCGACACCCTCCCCACCGACACCCCCGTCATCGTCGCCACCTCCCTCGACGCCGCCCGCCGCCTCCTCGGCGACGACTCCCTGACCTGGGCCGGCGGCCGCACCACCCTCGTCGACCTCGCCGTCCGCACCCGCCGCGGGGACGCCTTCGTCGTCTCCGACCTGGACTCCCCCGGCTGGATCGAACGCTTCACCGCCCAGGACCGCACCCTCGCCCCCGCCGGCGAACAGCTGATCCAAGGTCAGATCCCGCTCGCCCCGCACGAGTCACGGGCCGCCGGCACCGCCCGCGCCGAACACCTCCTCGACCTCGCCTTCGACGGCTGGCGGGACCGCGTCACCTGGCGCCGGGAAGCCGTCGCGAACGGCCGTACCGGCGCCGTCGACCTGCCCGGCACCAGCTGGCGCGACCGCCCCGCCATCGACCGCGGCGACGGCGTCTACCTCGCCGGCGACCAGGTCGCCGCCCCCGGCGTGCTGTCCGAGGTCTCCTTCAACAGCGCCCTCACCGCCGTGTCGCTGGCCCTGGGCCGCCGGAACGCCCTTGACCTCAAGCGGGCTTGAGGTTGAAAGGTGGGTGCCCTCAGGACAACAGACAGTCGACCCGTCGACCGGTCGACCCGTCACCAAGGGAGCCCCGATGCGCGCCATCCGCCTGCACACCTTCGGCCCGGCCGAGAACCTCACCCACGAAGAGGTCGAGGCCCCCCGACCGGGCCCCGGCCAGGTCCGGATCGCCGTCCGGGCCGCCGGCGTCCACCTCCTGGACACCGCCCTGCGCGAGGGCGCCCAGGGCCCCCTGCCCGCCCTGCCGGAACTCCCCACCATCCCCGGCCGCGAAGTCGCCGGCACCATCGAGTCCCTCGGCGACGGCGTCGCCGCCCTCTGGCTCGGCAAGCACGTCGTCGCCCACCTCGGCTTCGCCCCCGGCGGCTACGCCGAACTCGCCGTCACCGACGTCGAACGCGTCCACGAGATCCCCGGGAACCTCGACGCCGCCCAGGCCGTCGCCATGATCGGGACCGGCCGTACGGCCATGGGAATCCTCCAGTTCACCGACCTCGGCCCCGACTCGGTCGCCGTGATCCCCGCCGCCGCCGGCGGCATCGGCACCCTCCTCGTCCAGTACGCCAAGAACGCCGGCGCCACCGTCATCGGCCTCGCCGGCGGCCCCGACAAGGTCGCCCGTGTCGAGGCCAACGGCGCCGACCTCGCCGTCGACTACAAGGACCCCGCCTGGCCCGACAAGGTCCGCGCCCACCTCGGCGGCGACACCGCCACCGTCGTCTTCGACGGCGTGGGCGGCGACATCGCCCGCGAAGCCGTCGCCCTCCTCCGCCCCGGCGGCAAGCACATCGTCTTCGGCTGGTCCGCGGACGGCATCCACGACGGCGGCCCCTACCTCGTCGACGGCGTCTCCGAGCAGGTCCTCGGCCCCGCCATGATGCAGAAGGCCGGCGGCCCCAACCCCGTACGCACCCTCGAACTACGCGCCCTCACCGAGGCCGCCGCGGGCCGCCTCACCCCCGCGGTCCACCGCTTCCCCCTCGCCGAGGCGGCCGCCGCACACCGCGCGCTGGAGACACGCGGCACCACCGGAAAGGTCGTACTCGAGCCATGACCAGCCACAAGACGCCCACCGATGACCAGACGTCCGCGGATGCGACACCCACCGATCCATGGTCTTCTGACCAGGTGAGCGTCACCCGGACGGATCAACCCGCATCCGCCGACCCCCGCCGCTGGTGGGGCCTGGTGGTCATCGCCCTGGCCCAGCTGATGGTGGTCCTCGACGCCACCATCGTGAACATCGCCCTCCCCTCCGCGCAGCGGGACCTGGGCATGTCCGACGGCAACCGTCAATGGGTCATCACCGCCTACACGCTCGCCTTCGGGGGCCTCCTCCTGCTCGGCGGCCGGATCGCCGACCTCGTCGGCCGCAAACGCACCTTCGTCATCGGCCTCATCGGCTTCGCCGCCGCCTCCGCACTCGGCGGCGCCGCCACCACCTCCGGCATGCTCTTCGGCGCCCGCGCCCTGCAAGGCGTCTTCGCCGCGGTGCTGGCGCCCTCCGCACTGAGCCTGCTGACCACCACCTTCACCGACCCCAAGGAACGCGGCAAAGCCTTCGGCATCTACGGCGCCCTCGCCGGCTCTGGCTCCGCCATCGGCTTCATCGTCGGCGGCCTGCTCACCGAATACCTCGACTGGCGCTGGTGCCTCTACGTCAACGTCCCCATCGCCGTCATCGCCGTCTTCGGCGCCCTCACCCTCCTCCACGACCGCCCCGGCCACACCGGCGCCCGCCTCGACGTACCCGGCGTACTCCTCGGCTGCGGCGGCCTCGTCGCCATCGTCTACGGCTTCAGCGAAGCCGAACCCCGCGGCTGGAGCGACGCACTCGTCCTCGGCCTGCTGGCGGCGGGCGCCGCACTCCTCGCCACCTTCGTCTGGTGGCAGTCCAGGGCCCGCACACCCCTGCTCCCCCTGCACATCGTCAAGGACCGCAACCGCGCCGGCTGCTTCCTGACCATGGGCCTCGCCGTCATCGGCATGTTCGGCCTGTTCCTCTTCATGACCTACTACCTCCAGGTCATCCTCGACTACTCCCCCGTCAGGACAGGCCTCGCCTTCCTCCCCCTGACCGCCGCCATCATCATCGGCTCCACCCAGATCTCCGCCCGCCTCATGCACCGCGTCCCGCCACGCCTGCTGATGGCCCCCGGCATGGTCCTCGCCGCGAGCGGCATGGTGATCCTCACCCAAATGACCGTGAGCAGCGACTACGCCACCGAGATCCTCCCCGCCCTGATCCTCATGGGCCTCGGCATGGGCCTCACCTTCATGCCCGTCTTCGCCACCGCCACCGCCGGCATCGCCCCCCAGGACTCCGGCGTCACCTCCGCCACCGTCAACACCTCCCAACAAGTGGGCGGTTCGATCGGCACGGCCCTCCTCAACACCATCGCCACCACCAGCAGCACCGCCTACATCACCGCCCACGCCACCGACGGCACCGCCCGAACCCTCCTGGCCAAACAAGCCGTCGTCCACGGCTACACCGTCGCCATCTGGTGCGCCGCCGGCATCATGCTCCTCGCCGGCCTCGTAGCAGCCCTGATGGTCACCACCAGGCCACCCGCACAGGACGCCCCGGCGGAGGGCGCGATGAAGGAGTCGATGGCCTGAAAACCCAGAAGGGGCGACCGCCCGGCCACCCCTCCACCCGATCACTCCGCAAACGCCCTCAGCGACGTCCGGCAACCCGATCGGCAACCCGCGCCAACCGCGAGGAACTAGCACTGTGGTGCTGCTGCTCCCGCCGATCCGCAGCCCGATACGTCGCGTACATCCCCTGCACCCCCAGCCACCGAAACGGCTCCGGCTCCCACTTCCGTACCTTGTGCCCCACCCACGGCAGATCCGTCAGCTCGGTCTTCCCGCCCTGGCCCGAGTCGAGCTGGACCAGATCCCGCAGGGTGCGCGCGGCGAGGTTCGTCGTCGCGACACCCGAGCCCACATACCCTCCGGCCCACCCCAGGCCCGTCGCCCGGTCCAAGGTCACCGTTGCGCACCAGTCGCGAGGCACTCCCAGCACTCCCGACCAGGCGTGCTCCACACGCACCCCGGCCAGTGAGGGGAAGAAGCGCACGAGGATGTCCCGCAGAGCCTCGATCGTCGCGTCCTGGGTACGGCCGTCGTTGTCCGTCCGCGATCCGAAGCGATACGGCACCCCGCGGCCGCCCAGCGCGATCCGTCCGTCCGCCGTGCGCTGGGCGTACATGTACGCGTGTGCCATGTCCCCCAGTGCCTCCCGGCCGTCCCAGCCGACCGTCTCCCACTGGTCCTCGCTCAGCGGCTCGGTGACGACCATGGAGGAGTTCATCGGCAGCCACGTCCGGCGCTGGCCCTTGAGATTCGCCGTGAAGCCCTCCGTGCACCGCAGCACATAGGGCGCGCGGACCGTGCCGTACGGCGTGACCGCGTGCTTCGGGCGGATCTCCGTCACCGGCGTCCGCTCGTGAATGGTCACCCCGAGCGCCTCGACCGCCGCCGCGAGCCCCTTCAGCAGCTTCACGGGGTGCACGCGCGCGCCGTGCGGCGTCCAGGAGGAACCCACCGCGTCCGCCACCCGGATCCGCTCGGCGGTCTCACCGGCGCCGTACAGCTCGCGATCCTTCTCCCCGTATGACAGCTCGTGCGTGTGGAAATCCTTCAGACGCGCCAACTGGGCCGGTGTCGTGGCGACTTCGAGTACGCCGCCCTTGTGGACGTCGGCGTCGATGTCCTCTTCGGCGGCGATCCGTACGACCTCGTCGACGGTGTCGTTCATCGCCTTCTGGAGACGTACGGCGGCCTCGTGGCCGTGCAGGCGTGCGTAGCGGTCACGACCGGCGACGCCGTTGTAGAGCCAGCCGCCGTTGCGGCCGGAGGCGCCGTATCCGCAGAACTTCTGCTCCAGGACGGTGACCCGGAGGAAGGGGGCCGCCTTCTTGAGGTAGTACGCGGTCCACAGGCCCGTGTATCCGCCGCCGACGATCACCACGTCCGCGGTCGCGTCACCGGAGAGGGGTTCGCGTACCGCGGGCAGGCCGTCGTCCGCGAACCAGAAGGAGATGCCGCCGTTCACCACAGCGCGTTCCGAGCTGCTCATGCCCCGGACGCTAACCCCTCAGGGCGGCCGCTGTCTCCTTCGGATTTCGTGGTTCTGAACGCCCTCTGACCAGCGGATAGCACCCGAACCCGATCAGTACCGAGGCGAAGTGGCCCAGGTCGGTGAAGGTCCGTCCGGTCACCAACGGGACCCCGTAGACGACGAGTACGACCAGCGCGTACCCGGATCTCCATCGCCACGGAATCCGGTACACCAGCACCGCGATCACCCCCGCCAGCGCGTAACTCACCCCGATGTCCAGGGTGTTCTCCGCCGACTCGGGCGCCATCCCGTGCCGGATGCCCCACAGCAACGCCCCCTCGCTGATCAGCGTGGCCAGCACGTGCGCCGCCACACACACCACGAGCCACCGGACCGTACCGAGCCAGCGCTCGGCCGGCGCGTGGAAGACGGAGTAGAGGGCGGCGTACGGCAACCAGTAGCCGCCGTCGATCCACATCGCGCTGGAGACCAGCACGCGGACCGGATTGTTCGACAGTTCGTGGATGTTCGTGGACCGCTGCCGCAGGAACTCCTCCTCGAACTCCGGCGACATCCGGTGCACGGCGACCGTCGTCACGAACAGGATCGCCAGCCAGACGTACGTGCCGGGGGCGCTGCGGACGTACATCCACACCCTGTGGAGGCCCCGGGTAATTCGCATGAGCCGATTTACCCACGCCGATAGCCTCGAACCGTGATCGACATTCCGGAGGAACTGGCGGCAGCGCAGGAGAAGTACAACGGAGAGGCGGGACGCGGGTTCATCGCCCAGCTGCCCGACCTAGCCACGGACTTCCTGGACCGCTGGGACCTACGGCTCGACGGCGCCGCCATGCACGGCGTCTCGGCCCTCGTCCTCCCGGTCGTCCGCCGCACCGACCGCACCCCGGCCGTACTGAAGCTGCAACTCCTGGACGAGGAGAGCGAAGGCGAACCGGTCGCCCTGCGCACGTGGAACGGCGACGGAGCGGTCCGCCTCCTCGACCACGACCCCACCACCGGCACCATGCTCCTGGAACGCCTCGACCCCGCCCGCATGCTCTCCCACCTCCCCGACACCCACGAGGCCGTCCTCGTCATCGCCCGCCTCCTGGCCCACCTGACCTCAGGACCGGCACCCCAGAACATGCGCCGACTCGGCGACATCGCGACGGCCATGCTGGAACAGACACCCCGGGCACTGGAACAGATCGCCGACACGCAGGCGCGCGGACTCGTCGCCGACTGCGCCGCGGCCGTACGGGAGGTCGTGCACGAGCCCGGCGACCGACTGCTCCACTGGGACCTGCACTACGACAACGTCCTCGGCGCCGACCGCGCGCCCTGGCTCGCCATCGACCCCAAGCCCCTCGCCGGAGACCCCGCCTTCGACCTCCTCCCCGCGATCGACAACCGCTTCGACGCCGACGACGTGCACTGGCGCTTCGACGCCATGACGGACGTACTGGGACTGGACCGCGCACGCGCGCGTGCCTGGACGCTGGGCCGCGTCCTCCAGAACTGCCTCTGGGAGATCGAGGACGGCCGCCCGCTGGAACCGGAACAACTGGAAATCGCCCGACGACTGAAAGACAGCGCCCGATGATCCGCACCGCGACCCCCGCCGACATCCCCGTCATCCACGCCCTCGTCCGCGCACTCGCCGAGTACGAGAAGGCCCCGGACGAGGCCCGGGCCACCCCGGAACAGCTCCACGAGGCCCTCTTCGGCCCCCACCCGGCCGCCTACGCCCATATCGCCGAGGACGACACCACCGGCGAACCGGTCGGCTTCGCCCTGTGGTTCCTGAACTTCTCCACCTGGCGCGGCGTCCACGGCATCTACCTGGAGGACCTGTTCGTCCTCCCCACGGCCCGCGGCGCCGGCCACGGCAAGGCCCTGCTGACCGAGCTCGCCCGGATCTGCGTGCAACGGGGCTACCAGCGGCTGGAGTGGTCGGTACTGGACTGGAACGCTCCGTCGATCGCGTTCTACGAGTCGCTGGGGGCGCGGGCACAGGACGAGTGGACGGTGTACCGGCTGACGGACGGGGCGCTGGCGGAGCTTGGCCGGCAGTAACAGAAGAGACCCAGGTCAGAATCGCTCTGACCTGGGCTTCTTTCACTCAGAGCCCCCTGTCGGATTCGAACCGACGACCTGATCATTACAAGTGATCTGCTCGTTCCAGCTGAGCTAAGGAGGCATCGCGCACTACAACGCCGCGCGCGAAGGCGGCTCCACTGTACACAGAGCCCGTTTCTCCAAGCCACGAAGTTAGCCACTCCACACGGCCACAAAACTGTGCGTAACCATGCGCGCACCCGTTCGTTGATCGGTCTGACGTGCTGTTCCGAAGATCAGATCGTCGGGGAGGGGTTCATGGAGGCGGAGGGCGAGGAGGCCAAGCGCATCAAGCGCGAGGTGCTCGGTATCGGCGACCGCCGTAAGCACCACACACGCAAGGCGACCCCGATGAAGGCGTGCGCCAAGGAGCCCGATACGCGCCACCGTCTCTACCGCTTCCGCTTCTATCCGACCGAGGAGCAGGCGGAGCAGTTGAAGCGGACGTTCGGTGCGTGTCGGTGGGTCTACAACGAGGGGCTGGCTCTGCGTTCGGGTGCCTGGGAGCGGTACCGGGTGAATGTGGGGTTCGCGGAGACGTGCCGGGCGCTCACGGGCTGGAAGCGGGCTGAGGAGACGGCGTGGCTCAAGGAGGTGTCCTCGACGGTGTTGCAGCAGTCGTTGCGGCATCTCGATCAGGCGTACCAGCGGTTCTTCAAGGGGGATGCGCGGTATCCGCGGCGGAAGAAGAAGGGGCGGTCGCGGGATACAGCGATCTACGTCCGGACTGGGTTCACGTGGGTCGAGGATCCGGAGCGGCCCGGTACGGGGTTGATCAAGCTGGCCAAGCAGTCGCAGCCGTTGGACATCCGGTGGTCTCGGGCGTTGCCCGCCGGGACGGTTCCCGTTCGGTTGTCGGTGACGCGGGATCGGGCGGGTCGGTACTTCGTGTCCACGCTCGTGGAGGAGCGGATCGCGCCGTTGCCGCCGGTGTTCGTGCCGGGTTCGCGGGAGCCGAAGATAGTCGGCCTGGATCTGGGGCTGGCGTCACTGGTCACTCTTGACGACGGTACGAAGGTCGATCATCCGCGCTTGTTGAAGCGGTACGCGGAGAAGCTGGCTCGGTTGCAGCGGGAGCTGCACAGGAAGGTGAAGGGGTCGAAGAACCGCGGGAAGGTCAGAGAGCAGATCGCGCGCCTCTACGCGCTTATCGGTGACGCTCGCAGGGACATGCTGAACCAGTTGACGACCCGTCTCGTGCGCGAGAACCAAGTGCTCGTGGTGGAGGACCTGTCGACAGCGACCCTGATGCGTGCGGCGCGCGGTAAGGGGAGGCGGCGCAAGGCGAAGCTGAATCAGGCGATCATCGATGCGTCGTGGGGTGAGCTGCTTCGGCAGCTGAAGTACAAGTGTGAGTGGTACGGCCGCACGCTGGTGGTCGTCGACCGCTTCTTCCCTTCGACTCGCCGCTGCTCGGCCTGTCACGTCATGGCGCCGAGGCTGGATGTATCGGTCCGGCGGTGGATGTGCACCGGGTGCGGAGCACTCCATGATCGTGATGTGAATGCGGCCGTGAACCTCCGGGACGAGGGGATGCGGTTGCTGGCCGCATAAAAGCGGCAGATGCGGTACGGACCGACGGGCCGTCGGCCGGAATGCCCGTGGAGCCCATGTAAGACCAGCCAGATACAGCTCGCCAGGGTTGTATCTGACCGGCAGCGGGCGGTGAAGCAGGAAGCCTCCAAGGCAAAGGCCAAAAGGGCGGAGCTCTGGCCCGCTCGAAAATTTCCGCGAAGTTCACATGCCCTGGACTACTGACAGAACAGGCAAACGCCAGGTACCGTCCTGACCCAGTTCACTCGCGTGGACTACACCACCACCTTCCTACAACGGATCGTCCGGCACGTTCCTGCCGGTAGAAGGGGGCCCATCACCATGGCCACTGTTTCGTTCGACAAGGCGACCCGGATCTACCCGGGCACCGAGAAGCCCGCCGTAGACGGTCTTGACATCCACATCGAGGACGGCGAGTTCCTCGTTCTGGTCGGTCCGTCCGGCTGTGGCAAGTCCACCTCGCTCCGCATGCTGGCGGGGCTCGAGGACGTCAACGGCGGTGCGATCCGCATCGGTGACCGTGACGTCACGCACCTGCCGCCGAAGGACCGGGACATCGCCATGGTGTTCCAGAACTACGCGCTGTACCCGCACATGACCGTCGCCGACAACATGGGCTTCGCGCTCAAGATCGCCGGTGTGCCGAAGGCGGAGATCCGCCAGAAGGTCGAGGACGCGGCGAAGATCCTCGACCTCACCGAGTACCTGGGCCGTAAGCCGAAGGCGCTCTCCGGTGGTCAGCGTCAGCGTGTCGCCATGGGTCGCGCCATCGTGCGTGAGCCGCAGGTGTTCCTCATGGACGAGCCGCTGTCGAACCTCGACGCCAAGCTCCGTGTGTCCACGCGTACGCAGATCGCCAGCCTTCAGCGTCGGCTCGGCATCACCACCGTCTACGTCACCCACGACCAGGTCGAGGCCATGACGATGGGCGACCGGGTCGCGGTGCTCAAGGACGGTCTGCTCCAGCAGGTCGACACCCCGCGCAACATGTACGACCGTCCGGCGAACCTGTTCGTCGCCGGCTTCATCGGCTCTCCCGCGATGAACCTGGTCGAGGTCCCGATCGCCGACGGCGGCGTGAAGTTCGGCAACTCCGTCGTCCCGGTCGACCGTGACGCGCTCTCCGCCGCCACCGACAAGACCGTGACCGTCGGTGTCCGCCCCGAGCACTTCGACGTGGCCGGCCCCGAGTCGGAGCAGGGCCTCGCGGTCACCGTGAACGTGGTCGAGGAGCTCGGTGCCGACGCGTACGTCTACGGCACCGCCAAGGTCGGCGGCGACGACTCCAAGGACCTCGTGGTCCGCGTCAGCGGCCGTGACGTCCCGGAGAAGGGCAGCACGCTGCACGTCGTGCCGCGCGCGGGCGAGACCCACGTGTTCTCGACCTCCACGGGTGCGCGTCTCTCCGACTGATCCCCGCATGGAACATCCCGGGTAATTCGCCCAGGTTGACGAAGAGGGCCCCGCAGCCAGCTGCGGGGCCCGCTTCGTTGTCGACAAATACCCCGGCAGACCGGGCCTTTCGAGCAGCGTGCGTCAACGCCTTACCCAATTCGAGGCACCAATCCATCCCCCGAACCGGTGACTAAATGTCGCCAAATCATCACCCCGCGCTACCCTCACACGCGTGAAGCACTCCACTAGCCAACAGACGCGACGCGGCCGGGGCCCCGCCCGCCGTATCGGCCGCACGCTCGCCCTTGTCCTGCCCGTCTTCCTGGTGCTCTCCGGGACCCTCGCGGTCACCCGGGTCGACTGGTCGGGGAACCCCTCGGACTCGGTGCTCACCGCCTCCGACCTCTCCGCCGCCGGCGCCTCCTCGAAGGCCAAGGCCCGGGCCCCGCACGACATCCTGCGGGACAAGCTCCTGGCCGAGCTCCAGGAGGAGAACCCGGGCATCGCCCTGACCCACCTCCAGGAGGCCGTGAACGGCCGTCCGTCGCTCGCCAAGCACTGTGCGTCGATCGCCCGCGCGCTCGGCCGTGCCGCGGTGCGGGTGTACGGCCCGACACGGGCGCAGTCGTACGCCCGGCCCGTGTGTGACACGTCCTTCGCGACGGGTGTGGCGGCCGCGCACAACTGAGGTTCCCGGCCCTCCCACGCCCGCGTAGCGGCCTTCCCTCGACCGAGGGGAGGCCGTTCTTCCGTCTGCCGTTCTTCCGTCTGCGGTGGGTCGGGGCCGGCCGGGGAGGGGTCACCGGCGGAGGGGGCGCGTGGGGCGGCACGTACAGTTCGGGCATGACCGATCCGCACGCCGCGTCCCGCCCCGTCCAAGCCGTCGTCCTGGCCGGTGGCCAGGGTTCGCGGCTGCGCCCGTACACCGACGACCGGCCCAAGCCGATGGTGGAGATCCCCGGGACAGGGACGCCTATCATCGGACATCAGCTGACTTGGCTGGCCGAGGAGGGTGTGACGGACGTGGTGGTCAGCTGTGGCCATCTCGCCGACGTTCTGCAGACGTGGCTGGACTCGGCGGATCTGCCGGTGAAGGTGACGACGGTCGTGGAGACGGAGCCGCTGGGGCGCGGTGGTGGCCTGAAGTACGCGGCGGCGCATCTGCCGCATCCGGACCGGCCCTGGTACGCGACGAACGGTGACATCTGGACGCGGTTCTCGCTGCGTGAGATGGCGGACTTCCATGCCGAGCGGGACGCGGTGGCGACGCTGGCGCTGGCGCGGCCGCGGATTCCGTGGGGGGCGGTGAAGACGGACGGGTTCGGCCGGGTCACGGACTTCATCGAGGCGCCGCCGACGACGTACGAGATCAACGCGGGTGTGTATGTGTTCTCGCCGGAGTTCGCCGGGATGCTGCCGGAGCGTGGGGACCATGAGCGGACGACGTTCCCGCATCTGGCGCGGGAGCGGCGGCTGGCGGGCTTCCCGATCCCGCAGGGGGCGTACTGGCGGGCCATCGACACGGCGAAGGACCTGAGCGAGGCGGCGAAGGAGCTGGCGGCGCTGGGGCGCTGAGAAGCGTGCGGTGAGTGCAGTGAGAAGGGCCCCGTACGTTTCGTACGGGGCCCTTCCGCTGTCGGAGGTCAGCCGGTGGGTGGCTACTGCCCGAGAATGCCTCCCACCGGCCCATCTACCCCAACAGGCCGCCTACCAGGCCCGGTTCGCCGGAGGAGCCTCCGGTGTCCGAGCCGCCTGTCGAGCCGCCGTTGCCGCCGGTGGAGCCGGTGCCGCCGGTGGGTCCGGAGCTGGTGCTGGGGGCGCCGCCGGTCGGGGAGGACTGCTGGGGCGGGGCCTGGCCGGTGCCCTGGGTCTGGCTGGGGGTGGTGGTGCTGGTGTCGCGGGTGGCGCCCGGGGTGGTGGCGGCGCCGGAGGGGCTGGCGGTGCCGGCTGTGGCGCCCTGGGTGGGCGAGGTGGAGGCCGACGGGGTCTTCTTGCGCTTGGCGGGGTCCTGCGGGAGCGGGGAGCCCGGGAGTTCGTTGCGCGGGGCCTCGCCGGGGCCGGGGACGATGACGCGGTCGGCGTCGCGGACGGCGCCGCCGAGGAGGGAGCCGATGAGCAGGGTGAGGCCGACGACGATGGCGGTGACGAGGGCGCCGCGGCGCAGGACGTAGCGGCGCAGTTCCCAGATGTCGGAGCGGGGTCCGAGGCGGCGCCAGGCGCTGCCGGCGAGGCGGCCGTCGATGGAGTAGACGGGGGCGCCGGCGATGATCAGCGGGGACCAGGCGGCGAGGTAGATGATGTCGGGCGCGTCGTAGGCGGGGACGCTCTTCCAGCTGACGGTGAGCAGGAGGGCGGCGGAGAGGGTGGCGCCGACGGCGGCGGCGACGCGCTGCCAGCAGCCGAAGATCGTGAGGACGCCCACGATGACCTGGAGGAAGGCGATGCAGAGGCCGGAGCCGATGGGGTGCGCGAGGGCGAACTGGCGTAGCGGCTCGGCGACTTCCCAGGGGTGGAGGGTGTCGAGCCACTTGACCATGGAGCCGCGCTTGCCGCCGTCGAAGTAGACGGGGTCGCAGAGCTTGCCCATGCCAGCGTAGATGGAGATGAAGCCGAGGAAGATGCGCAGCGGGAGGAGGACGACACCGAGGTTCAGGCGGCGGCCCGGGTAGTAGGCGTGCCGGGCGGGGTCGACGCCGCGCCGTCGGGCGGTCGTGTCGGTTTCGTCGGGCCGGCCGGTCTCGTCGAACTGCTCGCCGCCGTAGGGGAGTTCCTCGTCGTAGGCGCTGCCGACGGGCCGCATGTCGGGGAGCAGCCGGGGTTCGTCGCCGTCGTAGGTGCGCTGGGCGCCGACGACGGGGGTTTCGACGGTTTGGGTCAACTCGTCGTCGTAGCCCGGGCCGTAGCCCGTGTCGACGTCGATGCGGGGGATGACCTGGGTGGCTCCGGCGTCGGTGGCGGGTTCGTCGGCGGGGCGGACGCCGCCGCCGCGCACGGCTTGGAGCAGGCGGTGGGCGCCGGTGTCGTCGGGGGCTGATTTGCCGCTCCAGACGACGGGGCGGCGGCGGGCCGCGCCGGTGGCCGTGGTGCCCACGGCGGGCATCCGGGCGGTGTCCTCGGCGGCGCTCAAGTGCCGTGCGATCCGCGGGGATTGGGCAGTACGTCTCGTCGACGCGCCCAACTGCACGCGGAAGCTGGCGTGATTGACGATGACCTGCGCCGGATCGCTCGGCACCTTCACCATGCTCAGCGCGGGAGCGTCGTCGAATCCGGAATCGAATCCCGACGAGCGGTCCCCCGTGGGTGTGCGGGGTGTTCTGGTGTCCACACTCATCTAACCGAGTGACGTGTGTTTAGGACACTGCTTTGACTGCCCGGATGTGTCCGGACCCCGTCAAGCTTGTCCGGGACGCCGGGATTACCCCGTACGGGTGACAATGCGGACGCCTGTTCAAGCGCGCCCGCACCCCTCACCCACCGCCGTCAGGCGCGTCGGCGAGCCGCCTCGTACAGCACGACGCCCGCCGCGACGCCGGCGTTCAGGGACTCGGCGCCGCCCGGCATCGGGATGCGGACGCGGTAGTCGCAGGTCTCGCCGACCAGGCGGGACAGGCCCTTGCCTTCGCTGCCGACGACGATGACGACGGGGCCGCCGAGCGCCTCGAGCTCGCCGATCTCGTGCTCTCCGTCGGCGGCGAGGCCGACGACGGCGATGCCCGCCTTCTGGTACGCCTCCAGGGCGCGCGTCAGGTTGGTGGCGCGGGCGACCGGCGTACGGGCGGCCGTGCCGGCGGACGTCTTCCAGGCGCCGGCGGTCATGCCGGCCGCGCGGCGCTCGGGGACGACGACGCCGTGGCCGCCGAAGGCGGAGACCGAGCGGACGACGGCGCCCAGGTTGCGCGGGTCGGTGACGCCGTCGAGCGCCACGATCAGCGGGTCCTCGCCGTTGTCGTAGGCGGCGCTGGCGAGGTCCTCGGGGTGGGCGTACTCGTACGGCGGGACCTGGAGGACCAGGCCCTGGTGGTTGAGCCCGTTGGTCATACGGTCGAGCTCGGGGCGGGGCGCCTCCATGAGGTTGATGCCACCGCGCTCGGCCGACAGCTGGAGCGCCTCACGCACGCGCTCGTCGTTGTCGATGAACTGCTGGACGTACAGCGTCACCGCGGGTACGCCCTCGCGCAGCGCCTCGACGACGGGGTTGCGGCCCACGACCATCTCGGACGTGCCCTTGCCACCCCGGCCACGCGGCGCGGGACGGCGCGCGGCCTGCTTCGCCTTGGCGTTGGCGATGCGGTTCGCCTTGTGCTTCTTGCGCATCTCGGCGGGCGGGGTCGGGCCCTTGCCCTCGAGACCCTTGCGTCGCTGGCCGCCACTGCCGACCTGCGCGCCCTTCTTGCCGGACATGCGGCGGTTGTTCGCGGCCATGACCTACCTGTTCTCCACGGAAGTGATGCGACTGAATTGATGTGTTCGTCTATGCAGTGTGCCGCCCGGAAGGCCGGGCGGCACAATCGATCAAGAAAAGGGGTTAGCGCGGACCGAGGGTCCAGCGCGGTCCCTGGGGGCCGTCCTCGATGCTCAGGCCCGACTGCCCGAGCTGGTCGCGGATGGCGTCGGCGGTGGCCCAGTCCTTGCGGGCCCGGGCGGATTCACGCTGGTCGAGGACGAGGCGTACGAGGCTGTCGACCACGCCGTGCAGGTCCTCGCCACGGTCGGTCTCACCGGCCCAGTGCGCGTCGAGCGGGTCCAGGCCGAGGACGCCGAGCATGGCGCGGACCTCGGCGAGGCGGGCCACGGCGGCTTCCTTGTCGTCGGCGGCGAGGGCGGAGTTCCCCTGCCGGACCGTGGTGTGGACGATGGCGAGGGCCTGGGGCACGCCCAGGTCGTCGTCCATGGCCTCGGCGAAGGCGGGCGGTACCTCGGTGGACGGCTCGACGGGGCCGGCCTTCTCGACAACGCGCTGCACGAAGCCCTCGATGCGCGCGAACGCCGACTCGGCCTCGCGCAGGGCCTCCTCGCTGTACTCGATCATCGAGCGGTAGTGCGGGGTGCCGAGGTAGTAGCGCAGGACGATCGGGCGCCAGGCCTTGACCATCTCGGAGACGAGGACGCTGTTGCCGAGCGACTTCGACATCTTCTCGCCGCTCATGGTGACCCAGGCGTTGTGCACCCAGTACGCGGCGAAGTCGTCGCCGTAGGCCTTGGCCTGGGCGATCTCGTTCTCGTGGTGGGGGAAGATCAGGTCGAGGCCGCCGCCGTGGATGTCGAAGGCGTCGCCGAGGTACTTGTGGGCCATGGCCGAGCACTCCAGGTGCCAGCCGGGCCGGCCGCGGCCCCACGGGGTCTCCCAGTCGGGCTCGCCCGGCTTGGTGGCCTTCCACAGCGCGAAGTCACGGGGGTCGCGCTTGCCGGTCTCGCCGTCCCCTGCGGGCTGGAGCAGGTTGTCCAGCTCCTGGTTGGAGAGCTGGAGGTAGCCCGGGAAGGAGCGCACGTCGAAGTAGACGTTGCCGTCCGCCTCGTAGGCGTGGCCGCGCTCGATGAGGCCGCGCATCATCTCGATCATCTCGGGGACGTGCCCGGTGGCGCGCGGCTCGTAGGTCGGCGGGAGGCAGCCGAGGGCGTGGTAGCCGTCGTTGAAGGCCCGCTCGTTCTCGTAGCCGATCGACCACCAGGGGCGGCCCTGGTCGCGCGACTTGGTGATGATCTTGTCGTCGATGTCGGTGACGTTGCGGATGAACGTGACGTCGTAGCCGCGGTACTCGAACCAGCGGCGCATGATGTCGAAGTTCAGCCCGGACCGGATGTGCCCGATGTGCGGGGCGGCCTGCACGGTGGCGCCACAGAGGTAGATCGAGACACAACCCGGTGTGAGCGGGGCGAAGTCACGGATCTGCCGGGCGCTGGTGTCGTACAGGCGAATAGTCACGGGTCCAAGGGTAGTGGGCGGTGGGTAGTGCCTTGCGCGTGTATCACTCAAGGGGGACGTATTCGTGACGTCCCCCGTCAGCCCGCCCGGACCACCAGTGCCGTCGCCACCGCCATCAGGCCCTCGTCGCGTCCGGGGAAGCCCAGGCCGTCCGTGGTCGCGCCGGACACCGACACCGGTGCGCCGGCCGCCTCCGAGAGGATCTTCTGGGCCTCGTCGCGGCGCTTGCCGATCTTCGGGCGGGGTCCTACGACCTGCACCGCGATGTTCCCGATCCGGAAGCCCGCCTCGCGGACGATCCGAGCCGCCTCCGTCAGCAGTACGACGCCGGAGGCGCCGGACCACTCGGGGCGCCCCGTGCCGAAGTGCTGCCCGAGGTCGCCGAGGCCCGCCGCGGAGAAGAGCGCGTTGCACGCGGCGTGGGCGACGACGTCGGCGTCGGAGTGGCCGGCCAGGCCGGGGCCCTCGCCCTCCCACTTCAGGCCGGCGCACCACAGGTCGCGGCCCTCTTCGAAGGCGTGGATGTCGGTGCCGATGCCGACCTGGGGCAGCGGCATGCCCGTGAAGTCCTCAGAAGCCATCGTTGAGCCTCCTGCGGGCCAGGACCGCCTCGGCGAGGACGAGGTCGAGGGGGCGGGTGACCTTGAAGGCCTCTTCGTGGCCGGGGACGACGACGACCGTCTCGCCGAGCTGCTCGACCATGCTCGCGTCGTCGGTGACGTTGCCGGTGACGGTCTCGTGGGCGCGGATCAGGGTCGCGCGGTCGAAGCCCTGGGGGGTCTGGACGGCGCGGAGGCGGCTCCGCTCGGGGGTGGCGACGACGGGCTCGGGGGCACCGGCGACGGCGGCCGGCTCGACCTCCTTGACCGTGTCGGCGAGGGGCAGCGCGGGTACGACCGCGGTCGCTCCCTCGCGTACGGCCTCGATGACCGCGTCGACGGTGTCGACCGGGACCAGCGGGCGGGCGGCGTCGTGGACGAGGACGATGTCGTGGTCGGGCGGCAGGGCGTCCAGGCCGAGTTTGACGGAGTCCTGGCGTTCGGCGCCGCCCGGGACGACGACGAAGTCGGTGCGCTCGGGCAGGGCGTGGGCGTCCAGGAGGCTCTTGACCTCGGCGGCGCCGTCGGGCGGGGCCACGACGACGACCAGGGAGACCGCGCGGGAGGCGGCCATCGCGCGGACCGCGTGGATCAGCATCGGCGTGCCGTTCAGCGCGCGGAGCGCCTTGGGGGCGCCCGGGCCCAGGCGTACGCCCCGGCCGGCGGCCGGGATCACGACGGCGGTACGGGCTTCCGTACGGCTTGTCGCGAGCGAAGGGCGCGAATCGTCAGACATCGGTTCCTGTCAGGTTTGTGTGCTCGGCCAAGGTGGGTACGACAGACAGCGTGCCGGGCGCGACGCCTTGACCGGACCCTTCCGTGACGCCGGTCGAGCCTGCTGCCCGGGCCCGGCACGCCAAGTATCGGGGTACCCCACTCCGTCGAACGGTGTCCGGTCGTACGGTGTCCGGGTATGAACATGCCGCAGCGCCCGGCGACAGTAAAACGTCATCGGGCACCGCGGCACTTTGTTAGAGCGACACAGCTAATGCGACACAGCGTGTGCTGAGCCGAGCCTGGCGGCAGCGTGTGTCGTCAGGACGCGAGGACCTCGTCGAGCAGGGCCTCGGCCTTGTCCTCGTTCGTGTTCTCCGCGAGGGCGAGCTCGCTCACCAGGATCTGGCGGGCCTTGGCGAGCATGCGCTTCTCACCTGCGGAAAGTCCGCGCTCACGCTCACGACGCCACAGGTCACGAACCACTTCCGCAACCTTGATGACATCGCCGGAGGCGAGCTTCTCCAGATTTGCCTTGTAACGACGCGACCAGTTCGTGGGCTCCTCGGCGTACGGCGCGCGCAGCACCTCGAAGACCCGGTCCAGTCCGTCCTGACCGACCACATCACGCACGCCGACGAACTCCGCATTGTCCGCTGGCACACGTACCGTCAGGTCACCCTGGGCGACCTTCAGCACCAAGTAGGTCTTGTCCACGCCTTTGATCTGGCGAGTTTCGATGGCCTCGATCAGCGCGGCCCCGTGATGGGGATAGACCACGGTGTCGCCAACCTTGAACGTCATGTGACAGGTACCCCTTCCGTGGCTATCCAGGGTAACACGGAAACTGCGGGTTCTGAATGGCGTTTTCGCAGGTCAGGGCATATCTCGGGGCTTGACAACAGCAACAGGAACGTGCTGCGGACGCCTAGCGGAAGAAGGTATTCGCAGGTCGGAGCGGCTCTCCGGGGGAGGTGAAACGCGTACGTTACACACATCCGGAGGCCCTTCAACGTAGACGAACGTCCCCATATGTCTGGTTCCAAGTGTGCGACTTCCGCTACTCCGTTCGGTGCCGGGAGTCGCTTCCGCGTCGATTCCGAAATTGATCACGCACAATCGCGTGCGGCCACCGGATCAGCCCGTGATCAATTCCGTGGGCGATCGCGCATTCCTTCACGGAAGATTTGCGATCCGATGCGCGGGAGCCTGCGGGAGTCTTATGTGAATGGCGGACGAGTACGGGCTCAAAGTGACTCGCGGGTCACTCGTGAAGGGAGTGACTTCCGGATGGCCGCCAGGTGACTTCCGGGGCCGTTACCCCCTGCCGGGCGAAGCCGACCCGGTTGAGGGGAGGGTCGGGTGCGGCGACTCGGGAACGGCTCGGTAACCTAAGGCCGCTGACAGACACTTAGGGCGGCTTTATTCGCCCGCCCCGTTCGAGTCAAGGAGTTGCCGCCGCCGTGAGCAGCAGCCTTCGACGCGGCGCCCTCGCGGCGGCCGCCATCGCGTTCTCGATCGCCTCGCTCTCCGCGTGCGCGGCCGGCAACAACGCCCAGACGCTGGAGGTCAAGCCGGACAACGCGGCCACCTCCGTCGGCGACATCAAGATCCAGAACGCCGTGGTCATCACCCAGCCCGACCTGGAGTCCACCGGCCCCGCCGTGATCTCCGCGACCCTCTTCAACAGCGGCTCCACCGCCGAGACGCTGGACGCCGTCACCGTGGACGGCGCCGGCAAGACCGCCGAGCTCTCCCCCGCCAAGGGCAAGGGCAAGCTGACCATCCCGGCCGGCGGCTCCCTCGTCATCGGCGGCAAGGGCAACGCCACCGCGGTCCTGGAGAGCAGCCGCGAGGCGGTCAAGGACGGCAACGCGCAGAAGATCACGTTCACCTTCAGCAAGACCGGTGACGTGAGCCTGCGCGCCTTCGTGGTGCCGGCCGACAGCTACTTCGAGAAGTGGGGCCCGACCGAGGTCCCCGAGGCGCCGGGCACGGGCGAGAGCACGTCGCCCTCCCCGACCGGCTCGGCCACCGGCACGGCCTCGCCTTCGGCGACCCCGACCGACGAGGCCTCGGCGTCCGCCACGGCGAGCGAGAGCGCCCCGGACGCGGCCGCCGGGCACTGACAACGCCGTACGACGAAGGGCGGGACCTCCTGGAGAGGCCCCGCCCTTTCTCGTACGTACCGCTCACGTACGTACCGCGTTCTTTACGGCTCGAACTTGTATCCAAGCCCCCGCACCGTCACCAGGTACCGGGGCGCGCCCGGGTCCGGCTCGAACCCCACCTCGACGCACCCCTCGCACCGCTACGCGGGCTTCGAAGTGCTGCGCCGGACTCCGTCCGTCGGCCCCCGGCCGGCCGGTCTACGGCTCGAACTTGTAGCCCAGACCCCGCACCGTCACCAGGTACCGCGGCGCGCCCGGGTCCGGCTCGATTTTGGCGCGTAGGCGCTTGACGTGGACGTCGAGGGTCTTGGTGTCGCCGACGTAGTCGGCGCCCCAGACGCGGTCGATGAGCTGCATGCGGGTCAGGACGCGGCCGGCGTTGCGCAGGAGCATCTCCAGGAGGTCGAACTCCTTGAGGGGGAGGTCGACCTTGGAGCCGGAGACCGTCACGACGTGGCGGTCGACGTCCATGCGGACGGGGCCGGCCTCGAGGGCGGCCGGGGTGACCTCCTCCGGCTCGCCGCGGCGGCGCAGAACCGCGCGGATGCGGGCGACCAGCTCGCGGGAGGAGAACGGCTTGGTGACGTAGTCGTCGGCTCCTATTTCGAGGCCTACGACCTTGTCGATCTCGCTGTCCTTGGCGGTCACCATGATGACGGGGACGTTGGAGCGGCCGCGCAGCTGACGGCAGACCTCGGTGCCCGGCAGGCCGGGCAGCATCAGGTCGAGGAGGACGAGGTCGGCGCCGTTGCGCTCGAACTCGTCGAGTCCGTCGGGGCCCGTGGTCGCGACCGCGACCTCGAAGCCCTCCTTGCGGAGCATGTACGACAGGGCGTCGGAGAAGGACTCCTCGTCCTCGACGACAAGCACTCGGGTCACGGAAGGACCTCCGGGGCGGGAAGCGGTTCGTACGGGGATGGGTCGGGCCCGTCCTCATCGTCGAGGTCGGTGTTCGGTTGTGCACGGTCGCGGGCAGCCCCCGCCTCCGGCAGCCGCAGGGTGAACGTGGAGCCCTGGCCTTCCGAGCTCCACACCGTGACCTCCCCCGCGTGGGAGGCGGCCACGTGCTTGACGATCGCGAGACCCAGGCCGGTTCCGCCCGTCTGGCGGGAGCGGGCCGGGTCGACGCGGTAGAAGCGCTCGAAGATGCGCTCCTTGTCCTTGTCGGAGATGCCGATGCCCTGGTCGGTCACGGCGATCTCGATGAGGTCCCCGCCGGGCGCGGTCACCCGGCGGGCGGCTATGCCGACGCGGGTGCGGGCCGGGGAGTAGTTCACGGCGTTCTCGACGAGGTTGCCGAGCGCGGCGGCGAGCTGGCCGCGGTTGCCCCAGATCCTGAGGTCGGCGGTGCCGCCGGCGGCCATGGTGATGTTCTTGGTGCCGGCCTGGTGGCGGCAGCGGTCGATGGCCTCGGCGACGAGTTCGTCGATCCGGACCGGCTCGGCGTCCTCGAGAGGGTCGTCGTTCTGGACCCTGGAGAGGTCGATGAGCTCCTGGACCAGGTTGGTGAGCCGGGTCGCCTCTATCTGCATACGGCCGGCGAAGCGTGTCACGGCCTCGGGGTCGTCGTGGGCGTCCATGACGGCCTCGGAGAGCAGGGAGAGGGCGCCGACCGGGGTCTTGAGCTCGTGGCTGACGTTCGCCACGAAGTCACGGCGGACCGCCTCGATACGGCGGGCCTCGGTGAGGTCCTCGACCAGGAGGAGGACCAGCCGGGAGCCGAGGGGTGCCACCCGGGCGGAGACCGCGAGAGCCTCGCCGCGTCCGGTACCCCTTCTGGGAAGGTCGAGTTCGACCTGTCGTATCTCTCCGTCTCTCCTGGTGTCGCGGGCCATCTGGAGCATGGGCTCGACGGCGAGCTTGCCGCCGCGGACCAGTCCGAGGGCGTAGGCGGCCGAGCTGGCCTTGACGACACCGTCGGCCTCGTCGAGGACGACGGCGGAGGAACGGAGGACGGACAGGACGGTGTCCACGCCCGGCGGGAGCACCGGGTCGGTGTGCAGCGAGGTGCGGGTGGGGCGCTTCTGTTCCCGCTCGCTGAAGCGGAACGCCAGCATGGCGATCACGCCGGTGAGTGCTCCGGCGATCGCTGCCACTGCGGCGACCGCCGCGTTCACGTCCATGCGTCCAGGTTAGGCACGGGATCGGTCCTGGCCACAGCCATCGGGGTGCGAGCTCGAACACTCGTCGCCCAGAGTTCACCTTGGAGCCAGGGATGGTTCATTTGGGGTGACGGAATTCGACGCGTACAGGGCCGAACGTGGGAGCGTGGGGTTCACAGCGCCGGTTGTCCGGAGTTTCGGACGGCTGGTTCTGGCCCCCGGAACCCCCGAGGCAGACGTAAGAGAGGGACCCCTGATGCGGGACGCGTACCACGAGGAACTGGACTCGATCGGCGACGGTCTGGTCGAGATGGCCCGGCTGGTGGGCTCGGCGATCGGGCGCGCCACGACGTCCATCCTCGACTCCGACCTGAAGCTGGCCGAGAGCGTCATCGAGGCCGACCAGAAGGTGGACGACCTCCAGCACGAGCTGGAGGCGCGGGCCATAGCCCTGCTGGCCAGGCAGCAGCCGGTGGCCACGGACCTCCGTATCGTCGTCACCTCCCTGCGGATGTCGGCGGACCTGGAGCGCTCGGGCGACCTCGCCCAGCACGTGGCGAAGCTCGCCCGGCTGCGCTTCCCGGAGCGCGCCATCCCGCACGACCTGCACGCCACGATCCTGGAGATGGGCCAGCTCGCGCAGCGCCTGATGGCGAAGGCGGCGGAGGTCGTCATCACCAAGGACGTCGACCTGGCGCTCCAGCTGGAGCAGGACGACGACGAGATGGACCTGCTGCACCGCACGCTCTTCCAGCACCTGCTGGACGACCGCTGGAAGCACGGCATCGAGACGGCGGTCGACGTGACGCTGCTGGGCCGCTACTACGAGCGGTTCGCCGACCACGCGGTGTCGGTGGCGAAGCGTGTGGTGTACCTGGTGACGGGTGAGCACGCGGACGAACTCCAGGCGGACATCCAGCCCGCGACAGGGGTGGAGGGGGTCTGAGCCGGGCGTGGCAGGGGCGTGGCAGAGGTCTGAGCCGGGCGTCGAGGGGGGCCTGAACGGGCGCGATGGAGCCTGTTCGAGGCGCTCGCAAGCCTCTGTGCGCCGTTGATGCGACCGCTCGGGCGGGCATGCAATGGGCACAGGGTCTGTGCCGAGAGTCAGACCCTTGCCTCGAGGAGGGACCCATGGCCGAATCCCCCAGCACCACGCCCGACCCGACGCAGGAGCGCGAGACCGAGCAGCCCGCCGAGATCAGGAACCTGATGCTGATAGGCGCGTGCGGCTGCGGCTCGGGCTGCGGGTGCGGGTGCCAGTCGGGCAATCCGTGCCAGTGCGGCTGACACCGCGATTCTTGTCGTACGACCGTGAAGGGCTCCGGTGAACGCGCCGGGGCCCTTCGTCCAGTCCGTGCTCTGTGCTCTGCGGTCGCCGCTTCGGGCCTGTGGGGCGCAGCATGGAAGGAACGGTAAGGAGGTGCGGGTCATGGCGCAGTTCATGGACGTACATCACGGGATGAAGGGCATCACGGCCGATCAGCTGAAGCAGGCTCACCAGGCCGACCTCGACATTGAGAAGGAGGAGGGCGTCCACTTCCAGCGCGCGTGGGCGGACCCCGAGTCCGGGACGGTCTACTGCCTGTCCGAGGCGCCCTCGGCGGACGCGGTCCAGCGCATCCACGAGCGGACCGGGCACAAGGCGGACGAGATCCACGCGGTGCCGCTGACGATCTCGTAGGCTCCTTCAGTCCGAGGAGGAGCCATGGCACTGGGTCGCAAGGGCGCACGGCGCATCGTCGTCGACGGGACGGCGTACCGCTGGCGGCTGCGGCGTAGGCCGACCTACTTCCAGGCCTTGTCCTGGACGCCGTGCACGTTCGCGGTCGAGCACGCGGAGACCCCGGGAACGACTCTCGTGGTCACCACGGACCGACCGCACGCGAGCAATTGGTTCGGCCTGGAGTCCAGGCCCGTCCTGCCGTCCGAGGTGGCGCGGGCCGTCCAGCTGGCCCTCCAGGAGGGGTGGGCTCCCACGGCCCCGGGGGCCCCGTTCCACCTGGACCGCTCAGCCGGCTTCACGCCGATGCCCTGAGCCGGCAGCCACGAGCGAGCGCTACGGACTGGCGGCTACGAGCTAGGCGGCCCTGCGCCGGGCGGTACGCGTGCGTGGGGCGGGCTGTGGTGTGTCCTCCACGTCCTCGGGCCAGAGCAGCTCGGCTTCTCCGAAGTCCGGGGACTGGAAGGGGTTGGTCGCCGGGGACGGCGAGACCGCCGTGGAACGGCGAGGTTGCCCTTCCACGGCAGAGAACAGCGACGTCGGGTCGATGAGAGGTCTGCCTTTCGTTACAGGTCCCGATCGGGACCTGGTGTGCCGTGACCGGGCACTGCGGTTCTAGAGCTTGGTCATCTTGGTGTACGGGCTGAGGATCCGCATCTGCGCCGAGCCGAAGTCGACGAGCATCGCGATGCCCTCCTCGACGCCGATCACCGAGCCGAGGCCGTACATGTCGTGGGTGACCTGATCGCCCATAGCGAAGTGCTTGGGGGCCGGTGCAACCGGGGCCTTGAAGGGGCTGGTAGGCAAGTGACGCTTCGGTGCCGCGGGCTTTGTCATGGCTCAGTATGCGCCTACGCGGATCCCGCTCGCTGTGGCCGTCGGCACAAATCCGCAACAGATCAGCCACACCAAGCCGCTGACCTGCGGTTTTGAAACCTGGCCCGGCGAAAATCGTTCACCGGCCGTCTTCAAGTTCAAGGTGACTGAGCCGCTCAGTCGGCTGGGCGCCATTCATCGAGTCTGATCCTCACCTGACGGTTGCGATCCGCGTGCCAGATCACTTCGCCGGACACGGTGGCACCCACCAGGGGCAGCTCCATGTGGTGCGGCATGGCGGAGATCTCGGCCAGACCGATCGCATCCGGTACGCCGTCGAGCAGCAGGAAGACACCGAACGGCTGTCGGCCGACAACCTGCCCCCGGACGCGAGACCCAGGAGGCAGTGCGGCCACGGTCGCCGACCACCCCCGCTCCACGGCCTCCGGCGTCGGCACCTGCGAGCGGTCCGGCCAACTGAACTCGGGCATCGGCCAATCATGGCCAGAACGGCGGGGGTTGTCGACGGCCGGCGACAACCTCCCGCCCACTCGGGCACCTGGGCCGTTACACGCCGGGGGCCCGGTACTGGACTTGTCCGGCCTTGCGCAGGGCGTCCATGGTTTCGTCGACGGTCAGGAGGACGGTCGTCTCGAAGGAGCTGAGTGCGCCGCCTCCGCTGATCGCCAGGGCGACCGCGGCCATGGACACGTTGTCGGGGGCCTCCCACAGGTTGTAGCCGTCGCGGGTGCCGAACGCGTACCAGAACCCGTGGAGCTTGCCCCCGACGGACTCGATGTACGACTGAGCGGCCTTCGCCCGGTCCTCGGGGTGGCCGATGAGTCTCGCCCAGGTCTCCGGCGTATAGCTGAACCTCGACAGATAGAGCGGCATCACATCTCCCTTTCGTCCCCGAAAGGAATGCCCCACGGAGCCGAAGACGCCCCCGAGGCCACCCACGCCTCCCCCGAACGGCCGGGATGACGACCGGTATGGCCACTGCAGCCATCCGGTGCGTCCGGTCACCACTTCCGCCACTTGTCCGTGAGCTGGTACCGGCCGAGGCCGTGGCGGGCGGTCAGGGCGACCACATCGACGCCGTGCTCGGTGAGGGCCTCGTCGATGTAGTCGCACAGCTCTTCGCGTTCACCGGTTTCGAAGGCGCTGCCGTTGTTGGCGTCGTTCACCGCGTTAAGCGCCAGGACGACGCGTTCCACCACAGCGAAGACCTGTTCGTCACCGGCCTCACCAAGTCCCAGAAGGTCACCCTCAAAGGCATCGAGGACCGCGTCGGTCGCCTCAAGCAGCTCCTCGGGAAACAGCGCCGCCATACAGGCACACTCGGGACCCAGCGTGCCGGCGGCAAGCTCTTCGGCTTCCTCGGTTATGCCGTGCCGCCAGCTCGTGGTCGGTCTCTCAGCCATGGGCTGGACCGTACAGCCCGGGACTGACACCGCTACCGAGGCCTGCCTGCACCAAGAGCCCCCCACCCGCGGGGAAACCGCAGGCAGGGGGCTTGTCAGCGTCGCGTTACTTCTTCTTGCCCTGGTTCTTGACCGCCTCGATCGCTGCCGCGGCCGCGTCGGGGTCGAGGTAGGTGCCGCCCGGGTTCAGGGGCTTGAAGTCGGCGTCCAGTTCGTAGGAGAGGGGGATGCCGGTCGGGATGTTGAGGCCCGCGATGTCGGCGTCGGAGATGCCGTCCAGGTGCTTGACCAGGGCTCGGAGGGAGTTGCCATGGGCGGCGACCAGGACCGTGCGGCCGGCGAGGAGGTCGGGGACGATGCCGTCGTACCAGTACGGGAGCATGCGGACGACGACGTCCTTCAGGCACTCCGTGCGGGGGCGGAGCTCCGGCGGGATCGTGGCGTAGCGCGGGTCGTCCGACTGGGAGAACTCCGTGCCGTCCTCAAGGGCCGGCGGGGGCGTGTCGTAGGAGCGGCGCCAGAGCATGAACTGCTCCTCGCCGAACTCCACGAGGGTCTGGGCCTTGTCCTTGCCCTGGAGGGCGCCGTAGTGACGCTCGTTCAGACGCCAGCTGCGGTGGACCGGGATCCAGTGGCGGTCCGCCGACTCCAGCGCGAGCTGCGCCGTGCGGATGGCGCGCTTCTGGAGGGACGTGTGCACCACGTCGGGGAGGAGATCGGCGTCCTTCAGGAGCTCGCCACCGCGGACTGCCTCCTTCTCGCCCTTCTCGTTCAGGTTGACGTCCACCCAGCCGGTGAACAGGTTCTTCGCGTTCCACTCGCTCTCGCCGTGGCGGAGGAGGATCAGCTTGTACGGTGCGTCGGCCATGCGTATGAGCGTAATCCACCCGTCTGGTCGCTCGCGCGCCCCGCTCGGCAGGCGGACGGTTGACCGGATCTGTTAATTGAGTGGCCCGGCAGAGCGGCGCACTTGTAAGTTGCGCATGCCGAAACCAGCCCTTACACCGCCCCGGGGGATCCGCCATGTCACCGACCACCGTGAGACGCGCCCTGCGGGAATCCGTCTCCGGGCTCCCCCGAGAGTTCTGGTGGCTGTGGACCAGCACCCTCGTCAACCGGCTCGGCGCCTTCGTCGCCACCTTCATGGCGCTCTATCTCACGCTGGACCGCGGGTACTCCGCCGCCTACGCCGGTCTCGTCGCCTCGCTGCACGGGCTGGGCGGGGTCGTCTCCTCCCTCGGGGCCGGTGTCATGACCGACCGGCTGGGGCGGCGGCCCACGCTGCTGATCGCCCAGGCCTCCACCGCCGCCTCCGTGGCACTGCTCGGCTTCATGCACCACCCGGTCGCCATCGCCGCCGTCGCGTTCCTGGTCGGCATGGCCTCCAACGCCTCGCGGCCCGCGGTGCAGGCGATGATGGCCGACATCGTGCGGCCGGAGGACCGGGTCCGCGCCTTCTCCCTCAACTACTGGGCCATCAACCTCGGGTTCGCCGTCTCCTCCATGGCCGCCGGGTTCATCGCCGAGGTCAGCTACCTCGCCGGCTTCCTCCTCGAGGCCGGCATGACCGCCGTCTGCGCGGTCGTGGTCTTCCTGAAGCTGCCCGAGTCGCGGCCCGAGCGGACGCCGAGCGAGAAGGGCGCGGACGCCGCCGTCGGGCTCGGTACCGTGCTCCGTGACGGGCGCTACATGGGCGTCGTCGCGCTGTCCTTCCTCATCGCCCTGGTCTTCCAGCAGGGCGCGGTCGGACTCCCGGTGGCGATGGGCCAGGCCGGCTTCACCGCCGCCGACTACGGCATGGCGATCGCCGTCAACGGCATCCTCATCGTCGCGCTCCAGATCCCGGTCACCCGGTACATCCAGCACCGGGACCCACGCCGCCTGCTCGTCATCTCGTCCCTGCTCGCCGGATACGGCTTCGGGCTCACCGCCTTCGCGGGCTCCATCGGCGTCTTCGCCCTCACGGTCTGCGTCTGGACCCTCGCCGAGATCGTCAACGCGCCCACCCAGACGAGCCTGGTCGTCCGCCTCTCCCCCACTCACGGCCGGGGCCGCTACCAGGGCATGTACACCCTGTCCTGGGCCGTCGCCTCGCTCGTCGCGCCGCTGATGTCCGGCCTGATCATCGACCACTACGGCGCCGAGTGGCTGTGGGGACTGTGCGCGGTCGTCGGCACGGTGGCCGCGGTCGGCTACGGCATGCTCATGCGGCGACTGCCCGCCGAGGACGACATCCCGGCGCCCGCCGAGCCGCCGGTCACCGCCAAGCCCGAACCCAGCGCCGCCTGAACCCGGTCGCCCCCGGCCCTCACCCCCGTAGCCCCGTGTCCCCGTATCCCCTGCTCACCGACTTTTCGCTACGTCGGGCGGGGACGCGTTTCCCGGCGGTATACAGGTAGTCGCGGGGGGCCGCCGGGGCCGCTGGGGTGGGAGACGGGGATGTCCGACAGTTCCGAGCTGATCTTCGTCAGCTATGCCGGCCCGGACAACGTGTGGGCGGAGTGGGTGGCCTGGCACCTCCAGGAGAACGGCTACCGAGTCGTGCTGGACCGCTGGCACTGGCGTACCGGCGACGACTTCGTGACGAAGATGAGCGAGGCGCTCGCCCAGGCGTCCGCCGTCGTCGCCGTCTTCTCCCCGCGTTACTTCGAACCGGGCCGCTACACCGAGGAGGAGTGGACCTCCGTACTCGCCCGGCGGGGCCGTTACGTCCCGCTGGTCGTCGAGCCCCTGGAGGAGGGCCAGTTGCCGGCGATCCTCGCGCCCCGGCTCCGCAAGGACCTGCACGGACTGAGCGAGCCCGATGCCCTCAAGGCCCTCCTGGACGCCGTACGAGGCCCCGAACGACCCACTCGCCCACCGACCTTCCCCGGCACCGCGACCGCACCACCCGCACCGACCGCCCCACACGGCTCCCAACCACCGTTCCCGCGCCGCACCGGCGACGGCCCCGCCGTATGGGACCGCAGAAGCTGAGGGCGTCCCTTCAGCGGAAGCGCAGCTCCTGGGGCGCTCTCACGGATGCATCCGCGCCCCCTTCACCACCTTGTCCACCGCGTTCCGGGCCCCGTACACGGCCAGTCCCACCAGGTCCAGCTGTCCCGTTCCCACCGCGCGCACCGCTGCTCGGTTGTCGTGGTCGTTGCCTGTCGTGAACAGGTCGCCGGTGAACACCGCGCACGGCAGGGCGCGGGACAGGGCCTTGCCGTGGGCCGCTGTCAGGGTCTCCTTCGTGCCCTCGAAGACCATCACCGGCTGCCGGAACATGGGCAGATATCCGACGCCGTCGGCGTCCTCGTACGGCTCCCCGACGACCTCGGGGACGGTCGTGCCGAGGCCGCTGACCAGGAAGGCGGTGACGTTCAGGCGCTGCCACGGCTCCAGGTCCTCCCGGAGCAGGACGGCGATCTTGGTGTCGAATCGGACGGGTTCGTCTCGGACGGGTGTGTCGTCGTTCATGGAGCGAGACTGTCGAATGCCGTCCGACCCTGTCTTGTACGTTCTTTGCATGGCCACCCGGCACTCCACCCGGCAGACCGTCTCCGCGTGGCGCCCCGCCGTCCCGGGCGTCGTGGAGGTCTTCCACGCGCACTTCACCGGGTACGCCTATCCGATGCATGTGCACGAGGCGTGGACGTTGTTGATCGTGGACGACGGGGCCGTGCGGTACGACCTCGACCGGCATGAGCACGGCACTCCGCACGACACGGTGTCCCTGTTGCCGCCGCACGTTCCGCACAACGGCTCCCCGGCCACGCCGGGCGGGTTCCGCAAGCGGGTCGTCTATCTCGACACCTCGCTGCTCGGCGAGGAGCTCGTCGGATCCGCCGTCGACACCCCCGATCTGCGGGACCCCCTGCTGCGGCGGCGCGTCGGGCAGTTGCACCACGCCCTGGACCATCCCGGTGACGAACTGGAGGCCGCGAGCAGGCTGACGTTCGTCGGGGAGCGGCTCGCGGCTCATCTGCGGCCGCGGCTCGTCACCGATGTCCCGCGCGCCGACCCGGCCCTGGCCCGGCGGCTGCGGGAACTGCTCGACGAGCGGGTGGTCGAGGGTGTCTCGCTGGAGGAGGCGGCCGCGCTGCTGCGGGCCCATCCGGCGCATCTGGTGCGGGCGTTCAGCACCGCGTACGGCATCGCCCCGCACCAGTACCTCACCTCCCGCCGGGTCGACCGCGCCCGGCGGCTGCTCCTGGACGGGCGGCGGCCGGGGGAGGTCGCCGCGGCGACCGGGTTCTTCGACCAGTCCCATCTGACCCGGCACTTCCGGAAGTTGGTGGGGGTCACGCCGGGGCGGTACGCCAAGTCACCGTAAATCAGGGGCGGTTCGTACGGTCGGCGATCTATCGTCCACCACATGGACTGGCACGCCTGGCACGACCGGTACGGCTCCCCCGACTCCCATCTCTCACAGCGGCTCGTGGTGGTCCAGGACCGCATCCGCCGCGCCCTCGACGACGCCCCGCCCGGGCCCCTCACCGCCGTCAGCCTCTGCGCCGGGCAGGGGCACGACCTGATCGGCGTGCTCGCCGACCATCCGCGGCGGGACGACGTACGGGCGCGGCTCGTCGAGCTGGACGAGCGGAACGTGGCGGTGGCCAGGTCGGCGGCTGTCGGGCTGCCCGGTGTCGAGGTCGTCGCCGGGGACGCCTCGGCGAGCGATCACTACGTCGGGTTCGTCCCCGCCGATCTCGTCCTGATCTGCGGGGTCCTCGGCAATGTCACCGACGCCGACGTCGAGCGGCTCGTCGGCCACTGCACCCGGTTGTGCCGTACGGGCGGCACGGTCGTGTGGACGCGGAACCGGCGGATCGGCACCGTCGATCTCGTGCCGCAGGTGTGCGCGTGGCTGGAGGAGCGCGGGTTCGAGCGGCTGTGGGTGTCCGACCCGGAGCTGGACTTCGGGGTGGGGGCCCACCGGTTCACCGGCGAGCCGGGGCCGCTGGCGCCGCTGGGACCGCTGGCGCGCGGGGAGCGCATGTTCGAGTTCGTCGGGTACGACGTGCTGCGGGACAGGTGACCGACGTCAGTCGGACGGGCGCTGGGTGAGGTGCGCGAACGCGTCCAGGTTGCGGGTCGACTCGCCCCGGGCCACCCGCCATTCGTACTCCTTGCGGATGGCGCTCGCGAAGCCCAGTTCGAGGAGGGTGTTGAAAGCGCCGTCCGCCGCCTCCAGGACCTGGCCGAGGAGACGGTCGATCTCGTCGGCGGTGACGGTGGCGAGGGGGAGTTTGGCGGTGACGTAGACGTCGCCGAGCCGGTCGACGGCGTAACTCACGCCGTACAGCTTGAGGTTGCGCTCCAGGAGCCAGCGGTGGACGCCTTGTTCGTTCTCGTCGGGGTGGCGGATGACGAAGGCGTTCAGGGAGAGGGAGTGGCGGCCGACGAGGAGGGAGACGGTCGTCTTGAGTTTGCGGGTGCCGGGGAGCTGGACGACGTAGTTGCCGGCGTCGGGGCTCTCCCACTCCAGCTCGGCGTCCTTGAGGACACCCTCGATGACCTGCGCCGCTTTCTCCGTCTCCGTGTCAGCCATGGTGGGAGCGTACGCGACGGCGGTGCGCCTGCATCGCCGCCGTGTAGACGTCCGCGGTGGCGGCCGCCGAGGTGTCCCAGCCGAAGGACTGCGCGTGCCGGGCGGCCGCCGCGCCCATGCGGGGCGCCGCCTGCGGGTCATCGGCGAAGGCGCGCAGCACGCGCGCGTAGTCGGCCGGATTGTGGCCGCGTACGAGGAACCCCGTACGGCCGTCCTGGACCGCCACCGGCAGGCCGCCGACCGCCGCTGCCAGGACGGGGGTGCCGGCTGCCTGGGCCTCTATGGCGACCAGGCCGAAGGACTCGCTGTACGACGGCATGACCAGGACGGACGCGGCACGGAACCAGTCCGCGAGCTGCTCCTGGCCGACGGGCGGGCGGAACCGTACGACGTCGGCGATGCCGAGGCGGGCGGCGAGCTTCTGGAGGCCCTCGGGTTTGGCGAGGCCGCTGCCGCTGGGGCCGCCGACGATGGGGACGACCATGCGGGAGCGCAGCTCGGGGCGTTCGTCGAGGAGGACGGCGACCGCGCGAAGCAGGATGTCCGGGGCCTTCAGGGGCTGGATGCGGCCGGCGAAGAGCGGGACGAGGGCGTCCTGGGGCAGGCCGAGGCGGGCGCGGGAGGCGGCGCGGCCGTCGGCGGGGCTGAAGCGGTCGAGGTTGACGCCGGGGTGGACGACGGCGACCTTGCCGGGGTCGGCGCTGTAGTGCCGTACGAGCTCGTCGGCCTCTTCGGCGGTGTTGGCGATGAGCCGGTCCGCGGCGTCGACGATCTGGGTCTCGCCGATGACTCGGGCGGCGGGTTCGGGGGTGTCGCCGTCGGCGAGGTTGGCGTTCTTGACCTTGGCCATGGTGTGCATGGCGTGGACCAGGGGGACGCCCCAGCGCTGGGCGGCGAGCCAGCCGACGTGGCCGGAGAGCCAGTAGTGGGAGTGGACGAGGTCGTAGTAGCCGGGGCGGTGACCGGCCCAGGCCTGCATCACACCGTGCGTGAAGGCGCAGAGCTGGGCGGGGAGCTCTTCCTTGGCGAGGCCCTCGTAGGGGCCGGCGTCGACGTGTCGGACGAGGACGCCGGGGGCGAGCTGGACGGTGGGCTCGAGTGCGGCCGTCGTCGCGCGCGTGAAGATCTCGACCTCGATGTTGATGGCCGCGAGGCGCTGCGCGAGCTCGACGATGTAGACGTTCATGCCACCCGCGTCGCCGGTGCCGGGCTGGTGGAGCGGTGAGGTGTGCACGGAGAGCATCGCGATACGGCGGGGGCGGCGGTGCAGCCGCAGCCGCGCGGGGGTCGCCGGCGAGCGACGCCCGAGCCTGCTGACGTACTGGCTCACGTGGCGGTCCTCCTCGCTGCGGGCATGCCTGGGGGAGGGTGTGGGGCGCCCTCCAAGGGGGTCCAACATCGGAGGGACGGGTTCCCATTCCGGGCGCGACGATTTTTGCCTGGGTATTACCGGGGGTCGCTCAACTGTTCGGGGTGCTGACGCGTCCTGGCCGGGGCGGCTGAGGGGGTGGGTGCCCGCGGCGGCCCGTGGCCACCCGTGCCGGGTCGGGGGGCGTGGCGGGCGCATACCCTCGTAGGCATGACAGCCCGCGCAGCGCATCGACCCGTGGGCACGGTCACGCGCGGGACGACCAACCCCAATCGGCTGCGGCGGATGGACCGCTGGATCGCCGCGACGCACGGGGGCGCGCTGCGGCGGGCCGGGGAGGCGTTGGCGATCGATCTCGGGTACGGGGCCGCGCCCTGGACCGCCGTCGAGTTGCTCGCGCGCCTGCGGACCGTCGCGCCACGCGCGCGTGTCGTGGGCGTGGAGATCGAGCCCGCCCGGGTCGCGGCGGCGAAGCCGTACGAGCGGGAGGGGCTGGAGTTCCGGCACGGCGGGTTCGAGATCCCCGTGTCGCAGCAGCCGACGCTCATCCGGGCCGCCAATGTGCTGCGGCAGTACGAGGAGGGCGAGGTCGCCGAGGTCTGGGCTCGGCTGTGCGCGCGGCTCGCTCCGGACGGGCTGCTCGTCGAGGGGACCTGTGACGAGATCGGGCGCCGGCATGTGTGGGTCGCGCTCGGACAGGAGGGGCCGCGGACGGTCACCTTCGCCACCCGGCTGGGTTCGCTGGAGCGGCCCTCCGACCTCGCGGAGCGGCTGCCCAAGGCGCTCATCCACCGGAATGTCGCCGGTGAGCCGGTGCACGCCTTCCTGCGTGACTTCGACCGCGCCTGGGCCGCCGCCGCGCCCTACGCCTCGTACGGCGCCCGTCAGCGCTGGATCCGCGCGGTGCGAGAGCTGACGGCCCACTGGCCGGTCCTGGACGGGCCGGTGCGGTGGCGGCAGGGGGAAGTCACCGTGGCGTGGGAGGCGTTGGCCCCGCGCGGGTGAACCCGTACGTGCTCCTCTGACCTGCGGGGAACGATCTCCGTGAGTCGTTCGTCACAAAGGCGGGGAGATCGTCATGCGGGGGCGTGAATGGGGGGAAGCACTACCGAAGCAGCACCGAAGCACTGCCTCTGTCGCTTTCCGGCGCGGCATGGCACGATCCCCCAAGCGTCCGTAAGTTACTGACGGTAAATCAGGTTTGGGGGCAGGGGTATGGGTGCGGGCAAGCGCGGCCTGATCACAGCGGCCGTGACCGTGGTCTGTGCGGTCACCGTCCTGGCGGTACCGGGCACGGCGTTCGCCGCACCGAGTCCCACTCCGACGCCCTCCCCCTCCGCGTCCTCGACCACCGGGACCAACAAGGACCTTGAGGCCGTACGCGAGAAGCTGGACGACCTCTATCACGACGCCGCCGTCGCCACGGACGCGTACAACGCCGCCGAGGAGGCCGCCGACCAGCAGTCGGCCGCGATCGTGGCGCTGGCGAAGAAGATCGTCAAGGGCCAGGAGAAGCTGGCCCAGTTGAAGAAGCGGGCCGGTGCCGCGGCCGCCGCCCAGTACCGCACCGGCGGACTGCCCGACGAGGCACAGCTGATGCTCAGCGACAACCCGCAGCAGTTCCTCGACGGCACCGGGCGCGTCCTCCAGGGGCAGCGCGCCACCAAGGGGCTCATCGCGGAAATGACCCGCACCCAGGAGGACTTGGAGCAGTATGCCAAGGACGCCTCCGCCCAGTGGGACAAGCTGGAGGCCAACCGCAAGGCGAAGGCCGCCGCCAAGAAGAAGGTCAAGAAGCAGATCGCGGCGGCCGAGGAGCTCGAGTCCCAGCTGGAGAAGGAGGAGAAGGAGCGCCTCGCCCGGCTGGAGCAGGAGGCCGCCTACCAGGCGCAGACCGCCTGGCTGGACTCCGGGATCCTCGCCGAGATCAACGGCAAGGCCTCCGCCCAGGGCAAGAAGGCGGTGGAGTACGCGACCGCCCAGATAGGAAAGCCGTACGAATGGGGCGCCGAGGGGCCTGGTTCGTACGACTGCTCGGGGCTGACCTCGCAGGCCTGGGCCAGTGCCGGGCAGGGCATTCCGCGGACCTCGCAGCAGCAGTGGAAGCAGCTCAAGCACGTGGACATCAAGGACATGCGGCCCGGCGACCTCATCATCTACAACTCCGATGCCAGCCATGTCGCGATGTACATAGGCGACGGCGCGATCATCCACGCCCCGCGTCCGGGGCGGACGGTGACGATCGCGGGCGCGGGCACGATGCCGATCCTGGCGGTCGTACGGCCGGACGCCTGAGCCTCGGGGGACCTGGACCTCGGGGACCTGAGCCCCGCGGCCTGAGACCGGGGTCACGTGACGCAGCGCACCTCGGGCGCCGCACAAACCCGCCGCGGACGTGACGTTCGTCATTCCCGCACCTCGGGCGGGGTGTCCAACTGCGGTAGGGAACGCGGCATATGACAGTGGCCGCCGGTCGAGCCGGGTGCCGTACACCATTCCGTTGCGGCGCCGAGTACCGCTATGGTCCCCGTCGGTGGGTCGAGGTCCCTCGCCCCACCATGCCCTCGGGGGGAGGGAAGGAACCCAAGACGATGCCCGTACCCGTACCGCGGCAGAGAGCGATCCCGGCCGTGGAAAGTGGTCTGGCGCCGGCCGCGACCGCAAGTGGCGGCCCTTCAAGGGAAGAGGCCCCGCGCACGGAAGGCACGGCCGAGAAGAACAGCGGCACCCATCTGACGCTGCTCGTGATCGAGGACGATCCGGGCGGCTCCACGGTGGTGCCCGAGCTCCTCGACTCCGCCGGCAATCCGATCCGCGTCCGTACCGCCCGCAACCTCACCGAGGCCGCGCGGCTGCTCACCGACGACGTCCACTGCATCCTGCTGGACCTCGCCCTGCCCGCCCCCGCGCGCAGCGGCGCCGACGACGAGCTCGCCGTGCTCAAGCACGTGCTGGAGCTCGCGCCCCGGCACGCCGTGCTCGCCCTCACTGCCTCCGGCGACGCCGAACGCGGCACGGAAGCGGTCCGGGTGGGCGCCCAGGACTACCTCTTCCGGGACGAACTGGACAGTCGGCTGCTGAGCCGCGCGATCCGCTACGCCGTGGAGAGGAAACGTTCCGACACCGCCGAGCGACGGCTCGCCGAGGGCCGCGTACGAGCCCAGGAGAACCGCCGCCTGGAGCGCGGCCTGCTGCCCACGCCGCTCCTGGAGGGCTCCTCGCTGCGGTTCGCCGCGCGCTACCGCCCCGGGCGCTCACGCGCACTCCTCGGCGGTGACTTCTACGACGTCGTCCGCACCCCCGACGGCACGGTCCACGCCATGATCGGCGACGTCTGCGGGCACGGCCCCGACGAGGCGGCCCTCGGTGTGGAGCTGCGGATCGCGTGGCGGGCGCTGACGCTCGCGGGGCTGTGCGGGGACGAGCTGCTCGGCACCCTTCAGCAGGTCCTGGAGCACGAGCGGTCCGACGACGAGATCTTCGCGACGCTGTGCACGGTGGACATCGCACCGGACGGCCGCCGGGCGGGCCTGTGCCTCGCCGGGCACCCCTCACCGCTGGTCGCACGCCCCGGACGGCCGGCCCAGCTCCTGCCGTACGACAACAACGGCCCCGCGCTCGGGCTGCTGCCCGGTGCTCGGTGGCCGCGGATGCAGGTGGATCTGGGGCGCGAGTGGAGCCTGATGCTCTACACCGACGGGCTGATCGAGGGGCGGGTCGGGGTCGGCGGGGAGCGACTCGGTCAGGACGGGATGGTGTCCATGGTCCGCCGACAGCTGTCCGAGGGGCTGGCCGGCGAGGCGCTGCTGCGGGCGGCCGTCAGCGAGGTGCGCGAGCTGAACGGTGGCGAGCTGACGGACGACGTGGCCGTACTGCTGCTGGACCGGACGGGCTGAGCCGGCCGCCCCCGCGCAGGCGCGGGCTACCGGCCGCCGTTGTACGGGCCGTACGGGCCGTCGCTGCTGCTGCCACCGCGGCCGCGGCCACCGGACACCTGGCGCAGGGCCGGGCGTACGTCGACGAAGAAGACGATCGAGGCGACCAGGCCCGCGAGCTGCAGGAAGAGCATCGGCACCAGCAGGTTCACCGCCACCGCGACGCCGAGGATGATCAGCCAGAAACCCTTGTTCTGCTTGCTGGCGGCTCGGTACGCGTCCTCACGGAACAGGGCGGCCATCACGAAGGCCACCACCGCGAACCCCAGCATCGCGAGGAAGAGAATCCCCATAAACCCCTGAAAGCCCTGCATCAGCACAACGTCCACCACCTGACTCGGCTCGTCGTTACGCGGTCACCGTACCCGTAGAACGGGCCAGGCACCCCAGGGGTGCCCAGCCCGTCGCAGAAGTGCCGTCGCGGTCGCTTACTTGGCGGGCGGCGTCGTCTTCTTGGCGGTGGTCTTCTTCGCCGGAGCCTTGCGCGGGGTGGCCTTCTTCGCCGCCGCGGGGGCGGGAGCAGCCGCGGCCGGCTTGGCCTCGGCGGGCTTCGGCTCGTCCTTGACCTCGACGGGCTCCGCGTTCGGCTCCACGGCGATGGCCAGCTCCTCGATCTCCTCGGCGGCCTCGCCACGCCAGGTCCGCACGGTCTGCTCGCCGTGCTCGGCGACCTTCTCGTACGTCTCGCGGGCCTTCACGGCGTACTCGGCGGCGACGCCGACGCCGCGCAGGGCGAAGTCCTGGGCGCTCTCGCCGAACTTCTTCAGGTCGGCGTCGATGGTCGAGCCGAGCTTCTTGAAGTCGCCGTCCAGGGTCGCGATGAACTCGCCGACCCTGGCCTGGAGGGACTCCTGCGCCTCCTTGGCCTTGGCACCGGCCTCCTTGGCACGAGCGGCGGCCTTCTCCTGCACGGCCTTGGGGTCGGTGCCGCGCACCGCGTCGATCCGGGCCGGTGCCTCGGCGCGCAGCTGCTCGACGATGCCGGGCACCTTCTTGGCCTCCTGGAGGGCCAGGTCACCGGCGCCGGCGAGGAAGTAGAGGGGGGTGGGGTCGGTGACGGCCTTGCGGATGTCGTCGGTGATGGCCATGGTGATGGTCCTCCCGGGTCGCTTTCGCTTGAGGGTTTTTGGGTCCCGCGGTCAACCGGCCGGGTGTCTCAACCGGCTGTCTGCTGCGGGTCGGCGTCGCTGCCGTCGGTCGTGCGGGATGTCGTACGAGGGCCCTTGCGGGGCGCCTTGCGGGGTGCCGTGCTCTTCTTGCGGGCACGGCGCTCGGCGGCGCCGGCCTGGGCGTCCTCGACCGGCAGGTCTGCCGGTACGTCTGTCGGTACCTCGGCCGCGGGTGTCTGCGTCCCGGAGGCCGCCGCATCCTCGGATCTGCTCTCCACGGTGTCGATCCCGAACCCGTTCTCCTTGCGGAAGGACTCGTAGATCTGGAGCAGCACCTGCTTCTGCCGCTCGTTGAGCGTGGGGTCGGCGATGATGACGGCGCGCGTCTCCACCTCGTCCCGGTCGCGCTCGGCGTCGAGGATCCCGGCACGGACGTACAGCGTCTCGGCGGAGATCCGCAGCGCCTTGGCGACCTGCTGGAGCACCTCCGCGCTCGGCTTGCGCAGCCCGCGCTCGATCTGGCTCAGATACGGATTGGACACCCCGGCGGCGTCGGCGAGCTGCCTGAGCGAGAGCTGGGCGTTTCGCCGCTGCTCGCGCAGGTACTCACCGAGATTGCCGACGTTGAGCGATGCCATGCCCCCACTGTGCCGCACCCTTGCTAACTTTTGCAAGCAGGCGCTTGCAAAAGTGCTCCACGCCACGTCGGCGGGAGCGAGGCTCGAGAAGGCGCCTCCGCTGTCGCCTCTCTGCGATGGGTCGGCAGTCCGGTCTCTGCGATGGGTAGGCGCTCCGGTCTCTGCGACGGGTGGGCACTCCGGCGGCCTCGTCCTGGCTGTCAGACCCCTGGTGTTGGATGCGGATGTGACCATCCACGATGTCGCCCGGCGACTGCCCGAGATTCCCGCGCTTCGCGATCACTGTCGCTCGATGGCGATGCTGGAGGCGATACTCAGCCCGGACTGGGCCGATCGGTACTACTCCTTCGACGCCCACTGGTCCGCCGGGGAAGAGATGGCCTCGATGCGCAACGGATCGGGCGACGAGTACTCCATCGTCTTCTCGGCCGCCGGTGCGTACATCCGTGGTTTCGCCCACGAATCACAGATGAGTCCCTATGCCCATGACGGGCCCTGGCCCGGCGTGCTGGACGACGTCCCGGAAGTCTTCCGTTCCTGCGTCGAAGAGCCCGCGTTCGCAGACGAGGAAGGTATACCCGCCGTCACCGCCTGCGCCTGGCGGGAGGTGGGTGACGGAGCCTGGAAGGCGGGGTCGATCGAGTTCCCTGCCGACGGCGACAGCGATCCGGACGGCTCCGAGTACGTGTTCCGGCTTCTGACCGACCGGTCTGCGGAGGCGTTCCAGCACTTCGCCGAGGACTACTACGAGATCCCGGTGCCCCTCGCGGCCGTTCAACACGTGCTCGCACTGCGTCCTCTGACGGCCGAGGTGGTCGCGGCCCTGAACCCCCAGATCACGATGGACGCCCTGACAAAGGACATCACCGAGATCGGCTACCCACAGCTCGCCCAGCCCACAGACTGACTTTCATGGCAGAAACCGATCCCAAAGACGTCCTGCGCTTCTACCTCCGCTCCGCCCGCGAGGCCCTCCTCTGGAAGCTCGAAGGGCTCTCGGAGTACGACGTCCGGCGCCCGCTGACCCCGACCGGCACCAACCTCCTGGGGCTGGTGAAGCACGCGGCCGGCGTGGAGTTGGGCTACCTCGGCGACACCTTCGGGCGCCCCTCCGGGCAGCCGCTCCCCTGGCTGGACGCCGATGCCGAGCCCAACGGCGACATGTGGGCCACCGCCGACGAGTCCCGCGAGGACATCGTGGGCCTGTACCGACGTGCCTGGGCGCACTCGGACGCGACGCTCGACGCGCTGCCCCTGGACACGCTCGGCCACGTGCCGTGGTGGCCGGACGGCAAGGACGAGGTGACGCTGCATCACGCGCTGGTCCGGGTCATCGCCGACACCCACCGGCACGCCGGCCACGCCGACATCCTGCGGGAACTCATGGACGGCGCCGTCGGCATGAACGACGGCAACGACAGCATGGCCTCGCACGACCCCGCCTGGTGGGAGGCCTACCGCGCCCGACTGGAACGCGCGGCACGGGAGGCGGAGGAGAAGTCCTCCTGACACCGAGTACCCGGAGCAGGCCGGTCACTTGGCGCCGCTCCACCTCTACCGCCGCAACCACTCCCCTACGACGTCGAAGTCCGCGTCGGTGAGCCCGTACCGGTGATCGACGCGATGGAGCAGGGCCGGACCGGGGTGATGGGCCGCCACCCACGTCCGGTCGGCGGCACCGATCTCGTCGTCGATCCAGACGAAGGGCCGTCCGGCGGCTCGGTCGACGAGGGGGCGACTCTTCCAGTGCAGGCCACCCGGGCTACCCGGACCGTCCGGGCCGTCCTCCTCGTCGGCCGGGTCCGGCCAGTCCACGGCCGCCAGCGGGGGCAGGCCGAGCCAGGGGGCGAGGAGGTCGTTGGCGTCCTCCGTCGACCAGGTCGTGGCCCAGACGAGTTCACAGGCGAGCGCGGTGAGCCGAGCGCCCAGTCCGGGATCGACCCGGCTCAGCAGGGGATGGCCGGCGGCCACCGGGCCCGCGTACTCCGGATACGGCCGCGAGGATCCGAACGGCAGGATCGTCCCGTCGATGTCGAGAAAGAGAATCATCGGCAGCCAGCATGCACCGGATCGTGCGCGCCGCACGCGTCGATATTCGGTGGCGCCCCCGACGCCACAGGGTTAGCGTCCCTGGCATGACTGCCGGGTTTGCGGACACGCGCCGCGCGACGGTTGGGTGCCCGGCCTCCGAGTGAGGCCTGTGCGGGCCAGGGGTCCGCCGTCTTCTCTTCGCCTTCGCCCTCACCGACGTACGCGACGAAGAGAAAGAAGAGAATGCCCAACGACTTCGACCAACAGGTCATCGACGAGTTCCGTGCCAACAACGGTCGCGTCGGCGGCTGGTTCGAGGGTGCCCGGCTGCTCCTGCTCACCACCACGGGCGCCCGCACCGGCACCCGGCACACCACTCCCCTCGGCTACCTCCCCGACGGCGGCGACCGTGTCCTGGTCATCGCCTCGGCGGGCGGCTCCCCCAGACACCCGGACTGGTACCGCAACGTCCTCGCGAACCCCCAAGTGACGGTGGAGAGCGGCGCGTTCACCTACGAGGCGCGTGCCGTCGTACTGGAGGGCGAGGAGCGCGACCGGTCGTTCGCCCGGGCCGTGGAGGCGGACGGGGGTTGGGCGGAGTACCAGGAGAAGGCCGGGGACAGGACGCTCCCCGTGGTCGCCCTGTACGAGAGCGCGGCACCGGGGCCGCCGAACATCCGGGCCGGTTCCATGGGCGAGGCGATCAGGCTGGTCCACGACAACTTCCGCCACGAACTCGCCCTGCTCCGGGACGAGATGACGAAGAACACCGGCCCGACCCTGGGCGCCCAACTCCGCGTCAACTGCCTCACCTTCTGCCAGGGCCTCCACAACCACCACACCGGCGAGGACACCGGCCTGTTCCCGCTCCTCGCCGACCGGCACCCCGAAGCGGCCCCCGCGCTGGCACGCCTGAGCGAGGAGCACAAGCGGATCGCGGAGCTGGTGGACGAGCTGAAGCAGACGGTGTGGACGGCGGGCGAACCCGGCGAGGCACGGGCGGAGGTGGAGCGGATCGCGGCCGAGCTGGAGGCACATCTGGCGTACGAGGAGGACCAGTTGATGCCTCTGCTGGACAGTTAGAACGGCAACGCGCGCCCGTGCACCACCTCAAGCCCCGACACCGCCCGCGTGAGCACCACGTACAGCCGGTGCAGCCCTCGTTCCTCCGCCTCGGCGATCGCCGCGGGTTCGACGGCGACGACATGGTCGTACTCGAGCCCCTTGACCAGCGTCGCCGGAACGAGGGTCACCCGGGCCGCGAGGTCGTCGGGGCCGGCCGCGTCCAGTCCGGCGGCGCCGAGGGCCGCCCGCACCCGGGGCAGATCAGCGTCGGCGGCGATCACACCGACGGATCCCTCCCGGCCGAGAGCGTCACGCACGGCCGCCACGACAGCGTCAAGCAGATCGCCCCCGACATCCCTGACGTCCCTGATCCGCAACTCCCCGTCCCGGCGCAGGGATCGCGCGGCCGGTACGTCCACGTCCAGCCGCTCCAGCAGCCGGTTGGCGAGTCCTACGACGGCCTCGGGCACCCGGAACCCCGTGGTCAGCGGCACGACGGCGGCGTCGGCCCGGCCGAGGTGCGCCAGCTGGGCGGCCCAGGTCCGCGCGGCCCAGGGTGTGGTGCCCTGCGCCAGGTCGCCCAGCACGGTCAGCGAGCCGAAGGCGGCCCGTCGGGCGATGACCCGGCACTCCATCGGGGAGAGGTCCTGCGCCTCGTCGACGACGACATGGCCGTACCCCTCGGGATGCTCGATCAGCCCGCCGACCTCGTCGAGCAGCACGAGGTCGGCGGCCGACCAGCGCGCCGACTTCCACGACCGCGGCGGCCTCGCCCACAGCAGCGCCTTCCGTTCCCCGGCGTCCAGCAGCCCGTCCGCGGCCCGCTCCAACACCCCGGGTTCCATGAGGAGTTCGGCGACGACCTCCTCGGGCCGCACCCGCGGCCATACGGCATCGACGTACGCGCTGATCGCCCGCGCCCGCTCGATCCTGCGCACCCAGGAGTTCGGCACCGGCCCCTCCCGCCGCTCGGCCTGCGCGCGGATGTACGCCACGACCCGCGCCCGGACCCGTTCCCGCCCGACGCCGTAGGGCGGCTCCTCGGCCCGCACCCCCGCCACGATCCGCTCCAGCTCACCGGCCGGCGCCCGCCACCGGTACGACCCGTCCGGAACCGCGAGCGCCTCGACCCCGTCGCCGGACACCCGCGCGTACAGCGCCCGCCGCAGCACCTCGGCCATCCGCGGATCGTGCTTGACGGCGGCGGTGACCTCGTCATCGACCCCGGTGACCGGATACCGGGCGATCTCGTCCTGAAGGGTGGACTGCCGCACGCCGGTCTCACCCAGCGCGGGCAGCACCTGGGAGATGTACGTCAGGAAGGTGCGGTTGGGACCGAGGATCAGCATGCCGCCGCGGCGGATGCGCTGCGGATGGGTGTAGAGCAGATAGGCGGCCCGGTGCAGCCCGACGGCGGTCTTGCCGGTGCCCGGGGCGCCCTGCACACACAGGGAGACGCGCAGGTCACCTCGTACGAGATCGTCCTGCTCGGGCTGGATGGTCGCGGCGATGTCCCGCATGGGCCCGACGCGGGGCCGTTCGATCTCCCGCAGCACGATGTCGCCGACCCGGTCCTCGCCCTCCGTGAGGCGCTCGTCCTCCAGCCCGGTGAGATCGGCGGAGTCCCCCTTGCTCCCCGGCGCCCACCCGAACCGCCGCCGCACGGCGACGCCCTGCGGGTCGCGGGCGCTCGCCTGGTAGAAGGCGCGGGAGACGGGGGCACGCCAGTCCACGACGAGCGGCGGCACTGCGGGGTGCTCACTGATCCGCAACCGCCCGATGTGCAGCGTCTGACCGTCCACGGCCGAGTCCAACCGCCCGAAGAACAACGGCCCTTCGGGCAACTCCCGCATCTCCTTGGCCCGACTCCGCAACCGGTACCCGAGAACTTCGGCATCGGCCCCGGACGCGGAGACGTCCTCACCGACGACGACCTGCTCCTGGGCCCCGTCGACCATGGCGGCGAGGGCTGCGCGGCAGGTGTCGTGGTGGGCGCGTTCGAGGCGGAGGGTGTGGTGGAGGGCAGGGTCGGGTGACGTCATGTGGTCGAGGGTACCGAAATAACGTAACCGAGTTAAATTTTTTACCCAGACTCGGCCACGTGGGCCAGCCTCGGCAGCCCGGCCTCCAGCAGATCGAAGGCCCGCCCGGCGGCGGCCACCGCATCCACCCGTACGACGTCCATGTCCTCCCCACCGGTCACCCGCCGCCAGTTCTCCTGAGCGAGCACCCGCCGCACCGCGATGATCTGCCCGGCAGCGAGCCGCGCGTCCAGATCACCCCCGAGCACCTCGGCGAGCGCCTGCTCGGAACGCTCGAGATGGGCGTACATCCGGGCTACCAGGGCGGGGGTGCCGTAGAGCAGGTCGTAGAAGGCGAGCACGGCGGGGTGATCACTGAGCCCGGTGATGGGGTCCCCCCGCTCGATCCCCTCGATGAAGTCCCGCCGCAGGGACACGAGCGGCGCAACGTCCGGAGCTTCCCGTACGACCCGCGCCGCCTCGTCCTCGTGATCGGCGATGCGGTGCAGGACCAGGTCCTCCTTCGCCGGGAAGTACCGGAAGAGCGTCGGCTTGGAGATCTCGGCAGCGGCGGCGATCTCGGCTACCGACACCGCGTCGTAGCCCTTCTCCAGGAAGAGACGGATCGCGATCTCGGAGACGGTCTCGTACATCCGCCGCTTTTTGCGCTCCCGTAGGCCGATCTCGTTCATGGGGTGAGGGTACGGGGGTGGTCATGGCGTGGGCGTCGGTGCGGGTGTCGGTGCGGGTGTTGGCTCGCGTCGCCAGCTCGGTTGCAGTGAGAGGTGCCACAGGTCGTCGAGGTGCTTGCTCCAGGTGGCGACGATGGCCCGGGCTTCGTCGCCGGAACCCCGCGCCCAGACGCTGAGGTCGGTGCGATAGCCCTTGGGGTCATAGAACTCCGGTCCGTTGCTGCGCAGCATGCTGCGGGCCGACACGTTGTAGAGGCCGTGGAGCACCTGTTCCCGGTTAAAGATGCAGACCTTCTCCCTGGGGATGCCGGGATAGACGCGGTACTCGCACTCCGCGCTCACCCTTCCCAGCGCGTTGAGGCGCTCCTCGATGCCCGCGAGGGTCTCGTCGTACTCCTGGCACTTCTCTTCCAAGCGCCTGCGGAAGTCGGGGGAGTCCACCGGCACACCGTCCTCGCCCACACGCGACGGAACGGTCATCTGCTCTCCGAAGTCGGGTATCAGCACCCTGACGGACACATGCCGGGTCGGGCCGGGGTCTTCGAGGAGGCCTTCCAGACGGTGGAAGAGTTCGTTGCAGAGCGTCTCTCCGGTGTAGCCGAGAAAGCTGATCTCCACTTCCCGGGAACGGAACGCCTCGGTGACGAAGGTGCCCAGTTCCCGCGACTCGACCTGGACACGGGGTGGCCGTCGGAGTGTCGTGGCCAGGTCCTTGACCGTGTCGTACAGGACGTACCCGACCAGGCTGAGCAGCGCTCCGCCCAGGAACGCCTTGTCCTCCAGGGCGTCTCCCAACGGTGTCACGAACTGGGCGGTCAGGCCCGTGACGAAAATCGCCATCAGCAGGATGCGTATGAACACCGGTTCATAGCGGGACTGAAGACGCCTGAGATGCTCGCCCACGCCACCGTCAGCCGGCCTGCTCCCCCCAGCGGACATCCATCGCCCCTTCCCCCGTGCGTACCGACGGGCCCGGCGGCAGGTCAGACGTCCGCGGACACCCCAGCTGTCTGTGCCTCTCCATCGTCCCGGCGCATGAACGCGCGGGCAAGATAGGGGTTCGCGGGTCTCCTCGGCCGGTCGGGGAGACCAAGAGCAGCCGTGGCGTCGGCCAGAGTCCTGGAGTACGCGTCCACCGCACGGCGGACGTTGGGGGCATCCAGACTGTCCGCGGTGACCAGGCGGTCCAGGTCGACGTAGGCCGAGCGGACGATCTCCATCCACCGGTACACGCGCCAGTCCTGGTACCAGCCCTTGGTGTACTCATCCGGCAGCGAGATGTACCACCGACTGAACATCCGCTCCCGGATCTCGGGACGCGTGGGGGTGAGATGCATATGGCGGACCAAGTCATACAACGGGTCACCGATCATCGCCATCTCCCAGTCGATGAGCGTGAGCCCACCCTCCTCCCGTCGGACCAGATTCCACGGGTTGAGGTCACCGTGCAGCAGTGCCGGCCGACGTGGGACCACGTTGTGGCGTCCGAGGATCTCCATCAGCCGGTAGGAGCTCGGAAGGCCCAGTTCGCGCGCGACCTCCGACGTCGCCTTGGGGAGTTCGTTGACCATGCGGACCAGCTCGTACTGAAGCTCCCAGTAGAAATCCTGCCCTTCTATTGCGTCGAGTTCCGAGCAGTCGACCTGCGTCAGCGCGTAGAGCTGGTCCACGAGATCGTCGGCCTCCTGCGGCCGCAACCCGTTCTCGGGGTGATCTGGAGACCCGACCCCCGTTCCCACGTAGGAATGAATGGTGAACGGTTCGTCCAGACCGCTGGTGCCCAGGGCCAGCACCCGAGGGGCGTGTACGGCCACCTTCGACCGCTCGATCGCCATCAGGACGGCATGCTCATTGAGAAAGCGCCGCTCCCGCGAGTTCGCCGCCCCCACCTTCCGGCGGACCATCACCTGAAACGGCACTCCAGGGACCTCGACCGCCGTATTGAGATGGGCCGTTCCCTTGAAGACCCGGTCCGCGGAGGCAGCACCCTCCTGGAACAGCGCCTGGCTGACTGCCTCTTCAGGGAAGTCCGGATGCGGCGGGACCCGGCGATCGCGCTTCCATGTGACCGGGACGACCGTCCTCTCCAGGCCCGTCTTCACGCCATGGGACTCGTTCCACCGGAAGAGTGTGCGCTCGATCTCGCTCCTGTCCGGCACCTTCTTCAGCCGCAACGGTTCCTCGGCCACCATCAGGGCCAAATGCACCGCGTGTGTCGCGGCATCCAGGTCCCGCTGCTGGCCGGAGGAGCCGAGAGACGTCGCGGCACGCATCACGTCCGGGTAGACGGACTGGGCACGCTCGAAGGCGAGGTAGTGGTCGAGATCCCGATCGATGCCCTCGACGGCATTACCGTTCCGTCGGCCCATGGCCTGGCTCCACGCGTTGATCACCTCCTGCCACTGATCGGCCGGGTACTGCATCCGGATCAGATGGGTGGCGAGGTCGTGCAACGGATCACCGTAGGAGGCCAGTTCCCAGTCGACACAGATCAGGGGCGGGTCACCGTGATAGGAGACGATGACGTTGTCCCGGTGGAGATCCGTGTGGAGGAGGCTGAACGGCCTTCTGATCAACGTCGGTACCCGCTCGGCGAACTGCGTCATGGCATCCTCCGGGATGCCGAGCATCGCGAACAGCCCGCCGAACTTTCCCCAGTTGCGCCGCCGGATCTGCTCCTCGGCCGCGGCGGCCAGCGTACGCAGATAGGCCTTGCTGTTCTTGCTGGAACGCGGCCAGGACAGCGGCAACGGCGGCAGATACTGCCTGGGCACCTGCGCCATGTCCGCGAACAGCCCCGCGAGGGCGGAGACCAGATCACGATCGACACGCTTGCCGTTCGGGCAGATGCTGGAGAGCGGCACACCCTCCACATAGCTGAGGATGGTCATGCCGTCACGCTTGACCAGGCATTGCGGCACCTGCGGGAGAAAGCGGCGGATGCTGTTGAGAATCGCGGCCTCGTCCTGCCATGTCCTGATGACCACGGGGAGCGCCGCCGGGATCGGAAGCCGCACAGTGACTGGCTGACCAATCTCTACACCGACGAGGTCGGCGTAGCCGGTCAGAGGCCGCACCATGTAGTTCAGGTTGTGGTGGCCGCGCCCGAAGGACCCCAGAGTCCGCGCATAGCGCACGAACTTGGCGTACTCGGTGTCCGCCGCTCCTGGCAGAGCGTGGAGCGGAAATGGCGAAACGCCCAAGGGGCACTCCTGAATGGCTGTGCGTCGCCTGCGATGTTCATGCGCCGCGAGAGAAGTGAGCACACACTAGTGCTCGTCCTCACATACGGATGAGCGGATGCCCGCATTCGATACCGACATGAGAGAGATACCACCCGTCAGCGGCACGCCGTTCGAGGTTCAGTGGAATGCAGGCGGACTTCACAGTCCTTCGGCCAAGAGGTTCCAGTAAGAGTCGAACCAGACCTGCATGCTCGTCATGAACACGGATCCCGGGGCGTCCGGATCGCCCTCGTCGTTGACGTGGCGAGTCAGGGGCGCCCCCCAGCCTAGGACGTCCAGGGCCTCGACCTCGGTCAGGTCGTCCAACAAAATGGTGCGCTCCACCACCGCGTAGGGCCCGAACAGGGCCTCGACACCCGGGCGCAGGTAGAGCTTGAACGTCGGTGTCACCGGCACGTGCTGGATCTCCACGTCGACCTCCGGGACGAGGCCTTCGCTCTTCAGATCGAGCAACGCGATACGCACCGAGGCCGTGTGCCGACGCGTAATGGCATGCAGCCGCTGCTGCAACCGGTCCGGTTGGCCTGGTTCCTGCCGCGGCTCTTCGCCCTGCTTGGCACGGGGGTACGGATGCTCCATGGTCTCCGAGGGCAGCAGCATGCGTAGCTTGACGCTCTCAGGGCGGATCTCGCCGAGCCGGATCCGCTCGACCTGAAGCCGGATGTGCGCATCCAGCGTCTCAGAGGTCAAGGTCGAGACATCCAGTTGCACGACTGGTTGTGCAAACGCTCGCGCGATGAACGTGCCCAGAGCCGCACGCACTCGAGGCGCCGCCTCCTTGGGGGGCGGTTCCGCATGCGCCGGGCTCTTCACGACGCGCGTCCCGCTGCCCTGCCGGGACTTGATCCACCCCTCGCTGTTCATCTCACGTATGACGCGCTGCACGGTGTCGCGCGACACGTTCAGCTCTTCTGCGAGCTCGCGTTGCACAGGCAGTTGGGAACCTACCGCGTACGTGCCGTCGGCGATGCGGGTGCGCAGCTCCTCCAGGACACGCTCGAACTCCGTGCCCCCACCGTCGCCACGCTCTTCGCTCACACCGCGACCGTACCGCGCACCGGACCCGGACAAACCACTTCCAGTCAATTAGCTGCCTGATTGGCTTGTTGACATATCCGGGAAGGGCCAGACAGTTAAGGGATCTAGCAGGACGGGCACACCCCACTCAAGACAAGCAGTCCAATTGGATTGGTAGTTGATCGATTCACTGAAGTGGACGGGGTGGGGCTCATGATCTTCTTCCAACTGGTGGGGGTGGCCGTTCAATTCGTGATCGGCCAGCTGGTGCAGACGCGAGTCGGTCTGATCGGCCTGCTCCTGCTGTCACTGGCTCCGATAGTCATACGCATCCTGCTGAAGCACATCCGGCACACCATGCAGACCAGCCCGGGTTGGTGGGCGGCCTTCCTGTTGGTCACCCTGCTTGCCCTGTGCCTTCAGGCCTGACCCCGCAGCACCCGCAGCACCGGCTCCAGCGACCCCACCACCACATCCCTGGCCCCCGCCTCCCTGAGCCACTTCTCCTTGGCCGCATTACGCGCGTAGCCCAGGAACGGCACTCCGGCCCGTTGGGCCGCGAAGAGGTCGGAGGGGGCGTCGCCGATCATGAGGGCGGCGGAGGGGGCGGCGCCCATGGCGTTGAGGGCGCGGTTGAGGCAGTGCGGGTCCGGCTTGAGGTGTTCCAGCACCTCCGTACGACCGTAGACGTTCGGCGTGAAGCACTCGGTGAGGCCACGCTGCTCCAGGTAACCGAGCGCCGTACGCGCCGAGTTGTTGGTGGCGATGGCCAGTCGGGCACCGACCGCGCTCCAGGTGCGGATGACCGGGTCCGCGAACGCGGTGGGCATGGCGGAGTCCACCGCCTTGAGTTCCTGCTGGGTGAGCCGTTCCTCCAGCTCGGTCACCAGATCGCTGCGCGGATGCCGTCGGTGAACCGCGTACAGGACGGCCATCGGGTCGGGGTGTTCGCGCTCCTCCTCGGTCAGCAGCCCTCTCAGGCCCTGCCGTGCGAGCCACTCCACCAGGTCCTTCGCCACGCCCTCCGCCGAATGCCCCGCGAACAGCCGGCAGATCGGGCCGTCGAAGTCGAAGAGCACGAAGCGGGCCCGCGTGATCACTTCCCGTATGTTCTCTGTCTCAGCTGTCACCGGTTCAGTCTGCGTCGTATCAGTCACTAGGAGAGTGTCAGGTCCGTGGTGATTGTTTCCCAGAGGGCGTCGAACCACTTCTGGGATTCCTCCACGAACGCCGCGTCCCGCTGGCCCGCCGCCTTCACGAAGGAGAAGAGCAGGGACTGGGAGCCGAGCGCGTCGTACATCTCCAGTGTCTGGCTCTCGTACTCCTCGGCCCGCTCGGTCAGGACGTAGTAGCCGATGAGGGCTTCCTCGCCGTTGAGGAGGTACAGCTTCACCGGCGGGGTGAAGGGCAGCGCGCGGAAGGTGACCTGGACGTCGATGCCGTGGGTGGAGCGGATCGCCTGGAGGTTGTGGCGGAGCACCTGCGCCTGCGCGTTGCGCATCTGGAGCCAGCGCTGGTGGACCGAGTCGTCGTCGCCGCGGCCCTCGACGGGGACCGGGAAGGCGAGGTTGATGTCGCGGGAGGGCAGCAGGACGCGTACGTCGATCTTCTCGGGGCGTATCCGGCCCTCGTGGATCAGGCGGACGGACTCGCCCACCGCCAGCATGAGGCTCTCGGCGGTCAGACAGGCCGCGTCGAGCTGGACGTGGGGGGCCGCGAAGGCGTCCGAGAGGCGGGGGGCCAGGCCGACCATCGTGGGCTGCGGCTCCCCCCGCGAGGGCGCCGGCTCAGCAATCCGCGGCGGGCTCCCCTTGCTCACATTGCTGAGCAGCCCGTCCTCCTGGAGGGCGCGCAGGGCCTGGCGGACGGCGCCGCGTTCGACGCCGAACTCCTCTGCCAACTCGGCCTGGGTGGGCAGGCGGTCGCCCGCCTTGAGGTCACCGACGCGGATGCGTTCCCGCAGGATGTCGGCGATCTCCTGGGGCGAGAGCCTTCTGCTGCCGTTCACTGCCACGTTCTCCTGGGTCACGACCAAACGCTACAACTCCTCTCCATCTTTGGGGAGTTGCTTGAGAGTTGTTTCGGACTAGGTACCAAGTGGGGACATCTAATACTGAGATGGTTGCCAACTTCGCCAAGTTGGCGGAAGTTTTGCCTCCTTGTCGCCCAACGTCCGAAGGGGGAACCACCATGCCTGCTCTCTACCTCCTCTCCGCGATCTTCGTCGTCGGCCTGGAGCAGACCGTCCAGTGGAAGTACGGCGCCGCCGGCATCATCGGAATGCTGCTGCTCACCATCGGTGTCAAGGCCAAGAGCCCGGCCTTCAGCTCGGTCGGGGCCGTGGTGCTCGCCCTGCTGGTGGCGCGCCCGGCACTGTGACGACCAGCACGTCCCTCGCTACGTCGAGAACGTCATCCGTGAACTGATCGTCTCCCACAGGGCGTTGAACCAGAGATGGGACTGCTCCACGAACGTGGTGTCCCGCAGGCCGGCGCCCTGCTCGAAGGCGAACAGCATCGACTGGGTGCCCTCGGCGTCGTACGTCTGAAGGAACTCGTGGTCGATCTGCTGCTCACGCTGCGACAGGGTGTAGTACGCGAAGAGCGCCTCTGTGTTGTTGAGCAGGTACAGCTTGACCGGCGGAGTGAAGGGCAGCGCCCGGAAGGTGACCTGGACGTCGATGCCGTGCGTGGCGCGCAGCGCCAGCAGGTTGTGCTTCAGCACCTGTCCCTGGGCGTTGCGATGGGCCAGCCAGCGGCGCTGGAGCCGGCCGTCCGCCGAGGGGTCCACGGGGGTCGGGAAGGCCAGGTCGATCTCGCGACTGGGCATCAGGACCCGGACGTCGACCTTGGCCGGTTTCAGTCGTCCGGCGTGAATCTGGCGCAGCGGCTCGCCCAGGGCGAGGTTGAAGGAGACCGAGGTCAGACAGAGCGCGTCGATCTCGACGTGCGGGGCCGCGAAGGCTTCGGCGATCCGTGGGGCCAGGGCCACCATCGTGGGCAGCGGCGGGGCTCCGGGGCCGGTCAGCGCCTTGCCGAGGTCGGGGGCGACGGTCGCGGGGCTCCCCTTGGACACGTTGGTGAGCAGGTGCTCGGACTGAAGGATGCGCAGGGCCTGCCGTACGGCACCACGCTCCACTCCGAACTCGTCGGCCAGCCTGGCCTGGGTGGGCATGCGCTGACCCGGCCGCAGCTCACCGGACCGGATCCGGGAGCGCAGCTCGTCGGCCACCTCGCGATGCGACGTGTGTGGCCGCGGTGACCTCTCCCGTCCATTGACGGAGGCGTGTTTCGGGTCCACGACCAAACACTACAACTTCCCGCCATCTTTGGGCAGTTCGAGGGAAGGTGGTTATGAGACGCATCCAAGCGGAGATAAGTACAGTGAAGTTGGTCGCCAACTTGAACAACATGGTCAAACTTCCAGGGGGTTGGCGCCACCAAGCCGAACGACTCGACTTGCTTCGTCCAGGGGGGATCGTCATGCCGCTCGCCATCGTCATCGCCGCCCTTGCCATTGGATTCGAGCAGCTCATCCAGTGGAAGTGGGGACCGATGGGCATCATCGCCTTCGTCCTGCTCACCGTCGGCATCAAGGCAAAGAACACCATGGTCGGCGGCATCGGAGCGGCGATCCTCGTGATGCTGCTCGCCCAGTCCGGCTGACGGACCGCCCAAGTCCGCTCAGCCGGCCGATCGGGCTCTCTTCCGGAGGGGAGCCGAGAGCCCGGTCGGTCAGCACAGCCACAACTGAACACCGACAACCGAACACCGCTGCGCACAGCCACAACTCAAGAGCAACAGCTACGGATCAGAACCAAGATCGCGGCCGAGGCCGAGGGCGAAGCCGCGATCGGCACTCTGTCGCCTGCCGGAAGGAGTTCAGAACATGTCCGGGCACCAAGGCCGCCCGGGCGTACGCAGCAGGGCGTCGGCCATACGGGCGGCGCCCGCTCGTTCTTCCCAGACCCGGCCGAGCGCGACGAGCCGCAGGACGGACTCGTCGCCGAGCCAGAGGGTCGCCAAGTCGGCGACGTCGAGGGTGAGTTCGGCGGCCCGGTCGGTGGCCGTACAGGACGCCTCTGCGCCCGCCACCTCCAGCCGGTAGCGCCCGCCGCTCAACCCCGCCCGGTCGACGACCTCCAGGACCAGCGAGCCCTCCCCGTCGTACGTACGCGCCTCCAGAGCCCGTACGACATCCAGGATCCGCACCCACAGCCAGTCCGCGTGCGTGGTGATCCGGGCGGCGCGCGGGTCGGGCAGGAGGAACGGGAGCAGGTCGTCGGGGCCGCGCCAGCCGCTGCGCACCTTCGTGACCCAGTCGATCGAGCACAGGTGGAGCCACAGGGCGCGCTCGGCGGCGGGGGTCGTGGCGATCAGCCACCGCACCTTGGCCGTCTCGGCGGGCTGCTTGTCGTCCCACCTGTCGTCGCACTTGTACGCCGCCATTCCCTCGACCTCGCCCGTCGCCGAGCGGTACACGGCGAAGAAGGGCTCGACCCAGGGCGCGCGGTCCAGATGCACGGCACCCGTCTCGACCTGCCACCACCGCTCGGTACGGCTGACCGCGCCGGGCCGGGCGCGCCGTACCCGCTCGTGCAGCTCGGGTCCGAGCTTGCGTACGTCCTCGCGGTCCACGAGATCGATCCGGCCGCCGTCCGCCGGCCCCGCCCAACGGGGATCGAGCCCGGCGCGCGGCACGTCCACCGTCCACTCGGTCATCCAGGTGGCCGGGCCGAAGCCGTACCGGCCGTAGATCGGGTACTCGGCGGCGATGAGCGTGGCGACGACGTCCCCGCGCTCCTTGGCCGCGCCGAGGTCCTCGGCCATCATGCGGGTCAGGATCCCGCGCCGCCGGTGCGTCGCCGTGACGCTGACGTTGGTGATGGCATCGGCGGGCACCTCCGCGCCCCCGACCGCCGTGAGCCGCTGCTCGAACGACCGGAACGTCCCCACGCACCGCCCGCCGTCGAAGGCGCCGAGCGTACGGGCCGGTTCGATATAACTGCTCCGGTCGGCGACCTCGTCCTCGCTCACGCCGGGACTGCGCAGGAAACCGGTGTTCAGGGCGCGGATCCAGTCGGGGATCTCGGCCTCGCCGATCGGACGGACGTCGATGTCTGAGCGGGGGCGGGTCATGGGGTCACGTTAGGTCTACGACGATGAGCTGTCGCGGCGATTTCCACCGTCCCGCGCCTCGCCGCGAACGGGCCCTCACGCCCCACCCCTCACATCAGCAGGTCGTCCACCTGCGCCTCGCCCTCCCGGTACCGCCGGGCGATCTCCGCGCTGCAATCATCGGCGGTGCGCTGCAACCGCTGGCGGCGCCGGGAGACCTGCTGTTCGTACCGGACGAGGCGGCCCATCGCGGTGTGCAGTTCCAGGTCGGTGCGGGCCTGGAGGTCGGAGAGCTCGACCTCGGCGAGCATCTCGGCGGCCAGCTTGCCGTACTCCTCGCTGTGGGGTGTGCCCAGCGTGACGTGGCGGGCGGAGGAGCGCTGGCGGGCGGGGGCGTCCGTGAGGATCTCCGAAAGGCGCTCGACCACCGAGCCCTCCCCCGCCGGAGAGCGGCGTGCCAGCTCCGCCCGCAGGATGTCGATACGGCCCTGGAGCAGCCGTCGTACGTAACTGAGGTCCGCCTCGTCTCGCTGGGCGTCCCGGCGCAGGGTGCGCAGCTCGGGCAGGCTCGGCAGGGTCAGGTCACGCTCGGGCGGGTCCGCGGGCAGCCGCGGCTCCTCCGTGCGCTGCACGGGCGGCCGGACGGCAGCCCCGGGCTGCTGTCCGGTACTCGGTGTGCTCATGTGCCTCTACCGTCCCCTCGACCGGCGCGTGTGAGCATCGTGCCACCCCAAGGGCCCGCTATGTGACCGAGTGCCCCCGAACGGCCCCAGATGGGGGGTTAAGGATCAAAAACAATCCCGAGGAAAGGTCACTCCACGCGGCCCGGCATGATGGGTCCATGCGTGCAGTGGTGCAGAGAGTGGACGGCGCGAGCGTTGTCGTCGACGGTGAGACGGTCGGGGAGATCACCGGCGAGGGGCTGTGCGTCCTGGTCGGGGTCACCCACGAGGACACCAAGGAGAAGGCGGCCCAACTCGCCCGCAAACTCTGGTCGATCCGCATGCTCCACGACGAGAAGTCGTGCAGCGACATCGACGCCCCGCTCCTCGTCATCAGCCAGTTCACCCTCTACGGCGACGCCCGCAAGGGCCGCCGCCCCACCTGGAACGCCGCCGCCCCCGGCGACATCGCCGAACCCCTGGTCGACGAGGTGGTCGCCCAGCTCCGCGCACTCGGCGCCACGGTTGCGACGGGCCGCTTCGGCGCCGCGATGCGGGTGTCCCTGACCAACGACGGCCCGTTCACGGTCCAGCTGGAGATGTGAGCCACCGGCGCGGACAACTCCCCAACGCTGTCGGGTTGAGGGGAAGTGCTGGTTCGTTGTTTACGAGCAGGGACCAAGTGGGGACAACTGAGTAGAGTTGGCAGTCCAATTGGTCGACATGACCGCCCAGCCATCCGAACGCCCTTCTCCCTGTCAGCCCAGGTGAGCCAGGTTCTCGGGTCAGCGGACACCGACTCGCGGGGCTCGTGACAGCGGGCCCCCTCGACAGCGGCGGACCCCGCCGGAGTGGTCACTCCGGCGGGGTTTCCGTCGTACGTTCGCTACCGCAGACGGCGGAGCGTCTCCCCCTGCGTTCCACGGCCCCAAATCCCGTACATCTGCGGTGTGTTGGCCCTCCGGGCCGCGGGGCATCTCTCGGAGCACGGAACATCACGGAATATGCGGCTGTCACCGCGACGTCCGTGGTTCGCCACTCACCTGGGCTGACGTGATCGACGAAGGGAGAAGCGGCATGGCACACCAACCGCCCACAGGACAGGACCCCGGCAGGCCACCCGAGCCCCAACCACAGGTCGGGGGATCGGGCATCACCCGGATCCCGCTGCCGAACGCCGTCGCCGCGGTGATCATCGTGGTCGCGGCGCTGGCCGCCGGCATCACCGTGCTGCTCGTGATGCCGGGGGCGCTGGAGGCGCTCGGCAGCGCCGTGACGATCGCCGGCGGGGGCTTCACCCTGGCCGCGAAGATCGCGGTGCCACGCTGACGCCCGCCCCGCCTACGGCTCGACCACGATCTCCTGCGCCGCCGCCGTGGTGTCCGCCATCAGGCGGGCGTCGGTCGGGATGTTTCGCTTGATCAGGGCGAGGGCGACCGGGCCGAGTTCGTGGTGGCGGGCGGAGGTGGTGATGAAGCCGATCTTGCGGCCGTCGGGGCCGTCGTCGGCGAGGCGGATCTGGGCGCCGGCCGGGGGCAGGTGGACCTCGCTGCCGTCGAGGTGCAGGAAGACCAGGCGGCGCGGGGGCTTGCCCAGGTTCTGGACGCGGGCGACCGTCTCCTGGCCGCGGTAGCAGCCCTTCTGGAGGTGGACCGCGGTGCCGATCCAGCCCAGCTCGTGCGGGATGGTGCGGTGGTCGGTCTCGAAGCCGAGGCGGGGGCGGTGGTGCTCGACCCGCAGGGCCTCGTAGGCCAGCAGACCGGCCGCCGGGCCCGCCTGCTCGGCGTAGGACTCCAGGTCCGCGCGCGGGAGGAAGAGATCACGGCCGTACGCCGTCTCGCGGACGACGACGCCCTCCGGTACCGGGGCGATCGAACCGGCCGGCAGGTGGACGACCGCGATGTCGTCGGTGCGGTCGGCGGTCTCGACCCGGTAGAAGAACTTCATCGACTCCAGGTACGCGAGCAGCGCCTCCTGGGTGCCGGGCTCGACGTGGGCCCAGACCGTCGTACCGTCGTCCACCAGGTACAGCGCGTGCTCGATGTGGCCGTTGGCGGACAGGATCAACGCCTCGGTGGCCTCGCCGGTGGGCAGCTCGGCGACATGCTGGGTGAGCAGCAGATGCAGCCAGCTCAGCCGGTCCGCACCGGTGACGGCGATGACGCCGCGGTGCGAGAGGTCGACGAATCCGGTGCCGTCGGCGAGGGCGCGCTGTTCGCGGAACAGGTCGCCGTAGTGGGCCGCGACGCCTTCGTCCACACCCTCGGCGGGGACGGCGCCGGGCAGGGACAGCAGGGGGCTCTTCATATGCCTAAGCCTACGACTCGGTAGTTGAAGCCTTGAGAGAGCAGTCCTTGCACCGGCCGAAGATCGCGAAGTGCTTCATGTCCGTCTCGAAGCCGAAGGTGTCACGCAGCTTGGCCGTGAACTCGGCGGCCACCTTGGTGTCGGCCTCGATCACGTTCTCGCAGTCACGGCAGACCAGGTGGATGTGGTGATGGCGGTCCGCGAGGTGGTACGTCGGTGCCCCGTGCCCAAGGTGAGCGTGGCTGACCAGCCCCAGCTCCTCCAGGAGCTCCAGGGTCCGGTAGACCGTGGAAATGTTGACCCCCGACGCCGTCTTCTTCACTTCCGTGAGAATGGCGTCGGGGGTCGCATGCTCAAGGGTGTCCACGGCTTCGAGCACAAGTTGCCGTTGCGGGGTCAGCCGGTAACCGCGCTGCCGCAGATCACTCTTCCAGTCGGTGCTCACCACACCGACGAGTGTAGGCCTACTCTCTTGGAGGCCTACTTGAAGAAGGCGATGCCGTCGTCGGGCATGTCGTCGGGGAGGGCCTTGGCCCAGCGCTCGACGTCCTCCGGGGTGACGACCTTCTTCAGGTGGGCGGACATGTAGGGGCGCAGCTCGACCTCGGGGGTCTGCTTCTCGCCGACCCACATGAGGTCGCTGTTGACGTAGCCGTACAGACGCTTGCCGCCGGTGTAGGGGCCGGAGGCCGCCGTCCGCGCGACCGCGTCCGTGACCAGGTCGATCTGCGGCTTCTGCTTCGCCAGCTCGCCGTACCAGATCTCCACGACGCCGTCGTCACGGACCATGGTGACCTCGACCTTGCGGTCGGCGTCGACGCGCCAGAAACCGTGCTCGGACTCCAGCGGACGGACCTTGTTCCCGTCGTTGTCCAGGACCCAGGTGTGGGACGTGTACTCCAGGAAGTCCCGGCCGTCGTGGCTGAAGGTGACCTCCTGCCCGAAGTTGCACTTCTCGGAGCCGGGGAAGTCGTGCACGCCCGCGCCGGCCCAGTTGCCGAGCAGGAAGACGAGCGGGACGAGGTCCTTGTGGAGGTCGGACGGGATCTCGATCATGAGAGGCAGTTCCTAGATCTGGGTCAGCGCTGGCCCTGGTACAGCTTCTTCACCGTCAGCCCGGCGAAGGCGAGAACGCCGACGCAGACCAGGGCGAGCAGGACTTCGAAGACAACCTCAAGCACTTGGTGCTCCTACGTTGAGCGAGGGTGGCGGTACACAGGCCGGGCCCCAGCTTAGTAGGCCGGGGCCCGGGGGTCGCTGTGAGGTGCGCCCCCGGGGTCCGGCCGGGTCAGCCGAGGAGCTGGCTCTGGAGCACCACGGTCTGCTGGAACGGCACGGTCCGCGCGCCGCCCTTCCTGGACTGGACGACCAGCGCGAGGACGTCACCGGAGAAGAGGTAGGCCTGCCGGACGTGCTCAGCGCCGTACGGCTTGGTCTCGGTGTACGCGTACCGCCGTACGTTCCCCACCGCGACCTTCGTCGGGAAGTCCTCGTCCATGAGGCTCTGGTCGGCGCCCTTCAGGGCGTACGGGGCCGCCACGACGCTGGCGAAGTTGTCCTGCTCGAGGCCCTCGGCGACCGCGGCCGTGTCGAACTGGAGCAGGTAGATCTGCGTACGGGTGCCGTCCGTCGTGGTCCAGCCGCGGGCAGCGACGTGCCGCAGCCCGTTGTCGGTCAGCAGTGCCCCGACGGTCTCCCGGTCGTCCTTCGACTCGAACGCTGCCAGGAAGTCCTTCGTCGCCAGCCAGCCGTCCTTCCCCTCGAGCGCCTTGTCGGCCGTCGCGCCCTCGGGCGCGGGCAGCACGAGCCGGCGCAGGTCGGCGTAGTGCGAACCGGCCGTGTTCTCCTCGGCGAAGGGCCCGGGGCGGCCGGAGGGCAGCGGCGGCCTGACGATCTCCGGGTACTCCCAGCGCCCGTCCGACTCGGTCGCGAGTCCCGGTACGTCCGTCCGCTCCATCCGGGTGATGCCGTACGCCGTTCCCGCGCCGGCGACGGCGAAGACCACGACGGCGGCGGTCCAGCGCAGTACGGCCCGCAGGACGCGACGGTTATTCGGGGCCGGAACCGGGGTCACGGGCTGCGGAGGCGCCTCGGGCACGGGCGGCACGACGAGCTGCTGCCCGGTCGGCTCGGCCTGCTGGGTCGGTTCGATCTGCTCGGTCTGGTCGGTCATACCGCCTCCCCCGGCTCTGCGATGCGGTCGAGCTGCTCGGCGAGGAGCTTCACGATGGTCTTGCTGTCGAAGGGCTTGACGCCCTCGGCGGTGACATTGATCAGGACGTCGCCCTGGTAGGCGGAGCAGACCATCATGTCGAGGTCCGCGTCGGCGTCCTTGGGCGGCAGGAAGCACCCGGCGTTCTTGAAGCCCTTGACCTTCGGGCCCTTGCGGAAGATGTCCATCCTGTCGAGGAAGCCGTTCTGGGACATGAAGACGTCCTTGGCGGCGGCCCGCTTCTCCATCCGGGACAGCGTGATGCTGACCGAGGAGACACCCGGCCCGGTGAAGCTGCTGCCCTTCATGCTGACGTAGCTGCGCATCACCATGCCCGTGGTGCGCTGCCGGTCGATCTCCTTCTCCAGCGCCCGGCGCAGGGTGCGCGGCAGCCCGACGAGCGACTCCTTGCGCAGGGCGGTCGCCTGGGCGCCGCTGAGCTCCACGTCGGAACCGAACTCGGCGAGGTCCGGACCCCGGTGCCAGCCGTCGAACCCGTACGGCACGAGCGCACCGGGCAGCCCCTTGGCCGTGGCCGCCTTCTTCTTGTCGGCCACGGCCTTCGGGAACTTCCAGACCGGGGCACCGGCGTCACGGTCGGCACCGTCCACGGTCACCACGGTGTAGCCGACACCGGCCACGACGGCACCGACCAGCAGCACGGATCCGGCGATCGCCGCGATACGGCCACGGCGGACGGGCTTCTTGGCGGGCTGAGCGGGAGCTTCGTCGGGGACGGGGCTCTGGAGGGCTTCGACGGTCTCGGAGGCCCCGGCGCTCTCAGCTACCTCGACGCTCTCAGCGCTCTCGGGTATGTCGGCGCTCTCGGGTATGTCGCTCACAGCCGCTCCATCTGCCGCTCGGCCAGGTCCATGACCGTCTTCTTCGTGATCGGCTTGGTGTCGTAGACCCAGACCTCCACGGCGATGTCACCGCGCCAGGCGTGCGCCTCCGCGCTGTAGAGCGGCAGATAGCCGGCCTTGGTCTCGGGCTTCCCGTGGACGTACGCCATCCCGTCCTCGGTGCCGGGCACGACCCAGCTGTCGGTGGAGGCTTCCTTGCCCGCCCAGTACTGGCCGTCGTCCGCGGCGTCGGCGGCCGCGGTGTACTCCTCCTGCCGGTACTGGACCAGCCGGATCGTCACCGAGAGGTGGCCCTTCTCCCAGCCGGTCACGGCCGCGCGGCGGAACTCCTCGTCGACGAGGTCGTCGAAGGCGCCGCCCGGCTTCTCGAAGGCCTCGGCGTAGGACGCCAGGTCCATCCAGCCGTCGCTGTCGTCCAGCCAGTCGGCCTTCTTCGAGCCGCTCGGCTTCTTCAACAGCAGCTTGCGCAGATCGCCGTCCGTCTTCACCCGCCGGTCCTGCGCCGCGGACAACGGCTCGACCTCGCCCTTGGCCTGCGTGACCACGGGCTGGGACAGCGACGGCAGCCTGGTGGGCTCACGGTCGGCCTGCACGAGGAAGCCGGTGCAGGTACCGGCGACCGTGCCGAGGACGGCGGCCGTGGCGATGAGGAGTGTCGTACGACCGCGGCGGCGCGACCGGGGCGCTTCGGGCACCTCCTCCGCTACCGGTACTTCTCGAACATCAGGTACTTCCAAGACGTCCCCCCACAGAACGTGAAGCGCGCATTCCGTATGCGCGCACAGGAGACTCATGGTCAAGAAGCCGAGTTGTACGGACCTTGATTACGATTCGGCCATGGCGAAGAAGCTCGTGATCAAGGTGACGGCGGGGGCCGATGCCCCCGAGCGCTGCTCGCAGGCGTTCACGGTGGCGGCGGTGGCCGTGGCCAGCGGGGTGGAGGTCTCCCTGTGGCTGACCGGCGAGTCCGCGTGGTTCGCGCTCCCCGGCCGCGCCGCCGAGTTCGAGCTCCCCCACGCGGCCCCGCTGCCCGACCTGATCGACTCCGTCCTGACCGCCGGCACCCTGACCCTGTGCACCCAGTGCGCGGCCCGCCGGGACATCACGGAGAAGGACGTCATCGAGGGCGTCCGGATCGCGGGGGCGCAGGTGTTCGTACAGGAGGCGATGGGGGACGGGGTCCAGGCGCTGGTCTACTGACGCCGCACCACACCGCCGACCGCGATCTTCACGGCGCGCGACGGTCGCCCCCGCCCCCCTGTCACAGGTGATCGACAAAGTCCCGGGCCCGCCTTCGTCCGGGGTTACCGTGACACTCGACCTACGTAGACCGTCGAGGTGGGGGAACACCAAAGAATGCGCGCACTGCGAATACTTCTGATCGTCGTCGTCATTCTGGGCGGCCTCTTCGTGATCGCCGACCGTGTCGCGGTCAGCCTCGCGGAGGACGAGGTGGCGGACAAGCTGAAGACCACCGAGAACCTCGCCGCCACCCCCGACGTGTCCATCAAGGGCTTCCCCTTCCTCACCCAGGTCGTCTCCGGCGAGCTCGACGACACCGAGGTCGGCATCAAGGACTACGAGGCCGCCACCGGCACCACGGGCGGCAAGATCCGTATCGACGACATCACGGCCAACTTCAAGGGCGTCGCCTTCTCCGGCGACTACAGCTCCGCGACCGCGGCCACCGCGGACGGCACCGCGAGCATCTCCTACGCCGAGCTCCTCAAGGCCGCCAAGTCCGAGCCGACGCAGATCTTCCCCGGGGCGACCGCCGAGGTCGTCGGCCTCTCCGACGGCGGCAACGGCAAGATCAAGGTGAACGTCAAGGTCACGGCCCTGGGCAAGTCGTCGACGTACCCGGTGCTCAGCACGGTCACCGTCGACGGCGACACCGTGAAGGTGCACGCCGACAACCTGCCGAACCTGGTCGTCGAGGTCGCCGAGGGCAAGGTCCGCTCGATCACCGACTTCGAACAGAAGATCGACGACCTGCCCGGCGGCATCCAGCTCGACAAGGTCGAGGCGGCGGCGGACGGTGTCGAGGTCACGGTGAAGGGTTCGAACGTCAAGCTGGCCGGGTAGGACGCCGTTCGGCGGATCAAGGTGGCTCACGGCGGACCATGACCGTCCGAAGGGCGAGACGGGCCGTCCGTACCGTAGATGTGACGACGGCCACCGGCGGCCGAAAACCGTGTGAACACCGCCCGGGCGTTGATCCATTCCCACATCGCGGACGATCGCGTCTCAAAATACGACACACCGGTGACACGCCAGGCTGTCCGTCCCTACGATCGACGGCATGAAGCGACAGGCGGATCTCACGAAGCGGCGGGCAGTGGACCTGTGCCGCGTTGCCGCCATGCTCTGTCGCCCCTTCTGAGCGGAAGCATCGCCTTTCCGCATCCCCCTGCCTTTTCCAGGCATCCGTGCGCCCCCGCGCACCCCTTTCGCACTCGCATGTCCCGCCGCAACTGCCCCGGAGGAGAAAGAGCATGAGCCGCAGCGACGTCCTGGTCGACGCCGACTGGGTCGAGGCCAACCTCGACAACGCCGACATCGCCATCGTCGAGGTCGACGAGGACACGTCCGCCTACGAGAAGAACCACATCCGCAACGCCATCCGGATCGACTGGACGAAGGACCTCCAGGACCCGGTACGCCGTGACTTCATCGACCAGGAGGGCTTCGAGAAGCTCCTCTCGGCCAAGGGCATCGCCAACGACACGCTGGTGGTTCTCTACGGCGGCAACAACAACTGGTTCGCCTCGTACGCCTACTGGTACTTCAAGCTCTACGGCCACGAGAACGTCAAGCTTCTCGACGGCGGCCGCAAGAAGTGGGAGCTGGACGCGCGCGAGCTGGTCGAGGAGGTCCCGGAGCGGGCCACCACCGACTACAAGGCCAAGGCCCAGAACACCGCGATCCGCGCCTTCCGCGACGACGTCGTGGCGGCCATCGGTTCGCAGAACCTGGTCGACGTCCGTTCGCCCGACGAGTTCAGCGGCAAGCTGCTCGCCCCGGCGCACCTTCCGCAGGAGCAGTCGCAGCGTCCGGGCCACGTCCCGTCCGCCCGCAACATCCCGTGGTCGAAGAACGCCAACGACGACGGCACCTTCAAGTCGGACGACGAGCTCAAGGAGCTCTACGCCGACGAGCAGGTCGACCTGGCGAAGGACACCATCGCCTACTGCCGCATCGGTGAGCGCTCCGCGCTGACCTGGTTCGTCCTGCACGAGCTGCTGGGCGTGGAGAACGTCAAGAACTACGACGGCTCCTGGACCGAGTACGGCAGCCTCGTCGGCGTCCCGATCGAGCTCGGCGCCAACAAGTAAGCCTCGTAGCAAGCGAACCCACCCCGCAGAATCCCGACCGGCCTTCCTCCGGTCAGACCCCTCTTGGAGAAGACATGTGTGGAGCGAAGGCCGGCGGCCCCGACGCCTCGACGATCAAGCCCGGTGAGACCACCATCCAGGGCCAGGTGACCAAGGACGGCGAGCCCGTCGTCGGTTACGTCCGCCTCCTGGACTCGACCGGCGAGTTCACGGCCGAGGTCCCCACCTCCGCCACGGGCCAGTTCCGCTTCTACGCGGCCGAGGGCACCTGGACCGTCCGCGCCCTGGTCCCCGGCGCCACCGCCGACCGCACGGTCGTCGCCCAGCAGGGCGGCCTGGCCGAGGTCGCGATCGCCGTCTGAGGCACGCCTGAACGACCGAAGGGCCGCACTCCCGGACTGAACCCCGGAGGTGCGGCCCTTCGGCATGCACGGACCTACCCTGGAGACATGTACGCACGGCGTCGACACTTGTACTTCGCCATGATGGGGACCTGCATCGGCCTCTTCGTCCTGGCCTGGGGAGTCGTGCGCCTCTGGTCGGTGCCCGTGGCTGTCGGCATGTGCGTGGTCGCGATGCTGATCCCGCCGGTCGCCGCGATGGTCGCCAACCGGCGGGGGCCCGACGACCGCTGGTGGGACGATCCGTCCGGGGACCCCAAGTCGGACGACTGGTGGGACGAGCTGGACGGCAAGAAGCGGCCGTAGCTGACCGACCAGGCTCTCAGCCGAGCGCCCGTCCCAGCAGGTACACCGCCGGTGCCGCGGCGGCCAGGGGCAGGGCCACGCCCGCCGTGAAGTGCACGAAGCGGGACGGGTAGTCGTAGCTGGCGACCCGGTGGCCGATCAGCGCGCACACCCCGGCGCCCGCGCCCAGCAGCGCGCCCCCGGTGCCCAGGTCCGTCATCCCGCCCACCGCGATGCCCGCGCCGGTCGCGGCGAGCAGGGCGACCACCACGGAGGCCGGTGTCGGCAGCGGGAGCGCGCGGGCCAGGACGGCGACCGCGACCGAGGCCGCGCCGACCGTCACCGCGTCCGCGGCGGCCGCGAGATAGCCGGCCGCGATGATCGCCAGCGCCGCCGAGGCGACGGTGGCCATCAGGCCGTACATCCGGGTGTCGGGGTCGGCGTGCGAGCGGAGCTGGATGACCAGGGAGAGCAGGACCCAGACGCCGAGCGTGCCGAGGATCGCGGCGGGCGCGCGGTCGGCGGCCAGCAGCGCGACGTCCGCGGTGAGCGCGCCCGCGAAGGCCAGCGCGATGCCCTGCCGGGCCGGCCACATGCCGTTCAGCCGGAACCAGCCGGCCGCCGTCACGGCCTGCAGGAGGACGAGCGGGACGAGCAGGGCGTACGAGCCGACGGCCGCCGCGCCGGCGAGGAGCAGACCGAGGAGCGCGGTGAGCGCGGCGGGCTGCATGCCGGGTTCGATGATCGGGGAGCGGCCTTCGAGGCGGGCGCGCTGGGCGTCCGTCACGCGGGCGTTGCCACCGAGGGTGGCGGGTCCGTAGTCGCCGGTGGGCTCGGGTGCGGTCGCGGGGGCAGGGGTGGTCGGCTGCGCGTACGCCGGCTCGTAGCCCTGCTGCGGCAGATACGACGTCTCCGCGGCCGGGGCGACCGGTGCCTGCACCTGGGTCTCCCAGGTCTGGCCCTGCCACTGCTGGGTGTACTGCTGGGCGGCCTGCGGATCCTCGTACCCCTGCTGCTGCCCGGGCCACGCCTGCTGCTGGGCCTGGGCCTGCTGCTGGGACTGCTGCCAGTACGGGTCGTAGCCCTGCTGGTACTGCTGGCCCTCATACGGCTGGTCGGTCATCGTCACCCTCCTGCGAACGGCGGGAGCACCTCGACCGTGCCGCCGTCGGCCAGCCGTACCGTCTCATGTTCGCGGGTGCCCACGGGGTCACCGTCGATGAGGAACGAGCATCGCAGCAGGACGCGCGTGAGTTCGCCGGGGTGTCGCCCGCGTACCGCGTCGAGCGCCTCGGCGAGGGTCTCCGCGTCGTACGCCTCCTCGGCGATCCCGGCGGCGGCCTTCGCGGCGGCCCAGTAGCGCACCGTGACCTTTGGCATCCGGTTCCTCAATCGATCGGCTGTGTACACGGTCAGGCTAGCCGCCCTGGGTGACAGCCCAGTCCCCGATACGGCCCAGCAGCTCGTCGGGGGCCGCGTTCTCCGCGTGGCCCATGCCGGGCTCCAGCCAGAGTTCGCCGTGGTCACCGGCGGCGTCGGCGAGCATCCGGGGGTGGTCGAGGGGGAAGTAGCCGTCGCGGTCGCCGTGGACGATGAGGAGAGGGGTGGGCGCGATCTGCGGGACGGACTCCACCGGGGAGAGCGGGACCGGGTCCCACTCGCGGTGGTGGATCCTCGTGCGCAGTCCGTAGCGGCCCAGGAGACGGCCTTCCGGGCGGGTTATCAGCCAGTGGACCCTGCGCATAGGGGGCGTGCCGCGGTAGTACCAGCGGGCCGGTGCACTCACCGAGACCACCGCGTCCGAGTGCGCTTCCGTGCGCCCTTCGCGCCCCGGCCGGTACAGCGCCGCGTGCCGCAGCACCACGGAGCCGCCCATGGAGAACCCCACCGTCACCACGCGCGCGTGGCCGAACGATCGCGCCCACTGGACGGCCGCGGCCAGATCCAGCACCTCCCGGTCGCCCACCGTCGAGCTCCCGCCGGAGGCGCCGTGGCCGCGGAAGGAGAACGTGACCACGGCGCCGTACTGCGCGAACGCCGCCGCCACCCTCCGAACATGAGGGCGGTCCGCGTCGCCCGTGAAACCGTGCGCGATCACGAACACGAGGTCACGCGAAGGTGGCGTGGAGGCGTCGTATACGAAGGTCGGCGGGTCGTATACGGAATCGATCGTCACGCCATCGGCGGTGTGCAGAAACGTCCGGATAGGTGCGTGTCTGCTCGTCTCAGAGTTCGGACCAGTCGTGGAACGCACCACACGACCTGCCGGATCAGCGCTCATGTGGGCTATTCTCCTCGGAAGAGGACTCGGGCGACGCAGCCCCCGGGTCCTTTTGTGCTTTCGGGTACCCCTGTATACGAAAGCTAGGAACCCTCGCCGGGACCGAGGAGGAACCAGACGTATGAGTTCTCTGCTGCTCCTGACCAACGCCCTCCAGCCGTCGACGGAGGTGCTGCCCGCTCTCGGCCTGCTCCTGCACAACGTGCGCGTGGCTCCGGCGGAGGGCCCCGCCCTCGTCGACACCCCGGGCGCCGACGTCATCCTCATCGACGGCCGCCGTGATCTGCCGCAGGTGCGCAGCCTCTGCCAGCTCCTGCGCTCCACCGGACCCGGCTGTCCGCTCATCCTCGTCGTCACCGAGGGCGGTCTCGCCGCCGTCACCGCCGACTGGGGCATCGACGACGTCCTGCTGGACACCGCGGGCCCCGCCGAGGTCGAGGCGCGCCTGCGCCTGGCCATGGGCCGCCAGCAGATCGTCAACGACGACTCCCCCATGGAGATCCGCAACGGCGACCTGTCGGTCGACGAGGCCACCTACAGCGCGAAGCTCAAGGGCCGGGTCCTGGACCTGACCTTCAAGGAGTTCGAGCTCCTCAAATACCTGGCCCAGCACCCGGGCCGCGTCTTCACGCGCGCGCAGCTGCTCCAGGAGGTCTGGGGCTACGACTACTTCGGTGGCACCCGGACCGTGGACGTGCACGTACGACGCCTGCGCGCCAAGCTCGGACCCGAGCACGAGTCGCTCATCGGGACCGTCCGGAACGTCGGTTATCGATTCGTTACGCCCGAGAAGGGTGGGGCCGCCTCCGACGAGGCAAAGTCCAAGAACGCCCAGCAAAAGGCGGCGGATGCGGACGAGACGGCCGCCCTGGACGCGGCCGAGCTCAGCGCGGACGCATAGCGGGCACCGGAAACGCTCAGGCGGGGCACAGGGAAGCTCCTTCACGCCCTGCCCAGAGCGGGTCCATCCGCGTAGACTCCGCGCGTGGCCAAGGTAACCAGGGATGACGTGGCGCGGCTGGCGGGGACGTCCACTGCCGTCGTCAGCTATGTCATCAACAACGGACCCCGGCCGGTCGCCCCGGCCACGCGCGAGCGTGTCCTCGCCGCGATCAAGGAACTGGGCTATCGCCCCGACCGGGTCGCCCAGGCGATGGCGTCCCGCCGCACGGATCTCATAGGCCTGATCATCCCGGACGCCCGTCAGCCGTTCTTCGGCGAGATGGCGCACGCGGTCGAACAGGCCGCCGCCGAGCGGGGAAAGATGGTCCTCGTCGGCAACACCGACTATGTCGCCGAGCGCGAGACCCACTATCTGCGCGCCTTCCTCGGGATGCGGGTCTCCGGCCTGATCCTCGTCTCCCACGCGCTCAGCGACCTCGCCGCCGCCGAGATCGAGGCCTGGGACGCGCGCGTGGTGCTGCTGCACGAGCGGCCCGAGGCGATCGACGACGTCGCCGTCGTCCTCGACGACCTCACCGGCGCGCAGGCCGCCGTCGACCATCTGCTGGGGCACGGACACCCCTACGTCGCCTGTATGGGCGGTACGGCGGACACCCCCGCCGTCGGCGACCCGGTCTCCGACCACGTCGAGGGCTGGCGGCGCGCGATGGACGAGGCCGGCATCTCCACCGAGGGGCGGCTCTTCGAGGCGCCGTACAACCGCTACGACGCGTATCAGGTCGGCCTGGAGATGCTCGCCGGTCCGCGGCGGCCCCCGGCGATCTTCTGCTCCACCGACGACCAGGCGATCGGCGTGCTGCGCGCCGCGCGTGAGCTGCGCATCGACGTGCCGGGCGAGCTGGCGGTCATCGGCTTCGACGACATCAAGGAAGCCGCGCTGGCGGACCCGCCGATGACAACGATCGCATCGGACCGGTCGGCGATGGCGCGGGCGGCGGTGGATCTGGTGCTGGACGACGGGTTGCGGGTGGCGGGGTCGCGCCGCGAGCGCCTGAAGGTGTTTCCGTCTCGGCTTGTTGTGCGGCGGTCTTGCGGGTGTGAGTAGGTTCTCTCGTCGGTTGTCTGCGGGCCCGGTGGGGGCTGGTCGCGCAGTTCCCCGCGCCCCTGGGTTGGTCTTTATGAGGTCCGTCTGAGAAGGCGCCGCTCCTCCCCTGTACCGGCTTTATATCGGGCGAACGAGGTTCTGGTGGCGTTCTCAGGGAGCGCTCAGGAAGCTCTCATGGTGGGGCGACAAGCTCAGTGTCATGACCGAGAGCTTCCGCCGCGACGGCGAGTACGAGCAGCACGCCTCCTCCTCCCCGGTGAACCCGGAGTGGCCGCCCCCGCCGGCGCAGCCGCCGCAGCCGGTATATGCGGCCGAGCCCGCGCCCACGCCCCCCGCGCCCGCCCCTAAGAAGCGGACCCGGGGTCCCCTCGCTCTGCTCGCCGCCGTCGCGATCGTCGCCGCGGCGATCGGTGGCGGTACCGCGTACGGCATCCAGGAGCTCACCGGCAACGACACGGTCACCTCCAGCAGCACCAGCACCAATGTGGTCCCGTCCGCCGACAAGGGCACGGTGTCCGGCGTCGCCAAGGCGGTCAGCCCGAGCATCGTCGAGATCAACGCGACGCTGAGCAACGGCTCGTCCACCGGCTCCGGCGTGATCATCAGCAGCGACGGCGAGATCATCACCAACAACCACGTCATCTCCGGCGCCGACTCGATCAAGGTCTCGACGAGCGACGGCAAGGAGTACACGGCCAAGGTCGTCGGCACCGACAGCGCCAAGGACCTCGCCCTGATCAAGCTGGAGAACGCCTCCGGCCTCACGCCCGCGACCCTCGGCAACTCCGACGGCGTCCAGGTCGGTGACACGGTCGTGGCGATCGGCTCCCCCGAGGGCCTCACCGGCACCGTCACCAGCGGCATCGTCTCCGCCCTCGACCGTGACGTGACCGTCTCGACCGACGAGAGCCAGAGCCAGGGCGGTCAGGGCGGCGGTAACGGCCAGTGGCCGTTCGAGTTCGGCGGTCAGCAGTTCAACGGCGACACCGGCTCGTCCACGACGACGTACAAGGCGCTCCAGACCGACGCGTCCCTGAACCCCGGCAACTCCGGCGGCGCGCTGATCGACATGAACGGCAACATCATCGGCATCAACTCGGCGATGTACTCCGCCGCTTCCTCCGGATCGTCCTCGTCGGACGCCGGCAGCGTGGGCCTCGGCTTCGCCATCCCGATCAACACCGTCAAGGCCGACCTCGCCAAGCTGCGGGCCGGCGGCAGCGACAACTGACCATCACCGCATGACCATCACCGCATTGGGGAGTACGTCATGATCAAGCAGGTTTCCCACACCGTGGCCGGCCACGACCCGGCCGGTATCGCCCTGGCACTGGAAGTGGCGTACGAGCTCAACGCGCCCACCGCGCCGGTCCGCGCCCCCGAGGTCGCCGCCCCCGCCGCCGCCCGTACGGCCCGCCGGCGCAGGGTCCGCGCCTGACCGCCCTCGCTTCACCCGACAGCCCGGAAACGTGCGAGGCTGAAGGCGCCCAGCCCCGTCCCACCGCACCCTAGGAACCCACGCCCATGAGCCCCGCCGATGGCGACCGTGACCCCCAGCGCATCCTGATCGTCGACGACGAGCCGGCCGTACGCGAAGCACTCCAGCGCAGCCTCGCCTTCGAGGGATACGACACCGAGGTGGCGGTCGACGGCGCGGACGCGCTGGAGAAGGCGACGGCGTACCAGCCGGACCTGGTGGTCCTGGACATCCAGATGCCGCGCATGGACGGCCTGACCGCCGCGCGCCGGATGCGGGGCGCGGGCACGACGACGCCGATCCTGATGCTGACGGCCCGGGACACGGTCGGCGACCGGGTCACGGGACTCGACGCCGGGGCCGACGACTATCTGGTCAAGCCGTTCGAACTGGACGAGCTGTTCGCCCGGGTCCGTGCGTTGCTGCGGCGCAGCTCGTACGCGGCGGCGAACGCGAGCGCTCCCGTCGAGGACGAGGCGCTGACCTTCGCGGACCTGCGGATGGATCTGGCGACGCGTGAGGTGACGCGGGCGGGGCGGCCGGTGGAGCTGACCCGTACCGAGTTCACGCTGCTGGAGATGTTCATGGCGCACCCGCGTCAGGTGCTGACCCGTGAGCAGATCCTCAAGGCGGTGTGGGGCTTCGACTTCGAGCCGTCGTCGAACTCGCTGGACGTGTACGTGATGTACCTGCGCCGCAAGACGGAGGCGGGTGGAGAGCCTCGCCTCGTGCACACGGTGCGTGGGGTGGGGTATGTGCTGCGGCAGGGTGGCGCGGAGTGAACAAGGTCGTACGCCGGTTCCGGACGCTTCCCATCCGGGCACGGCTGTCGTTGCTGGTGGCGGCGGCGGTGGCGTTCGCGGTGGCGGCGGTTTCGGTCACCTGTTGGTTCATCGTGCAGGGGAAGTTGTACGACCAGCTGGAAGACGACCTTCAAAAGGCGGCGCTCATCCAGGGGCCCCAGAAGATGGGCATCGAGAGCGCCCTCGCCAACTGCACGCAGACCCCGCAGACCGCCTACAACGGCCCGCGCAACTCGTACTCGCAGGCCATCACGTCCGACGGAACGGCCTGCCTCCTTGGGAATTCAGAGGGCGAGGTCGAAGTCACCCAGGCCGACAAGAACGTCGCCAAGGAGGACCACAACGACGAGGGGATCATCCGTAACGGCACCACGACGGACGGAACACCCGTACGCGTGATGACTGTTCCCCTTACCCTCGAGAACAGGGTCACCGGAGAGCAGTCGAACGCCGCCTTCCTCGTTGCCGTCCCCCTCAAGGGCACCCAGTCCACCCTCAACGAACTCGCCCTCATCCTCCTCCTCGTCTCCGGCGTCGGAGTGATCGGCGCAGGCGCCGCCGGGCTCGCCGTTGCTCGTGCCGGGCTTCGGCCCGTCGACAAGCTGACCGAAGCCGTAGAGCACGTGGCCCGTACCGAGGACTTGAGTGTGCGGATTCCCGTGGAGGAGGACGCCGAGGACGAGGTGGCTCGGTTGTCCCGGTCCTTCAACTCCATGACCAGCTCGCTCGCGAACTCCCGTGAGCTCCAGCAGCAGCTGATCGCGGACGCAGGGCACGAGCTGCGTACCCCGCTCACCTCCCTGCGTACCAACATCGAACTCCTCACCCGCAGCGAGGAGACCGGTCGCCCCATCCCAGAGGCCGACCGCAAGGCGCTGCTCGCCTCGGTGAAGGCGCAGATGACCGAGCTCGCCTCGCTCATCGGTGACTTGCAGGAACTGTCGCGGTCCGAGGGGCAGCGTGGGGAGCGTGTTCAGGTCGTGTCCCTGGAGGACACCGTCCAGGCGGCGCTGCGGCGGGCCCGGTTGCGCGGGCCGGAGTTGACCATCGACGCCGATCTCCAGCCCTGGTACACCCGGGCGGAGCCCAGCGCGTTGGAGCGGGCCGTGGTCAACATCCTGGACAACGCGGTGAAGTTCAGCCCCGACGGTGGCATCGTCGAGGTGCGGCTCGCCGACGGTGTCCTCACCGTCCGCGACCACGGTCCCGGCATCCCCGAGGACGAACTCCCGTACGTCTTCGACCGGTTCTGGCGCTCCCCCAGCGCTCGCGCCCTGCCGGGTTCGGGTCTGGGCCTGTCCATCGTCGCCCGTACCGTCGAGCAGGCCGGCGGCAAGGTGACGCTGGCCCGCGCGGACGGCGGCGGCACGGTGGCGACGCTCAGTCTCCCGGGCGCCCCCACGCCGCCCCCGGAGGACCCGACGCCCGCCGGGTAGCCCTCGCCGCGCCCGCCGACGTAGCCCTCCTCGCGCCCAACTCCCTTCCCACGGCAACCTTTTCCCGGGCAGCTCCGACAGTCAGGTGTCCCACACCCTCCACATCTGACCTGATCGGAAGCAGCCCGTGACTGAAACCCGCAGCAGGGCCCCTCGTCACCGCAGGCGCAAGACCGCGCTCGTGGCCGGCGTACCCCTGGCCCTGACCTCAGCCGGCGTGCTCGCCTACAGCCCCGTCTTCGGCGACGACGCCCAGTCGTCCGCGTCCGCCGCCACCGTCGCCGCCCCCGCCTGGGCGACCGCCACCGCCGACGGCTTCGCCTCGGTCAACGCCCTCGGGCAGAACGGCACCTACGGCGGGCGCGACGGGCAGACCGTCACTGTGAAGACCCTCGCCGACCTGGAGAAGTACGCGACCGCGGACGCGCCCTACGTCATCGTCGTGGCGGCCACCATCAACATGGACCCCGTCGGGAAAGAGATCAAGGTCAAGTCGAACAAGACCATCGTCGGGTCCGGGACCTCCGGGCACATCGTCGGTGGCGGGTTCTTCCTCGGGGCGGGGGTCCACAACGTCATCATCCGGAACCTCACCATCCGGGACGCCTACCAAGGCGTCTGGAACGACAAGGACCACGACTTCGACGCCATCCAGATGGACGGCGCGCATCACGTGTGGATCGATCACAACGATCTGCGGCACATGGCGGACGGCCTCATCGACGTACGCAAGGACAGCACCTATGTGACCGTGTCCTGGAACAAGCTCAGCCAGGACAACAAGGCCTTCGGCATCGGGTGGACCGAGAACGTCGTCACCGACATCACCATCCACCACAACTGGATCCGGGAGACCGAGCAGCGCAACCCCTCGACCGACAACGCCGCCCACGCCCACCTCTACAACAACTTCCTGGAGGACGCGGCCGGGACCGACATCAAGTCGTCGTACGGGAACTACTCGCGCGGCGCCACCAAGATGGTGCTGGAGAACTCCTACTTCCAGGGCGTCAACAACCCCGTCATCAAGGACAGCACGGCGACGATCGTGCAGAAGGGCAACACGTTCGTCGGCACGAGCGGGCGCAACGAGAGCGGGGGGACCGCCTTCGATCCCAAGAGCTACTACTCGTACAACCTCGACGCCACCGCCAACGTGCCCTCGCTGCTCAAGTCCGGTGTGGGGCCCCGTAGTTCCATCGGTACGACCAGCGCCACGACCACCGCCGCCGCGGCCACCACCCTCACCGTGGCCAAGGACGGCAGCGGGCAGTACAAGACCGTGCAGGCCGCGGTGAACGCCGTACCGGCGAACAACGCCTCCCGCGTGGTCATCTCCGTCAAGCCGGGGACGTATCGCGAGCTGGTGAAGGTGCCCTCCAACAAGCCGCACGTCACCATCCAGGGCACGGGCGCCAGCCGTAACGACACGGTGATCGTCTACAACAACGCGTCCGGGACGCCCAAGCCGGACGGGTCGGGTACGTACGGCACCGGCGGCAGTGCCTCCGTCGCCGTCGAGGCCGACGACTTCCAGGCGCGCAACCTGACGATCTCCAACGACTTCGACGAGAAGGCCAACCAGAGCCTGAACGGCCACCAGGCGGTCGCGCTGCGCACCTCCGCCGACAAGGTGTTCCTGGACGGGGTCATCGTCACCGGCGACCAGGACACGCTGCTCGTGGACACCGCGTCCAAGGACAAGCTCGGCCGGGTCTACATCAAGAACTCCTACGTGATCGGCAACGTCGACTTCATCTTCGGCCGCGCGACCACGGTGATCGACAAGTCCGTCATCACGCTGAAGAAGCGCTGGGACGGCACCTCGGCCGGGTACGTCACCGCGCCCAGCACCGTCGCGAACCGCAAGGGCATCCTGATCGCCAACTCGGCGGTCAACGGAGACGTCTCGGCCGCCAGCTTCTACCTGGGCCGCCCCTGGCACGCCGGTGGCGACGCGAGCCTCGACCCGCAGACGACGGTCCGCAACACCACCCTCAGCGCGGCCATCAAGTCCACCCCGTGGACCGACATGAGCGGCTTCTCCTGGAAGGACGACCGGTTCGCCGAGTACAAGAACACCGGCGCGGGTTCCGGGTCCGCGAGCAGCAACCGGCCCATGCTGACCGACGCCCAGGCCGCCGGCCAGGAGATCGCCGACTGGCTCGGTGACTGGACCCCCACCGCTTCCTGACCCACAGGTCCCCGCTCTACGATCATCCCCAAACCGGGGGAGGGTTCATGAGCGGGGATTCCGTCATCAGGGCGTACCGCAGACGGGGGCCGGCCTGGAGGCCGCTCGGCGCCGTCGCGATCCTGTTCGCGGCCGGCGTCGGGGAGGTGCTGCTCAACGGCGTGCCGTTCTGGCCCGCGGTGGCCCTGATCACGGTCCTGCTGATGGCCGACGGCTGGCTGGCGCTCGCCCTGCTACGGCCCCGCACGGTCGTACGGCCCACCGGGATCACCTCGCACGCCGTCCTGCGCAGGCGGACCTGGGCCTGGCACGACATCCGGGAGCTCCGCGTCGAGGACGCCCGGCAGGACTCCAGCATGCGGTTCGTCGCCTGCCTGTACGACACAGCGGGCCACCGGACCGTCCTGCCCTTCCTCAACGAGCGGTGCGTGCCGGACCTCCACGCCGAGGTCGAGTTCCTGCGCGGCCTGCTCGCGAGCGGGCGGGGGGTGGCGTAGATGGCGACCCTCGGGATCGAGCGGGAGTACCGGAAGCAGCGTCGGTTGCCGATGGCGTTCCTCCTCGCGATGGGCGCGATTCTGCTGAGCTCCGTCCTTCGGCTGTTCGACCGGGCGAGCGGCATTTCCCTCTGGGTACGCGTGGGCCTCGTGGTCTTCGGGGCCGTGAGCCTCGGCTGGGTCGTGCTGAGGCTGCGGCGCGCACGCACGGTGGTCACCGCCGACGGCATCACCGTGCGCGGTGCCCATCTCGAGCGGCACAGGGCCTGGCACGACATCTACGACCTGCGGGTCGAGGCTCTGCCCAGCAGCGCGCACTACCAGGGACCCAAGTACGCCACGTTTCTGTACGACACCGAAGGCCGCCGCATCCTCCTGCCGCACGTCGACGACCGGCAGCTGGAGGACCCGTGGACCGAGATCGCCGGACTGAAGGAGAGCGCCGCACGACACCGTGGCGCCGCGTGGGAACAGCGGCCGGCCGTGGAGGGGCTCATCCGGAAGCGGGCCACGCAGACCAAGGCCTGGGTTCGGGCGGCCACCGGTGCCGTCATCACCCTCATGTTCAGCTTCCTGACGTGGGTGGTGCTCGTGTTCACCTCGGACGAACCCTCGCAGCTCCTGTACTTCGTCTACGTCCCCCTCTCCGCCTTCGCCCTCCTCGCCGCCACCTTCCACTGGCGCGCCCGCCGACTTCCTTAAGCCCACGCTTATCGCCCTGCCAGCTCCGCCACAGCACCTCGTCACACCGTGTTCGGATGGCGGTTCAGATGGCGCGGAAGATTCTGCTGGCCGACGACGACGAGGCCGTGCGGGAGGGGCTCGGGCGGCTGTTGCGGTTCGAGGGGTACGAGATCCTGCTCGCCGGGGACGGTCGTACCGCCGTGGAACTCGTCGCGGACGGGCCGGATCTGGTGCTGATGGACGTCACCATGCCGCAGCTCGACGGGCTGGCCGCGACCCGGCGGATCCGGGCCTCCGGGGGCACGGTGCCGATTCTGATGATCACCGGCCGGGACGCGGTGGGCGACCGGATCGTCGCCCTCGACAACGGCGCCGACGACTATCTGACCAAGCCCTTCGAGGTCGAGGAACTGCTCGCCCGGGTGCGGGCCCTGCTGCGGCGCAGCCGGCGGCACCTCGTCCCGCCGCAGCCCGGGCCGGCCGAGCGGCTGTGCTTCCAGGACGTGGCGCTCGACCCGCGCAGCCGTACCGTCACCCGTGGCGGTGTCCCGCTGGAGCTCACCAGGACCGAGTACTGCCTGCTGGAGTACCTGATGCGGCATCCGGCGAAGGTGCTCAGCCGGTCGCAGATCCTGAAAGAGGTGTGGGGCTTCGACTTCGAGCCCGCCTCCAACACCCTCGACGTCTACGTCATGTATCTGCGCCGCAAGCTGGAGAGCCACGGCGGGCCGCGGCTCGTCCAGACCGTGCGGGGGCTGGGTTACACGCTCAGGAGTCCGGCGGGGTCCCCGGCCGGGCGGGTGTGAGCGGCCAGCCGCGCGTAGACGCCACCCCGCGCCACGAGTTCGGCGTGTGTGCCGGCCTCCACCAGGCGTCCGCCGTCCACGACGAGGACGCGGTCGGCGTCGGGGGCGAGGCTCAGATCGTGGGTGATCATGATCGTCGTACGGTCGGCCATCAGGCGGCGCAGCGGCCGGACGATCCGGTGAGCGGCCACCGCGTCGAGGCCGGTGGTGGGTTCGTCGAGGATCAGGACCGGTGCGGCGCGCAGCATCGCGCGGGCGATGGCGATCCGCTTGAGCTGGCCGCCGGAGAGGGCGGCGGTGCCGGGGGCGATGACGGTGTCGTAGCCCTCGGGGAGTTCGGCGACGAACTCGTGGGCCGCGGCCGCCCGCGCGGTTCGTTCGATGTCCGTGTCGGTCGCGCCGGGCCGGCCGCACTCGATGTTCTCGCGGATCGTGCCGTGCAGGACGAGCGTCTCCTGCGGGAGCAGGGCCACGTTCTGGCGCAGGAACTCCAGGGGTACGTCGGTCAGCGGGACGCCGTCCAGGCAGAGCACGCCGGTCCGGGGGTCGTAGAAGCGGAGCAGCATTTTGGCGAGGGTGGACTTGCCGGCGCCGCTCGGGCCGGTGACGACGACGAGTTCGCCGGGGGCGGCCTGGAAGGTGACGTCGGTCAGGGAGTCCCTGGTGGCGCCCGGGTAGCGGAAGCCGGCGCCGTGGACGCTGACCCAGCCGCGCACCGGCCATGCCCGGACGGGTTCCGCCGGGTCGGTGACGGCGGGTTCGGCGTCGAGGATCTCGTTGAGGCGCTGGGCGCCCGCGGTGGCGGCGGTGAGGGTGAGGCCGAGCTGTCCGAGGTTGCGGACGGGTGGGTAGAGGTAGCCGATGAACGCGGCGAAGGCGAGGAGTTGGCCGAGGGTCATGCGGTCGGCGGAGATCTCCCAGACGCCGAGTCCGATGACGGCGAGGACGCAGACCGTCTCGACGACCTCGACGAACTGCTCGTACATCTCGCTCAGCCGTGCCCCGCGCACGGAGGCCCGCAGCCAGGCGCGGGCCTCGCGGTCGAGCCGCTTCTCCTCGTCGGCGCGGCGGTTGTAGGCCTGGGTGAGCACGACGTTGCCGAGGGACTCCTCGACTACGGAGGTGATGGCGCCGTCGGCGACCCGCTCGTCCTGGGCGGCGCTCCTGATGCGGCCGGCGAAACGGCGGGCGGCCAGCAGGAACAGGGGTGCGAGGACGAAGGTGGCGAGGGCCAGGTCCCAGCGGAGGTAGAGGGCGGCGCAGGAGTAGAAGACGGCGGCGAAGGCGGCGGATACGGTGCCGACGACACCGGACACCACCATCTGCTCGATGGCCTCGACGTCACCGGTGAGCCGCTCGACGAGGTCGCCCTGGCGGTGCTTCTGGAAGAAGTGCGGGGGCAGGTCCTGGACGTGCCGGAACACCTTGGCCCGCAGATGCAGGACGAATCTCTCCGCGGTCCACGTGGCCAGCGAGTTGCCGAGGTAGCCGACCAGCGCGCCGAGCCCGGCGACGGCGAGCCAGGCGCCGGCCGGGCCCCAGAACGCCGACAGTGAACCGGCCTTCAGCGCGGTGTCGGTCAACTGCGCGAACAGCAGGATCGAGGCGGTCTCGGCGAGCGCGGACACCACCACGCACGCGACGATCGCCACCAGCCACTTGCGGTCACCGCGGGTCAGCGGCCAGAAGCGGCGGAAGGCCTCCCGGACTTCCCTCATGGTTGCTCCCTCGAATTACGGCGGACATGCCCGAGGCGGGGCCACCGGCTTTGGAAAACCAAGCCCTGTCGGTGGCCCCGCCTCGTGCATTCGGCGTCAGCAGCCCTTACGGGACACCGGACGGGCGGCCTTCTTCTGCTGAGGAGCCTTCTTCTTCGGCGCCGGAGCCGCGGGCTTGGTGTTCTTCTTGGCGACGGGGGCAATCTTGTGGAAGCTCATTGTTTTCTCCTTTGTGCCGTTCGGTTTCGACATGGAAAACGTTACGGGACCCCGAACGCAGAAAAGGCCAATTCTGCTTAGACCTCGATGAATTGCGGCTGAGACCAATTTTCAGGCATTACCCGGAACCAATCCGCACCTCACACAGGTTTTAATACGCGAAAAGGCGGCCGCGTCGGGTGACGCGGCCGCCTCTCGGTGAGGTGGGTGCTTACTTGACGATCGTGATCCGGTTCGCCGCCGGGGGCGCGATCGGGCTGGTGGCCGAGGAGTTGGCCAGCAGGTACTGCTCGAGCGCCGCCAGGTCGTCGGTGCCGACGAGGTCGTTGGTGCCCAGGCCCAGCGTGGTGATGCCGTCGCCACCGCCCGCGAGGAAGCTGTTCGTCGCGACACGGTAGGTGGCCGCCGGGTCGATCGCCGCGCCGTTGAGCTTGACGGAGTCGACGACGATCCGGTCGGCGCCCGTCTTGGTCAGGTCCAGCGTGTACGTCAGACCCGAGGACGGCTGAAGGATCTTCGGCGAGGCCGCGTTGGAGCCGCTGACCTGCTCCTTGAGGACCTGGATCAGCTGGGCGCCGGTGAAGTCCTGGAGGTTCACGGTGTTGGAGAACGGCTGCACGGTGAAGCCCTCGGCGTAGGTGACGACACCGTCGCCTTCCGTACCCTTCTGCGCGTACGTCAGGCCCGCTCGCACACCGCCCGGGTTCATCAGCGCGAGGTCGGTCTCCGGGTCGAGCTGCTTGCCGTAGGCGAGCTGCGCGTCGGCGATCAGGTCACCCATCGGGGACTCGGTGCCGGTGCTCGGGATGTCGGCGGAGATGTAGCCGATCGCGCGGTTGCCGATGGGCGCCGCGAGGGTGTTCCACTTGCTGATCAGCTCGGTCATGTCCGTCGCCTTGGCGACGGTCCGGGTGACCACGTGGTTCGCCGACTTCACGGCCGTACGGGCGATGTCACCCGTCCACCGGTCGTACGTCAGCGTGGTGTCCGTGTAGAGCCGGCCGAAGGACGCGGCCGAGGTGACCGTGCGCGGGTTGCCCGCCGGGTCGTTGATGGTGCAGGCGTAGGCGGCGTGGGTGTGACCCGTCACCAGCGCGTCGACCTGCGGGGTGATGTTCTTGGCGATGTCCACGATCGGGCCGGAGATACCGTCGCCCGCGCCCGGGGAGTCGCAGTTGTAGTTGTACGACCCGGAGGCCGGCGCCCCGCCCTCGTGGATGAGGGCCACGATCGACTTGACGCCCTGGCGCTGGAGCTCCTTGGCGTACTTGTTGATCGTCTCGACCTCGTCCTTGAACTTCAGGCCCTTGACGCCCTCGGCGGAGACGACACCCGGGGTGTCCTCCAGGGTCACGCCGATGAAGCCGACCTTGACGTCCTTCTTCTTCCACACCCAGTACGGCTTGAGGATGGGCTTGCCGGTCTTCTCGTTCAGGACGTTCGCCGCGAGGTACGGGAAGTCCGCCCCTTCGAACTCCTCGTCCGTGTAGCAGCCGGCGGTCGGGTGGCAGCCGCCCTTCTGGAGGCGGGCCAGCTCCCGGGCGCCCTCGTCGAACTCGTGGTTGCCGACGGAGGTGACGTCCAGCTCAAGGCCGTTGAGCGCCTCGATGGTCGGCTCGTCGTGGAAAAGTCCCGAAATGAGCGGAGACGCACCGACCATGTCACCACCGGCCGCGGTGATGGAGTACTTGTTGCCCGCACGCGCCTCCCGCAGGTGCGTGGCGAGGTACTCGACACCACCGGCGTCGATCGTCTTGGTCGTGCCGTCCGCCTGGAGCTCGGTGACGCGGCCGGAGGAACCGGACGGCGGCTCCAGGTTGCCGTGCAGGTCGTTGAAGGACAGCAACTGCACGTCCTGGTAGCGACTGGGCCCGTGATGACGCGACTTGTCCGTTTCGCCCGCGGCGGCCGACGAAGGCAGCGCGGCGGCGAGGGCACCGACGGTCGCGAGACCGGCGGCCGCGGCAAGGAGACGGACGTTCCGTCTGCGGCGGTGGTGCGGCTGGGATATGGCTGGCATGCGCCCCCCTGTGGGATGTCTGAAACACGTGGGCCCCGTCCGGCGCAGCCTAGAGTCAACGCGCGTAGCGCGACAGGGGTTTCATGGTTACATCCTGGTTTCCCTTTGCCCCTCCCTTTGCCGCCACTTTGCGGGCGCTCCCCCGTACCCTCGTACGCATGACCAGCGACGACACCGCACGGCGTGGCACCTCCCGCTCGATCGACACCTACTCGGCGCTCTCCCCGGACCGCACCGAAGCCGTGCTGGCGCTCCTCGCGGAGGCCGCGCGCAACGACGGTCAGCAGGCGGTGTCGGAGCAGGGTCGGCTCCAGTTGCGCGGCGGCGCGCGCGAGGGCGTGTCCCATCTGCTGCTGAACGTCGACGACGAACTCGTCGGCTACGCCCAGCTGGAGGACACCGACCCGGTGGAGGCACCGGCCGCCGAACTGGTCGTGCACCCCGCGCACCGCGGCCACGGCCACGGCCGGGCGCTGGGCTCCGCCCTCCTCGCCGCCTCCGGCAAGCGGCTGCGGGTGTGGGCCCACGGCGGCCACTCGGCGGCCCGGCATCTCGCCCAGGTCCTGGGACTGACGCTGTTCCGTGAGCTGCGCCAGATGCGGCGGTCGTTGACCGACCTCGAACTGCCCGACCCGGTGCTCCCGGACGGCGTGACCGTACGTGCCTTCGTCCCCGGCGAGGACGACGCGGCCTGGCTCGCGGTCAACGCCGCCGCCTTCGCCCACCACCCCGAGCAGGGCTCCCTCGTCCAGCGCGACCTCGACGCCCGCATGGGCGAGGCCTGGTTCGACCCGGCCGGCTTCTTCCTCGCCTTCCGCGGCGCCGAACTGATCGGCTTCCACTGGACCAAGGTGCACGCGGCGGAGCAGCTGGGCGAGGTGTACGTCCTGGGCGTACGGCCCGGTGCGCAGGGCGGGGGCCTCGGCAAGTCCCTCACCACGATCGGGCTGCGGCACCTCGCGGGGCAGGGGCTGCCGACGGCGATGCTGTACGTCGACGCCGACAACAAGGCGGCGGTGTCGGTGTACGAGCGACTGGGGTTCGTCACCCACGAGACGGACCTGATGTACCGGACGGAGACGTGACGCTGACGCCGGCTTGAGCGGGGAGGGCGGCTTGAGGTGGGGTGGGTTCGATGGCGGCCCACACCGACGGCACCCTCCCTGGGGGCTGCCGCCCCCAGACCCCCGCTTCGGCCCTGAACGGGCCTCGTCCTCAAACGCCGGACGGGCTGAGTGCCTGACCTGCGCCGAGGGGCTACCCCCCACGTGGGGCCCGGGACCACTCGACCCCGCCACTGGACGCCGGACAGGCCCACATGACCTGCCCGGCCTCGAGAGAGCGACCCAGGCCTCACACCCCCGACGCCCCCGACGCCCTCATCGACCGCGCCCGGCGTCCCGACCGTTCCGGTCCGCACGCCGCCCACACCAGCGCCGCCGCCACCAGCACCCAGGCCCACCGGTCATGGGACGCCGCCCAGCGATCGTCGTCCGGTGCCACGAACATCGCCCAGCGCCCCGGCAGCAGCAGCGGTGCCGCGACCGCCGTGGTGAGTACCGCCGCGGCGACCGCCTGGCCCGGTTCCGGGGCCTGGGAGAAGCGGACGGCGAGGGCGGCCACCGCCAGCGCGAGGGTGACGGCGCCGGCCGCCTCCAGGGTGAGGGGGCCCACGGGTGGGCGTATCTCCTCCGGCACGAGCAGTACCGCAGCGGTCCACGCCAGCGCCGCGAACGGGGCGACCAGCACCGCCCGCAGCGCCTGCCGGACCGGACGCCGGGTCGGCACCGCCGCGGTGGTGTGCCGGGCCGGGTCGTCCAGGAGGAACGCCAGGCCCAGCGCCAGGGCGAGGGCCGCGGCCCGCAACAGGTTGAGGGCCAGCCACGGGTCGGCGTCCACGAGCCACCGCGCCATCCCCGCGAGCAGCAGCCCCACACCCCCGGCGGCCCCCAACGCCCGCCACGGCAGCGTCCGCAGCACGGGCATCAGCAACGCCCGCCCCACCGCGGCCCCCCGCCCCACCCCCGCCCGCCGAGACACCCGGCCACCCCCGTCACCGCACACATCCGCCCCCGTCATCCCCAACTCCCTCGCCCTCGCCGCACCCGCACCCGCACCCGCACCCGCACCACGGATCCCGCCACCCGACACCTCACCGAACCGCCCCGAGCCCACCGGCCCAGCCCGGCCACGGACCCATCACCGTCCACACCCGCCCTCTCACCCCCGACTCCCTCGCCGCGCCGAGCCCCAGCCGCCAAAGGCCTGAGACCCGGCACGCCACCGAACCGTCCCCGCTCACTCGCAGGAGTCCGCCGGAACCTTCGTGTTCACCCCGAGCAGCTGTGCCGCCCGTGCGGTCGTCACCTTCGGCGAGGTCAGTTCCGTCCAGTGGGACTTCACCTTGGGCTCGATCTCGCTCCGGGGCCGCTCCAGCAGCTCGCGTACGACCGTTGTCTGGCCCTCCGTCATCGACAGCGGGTTCGTGGGCGACAGCACGATCGCCGAGCCCGTCACGCTGTCGTCGAGACGGACGTGCCTGAGCTGGGTGATCGGGTCGGACTCCCAGGCCAGCGCGAGCCACATGACGGTGACCATGCGGCCGTCGCACAACTCGCCGGCCGCGTTCTCGTCGCCCGCGACCAGCACCCCGGCGACCGCGGCCGAGAACTCGGGGACCCGGTTGCCGCCCCAGGCCGTACCGACCGTCACCTGGCCGGCGGCCTTGGACGGAGGGATCGCGGCGTCGGCGCTGAGGCCGTACGTGGCGTCTATCCGCTGGCGCACCAGGAGCCGCTGGTCGTGTGCCGTGCCGCCGGCCAGGGACCGCACCTGGTCCGCGACCGAGGCCCAGTCCGCGGTCCGGCCCCGCCACTCGGGGAAGGCGCAGTACCGCGACCCGTTCCGCTCCACGCAGGTCTGCACTTGCTCGGGGTGGAAGGTGGCCCGCTCGCGCGCGGCCGTCGTTCCCGCGGAGACCTCCTGGCCCTGTGCGACCCCGCCCAGGACCGTCAGCGCCACCGCTCCGGCGAACAGGGTCCGTACGGTCCACGCGCGGCTTCCGCCCATGAGGATCGCGAGCAGCGCCAGGCTCAGTCCCAGTCCGGCGAGGTAGAGCGCGTGCCAGGCGGCGGGGCGGCCGATCAGGTCGGAGGGCAGGATGTTGGCGCTGCCCTCGGTCACCGACGGGGACAGCCAGCGCGTCCAGCCGGCGCTCGCCGCCGCCCCCGCCACGAACAGGAAGAGGAAGACCACGATCAGCAGCGGCGCCGCGAAGACCGACGCCACCAGTCGGGCCAGCAGCACGCCGACCGCCCCGAACAGCAGCACGGTCAGCGGCCCCACCAGCAGCTCACCGGGCGAACCGTGCCCGAGCGCGGTGGACTTGAGCGCGGCCGTGCCGAACTGGACCGCCACGCACACCGTGGTGAGCAGCACGGCCGGGACGATGGAGAGCACATGCGCGGCGGTCCGCCGGCCCGTCCCCATGACCAGCACCCCGAAGTGCCCTTCCGTGCCGCGTCGGCGGGATCTCAGCACCGCCTGGTTCACGGCCAGCAGCACCGCGAGCCCGACGAACAGCGGGCCGGACTGGGTGGCGCGGTCGGCGTCCTGGAGGGCCGGGTAGCCGTCCGCGTAGTCCTGGCCGCGCCAGACGATCCACGCGATGTACACCAGGAAGCCGACGATCACCGGGACGCTCGTCAGCAGTCTGCGCGCCTCGAAGGCGGCGAGCGCGAACACGGCCGACCACGACTCGCGCGGCTGGGTCCGCTCGGCGGTCGGGGCCGCCGTCATCGTCATCGTGCCGCTCATGCCGCCACCTCCGCGCCCGCGCCGTCGAGGGTGAGCAGGTAGCCGTCCTCCAGCGTGGGTTCGACGAGTTCGGCTCCGGCCGGCGGGTCCCCCACGTTCCGGAAGGAGCCCGTGCCGGTGCGCCACCCCGCCTTCGCGCCCGGATCGCGTTCCGTACTGCTCCACACCCGTCCGGCGGCCCGCGCCGTGAGCTCGGCCGGGGTGCCGTCGAAGCGCACCCGGCCGCCGGCCATCACCACCACCCGGTGACAGAGCATCGCCACGTCCTCCGTCTGGTGGGTGGAGAGCAGGACCGTCCGTCCCTCGCCCGCCCGGGCGATCAACTCGCGGAACCGCATGCGCTGTTCGGGGTCCAGGCCGACCGTCGGCTCGTCCAGGACCAGGAATCCCGGGTCGCCGACCAGCGATGCGGCCAGCGCGACCCGCTGCCGCATGCCGCCGGAGAGCTTCTTGATCCGCTTGCCGCGGACGTCTCCCAGATCGACCTCGTCGAGGACCCGGCGCACCTCGCGGTGGCGGGCGGCCCGGTCGGTGAGCTCCTTCAGGATCGCCACGTAGTCGACGAACTCGAAGGCCGTGAAGTCCGGGTGGAAACCGGGGGTCTGGGGCAGATAGCCGAGCCGGCGCCGCACGTCCTGCCGGCCGCGGGTGGTGCCCGGGTCGTGCCCGAGCACGGTGAAGGCGCCCCGGTCGGCGGGGACGGCGGTGGCCAGGACCCGCAACAGGGTGGTCTTTCCGGCCCCGTTGGGACCGAGCAGCCCGGTGACGCCTCGTGTCAGCCGCAGCGACACGTCGTCCAGGGCGCGGGTGCCGCCGTAGTGGAGGCTGAGCCCCGAGGCGGAGACGGTGGGTGTCATACGGCACTCCTGTAGGAGACGTCGAAACGGTCACGGGCGAGGAAGAGCAGGCCGACCGCGAGTGCGGCGACCGCGGCGGCGGCGCCCTGGCCGACCGCGGTGAACGGCGCGAGCGGTCCGTCGCCGCTCGCGTCGGCGACGACCAGCAGCGCGACCCACACGCCGCCGACGAGGGACGGTGCGAGGACCGGGCCCAGTCGGGGGGTGAGCGCGAGGCCGGTCGCGGTGAGGGCGAGCGCGGGCAGCAGCCAGGCCAGGGCCCGCAGGCCGTAGCCCGGGAGCGCCAGCGTCGCCAGGCCGTTGAGGCCGAGGACGGTGCTGAGCACGGTGACCGTACGGATCATCAGCAGCCGGAACCCGTGCACCGGGCTGACCACCGCCATCTCGTAGGTCGGGTCCAGCGCGGGTCCGTACGCCAGCGCCACGCCGGCCAGCGGCAGCAGCGGGGCGAGGGCGAGGAACAGGGTCGGCGAGTCCGCCGTGTACACCGCCCCGACCGTGGTGATCAGCACGAACACCACCGCCGCCAGCCATGAGCGGCGCAGCACCGGGGTGGCCGCGAGCAGCCGCGCGGTGTGGTCGGCGATCCCGAGCCGCACCAGCAGACCCTCGAACAAGCCGCGCTCGGGGACATCGAGTTCGGCGTCGAGCCGGTCCCAGCCGGCGTCCAGGGCGACCGGGTCGCTGACGGAGGCCAGCACCTCCCGGCAGTGCGCACAGGAGCCGAGGTGCGTGTCGGCGGACCAGAGCACCGGGGGCGTCAACTCGCCCTGTGCGTAGGCCCGTAGATCTTCTTCGGCCACATGCCAGGTCATGCCGCCACCTCCCGCGTCCGCTCGCGGCCCCGGAGGCCCTGATCGCTTTTGTGCACGCTCATGCCAGCGCCTCCCTCAGTTGCTTGCGGGCCCGCATCGCCCGCGTCTTGACCGTCCCCGGCGGGATGCCCAGGACGACGGCCGCCTCGCGGGTGGTCAGCCCGTCGATGACCGTCGCCTGGAGGACCGCCCGGAGCTCGGGTGAGAGCCGGACCAGGGCGCCCGCGAGGTCTCCGTGCTCAACCCCCGCGAGCACGCGTTCCTCCGCGGACGCCTCGTCCCGGTGCCGCAGCCGGGCCAGTGCCTGCCGCAGCCTTCCCCGCGCCCCGTCGCCGCGCAGCGCGTCGACCAGCCGCCGGGAGCCGATGCGCCACAGCCAGCCGGCCACGTCGCCGTCCTCGCGATAGCGGGCCTTGCCCCGCCAGATCGCGAGGAAGGTCTCCTGCACGACGTCGTCGACGACGCCCGCGTCGGCGCACCGGCCGCGCAGCCTGGCCGTCAGCCACGGCGCGAACCGCCGGTACAGCTCCTCGAAGGCGCGCCGGTCCCCGTCCGCCGCGGCCCGCAGCAGCTCCCCGTCGCTTCTCGTCTCGCTCACATCACCCTCATCGCACGAGCCCCGCCGATCGGTTCACGGGACGGCGCATGACTTTCCGCGGCACCCTCCGCCTGACCTCCGCCTGACTTTCCGCTTGACTTTGCCACCCGCCTTCCACCACCCTTTCACTACTCAATTAGTGAAAGGGTGGTGCACGGGTGGTCGAGTACCGCATCGACCGGCACTCCGGGGTCGCCACGTACGTCCAGATCGTCCAGCAGACCAAGCAGGCCCTCCGACTGGGCCACCTGGAGCCGGGCGACAAGCTCCCCACGGCGCGCGAGGTAGTGGAGGCCACCGCCATCAACCCCAACACCGTTCTGAAGGCCTACCGCGAGCTGGAGCGCGAGGGGCTCGTCGAGGCCCGGCGCGGTCTCGGCACCTTCGTGCGCCGCGGCCTCGGCGCCGCCCCCGCCGACTCGCCCCTCCACTCCGAGCTCGACGGATGGACGCAACGAGCCCGGGCGGCCGGCCTCGACCGGGACGACGTGGCCGCGCTCTTCACCGCCGTACTCGACAAGCACTTCCTGGACAGGAACGGCCAGGACCAGCACAGCCAGGGGGACCCCTCATGACCGACTCCGCCCTCGAGGCAGCCGCGCTGGGCAAGCGCTTCGGCCGGCTCAGGCGGCCCGCCGGGTGGGCCCTGCGCGACTGCACCTTCACGCTGCCCACCGGCCGCGTCTGTGCCGTCGTCGGCCCGAACGGCGCGGGCAAGTCCACCCTGCTCGCCCTCGCCGCCGGCCTGCTGGCCCCGACCGAGGGCACGCTGTCCGTCCTCGGCGGCCCCGCGGGCGAGGCACGCGCACGCGTGGGCTTCGTCGCCCAGGACAAGCCGCTCTACCCCCAGCTCAGCGTCGCCGAGACGCTCCGCATGGGCGCCGACCTGAACCCGGGGCACTGGGACGCGCGCGCCGCCGAGCGGATCGTGGCGGGCGGCGACCTCGACCTCAAGGCCCGGATCCGCGCCCTGTCCGGCGGGCAGCGCACGCGCGTGGCGCTCGCCCTCGCGCTCGGCAAGCGGCCCGAACTGCTGCTCCTGGACGAGCCGATGGCCGACCTGGACCCGCTGGCCCGGCACGAGCTGATGGGTGTGCTGATGTCCCAGGCGGCCCAGCACGGCACCACGATCGTCATGTCCTCGCATGTCGTCGCCGAGCTGGAGGACTCCTGCGACCACCTCCTGCTGATCGGCGGCGGCCGGGTCCGTCTCGACGGCGAGATCGACGAACTGCTGGAGACGCACGCGCGCGTGTCGGCCTCCGCGGACACCGTCCTCGCCCCGCACACGGTCGTCGAGTCCCGCACCACGGGCCGCCAGCTCTCCGCCCTGATCCGCCCGACCGCCCCGCTGCCCGCCGACTGGCGCACGAGCACGCCCTCCCTGGAGGAGCTGGTCCTGTCCTACCTGCGCAACCCCGGGGCAGCCGGAAAGACGGCCGTGTCGGGAGCCGAGGAGGTCTCCGCGTGAGCACCCTCACCGCGCCCCACCTGAGCCGGTGGCTGATACGGCTGCACCGCTCGGCCCTCTTCGTCTGGACCGTCGTCCTCCTCGGACTCGGCGGCGCGCTGCTGTGTCTGTGGGGCCCTCTGGCCGACGCCTCCGCCGAGGCCTGGCAGCAGTACGACGCCTGCACGTCCACCGGCCCCTGTCTGTACGACCAGGCCGCGATCATCCGCTACAAGGACATCTACGACTACGCGACCATCGCGGTCCTGGCCGTCCCCTTCCTCGTCGCCGCCTGGGCGGGAGCCGCCCTCACCGGCCGTGAACTGGAGCAGCGCACCGCACAGTTGGCGTGGACCCAGGGCCTGACCCCGACCCGCTGGCTGCTGTCGAAGCTCACCCTCCCGACCGCCCTGGTCACCGCCGGCACCGGCCTCCTGGTGCTCCTTCACCACGGGATGTGGTGGGCGTCCGAGGGCCGGATCGGCAGCGCCAAGTCCTGGTACGACCCGCCCACCTTCTACGCCGGCGGCCCGATCACCGTCGCCCTCGCCCTGGCGGGCCTGTTCGCCGGCGCCTTCGCGGGCGTGCTGCTGCGCCGCTCGCTGGCCGCGCTGGGCGCCGCCGTCCTCGCCGTGGGCGCGCTGTGGGCCGGGGTCCACCAGGCCCTGCCGTATCTGTGGTCCTCGGTGACCACCGTGTCGAGCCTCGCGAACGACCCGCCCGTGGGCAACGGCGTGGACGTGTCGACAGGCCTGCTCACCGCCGACGGTGAACGTCTCGCCGACCCGTTCTGCGGCAGCGCGGTCAGCCCGCAGTGCGAGCGGCTCTACGACCGTCTCGGCGCCGTCAGCTGGTACCACGAGTACCACCCGCTCTCGCACTACTGGCCGCTCCAGCTGACCGCCTCGGCGATCGTGCTCGCCGTCGCCGCCCTGCTCGCCCTGGCCGCGTTCCGTGTGACTGCCGTACGCACGAGGGCCGTCTCATGATCCGGGGCGTGCTGCGGCTGCACCGCGCGGCACTGATCGTGTGGACCGTGTTCGTACTGGGCTCGGTGGCCTGCCTGGTGTGGCTGACCGAGGTCACCGCCGACGACGTTCACACGACGCTGGCCGCCTGCCGTGACACCCCCTCGGACCGCTGCGGCCTGTGGGCCTCGCAGGACTACAGCGGTCCGATGGGCTGGCTCAGCACCTTCATGTACTACGGCTTCTGGGCCGTCGCCGCCTGGTCGGCCGGCGCGCTGATCGGCCGTGAACTGGAGTCCGGCACCGCGCGGTTGGCGTGGACGCAGGACGTCTCGCCGCTGCGCTGGCTGGCCGCCAAGCTCGCCGTCCCGGCCGTGGTGCTCGTGGTGGGCGGCGCGCTCTTCGTCCCCGTCTTCCGCTGGGCCTGGTCGGCGCACCGCGATCTGATGGGCGACGACTGGGGATTCGCCGACGTGTTCGCCGCGCGCGGTCCTCTCGTCGTGGCCTACGGCCTGTGCGCCCTCGCGGTCGGCACGCTCACCGCGCTCGTCGTACGCCGCTCGCTGCCCGCGACGGGCATCGCGGTCGCCGTGATGATCGTGCTCAACCGGTACGTGGAGAAGCACCGCGACGGGTTCTGGCCCGCGGACGTCAGCGACGGACGCGAACTCCCCCGGACCGTGTGGCAGTTGGGGGACGGCTCCTACCACCCCCAGTCCCACTTCTGGCCGCTGCACCTCGTCGAGACCGGCATCGTCCTCGCCGTCGCGGCACTCGCCACCGTCGCCGCGTTCCTCCTGCTCAGACACCGCACCCGCCCCGCTCGTACGCCCCGCCAGGAGTCCACCGCATGACCGCATCCGTCGCCGCGGCGCCACCGCGTCCCCCGGCCACCGTCCGCACGGTGCTGCGCCTGCACCGCGCCGCCCTGATCGTCTGGGTGCTGCTGGCCGTGGCCGCCGCGCTGGCCCTGCTGTGGGCGTACGGCCCCGGTGCGACCTCCGCCGAGACCGCGTGGCGGCGCAACTGCCCCGTCGGCAACGACTGCATGTGGGACACCACCCTCAACGGCTACTACCGCACCGTCATGCTCGCGAGGTGGGCGATCGTCTTCACCCCGTACCTGGTCGCCGCCTGGGCCGGTGCCGCCGTCGGCCGCGAACTGGAGTCCGGCACCGCGCGCCTCGCGTGGACCCAGGGCGTGACGCCGACGCGCTGGCTGGTGGCCAAGCTCACCGTGCCCGCGGCCCTGCTCACCGTCGGCTCGACCGTACTGGTCCTGCTGCACCGCACGGTCTTCAGCGCGAACGAGTTCCCGCTGGACTGGGCGTGGTACGAGGACTACGCCTTCACCGCGAACGGCACGCTCGGCATCGCGCTGCCCCTCCTCGCGCTCGCCCTGGGCACCCTCGCGGGCCTGCTCCTGCGCCGGGCCCTGCCGGCCCTCGCCGTGGGACTGCTGGTCACCGTGGTCGTGGAGTACGCCGCCGACACCGTCACGCCCCACCTGTGGCCCTGGAAGACCGTCGTCAACGGGCTGCAATCGGGCCCCGGGACCCCGTCGAACATCATGTGGGGCGATCAGGGCGCGCTGACCGCCACCGGCGAGCGCATCCCGATCCCGGACTGCGAGGACAGCATGAAGTGCTTCGCGGACCACGGCGTGACCGGCTACTACCTCGACTACCACCCCGCCTCCCACTTCTGGCCCCTCCAGCTCATCGAGACCGGCCTCGTCCTCACGGTCGCGGCGGTGGCCGTGGGTGCCGCGTTCTGGCTGCTGCGCCGGGGAACGAGGGCCGCCGTATGAGCGTCCTCTCCGGCACGGCGGCGGCGCCCGCCGCCCGAGGTGTGCTGCGCCCGCACCGCGCCGCCCTGATCCTGTGGCTCACGGCCCTGGCCGCCGCCACGGCGTATCTGATACGGCTGCACGCCCTCGCGGACGAGGCGCGCGCGGGCGTCAGCGCGTGTGCCGTACCGGCTCACGACGGCCTGCCGCTGTGTTCCACCGTCCGGGCGATCACCGCCGACGACACGTACCGCGACGGGATCGCCCTGGTCAGCGGCTCCCTCTCCGTCCTCATGTTCCCCGTGGCGCTCTGGGCCGGCGCCGTCATCGGCCGCGAACTGGAGAACCGCACCGCCCTGCTGGCCTGGACCCAGGGCGTGACGCCGACGCGCTGGCTGGCCGCCAAGCTCACCGTCCCGGCGGCGCTGCTCACCGCGGGGACGGGCTCGGTCGTCGTACTGAACATCTGGGCCGGCACCGACGGCGATCCGAACCTCGTCGGCGACTGGTACTACCAGGACACGTTCATCGCCACCGGCCCCGTCGCCGTCGCGTACGCCCTCGCGGGCCTCGCCCTCGGCGCGCTCGCCGGGCTGCTGACCGGACGCACCCTGGCCGGCGCGGGGGTCGCCTTCGCGGCCTGTCTGGTCCTGTACAACCTGCTGGACTTCTTCCGCGCGAACCTGTGGCCCACGGTCACCCGCGTCGGCGTCTCCGAGTGGCCCCGCTCCTACTTCCAGGTCGGCTGGTCGCCGGACGAGACCCGTCTGACGTACCACCCCCGGTCGCACTTCCGGCCCCTCCAGTACGTCGAGTCCGGCCTCCTCCTCACCGTCGCCGCGGCCGCGACCACCGCCGCCTTCCTGCTGCTGCGCCGCCGCACGGCGTAGGGGGATCCAGGGTTTCCGGACCGTACGTCCTCCCACGGGGGTGGGGGACGTGCGGTCCGGACTCGTATCCGAGGGGTGGACGCCCGGGATCCGCCCCCCGGTGTCCCACACGCCATGTCTCCGTAACCAATGGTTCAGACAGACTTGCGACGCTCGGCGAATGAAGCCCGCCGTGCCAGAGCCTTCGCCGCCCCCCGAGGGGTCCGCGCGGAACGGAAGTGCCGCCGCGCTCCCGCTCGCGCTGTCCGACGCGCCTGTCTCGGCCATGGCGCGGAAGAATGGGTCCATGAGCCAGCCCAACGCCCAGGCAGCACAGGTCCAGCACGCGCAGCCCTCCGTGGGCTCCATAGCCGCGCACCGCCCGCACACCGTGGCGGCGGTGGTCTCGGACCTGGAACCCGACATCGACGCCGACCTCGACGCGTACGAGGAGTCGCCCTTCGACGGGCCCGACCTCCCGCAGGGTCGTTTCCTCGACCGGGAGCGCAGCTGGCTCGCGTTCAACGAGCGCGTCCTGGAGCTCGCCGAGGACCCGAACACCCCGCTCCTCGAACGGGCGAACTTCCTCGCGATCTTCGCCAGCAACCTGGACGAGTTCTTCATGGTCCGGGCGGCCGGCCTCAAGCGCCGTATCGCCACCGGTGTCGCCACCCGCTCCGCCTCCGGCCTCCAGCCCCGCGAGGTGCTGGAGATGATCTGGGCCCGCTCCCGCGAGCTGATGGCCCGGCACGCCGCCTGCTACCACGAGGACGTCGCCCCCGCGCTCGCGGAGGAGGACATCCACCTGGTCCGCTGGAACGAACTCCAGGAGAAGGAGCAGGCCCGCCTCTTCACCCTGTTCCGGCACCAGATCTTCCCGGTCCTGACCCCGCTGGCGGTCGACCCCGCGCACCCCTTCCCGTACATCTCGGGTCTCTCGCTGAACCTCGCGGTCGTCGTACGGAACCCCGTCACCGGCCACCGCCACTTCGCCCGCGTCAAGGTCCCGCCGCTGCTGTCCCGCTTCCTGGAGAGCTCCCCCGGCCGCTACGTCCCCATCGAGGACGTCATCGCCGCCCATCTGGAGGAGCTGTTCCCGGGCATGGAGGTGCTGGAGCACCACGCCTTCCGCCTGACCCGGAACGAGGACCTGGAGGTCGAGGAGGACGACGCCGAGAACCTGCTCCAGGCCCTGGAGAAGGAGCTCATGCGGCGCCGCTTCGGGCCGCCGGTGCGCCTGGAGGTGGAGGAGTCCATCGACCGCGAGGTCCTGGACCTCCTTGTCCGCGAGCTGAAGATCTCCGAGGCGGAGGTCTACCCGCTGCCGGGCCCCCTGGACCTCACGGGCCTCTTCCGCATCGCCTCGCTCGACCGCCCCGAGCTCAAGTACAAGAAGTTCATCGCCGGCGTCCACCGCGACCTGGCCGAGGTCGAGTCGGCGTCCGCGCCGGACATCTTCGCCGCCCTGCGCGCCCGTGACGTCCTGCTGCACCACCCGTACGACAGCTTCTCCACGTCCGTGCAGGCCTTCCTCCAGCAGGCGGCCGACGACCCGGACGTCCTCGCCATCAAGCAGACCCTGTACCGGACCTCGGGCGACTCCCCGATAGTCGACGCCCTCATCGACGCCGCCGAGGCCGGCAAGCAGGTCCTCGTCCTGGTCGAGATCAAGGCCCGCTTCGACGAGCACGCCAACATCAAGTGGGCGCGCAAGCTGGAGGAGGCGGGCTGCCATGTCGTCTACGGCCTGGTCGGCCTGAAGACCCACTGCAAGCTGTCCCTGGTGGTCCGCCAGGAGGGCGAGACGCTACGGCGCTACAGCCACGTCGGCACCGGCAACTACCACCCCAAGACGGCCCGGCTCTACGAGGACCTCGGCCTGCTGACGGCCGACCCGCAGGTCGGGGCGGACCTCTCGGACCTCTTCAACCGCCTGTCCGGCTACTCCCGCCGCGAGACCTACCGCCGGCTGCTGGTGGCCCCCAAGTCCCTCAGGGACGGCCTGATCTCACGGGTCAACAAGGAAGTCCAGCACCACCGGGCCGGCCGCCCCGCGTTCATCCGCATCAAGGTCAACTCGATGGTCGACGAGGCGCTCATCGACTCGCTCTACCGCGCCTCCCAGGCCGGCGTCCCGGTCGACGTGTGGGTCCGCGGCATCTGCGCGATCCGCCCCGGCGTCCCGGGCCTGTCGGAGAACATCCGGGTCCGCTCGATCCTCGGCCGCTTCCTGGAGCACTCCCGGGTCTTCGGCTTCGGCAACGGCGGTGAACCCGAGGTGTGGATCGGCAGCGCCGACATGATGCACCGCAACCTCGACCGCCGTATCGAGGCACTGGTCAGGGTGACCGACCCGGCCCACCGCGCGGCCCTCAACCGCCTTCTGGAGACGGGCATGTCCGACGCCACCGCCTCCTGGCACCTGGGCCCGGACGGCGAGTGGGAGCGGCACTCCACCGACGCGGACGGCCAGCCCCTGCGCAACGTCCAGGAGATGCTCATAGACGCCCGGAGGCGCCGGCGTGGCACAGCAACACCTTGACCCGACGGAACCCGTGGCCGGTCACGTCGGGCCCCTGACGGGGGAAGCCCTAGCGGGCTACCTCCGGGCCCAGGCCACGGAGTTCCTCCGCGCCCTGCGGCTGCACCGCGAAGGCGGTACGGCCGCGGCGAACGGCGCGGAGGCCCCCGTCGACGCGGCGCGGGCCCTGCGCCGCTCGGCCCGCCGGATCAGCGGCAGTCTGCACACCTTCCGGCCGCTGCTCGACGCGGACTGGTCGGAGCGGATGCGGCCCGAACTGGCGTGGGTGTCGGGCATGTTGGCGTCGGAGCACGCCTGCGAGGCGCGGCTGGAGCGGCTGCTGCTGGCGCTGCACCGGCTGTCCGGGGCGACGGTGGTGCCCGCCCAGACGGTCGCCCCCGCCAAGGTCGCCGCGGCGGCCCCGGCCGCTCCGGTCGCCGCCCCCGACCGCGGCAACCTCACCGTCGGCGCGGCCAAGGCGGGCGCCCTGCTGGACCGTCAGCTCACCCTGGCCCGCACCCGGGCGCACAGCACCGCCCTGCAGTCCCTCGGCTCCTCCCGCTTCCACGCGGTCGCCGACAACATCGCCGTACTCGCCAGCGAGGTCCCCCTCGTACCGACGGCCGCCACCGCGGACCTGCGCCCCCTCGCCCGGGCCGCCGAGGACCGCCTCAAGGACGCCGTCACCGCCCTCCCCCTGATCACCGCGGGCCACCCCTACAACGCGGAGGCCCTCGTCCACGGCCTCTCCCCGGACCCGGCCCCGCACCCCCAGGACGCCCCCTGGCACCAGGTCCGCCTGCTGCTGCGCCTGCACCGGTACGCGCACGAGGTCCTGCGCGGCGACGCCGCCGAGGTACGGCTGCTCGCGGCGGGCGAGGCGCTCGACCGGCACCGGGACGCCTCGGAGGCCGCCTCGGCCGCGGCGCAGGCGGCCCGCACGCCCCGGATCGCGCCGGCGACCGCGTACGCCCTCGGTGTGCTCCACGCCGACCAGCGCCACGAGGTGGAGGCGGCCAGATTCGCCTTCCAGCGTTCGTGGCAGATGGCAACCGTCAGCACCTCGTAGCCGACCCGGAGGCGGTGACCTCGGTGAGCTCTCCCGACAACAGCACCGTGCAGGCGGCGGGCTGCGTCCTGTGGCGCCGCTCGCCCATCGACGGCGAGCTGGAGGTGTGCCTCGTCCACCGGCCGAAATACGACGACTGGTCCCACCCCAAGGGCAAACTGAAACGCGCCGAGGACCCTCTCACGGGCGCCCTGCGCGAGGTGGCCGAGGAAACGGGCTACGAGGCCCGCACCGGCGCCCCACTCCCCACCGTCCGCTACCTGGCGAACGGCCGCCCGAAACAGGTCCGCTACTGGGCCGCAGAGGCGACGGCGGGCACCTTCACCCCGAACACCGAGGTCGACCGCATTCTCTGGCTCTCCCCCACAGCGGCAAGCAACCGCCTGACGCAGCCGAGGGACAAGGCGCTGGTGGCCTCTCTACTGGCCTCACTGCATCTCACCTAGGGGCGCGGGGAACTGCGCGACAAGCCACGACGGACCCGCAGCCGCCCCCGAACCGAGCCCCCGAGCTCATAGGCGCCCCTGCTCAACCCAATGGAATGCCCCCGTGTCCTCGACGTGAGCGTTCCGTGACCTAACCACCCCTTCCGCAGGGGTTCACCCCCCGTTCATTTACGCCAGTCGGCGCCTTCACCTGATCTGCCTAATTTCGGCCTTACGCGGTGCGGACCGCTCCTCGGAAGAACACCTGTAGGACGCGTCCGCATCACCCAGTCTTCGCACGCCGCCGGATTCAGGACGGCGGCTCTCGGAAGGAACTCCCTCAGTGAAGCTTCAGCGCAAGAACCGGCGGGCTCTCGCTCTCGGCGCGATCGCCGTCTCCGGCGCCCTGGCCCTCACGGCGTGCGGCTCTGACGACACCGGCGGCACCGACGGCGCGAGCAGCAACACCGCCGCCAACAGCTCGATCAAGTGTGACGACGCCAAGGGCCAGCTGCTCGCCGACGGCTCGTCCGCGCAGAAGAACGCGATCGACGCCTGGGTCAAGTCCTTCACGGCCGCCTGCTCCGGCGTGCAGATCAACTACAAGGGCTCCGGCTCCGGCGCCGGTGTCACCGCGTTCACGCAGGGCCAGGTGGCCTTCGCCGGTTCCGACTCCGCGCTGAAGCCCGAAGAGGTGACCGCGTCCAAGGAGATCTGCTCCGGCGGCCAGGGCATCGACCTGCCGATGGTCGGCGGTCCGATCGCGGTCGGCTTCAACGTCCCGGGCGTGGACAAGCTGGTCCTGAACGCCGAGACGCTCGCAAAGATCTTCGACAGCAAGATCACCAACTGGAACGACGCGGCGATCAAGAAGCTCAACCCCGACGCCAAGCTCCCGGACCTCAAGATCCAGGCGTTCCACCGCTCGGACGAGTCCGGCACCACGGACAACTTCACCAAGTACCTGATCGCCGCCTCCCCGGCGAACTGGAAGTACGAGGGCGGCAAGGCCTGGCAGGCCAAGGGCGGCCAGTCCGCGGCCGGCTCCTCCGGTGTCGCGGCCCAGGTGAAGCAGACCTCCGGCGCCATCTCCTACATGGAGCTGTCGTACGCCAAGGACGGCATCACCCCGGTCACCATCGACACGGGCGCCTCCGCCCCGGTCGAGGCCACCGTCGAGAACGCCACCAAGGCGATCGCGGCCGCCAAGGTCGTCGGCACCGGCAAGGACCTGTCGCTCCAGCTGGACTACGCGACCAAGGCCGACGGCGCCTACCCGATCACCCTGGTCACGTACGAGATCGTCTGCGACAAGGGCAACAAGGCGGCCACCCTGCCCACCACGAAGGCGTTCCTGCGCTACATCGCCTCCGAGGACGGCCAGGGCCAGCTGGCGGACGCCGGCTACGCGCCGATCCCCGCCGACATCATCGCCAAGGTCCGCACCACCATCGAGGGCCTGAGCTGATCCTTGCGCGTGCGGTCCGGTCCAGGGCCTGAAGAGCCCCCGGACCGGACCGCACCGTCCGGTGCACCGCCGCCAGGAGCCGTACAGCGGTACGACTCCGCAGACCGGAGAACCCGATGGACACCACACAGATAACCGACGCCCCTCCCCCCACCCCACAGCCCAGCCCGACCGAGCAGAAGCGTGTGACGCACGGCGCCACCCGCCCAGGCGACCGCGTCTTCCTCGCGCTGTCCCGCGGCTCGGGCATCTTCCTGCTGGTGGTCATGGCCGCGATCGCGGCCTTCCTCACCTACCGCGCGTCCCTCGCGATCAGCAAGGACGACGGCAACTTCCTGACCACCTTCGAGTGGAACACCGGCCTTCAGAAGCCGGTCTTCGGCATCGCGGTGCTCGCCTTCGGCACGGTCGTCTCCTCGATCGTCGCCATGGTCATCGCGGTCCCGATCGCGGTCGCCATCGCGCTGTTCCTCACGCACTACGCCCCGCGCAGGCTGAGCGGCCCCATCGCGTACGTCATCGACCTGCTCGCCGCCGTGCCGTCCATCGTGTACGGCCTGTGGGGCGCCCTGGTCCTCGTACCGAACATGAACGGCCTCTTCGGCTGGCTGGACACCTACCTCGGCTGGACCGGCATCTTCTCCTGGCAGGGCGGCGCGCCCCGCTCGATGCTGACCGTCGGCATCCTGCTCGCGATCATGATCCTGCCGATCATCACCAACGTCAGCCGTGAGGTCTTCCGGCAGACGCCCCGGATGAACGAGGAGGCGGCCCTGGCGCTCGGCGCCACCCGCTGGGAGGTCATCCGCATGGCGGTGATCCCCTTCGGCCGCTCCGGCGTGATCTCCGCCTCGATGCTCGGCCTCGGTCGCGCGCTCGGCGAGACGATGGCCGTGGCCACCGTGCTCTCCCCGACCTTCGACATCCAGGCCAGCCTGCTCGACCCGGGCGGCGGCACGTTCGCCCAGAACATCGCCAGCAAGTTCGGCGAGGCCACCGAGTTCGGCCGGGACGCGCTGATCGCCTCCGGTCTGGTCCTGTTCGTCATCACCCTGCTGGTCAACGGTGCGGCCCGCGCGATCATCGCCCGCCGCAAGGAGTACTCGGGGGCCAACGCATGAGCACCGCAACCGTCAGCACCCTGCGCGGCGCCCGGCTGCCCAAGTGGTCCCCGTACGCCATCGCGGCCGGCTCGCTCGCCCTCGCGGTCGGCATCGGTCTGGCCGCCGGTCTGGACAGCGAGGTCCAGTGGGGCCTGATCGCCGCGCTCCTCTTCCTCGTCGGGACCTACGGCATCGCCGCCCGCGTGGAGGGTCGCCGCCAGGCCAAGGACCGGATCGCCACCTCGCTGGTCTGGGTCGCCTTCCTGCTCGCCGTCATCCCGCTGGTCTCCCTGGTCTGGGTGACCGTCTCGCGTGGTGTGAAGGTCCTCGACATCTACTTCCTGACCCACTCGATGGGTGTGGTCGCCGACACCGAGCCGGGCGGCGGCATCTACCACGCCATCCTCGGCAGCCTGGAGCAGGTCGGCCTCGCCGCCCTGATCGCGGCCCCGATCGGTGTGCTCACCGCGGTCTACCTGGTGGAGTACGGGCGGGGGAACCTCTCCCGGGCCATCACGTTCTTCGTGGACGTCATGACCGGCATCCCCTCGATCGTCGCGGGTCTGTTCATCCTCAGCCTCATGCTCCAGTTCGAGATGCAGCCCTTCGGCTTCGCCGGCTCGCTGGCCCTGGCCATCCTGATGATGCCGGTGGTCGTCCGCTCCACCGAGGAGATGCTCAAGCTCGTCCCGAACGAGCTGCGCGAGGCCTCCCTCGCGCTGGGCGTCCCGAAGTGGCGGACGATCCTGAAGGTGGTCCTGCCGACCTCCATCGGCGGCATCACGACCGGCATCATGCTGGCGGTCGCCCGTATCGCCGGTGAGACCGCCCCGGTTCTGCTGCTGGTGTTCGGTAACCCGTTCATCAACAACAACCCCTTCGAGGGCGCGCAGGCGTCGCTGCCGCTGTACATCTACCAGCAGTACGCGAACAGCGCGGGTTCCGGAGCGGCGTACGACCGCGCCTGGGCGGCGTCTCTGACGCTGATCGCCTTCGTGATGATCCTCAACCTGGTGGCCCGCGGCATCGCCCGCTGGAAGGCCCCCAAGACGGGCCGCTGACGCGGCCAATCGGCGACCCGAACCCCCTGAAAGAAGCAGTGATCCCCATGGCCAAGCGAATCGACGTAAGCGGACTGACCGCCTACTACAGCGCCCACAAGGCGATCGAGGACATCTCGATGACCGTCGAGCCCCGCTCGGTGACGGCCTTCATCGGCCCCTCCGGCTGCGGCAAGTCGACGTTCCTGCGCACGCTGAACCGTATGCACGAGGTCACCCCCGGCGGCCGTGTCGAGGGCAAGGTGCTCCTGGACGACGAGGACCTGTACGGCACCGGCATCGACCCGGTGTCGGTGCGCCGCGAGGTCGGCATGGTGTTCCAGCGCCCCAACCCGTTCCCCACGATGTCGATCTTCGACAACGTGGCGGCGGGCCTGCGCCTGAACGGCTCGTACAAGAAGTCCGAGCTCGCGGACGTCGTCGAGAAGTCCCTCAAGGGCGCGAACCTCTGGAACGAGGTCAAGGACCGCCTGAACAAGCCGGGCTCCGGTCTCTCCGGCGGTCAGCAGCAGCGCCTGTGCATCGCCCGCGCGATCGCGGTGGAGCCCAAGGTCCTCCTCATGGACGAGCCCTGCTCGGCCCTGGACCCCATCTCCACCCTCGCCATCGAGGACCTGATCGGTGAGCTGAAGGAGCGCTTCACGATCGTCATCGTGACGCACAACATGCAGCAGGCCGCCCGTGTCTCGGACCGCACGGCGTTCTTCAACCTCGCCGCCGTCGGCCAGCCCGGCAAGCTGATCGAGATCGACGACACGGAGCGCATCTTCTCCAACCCGTCGGTCCAGGCCACGGAGGACTACATCTCCGGCCGCTTCGGCTAGGCCGCACAGACCCCTCGCGGTGCTGCATGGCGGTGCCACCGTGAGGACGAAAAAGGGCCCGCCCCCTGGCTCCCAGGGGGCGGGCCCGTTCGTTCATCCGAAGGTCACCCCACGCCGTCGGCGTAGGCCTTCTTCCAGCCGCTGCACGTGTTTTCCTTCAGATCTCCGTTGTCGCGGAGGCAGACCTTCATGTAGATCGTGGCGGACTCGGCGAATTGCTCGTTCACCCACTCGCACTTGGCGAAGCCCTTGCCGTTGTAGACGTCGTGGACGGTGCCGGAGCTGCCGATCTTCCAGGAGCCGACGACACCGGCACCGTCGGTGGAGTTGTCGCAGATGTTGAAGTCGTCGCCGTCCGTGTAGAAGTCGATCGAGCCCGCCGCGTTCGCGTAGCTGCCCGAGCCGACGGTGCTGATGCCGTAGCGGTCGATCGCCGCCGAGGCGGGCGAGGCCACGTAGAGCATGGTGGCCGCCGCGGCCCCCACCATTCCCGCACCGGACAGCAGACGCCTGCCGAGAATCGCCATGGAATTCCCCCTTCAGTGGTCGAACACCCGTTCATAGAACGCGCGTTCCGTCATGTTGCCACGGGAGGGGCCAACGGGTCGGGAGTTTCTACAGGAACGCCAGGTTCACCACACCGAACACCGCCGCCGCGACCAGCGCCGCCGCCGGCATGGTGATGAACCAGCCCAGGATGATGTTCTTCGCGACACCCCACCGCACGGCGTTCACCCGCTTGGTGGCGCCCACGCCCATGATCGCCGAGGTGATGACATGGGTCGTGGAGATCGGCGCGTGGAACATGAACGCGGTGGTGAACATGATCCCCGCGCCCGTGGTCTCCGCGGCGAAGCCCTGCGGCGGATCCAGCTCGATGATCTTCCGCCCGAGGGTCCGCATGATCCGCCAGCCGCCCGCGTACGTGCCGAGCGACAGCATGACCGCGCAGGCGATCTTGACCCACACCGGGATCGGGTCCCCGGCGTCCTCGACATCGGCGATGACCAGCGCCATCACCACGATGCCCATCGTCTTCTGCGCGTCCTGGAGACCATGACCGAGCGCCATGCCTGCCGCGGAGACGGTCTGCGCGATCCGGAAACCGCGCTTGGCCTTGTGCGGGTTGGCCTTCCGGAACATCCACATGATCGCGACCATCACCAGATAACCGGCGACGAGACCGACGATCGGCGACAGGAACATCGGAATGACGATCTTCTCGACCACCCCGGACCAGATCACCCCGATCCCGCCCGCGAGCGCGGCACCGACGAGACCGCCGAACAGGGCGTGGGACGACGACGAGGGCAGCCCGAAGTACCAGGTGACCAGGTTCCAGGTGATCGCGCCGACCAGCGCGGCGAAGAGGATCCACATCCCCCGGTTGCCGTGCGGCGTCTCGATCAGGCCCTCGCTGACGGTCTTGGCGATCCCGCTGCCGAGGAACGCGCCCGCGAGGTTCATCACGGCCGCCATCGCGAGCGCGGCCCGCGGGGTCAGCGCGCGCGTGGAGACCGAGGTCGCGATCGCGTTGGCCGAGTCGTGGAAACCGTTGGTGTACGTGAAGCCGAGCGCGACGCCGATGGTCACGACCAGAGCAAAGGTGTCCACGTGGTTCAGGACTCCTTGACCGCGATGGTCTCCACGGTGTTGGCGACGTGTTCGAACGCGTCGGCCGCCTCTTCCAGCACGTCCACGATCTGCTTGAGCTTCAGCACCTCGATGGCGTCGTACTTGCCGTTGAACAGCTGGGCCAGCAGCTTGCGGTGGATCTGGTCGGCCTGGTTCTCCAGCCGGTTGACCTCGATCCAGTACTCGGTGAGGTTGTCCATGGTCCGCAGGTTCGGCATGGCCTCGGCGGTGAGCTCGGCGGCCCGCGCCAGCACCTCGATCTGCTGCTCGACGCCCTTGGGCAGTTCCTCGACGTTGTAGAGGACGACGAGGTCGACGGCCTCCTCCATGAAGTCCATGATGTCGTCGAGGGAGGACGCGAGGTTGTAGATGTCCTCGCGGTCGAACGGCGTGATGAACGAGGAGTTCAGCTGGTGGAAGATCGCGTGCGTGGCGTCGTCACCCGCGTGTTCGGCGGCCCGCATACGCTCTGCGATCTCGGCCCGGCCGGCGGTGTCCGCCCCGAGCAGTTCCATGAGGAGCTTCGAGCCCGTGACGATGTTGTCCGCGGATGCGGCGAACATGTCATAGAAGCTCGTCTCCCTGGGGGTCAGACGAAAGCGCACAAGGGGTCCTCGGGGTGCATCGGTTTCGGTCAGGCTGATGCTAAGTGCATCATCCGGCCACGGCTAATGGGCCGTCCCCCAGTGTCGCCCATCAGGCAGAGTGGTCGGCACGGGGGCCTTCCGCAGGCCCTATACCCGCCAAAGTTGGGTACCATATACCCAGTAGGGGTATATCTCTGCCCCGTAGACGTGGAGGACGCGATGACGACCACCGAGGCCGGCGCGGAAGTGCCCTCCGCCCCCACCCCGGCTGAAACAGTGCACGGGTACCACAAGCAGAAGGACGAACACCTCAAGCGCCTGCGCCGCATCGAGGGCCAGATCCGCGGCCTCCAGCGCATGGTCGACGAGGACGTCTACTGCATCGACATACTCACGCAGGTGTCCGCCTCCACCAAGGCCCTCCAGTCCTTCGCCCTCCAGCTGCTGGAGGAGCACCTGCGGCACTGCGTCGCCGACGCGGCCGTCAAGGGCGGCGACGAGATCGACGCGAAGGTGGAAGAGGCGACGAAGGCGATCGGCCGCCTGCTGCGCACCTGATGCGAGGGCCTGCGTGAAGGGGGCCGCCCCCGGCGCTCACTCGCCGGAGACGGCCTCGCGCTCCTGGGCCACTTTCAGCACCTCGTCGATGCTCTCAAGGCTGAGCCGGTCCTCGTGGGCGGCCGAGGCCGCGATGATCAGGTCTCCGCACAGCTCGATCTCGGCGAGGGCCACGTGGTCCTGAACTGCCGTACCGCCGACCGGAGCCACGTGCATCACCTCTTCTCTGCCGTCACCGCTTCCTAGAGTAGGGAGCGGTCTACGCACCGCGCATGGCACGGACGGGCTAGTTCTTGACGCCCGTCACGACCGCTCGCACCCGGCTCACCCCTCCGCGATCTTCCCGGCGTAGATGTCGTCCCCGTCCGGAAGCCGTACGTCGACGGCGACCCCGAAGTCGGACAGCAGGGTCGTCGAGGCGACCGCGACGGTCCCCTCCTGCTGTCCGTTGACGAAGCTGAACCGGTGCCGGACCTTGCGGATCCGCCCCTCCTCGTCGAGGTACACGTCGAAGGGCACCCGAGCCGTGGCGAACCCTTTCGCCGCCGCTCCCAAGGACGCCCTGTTCCCGGCGGAGGATTCCTTCGCGGCGACGGTGAGATCGGCGGTCCCCCGGTAGTGCCGTACGGCGATCCCCTCGACCTCGGTCTCCCCGACGTACGTCGCGGACCGCGCCCCGCGCAGCAGCTCGGCGGCGGCGAACGGATCGGTGGCGCCGCCGGTGACGAGGTTGCCGTCCGCCAGCGAGGCGGTCTCGACCCGCACCCACTTGTCGGCGGGCACCCCGGCGCCCCGGTTCTTCATGAACAGCGCCCCGGGGGCGAGCAGTTCGGTGATGGGCCGGTGCTCGCTGGTCCCGGCGGGATCCTGCGGCAGCAGCACCTTCAGCTCGCCGAGCTGCCGCCGGTAGTCGTAGACCCCTTCCCCGCGAATGGTGACGCGGGTCCCTCCGGTCGCCATCTCCATGGAGGTCCGGGCCTTGGAACTCCCCGCCCGCACCAGCCGGTCGGCGGCCAGTCGCAGCGTCGCCACGGCCTCACCGCCCCGCCCGTCATCGGCGGCGGCCCCACTCCCGGAACACCCCGCGGTCCCGGCACAGACGACGGCCACGAGCCCCGCCACCACACCGACCCCGCCCGCCCGCCTCTGCTGCCGCTCCGCCTTCGCCACGTTCCGCTAACGACGACCGGGCGGAGCCCGTCACGCGCATACGAGTCCTTTACCGAGGGCGACTAACGTTGTCGCCGTGTCCGAGGAACACCGCACCACCACGGTCGAACAGGGCCGCTTCTGCACCGCCCGCTGCACCTGCGGCTGGCGAGGCCCGGCCAGAAGAGCCAGAAGCCAGGCAAGAACAGACGCGGAACGCCATCTCAGCCCGTCCGGCGTTTGAGGACGAGGCCCGTTCAGGGCCGAAGCGGGGGTCTGGGGGCGGCAGCCCCCAGGGACGGGACGGGTAGGGGCGGCGGGGGCGAGGAAATCCCGGCGCGCACCCCCCCCCCCCCCCCCCAAGGAACCCCCGCCCTCACCACCCCGTCTCGTTCCACGAACCCCACAGGAGGCGACATGGAACGGCGTACGTTCATCGGCGGCGGCGTAGCCGCACTCGCCGCGGCGACCACCGCCGCGTGCACCGGCACCGACCAGGCCGACGCCGCGCAGACAGCCACCACCGGCACATCCGCACGTACGTCCGCCAGAAGCAGCGCCACCACCCCCGCCGACTGGACCGCCCTGGCCCGCGACCTCGACGGCCCCCTCATCCGCCCCGGCGACACCAACTGGCCGGCCGCCCACCAGCTCTACAACACCCGCTTCGACTCCCTGAAGCCCGCCGCGGTCGCCTATATCGCGCACGCCGACGACATCCGCACCGCCCTCTCCTACGCCCGCGCCCACAACCTCCACATCGCGATCCGCAACGGCGGCCACTCCTACGCCGGCTGGTCCTCCGGCAACGGCCGTCTGATCGTCGACGTCTCGAAGCTCAACAAGGTCCGCACCAGCGCGGGCGCGGCGGTGGTCGGCGCCGGGTCGAAACTCATCGACGTCTACCGCGCCCTCACCGCGAAGGGCGTCACCATCCCGGCCGGCTCCTGCCCGACCGTAGGCGTCTCCGGCCTCACCCTCGGCGGCGGCCACGGAGTCGTCTCCCGCGCCTATGGCCTGACCTGCGACAGCCTGACCCAGGCCACGCTGATCACGGCGGACGGCAAGCAGCTCACCGCGAACGCCACGACCAACAAGGACCTCTTCTGGGCCCTGCGCGGCGCGGGCAACGGCAACTTCGGCGTGGTGACCGAACTCCACTTCAAGACCCACCCGGCGCCCCAGGCAGTGACGGCGTACCTGTCCTGGCCGTGGGCGAAGGCGGCCGCCGTGATCAAGGCCTGGCAGGAGTGGGGTCCCTCCCAGCCCGACGAGATCTGGTCCTCCCTCCACCTGGCGGGTACCTCCGGCGGCTACACGACCGTCTCCGTCGCCGCGTTCTCGCTGGGCACCTACGGCGAGCTCCAGAACGCCGTGGACCGCCTCGCCGACAAGGTGGGCGCCAACGCGAGCAGCGTCTCCCTCAAGCGCCGCTCCTACGAGGACGCGATGGAGGTCTACGCCGGCTGCTCCTCCTTCACCACGGACGCCCAGTGCCATCTGCCCGGCAAGACCCCGGGCCGCAACCCGCAGGGCGCGCTCGGCCGGGAGACGTACGCCGCGAAGTCGGACTTCTTCGACCGCTCCCTGTCGACGGCCGGCATCCAGGCGATGCTCAAGCAGATCGAGTCGGTCCGCGGCGGCGCCGGCGACATCGCGCTGACCGCCCTCGGCGGCGCGGTCAACCGCGTCTCCCCGACGGCCACGGCGTTCGTCCACCGCCGCTCCCGGATGCTGGCGCAGTACATCGCCGCCTGGAAGGCGGGCACGTCGGGCACGACCGCCCAGGCCTGGCTGACCGGGGCCCACAACGCGATGAAGCCGTACGCGTCCGGCGCGGCCTACCAGAACTACACGGACCCGACGCTGACGGACTGGCGGAAGGCGTACTACGGGGACGCGGCGAGCCGGCTCACGACCCTGAAGAAGCAGTACGACCCGAGCGGCTTCTTCACGTTCCCCCAGGCCCTCTAGCCCTTCAGGCCGCCAGGTCGCGCTCCTCGGCGCCCGCTTCCTTCCGGGCGCCGGGGATCACGGCGTCCTGGCCGTCGTACGACGTCCCGCGGGCCCGGATCAGCAGGCCCGCGCGCGGTGACCGGCCGATCGCCTTCATCAGCGGGGTGAGCAGGGCCATGGCCAGTGGGGAGAGCAGCAGGGCGACGGCGGTGCCGAGGGCGAAGCCGCCGACGACGTCGGTCGGGTAGTGCACGCCCATGTAGACCCGGCAGAAGCCCTCGAGCAGCGCGAGGCCGATGCCGTAGAACCCGAACTTCCGGTTGGCGACGAACAGTCCGACCGCCATGGCCATGGTGATCGTGGCGTGGTCGCTCACGAAGGAGTAGTCGGTCTTGCCGGAGACCAGGACGTCGAGGCCCTCGTGCGACAGGAACGGCCGCGGCCGCTCCACGAAACCTCGTATCGGCACATTGATCAGTACCGCGATGCCTGCGGCGAGCGGTGCCCACACCAGCGCGGCGACCGACGCGGGCGCTTCCGCACCGCCCCGCCTGCGCACGGACAGCCAGCACCACAGCACGAGGAGCACGGTGGCCAGGAGGATCCCGTACTCACCGACGTACTCCATGACCCGGTCGAACCACAGGGGCGCGTCCTTGGCCAGGCCGTTGATGTCGTAGAGCAGGTCGACGTCGGGGTTCGACCCGGATTCGGCGAGTCCAGCCATGGTGCTGCGGCCCCTTCGTCGTCTCTCCCGGCACGCAATGGTTCGCGCGCCGCATTTCCACCCCCGTGGCTGTAGCTCCGATACACGTTCGGCTACGACAACAGGAACGCACGGTCCCCGTTAATACGTTCCACCCTCCACTGAATGATCACGCAGACGTTATCGAAGAGAGACACATCGCCGCAGCTCAGGGGGTAGGTTCACGGTCCGTTCAGACCGTCGTGGGGAGCGCTTTCGCGCCATCTTCGGTGACCCGGGTGGCCCCGAAGTAGTCCGGGGTGTCGATCGGGTCGAACCGGATCACAGCACCCGTTCTCGGGGCGTCGATCATGTATCCGCCGCCGACATAAATCCCCACATGCCGGATGGCCCTGGAGTTGGTGAGGTCGTCGGAGAAGAACACGAGATCGCCGGGCAGCAGCTCGTCCCTGGCCGGATGCTGACCCGCGTTCCACTGGTCGTTGGCGACCCGGGGGAGCGTGATCCCGACACTCTCGTACGCGGCCTTCGTCAGCCCCGAGCAGTCGAACCGCCCACCGTCCTGAGCAGTACCGTCACCGCCCCAGAGGTAGGGCGTGCCGAGCTTCTTCTGCGCGTAGTAGATGGCGCCCGCGGCCTGCTTCGAGGGATCCACGCGCGTGACGGGAGCGGCGAAGCTCTCCTCCAGCGTGGTGATCGTCTTCACGTAGTTCTGGGTCTCCTTGTACGGCGGCACGCCCCCGTACTTGATCACCGCGTACGCCCCCGCGTTGTAGGACGCGAGCATGTTCTTCGTGGCGTCCCCGGGGACGTCCTTCACGTACGAGGCGAGGGTGCAGTCGTACTTCGCGGCCGATGGAATCGCGTCATTCGGATCCCATACGTCGCGGTCGCCGTCCCCGTCACCGTCGATCCCGTGCGTGGCCCATGTCCCGGGGATGAACTGAGCTATCCCCTGCGCGGCCGCGGCGCTCTGCGCCTTCGGGTTGAACCCGCTCTCCTGGTACAGCTGCGCGGCGAGAAGTGCCGGGTTGATCGCGGTGCAGAGGTTGCCCCACTTCTGCACGAGGTTCTGGTAGGCGGCCGGCACGGATCCCTTGGCCAGCGCCTTGGTGGCGCCGCCGACCCCGCCGGCGAGGTTCCCGGCGACCACGTACACGCCGACGAAGAGCAGCATCACGAAGCTGAGCCCCGCCCCGAGGACGGCACCCCCCACGAGCCACGCCTTACGCACCGTCAACCGCCCCTCGCTGCCCCGGAGTCCGACGCCCAGGTCAGTTTAGGGGTGCCTTTGTCGTTCTGGGGTGATCATGCGGAAGGAGAACGGGCCGCGTCCCGGTACAGCTGTGCGGCCGCCCGCCCCAGGACCACGCTGTACGAGACGTCGGCGGTCACCCCGCCCTGTTCGTGCCCGCCGAGCACCCCGACGACGTCCCCGTCCCCGTTCACCCACGGGCTGCCGCTGGTGCCGCCGCTGAAGTCGGGACAGTCGACGCGTTGTTGGGTACGGCTGTGCGCGACGGGCTTGTCGACGCAGCGCAGGGGTGTGCCCCGGGAGCCGGGGTAGCCGGTGACGGTCACCGCGGTGGCGCCGGTGGCGGTGCCGGTCCTGAACCGGTTCCCGCCGACGAGGTCCTCGACGTTCTCGCCGTGCCGCTCGGCGACGGTCGCGAAGGCCACGTCGCTGTCCTCGTCCCACGCGTCGGGCAGGAAGCGCCGGGTCAGGCGCCATCTCCCGTAGGGCGCCGCGCCGTTGCGGTATCCGGGCACGAACTCGAGGGCGCCGGTGTCGCCGTCGAGGCAGTGGGCGGCGGTGACGACGAGGTCGTGGCCCGGGCTGTGCACGACGGACGCGGTGCAGAAGTGGTCCTTGCCGGCGAACAGCGCCCCGACCCGCGCCGTCTCCGCACTCACGGCGGCCGTGGCGGTGACCCGGAAGGGCCCTGGCCCGTCGTCGGCGGCCGCCTCGGAGGCGGAGGTGACGGCGAGGAGCACGAGGGCGGCGGCGTGGAGAGGCATGCGCTTCATCGGAACGCAGCCTTCCGCACGAAGGTGAGAAACCGGTCAGTCGTGCCCCGGGTCAGACGCGGTATCCGTGGCGCACCCCGCGCTCAGCCCCGCAGGGCCGCGTCGAGCGGGAACCGTGTCCCGGTCAGCTCCTCCGACACCGTCCACAGCCGTCGCGCCGCCTCCGGGTCGCTCGCCGCCGCGCTCCGGCCGACCAGGGTGGGGGCGCCGCGCAGCTCCTGGAAGCCGTCCGGACCGACGTAGCTCGCGCCGGGGAGGTCCTGGGTCGCCGCGTACAGCGTCGGCAGGGCGCCCGCCTTGTCGTCCTGGGCCATGAACCGGTTGCCGAGCTTCATGAAGGCACGGGACAGCGGGCTCGCCGCGTGGCTCTGGAGGTTGGTGGCGGCGTACCCGGGGTGCGCGGCCGTGGCGCGGACGGCGGAGCCCGACTCCGTCAGCCGGCGCTGGAGTTCCAGGGTGAACAGCAGGTTCGCCAGCTTGGACTGGGCGTAGGCGCGGGTGGGGTTGTAGTTCGCCGCCTGGTTGAGGTCGTCGAAGGCGATCACTCCGGTGCCGCCGCGGTGCAGGCCCGAGGAGACGGTGACCACCCGGTCGGTGAGGTACGGCAGCAGCAGGTTCGTCAGCGCGAAGTGGCCGAGGTGGTTGGTGCCGAACTGCATCTCGAACCCGTCCCGGGTGCGCTGCTCCGGGAGCATCATCACGCCGGCGTTGTTGATCAGCAGGTCCAGCGGGCCCTCCCAGGCCGCCGCGAACTCCCGTACCGAGGACAGGTCCGCCAGGTCCAGCCGCCGTACCTCCGTGCTGCCGGTCAGGGTCGCCGCCGCGGTCCGGCCGCGCTCGGGGTCCCGTACGGCGAAGACCACGTGGGCGCCCGCACGGGCCAGCGCGTCCGCAGCGGCGAGGCCGATGCCGCTGTTCGCACCGGTCACCACGGCGGTGCGGCCGGTGAGGTCGGGGAGCTGGGAGGCGTTCCATTTGTCAGTCGTCATGGACGCCAATGTAGGCGGCGACAACAATGCTGTCAATGACAACAATGCTGGCGCCGCCTACATCCGGATACGATGGCGCCCATGCCGTTGGAGAAGTCCGGGAAGCCCGAGAGGCCCGCGAAAGCCGAGAAGGCCGACAAGGCCAACAAGGTCGACAAGGCCGAGAGCCGCCCCTACCACCACGGAGATCTGCGCTCCGCCCTGCTCGCGAGCGCCGAGCGCACCCTGCGGGACAAGGGGACCGCCGCCCTCTCCCTGCGTGAGCTGGCCCGGGACATCGGCGTCAGCCACGCGGCCCCCGGCCGGCACTTCAAGGACAAGCAGGCCCTGCTCAACGCCCTCGCGCTGGCCGGTTACGAGCGGCTGGCACAGACCCTGAACGCCGCCGACGACCCCGCGCTGCCGCTCCAGCCGCGCCTCACCGCCCTCGCCCGGGCCTACCTCGGCTTCGCCGTCGACAACGCCGCGCTGCTCGAGCTCATGTACGCCCGCAAGCACGACCCGGAGACCGCCGACCTGTTCGCGGCGGAGGTCGACCGGACGGTGGGGTCAATGCACCGGCTGATCGCGGACGCCCAGGAGCGCGGCGAGATCGTCGAGGGCGACCCCGAGACCCTCGCCCTCTTCACCGGCACCCTCATGCACGGCCTCGCCACCTTCACGGCCAACGGTGCCGTGCCCCCCGAGGCCGCCATGACGCTCGTGGAGGATCTGGTCCACCACCTCCTGCACGGCCTCAAGCCCCGCTGACCCTCGGGGGGTTGTGCGCGACGCGTGTAGATGGTCAAGCCGAGACCATTCGCCGCCCATCCCCCCGCCATTGATCGGTAACCCGCCAACCCCCTTCGGTATGGCGGAAGTCAGGATTCCACCGCCCGTCTTGTTGTCACGTACTCAACAAGGGGATGGTCGTCGCGGGTCGCCGCCCCCACCGGGAACCTCACCGGTGGATCCCCCCACCGCAGGCCTCTCTGCAACCACTCACAGGAGGCAGTACGTTGCGTACGCCCAACTCCCCCCACGCCCCCCGCATATCCGGCAGACGCCGTCTGATCGGCTCGGCTACCGCGGCCACCGCGGCCGCCGCCGCCCTGCTGGTCACCGGAATGGGCACCGCCGCCCACGCCGACACCACGCCGCACAAGGTGAGCGCCCGGACCATCGCGGCCGCCGTCGCCAAGGCCCATGTGCAGTACGAGAGCGCGTGTGACGCCACGCCCGCGAAGGGCCACGCCGCCTGCAACGCCCTGCGCGTCACCAGCGGCACCACCGCGTACATGGAGAAGCAGGCCGCCCGGAAGGGCGTGACCGCCAAGGCCCTCAAGCCGAACGCCACCTCCGCCACCCCGACCGGCTACGGCCCCAGCGACCTCCAGGACGCCTACGGCCTGACCTCCGCCTCCTCCTCCGGCGGCGCGGGCGAGACCATCGCGATCGTCGACGCCTACGACGACCCCAACGCCGCGGCGGACCTGGCCACTTACCGCTCGTACTACGGCCTCTCCGCCTGCACCACCGCCAACGGCTGCTTCAAGAAGGTCAGCCAGACCGGCTCCACGACCTCCCTGCCGACGGCCGACAGCGGCTGGGCGGGCGAGATCTCCCTCGACCTCGACATGGTCTCCGCCATCGCCCCGAACGCGAACATCCTCCTCGTCGAGGCGAAGTCGTCGAGCATGGCCGACCTGGGCACGGCCGTGAACGAGGCCGTGAAGCTGGGCGCCAAGTTCGTCTCCAACTCCTACGGAGGCTCGGAGTCCTCCTCCGACACCTCCTACGACTCCTCCTACTTCAACCACCCCGGCGTAGCCATCACCGTCTCCGCCGGCGACGAGGCCTACGGCGCCGAATACCCGGCCGCCTCCAAGTACGTCACCTCGGTCGGCGGCACCAAGCTCTCCGCCTCCTCCACCAGCCGCGGCTGGACGGAGTCGGTCTGGAAGACCAGCAGCACCGAGGGCACCGGCTCCGGCTGCTCCTCCTACGACGCCAAGCCGTCCTGGCAGACCGACACCGGCTGCACCAAGCGCATGATCTCCGACGTCTCCGCCGTAGCCGACCCCGCAACGGGCGTCTCGGTCTACGACTCCTACGGCGCCGACGGCACCGGCTGGAACACCTACGGCGGCACCAGCGCCTCGGCCCCGATCATCGCCTCCGTCTACGCCCTGGCCGGCACGCCGTCCAGCAGTTCCTACCCGGCCCAGTTCCCCTACGGCCACACCTCGGCGCTCAACGACGTGACGACGGGCAACAACGGCAGCTGCTCCACGAGCTACTTCTGCACCGCGGGCACCGGCTACGACGGCCCGACCGGCTTGGGCACCCCGCAGGGCACCAGCGCCTTCACCGGCTGACGCCCTCTCCAACTCCCCGTCGGGTCACGGGGAGCCGCCGGCGGGCAGGGGACGTGGGGTCCCCTCGGCGGCACAACGGCGACGGGCCGCGACCAACCATCCATCGGTCGCGGCCCGTCCGCCGCAGACGCCCGCACACGCACCCGCACCCGCACCGCTCCTGTTCCACCACCCTTCAGGAGGTTGCACGATGCGCACGACACCCACCGCCAGACCGGCCGCCCGAGGCAGACGGCACCGCCTCACCACAGCGGCCGCCGCCGCGACGGCCCTACTACTGGCCGGACTCGGCACCGCCGCCCACGCCGAAGCGGCGACGACCTCGTCCAAGGTCACCTGGACCGCCACCCCCTGCTCCACCCCCAAGAAGACCGGCGAACTCGCCTGCCACTCCCTGCGCGTGACCGCCGGCACCCCCGCCTTCGCCAAGGCCCACGGCATCACCCCCAAGGCCGCGGACGCCGCCACCCCCTCCGGCTACGGCCCCAGCGACCTCCAGAGCGCCTACGGCCTGACCTCGGCCGCCGCCTCCGCCGGAGCCGGCGAGACCATCGCGATCGTCGACGCGTACAACGACCCCAACGCCGAGGCCGACCTCGCGACCTACCGCTCGCACTACGGCCTCCCGGCCTGCACCACCGCCAACGGCTGCTTCAAGAAAGTCAGCCAGACCGGCTCCACGACCTCCCTGCCGACGGCCGACAGCGGCTGGGCGGAGGAGATCTCCCTCGACCTCGACATGGTCTCCGCCATCGCCCCGAACGCGAACATCCTCCTCGTCGAGGCCAAGTCGGCCACCATGGCCAACCTGGGCACGGCCGTGAACGAGGCGGTCAAGCTGGGCGCCAAGTACGTCAGCAACAGCTACGGCGGCTCGGAGTCCTCCTCGGACACCTCCTACGACTCCTCCTACTTCAACCACCCGGGCGTCGCCATCACGGTGAGCGCGGGAGACGCGGGCTACGGCGCCGAATACCCGGCCGCCTCCAAATACGTCACCGCGGTCGGCGGCACCGCCCTCTCCACGGCGTCGAACAGCCGCGGCTGGACGGAGTCGGTCTGGAAGACCAGCAGCACCGAAGGAACCGGCTCCGGCTGCTCCGCGTACGACACCAAGCCCAGCTGGCAGACCGACACCGGCTGCACCAAGCGCACGATCGCGGACGTCTCGGCCGTAGCCGACCCCGCGACGGGCGTCTCGGTCTACGACTCCTACGGCGTCACGGCCGGCTGGTACACCTTCGGCGGCACCAGCGCCTCGGCCCCGATCATCGCCTCCGTCTACGCCCTGGCCGGCACGCCGTCCAGCAGCTCCTACCCGGCCCAGTTCCCCTACGGCCACACCTCGGCCCTCAACGACGTGACGTCCGGCAACAACGGCAGCTGCTCCACCAGCTACTTCTGCACCGCGGGCACCGGCTACGACGGCCCGACCGGCTTGGGCACCCCGGCCGGAGTGAGCGCCTTCACAGGCTGACACTCAGTCACCATCCGAACGGGCCACGGCACCCAGCCGCGGCCCGTTTCCTCGGATCAGGCCCTCTTGGGTCCCGTGACGTCCAGGCCATGCCGAACCCTTCAGCCCGGCCTTCGGGAACAGCGGCATCCGTCCCCATCCCGGCCGCCCCACAACTCCCTAGCCGCACCGGTAGTTGACTGCCTAGCATCGCGTTCACAGTCACGAATCGGATGTCGATCCAGTGCACCGGGGGGCCTGGCGTGACGTTGGTGATGGCGGTGGCGGCCCTCTGGGGCGTACTGCAACTGTTCACGATCTCCTGGCCGACACGCTCGGTACGCCTGTCAACCGTGTTGCTGGCCATGGCAGTCGGCGCATACGGATCCGGTGTGGCGACGGCGCTGACGCAGCTCACGTACACCCGGGTCTACGCGGAACAGTCGGACCAGTCGCTGGTGACAGTGGTGAACACGACCGGCTACACGGTCGCGCCCTGGGTGGAGGAGCTACTCAAGGCGTCACCACTGCTGCTGGCGGGGTTGAGTCTTAAGGTCCGACGCCAGTGGAGCCTGACCGACTTCGTGATGGTCGGCGCCGCGCTGGGGGCCGGGTTCGGACTGCTGGAGGCGGTACTCCGGTTCGGCCTCGATGCGGACCGGGCGATAGTCCGCGACGGGGGCTGGATCATCCCCGACAGCTTGAACGCGCCCTATGTACCGGGCCTGGGGCAGGTGTTGACGTCCTGGCTCCCCGCACCGTTCAGCCAACTGGACCTGGGCGGCCCCGCGGTCACGGAGACGTTCACGCACCTGGTGTGGACGGCGTTGGCCGGCTTCGGGGTCGGCCTGTTCTGGCGCGCACACGGTTGGGTACGCCTGCTGTCGGCGCCCCCGATCACGGCAGCTGCCGCCCACCACACGCTCAACAACTACGCGGTGGAGGAACACTCCGCCTGGGCCGAGCAGTGGCTGGATTCCCTGGACGGTGTGGCATGGTCAGCCCCCCTGGTCTGCCTGGCCATCGCCATGGCGGTCGACCTGCGCCAACTGCACCACGGCAAGCGCACCGCGCCCGACATACTGCTCACGTCCGAACAGGCCGACGGCGACAGTCTGGGAGCCCTACTGCGCTACGCGGCCTGGCGTCCACCCTGGAGCCTGCTGCTCGTCCTGCGTTACGTCAGGCTGCGGCGCTCCCTGCTGTACGCAGCCGCGTCGGCGCCACCCGAGGCCACCGAGGAACTGCGGCGCGTGGTCGCGGGGATCACGGCCCGGATGGACATGTCCGACAACCAGCGCGCCTGGCAGACCTTGAACATCCGCGCCTGGCTGAAGACGGTTCGAAGGTCCCGCCGCTCCCGGGACCGATGGCTGCTGATGATCCCGTGCGTGCTGATGATCCCGGCGCTGTTGTTCCTGGTTGTCGGTTCGTTCACCTCCACCGCCGGCCTCCAGGAGTTCTTCAGCACCGGGGCGGGCCCGCGGATCCTCATGGGCTTCGGCACAGCCGCCCTGGCCTGGATCGCCTACCAGCTCACGACACTCCTGCGCACCTGGCGCCCGACGTCGGACCAGCCGATGGCGGAAGTCCTGGCAGCCCACCGCTTCCGCCTCGGAACGGCCCTGGGCGCGGCCACCACCGGCGTACTCCTGCTGTGGCGCGGCCTCGGCGACGCCGGCCCCGACGGCAGAGCCGTCCGCACGCTCCACCTCCTGGACGCCCTGAACAGCTTCCTCGTCTATCTCGGCTTCGCCCTCCTCCTGCTCTCCCTCCTCGCCCTGTTCCCGCCCGGCGGCCTCGCCCTCGCCGGAGGCGGAGCGGTCGGCGCCCTCACCGCCGAGGCCGCCCTGAACGCCGGCCTCCTCGGCACAGCCGGGCTCGTCCTCATGGGGCTGGGTGCCTCGAACGGGGGCGGTGACAGCGGCGGCAGCGGGCCGTCGGCATCCGGCGGAGGGACGCCCGGAGCGGCCTCAGGGAAGGGGCCATGGCAGGCCGGCGACAAGATCGAAGGACCCGCCAGAGGCAAACAGTTGCGCTTCCCCAATTCCCGGCACACCGTCTCGGGGTCGGGCAGCGGCATGGTCAGGGAACGGAACAGCGTCATCATGCGCGGCCATGAGCGGGAAGTGGCTCAGGACATCGAGGGGATCGCGGCAGGACGAGCCGAGTGGATCAACAAACTGTCGCGCTACAAAATCAATGGCCGCACCTACGGGATCGAGGACAACGGAACCGTATTCCCCGGCAGCGGACCCAACATCGTGAATCTGAACAGGATCGAATACGGAGCCCTCAAGGAAATCGTCCGGGCGCGAGGCAACTTGTCGGCAGCCCCACGCCTCACCAGGGACCCGAAGTTCATAGAGAATCCTGAAGCCGTCGAAAAGGCCCTGAAGATCTACAACGGGATCATTCCATGATGTACAACCTGCTGGTCACCGATCCGGCGGACCCGTCCACGCTCGCAGCCGTCCTGGCGTCGGCCTTCGACGTGAGCCCCCATGACGTGGATGTCGCCGACTCCCTCGGCGACCCCGACCTGCGGAACTGGGAAGCTGCCGTGTCGTGCGAACGCAGCACGCTTCGCGGAATCCTGGCGCAGTCTTTGGAGATCTACGCTCAGAAGTCCGTGACCGATCCCCCCTCCGAGTCGGCGCTGGCTCAGCGAGTCGCCGTTGCGACCGGGACAGTGGTCCTCTTCCCCGCCGAGGAGGATCTACCGAGCGCCTACTGGGCAGCCACCCCCGAGGGACGCTTCACGCGGGCGCGGCTCTACGAATCGGATGGGGAGGAACCCGTCTACGTCATCGACGCCGTCGAATCCCCGGTGCCGCAACTGCCGAACGTGCAGGTCATGAGGATTCCGGAAGTCGTCAGGGAGTTGAAGGTCGCCACTCCCGTCTCTGACGGCTTCGACGAACGGCTTCGCGCGCAGTCCCTGACCCCCGATGGTGCGGAGTGGCAGATCTCGGATCGTCTGGGAGCCTGGGAGAAGCTCGTCAGCCACATGGAATCGGGGTGGGCCGGTTCGGGCTGGTGCCCACCGGACCTGTACCGGGAGCGACTCGAAGCGCGGGACGGCCTGGAAGGTGTCGCACCGCAGTCCGCTGAAGCAATCGCAGCTGAGCTGCGCAACGCCCTTCGTCAGCTGGACAGCACCTACGCGCGGCTCACCGTGGAAGACCAGCAGGCCGAACTGGCCGGGCTCCTGCTCGGGCCGGAGGCGCGGCAGCGGCAGCTGGGCTGGTGGTGGCACCGACGGCCGGACCCCCTGCCCTGGTGACCGGGCTTACAGGCTGACCCTCCGTCACCATCCGCACGGTAGCCTTCACCCACAGAACATTGGTCGAAGAAGAGGTCAACGACGGAGCCACACGAAGGTTCCGCTCCGGCCTCATTGCCCGGCGTGACCTGCCGTGATACACAGAGTGACCGGGCAAGTACTAGACAAGCATTCGTACGAAACCCGCCAATCAATGACGCCAAGTCGACATACGACGGCGGATTCGTCAGCGACAATGAGGCCTGAACTCTGCGCACCCGCAGAGGAAGCGGAACTACCCACCAGGGGCGGTGACTTACATGCTCTTTGCGGCCGACAAGGGAGACATCAACACCATCATCGGCGGGATCGCTCCGGACTGGGGCCCCTTCGGGGCGCTGGGCACGGAAGCGAAGACGATGATCCAGGTCGTCATGGCGGTCGCCATCCTGCTCTGCCTCGGCATCGCCATCTGGGGCGCGGCAAAGCAGCGCATCGGCGCGACGGCCCTGAGGGACACCTTCAGCGCGGAACAGGGCAAGGGCCTGATCATCGCCGGCCTCACCGGCGTCTTCATCATCGGCTCCCTCGGCACGCTGTTCACCATCGTGTACGGCATGGCCGTCTAGCAGGCATTCCTCCAGTCCCCGGGCACGCCCGGTCGTCCCCCTCCACCCCACCCGCCCGTCGTGCCCACCGGCTGAGGTTGCGTTTCCCTGATGTCGAGTCACCACACCGCGCCCGCGCGGGAACCAGCACGGCTACCGTCGTACTCCTACATGTTTCCGCACGACGTCGAGGGGGCGTTCGCGGCATGAGTCCCGGTGACGAACACGAGGCCTCCGGCGGTTACGGCGGCTCCGGCCAGACCCGCACCCGCCTGCCCGACGACGTCTACGGCGGCGCCCGCCCCCGTACCCGCTCGTCGTCCCGCAGCCTCGTCACGGTGGTCGGCGTGGTGGTCCTCCTCATCGCAGCGATCGCCTTCGCGAACCGAGGAGACGACGACGGGTCATCGGGAACGGGGGGCAACGGCGGCGCCAAGCCGGAGGCCGCGACAACCGCGGCAAGCGGAACGAAGCCGGTTCAAGCGGGGTTCGCGCATGACGGTCAAGGCGCCCAGAGCGCGGCGGCGAACTACGCGGTGTCGCTGGGCTCGGCCGAGATGTTCGACAAGGCCAAGCGCGACGCCATCCTGCAGGCGATCATCACGCCCTCCCGTGTCGCGCAGTTCGAGGGGACCCTCGACAAGGCCTACACGCCCGCCTTCAACAAGGCCGTGGGCCTGAACGAGGACGGCTCCACACCGTCGGGCTACACGTTCGTCTCGCGTACGACTCCGATCGGCACCAAGGTCACCCAGGGCTCCGCCGACAACACGACCGTCGAAGTCTGGTGCAGCGGTCTCCTCGGCCTCGCCGGCGAGAACTCCACCAACCCGGTCACCAGCACCTGGTTCACCATCACCATGCAACTCCAGTGGACCGATGGTGACTGGAAGATCGTGACGCACTCCCAGAAGGACGGCCCGGCACCCGTCCCCGGCGACGACAGGGCCTCCAGCGCCGACGAGATGGCCAAGGCCGTCGAAGAGTACGGAGGGTTCACGTATGCCCGGTAGCCGACGCGCACTCAAGCTCGCAGCTGTCGTCACGGCCGTACAGACCACAGCCGTCCTCGCGGCCACGCGTGCCTTCGCCGCGCCCACTCCCAGCCCCACCCCCTCGCCGACCGGCAGCAACAACCCCTGCGACCTGATCCACGGCCCCGCCAAGGACTACTGCGAACGCGGCGAAACCGGCGGCTCCTCCGGCGGAACCACCACCGACCCCACCGCCACCCTCGACCCCCTCTCCTCCCTCGCCAAGGGCTGTGCCGACGCCGCCGCGTGGACCGTAGACAAGCTCAGCGCGGCCGTGAAGGACACCGCGAACGTCGACTTCACGAACCCCAAGTTCCTCCAGCAGTACGCGGTCGTCTTCGCGGCGTCGACGATCCTGACGCTCCTGCTCTGGCTGCTCGCCGTCACCAAGCGGGCCGTACGAGGCGTCCCCCTCACCACGGCCATCTCCGAGGCGATCGGCTTCCTCTGGCTCACCGTCCTCGCGTCCGCGTTCACGCCGCTGATCCTCTACACCGTCGTCTCGGCCACCGACGGCGTCACCGAGGTGCTCGCGAAAGCCACCGGCGACCAGACCGACACGTTCTTCGGCACCTTCTCCGGCGCCCTGGAGAAGGGCGAGGACATCGGCGGCGGCCCGATCATGCTGATCGTGGTCTCGCTGGTCAGCATCCTCGCCGCCGGCGTCCTGTGGCTGGAGCTCGTCATCCGCGCCGCGCTGCTCTACGTCGGCGCCCTCCTCGGCACCGTCGTGTACGCGGGCCTGGTCGACAAGAACCTGTGGGGCCACGTCCGCCGATGGGCGGGCATCATGATCGCCGTCATTCTCGTCAAGCCGGTCATCGTGATCGTCCTCGGCCTCGCGGGCGCCCTGTCCGCGGACGACGGCCCCGACGCCTTCTCCGCCGTCGTCTCCGGCCTCGCCATCATCCTGCTCGCCATCTTCGCCAGCGCGATGATCTACCGCTTCGTCCCCGGCTTCGGCGACGAGATCGCCGGCTCCCGCAACAACCGCATCATGCAGGGCGCCGAAGGCAAGGCCGCAGCCGTCATCAGCTCCCCGGCGACCCTCGTCGCCCAGGGCATCAAGACGCACAGCACCAGAGCCGACAACAACGGCGGCCAGTCCTCCGGCGGCGGCGCCCGCCCGTCCAACCCGGCCTCCGGCGGCGTCGCCGCCCACAGCAGCCGCACCTCGAACGGTGGCGGTGGCGGCGGATCTGTCCCCTCCGCCGCACCCCAGCCCCGTTCGAGCAACGCGGTGAACACCCCGCACGCCAGCAACAACCGCAACAACCGCACAGGAGGTGACGGGCGTTGACGGCTGATTCCCACGCAGCCCATATGTCCACCGCGGTCACACCCCGCCGTACGTATCTCATCGGCCGCGCCCGGCCGAACGCGATCGTCGGCCGCAACCGTGAGACCGGCGAGATCACGCTCATCATCGCGGGCGCGTTCCTCGGCATGATGTGCGGGCTCCTCGTCCCCGTCCTGGCGCTGCGCATCGTGCTCCTCATGGGCTTCCCGCTGATCGCCCTGATGGCGGTCTACGTGCCCTACAAGCACCGCACGTTCTACAAGTGGTTCGAGATCAACCGCAGTTACAAGCGCTCCCTGCGCCAGGGCACCACGTACCGCTCCAGCGTGATGGAGGCCGGTACACGGACCGACGGCCGCGAGGTGGAGATCGGCCCGCCGCCGGGCATCGGCCGCATCACCTGGCTCGCCGCCCCCTTCGGCCCGGACGAGATCGCCGTACTCCTGCACGCGGACCGCCGCACCGTCACCGCCGCCATCGAGATCGAGGGCCCCGGCGTCGGACTGCGCGACTCCGAGGACCAGGAAGCCCTCGTCGACCGCTTCGGCACCCTGCTCAAGCACGTCGCCAACGGGGACGGCTTCGTCACCCGCCTCCAGATGCTCGCCCGCACCCTCCCCGCCGACCCCGACGCCCACGCCAAGGACGTCGCCGTCCGCGGGGACGAGAGGGCGCCGGGCTGGCTCCAGCAGTCCTACGACCAGCTCCAGTCCATGGTGTCGACGAGCAGCGAGCAGCACCGCGCCTACCTCGTCGCCTGTATGCACTTCACCCGCGAACTCTCCGCCGAGGCCCACGCCATGGCCCGCGCGGCGCGCCCCCAGTCCGGCCGCAAGCTGGACCGCGACGCGGGTCTGGCGGTCGTGATGGCACGTGAGCTGACCGACATCTGCTCGCGCCTCCAGGAGGCCGACATCCGCGTACGCCAGCCGCTCGGCCAGGGCCGGCTCGCCTCGCTCATCCACTCCATGTACGACCCGGACCACCCCATCGACCACATCCAGGCGATGACCAAGCGCAACGCCTGGCCGGCCGAGCTCGACGCCATGGAGCCGACGTACCTCCAGGCCAAGACCCGGGAGTCCTCCACCCGCGCGCCCTGGTGCCACGCCACCGCGTGGGTGAAGGAGTGGCCGATGACACCGGTCGGCGTCAACTTCCTCGCGCCCCTCCTGGTCCACACCCCGGACGTCATCCGCACGGTCGCCGTGACGATGGACCTCGAACCCACCGAGGTCGCCATCGAGCGCATGCTGACCGAGAAGACGAACGACGAGGCGGAGGCGTCCCGCGCCGCCAAGATGAACCGGACCGTCGACCCGCGCGACGTCGCCTCCCACAACCGGCTCGACCAGCGCGGCGAAGACCTCGCGAGCGGCGCGGCCGGCGTCAACCTGGTCGGCTACATCACCGTCTCCTCCCGCAACCCCGAGGCGCTGGCCCGCGACAAGCGGACCATCCGGGCCTCGGCCGGAAAGTCGTACCTGAAGCTGGAGTGGTGCGACCGCGAGCACCACCGCGCCTTCGTGAACACACTGCCGTTCGCCACCGGAATCCGAAGGTAGGGGCTGAGTCGCTGATGCGGGATCCGCTGTCCGTCCTCACCGACGCCTTCACGTCCTTCCTGTTCGGCAAGGTCGAGACGACCCGCCTGCCCGTCCGCACCTCCACGGGCCAGGCACAGGCGGTCTACCTCCCCACAGCAGCACCGGGGTTGGGCGACTCCGGCGTCATCATCGGCCGCGAGGTCTACTCCGGCAAGGGCTACATCTACGACCCCTTCCAGCTGTACGGCCAGCAGCTCCCGGCCCCGCACTGGCTGGTCCTCGGCGAGTCCGGCAACGGCAAGTCGGCGCTGGAGAAGACGTACGTCCTGCGCCAACTCCGCTTCCGCGACCGCCAGGTCGTCGTCCTCGACGCCCAGGGCGAGGACGGCGTGGGCGAATGGAACCTCATCGCGCAGGAGTTGGGGATAACTCCCATCCGCCTCGACCCGATGGCCGCCCTGGACATGGGCATCCGGCTCAACCCGCTCGACCCCGCGATCACGACGACCGGTCAGCTCGCGCTGCTCCGCACCATCATCGAGGTCGCCCTCGGCCACGGCCTCGACGAACGCTCCGGCTTCGCCCTCAAGGTCGCGCACGCCTACGTCAACGAGACCATCGTCGAACGCCAGCCGGTCCTGACCGACATCGTCGAGCAACTACGGCACCCCGAGCCGGAGTCCGCCGAGGCGATGAACGTCGACATAGACGATGTACGGGCCTGGGGCCTCGATGTCGCCCTGGTGCTCGACCGGTTGGTCGACGGCGACCTGCGCGGCATGTTCGACGGCCCCACCACGGTCGGCATCGACCTGGACGCCCCGCTCATCGTCTTCGACCTGTCGCACATCGACCGCAACTCCATCGCCATGCCCATCCTCATGGCGATCGTCGGCGTGTGGCTGGAGCACACCTGGATCCGCCCCGACCGGAAGAAGCGCATCTTCCTGGTCGAGGAGGCCTGGCACATCATCAACAGCCCCTTCGTGGCCCAGCTGTTCCAGCGGCTGCTGAAGTTCGGCCGACGCCTCGGCCTGTCCTTCGTCGCCGTCGTCCACCACCTGTCCGACGTCGTCGACGGAGCCGCGGCCAAGGAGGCGGCGGCGATCCTGAAGATGGCGTCCACCAGGACGATCTACGCCCAGAAAGCCGACGAGGCGAGGTCCACGGGCCGGGTGCTCGGGCTGCCCCGCTGGGCGGTGGAGATCATCCCCTCGCTGACACCGGGCATCGCGGTGTGGGACGTCAACGGCAACGTCCAGGTGGTCAAACACCTGATCACCGAGACGGAACGCCCACTGGTGTTCACCGACCGCGCCATGACCGAGTCCTCCAGCGACCTCACGGACGACGCGCTGCGCGCCGCCGAGTTGGAGGCGGAGGAGCGGGCGGCGGCCTTCATGGAACAGCACATGGAGCAGCACATGGGCGACTCCGAGTCGACGGTGGCGTAGGCGAGCGGGCGAGGAGGTCGGGCAATGGTGAGACCGGACGACCGCCGGCAGGAGGGTCAAGGGGGCATCCCCGACGGGCTGCTGGTCGGCATACTCGCCTTCCTCATCGGCATGACCCTGCTGGTCTGGTCCGCCACCGGCCTGGCGGGCCTGCTCGCCCACGGCGGCTGGCCCGAGGGCGTCACCTTCACCCGCACACCCCAGGCGATGCGCAGCCTCATCGGCGAGCCGCGCGACCTCCCGGGCGCCTGGCCGGACACCCCGGCGGACGCGCTCTCCGGGTACGGGCTGTTCTGGGGGCTGGTCATCGGGCAGCTGATGGTGCTCGTCGTCCTCGCGGTGTTCGTCCTCGGGACGCTGGCCCGCTGGAAGGCGGGTCGCGCGGCACGGAGGGCGCAGAAGACGGCACCGCCGGTCGTGAAGCCCGTGGAGAGCGCGCAGGCCGCTGAGGCCACGCCGGCCGTGGAGCGACCGGTGGCTCCGACGCCGCCCGTCGTCGAGACGGCCACGCACCACGAGGTGCCCACGCCCAGGGTCGAGTCGGTGGTCGAACCGGCCGAACCGGCCCCACCGGCCATGACACGGGCCGAAGGTCTCCTGGTCGCCCCGAGGGAGACCCGCCACACCACCGCCGCCCAAGCCGTCCGCGACGCCGAGGGCCCCGTCCTCGTCGTCACCTCGAACCCCGCCGTCTGGTCCGACACCAAGGACGCCCGCACCAAACTGGGCCCGGTCCACCTCTACGACCCCACACACCTCTGCGACACCCCGGCCCGCCTCCACTGGTCCCCCACGACGGGCTGCGAGGACAGACAGACGGCGGCCGCGAGAGCGGGGGCCCTCCTCGCCCCGGTCCGCCCCACCGCGAAGATCGACCAGGCCGTGGCCGACGTAGCCGAAACGCTCCTGCGGAGCTCCCTGCACGCCGCCGCCATCGACGGCCGCACCATCCGCCACGTCCACCGCTGGTCCCAGGGCACCCAGATCCAGGACGCGGTCCGCATCCTCCGCACCAACCCCAAGGCCGCCCCCGGCTCGGCGGGCGAGCTCGAAGCAGCCCTCACCGCCCACCCCGAACGCCGGGACATCGCCCAGGAGCTGACCGGCCGCGCACTCGCCGCCCTCTTCACGGTCAACATCCGCGAGGCGTGCACTCCAAACCGAACTGATGCCCTTGCCTTGGATTCCTTCGTCGACGAAGGGGGCACGCTTTATGTGGTGGGGGAATCCATCGAGGACCCCCGGACCAACCCGGGCGCTATGCCGCTTCTGACAGCGCTCGTCTCCAGCGTGGTCGAGCGTGGCCGGCGCATGGCCGAACGGTCATCCTCCGGTCGCCTCGACCCACCACTGACGCTCGTCCTGGACGACGTCGCCGCCGTGGCTCCGCTTCCCCAGCTCCCGGAGCTGCTGGCCACCGGGGCGGACCGGGGCCTGCCGACCCTGGCCCTGCTCCGGTCCCGGGAACAGGCAAGAGCCCGCTGGCCGCACGACGAACTCCCGGTGTGACACCACCCGTCGCCGCTCAGGCCTTCTCGAGGACGAACTCCAACTCGATCTCGCTCTCCTTGCCGGGCAACGGCACGGTCTTCCCGGTCGGCACGAACCCGGCCTTGCGATAGAACGCCTGGGCCCGCGGATTGTCCTCATGCACGATGAGCCGCACGGCCTCGACCCCACGCCCCCAGGCCCACTCGACGGCGGCCTCGAAGAGCGCCCTGGTCACCGTGCCACCACGCCACTCGGGCCGCACGAACACCCCGACCACATGCCCCTGGTTCCGCTCGATGGGAAACCCGGCCCAGTCATCCGTCCCGGCCTCCTCGATCAGCACGGCCACGGACCCGACCCACGTCCCGTCCGCCGTCTCGGCGACGAACTGCAACGCCCCGCCATCCACCTTCGACGCCCCGGCGGCCCGCTCCTGCCAGAAGGAGTCCGGATGCGTCAGGGCCTTCTCGTACGTGTCCAGGAAGGCAACCGGCGCCGCGGGATCCTGCAACGCGACGAGCCGCAGCTCCTTCACGGCGGGCCACTCGTCGGCACGTATGGGCCGGACGACGTACGAGTCTGGGGTGGAGTCACTCATACCGATCACGGTAGTACCCGGGTACTACGCCCCTCACCTCATTAAGCCCCGAGGCCGGACGCCCCGTACCCACCCCGTCCGGGACCATCGCACCATGGACCCCATGCCGGACGAGCGAGAGACCCCAGCGGCCGAACCCCTCACCCAGTGGGTACAGCGCGTCACGAACGCCGTGCGCGCCTTCGACCGCCGCCACCCCCTCGCCTGGGACCTCGCCCTCACCGGCTTCTGGGTGACAGCGGCCCTCATCGACTACGTCGGCGGCGGCTGGAAGAACGTGGCCCTCGACAAGGACGTCCCCGCCGAACTGCTCCTCACCCTGAGCCTCGGCCTCTCCCTCCCCCTCCTCTGGCGCCGCACCCACCCGAGGGCCGTCCTGTTCGCGATGGCCCCCCTGGCCTTCGCCAACGCGTGGACGGGCGCGGTCCTCCAGGCAAGCCTGCTCCAACTGCTCGTCGTCTACCACATAGCCCTACGCCTCCCCCAGCGCGCCCTGTGGTGGACGACGATCCTGGTCATCACACCCGAGTTCGTCACGGCAGCCCGCCACCCGAGGGGCAGTTGGGACCAGGAGGTGGTCCCGGTCCTCCTGTCGATCGCCCTGGCCGCCGCCATAGGCATCACCGTCCGTACCCGCCGCGACTACACCAAGGCCCTGGAGGACCGCGCGAGACGCCTGGAGGTCGAACGCGACCAACAGGCCCAACTCTCGGCCGCCGCCGAACGCGCCCGCATAGCCCGCGAGATGCACGACATCATCGGCCACAACCTCTCCGTCATCACCGGCCTGGCCGACGGCGGCCGCTACGCCGCCACCAAGTCCCCCGACCGAGCCGCCCAGGCCCTGACAGCCATCTCCACCACCAGCCGCCAGGCCCTCACGGAACTACGCCGCCTCCTGGACGTCCTACGCGACGAGAACCGCCCCACCCCCGACCTCACCCCTCAACCCGCCCTCACCGACCTGGACCACCTCATCGACGGCGTCCGCAAGGCAGGCCTCCCGGTCACCACGACCACAAAGGGCACCCCCACCCTCACTCCCGGCCGCCAACTCACCGTCTACCGAGTCATCCAGGAAGCCCTCACCAACACCCTCAAACACGCCGGCCCCAAAGCCACCACACAGATCGACATGTCCTACGACGACGGCGGCACCGTCACGGTCACGGTGACCGACACCGGCCACGGCGGCGAACCGAACGGCACCGACGGCCGAGGCCTGCCCGGAATGCGCGAGCGAACCGCCTTGTACGGCGGCACACTTGAGGCCGGCCCACGCCCGCACCCCGAGCAGGGCTGGCGGGTCCGCCTGTACCTACCGGAGGAAACCGCACAGTGACGACAGTCCTCATAGCCGACGACCAGCCCCTCCAGCGCTTCGGCTTCCGCATGCTGCTGGAGAGCCAGGACGACATGACGGTCCTCGGCGAGGCCACCAACGGCACCGAGGCGATCCGCCTGACCGCCGAGCTCCACCCCGACGTCGTCCTGATGGACGTCCGCATGCCCGGCCTGGACGGCATCGAGGCCACCCGCCGCATCGTCACGGCCGGCGCCCGCACCCACATCCTGATCCTCACGACCTTCGACCTCGACGAGTACGCATACGCGGGCCTGAGAGCCGGCGCCTCCGGCTTCCTGGTCAAGGACGCCCAGCCGGAGGACCTCCTGTCCGGCATACGCGCGGTGGCGACAGGCGACGCGGTGGTAGCCCCGAGCCTCACCCGCCGTCTCCTGGACGCCTACGTCCACCACCTCCCGGCGGCGACACCGGACGTCGCTCCGGAGGACCCACGCCTCGCGGCCCTCACCGACCGGGAGCGCGAGATCCTGACGGTCATCGGCAAGGGCTGGACGAACACGGAGATAGCCGCCCGTCTGCACCTGGCCGAATCAACGGTGAAGACCCATGTGGGCCGCGTTCTCGCGAAAACGGGCTCCAGGGACCGCATCCAGGCGGTGATCCTGGCGTACGAAACAAAGCTGGTGAAATAGAAGCTGGTGAAATAGAAAAACCCCCGTACCGGATACCCGGTACGGGGGTTTCTATAAAATTTGTTCGGCGGTGTCCTACTCTCCCACAGGGTCCCCCCTGCAGTACCATCGGCGCTGTAAGGCTTAGCTTCCGGGTTCGGAATGTAACCGGGCGTTTCCCTCACGCTATGACCACCGAAACAC